>NZ_JBITZS010000011.1:0-246279 GCF_044547045.1 Streptomyces sp. NPDC053048
CGCTCACGAGCGGTCAGCTTTCCCTTGGCCTTCTGGGCCTGGGTAGCCCGCTCACTCGGACCACGCCGAACCTGCTCGCGAATGGCATGCAGCTCGGCGACGCGCCCACGGACGTCACTCGCCTCTACGGGCGCACCTTCGAGATTGCTCATGGATAGACGGTACGCGGCGGGGGCCACGGAACATCATGTCGGTTCCGTACAACGTAGTGCGCGATTTCGTGGGCAGGCGGGACAGAAGTGCACTGCACCCTTATCAGTTCTCAGCGTTCGAGCGGTGGTCCCACGCTGTTGGCACCCCACAAATACGGACGGTCCAAGCGGTCATATATATGGCTTGACCAGGTACCTCCATCCGGGGGACGGGGGCGGGACGGGCCGGCACCGGCGGATCGTCGCACCGGCTCCACGCTGCAGCGGTGCGTCGCGCAGGCCGTGCCCGGCGAGACGCTCAGGCGCAGGGCGGGGGTGGTGGCCAGCACCCGCACCGAGGCGTCGTGCGCTGTGACGCGCGCCACAGGGCGGTCCCAAGTGACCTCGAAGGGGACACCGGTGCGTGGGGGCTCGGCGAGGTGGAGGGTGGCCGAGCGGCCGTGGTGGCGCAGGAGCACGGAGGCGGGGGCGGTGACGGTGAGGCGGCCGGCCGTGCCGGGGCGCCAGAAGTTGGCGGCGGTCAGGCCGAGCGAGGGGATGCGGACGGCCTGGCGGTCGCGGGTATTGGCGAGGACGGTGAGCCAGCCGGGGTCGGCGGCGCGGGCGGCCAGGGCGCGCGGGGTGGCGCCGGGCATCAGCAGGTAGGCGTACGACGCGTCGTCGGGGTCCGGGCCGTGGGGGTGCCACAGGGTGAGGTAGCGGCGGGTGACGGGGGCGGGCGAGCCGCCGGCGTTGATGTCCCGCCAGGATCCGGTGCGGGTCTCCCGCAGGGCCTCGAGCTCGGCGCCGCCGGGGAAGACGTAGCCGCCGTGCCCGGCCAGGTGGGCCCAGTGGGCGCTCTCCCAGTACCGGGACCAGCCCTCGCCGGCCGGCTGCGGCTCGCCGTCGACGGTGAGGGCGGCCGTGCCGTGGGCGCCCAGATTGCGGTTGTCGACGATCGTCTCGGTCTCGGCGCCGTCCCGTGCGGTGATCCCGGCGCCGAGGCAGACGATCGCGTCCGCCGCGCAGAACCACGACTTGTGGGCCTCGAGCGTGGAGCCGAGGCCCTTCAGGTGCTGCCCGATCGCCGCGTACTCACCGTCGGTCGTCCCGCCCACCCAGCGCACGGCCGGTCTCGGGGCGCCCCAGCCGCCGCCCTCGTTGTCGGCGAGGGGGACGGACGAGACCGTGGTGCCGGGGAGCCGGTAGGGGTCGACGGTGGGCCAGAAGCCGTCGCCGTACTGGTCGCCGCCGTGGCGGGCGCCCCACCAGTAGAGCATTCCGGCGCCGGTGTGCCAGCCGCGCGGGTTCTCGCCGTTGCCGTTCTCGTAGTGGGTGATCCGGTCGGAGGCCATCGCGATGTTCGCGGCCCAGCCGGGGCGCCGGTGCACGGCCCGGTCCATGGCGGCGAACATCCGGTGGCCCACGGGTTCGGGCGCGGCCGGTACGGGGTCGGCGTCGACGGCGGCGAGGCGGGCGAGGTCGGCGACGCCGAGGCGGGGGTCGGTGCGGACCGGGCTGGTGGTGTCCCGGGCGATCCAGCCCTTGATGACGGCGTGCCAGCGCTCCCGCTCCGCCGGGCTCGCGCCCGCGGCGAGCAGGGCGATGGCGGCGATCAGCGCGTGGCCGCGCTGGTGGTCGCCCTGCGGCGGCTGCCCCGGCGCGTCGGCGGTCTGCACGCCCCGGCTGATGGCGCGCCCGGAGACGCTGTCCATCACCAGGCCGTTGTGGATCAGCGGCGCGAAGGCCCGTTCGACGCTGTCGTGGATGATCTGCCGGCGCGGGTCGGTGACATCCCAGCTGGAGCCGCGCAGCAGGGCGAAGAGCCGGGCGAGGCCGTCGAGCAGCACACAGCCGTAGGTGCCGGTGTAGGCGACGGTCGTGTGCTGGAGGAAGGAGCCGTCGGCGTGCAGGCCGTCACCGGCGATGACGTGAGGGAGGACGGGCGAGAGGGCGTCACGGGCGAGGGCGGCCTTGGCGGGGGCCGCGCCGAGGACGCCGCGCAGGGCGACGACCCGGCACAGGTCGACGCGGTTGGCGCCCGTGCTGGTGCCGGTGTAGGCACCGAGCGCGGAGTCGGGGACGAAGTGGTCGACGGCGGCGAGACAGCGGGCCAGCCGGGCCTCGCCGGCGGCGTCGTACAGGAGGGTGAGGATGTCGAGGAGGAGCCGGGGGCTGCCGATCTGCCACTCCCACCAGTTGCCGTAGCGGGTGGTGCCGGGGTGGTAGACGCGCTCGTGGAGGTGGTCGAGCCCGGCGAGGACGTCGGCGGCGAGACCGGCGTCGCCGGTGAGGCCGGTGCCGGGCTGGGCGTGGGCCTGGGCCATGGTGAACAGGCGGGCGTAGCTCCGGGTGATGCCGGCGGGCGGATCGAAGGGGGCGTCGGGCCACAGGGAGGCGGGGGCGGGCCGCATGCCGGCGCGGTGCGCGCGGGCCAGTTCGCCGGTACGGCGCAGGGCGGCGGCATACGGCTCGGCGGTGTGGTCGAACCCGGCCCCGAGCACGAGGCCGCGCCAGCGCTGCCGCAGGAGCGCGAACTCCCCGTCCACGTCATCGCCCGCCCCGCCGCCCGCACGGGCGGCGGGCACGCTCAGGCCGAACGTGCTCATGACGGAGGCGGCGAGAAAGCCACGACGGGTCCAGGCGGGGGTGGACAACGACACGGCGCACACGGTGGCACGGGGCTGACGGGGTGGCAATGACCCCTGACGGGGAGATCCGGCCGATTCTCTTCCGGAGGCGGGGGCTTCCCCCCTCCCCCGCCCCCTACCCCCGTCCCGCGTCAGCGCCCGAGGCTCCGCAGACGGGCCATCACCTCTGCGCCGCCCACCGCGCCATCGTCCCCGCCCCCGGCCTCGCTCGCGCTCGTGCTCAGCGCGATGTGGTTGTCGGGGCGTATGAGAACGAGCGCGTCGTCCTTGAGCCCGTATGCGTGCCTGACGTGGCCCTCGTGGTCGTCGACGTGGAACGTGCGCAGCAGGTCCGCGTGCTGCTCCCCCGCCTCCGCCAGGACGCGCGCGCTGTCGGTGCCCAGGCCGAGCAGGGTGAAGTGCGGGCCTGCGAAGACGTCGAAGAGTCGGGTGGTCTCGCCGGTGGCGGCATTGCGGCAGGGTGCGTCGGGTGCTCGTTCGCCCGCCTTCGGGCCGCCCCACGCCAGGTCGCCCCAGGCGTAGCCGACCCCGAGCGTGGTGATGTCGTCCGTCATGACCGCCTCCGTGCCGACACCCGGCTCCCGTACGCCCTCGACGACCGCGCGCAGCCGCTCGTTCGTGAGCTTCAGCGTCCACGCCGCGACCGGCAGCCGTTCCTGCTCGTAGGTGTCCAGCAGGCCGGGCCCGGCGAGGCCGCGGACCACGAGCGCCAGTTTCCAGCCCAGGTTGAAGGCGTCCTGGATGCCGGTGTTCATGCCCAGCCCGCCGGCTATCGAGTGGACGTGCGCCGCGTCGCCGGCGAGGAAGACCCGGCCGACCCGGAAGCGGTCCGCCATGCGGACGTTGATGCGGTAGGTGGAGAACCAGGTGGGGTCGGACAGCTGTATCCCCGGTATGCGGGCGCACCGGTCGAACAGCCGCTGGAAGCTCTCGAGCGACGGCGGCACGGGCCGTCCGTCGGCGTCGCGCTCGGGCGCGGCCTGCAACTGCCAGTGCGCATCGTCCCTGAAGGGGCACAGCATGAGCGCTGCGTCCTCGTCGAACCACTGGTGCCAGTAGGCGGGGTCGAGTCCGTCGGCGCGGACGTCGCCGATCACCATGCACTCCTCCGCGTCGGTCCGCCCCTCGAAGGCCACGCCCAGCGCCTTGCGCACCGGGCTGTGCCCGCCGTCGCACCCCACGAGGTAGCCGGCCGATACGCGCCGCCCGTCTGCGAGCGTGGCGACGACGCCGTCCGCGTCCTGGGTGAACCCCGTGAGCTCGCAGCCGAGTTCGACCTCGACCCCGTACTCGGCGAGGCGGTCGCGCAGGATCTGTTCGGTGCGCCACTGAGGGATGAGCAGCCCGCTGGCGTAGGGGGAGTCCGGCGTGGGGGCCCGGTCGGCGAAGGTGACGGTGTCCGCGATCGCCACCCCGTCGCGGTACTTGCGCAGGGTGATGTGCTCGATGCCCGAGTCCGCGGCCCGCTCCCCCACCCCCAGGTCGTGGAAGAGCTCGCGGCTGCGCTGGTTGAGCCCCTTGCCCCGGGAAGCCCGGTGGAACCGCGGGGACTTGTCGATGATCCGCACGGCCGCCCCGGTCCGGGCGAGCGTGCAGGCGAGGGTGAGTCCGGTGGGCCCCGCGCCCACGATCAGCACGTCGGTCGAAGTCGCATCGGTCGAAGTCACGTCGGTCGGAGTCACGTCGGTCGAAGTCATGTGTCCATGAAAGACCCGCCACCCCGAAAATGCAACCGAGTAACAAATGATTCCGAGTAACGCCACCCTCCCGAGTGATCTAAAGTGGCCCCGTGAGCGAGGACGAACCAGGACTGCGGGAACGCAAGAAGCAGCGCACGCGCCAGGCGCTGTCCGACACCGCCATCGAGCTGTTCCTCAAGCGCGGCTTCGACCAGGTGTCGGTCGCCGACGTCGCGGCCGCCGTAGAGGTGTCCAAGCCGACGCTGTTCCGCTACTTCCCGGCCAAGGAGGACCTGGCCCTGCACCGCATCGCGGACCACCAGGGCGAGGCCGCGCGCGTCGTCAGCGGCAGGCCGGCCGGCCAGTCGCCGCTGGACGCGCTCCGCGCGCACTTCCACGAGCGCCTCGACGCCCACGACCCCGTCACCGGCCTCACCGACAACGCCACCGTCAGGGCGTTCAACGACATGCTCTACACCACGCCCAGCCTGCTGGCCCGCCTCGTGCGCTACGCCGACCGGGACGAGGAGATGCTGGCCGGGGCCCTGGAGCCGGCCGGTGGCGACGCACTGACGGCACGGCTCGCGGCCGCGCAGATCATCACGGTCCACCACCGTCTCGCCCGCGAGAACTGGCGGAAGCTGGCCTCGGGCCGGACCGCCGCCGACGCCCTGCCCGAGGCCCACGCCGATGCCGACCGCGCCTACGACCTGCTCGGCGCGGGGCTGGGGAACCGGCTCTGAGACACCGGCCGTGTTCCGGCCCCCATCACTCCTGCGGTTCGACCCCCGCCCGTCGCAGCCCGTAGGCGTAGGCGTCGTCCAGTGCCTGCCACGACGCCGCGATGACGTTCTCCGCGACGCCCACCGTCGACCACTCGCCGCGCTCGTCGCTCGTGGAGACCAGCACCCGGGTGATCGACCCGGTGCCCAGGCTGCCCTCGAGGATGCGGACCTTGTAGTCCGTCAGCTTCAGCGCGGCCAGCTGGGGGTAGATCCGTTCGAGCGCCACGCGCAGCGCCCGGTCGAGGGCGTTGACCGGACCGTTGCCCTCCGCGGTGGCGACGATGCGCTCGCCCTTCGCCCACAGCTTCACCGTCGCCTCGTTGGCGTGCGTGCCGTCGGGCCGGTCCTCGACGATCGCGCGCCAGGACTCCACGCGGTAGTAGCGGCGGGCCCTGCCCTCGACCTCCTCGCGGAGGAGCAGCTCGAAGGAGGCGTCGGCGGCCTCGTAGGTGTAGCCCGCCAGCTCGCGTTCCTTGACCCGCTCGACGACGCGGCCGATCAGCTCGCGGTCCCCGCCGAGGTCGATGCCGAGCTCCTTGCCCTTGAGTTCGACGGAGGCCCGGCCGGCCATGTCGGAGACGAGCATCCGCATGGTGTTGCCGACCCGCTCGGGGTCGATGTGCTGGTAGAGGTCCGGGTCGACCTTGATCGCGGAGGCGTGCAGGCCGGCCTTGTGGGCGAAGGCCGAGAGCCCCACGTACGGCTGATGGGTGGCGGGCGTGAGGTTGACGACCTCGGCGATGGCATGCGAGATGCGGGTCATCTCGGCCAGCTTGCCCGGGGGCAGCACCCGGCGGTCGTACTTGATCTCGAGTGCGGCCACCACGGGGAAGAGGTTGGAGTTGCCGACGCGCTCGCCGTAGCCGTTGGCGGTGCACTGCACGTGGGTGGCGCCGGCGTCCACTGCGGCCAGGGTGTTGGCGACGGCGCAGCCGGTGTCGTCCTGGGCGTGGATGCCCAGGCGGGCGCCGGTGTCGGCGAGCACGGTGCGTACGACGGCCTCGACCTGGGCGGGGAGCATGCCGCCGTTGGTGTCGCACAGGACGACGACATCGGCGCCGGCCTCGTGGGCGGTGCGCACGACCTCGGTGGCGTAGCCGGGGTTGGCGCGGTAGCCGTCGAAGAAGTGCTCGCAGTCGACGAAGACGCGGCGGCCCCGTGCGCGCAGGTGGGCGACGGTGTCGCGCACCATCGCCAGGTTCTCCTCGAGCGTGGTGCGCAGGGCCAGCTCGACGTGCCGGTCGTGGGACTTGGCCACGATCGTGACCACGGGCGCCCCGGACTCGAGGAGGGCGGCCACCTGCCGGTCGTCCTCGGCGCGTACGCCCGCCTTGCGGGTGGCGCCGAAGGCGACGAGCTGGGCGTGCCGGAAGTCGATCTCCTCGCGGGCCCGCTGGAAGAACTCGGTGTCGCGGGGGTTGGCGCCCGGCCAGCCGCCCTCGATGAAGCCGACGCCGAAGTCGTCCAGGTGGCGGGCGATGGTCAGCTTGTCCGCGACGGTGAGGTTGATGCCCTCGCGCTGCGCGCCGTCGCGCAGGGTGGTGTCGAAGACGTGGAAACCGTCGTCGAGGCCGGAGTGGGGGCCGGGGCGGGGGCCGTCGGTTGCGTCCGTCATTGCTGCTCTGACTCCTGTGAGGATGTCGGTCTACCGGAATGACCGGTTCCACCGTCCCCCTATGATCCCTCGCTCCGCGTCCTCGGCGTCGTGGGCCGAAAACGCAAAAACCTCTCGCGGGTGCGAGAGGTCTGCGCGCGGGTCTGGGACGACGGTGTCCGCTTCGCACGGGGTGGTACGAGGCGGTCACTGCGGACCGGCGCGCCTGCTGCCAATAATCATGGCGAACGGGAGCATGGCGGCATCCTGGCACAGGTCCGGTCCATGGTGCGGACGAGTCTCAGGATGCGGGCACCGTGTCCGTCGCGGGACGGCCCTCGGGAGCGCCGCCCACCCGCTTGAGGTCGATGTCACGCGTCTCGCGCATCGTGAGGTAGACGATCAGCGAGACCGCCGCGCATCCCGCCACGTACCAGTAGAAGCCGGACTCCAGGCCGCCCTTCTTGAACCACAGGGCCACGTACTCAGCCGTCCCGCCGAACAGGGCGTTGGCGATCGCGTACGGCAGGGCCACGCCCAGCGACCGTACGCCCGTCGGGAACAGCTCCGCCTTCACGCACGCGTTGATCGAGGTGTAGCCGGTGATGACGACCAGCGCCAGCAGCGACAGCCCCAGGGCCGGCCAGAACGATCCCGCCTGCCGCAGCAGCGTCATGATCGGCACGGTCAGGAAGGTCGATCCCACGGCGAAGGTGATCAGCAGCGGCCGGCGGCCGATCCGGTCCGAGAGCGCCCCCGCCAGCGGCTGCAGGCAGGCGAAGACGATCAGCGCGCAGAAGCTGACGAGCGTCGCCGTCTGCTTGGGCAGGCCCGCGCTGTTGGAGAGGTACTTGGTCAGGTAGGTGGTGTACGTGTAGTACGCGACCGTGCCGCCCATGGTCAGCGCGATCACCAGGAGCGCCTCGCGCTTGTGCCGCAGCAGCGCCCGGATCGTCCCCCGCTCCGCCGCACCGGCGTCGCTCTCCTCGTACGCCTCCGTCTCGAGCATGTTGCGCCGCAGATAGAAGACGACGGCCGCGCCCAGCGCGCCCACGATGAAGGGGATGCGCCAGCCCCAGCTGTGCAGTTCGCCGCTGGTGAGCGTGCGCTGCAGGATGATCTGGAGGCCGAGGCCGAGGATCTGGCCCGCGGTCATCGACACGTACTGGAAGCTCGAGGCGAAGCCGCGGCGCCCCGGCGCGGAGGCCTCGGTGAGGTAGGTGGCGCTGGCCGCGTACTCGCCGCCCACCGACAGGCCCTGCAGCAGCCGCGCGACGAGCAGGACGGCCGCGCCGCCGTAACCCGCGACCTCGTAGGTCGGGGCCACGGCGATCAGCACCGCCGAGGCGGACATCAGGGTGACGGTCAGGGTGAGCGCCGCCTTGCGGCCGCGCCGGTCACCCACACGGCCCAGCAGCCAGCCGCCGAGGGGCCGCATGAAGAAGCCGACGGCGAAGAGGCCGGCGGTGTTCATGAGCTTCGCGGTGTCGTCCCCCGAGGGGAAGAAGGCGCCCGCGAAGTACGTGGCGAAGCTGGCGTAGACGAACCAGTCGAACCACTCGACCATGTTGCCGGCCGAGCCGACCCAGATCTTCTTCCAGTGCCCTGCCCGCTCGTGCGGATCGCTCGGCTCGTGCGGCTCGTGTGCCTGTTGCTGTCCCATGGCCGATCACGGTGGCGGAAGCCGCGGGTTTCGGACAAGGGTCCGGGCAGCAACGATCACGTGGACTTGCGTGCGTTGCGTTCACCGTTCACCGGTGAAGCGCTTCCACGGCGGGCGCACGGGCGCACGCAAGTCCACGTCATGCGGCGCGGACTAGCCCAGCGGGTGCATCCAGCCGTGCGCGTCCTCGGCGGCACCGGTCTGGATGTCCAGCAGCGCCTTGCGCAGCTCGAGGGTCACCGCGCCGGGCTGCCCGTCGGCCTGCGTCCACTCGGCGCCCGCGGACTTCACCGAGCCGACCGGGGTGATCACCGCGGCGGTGCCGCAGGCGAAGACCTCGGTGAGGGTGCCGTTCTCGGTGTCGCGCTTCCACTGCTCGGTGGAGATGCGGCCCTCCTCGGACTCGTAGCCGAGGTCC
This sequence comes from Streptomyces sp. NPDC053048, assembly GCF_044547045.1. Lineage (NCBI taxonomy): Bacteria > Bacillati > Actinomycetota > Actinomycetes > Kitasatosporales > Streptomycetaceae > Streptomyces > Streptomyces sp. NPDC053048. Next base: position 8,922 of record NZ_JBITZS010000011.1, read on the forward strand.
TTGGCGAGCTTGAGCAGCGAGTCACGGGTAACACCGGCCAGCAGCGAGCCGGTGAGCTCGGGGGTGACGATCCTGGGCTTCCCGCCGTTCTCGGCCCCGTACACGAAGTACAGGTTCATGCCGCCCATTTCCTCGACCCACTTGTGCTCGAGGGCGTCCAGCCAGACGACCTGGTCGCAGCCCTTGTCGGCCGCCTCGGCCTGGGCGAGCAGGGAGGCCGCGTAGTTGCCGCCGGTCTTGGCGTAGCCCATGCCGCCGGGGACGGCGCGCACGTAGTTCTCGGAGAGCCAGACGGAGACGGGCTTGACGCCGCCGGAGAAGTACGCGCCCGCCGGGGAGGCGATCACGATGAAGAGGTACTCGTTCGCCGGGCGCACGCCGAGACCGACCTCGGTGGCGATCATGAACGGGCGCAGGTAGAGGGACTCCTCGCCGCCGTGCGGGGGAACCCAGGCCTCGTCCTGGCGGACGAGCACGTCGCACGCCTCGATGAACAGCTCGACCGGCAGCTCCGGCATCGCCAGCCGGCGCGCCGACGACTGGAAGCGCCGGGCGTTGGCCTCGGGCCGGAAGGTGGCGACCGAGCCGTCGGGGCGGCGGTAGGCCTTGAGACCCTCGAAGATCTCCTGGGCGTAGTGGAGCGTCATGTTCGCCGGGTCGATCGACAGCGGCGCGTACGGGACGAGCTCGGCGTCGTGCCAGCCGCGGCCCTCGGTCCACTTGATGGTCACCATGTGATCGGTGAAGTGGCGGCCGAAGCCGGGGCCGGCCAGGATCTTCTCCCGCTCCGCGGCGGGCAGCGGGTGCGAGGAGGGCTTGAGCTCGATCGTGGGCGTCGTCATGAATGCGTGTCCTTCACCTTGGTGTGTGGCGGACCGCGCTCATTCCGTCCAGGTCTGTACGAGGACGTCCGAGCTTCGCCTCATATCGCGGCCCCACGTTCGATTATCGCTCGTGAAGGGCCTGCCGGAAAACGTGTGCGCGGCCAGGAATCGATGGTGACATCCGGCCGCGCGGTGGTCCGGCGGCCGGTCAGTTCGTTACGGAGGCGGCGAGTACGCGTGCCACGAGCGCGTCCCCGATCTGTTCCGTGGTGCGGAACGAGCCATCCCGGGCGGTGACGTCCTCGGCGACGGCCGTCTCGACGCGGGCCGCCTCGTCCTCGTGCCCGAGGTGGCGCAGCAGGAGCGCGACGGAGAGGATCGTGGCGGTGGGGTCGGCTTTTCCGGTGCCGGCGATGTCGGGTGCGGAGCCGTGGACGGGCTCGAACATCGAGGGGAACGTGCCGTCGGGGTTGATGTTGCCGGAGGCGGCCAGTCCGATGCCGCCGGTGACGGCGGCGGCGAGGTCGGTGAGGATGTCGCCGAAGAGGTTGTCGGTGACGATCACGTCGAAGCGGCCGGGGTCGGTGACGAAGAAGATCGTCGCGGCGTCGACGTGCAGGTAGTCCGTGGTGACCTCGGGGTATTCCTGGCCGACCCGGTCGAAGGTGTTCTTCCACAGGTGACCGGCGTGCACGAGGACGTTGTTCTTGTGGACCAGGGTGAGCTTCTTGCGGGGGCGGGCCTGGGCGCGTTCGTAGGCGTCGCGGACCACGCGCTCGACGCCGTAGGCGGTGTTGACGCTGACCTCGGTGGCGATCTCGGCGGGGGTGCCGGTGCGCAGCGAGCCGCCGTTGCCGGTGTAGGGGCCCTCGGTGCCCTCGCGGACGACGACGAAGTCGATGTCCGGGCGCCCGGCGAGCGGGGTGGCCGTGTTCGGGAAGAGCTTGGAGGGGCGCAGGTTGACGTAGTGGTCGAAGGCGAACCGCAGCTTGAGCAGCAGGCCCCGCTCGAGCACCCCGGACGGCACGGACGGATCCCCGATCGCGCCCAGCAGGATCGCATCGTGCTGCTTGAGGGAGTCCAGCTCGATGCCGGTGAGGGTTTCACCGGTGGCGTGCCAGCGGCGGGCACCGAGGTCGTACTCCCGGGTCTCCAGCTTGACGTCCGAAGGGAGCGCGGCCGTCAGGACCTTGAGGCCTTGGGCCACGACCTCGGGGCCGATACCGTCACCGGGGATCACTGCGAGGCGAATGCTGCGAGACATAACCCGGACCGTACTCCTCGTCCCGATGGATGACACGCACCGTCCATATTGCGGACGTGTGGGGTCCGGACAGCCCCCGTTCGGGCGAAGTATGTGTCCCCGCCGCGCTGTGCTGGCACCTTCCCGGCATGGACACTCCGCGGGTGGGAATCCCCGACCGGCTGGCGAGCCGGATGACGATGGCCGAACAGCACGAGTACCTGCGCGCGCTCCTTACCCGGCGCGCGAGCCGGCGCGGCACCCTGCGCGCGGGCGCGGCCGCGGCGGGCGCCGTCGCGGGCACCGGGACATTGGGCGGCGGTACGGCCGCGTACGCCCGGGGGCGGACGAAGGGGCCCGGCACGCCCGACCTGGTGACCTCGCCCGCCACGGCGAGGGTCGACGGCTCGCTCGTGGCGCCGTTCGGCCGGCACCTGGCCCTGGGCGCGGACCCGCGCACACAGATGCGCGTCTCCTGGCAGGTGCCGTTCGCGGTCCGGCGCCCGTTCGTGCGGGTGGGCCTCAAGCCGTGGGAGCTGAGCGAGCGGATCCACGCCGAGGAGCGCGCCCTGCACACCCCGGCCCTGACGAAGAGGCTCCCGGCCGTCGACCAGGTCTATCTGCACGCGGCACTGGACAACCTGCGCCCCGGCACCACCTACTACTACGGCGTCGGGCACGAGGGCTTCGACCCGGCCGATGCCCGCCGGCTCGCCACGATCGGCACCTTCGCCACGGCGCCCGAGCGGCCCGAGCCGTTCGTCTTCACCGCCTTCGGCGACCAGGGCGTGAGCTACCACGCCCTGGCCAACGACCAGCTGATCCTGGGTCAGGACCCGGCGTTCCATCTGCACGCGGGCGACCTGTGCTACGCCGACGACAGCGGCGCGGGCAAGGCGACGGACGTCTACGACGCCCGGGTGTGGGACCAGTTCCTGGCCCAGACCGAGTCGGTGGCCGCGCGGGTGCCGTGGATGGTGACCACGGGCAACCACGACATGGAGGCCTGGTACTCCCCCAACGGCTACGGCGGCCAGAGCGCCCGCTGGGCGCTGCCCGGAAACGGCTTCGACCCGCGCCGCTCGCCGGGCGCGTACTCCTTCGTCTACGGCAATGTGGCCGTCGTGGCGCTGGACGCCAATGACGTCTCGTACGAGATCGGCGCCAACACCGGTTACAGCCGCGGGCGGCAGACGGCCTGGCTGGACCGGCGGCTGCGGGAGCTGCGCGGGCGGCCGGAGGTCGACTTCGTGGTGGTCTTCTTCCACCACTGCGCGTTCTCCACCACGCGCGGCCACGCCTCGGACGGCGGGGTGCGGGCGGCCTGGCTGCCGCTGTTCGAGAAGCACCGGGTGGACCTCGTCATCAACGGCCACAACCACGTCTACGAGCGCACCGACGCCATGCGGGGCACCCGGGTCGGCAAGGAGGTGCCCATCGGCGAGAGCGTGGACCCCACGCGCGACGGCATCGTGTACGTCACCGCCGGCGGCGCCGGGAAGTCGCTGTACGACTTCCCGGCGACCGACAGCTACGAGGGCCATGTGAAGGACCTGGACAGCGTGCCGAGCTACTTCTGGGCCAAGGGCCGGGCGAAGAGCCCCGAGCGGGTGGAGTGGTCGCGGGTGCGCTACACGGGCTATTCGTTCCTCGCCGTCGAGGCGGAGCCGGGGCGCCGCCCCCGGCTGCGGGTGACGGCGCTGGCGCAGAGCGGCGCGCGGATCGACCACTTCACGGTGGTCCGCCCTGGACGACGGGCCGATGACGGCTGAACGTACGTACGGTCGGTGACGGGAGAACGTACGGCTCAGTGACCGGTGACGCCACCGTTGTCGCGGCGGTCGAGGGCACGCTGGAGCGCGGCGGCGGCGTTCATCCGGTCGGCCTTGCGCTCGGCGCTGTCGGTCGTACGGGCGGCACGGCGGATCCTGCGGGCGGTGGTTTCGGCCATGACAGTCACGTCTCCTGTGGATGCGGATCCCTGGAAGGCGGTCGGACAGCCGGGGAAGGGGCGGGGGCCTCGGGTGCCGCAGGGATCACCTGCGCTCGTCGCACCGGGCCGCGACCGCGTCGCTCGATGGAGCGGTACGTTCGGCTGCTTCCACGCTAGGACAGCCGGGCCGCGGATGTCTGCACCATTACTCGGACTTCCTACTATCTGAGACACGCCACCACCCGCATGCCGTGACAGGGACGTGACAAACCTGCCACGGGACCGTCTCCCGGCGGCTCCTAAGGTGATCACCGCGGCAATCGCCGCGACGCATGAACCACCCACCGGAGGAACACCCGTGCGACGCATATCCCTCGCACTCAGCGCCGTGCTCATCGGCGGCACCGCCGCGCTGGCCGCCGCCCCGGCCCAGGCCGCCACGCCCGCCGCCGCGCACCGCGTGACGGCCGCCAAGGCCTGCAACGCGGACAACGCGGCCATCTACACCGACGGCACCCGGCTGCGCACCAAGGCCGGCAAGACCAGCGCCGTCAAGGGCCAGCTCTACTTCGGCGACCCGATCCGGATCCTGAGCAAGAAGGGTTCCTGGGACTACGTCGAGCTCAAGGCCAAGAGCCGCGGCGGCCTGCCCAAGGGCGCCCGCGGCTACGTCGCCCACGCCAACATCATCCCGCCGTTCTGCGGCATGTAGGACGGCACCGCGCGGAGAACGACCCCGCCCCCGGTCGGCCGGCGGGCCGATCGGGGGCGGGGTGCGGCGGGGTTCACCCGAGGGCGGGTCAGCCCATGTGCGGGTAGGAGTAGTCGGTCGGCGGGACCAGGGTCTCCTTGATCGACCGGGTCGACACCCAGCGCTGCAGGTTGCTCGCGGCACCGGCCTTGTCGTTGGTGCCGGAGGCGCGGCCGCCGCCGAAGGGCTGCTGGCCGACGACGGCGCCGGTCGACTTGTCGTTGATGTAGAAGTTGCCCGCGGCGAAGCGGAGCTTCTCCATCGCGTCGGCGGCCGCGTAACGGTCACCGGCGATGACCGAGCCGGTCAGGGCGTACGCCGAGACGGACTCCATCTGCTCGAGCATCGCGTCGAAGTCGGCGTCCTCGTAGACGTGGACGGCCAGGATCGGGCCGAAGTACTCGGTCGTGAAGACCTCGTTCTCCGGGTCGGTGCACTCGATGACGGTCGGGCGGACGAAGTAGCCCACCGAGTCGTCGTACGTGCCGCCCGCGACGATCGTGCAGGTCGGGTCGGCCTTGGCGCGGTCGATGGCCGCCTTGTTCTTGGCGAACGCGCGGTCGTCGATGACGGCACCGATGAAGTGCGACAGGTCGGTGACGTCACCCATGGTGATGCCGTCGACCTCGGCCGCGAACTCCTCCTTGAAGCCGTTCTCCCAGATGGAGCGGGGGACGTAGGCGCGGGAGGAGGCCGAGCACTTCTGGCCCTGGAACTCGAAGGAGCCACGGGTCAGGGCGGTCTTGAGGACCGCCGGGTCGGCGCTGGGGTGGGCCACGACGAAGTCCTTGCCGCCGGTCTCGCCGACCAGGCGCGGGTAGGACTTGTACTTCTCGATGTTGTTGCCGACCGTCTTCCACAGGTACTGGAAGGTCTTGGTCGAGCCGGTGAAGTGGATGCCGGCCAGCTCGGGGTGGTTCAGGGCCACCTCGGAGACGGCGATGCCGTCGCCGGTCACCAGGTTGATGACGCCCTTGGGCAGGCCCGCCTCCTCCAGCAGCTGCATCAGCAGCACCGCGGAGTGGGTCTGGGTCGGGGACGGCTTCCAGACGACCACGTTGCCCATCAGGGCGGGGGCGGTCGGCAGGTTGCCGGCGATGGCGGTGAAGTTGAACGGCGTGATCGCGTAGACGAAGCCCTCGAGCGGGCGGTGGTCGCTGCGGTTCCACACGCCGGCGGAGTTGGCGACCGGCTGCTCGGCGAGGATCTGGCGCGCGAAGTGCACGTTGAAGCGCCAGAAGTCGACGAGCTCGCAGGGCGTGTCGATCTCGGCCTGCTGGGCGGTCTTGGACTGGCCGAGCATGGTGGAGGCGGCCAGCGTCTCGCGCCAGGGGCCGGCCAGCAGCTCGGCGGCGCGCAGGATGATCGCGGCACGGTCGTCGAAGGACATCGCGCGCCAGGCCGGGGCGGCGGCGAGCGCGGCGTCGATCGCGTCCTGCGCGTCCTGCTGCGTGGCGTTGTTGAACGTGCCGAGGACGGCCGAGTGGTTGTGCGGCTGGACGACCTTGAACGGCTCGCCGCCGCCCATCCGCTTCTCGCCGCCGATGGTCATCGGCAGGTCGATCGGGTTGGCCGCGAGCTCCTTGAGCTTGGCCTCGAGGCGGGCGCGCTCGGCGGAGCCGGGGGCGTAGCTGTGCACCGGCTCGTTGACCGGCGCGGGGACCTGGGTCACTGCGTCCATGGGGTTCCGTGTCTCCTTCGGGGCTCTTGACGGGGTCGGGGGGCTCAGCCCTTGGTGAGGATCGAGCGGGCGAAGAACAGCAGGTTGGCGGGCTTCTCGGCCAGGCGGCGCATGAAGTAGCCGTACCAGTCGGTTCCGTACGCCGTGTACACGCGCATCCGGTGGCCCTCGGCCGCCAGGCGGACGTGCTCGTCGCTGCGGATGCCGTAGAGCATCTGGAACTCGTACTCGTCCGGCTTGCGTCCCGCCTGCCGGGCCAGCTCCTGTGTGATGGCGATCAGACGCGGGTCGTGCGATCCGATCATCGGGTATCCCGAGCCCGCCATGAGGATCTTGATGATGCGGACGAACGCCTTGTCGATCTCCGCCTTGTCCTGGTATGCGACGGAGGCGGGCTCCTTGTACGCACCCTTCACGATACGCACCCGGCTGCCGGCCGCGGCGAGGCGGCGGGCGTCCTCCTCGGTGCGGAAGAGGTAGGCCTGGATGACGCACCCGGTGCGCGGGAAGTCCTTCCGCAGCTCCTCGTGGATGGCGAACATCGAGTCGAGGGTGGTGTGGTCCTCGGCGTCCAGGGTGACGGTGGTGCCGATGGCGTCGGCGGCCTCGACGACGGGGCGGACGTTGGCGAGGGCCAGCTCGTGGCCGCCCTCCAGGGCCTGGCCGAACATGGACAGCTTGACCGACATCTCGGCCCGCTCCCCCAGCTCGAGCTCCTTGAGCCGGTCGATCAGCTCCAGGTAGGCGTCGCGCGCCGCGTGGGCCTGCTCGACGGTGGTGATGTCCTCGCCCACCACGTCCAGGGTGACCTCGAGCCCCTTGCCGGTGGCGTCGCGCACGATCGGGACGACCTGGTCGACGGTCTCGCCGGCGATGAAGCGGTCGACGACCTGCTTGGTGCCCGGGGCGGCCGAGACGAATCGGCGCATCTTGTCGCTGCGCGACGCAGCGAGAATCACAGGGCCGAGCACGGGCACCTCCACGATGACGGCCGCCCCCACCTGGGGAGACGGCATAACTAACTCATCGTGAAACGTAGGGTTCACGCCACTTCGCGGCCATCGACAGCTGTCACGCATCGGTGGCCGGGATCTCAGACAGATGTATGACAATGATGACCGACGAATGGGAAGAAGGGAGCACGACGCGGATGCGTGGCGAGTACCAGCAGCTGGTGGACGAGATCTCGGCGGCCCTCAGTGCTCCCGCGACCCTGGAGGACCGGGACTTCGGGCTGATCGCGTTCGGTGTGCACGGCGGAGACGACGACCTCGAGATGATGATGGACCCGGTGCGCACCCGGTCGATCCTGCAGCGCCGGTCGACGGCGGCGGTGCGCGCGTGGTTCGAGGCGTTCGGCATCGCGCGGGCCCAGGCGCCGCTGCGGATCCCGCCGGACCCGGCGGCGGGCGTGTTCAAGGGCCGCATCTGCCTGCCGGTGCGGCACCGGGGCATCGTGCATGGCTATGTCTGGCTGCTGGACGACGGGCATCTGGCGGAGCTCGACCTGAAAGTGCCCTTCGCCGATCCCCGGCTGGCCCAGGCCATGGAGACCGCGGCCCGCATCGGCGCGCTGCTGGCGGCGGAGGCGCGCGCCGGGGCGGAGCTGGGCGAGCTGCTGCGGGACCTGCTCACCGCCCGTCCGGCCGGCCGGGAGGCGGCGCGCGGCGCCCTGCGCGACGGCCTGGGCAGTGCGGCGGACGGCCCGCTGGCGGTGGTGGCCGTCGCCCCCTGGCGCCCGGCGGCGGAGGGTGACGGGGACGACCAGCAGGGCCCGGACGGCACGGGCTCGGCGCTGGCCGCGCAGTCGGGGGTGGCGGCGATGTGCGCGGTGCCGGACGCGCTCCCGGACGGCGGGGCGGCGCTGGCCGCCCTGATCCGGCTGCGGGCCGTCTCCTCCCCCGCCCCGGCCCAGGCGGCCGCCGACCGGCTGCTGCGCTCGCCCCGCGCCGGGCACCCCGATGACGCGCCGGGCCTCGCGGCGGCCGGCATCGGCACGCCCCGGCGGGGCCTGGCGGAGCTGCCGGACGCGTGGGCCGAGGCCCTGGCCGCCGCGCGGGCGGCGGTGGCGGACCGGCGGCTGGGTCCGGTGGCCGCGTGGGAGGCGATCGGGCCGTACCGGGTGCTGACGGGCCTGCCGGCCGGGCGCGCGGCGGACCCGGCCGTGCTGCCGCTGCTGGAGCACGCGCACACGGAGCTGGCCCGCACGGCGGAGGTCTACCTCGACTGCGCGGGCCAGGCGGGCCGCACGGCGGCGGCCCTGGGCATCCACCGGCAGACCCTCTACTACCGGCTGGGCCGGGTGGAGCAGCTCACCGGCCTGGACCTGGACGACGGCGAGGACCGGCTGCTGCTCCACATGGCGCTCAAGGCCTCCCGGCTGCACCCCCGGCCGTAGGCTTCTCCGGCGAGCCGGGGCCGGTCAGCCGTCGCCGAGTGTGATGGCCTGCACGGGACAGCCGCGTGCCGCCTCCTTGACGAGCGGGTCGCCGGCGCCGTCCTCGCTGCCGGGCCGGACGGTGCCGAAGCCGTCGTCGTCCTGGTCGAAGACCGAGGGTGCGGTCAAAGCGCACATGCCGGATCCGATGCAGGTGTCGGTGTCGATGGTGACGTGCATGATCGTGCTCCGTTCTTCGGTCACCAGGTGACCGGGAGGGCGTAGAGACCTTGCAGGCTGCTGCCGGGCTTGAGGAGTCCTCCGGGCCCGACGGCCACCTCGTCGGGTGAGACGGCCAGGCGCAGCGTGGGGATGCGGGCGAAGAGTGTGGTGAGGGCGATCTCCAATTCCGCGCGGGCCAGGTTCTGGCCCAGGCACTGGTGGACTCCGTAGCCGAAGGCCACATGGTGGCGGGCGACGCGCCGTACGTCGAGGGTGTCGGGGTGGTCGTAGGCGGCGGAGTCCCGGTTGATGACGGAGGTGGGCAGCAGGACGCCGTCGCCGGCCCGGATGGTGTGGCCGGCCACGTCGATGTCCTCGGTGGCCACGCGCACCATTCCGTCGGCGATGGACAAAAAGCGCAGCAGCTCCTCGACGGCGCCCGGCACCAGGGCGGGTTCGGCGCGCAACGCGGCGAGCTGGTCGGGGTGTTCGAGGAGGGTGTAGGTGCCGAGGGAGATCATGTTGGCGGTGGTCTCATGGCCGGCGACGAGCAGGATCATGGCCATCATGACGAGTTCGTCGCGGTCGACGAGGCCTTCGGCGAGTCGTTCGGTGATGAGCTCGTCGAGCAGGCCGTCCTCGCAGGTGTTCTCCCCGCGCTGTTTGGCGTCGACGAGCTCGTCGAGGTAGTCCCGCAGTGCCTCGCGCGCCGCACGCGCCTCGTCGGCGGTGTCGGAGGTCAGCAGCTCGCGGGAGCGGGCCTCGAAGAACTCGTGGTCGGCGTAGGGGATGCCGAGCATGCGGCAGATGACCGTCGACGGTACGGGCAGGGCGAACGCGGAGACGAGGTCGATCCCGCCCGCCCGTTCGTCCTCCCGCTCGAGCATGGCGTCGATGAGCTCGTCCACGACGGCCTGCATCGCCGGTCGCATGGCGGCCACCCGCTTGAGGCCGAACCGCGGGATGAGCATGCGGCGTTGCCGCGCGTGCTCGGGGTCGTCGACGCCCAGCAGCGGTACGTCGACGGTGGCCTGGTCCTCGACGCGGGCCAGGAGTACGGGGAAGGAAGGATTCTTCCGGTCGGCGGAGAGCCGGGGGTCGGCCAGCAGGGCGCGGGCCTCGGCGTGCCCGGTGACGGCCCACACCTCGCGGCCGTCGTAGAGCGTCATGCGCCCCACGGGCCCGCGGCCGGCCAGCTCGGGGTACTGGGCGGGCGGGTGGTAGGGGCAGGTGCGGTCCTGTGGAAAGACGGGGGCGGACGGGGCGGTGGAGTGGGAGTGGGTCACGGCCATGTGGACCTCCCGGCGGTCGGACTAGTGTCCTTGGGCAACCAGTACAGCGAATTCATCCCGCTTGCGTCCAGTACGCCCCGTCAACCATCCGCGGCGCAACGCTATTTCGCCGAGGGCGCGGGCGCGGGCGCCAGCACCGTCCCGTCGACGACGCGGCGCAGCCCGGCGACGACCTCGGCGCCGCTGGGCACGAGCGCGGGGTCGATGAGCCACTGCACCCACAGGCCGATGAAGAGCGAGTAGTAGACGGAGCCGGAGGTCCGCGACGCCTCCTCCGGGACGTCGGTGTCCGCGACGCCCTCGAACATGGCGACCAGGCCCTCCCGGCCGGCGGGCATGGCCTGGGCGAACCGCTCCTTGAGCTCGGGGTGTCTGTCCAACTGCCCCATCACCTCCAGCTGCGCCTGCCAGAACGGCCGGTTCTCCGAGAAGCCCTCGACGACGGCGTCGAGGACGGCGGCGATGCGCTCGTCCCGCGGGGCGCCGGGGCGGATCCCGGTGGCGAGCGAGCGCTCCACCTCCTGCCCCCAGTCCTCGGTCAGCTGCAGGAACGCCTCCATCATCAGCGCGTTCTTCGAGCCGTAGTGGTAGCCGATCGAGGCGAGGTTGGCGCCGGAGGCCGCGACGATGTCGCGGGCGGTGGTGCCGACCCAGCCCTTCTCCAGCAGGCAGCGCCTGGCGCCCTCGAGCAGATCTTCGCGATGTCCCATGCGTGGCACCCTAACGCGCTGCCATACGCCCGTTCCAGACAAACGTCCCATACAAACGTCTCAAACGGTCGTCCTATACAAGCGTTCTAGACAGCCGTTTAATACATCCGTATATTCCTCGCCATGACGAACTCCAGCGCACCCCTCGCCGGGCGCAGGGAGTGGACGGCCTTCGTCGTCCTCCTGCTGCCCCTCCTCCTCGTCTCGATGGACGTGTCCGTGCTCTTCTACGCGGTCCCCGCCATCAGCGAGTCGCTCGGCGCCACCGGCACGCAGCAGCTGTGGATCTTCGACGTCTACGCCTTCGCCCTCGCCGGACTGCTCATCACGATGGGCTCGCTCGGCGACCGCATCGGCCGCCGCAGGCTGCTGCTCCTGGGTGCCGCCGCGTTCGGCCTGGCGTCGGTGGCGGCCGCCTACGCCCAGAGCGCCGAGATGCTGATCGCCGCCCGCGCGGTCCTGGGCATCGGTGGCGCGACGCTGATGCCGTCGACCATGGCACTGGTGCGCAACCTGTTCCGGGACGACAAGGAGCGCAGCAAGGCGATCGGCATCTGGTCGGGTGCCATGGCGGGCGGCATCGCGCTCGGCTCGGTGGTGGGCGGCGTGCTGCTGGAGCACTTCTGGTGGGGCTCGGTGTTCCTGATCAACGTTCCGGCGATGGTGCTGCTGCTGGTCCTTGTGCCCGTGCTGGTACCGGAGTTCAAGGACCCGCGGCCCGGCCGGTTCGATCTGCTGAGCGTGCCGCTGTCGATGGGCGCCGTGCTTCCGGTGATCTACGGCCTGAAGCAGATCGCGGCCGACGGGTTCAGCCGGCCCATGGGCCTGTGCGTCGCGGCGGGCGCGGCCGTCGGCTGCCTCTTCGTCCGCCGGCAGCGCACCGTCCCGCACGCGATGATCAGCCGCGAGCTGTTCCGCCACCGCGCCTTCGGCACCGGCGTCGGCCTCAACGCGCTCGCCGCCGTCGGCATGATGGGCTCGGCCTTCTTCACCACCCAGTACCTGCAGAGCGTGCTCGGCAAGAGCCCGATGGAGGCCGCGCTGTGGGGGCTCGTCCCCTCGCTCGCGGTGGCGGCGGTCGCCCCGTTCGCCACCGCCGCCGCCCAGAAGGCGGACAAGGCCCGCGTCATCGCCTGCGGTTTCCTCGTCGCCGCGGCCGGCTACGGCGTGCTGACCCTGTCCGGCACCGGCTCGCTGGTCACGGTCCTGGCGGGCAGTGCCCTCATCGCCTGCGGCATCGTCTCCGTCATGGCCCCGGCCTCGGACATGGCGCTGGCCACCGCCCCGCCGGAGAAGGCCGGTTCGGCCGCCTCGCTGCTGGAGACAGGCCAGGAGTTCGGCGGCGCCATGGGCATGGCGGTCTTCGGCTCGATCGGCACCGCCGTCTACCGGCGCGACGTCGAGGAGTCGATGCCCGCGGGCCTGCCGGGGGACGTCGTGGCCGCGGTGCGCGAAACGCTGGGCGGCGCGGCAGGAGCGGCGACCCGGCTGCCCGACGCGACGGGCGGAAGCGTCCTGGCGGCGGCCCGCGAGGCGTTCACCCACGGCATGACGGTCGCGGCCGTAGGCGGCGCGGCCCTCCTGATCCTCGGCGCCGCACTGTCCCTGGCAGCGGGCCGCGGCATGCGGAACCACTCCACCACCGAGGAGCCGACCACCCCGCAACTCGCCACCCGGCCCTGACGACGCCGAGTTCACCGGCGAGGGCCCGTGTGGGCAACGCGGGCGACCGTCGGCCCGGTACGGCCCAGCCGAAAAACCGGATGATCGGTCGGATACGGTCGGTGACACCAACCGATTCGACAAGGACGGAACAGGCCGTGAAAGCGATCCGGAAGTGCGTCTTGGCGGCCGTGGGCGCCACCCTCGTCCTCGGCCTCACGGGCTGCAGTAGTGCGGACGAAGAGGGGACGCACACGCCCCGCGCCGCACTCAAGGCCGCGGCCCTCAAAACGACGCAGCAGAACTCCTACCGGACCGGACAGACCGTCGACGGCACCCGCACCGAGCTGGCCTTCCAGCGGAAGCCCAAGCTCGTCGAGAAGAAGGTGTGGCACAAGGCCGGTTCGGGCAGGACGGGCCTCTATGCCCACACCGTCGGCGACGCGAACGCCGAGTACCTCAAGAAGGCCGGCGACAGCACATGGCTGAAGTCCGGCAACCTGCCGGGCGTCGCCAGGCCGCCCGCCGACCCGGAGGTCGAGAAGCGGTCCGAGGGCTACCTGCCCAACATGATCGGATCGCTCGCCACGGCCAAGGACCTCGAGAAGGTCGGCGAGGAGACCGTGAACGGACGCGCCACGACCCACTACCGGGGCACAGTCGTGCCGTTGGAGATGGAGGACTACAAGGGCGACGTCATGAACGACGCCGTGCGCGACCACTTCGCGAGCGCCCGCAAGCGGGCCCACCACGTGAAGGCCGAGGTCGACCTGTGGATCGGCGAGGACGACCTCGTCGTCAAGGCCCAGGAGGTGGCCACGACGTCCAACGGCGAGAGCCGCACGGTGGAGGAGTACTCCGGTTACGGGGCGGACCCGGGCATCACCATCCCCCGGGGCGAGGACGTCGTCGCGCCGGACCGGTCCCCGCAGGACGAGGCCGGCCGGGACGAGCAGCCCTCGCGATAGCGAGCCCATCGCACGACCGGGCCCGGCGTGCCCCCTTCCGGGAAGGGGCGCCGGGCCCGTACACGGCCAACCCGGACGTCAGTCCGTCAGGTTCACCGCACGCGCCGACGTCGCGCCGATCGCCTCCGCGATCTCGGCGAGGACGGGTGCCGGGACGGATTCGTCGACGGTGAGGGCGACCAGGGCCTCGCCGCCCTCCGTGGCGCGGGAGACCTGCATGCCGGCGATGTTGATGCCGGCCTCGCCGAGGATGCGGCCGAGGGTGCCGACGACGCCGGGGCGGTCGGCGTAGCGCAGGAACGCCATATGGTCGGCGAGGGTGAGGTCCACGTCGTGGTCGCCGACCGCGACGATCTTCTGGAGGTTCTTGGGACCGGCCAGGGTGCCGGAGATGGCGACCTCCCCGCCGCCGGCGAGGGTGCCGCGGACGGTGACGACGTTGCGGTGGTCCGGGGACTCCGAGCCGGTCGTCAGGCGGACCTCGACGCCGCGTTCCTGGGCGAAGAGGGGGGCGTTGACGTAGGAGACGGTCTCGTCGACGACGTCCTCGAAGACGCCCTTGAGCGCGGAGAGTTCGAGGACCTTCACGTCGTGCTGGGTGAGCTCGCCGTAGACCTCGACGTCGAGGCGGACGGCCACCTCGCCCGCCAGCGCGGTGAAGATCCGGCCCAGCTTCTCGGCCAGGGGCAGCGCGGGCTTGACGTCCTCGGCGATCACACCGCCCTGGACGTTGACGGCGTCCGGGACCAGCTCGCCGGCCAGCGCCAGCCGCACCGACTTGGCGACGGCGATGCCGGCCTTCTCCTGGGCCTCGCCGGTGGAGGCGCCCAGGTGCGGGGTGGCCACCACGTTGTCGAACTCGAAGAGCGGGGAGTCCGTGCACGGCTCGGAGGCGTAGACGTCCAGGCCCGCGCCCGCGACGCGGCCCTCCTTGAGCGCGGTGGCCAGGGCGGCCTCGTCCACGATGCCGCCGCGGGCGGCGTTGACGATGCGCACGGACGGCTTGACCTTGTGCAGGGCCTCGTCGCCGATCAGGCCGAGGGTCTCGGGGGTCTTGGGCAGGTGGACGGTGATGAAGTCCGCCGCCTCCAGCAGCTCGTCGAGGGTGAGGAGCTTGACGCCCATCTGCGCGGCGCGCGCGGGCTGGACATAGGGGTCGTAGGCGACGACCTTCATGCCGAACGCGGACATGCGCTGGGCGACCAGCACGCCGATGCGGCCCAGGCCCACCACGCCGAGGGTCTTCTCCGACAGCTCCACGCCGGTGTACTTCGAGCGCTTCCACTCGCCGTTCTTCAGCGCCGCGTTGGCCTGGGGGATGTTGCGGGCGGTGGCGATCAGCAGGCCGCAGGCGAGCTCGGCGGCGGTGACGATGTTGGAGGTGGGGGCGTTGACGACCATCACGCCGGCCTTGGTGGCGGCGGAGACGTCGACGTTGTCCAGGCCCACCCCGGCGCGGGCGACGACCCGCAGCTTCTTCGCCGCCGCGATCGCCTCGGCGTCGACCTTGGTCGCGGAGCGCACGAGGATCGCGTCGACGCCGACGATCGCGGACAGCAGCGCGGCGCGGTCGGCGCCGTTGCAGTGCCGGATCTCGAAGTCGGGGCCCAGAGCGTCGACGGTGGCGGGCGACAGCTCTTCGGCGATGAGTACGACGGGTTTACGGGACGAGGCAGCAGTGCTCACGGGGAGTCCTCACTAATCCTTCGCGGACGGCCGATCCCGACGGCCGAAGGCGGTGAAGGGGCAGCCGCGTGGAAGACGCACGACGCTGTGAGCCTGACGCGTTGTGCTCCGCAGTGTATCGGTGGACGCGGCCGTGGCCTGTGCCGATGCGGAAACGTCACCCGTGGGCGCGTGGACACGGTGGACAAAGGAGCGGCGGCGCCGGCCGGAGCCGGTGCCACGGCCGGTGCCGCCGCTCCCCCGGTGTCCTACTCCTTGTCGTCCACCCAGCTCATCAGCTTGCGCAGCTTCTTGCCGGTGGTCTCCAGGAGGTGGTCCTCGTCGGCCTTCTTGTACTCGTTGTACTTCGGCAGGCCGTCCTGGTACTCCTTCATCCAGTTGTTGGCGAAGGTGCCGTCCTGGATCTCGCCCAGGACCTTCTTCATCTCGGCCTTGGTGGCGTCGGTGACGATGCGGGGGCCGGTGACGTAGTCGCCCCACTCGGCGGTCTCGGAGACCGACCAGCGCATCTTCTCCAGGCCGCCCTCGTACATCAGGTCGACGATCAGCTTCAGCTCGTGGAGGCACTCGAAGTAGGCGATCTCCGGCTGGTAGCCCGCCTCGACCAGGGTCTCGAAGCCGGCCTTGACCAGGGCGGAGGCGCCGCCGCACAGCACGGCCTGCTCGCCGAAGAGGTCGGTCTCGGTCTCCTCGGTGAAGGTGGTCTTGATGACGCCGGCCCGGGTGCCGCCGATCGCCTTGGCGTACGAGAGGGCCAGCGCGAAGGCGTTGCCCGAGGCGTCCTGCTCGACGGCCGCGATGCACGGGACGCCGCGGCCCTCCTCGTACTGGCGGCGGACCAGGTGGCCCGGACCCTTGGGGGCGACCATGCAGACGTCCACGCCGGCCGGGGGCTTGATGAAGCCGAAGCGGATGTTGAAGCCGTGGCCGAAGAAGAGGGCGTCGCCGTCCTTGAGGTGGTCCTTGACGGACTCCTCGTAGACCTTGGCCTGGATCGGGTCCGGGACCAGGATCATGATGACGTCGGCCTCGGCCGCGGCCTCGGCGGGCGTGACCACGCGCAGGCCCTGCTCCTCGGCCTTCTGCTTCGACTTGGAGCCCTCGTGCAGGCCCACGCGGACGTCGACGCCCGAGTCGCGCAGCGACAGCGCGTGGGCGTGGCCCTGGCTGCCGTAGCCGAGGACCGCGACCTTGCGGCCCTGGATGATGGACAGGTCGGCGTCGTTGTCGTAGAAGAGCTCGGCAGCCACGTGGGGTATCTCCTTGTTTCCGGTGTGTCCGGTGCTACGGCCCAACCGTATGACGGGCGGGCCGTGGGTGGTCTTGGGGTGTCGGTATGCGGAACGGCCCGGTCAGGCCGAGCGGTCCAGGGCCCGCAGGCTGCGGTCCGTGATCGAGCGGGCGCCGCGTCCTATGGCGATCGTGCCGGACTGGACGAGCTCCTTGATGCCGAACGGCTCCAGCATCTTGAGCATCGCGCCGAGCTTGTCGCTGCCGCCGGTGGCCTCGATGGTGACGGCCTCCGGGGAGACGTCGACGGTCTTGGCGCGGAAGAGCTGGACGATCTCGACGATCTGGGAGCGGGTCTCGTTGTCGGCGCGGACCTTCACCAGGACGAGCTCGCGCTGGATGGCGGCGCTGTCCTCCAGCTCGACGATCTTCAGCACGTTGACGAGCTTGTTGAGCTGCTTGGTGACCTGCTCCAGCGGCAGCGACTCGACGTTGACGACGATCGTGATGCGGGAGATGTCGGGGTGCTCGGTCACCCCGACGGCGAGGGAGTCGATGTTGAAGCCCCGACGGGAGAACAGCGCGGCGACTCTGGCGAGGATGCCGGGGGTGTTCTCCACCAGGACGGAGAGCGTGTGCTTGGTCATGGGATCGGTCTCTCGGCTTTCTCGGCGGGGCGGGTCAGTCGTCGTCGATGCCGTCGAAGTCCGGGCGGACGCCGCGCGCGGCCAGGATCTCGTCGTTGGAGGTGCCGGCGGCGACCATCGGCCAGACCATGGCGTCCTGGTGGACGATGAAGTCGACGACGACCGGACGGTCGTTGATGGCGTTGGCCTGCTCGATGACCGCGTCGAGGTCGGCGGGGTCCTCGCAGCGCAGGCCCACACAGCCCATGGCCTCGGCGAGCTTGACGAAGTCGGGCACCCGGGTGCCGGCGCAGGGCTCCTGGCCGGGGCCGGTGGCGGTGCCGCCGTTGGAGACGCCGTCACCGGCGTGCAGCACGGTGTTGGAGTAGCGCTGGTTGTAGAAGAGGGTCTGCCACTGGCGGACCATGCCCAGGGCGCCGTTGTTGATGATGGCGACCTTGACGGGGATGTTGTTCAGCGCGCAGGTGACCAGTTCCTGATTGGTCATCTGGAAGCAGCCGTCGCCGTCGATGGCCCACACCGTGCGGTCGGGCATGCCGGCCTTGGCGCCCATCGCGGCGGGGACGGCGTAGCCCATCGTCCCGGCGCCGCCGGAGTTGAGCCAGGTGCGGGGCTGCTCGTAGTCGATGAAGTGGGCGGCCCACATCTGGTGCTGGCCGACGCCCGCGGTGTAGATGGTGTTCTCGGGGGCGAGTTGCCCGATGCGCTGGATGACCTGCTGCGGGGAGAGGCTGCCGTCCGCGGGCTGGTCGTAGCCGAGCGGGTAGGTCTCGCGCCAGCGGTCGATGTCGCTCCACCAGGCCGGGTAGCGCGCGGCGGCGGCCTCGCCGGCCCGTCCCTCGGCCTGCTCGGCCCGGACGGCGACGATCAGGTCGGCGATGACCTCGCGGGCGTCGCCCACGATCGGCACGTCGGCGACGCGGTTCTTGCCGATCTCCGCCGGGTCGATGTCGGCGTGGACGATCCTGGCGTGCGGGGCGAA
The DNA here is from genome assembly GCF_044547045.1 of Streptomyces sp. NPDC053048. Classification (NCBI taxonomy): domain Bacteria; kingdom Bacillati; phylum Actinomycetota; class Actinomycetes; order Kitasatosporales; family Streptomycetaceae; genus Streptomyces; species Streptomyces sp. NPDC053048. The sequence goes on from NZ_JBITZS010000011.1 coordinate 27,130, forward strand.
GGAGTCCAGCTTGCCGGTGACGCGGTCGTCGAAGCGGGCGCCGAGGGCGACGATGAGGTCGGCCTTCTGCAGGGCGGTGACGGCGGCGACCGTGCCGTGCATGCCGGGCATGCCCAGGTGCTGGGGGTGGCTGTCGGGCAGGGAGCCCAGCGCCATCAGGGTGGTGGTGACGGGCGCGCCGGTCAGCTCGGCGAAGACCTTGAGCTCGGCGGTGGCTCGGGCCTTCATCACGCCGCCGCCGACGTAGAGCACCGGCCGCTCGGCCTGGCTGATCAGCTTGGCGGCCTCGCGGATCTGCTTGGCGTGCGGCTTGGTGACGGGCCGGTAGCCGGGCAGGTCGGTGTGCGGCGGCCAGACGAAGGTGGTGCGGGCCTGGAGGGCGTCCTTGGCGATGTCGACCAGCACCGGGCCGGGGCGGCCGGTGGAGGCCACGTGGAAGGCCTCGGCGATGGTCCGCGGGATCTCGGCGGGGTCGGTGACCAGCCAGTTGTGCTTGGTGATCGGCATGGTGATGCCGCAGATGTCCGCCTCCTGGAAGGCGTCCGTGCCGATCGACTTGGAGGAGACCTGCCCGGTGATGGCGACCAGCGGGACGGAGTCCATGTGGGCGTCGGCGATGGGGGTCACCAGGTTGGTGGCGCCCGGCCCGGAGGTGGCCATGCAGACGCCGACCCGGCCGGTGGCCTGGGCGTATCCGGTGGCCGCGTGGCCGGCGCCCTGCTCGTGGCGGACGAGGACGTGGCGGACCTTCGAGGAGTCCATCATCGGGTCGTAGGCGGGGAGGATCGCGCCGCCGGGGATGCCGAAGACGATGTCGGCCCCCACCTCTTCCAGGGAGCGGATGAGGGACTGCGCACCCGTGACGTGCTCGACGGTGGCGGGCTGCTGCGCCGCGCCGCTGCGGGGCCGCGGCTGCGGATGATGGGCCCCGGTGGCCTGCTCTGTCATCGACATTCTCTTCTCGAAGGATTCGGATTCGACGGTTGCGACGGATTCGACAGATGGGTTGGGCAAACAAAAAACCCCTCGTGCCGGTGGGCAAGCGAGGGGAGCGCGTCGGTGTGGTCAGCAGGGCTTATCGGGTGGCCTGCTTCAGCCGACGCGCTGTCCAAGTACGAGAATTCGGGTGCGCATGGGACCGACCCTCCCTCTGCCGCACCGGAAGTGTCAAGTGGGTGGGACGGGCGTCTCATTATTTGAGCGCAATGGAGCATGTGCGAGGGCTCCGGCACCGCCCACGGCACCGGATCGTACGGGCAGCGCACCCCCGACGAGCACCTGGTTTCCGCCATCCGCGGGATCGTCCGGCAGTGCGTACGGGCCCCGGTCGAGAGCGTGCCGCAGCCGGTGCTCGTCGAGGGCTCCGGCGAAGGCCGCGCCCTGGCCGTGGGTGCACCCCATGGCCAGCAGGGCGCGGGCCTGCTCGGGCTCGTCCACCCCGTCGGCCACGGACTGCATGCCGAGATCGCCGGCGATCCGCAGCAGCCCTGCGGTGATCTTGTGCAGCCGGGGGGACTCCACGACGCCGTCGACCAGGCCGCGGTCGAGCCGCAGGACGTCGATGGGCAGCCGCCGCAGGGCGCTCATGGCGGCGTAGCCGCTGCCGAAGCCGTCGAGGGCGATGCGCACGCCGAAGCGGCGCAGCGAGACCAGGCGGCGCTCGAGCTCGTCCAGGGCGATGCGCGGGTCGCTGCCGGAGAGCTCCAGGACGAGCGAGCCGGAGGCCAGGCCGTGGCGCAGCACGATGGCCTCGATGGTCTTGGGCGGCAGGGACTTGTCGAGCAGCCGCCCGGCGGGCAGTCGTACGTACACGGGCACGGCGTGGCCGGCGCGGCGGCGCCGGTCGGCCTGCTCGGCGGCCTTCTCCAGGGTCCAGCGGCCGAGCTCGGCGGTGCGGGCGCTCTCGTCGCCGCGGTCCATCTCGGCCACCCGCAGGAACTCGTCGGGGGTGAAGAGGATGCCCTGGGCGGAGCGCCAGCGGGCCTGGGCGCTGACGGCGGTGATGCGGCCGGTGGCCAGCTCGACGACGGGCTGGTGCAGCAGGGCGAACTCGCCGTCGTGCAGGGCGGTGCGCAGCCGGGTGGCGAGCTCGGCGCGGCGCACCACGTCGGCCTGCATCTGGGGCGCGTAGAGCTCGACGCGGCCCTTCCCGGCCTGCTTGGCGCGGTACATGGCCAGGTCGGCGTTGCGCATCAGGGTGCCGGGGGTGATGCCGGGCTCGGCGAAGGCGACGCCGATGCTGGCGGCGACGCGGACCTCGGTGCCGCCCTCGACGAGGTAGGGCTGGGAGAGGGTGAGCCGGAGCCGGTCGGCGATCTCCAGGATGCGGTACTCGCGGGCGGCGGCGTCGCGGGTGCCGTCGCCGATGATGAGCGCGGCGAACTCGTCGCCGCCGAAGCGGGCGGTGGAGTCCCCGGCGCGTACCGAGTCCTGGAGCCGGCGGGCGGCCTGGACCAGCAGTTCGTCGCCGGCCTGGTGGCCGACGGTGTCGTTGACGGCCTTGAAGCCGTCGAGGTCGATGAAGAGCACGGCGGTGCCGGCGTCGGTGACTCTGCGGCCGGCGAGGGCCTGCTGGACGCGCTTGGTGAACAGGGCGCGGTTGGGCAGGTCGGTGAGCGGGTCGTGCTCGGCGGTGTGCTGCAACTGCGCCTGGAGCCTGACCCGTTCGGTGACGTCGCGGCTGTTGAAGATCAGGCCGCCGTGGTGGCGGTTGACGGTGGACTCGACGTTGAGCCAGTCGCCGCTGCCGGAGCGGAAGCGGCACTCGATGCGGGTGGTGGGCTCGTCGGCGGGCGGGGCGGCCAGGAAGCGGCGCACCTCGTGGACGACGCGGCCCAGGTCCTCGGGGTGGATCAGGGAGGCCAGCTCGGAGCCGACGAGTTCCTCGGCGTCGCGCCCGTAGACCCCGGCGGCGGCGGGGCTGACGTAGCGCAGTATCCCGGTGGGGGCAGCGATCATGATGACGTCGCTGGAGCCCTGCACGAGGGAGCGGAAGTGGTTCTCCTTCTGGGCCAGTTCCTGGGTGAGGGAGATGTTGTCGAGCAGCATGATGCCCTGGCGGACGACGAGCGCCAGGACGACCGTGCAGCCCGTGAAGAGCACGACCCGGTCGACGCGGTGGCCGTCGAGGACGTTGTAGAGGATGCCCAGGGTGCAGACGGCGGCGGCGAGGTAGGGGGTGAGGGCGGCGAGCGAGCCGGCGATGGGCCGGCTGGAGGGCGGGACGGGCCGCAGGCGCTTGCCGGGCAGCTCCTCGCCCTCCTCGCGGGCCACCCAGGGTGCGTAGGCCATCAGCATGTAGCCCGCGAACCAGCCGGCGTCGAGGATCTGGCCGGAGCGGTAGTGCTGCTGGAGCAGCGGCGAGGTGAACAGGGCGTCGCACAGCACGGTCAGCGCGAGGGCCGCGATGGCGGTGTTGATGGCCGAGCGGTTGGCCGAGGAGCGCTTGAAGTGCAGCGCCAGCACCATGGACACCAGCACGATGTCCAGCAGCGGGTAGGCGAGGGAGAGCGCGGCGTGGGCGACGGTCTCGCCCGCGAAGTGCGCGGTGTGGGCGAGGGCCAGGCTCCAGGAGAGGGTCAGCAGCGAGCCGCCGATCAGCCAGGAGTCCAGCGCCAGGCAGACCCAGCCGGCCCGCGTGACGGGGCGGCGGGCGAGCACCAGCAGGCCGATGATGGCGGGCGGCGCGAAGAGCAGGAAGCAGAAGTCGGCCGGGGACGGGCTGGGCACCGGCCGGTCGAGCACGACCTCGTACCAGCCCCAGACGGCGTTGCCGAAGCCGGCCATCGCGGAGGAGGCGGCGAACAGCAGCCAGGCGGGCCGGAAGCGGGTGCTGCGGGTGTGGCCGTACCAGAAGCAGGAGGCGGCGGCGAGGCCGGCGGCGCCGCTCAGGCCGAAGTCGCCCATGGTGGTGGCGAGCTCGGCCGAGCCCCAGCCGAAGACGGCGCCGGTCGCGTAACCGCCGCAGACGAGGGCGAGCAGCAACTGGGAGAGCATTCCCGGGCCGCCGCCGGTCGCCGGCCGGCGGGGCAGGGCCGCTCCGGGGGCGCTCACCGCGCCGCCGTCCCGGGCCTGCGGGACCGTGGGGGCGACGGGAGAGCCGCCGTGCGGTGCGGTCGCGGTCGGTGCCTGAGCCGCGTCGGGTAGATCGTCCATTGGCCGTGCATCGCCCGTCGCCCCCCTCGAGTTCCGGTACCTCGCTGCGTCCGTTCGGTGCGCGGCGCAGCCCCCGTCGGGACGATACACCAGACTCGTCACTCAGGGACATAGCTCATATACATAGCGTAACTAGGTACGGGATTACGGATACTCAGCGCAGCCGAACGATGCCTCTACGTGGTAGCGGGCCGTGACGGGCCCTCGGCGGCTACGCGACGACTACGACATTCCGCAGAGGCTCGTCCAGTGCGAATCTGGACAGTTGATCGCGCAGGAGGGCCTTGGCCCGCGGCAGATAGGCCGAGGAAGGTCCACCCACATGAGGGGTGATCAGAACTCCGGGTGCCTTCCACAGGGGGTGCTCGGCGGGCAGCGGTTCGGGGTCGGTGACGTCCAGGGCCGCCAGCAGCCGGCCGCTCTCCAGCTCGGCCAGGAGGGCCCCGGTGTCCACGACGGCGCCGCGGGCGACGTTCACCAGGAGGGCGCCGTCCTTCATCCGGCCGAGGAACGCGGCGTCGGCCAGCCTCCTGGTGTCGTCAGTGAGCGGGGTCGCGAGGATCACCACGTCCGCGGCGGGCAGGAGCCGGGGCAGGTCGGCCACCGGGTGCACCGGGCCGCGTGCTGTCGTGCGCGGGGAGCGCGCGACGCGCACGACCCGCGCGCACTCAAAGGGAGTGAGCCGGTCCTCGATGGCGGCGCCGATCGCGCCGTAGCCGACGATGAGCACCGTCTTGTCGGCAAGCGCCGGGCGGAACTCCTGCCGCCACTCCCGGGCGTCCTGCGCCCGGACGAACCGGGGGATGCCGCGCAGGGCGGCGAGGGTGAGGGTCAGGGCCAGCTCGGCGGTGCTGGCGTCGTGCAGACCACGCGCGTTGCACAGCCGGGCGCCGGGCGGCAGCAGGGGCACCGCGGGCAGCAGGTCGTCCACGCCGGCGGTCAGCGCCTGCACCACGCGCAGCCCGGTCATCCCCGGCAGCGGGCGGGCGCCGACCTCCGGGCCACTGAGGTAGGGCACGCAGTAGAAGGCACAGCGGGCCGGGTCGGTGGGGTAGTCCGGGCCGCCGTTCCAGTAGGCGTACTCCAGGCCTTCGGGAAGGCCCTCGATCTCCTCCGGCGGGATCGGCAACCAGGCCAGGGGACGGACGGCGGAACCGCTGTGATCTGCGCTCATGTCTGGAGGCTATGCGAAGTGGCTTCGGAGGCAGAGGTTACTTTGGGGGCGAGGAACGGGAGGGGTACGGCCGGTGGACCGCAGGACAATCGGTGCGACGGCGCTCGAAGTGGGGGCGATCGGCCTGGGGTGCATGCCCATGCACTGGGCGTACACCGCCTCCCAGCAGAACGGCGGGACCGCGCTGCGCACGGTCCACGCGGCGCTCGACGCCGGGGCCACCCTGCTGGACACAGCCGACATGTACGGGCCGTTCACCAACGAGCTACTGGTGGGGCGGGTGTTGCGGGAGAGGCGAGCAGAGGCGTTCGTCTCGACCAAGTGCGGGCTGCTGGTGGGCGAGCAGCACATCGTGGCCAACGGGCGGCCCGGCTATGTGAAGCGGGCGTGCGACGCCTCGCTGCGGCGGCTGCAGACCGATGTGATCGATCTCTACCAGCTGCACCGCCCCGACCCGGAGGTGCCCGTCGAGGAGACCTGGGGGGCGATGGCGGACCTGGTCTCGGCGGGCAAGGTGCGGGCGCTGGGGTGGTGCGCGATCGGCGCGCGGGCCCAGCGCAGGTCCGGCACGGGCGCCGGGGCGGGCGCGGGGATGTACGACACGACCATCCGGCAGCTGGAGCGGGTGCAGCAGGTCTTCCCCGTCAGCTGCGTGCAGGCCGAGCTGTCGGTCTGGTCGCGGGAGGCCCTGGACCGGCTGGTGCCGTGGTGCTCCTCGCGGGGCGTGGGACTGCTGGCCGCGATGCCCCTGGGGAATGGTTTCCTCAGTGGCACGCTCACCCCGGGCCAGGGCTTCGAGCCGGAGGACGTGCGGGCCCGGCACCCGCGCTTCACGGCGGAGATGATGGCCGCCAACCAGCCGATAGTCGCCGGTCTGCGGCGCGTCGCCCGGCGCCACGACGCCACGGCGGCGCAGGTCGCGCTGGCATGGGTGCTGGCGCAGGGACGGCACGTGGTCCCGGTGCCGGGGACGAAGAAGGCGCGGTGGGCGGTGCAGAACGCGGCCGCCGCCGGACTGCGGCTGACGGGTGAGGACTTCGCCGAGATAGCGGCCCTGCCGAAGGCGCTGGGTTCCTGGTACTGACAGTGCGCGGGTGTATGAAGGACGGGTGAACGACCGACGCCCCGGCGAGAGGACGGAAACCGTGCGCCGACGCCTTGCCTTCGTGGCCGCCGTGCTGCTCGTCGTCACCGGCTGTTCGCAGGACGGTCCGCAGCCGGAGGAAGCCTCCCCGCCCGCCGCGTCCTCCGCGTCCGCGCCGCCCGCCAGGGGCTCGGCCGAGGTCGTCCGCACGCTCACCACGAAACTCAAGTCGCCCTGGGGCGTGGCCGCGCTGCCCGGCGGTGACCTGCTGGTGGGCTCGCGCGACGCGGGCACGGTCGTCCGCGTCGCGGCGAAGGACGGCAGGCGCACCGAGCTGGGCTCGGTACCGGGCGTCGCGGCCGCCGGCGAGGGCGGGCTGCTGGGCCTGGCGGTCTCCCCGGACTTCGCCGGGGACCACACGCTCTACGCCTACTTCACCACCGGGTCGGACAATCGCATCGCCCGCCTGCGCGTGGACGAGGGCCGCCCGGAGGGCCGACGGCTCGGCGCGCCCGAGACGATCGTCCGCGACATCCCCAAGGGCTTCACCCACAACGGCGGCCGCCTCGCCTTCGGTCCCGACGGGATGCTCTACGCCGGCACGGGGGAGGGCGGCCGGTCCGAACTCGCCCAGGACCGTGCCTCCCTGGGCGGCAAGATCCTGCGCATGACCCCGGACGGCAAACCGGCCCCCGGCAATCCGGACGCCCGCTCGATCGTCTACAGCCACGGCCACCGCAATGTGCAGGGCCTGGCGTGGGACGCGCACAAACGGCTGTGGGCATCGGAGTTCGGCCAGCACACCTGGGACGAGCTCAACCTCGTCGAGCCCGGCCGCAATTACGGCTGGCCGAAGGCCGAGGGCAGGGCGGGCAGAGCGGGGTTCGTCGATCCGGTCGCGCAGTGGCGCACCGACGAGGCCTCCCCCAGCGGCCTCGCCTACGCGGCCGGATCCCTGTGGATGGCGAGCCTGCGCGGCGAGCGCCTGTGGCGCGTCCCCCTGCGGGGCACGAAGCCGGCGGCGGCTCCCAGGGCCTACCTCCAGGGGAACTACGGGCGGCTTCGCACGGTTGTACCTACGGACGACGGCGGCCTGTGGCTGACGACGAGCAACACGGACGGGCGGGGCGACGCGGGGCCGGACGACGACCGGCTGCTCCGCCTGAAGGTGACCTGACGGACGGGAGTCCCCATGTTCAACGTGATCGAGGAGCTGTTCGCACCGGGCCGTGAACACACCGAGGAGGAGCTCAACCGCCTCGAGCTCACCCGCGAGGACGTGGGCGACGCGGACCCGGCCAAGGGCCCCATCGACCTCGACTCGGGCCAGGTGGTCATCAGGCCCCGCCAGGGCTGATCGGGTCCCATCAGGGCTGATCGGGCCCGGACGAGGAGAGGACGGGCCGGTCACAGGCCCTCGGCCTGCCGGTGCCCCGTAGCCCGTGCCCAGTCCTCGGGCCCGCCCGCCAGGGCGGCCACGTCCCCGTGCCCGGCGCGGCGCAGGAGGCTCGCGCCGGTCATGGCGCGCTCGCCGTGCGCGCAGGCCACCACGACGCCGTCGGGGACGTCCCGGGTACGGGCGGGCAGCGCGCCCAGCTCGATGGGCAGCGAGCCGGGGATGTGTCCGGCGGTGTGCTCGCACAGCTGCCGGACGTCGAGCACGGGACGGCCCGCGATCCCGCCCGGGGCGACGAGCGGGACGGTCTCCGTGCGGCCGCCCGCCTCCGTCCAGGCGGGCATGCCGCCGTGCAGATACCCGGCCGCCCGCTCATAGCCGATCTTGACGGACTGCCAGGCGATCTCGGCGAGGTCCTGGCCCGGTCCGGCGACGAAGACCGCCGGGGCGTCGGCGGGCAGCAGCCAGCCCAGCCAGGTGGCGAACTGGTCCCGCAGCGCGATGGAGACCGCGCCGGGCACATGGCCGGCCGCGAAGTCCTCCTTGGGCCGGACGTCCACCACCCAGACGCCCTTCCCGAGCAGCGCGCGCACCCGGTCGGCGGTCAGCGGGGCGAGGCCGGGCGGTGCGGACAGCACGGCGGGGCCGTGCCGGTTGACGGCGGCCAGCCGGTCGAAGTAGGCGGGGTACGAGCCGAGGCCGTCCAGCAGGGCGGCCACGAAGGCGTCCTCGCCGGGCGCCGCGAGCAGCGGGTTGGCGGCCTTCTGCGCGCCGATGGTCGTCGTGCGCCGCCCGTCGGCGGGGGCGGAGCAGAACGAGCCGGCGCCGTGGGTGGGCCAGACCGCCACCTCGTCGGGCAGCTCGGTCAGCCGCCGCAGCGAGCGGTACTGGGCGCGGGCCAGTTCCTCGGCCCGGTGGGCGCCCTGCAGATCGGTGCGGGCGGCGGAGCCCACGATGAGGGAGCCGCCCGTGAACACGCCGAGCGGCCGGCCGTCGTCCAGGAGCAGGTACGACAGGTGCTCGTCGGTGTGGCCGGGGGTGGCCAGCGCCCGCAGGGTGAGCCCGCCGAGGTCCTTCTCGTCGCCGTCGGCGAGCGGAGTGTGGCGGAAGGCGCGCTGCCCGGCGGCGGAGGCCAGCACGGTGGCGCGGTCGTCGGCGGCGAGCTGCAGCGCGCCGGTCAGGAAGTCGGCGTGCAGGTGGGTGTCGGCGGCGAAGGCGACCCGCAGGCCGCGCCGCCCGGCCGCCGCACGCAGGGACCGCAGGTCCCGGGCGGCGTCCACGGCGAGGGCCCGGCCGTCACCGAGGTCGACGAGGTAGGCGCTGTTGCCGAGCCCGGCGTCCACGAGGGGAACGAGGTGATCGTCGGTGAAACCCATCGGATCCTCCTCTCCCCACCTTGCCCGCGAATCGCCCGCAGGACCAGTCACCTGCGGTGGGCAGGGCGGGGTGGGCCCGTTCCCGTTGGCGGGCGGGGGGGGGGGGGGGGGGGGCCCCCCCCCCCCCCCCCCCCCCCAACGGGCCCGCGTCGCAGGGGATCAGCCGACCAGCGAGCCGTCCCGTACCTCGCCGGTACGGGCCTCCGTCCGCAGCGCGGACACCGGCACGGACGCCGGCGTCGACGCCGGCCCCGGCACCGGGTCCTCGCCCGGCTCGATGCTGATGCGCGGGAGCACCCGCTCCAGCCAGGCCGGCAGCCACCAGTTGGCGCCGCCCAGCATGTGCATCAGCGCGGGGACCAGCAGCGTGCGCAGCACGAACGCGTCCAGCGCGACGGCCGCGGCCAGGCCGATGCCGAACATCGCGATCACCCGGTCGCCGCTGAGCACGAAGGCCAGGAAGACCGAGATCATGATGATCGCCGCGGAGTTGATCACTCGGCTGGTCTCGGCCAGGCCCACCCGTACCGCCCTGGTGTTGTCGCGGGTGGCCAGCCACTCCTCGTACATCCGGCTGACCAGGAAGACCTGGTAGTCCATGGACAGCCCGAACAGCACCGAGACCATGACCACCGGCAGGAACGGCTCGATCGGGCCGGCGCCGCCCAGGCCGAGCAGCTCGCTGCCCCAGCCCCACTGGAAGATCGCGACGACGATGCCGAAGGAGGAGGCGACGGCCGCCATGTTCATGGCCGCGGCCTTCAGCGGTATGCCGATGCTGCGGAAGGCCAGCAGGAGCAGCACGCAGCCCAGGCCGACGACGGTGCCGACGAACAGCGGCAGCTTGCCGAGGATGACATCGGCGAAGTCGTCGTAGCCGGCGGTCATGCCGCCGACGAGGACGTCGGGACCGCCGGCTCCGGTGGCCTTCGGCAGGACGCTCGCGCGCAGGTGGTCGACGAGGTCGCTGGTGGCGCCGGACTGCGGCGAGGTGGTGGGGACGACGGTGATGACGCCGGTGTCGCCGCTGCCGTTCATCGTGGAGGGGGTGACGGAGGCGACGCCCTGGGTGTGGCTCAGGGTGTCGGGCAGCCGGTTGAAGGCCAGCCGGTCCGCGGCGCTGTCGAGGGGGGCCACGAGCGTGAGGGGCCCGTTGACGCCGGGCCCGAAGCCCCGCTCGAGCAGGTCGTAGGCCTGGCGGGTGGTGGACGTGGCCGGGTTGGTGCCCTGGTCGGAGGTGCCCAGGTGGAGGGAGAGGGCCGGCAGGGCGAGCGTCAGCATGACGGCGGCGGCCGCGGTGCCCAGCAGCTTGGGGTGTCGCTCGACGAACGCCGACCAGCGGGCGGCCAGCCCCGTGGGGGTCTCCGGGCGGGGGCCGGAGAGAGCCAGGCTGCGGCGCTCGCGGCGGCTGAGGGCGCGGTTGCCGATGAGGCCCAGCAGGGCGGGCAGCAGGGTGACGGACGCGGCGACCGTCAGGACGACGGTCAGGGAGGCGGCGATCGCCACTCCGGTGAGGAAGTTCAGGCGCAGGACGATCATGCCCAGCAGGGCCACGCACACCGTGCCGCCCGCGAAGACCACGGCGCGCCCGGTGGTGGCCACGGCCCGCTCGGCGGCCAGGGCCACGGGCAGGCCCTGGCGCAGTCCCTTGCGGTGCCGGGTGACGATGAACAGGGCGTAGTCGATGCCCACGCCGAGGCCGATGAGGGTGCCCAGCATGGGGGCGAAGTCGGCGACCTTGATGACGTGGCCGAGCAGCACCGTGCCCATGGCGGCGGTGCCCACGCCGACGAGGGCGGTCGCTATGGGCAGCAGGCTGGCGGCGAGCGAGCCGAAGACGACGAAGAGGACCACGGCTGCCACGGCCACGCCGATGATCTCGCTGAGGTGGCCGCTCGAGGTCTCGGTGCCGGCGACGGAGGTGCCGCCGAGGGCGACCTTGAGGTCGTCGCCGGCCGCCGCGCGGGCGGTCTCGACGACCTTGGCGACCTTGGCCTTGTCCGGGGCGCCGGGGCCCTCGAAGGTCACGGAGGCGTAGGCGGTCTGCCGGTCCTGGCTGATCCGGGTGGCGCCGTCGGCGCCGTAGGGGCCGCTGACGGACTCGACGCCGGGCAGGGCCTCGACCTCGCGCAGCACGCCGGTCATGCGCCGCTCGACGTCGGAGGCGGTGACGGTGCCCTGGTCGGTGTGCCAGACGATCCTGTCGTCGCCGCCCTGGCCGGGGAAGGCCCTCTCGAGGAGCGCGGTGGCGCGGGCGGCCTCGGTGCCGGGGACGCCGTAGTCGTTGGAGTAGGCCTGGCCGGCCAGAGTGGCGGCGGCCGTGGTGCCCGCGAGGGCGACGAGCCACAGGATGATCACGGCGAAGCGGCGGCGCAGGCACCACCGGGCAAGTGAGGTCATAACCTGCTTCCCGGGTATCGCGTCGATCTCGCCGGGAAATGACCCGTCTTCCGACCGCTGGGCTACTGGGCAGAGGGGCCCTCGAGGGGCCCCTGTCGCCCTACTGTGACAGCAGGATAAGATCTTTTGTCCTGTTTGTGGGTTAAGCCACAGAGATGCGGAATGTTGTCGTCAGGCCGTGCCGCCGCGCCGGCGCGGGCCGGCCGTTCCACCGGCCCGCGCGTCTGCCGCAGGTCAGTGGAAGCCGCGCCAGCTGTGGGCGACGTCCACCACGACGCGGTTGCCCACCTGGAAGACCCGGAACGGAAGCTTCGCCCGGACGCCCAGGCCGACCTGGGTGTCGCCCTCGAAGCTGCCGCCGTAGCGGGTGTCCCGGAACGTCCGGTAGCCGGTGATGTCCACGCCCGGCAGCGGCTGCCGCACCTTGCCGTCGTAGGTGGCCTGGCCGGTCTCCGGGTCGTAGCTGGGCGCCGCCACCCGGACCTCGAGGATCGCCCCGCCGCCGACGGGGATGACCTCCCCCGAGCCGTCCTGCCGCAGCTGGTCGACGTACCGCACGTGGTAGCCGATCGGGGCGCCGGTGTCCGGACCCAGGGTGTCGAAGACCATGCGGTCGTAGCACTCGTGGGTGCCGGTCCTGATGTCCCTGAGCGGCTTGTACCTGCTGTCCGTGCTGACCTTCGGCAGGCTCCCCCAGTCGACGCCGCAGCTCGTCACGGCCGTCCCCGCCGTCGCCGGGCCCGCCGCCACGGCCGTCCCCGCCGGCAGCGCCGCCGCCAGCCCGGCCCCCGCCAGCAGGGCCGCCGCCAGCCCTCTGCTCAACCGTCGCATTTCAACCCCCATACCTCGCGTGCGGGCACTCCTGACAGGCCCGCTGCCGCGATCATGCCGGACCGTTTCCCCGCATGGGGTACGTACCGGCAAATCTCGGCCGACTCGGCCCGCCCGCCGGGCCGGTTGCCGTCAACATACGACGATGACCGCCCCCCACAAGGGGGGCGGTCATCGTTCCGTACCGCCGGCGGCGAGGGATCAGCCCTCGACGCCCAGCTTCTCCAGGATCAGCTCGCGCACGCGCGCGGCGTCCGCCTGGCCCCGCGTGGCCTTCATGACCGCGCCGACGAGCGCGCCCGCCGCCGCGACCTTGCCGGCCCGGATCTTGTCGGCGATCGCCGCGTTGGCCGCGATGGCCTCGTCGACGGCCGTGCCCAGCGCGCCCTCGTCGGAGACGACCTTCAGGCCGCGCTTGTCGACGACCTCGTCCGGGGCGCCCTCACCCGCGAGCACACCCTCGATGACCTGGCGGGCCAGCTTGTCGTTGAGGGAACCCTCCGCGACCAGCGCGCACACCCGGGCGACCTGCTCGGGCGTGATCTCCATCGCGGCCAGGTCGGTGCCGGCCTCGTTGGCCCGGCGCGACAGCTCGCCCATCCACCACTTGCGGGCCGAGGCGGCGTCCGCGCCGGCCTCGATGGTGGCGACGATCAGGTCGACGGCACCCGCGTTGAGGATCGACTGCATGTCGTGCGCCGAGACGCCCCACTCCTCGCGCAGCCGGTTGCGGCGCACGCGCGGCAGCTCGGGCAGGGTCGCCCGCAGCTCCTCGACCCACTCGCGGGAGGGGGCCACCGGCACCAGGTCCGGCTCGGGGAAGTAGCGGTAGTCCTCGGCCTCTTCCTTGATCCGGCCCGACGTCGTGGAGCCGTCCTCCTCGTGGAAGTGCCGGGTCTCCTGCACGATCGAGCCGCCGGAGGACAGCACGGCCGCGTGCCGCTGGATCTCGAAGCGCGCCGCCCGCTCGACCGAGCGCAGCGAGTTGACGTTCTTCGTCTCGGAGCGGGTGCCGAACTTCTCGCTGCCCTTGGGCATCAGCGAGAGGTTGACGTCGCAGCGCATCTGGCCCATCTCCATGCGGGCCTCGGAGACGCCCAGCGCCCGGATGAGCTCGCGCAGCTCGGCGACGTACGCCTTGGCGACCTCGGGGGCGCGCTCGCCCGCACCGGTGATCGGCTTGGTGACGATCTCGATGAGCGGGATGCCCGCGCGGTTGTAGTCCAGCAGGGAGTGGGACGCGCCGTGGATGCGGCCGGTGGCGCCGCCCACGTGCGTGGACTTGCCGGTGTCCTCCTCCATGTGGGCGCGCTCGATCTCCACGCGGAAGACCTCGCCGTCCTCCAGCTGGACGTCCAGGTAGCCGTTGAAGGCGATGGGCTCGTCGTACTGGGAGGTCTGGAAGTTCTTCGGCATGTCCGGATAGAAGTAGTTCTTCCGGGCGAAGCGGCACCACTCGGCGATCTCGCAGTGCAGCGCCAGGCCGATCTTCACGGCCGACTCGACGCCGACGGCGTTGACGACCGGGAGGGAGCCGGGCAGGCCGAGGCAGGTGGGGCAGGTCTGCGAGTTGGGCTCGGCGCCCAGCTCGGTGGAGCACCCGCAGAACATCTTGGTCTTGGTGCCGAGCTCGACGTGCACCTCGAGCCCCATGACGGGCTCGTAGGTGGCAAGCGCCTCCTCGTACGACACCAGTTCAGTGACGGTCACGGAAAACTAACCTCTCAGTCCCGGCTCAGCCCGCGAGGACGTCGTCGCTGTTCATGCGGCGCAGCTCGCGGACGAGCAGGGCGACGCCGGTGGCGATGGCGGCGGCGGAGACGACCGCGTCGACGAGCTGCAGGGTGTCCTGCTCGCCGCGGGCCTTCTTCGCCTGCTTGATGACGCTCACCGCGCCGAACAGCGTGGTGCCGATGGACAGATACGTGCCGGCCTTGGACTTCTTGAAGCCCTTGGCCTTGCTCAGCGCGCTCTTCTTGCTCTGCTCGGTGCTCACAGGGCCGGTGCCTCCTCGAGAATCGGGTGGCCCCAGCGCTCGGTGAACGCGGCCTCGACCGCGGCACCGACCTTGTAGAGCCGGTCGTCCTTCATGGCGGGAGCGATGATCTGCAGACCGACCGGCAGCCCGTCCTCCGGGGCGAGGCCGCACGGCAGCGACATGGCCGCGTTGCCCGCCAGGTTGGTCGGGATGGTGCACAGGTCCGCGAGGTACATCGCCATCGGGTCGTCGGCGCGCTCGCCGATCGCGAAGGCGGTGGTCGGCGTGGTCGGCGAGACGATCACGTCGACCTGCTCGAACGACGTGTCGAAGTCGCGCGAGATGAGGGTGCGCACCTTCTGCGCGGAGCCGTAGTACGCGTCGTAGTAGCCGGAGCTCAGCGCGTAGGTGCCGAGCATGACGCGGCGCTTGACCTCGGGGCCGAAGCCGGCCTCGCGGGTCATGGCCGTGACGTCCTCGGCGGACCGCGTGCCGTCGTCGCCGACCCGCAGGCCGTAGCGCATGGCGTCGAAGCGGGCCAGGTTCGAGGAGCACTCGGACGGCGCGATCAGGTAGTACGCGGCCAGCGCCAGGTCGAAGGACGGGCAGTCCAGCTCGACGATCTCCGCGCCCAGCTCCTTGAGGAGCTCCACGGCCTCGTCGAAGCGCTGGATGACACCGGCCTGGTAGCCCTCGCCGCGGAACTGCTTGACGACGCCGACGCGCATGCCGGCGACGGAGCCGTTGCGGGCCGCCTCGACGACCGGCGGGACCGGGGCGTCGATGGAGGTGGAGTCCAGCGGGTCGTGGCCGGCGATGACCTCGTGCAGCAGGGCCGCGTCCAGGACCGTGCGGGCGCAGGGACCGCCCTGGTCGAGGGAGGAGGAGAAGGCGACCATGCCGTAGCGGGAGACCGCGCCGTAGGTCGGCTTGACGCCGACGGTGCCGGTGACGGCGGCGGGCTGGCGGATGGAGCCGCCGGTGTCCGTGCCGATGGCCAGGGGGGCCTGGAAGGCGGCGAGCGCGGCGGAGGAACCGCCGCCGGAGCCGCCGGGGATCCGGGTGAGGTCCCAGGGGTTGCCGGTGGGGCCGTAGGCGCTGTTCTCGGTGGAGGACCCCATGGCGAACTCGTCCATGTTGGTCTTGCCGAGGATGACGACGTCGGCGTCCTTCAGGCGCTTGGTGAGCGTCGCGTCGTACGGCGGGATCCAGCCTTCGAGGATCTTGGAGCCGACGGTGGTGGGGACGCCCTTGGTGGTGAAGATGTCCTTCAGCGCCAGCGGGACACCGGCCAGCGGGCCGAGCTTCTCGCCGCGCTCGCGCTTGGCGTCGACCTCGCGGGCCTGGGCGAGCGCGCCCTCGCGGTCGACGTGCAGGAAGGCGTGGACCTTCTCGTCGACGGCGTCGATGCGCGCCAGGTGGGCCTCGGTGACCTCGACGGCCGTGAGCTCGCCGGAGGCGACCTTGGCCGCGATCTCGGCGGCGGTGAGCTTGATCAGATCTGCCATCGTGGTCAGTCCTCCCCCAGGATCTGCGGCACCTTGAAACGCTGCTGCTCCTGGGCGGGGGCGCCGGAGAGCGCCTCCTGGGGGGTCAGCGACGGACGGACGTCGTCCGATCGCATGACGTTGGTCAGGGGCAGCGGGTGGGAGGTCGGCGGTACGTCCTCGTCGGCCACATCGGAAACGCGGGCGACCGCGCCGATGATCACGTCGAGCTGTTCGGCGAAGTGGTCGAGCTCTTCGGCCTTCAGCTCCAGACGTGACAGCCGGGCGAGGTGAGCGACCTCCTCGCGCGTGATGCCAGGCATGCAGCGATCCTCAAGGGTGGGTGGATTGGGTGTACAGGTTTCGCCCCAATCCTATGGCTCCGGCGACCGTGCCTGCGAAACGGTTTCTCTGCCGCCGGGCTCGGGGGTCGTTTCGGGGCGCCTCCCCCGCCGCGACGGCGCCCGGCCACGACGGCGGTGCGCGGCGGTGCCGGACCGGCGGGAGGAGCGTGAGGAGAGGGGGCCGACCGCCTAGGTCACCGGCTGATCCGCCGCGTCCTCCTCCGCCGCGGCCCCGGTGGGAAGCGGCCGGTGCCAGCCGGACTCGCTGCGCAGCCGCAGCCACGCCGTGGTCTCGTCCGGGGGCATCGCGGCGGCCACCAGCCAGCCCTGGACGGCGTCGCAGCCCAGGTCGCGCAGCCGCTCCCAGGTCTCGTCGTCCTCCACGCCCTCGGCGACGACGAGCAGGCCCAGGGAATGGGCAAGGTCGAGGGTGCAGCGGACGATCTCGGCGTCCTCGTTGTCGATCGCCAGCCGGGCGACGAAGGAACGGTCGATCTTGAGCTCGCTGACCGGCAGCCTGCGCAGGTGGACCAGGGACGAATAGCCGGTGCCGAAGTCGTCGAGGGACATCTTCACGCCGTGGCCGGTGAGGCCCGCGAGCGTGTCCGCGGCCCGCTGCGGGTCCTCGAGCAGGACGTGCTCGGTTATCTCCAGCTGCAGCGCCCCCGGGGGGACGCCGTGCCGGGCGAGCCGGGCGGCCACCGATCCGGCGAACCCGGGAGTGTGAACGTCGCGCGGCGACACGTTGACGGCGACCGGCACCTCCAGGCCCATGGCCCGCCACTTGGCCACCTGGCACAGCGCGGTCTCCAGGACGTATTCGGTCAGCCGGGGCATCAGGCCGGAGGATTCCGCTATCGCGATGAACTCGTCGGGCGAGACCCGGCCGCGCTCGGGGTGGACCCAGCGCACGAGGGCCTCGAGCCCTTCCACATGGCCGTCGAAGCCGACCTTGGGCTGGTAGTGCAGCTCGACCTCGCCGGCGTCCAGGGCGCGGCGCAGGTCGCCCAGCAGGCCGAGCCGGTCGGGGGTGTTGCCGTCGCGGCGGGCCTCGTAGACCTCGACTCCGCTGCGGTCGCGCTTGGCCTGGTACATCGCCACGTCGGCGCGGCGCAGCAGGCCCTCGGCGTCGAGGGCGTGGTCGGGGTAGACGGCGACGCCGGCGCTGGCCTCGAGGACGAGGGTGAGGCCGTCGAGGTCGAGGGGCGAGCCGAGGTCGGCGACGAGGGCGCGGGCCACGCGCTGGGCGCTGGTGAGGGAGTCGGCGGTGGGCAGCAGGACGGCGAACTCGTCGCCGCCGAGCCGGGCGGCCTCCGCGTCGCGCGGCAGGGCCAGCCGCAGCCGCTCGGCGATCTGCAGCAGCAGCCGGTCGCCGGCGAGGTGGCCGAGGGTGTCGTTGACGGACCGGAAGCGGTCGAGGTCGATGAGGACGAGCGCGGCCCGTTCGCCCGCCTGTTCGGCTTCGTCGAGGGCGGTCCAGGTGCGTTCGAGCAGCCACTGGCGGTTGGGCAGGCCGGTGAGGGGGTCGCGCAGCTGTTCCTCGGCGCGGGCGCGGGCGATCCACAGGGTGGAGTCGAGGGCGATGAGGGGCACCGCGAAGAGCGGGAGCAGCAGGGGCGAGTGGTCGGCGACGACGGCGATGAGCGGGGCGATGCCGAGCAGGGCGATGCCCACGAGGGCCTGCCGCACGAGGGCGGTGCGGGCGATGCTGGCGAGCGAGGCGCGTGGGGCCATGGAGTACCAGAGCAGGGCTCGGGTGACGGCGAGGTAGCAGAAGGCCGCAAGGGCGATCCGGGGGACGGCGGCGAGCCGCCAGGTGTCGGGCAGCCAGGGGTCCTCGACGGAGGCGCTCACGCCCACGGCGAGGAGGGCCAGGCCGGCGGCGGCGATGCCGAGGATGTCGACCGCGCCGTGGAGTAAGGCCTGTCGCCAGCGGTGGCGCCGGGCGGCGGCCACGAGGGTGACGACGGCGATGCTGATCAGTACGGCCGGGAGCCAGCCGTAGAGCAGCAGGACGGCCAGGGTGAGGGCGGCACCGGAGCCGGTGCCGCCCCACCAGCGGTCGCGTCCCAGGGCGACGAGATGGACGACGATGAGCGCGGTGAGGGCCGCCAGCGACCAGCCGACGGCCTGGCCGGGGAACAGCGCCCTGCCGGAGCCGATGGCGTGCCAGGTGCCGGCGAGGAGCGCCAGTGCGGCCGAGGCCAGACAGACCGTCGGCAGCGCGGGCGGGGAGAGCCGGCGCAGCCGTGATTCCGGTTCGGCGCTGTCGGTGGGTTTCATGCCCGTCCCTCTCACAGCCGGCGGTGCCCGCGCCACGGCAGGCGCACATCTCAACAGTAGGCCGCAGAAGGCTACGGCGGGCAGCGATCGGCGGTGGTTGCCCCAATGCGATCCGGCCGTCCGCGGCCATCTGCTATGCGCTGTAGGGGTAATGCCCACTGACTATGCGGGCATTACTCCACGGGGGTGTCCTCCTGGGGCACGGCCGCCGCGCGCGCCGCCTCGGGGCCCTCGTTCAGGAGTACGGCGAAGCCGTCCTCTTCCAGGACCGGGACCTTCAGTTGCATCGCCTTGTCGAACTTCGAACCGGGGTTGTCGCCGACGACCACGAAGTCGGTCTTCTTCGACACCGATCCGGTCACCTTCGCGCCCTGCTGCTGCAGCGCCTCCTTGGCGGCGTCGCGCGTGTAGCCGGAGAGGGTTCCGGTGACGACGACGGTCAGTCCGGCCAGCGGACGCGGGCCCTCGTCCTTGCCGACCTCCTCCTCCATCCGGACGCCGGCGGCTTTCCA
Organism: Streptomyces sp. NPDC053048; assembly: GCF_044547045.1. NCBI lineage: Bacteria > Bacillati > Actinomycetota > Actinomycetes > Kitasatosporales > Streptomycetaceae > Streptomyces > Streptomyces sp. NPDC053048. Next base: position 46,150 of record NZ_JBITZS010000011.1, read on the forward strand.
CTTCTCGATGATCTCGCGGTGCCAGTCCTCGGCGAACCACTCACGGATCGAGACCGCGGTCGCCTCGGCGATCCCCTCGACCGCGATCAGCTCCTCCAGCGAGGCCTCCGCGAGCCGGTCCAGCGACCGGAACTCACGCGCGAGATCGACTGCCGCGACCGGGCCGACGTGACGGATCGACAGGCCGGTGAGGATGCGGGAGAGCGGGCGCTGCTTGGCCGCCTCGATGTTCGCCAGCATGGCCAGGGTGTTCTTCTTCGGTTCACCCTTCTGATTGGCGAAGAAGGTGACGATCTTCTCCTCGCCCGTCTCCGGGTCCCGCTTGGGCAGGCCGCTGTCGGGGTCGCGGACGTAGGACTTGATGGGCAGCAGCTGTTCGACGGTCAGGTCGAACAGGTCGGCCTCGTTGCGCAGCGGCGGCTCGGCGGGCTCGACGGGCTGGGTGAGGGCGGCGGCCGCGACGTAGCCGAAGTTCTCGATGTCGAGGCACTTGCGGCCGGCCAGATAGAACAGCCGCTCGCGGATCTGGGCAGGGCAGGCGCGGGCGTTGGGGCAGCGGAGGTCGATGTCGCCCTCCTTCATCGGGCGCAGCTCCGCGTCGCACTCCGGGCACCGCGCGGGCATCACGAACTCCCGTTCGGTGCCGTCCCGCAGGCCGGCCACCGGGCCCAGGATCTCGGGGATGACGTCGCCCGCCTTGCGCAGCACGACGGTGTCGCCGATGAGCACGCCCTTGGCCTTGACCACGTCCTGGTTGTGCAGGGTGGCGAACTCGACCTCGGAGCCCGCGACCGTCACCGGCTCGACGACCGCGTACGGCGTGACCCGGCCGGTGCGGCCGACGCCGACGCGGATGTCCACCAGCTTGGTGTTGACCTCCTCCGGCGGGTACTTCCAGGCGAGTGCCCAGCGCGGGGCGCGCGAGGTGGAGCCGAGGCGGCCCTGCAGGGGGATCTCGTCGAGCTTGACGACGACGCCGTCGATCTCGTGCTCCATCGAGTGGCGCACGTCCGGGTCGCCGTAGTGGGCGATGAACTTGCGCACGCCGGCCAGGGAGCCGACGACCTCGGCGTGCGCGGCCGTGGGCAGGCCCCACTCGCGCAGCAGTTCGTAGGCCTGCGACTGGCAGTCGATGTCGAAGCCCTCGCGGGCACCGACGCCGTGCACGACCATGTGCAGCGGGCGGGTGGCGGTGACGCGCGGGTCCTTCTGGCGCAGGGAGCCGGCGGCGGCGTTGCGCGGGTTGGCGAACGGCGGCTTGCCGGCCTCCACCAGGCGGGCGTTGAGCTCCTCGAACTTCTCCATCGGGAAGTAGACCTCGCCGCGCACCTCGACCAGGGGCGGGATGCGGTCGCCCTTGAGGCGGTCGGGGATCTCGGTGATGGTGCGGACGTTGGGCGTGATGTCCTCGCCGGTGCGGCCGTCGCCGCGGGTGGCGGCGCGGGTCAGGCGCCCGTGCTCGTAGGTGAGGTTGACGGCGAGGCCGTCGACCTTCAGCTCGCACAGGAAGTGGTACGCGGTGCCCTCGCCGACCTCACGGGCGACGCGGTCGGCCCAGGCGGCCAGCTCCTCGTCGTCGAAGGCGTTGTCGAGGGAGAGCATGCGCTCGCGGTGCGCCACCTCCGCGAACTCGGTCTCGTACTGCCCCGCGACCTTCTGGGTGGGCGAGTCCGGCGTGCGCAGCTCCGGGTACTCCTCCTCGAGCCGCTCGAGGGAGCGCAGGAGCTTGTCGAACTCCGCGTCACTGATGACGGGGGCGTCCTTCACGTAGTACCGGAAGCGGTGCTCCTCGACCTGCTCGGCCAGCAGAGCGTGCTTCTCGTGCGCCGCGGCGGGAACCGCGTCCCCCGCCGCCGGGGCGCCCGCGCCTTGCCGTTCGACAGCCACCGTCTCGTCCTCCCGTTGCTCCATGAGCGCCGTCACTCAGGGTTGTCCGCAAGTGATTTCGCGGCCCGGACGCAGTGGGCGAGGGCCGTACGGGCATATGCGGGCGAAGCGCCCGCGAGCCCGCAGGACGGGGTGACCACCACGGACTCGGCGAGAGCCCCCGGCGACAGCCCCAGCCTGCGCCACAGCGTCCTGACACCCATGACGCTACCGGCAGGGTCCGACAATGGGCCGTCCACGCCGGGCACCACGCCCGCGAACAGGGTGGTGCCGGCCTCGACCGCCTCACCGATCGCATCGTCCTCACGCTCGGTGAGCAGCGAGAAATCGAACGACACTCCGGCGACGCCCGCGCGCCGCAGCAGCGCGAACGGCACGCCGGGAGCGCACGAGTGCACGACGAGCGCCCCGCCCTCGCCCTCCTCGGCGACCGCGACCAGGTCCCGGAGCGCGCCCTCGACCACGGCCCGGTCCACGGCCCGGTAGGTGCGGTAGCCGCTGGCCGAGCGGATCTGCCCGCGCAGCACGGCGGGCAGCGAGGGCTCGTCCAGCTGCAGCACGACCCGCGCCCCCGGCACCCGGCGGCGGACCTCGGCCAGGTGCGCCCGCAGGCCCTCCGCGAGGGAGGCGGCCAGGTCGCGGCAGGCGCCGGCGTCGCTCAGCGCCGCCTCGCCGCCGCGCAGCTCCAGGGCGGCGGCGAGGGTCCAGGGGCCGACGGCCGAGACCTTCAGCGGGCCCCGGTAGCCCTGGGTGAACTCCTCGAGGGCGTCCAGGTCCTCCCCCAGCCAGGAGCGGGCGCGGCGGGTGTCGCGTCCGGGCCGGTCGCTGATGCGCCAGCCGCTGGGCTCCACATGGGCGAAGACCTCCACCAGCATTCCGGCGGTCCGGCCGATCATGTCGGCGCCCGGCCCGCGCGCGGGCAGCTCCGGCAGGTACGGCAGCGCCTCCAGCGAGCCGGTGACGGTCTTCGCGGCCTCCCGGGCGTCCGTCCCCGGCATCGAACCGACGCCGGTCGCGGTGCCGGTGCCCCACATCGCCTTGTTCTTCTCGCTCACCCAGGAAGGGTACGAGACCGGCGGGCCGCCCCTCAGCTCCCCGAGTGGCCGGGCCGCACGGACAGGTCGTGGACCTCCGCGTCGCGCGGCAGGTCGAGCGCGAACAGCACGCTCGTGGCGACCGAGGAGGGGTCGATCCACTTCTGCGGCGTGTACTCCTTGCCCTCCTGCCGCTGCACGTCCGCCTGCATGGGGGTGGCCACCCGCCCGGGGTAGACGCTGGTGACGCGGACGCCGTTGGTGTGCTCCTCGTCGCGCAGGGAGTCGGCCAGGGCCTTCAGCCCGTGCTTGCTCGCCGCGTACGCGCCCCACTCGCCGCGCGCGTTCAGCCCCGCGCCGGAGTTGAGGAAGACCACGTGGCCCCGGGACAGGCGCAGCTGCGGGAGCACCAGGCGGGTGAGCTCCGCCGGCGTGACGAGGTTGACCGCGAGCGTGCGGTTCCAGGTCTTGGTGGTCAGTTCCCCGACCTTGCCGAGGTCGGAGACGCCCGCGATGTGCAGCAGCGAGTCGAGGCGGTCGGGCAGGGTCTGGTGGCTGAGCGCCCAGGAGAGGCGGTCGGGGTTGGCGAGGTCCGCGACGAGCGTGTGGGCGCCGGGGAAGCGGGCGGCCAGCTCCTTGGCCCGGCCGGCGTCCCGCGCCACGAGCCAGAGTTCGTCGCCGCGCTCGTGCAGCCGCTGGGCGACCGCCTCGCCGATGCCCGAACCCGAACCGGTGATCAGATGTGTTGCCATGCCCCCCAGCTTGCCCCACCGCGGGCCCGCGGACTCCCGTGGGGCGGGCCGATTTTCCACCCCTTGTGCGTGAGCCGGACGCAATAAACCGATTTCGGCTATCTCTGATCATGTTCCGGGATCTGTTTGGTCGCGACTCCGTCACGGTGTTACCGGCGGTATGGCGGACGGTGGAGACGTTGTCTAACGTGGCGCGGACTTGCCGTTGGCGTCGAAAACCGGCGTTATTCCAAGCGATTTCATCGAGAGCAGCCATAGTGAAGATTCGCCGTATCCGCACCGCCGTCGTCTCCGGATTCGTCATTGCCGTCCTCACCGGAACCAGCGGGTGCGGCGGCGGTCAGGGCGAGAAGGACTCCGCGTCCGGCGCGGACAGTTCGCCCACGGCCGGCAGCGCCACGAGCGCGGCCGACGACGCCCGCGAGGCCATGAAGGACGTCGAGGTCGCCGAGTGCGGCTACGTCGAGAAGCAGGGCATCACGGCCAAGCTGAGCGTCATCAACAACAACCCGACGACGACGTACAGCTACGACGTCACCGTGAAGCTCACGGCTCCCGAGGGCACCCCGCTGGCCACCAAGAGCGCGAGCTTCCCCTTCGTCCGCCCCGGCCGCATGGACACCGGTGACGTCACGGCCCCCTACACCGCCAAGTCGGGCACCTCGACCAGCGCCGCGAAGTGCGAGGTCGTCAAGGTGGCCCGGACGACCGGCTGAACAGGGCCGAGCGACCGGACACGGCCGAACCCGGCCGGGACCGAGGGGCCGGGGATCCGAGGATCCCCGGCCCCTCGGGCAATTCGGTCATTGACAGCCATTGACCCGATTACGACGGTGCCCTGTACCGGTTCCGGGCCCGTTCTGTCGCGGCCTTGTCACAGAAATAGCCGGGCTCAACTGGGGATTTGGCGTCATGTAAGAGCGTTGTTAGCCTGACGTGCGCTCGTCAATTGGCGGCGAAATCCAGCCACAAATATCGGGGGAGTTCTCAGCGTGAAGCTTCGTCATGTCCGCGCGGCCGCGGTCTTCGGAATCGTCGTGGTCACCCTGACCGGCGCACGCGGCAGCCACGGCGGCAGCTGCTTCGGCGGCGGCGGTTCCAGCCACAGCAGCAGCTCCTCCTCGGGCGGTTCCTCCTCCACCTCGGGCGGCAGCACCGGGGGCGACAGCAGCTCGATCGGCGGCTCGACGACGGGCGGCACCACGAGTGGCGGCACCACCTCGTCCGGCACGTCGGGGGACTCCACCACCAGCGGCGGCTCGACCACCATCGGCTCGGGCGGCGGCAGCAGCAACAGCGCCATGCGCGACATCAAGATCCTGGGCTGCGAGTACACCGAGCGCCTCGGCATCACGGCGAAGCTCCAGGCCACGAACAGCAGCAGCGTGCTGAAGTACGACTACCGCCTGACGGTGAAGTTCTACGGCCCGGACCGCGCCCTGCTGGGCACCCGCTTCCCCTCGATCCCGTTCGTGGGCCCGGGGAAGACGGACACGCTGGACGTCTCCCAGCCGTTCGTGCCCAAGGCGGGCAGCTCGGGCACGGTCCGCTGCGAGGTCTCGAGCGTGACGCGCACGGTCCGGAGCTGAGCCGTCAGGCGGTGCGGGCCGAGGCCGCGGCCCGCTCCGTCGTCGCGATCGTCGCCGAGCCCACCACGCGCGTGCCGTCGTAGAGGACGATCGCCTGGCCGGGGGCCACGCCCCGGACCGGCTCGGTGAAGCGGACCCGCAGCTCCGGGCCGTCCACCAGCTCCGCCGTCACCTCGGTCTCGCCGCCGTGGGCGCGCAGCTGGGCCGTGTAGGTGCCGGGGCCCTGCGGGGCCACCCCGCACCAGCGTGGCTTGATCGCGGTCAGGGCGGTGACGTCCAGGGCCTCCACCGGGCCCACCGTCACTGTGTTGTTCACCGGCGAGATGTCCAGGACGTAGCGCGGCTTGCCGTCCGGGGCCGGGTGGCCGATGCGCAGGCCCTTGCGCTGGCCGATGGTGAAACCGTACGCGCCCTCGTGGGTGCCCAGCCTGTTGCCCGCCTCGTCGACGATGTCGCCCTCGGCCTTGCCCAGGCGCTTGGCCAGGAAGCCCTGGGTGTCGCCGTCGGCGATGAAGCAGATGTCGTGACTGTCGGGCTTCTTCGCCACCGCGAGCCCGCGGCGCTCGGCCTCCGCGCGGATCTCCTCCTTGGTGGTGAGCGTGTCGCCCAGCGGGAACATCGCGTGCGCCAGCTGCTTCTCGTCCAGCACGCCCAGCACATAGGACTGGTCCTTGGCCATGTCGCTGGCGCGGTGCAGCTCGCGCGTGCCGTCCTCGTTCACCACGACCGTCGCGTAGTGCCCGGTGCACACCGCGTCGAAGCCCAGGGCGAGGGCCTTGTCCAGCAGCGCCGCGAACTTGATCTTCTCGTTGCAGCGCAGGCAGGGGTTGGGGGTGCGCCCGGCCTCGTACTCGGCGACGAAGTCCTCGACGACGTCCTCGCGGAAGCGCTCGGCCAGGTCCCAGCAGTAGAAGGGGATGCCGATGACGTCGGCGGCGCGGCGGGCGTCGCGCGAGTCCTCGATGGTGCAGCAGCCGCGCGCGCCGGTGCGGAACGACTGCGGGTTCGCGGACAGCGCGAGGTGCACGCCGGTCACGTCGTGACCGGCTTCGGCGGCCCGCGCCGCGGCGACGGCGGAGTCGACGCCGCCGGACATGGCGGCGAGCACACGGAGGCGACGGCCGTCGCGAGGGCCTGAAGGTGCACCGGGGAAGTCAGTCATAGCCCTCCCAGGGTACGGGGTGGCCTAGCCTTCGGGTCGGGGCGGACCCAGGGGGCAGGGAGCAGGGGACAAGGAGCAGGGGGCAGGGACACAGGTGGCGCAGAAACGTATCGGCCGACGAGAGCTGCTGACCGGCGGCGCCCTGGCGGCCGCCGCCGCGGGCGCGGCCGGATACGCGGGGCGGGACGAGCTCGCGCGCTGGTGGTGGCGGACCACCGGCCGGGAGAGGCCGCGCACGGACGGCGAGACCGACCACGCGGGCGCCGAGTGGGTCGCCGCGTCGTCGGCGAACTGGCGGTGGGCGGACCGGCCGGCCGACTACACGGTCGACCGGGTCGTCGTCCACGTGGTCCAGGGCAGCTACCACGACGCCCTGCGGGTCTTCCGCGATCCCCTGCACCGGGCCGCCGCGCACTACGTCGTGCGCGGGGACGGGCACGTCGCGCAGACCGTCCGCGAGCTGGACGTCGCCTTCCACTCCGGCAACCGCCGGTTCAACGAGCGCAGCGTCGGGATCGAGCACGAGGGCTACGTGGACCGGCCCGGCGACTTCACGGACGCGATGTACGCGGCATCGGCCCGGCTCACGGCCGGGATCTGCGCGCGCTACGCGATCCCGGTGGACCGGACCCACCTCGTCGCCCACTCCGAGGTGCCGGGCGCGGACCACACCGACCCCGGCCCGCACTGGGACTGGGACCGCTACCTGGCGCTCGTGCGCGCGGCCGCCAGGACCCCACCGGCCACGCCCTAGCTCGGCCCGGCTAGCTCAGCCCGGCCGTCCGGGCCCGTTCCACGACCGGGCCGATGGCCTCGACGAGCGCGGTGACGTCCGCCTCCGTCGAGGTGTGGCCCAGGGAGAAGCGCAGGGTGCCGCGGGCCAGGTCGCGGTCGGTGCCGGTGGCCAGGACGACGTGGCTGGGCTGGGCCACCCCGGCCGTGCAGGCCGAACCGGTCGAGCACTCGATGCCCTGGGCGTCCAGCAGCAGCAGCAGCGAGTCGCCCTCGCAGCCGGGGAAGGAGAAGTGGGCGTTGGCGGGCAGCCGGCCCGCCGGATCCGGGTCGCCGCCCAGCACGGCGTCCGGCACGGCCGCCCGTACGCCTGCCACCAGCCGGTCCCGCAGGGCGCCCACCTCGCGCGCGAAGCCCTCGCGGCGCTCGGCGGCCAGCGTGCCCGCGACCGCGAACGCGGCGACGGCCGGCACGTCCAGCGTCCCGGAGCGCACGTGCCGCTCCTGGCCGCCGCCGTGCAGCAGCGGTACGGGCGCGTACTGGCGGCCCAGCAGCAGCGCGCCGATGCCGTACGGGCCGCCGATCTTGTGTCCGCTGACGGTCATGGCGGCCAGCCCCGACGCGGCGAAGTCCACGTCCAGCTGGCCGAAGGCCTGCACCGCGTCGGCGTGCAGCGGCACGTCGAACTCGGCCGCCACCGCCGCCAGCGCGGCGACCGGCATGACCGTGCCGATCTCGTTGTTGGCCCACATCACCGTGGCCAGCGCGACGTCACCCGGCTCGCGCGCTATCGCCTCGCGCAGCGCGTCGGGGTGCACCCGGCCGTAGGAGTCCACCGGCAGGTACTCCACCGTGGCGCCCTCGTGGGTGGCGAGCCAGTCGACGGCGTCGAGCACCGCGTGGTGCTCCACCGGGCTGGCCAGGACGCGCGTACGGGCCGGGTCGGCGGCGCGGCGTGCCCAGAACAGGCCCTTGACGGCCAGGTTGTCGGCTTCGGTGCCGCCCGCGGTGAAGACCACCTCGCTGGGGCGCGCGCCGAGCGAGGCGGCGAGCGACTCGCGCGCCTCCTCGACGGTCCGGCGGGCGCGCCGGCCGGCGGCGTGCAGCGAGGAGGCGTTTCCGGCGAGGGGCAGCTGGGCGGTCATCGCCTGCACCGCCTCCGGAAGCATCGGGGTGGTGGCGGCGTGGTCGAGGTAGGCCATGGTGGGCACGATTCTACGAGCCCTGAGCCGGGCCGGTACCGGCCGTTCCAGGCCCTGGACCACCGGCGTCCGCATAGCGTTCCGCGGTCGCCGCCGCGATCCGGGCCAGGTCCTCGCGCACGGGCCGCGGCGAGATCACCTCCACGTCGGGACCGAAGGACAGCACAGAGCGGGCCTCCCGCGCATCGGTGAGGGCGAGCTCGACGGTCGCCGGGTCGCCGTCGCAGGGCGGGCCGGTGAGCCGGTGGCCGAGGATGCGCAGGAACATGTCCAGGCGCGAGCGCCGCACCCGCGCGGTGACCAGCACGTCGGCCCGGCGCTGCTCGACCTCGCGGCGCAGCTCCTCCCACACCTCCGCCAGTTCCACTCCCGCCCGTCGCCGCACGGTCTCGTCGGTGGGCGTCACGGCGACGACCCGGTCGGCGCGGAAGAGCCGCGGCCGGGCCCGCCGGTCGGCGACGAGGTACCAGATGCCGGCCTTGGCGACGAGTCCGTAGGGGTCGACGGTGTACGTCTTGGGCGCGCTCTCGCCGCTGTGGCGGTAGCGCAGCCGCAGCCGGCGCTCGGTGAAGACGGCGGTGTGCAGCTCGCCGAGGTCGACAGCCGGTCCGGGGCCGGCCATCCAGCGGACCGGGTCGACGAGGATGCGGCGGCTGGTGGCCTCGGCGGCGGGCCGGTGCGGGGCGGGCAGCGCGGCCATGACCTTGCGCAGGGCGGAGCCGAGCGCCCCGTCGAGGCCGAGGGCGGAGTGCGTGCCCTGTGCGGCGAGGACGAAGAGGGCGCGCGCCTCGTCGGCGGTGAGCCCGGTGACGTCCGTGCGGTAGCCGGGCAGCAGCGCGATGCCGCCGTGCCGGCCGCGCTCGGCGTAGACGGGCACGCCGGAGGCGGACAGGGCTTCGACGTCGCGGTAGATGGTGCGTACGGACACCTCCAGGCGCTTGGCGAGCTCGGCGGCGCTCACCCGGTCCCGGGTCTGGAGCAGCAGGAGTATCGACAGCAGGCGGTCGGATTTCACGTGATCAAGAATGCCGCCGCGGGCCGGGAAGGCCGCCGGGGACGGCCTCGCCGGGAGAGCGCGGAAAACCTGACGGCAGGTGTCAACTTATGCCGGGAAGCTGCATCCCGACCGATCCACTCCGGACAAGGAGCAGCACCGTGGACACCCTCTCCCTCGACCCCCGCCCCCTCTGCGCCCGCGCCCACGACCAGCTGACCACGCTCATCGCGCGGGTGGCGGCCGGGCGGCTGGACGACCCCACGCCCTGCGCGGAGTTCGACGTGCGCGGCCTGCTCGCGCACCTGGTCGGCGGCGTGCGGGCGGCGGCCGAGCTCGGCCGGACCGGGGCGGACGTGGACATCGAGCCCGCCGCGGCGGTGCCGGACGACGGCTGGCCGGCCGCCTACGCACAGGCGCGGGCGCTGTTCGAGAAGGCGTGGGCGGACGACGCCACGCTGGACGCGCGGCTGACCCTGCCCTGGGGGAAGCTCTCGGGCCGGGACTACCTCTCCTCCGGCTGCGTGCTGGAGACCGTCACCCACACCTGGGACCTCTCCCGTGCCCTGGGCCACCCGCTCCCCCTCGACCAGGAGCTCGCGGAGTACGCCCTCGCATGGGCGCGGCGGACGCTGCCGGCCGACCGGCGCGGGGAGGGCGTCCCGTTCGGGCCCGTCCGCCCGGCCCCGCAGGGCGCGGACGCGTACGGGCAGCTGGCGGCCTGGCTGGGCCGGGACGCCGGCTGAGTGCGGGGGCCCCATGGTGCCGCGCCGCTGGTGCCGGGCCGCGCGGCGGAAACGTTACGCCCGACGGCTATCCGGCGGCGGGATCCTCGCTCGCCGCGCTGCGCCGGTGCCAGGCGCGCGGGGCCCGCCAGTGGAAGTGCATGGCCAGCAGGCGCAGGACGAACGCGGTGGCGGCCGAGAGCATGCTGGTGGAGACGTTGAGCGCGTCGTAGCGGATCAGCAGCGCGGCCATGGTGGAGCCCACCATGGCCGGCACGGCGTACAGGTCGCGGTCCCAGCGCAGCAGCGAGGGCACCTCGTGGGCGAGGATGTCGCGCAGCACGCCGCCGCCGACCGCCGTGGCCAGCCCGAGCGTCGCCGCGAAGGTCAGGCCGAGCCCGTGCCCGTAGGCCTTGACGGTGCCCGCGACGCAGAAGAGGCCGAGGCCGGCGGCGTCGAAGACGTTCACCGCCTTGGTGATCCGCTCCACCTCGGGGTGCAGGAAGAAGACGATCGCCGTGGCGACCAGCGGGGTGAGGAAGTACCCGAGGTCGGTGAAGGCGGCGGGCGGCACCGCTCCGATGATCAGGTCCCGCAGCAGTCCGCCGCCCAGGGCCGTGACCTCCGCCAGCACCGCCATGCCGAAGACGTCGAAGTTCTTGCGGACGGCGAGCAGCGCGCCCGAGATGGCGAAAACGAAGATCCCGGCGAGGTCGAGCGAGTGCTGGACGGAGGGGCTGAACAGATCGGAGAGCACGCGACATTCTTACTCGTCGCGGAGGGTGTCCCTGACAAGCCGACCCGGACCGTCACGGCCGTCAGGGCCGGCCCGGCCGGGACAGCGGCGGGACGGGCCTGCCCGGCGGCACCAGGGGCTTGACCAGCGGCACCAGGGGTTTCACCAGCGGCGGGGCGGGCTTGAGCACCGGCGGGGCGGGCTTGAGCACCGGCGGCGCCGGCTTGGCCACGGGTGGCGCGGGCCGTGGCGCGGGCTTGGCCACGGGCGGTGCGGCCGGTGTGGCCGAGGGCACCGCGGGCCGGGCGGCGGGCGACGTCGGCTTGTCGGTGGGCAGCGGGGGCCTGCCGGGGCTGGAGAGCCAGGTGTCGAAGAGGTTGCCCAGGTCCTTGCCGGAGACGGCCTCGGCCAGGCCGATGAACTGCGCGGTGCGCACGTTGCCGTGCCGGTGCAGCTTGGTCCACCGGGGCAGCAGCCGGAAGAAGGCCTTGTCGCCGATGCGCTCGCGCAGCATCTGCAGGGCCATGGCGCCCCGGAAGTAGACGGCCCTGGAGAGCATGGTGTCCCGCTGCGGGTCGGCGATGTTCACCTGCCAGAACGGATCGGTGGGCGGCCGCTCGTTGTACGCCTCCAGGAAGGACTGGTGGCTGCTCTTGCGGCCCTTGTGCTCGGCCCACAGCCACTCCGCGTAGGTGGCGAAGCCCTCGTTGAGCCAGATGTCCTTCCAGCGCTCGACCGAGACCGAGTCGCCGAACCACTGGTGGGCGACCTCGTGGACGACCGTGGACTCGTCCCGTACGCCCGAGTAGACGGGCTTGGTCTGCGTCTCGAGCGAGAAGCCGGCCTCCGGCATGTCGTCGACGATGGCGCCGGTCTCCTCGAAGGGGTACGGGCCGAACACCTTCACCCAGTGGTCGGTGGCCTCGGCGGTCAGGGCGTAGAAGTCGAGGTTCGAGGCGGGCAGCGCGGGGTCGGTGGCCACGTAGACGGGGACGCCGCCGGGGGTGGTGCCCCGTTTGACGTCGAACTTCCCGATGGTGGCGGTGGCGAGGTAGGGGGCCATGGGCTTGGACTCGCGCCAGTGGTGAACGGTGGTCGCGCCCCGCTCGTGGGTGGCGAGCAGCCGGCCGTTGGAGACGGCGGTCAGGCCCTTGGGGGCCCTGATGCGGATGTCGAAGGTGGCCTTGTCGGAGGGGTGGTCGCTGGAGGGGAACCAGGTGGAGGCCGCGTTGGGTTCGCAGGCCACGAAGACGCCGTCCGCGGTCTTCATCCAGCCGTACTTGGAGCCGAAGACGATGGGCCCGCCGAGCGGCTGGGGTATGCCGCCGTAGGTGACGGTCGTGGTGAAGGTGTGGCCTTTGGGCAGCGGGAGCATCGGGCGGATCCTGAGCTCGGGACCGTTGCGGGTGAAGCCGGCGGGCAGGCCGTTCACCTCGACCGAGCGGACGTCGAGCTGTTGCAGGTCCAGGTGGAACGAGGTCAGGCCGCGGGTGGCGCGCGCGGTGATCGTCGTGTGCCCGTCGAGGCGGCCGCTGTCCGGGGTGTAGCGGACGTCGAGGTCGTAGTGGCGGACGTCGAAGCCGCCGTTGCCCAGGTTGGGGAAGTAGGTGTCGCCGATGCCCGGGGTGCCGGGGGCCAGGGGCCGCGCCGCGGCGGGGCCCGCCGACATCGCACAGGCGGACGCGGCCGCCGTGGCGAGGGCGAGGAGCCGGGCCGGTCGGCGCCGGCGGGGGGAGAGCCTGCGCAGGGAGCGCCGTCGTAGGGAGTACTGGCGTATGGAATGCCGGCGTATGGAATGCCCGCGGAGGTAATGCCCGAGCAGGAAACGCCGGCGTATCGAGTGGGAGAGTGCCATGAGCCGTCCCTTCGACCACGCGAGCCCGCATGCGGCGGCCTCGCCGACTCCGCACCCTCCCCTCTGCCTACGTGCTCACACCGCACTCAGCTTGGCATGACTCTCAGGTGACCGCACCTCGCGCTGCGGAGCCGGACGGCGTCTCCGGGTGATGGCAGGCCACCTGGTGGCCGGGGCTCAGCGGCAGCAGCGGCGGCTCCTGCGTCGAGCAGACCTCGGTCGCCTTCCAGCACCGGGTGTGGAAGCGGCACCCGGACGGCGGCGCGATCGGCGACGGCACGTCGCCCTTGAGCAGGATCCTCTCCCGCCTCCCCCGCCGTCTGGGGTCCGGCACCGGCACGGCGGACAACAGGGCCTTGGTGTAAGGGTGCAGGGGCGCGGCGTACAGCGAGGTGCGCCCGGCCAGTTCGACGATCTTGCCGAGGTACATCACCGCGATGCGGTCCGAGACGTGCCGGATGACCGACAGGTCGTGGGCGATGATGACGTACGTCAGCCCCAGCTCTTCCTGCAGGTCGTCCAGCAGGTTGACCACCTGGGCCTGGATGGAGACGTCCAGCGCGGAGACCGGCTCGTCGGCGACCACCAGCTTGGGCTTGAGCGCGAGGGCGCGGGCGATGCCGATGCGCTGGCGCTGGCCGCCCGAGAACTCGTGCGGATAGCGGTTGTAGTGCTCGGGGTTGAGGCCCACCAGCTCCAGCAGCCCCTGGACCTCCTTCTTCACCCCGCCCTCGAGCGTGATGCCCTGGAGCCGGAAGGGCGCGCCGACGATCGTGCCGACGGTGTGCCGGGGATTGAGCGAGGAGTACGGGTCCTGGAAGATCATCTGCACGTCGCGGCGCAGCGGTCGCATGGCGGCCACGCCGAGGTGGGTGATGTCCTCGCCCTCGAACTCTACGCGCCCCGCGGTGGGTTCGAGCAGCCGGGTGATCAGCCGGCCCATCGTCGACTTGCCGCAGCCGGACTCGCCCACCACGCCCAGGGTCTCCCCCGGGCGGACGTCGAAGCCGACGCCGTCCACCGCCTGCACCGCGCCCACCTGGCGGCGCAGCACCCCCTTGGTGATGGGGAAGTGCTTGACCAGGCCCTCGACCTTGAGCAGCGGCACGGATTCGTTCTTCACGGCTCCCTCGTCCTTCACGGTTTCGGCGCCTTCACAGTTTCGGGGCGATCTCTTCGGCCCAGATCCGCTCGCGTTCCCGGTGCGGCAGGTGGCAGGCGGAGTGGTGCCGCTCCGAGCCGGGCACCGGGCGCAGTTCGGGGCGCTCGGTGCGGGTGACGCCGCCGGCGGGCAGGTCGGCGTACGGGCAGCGGGGGTTGAAGGCGCAGCCGGAGGGCACGTTGATCAGGCTGGGCGGCGCTCCCTTGACGGGGATCAGCCGCTCGGTCTGTTCGCGGTCGATGCGCGGCATCGAGCCCAGCAGGCCCCAGGTGTAGGGGTGCTGCGGGGTGTGGAAGACCTTCTCGGCGGGGCCGCGCTCGACGCAGCGTCCGCCGTACATCACCAGGATGTCGTCGGCGAGTTCGGCGACGACGCCCAGGTCGTGGGTGATGACGATGACGGCGGAGCCGAACTCCTTCTGCAGGTCGCGGATGAGGTCGAGGATCTGCGCCTGCACGGTGACGTCGAGGGCGGTGGTGGGCTCGTCCGCGATGAGCAGCTCGGGGTTGTTGACCAGCGCCATCGCGATCATCGCGCGCTGGCGCATGCCGCCGGAGAACTGGTGGGGGAAGTCGTCGACGCGCCGGTCGGGCTGCGGGATGCCGACGCGGTCCAGCAGTTCCACGGCGCGCCTGCGGGCCGTCTTCTTGTCGACGTCGTGGTGGACGCGGTACGCCTCGACGATCTGGGCGCCGACGGTGAAGTAGGGGTGCATGGCCGACAACGGGTCCTGGAAGATCATCGCCATCTCGCGGCCGCGCAGTCGGCGCACCTCGTCGGGGTCGGCGCTCATCAGCTCCTGGCCGTCCAGCCAGATCTCGCCGGTGATCCTCGCCTTGCCGCGCCCGTACTGGCCGACGGTGTGCAGGCCCATGATGCCCAGCGACGTCACGGACTTGCCGGAACCGGACTCGCCGACGATGCCCAGGGTGCGGCCCTTGTCGAGCCGGAAGGACAGGCCGTCGACGGACTTGACCAGGCCGTCGTCGGTGGGGAAGTGGATGCGCAGGTCGCGCACCTCGAGGAACGCGGTCGGGGGGTGCCCGGGGGCCGGTTCGGTCGTCACGAGAGCCTCACTCGGGGGTCGATCACGGCGTACAGGAGGTCCACCACGAGGTTGGCGAGGACGACCGCGGCGGCGGCGATGAGCGTCACGCCCAGGATCAGCGGCAGGTCGCGGTCGCTGATCGCCTTGACGGCGGCCTGGCCGAGGCCGGGCAGATTGAAGGTGGTCTCGGTGAGGATCGCGCCGCCGACGAGGGCGCCGAGGTCCATGCCGAGGATGGTCAGGACGGGCGTCATGGTGGAGCGCATGGCGTGCTTGCCGATGACGACCGGCTCCCGCAGGCCCTTGGCGCGGGCGGTGCGGATGTAGTCCTCGCCGAGGATCTCCAGCATGGTGGCCCGGGTGAGGCGGGCGTACATGGCGGCGTAGAGGAAGGCGAGGGTGACCCACGGCAGGATCAGGCCGCCGAACCAGTCCGCCGGGCTCTCGGCGAAGTCGACGTACTCGCCGTCCAGCCAGCCCAGTCCGTAGGAGAAGACCGCGAGGGAGACCAGGCCGGTGAAGTAGATGGGCAGCGAGACGCCGCCCAGCGCGATGGTCATGGCCGCGCGGTCCCACAGGCTGCCGCGCTTGAGCGCCGAGACCACACCGGTGATCACTCCGCCCAGCAGCCACAGCACGCACGCGCCGGCGGCGAGCGAGAGCGTCACCGGCAGCCGTTCCTGGAGCACCGGCCAGATGTCCTGCTCGGTGCGGAAGGAGTAGCCGAAGCAGGGGGCGTCGCAGTGCACGGTGGTGCCGCCGCCGGTGTAGTCGCGCCCGAAGGGCACGGCGGTGACGAAGTTCCAGAATTGGACGATGATGGGGTCACCGAGCCCGAGCTTCTGCCGGATGCCCTCGATGGTCTCCGGGTCGGCCTGCTTGCCCACGTACAGCAGGGCGGGGTCGGCCCCGGTGAGCTTCGGGATCGCGAAGAAGATGCCGAAGGTCACCAGCGTGACCACGAGCAGCATCACGATGACGGCGAACAGCCGCCTGACGATGTATGCGAACACGGGGATCGGCCCGGCGGCGGCCCCGGGAGCCGGTGACGGTCCCGGGGCCGCCGCCCGCGGCCCTCACCTGCCCTTCGGGGCCTGGCGGCGGGTGCGCCGGCGGAGCGGACGGTCGGTCACCTGGCGACGCCCAGCGAGGCGTAGTCGTAGCGGCCGTTGTAGGCGTCGGTGGTGTAGACGTTGGTCAGCCGGGAGCTGCGCCAGATGATGTTCTTCTCGAAGACGAAGGGCAGGTACCAGCCGCCGTCGGTGACCTTCTTGTTGGCCTGCTGGAAGATCTTTCCGGCCTTGATCCGGTCGGTCTCCGCGATGCCCTGGTCGAAGAGCTTGTTGATCTCGGGGTCGCTGATCTCGGCGTAGTTGTTGTTGCCACTGTCGAGGATGAACCGGCCGTCCGTCAGCGGCTGCAGGAAGCCCTGGCCGCTGGGGAAGTCGGCGCCCCAGCCCATGATGATGATGCCGTAGCCCTTGGCGCGGACGTTCTTGGGTGCGCCGATGATGCCGGCGGACTGGGCGCCGTCGTACTGGTCGATCTGGGCCTCGATGCCGACCTTCTTCAGCGCCGCCTGCAGCGACTCGGCGGTCGCGACCTCCGCCGCCTTGTTGTTGCGGACGGCGATGGTGGTCTTGAAGCCGTCCGGCTTGCCGCAGGCCTTCAGCTCCTCCTTGGCCTTGGCCTCGTCGGGCTTGCCCTGCTTGAGCCGGAACGGGTCGTAGCCGGGGTCGTGGCCCTCGACGGCCGGCGGGAGCATGCTGGTGGCGATGTCGCCGCCCGCGTCGGGCCCGCCGCGGGCGGTCTGCAGGGAGACGTGGTCGGCCGCGTGGATGACGGCCTTGCGGCAGTGCTCGTTGTCGAAGGGCGCCACGGCCTTGGGGAAGACCGCGTAGCGGATGAAGCCGGTCTGCGGGTTGTCGACGTTGGCCTTCGCCGACTGCAGGGCCTTCTGGCGGCCGGCCGCTCCCATGCCGGTGGCGTTGATGTCGACGTCGTAGTCGCCGGCGATCAGGCGGTTGTCCATGTCGTCCGCGTTGGTGGTGAGCTTGAGCGAGATCTTGTCGGGCAGCGCCTTGCGGACGCTGTCGGACTCCCGCTTCCACTTCTCGTTGCGGACCAGCTGCAGGCCCTTGTTGGGGGTGTACGACACCCAGCGGTACGGCCCATTGGAGAATGGTTTCTGCCCGTACTTCTCGGCGGTGTCCTTGTCCGGGCGCACGGGCGCGGCGGCGGGCATCGCCAGCATCTGCGGGAAGTCGCCGTTGGGCTTGGGCAGCTTGAAGACGATGGTCTTCTCGTCGGGCGTCTCGATGGCCTTCAGGCCGAGCTTGTCCTTGCTCTGGTCCTTGTATGGGCCCTTGTACTCCTTACCGGGATCGAGAGTCTGCACCAGCCACAGCGGGCCGCCGGAGATCTTGTCCTGGGCCCAGCTGCGCTCGATGCCGTACTTGATGTGCTGTGCGGTGACGGGCTGTCCGTCCTCCCAGGTCAGGCCATCGCGCAGGGTGAAGGTGTAGGTCTTCTTGTCGGCCGAGACCTTGCCGGTGTCGGTGGCCATGTCGGGCACGACGTTGCGGCTGTCCTTGCCGGGGACGGGCTTGGGGGTGAGCAGGGTGCGGGTGTAGAAGCGGGCGAAGTCCCACATGAAGCCGTAGTAGCCGCGCTGCGGGTCCCAGGAGTCGGCGTCCTGCGTGCCGATGAACTTCAGCTCGCCGCCCTTCTTGTCGGAGGGGCTGGCCACCTTGTCGATGCCGGCGTTGAAGCCCGCGGCCCTGCCGCCGCCCTTCCCGCCGTCCTTGCCGCCGCCACCGCCGCACGCGGTGGTGCCGACCAGGGCCGCGACCACGAGGGCCGCCCCCGCGGCCAGCCTGCGCCTCGAAGTTCTCTGCGTTGCCAAGATGTCGCGACCTCCGTGGTTGTCGCCGCCCCTGGACTGCCGGACGACTGGGGAAAACGGTCGGTGGTGCGGCCGGCGCTAGCGCGAGCCCTTCGGGTCCAGCGCGTCGCGCACGCCGTCGCCGAAGAGGTTGAACGCCAGGACGGTGACGAAGATGGCCACACCCGGGATGATCATGAACATCGGGTCGGCCTCGTAGGTGTTGACGGCCTTGGAGAGCATCTGCCCCCAGGAGGCCGTCGGCGGCTTGACGCCCGCGCCGAGGAAGCTCAGCGCGGCCTCGGTGAGCACATTGGTGGGGATCATCAAGGTGGTGTACACGGTGATCGGGGCGACCAGATTGGGCAGCAGCTCGCGGAAGAGGATGTAGCCGCGGCCCGCGCCCAGGCTGCGCGCGGCCTCCACGTACTCCCGTTCCCTGAGCGAGAGCGTCTGGCCGCGCACGATGCGCCCCACGTACGGCCAGCCGAAGAAGCCGATCACGGAGATCAGCACGGCCATCCGCACGCCCGAACCATGCAGCCCCCACAGCGAGTTGGGCACCACCGACACCAGCGCGATGATGAACAGCAGCTGGGGGAAGGCGAGCAGCAGGTCCATGACACGGCTGACGACGGCGTCGATCCAGCCGCCGAAGTAGCCGGCGACGATCCCGAGCGCCGTGCCGATGACCACGGCGACGACCGCCGAGAGGAAGGCCACCAGCAGGGAGATCCGGGCCCCGTACACGACGCGGCTGAAGACGTCACGGCCGTTGCCCGGCTCGACGCCGAGGAGGAAGTCGGAGCTGATGCCGCCCCAGGCGCCCTTGGGGGTGCTGAAGAAGGGGTCGATCTCCTCCTCGTGGAACTCGTTCGGCGGGTGGCCGAGCAGGCCCACGATGAGCGGGGCGAAGACCGCGACGAGGACGAGCAGCAGCACGACGACCCCGCCGGCGAGCGCCACCTTGTCGCGTTTGAGCCGGACCCAGGCGATGCGCCAGGGGGAACGCCCCTCGATGGCCTTGCCCGGCACGGCGACAGCGACATCGACGGCGGTGGCCGTGCCCGGATCGTGCGGTGGTGCCGTCATCTCGGGTGGACCCCTCTCGGCGTTCACGCGGAGCGAGCCGTGCGCAACAGGATCTTCGGCCGTCCCGGCGGGCCCGACGTCCTTGTTGGCGGGAGTCTTCAATGTGACGGCGATCACCCGCCAGACATCGTCGGCAATGTATGCGCAACCGTGATGTGGGTAGGAGGGTTCCGTTATGCGGACGGCGGCGCCCCGCCAGCGGCGAGGGAGCGCGCGGAACGTGACGCCCTGTCGGCCGGAACAGCCGCCGGAGCGGCCGCCGGAACAGTCGTCGGAACAGTCGTCAGGACGACCGTCAGTACGCCCCCGCCTGCCAGCCCTGCTGCGGCGGATAGCCGTAGCCGCCCGTCGGCGCGGGCGAGGCGCCCCCGTAGGCGTCACGGTCGAAGAACGGGCGGGCGTTGGCCCGCATCCACATCGCGACGGGGTCGTACTCGTCCGACATCGACACCGTCGACACCGGCAGCCCCTCCGGCACCACCCCGACCGACTGCTGCATCATCAGCCGTACCGACTCCACGGCCGCCGGGGACGTGTCGTACAGGTCGAGGCCGATCGCCAGGTACGGCGTGCCCAGCGCGGGCTGCACCCAGGCGCGGCGCAGCGCCCGGACCACGGGGGTGCGGTGGGCGTTCTGCCCGAGCAGGGCGTAGAACTGCGGGATGTCCACGGCCGGTTCGCTCAGCCGCAGCGGGCCGGCGGGCAGCCGGTCCAGGCCGGCGGTGATCCGGCGCAGGTCCGCCCAGGGGATGCCGACGCCGCCGCCGGGCGCGTGCGGGTTGAGCCACAGGCCCCAGCGGTCGGGGTACAGGGAGGCGGCGACGGCCCGGCCGGTGACCACCTCGTGGGCGCGGTTCCACCCGCTGACGGCGAGCTCCTGAGCGGAGGTCACACACGGCGCGTAGCCGAGCCCGTCGACCTGCATGTTCCCGTACTGCGCGTCGGGCGAGCCCGGCTGCCCGTGCCACAGCAGCATCCACACCCGGCCCTCGGCGAGCTCGCGCAGCAACGCCTCGTAGGTGTCGTACCGGCCGGGCGCCACCTGGCGCAGCACCTGCTCCACGCCGCTCTCCGCGCCCGCGCTCACCTGGGTCCGCCTCTTCTCTCGGCCGCCTTACGGGTGCCGTCACCCCGTACGGTCATCCAACCAGCTTACGAGCCCGGGACGCCGGGCATGAGAGCTGTCGCCGCTGTCACAGGTCACGGTCGTAGAACGGGCGCACCCGGTCACGCATCCAGTCGGCCACCGGATCCTGTGCGACATCGAGGAACACCAGTTGAACGGGCCAGGTCACGGGCGCCTTGCCGAGCGCTCGGCCGAGGGCCTCCAGGGTGGCGGCGCGGCGGGCCGGGTCGGGCAGGTCGAGCTCGACGCCGACGAACAGCGCGGGGGCGGCGCCCTCGACGCTGGCGAGAGCGCGGCGGGCCGTGCGCACCGACTGCCCGTCCGCGGCGAACTCCACTCCGGCGGCGGCCAGGAAGGCGGTCGGCTCCTCCTGCCAGTCCGGCTCGAAGAGCCGCACCCGGCCGCCGGTGGCCTCGCCGTCCAGGGCGGTCCGCCCGGCCCGGCACAGGCCGGCGACGGCGGGCGGCGGCAGGGGCACCGCGACGGTGCCCTCGGGGTTGACCGCGATGCCGACCTGCGGGGGCAGGCCGCGGGCGAACTCGACGGCGGGGGCCACCGCGAACGGCACCTGCTCGCCCATGACGCGCAGGAACTCCTCGTGCGAGCTGAAGACCGGGACGTAGGCGGCGCCGTCGAGCTCGAGCGTGGGCAGGTCGAGGGCGGGGCTGTCCGGGCCGCCGCCGTTGGGGAGCGGGATCCACACGCTGCTGCGGCCGAGCACGTCGACGATGCGGGGGCCGGCGCCGGGGGCTCCGAGGGAGGCGGCCAGCACGTGCTCGAGTTCGTTGGCGGGCCAGGCGGGGGGTTCGGGGGCGGTCATGTCCCCGCACCCTAACGGCTGCGCCTGGGCTCGTGGGGTGCGGGTGCGGGTGCGTTGTGGGGCGGGGCCGGGTCGGTCTGGGGCGGGCCCTTCTGGGGCTGGATTATTTACGGCCCCGGGTCACGCGTTGAGCTCACCCGGCAGGTCGCCGCAAATAACCCTTACGCCCCTGCCAGGACCCACCCCAGCCCGCCCCGGCCCCTCCCGCCGGTTCGCCGACTGCGGGTCCCGCCGGGTTAGGGGCAGTCACCTCCGCCGCCGGGTGCCGGCCGCCGGTGGGCCGGCGGTCACCCCGCCCACCCGCCGGTTTGTGGGCAATCGTTCCGCAGGGCTGGGGGCACCTCCCAGCGGTAGCTGGGGGAGGGTGGGCACAAACCGACCACCGGCCCGCAGCCGAACCCGTACCCCCGCTACCCGAAACCGATCACCCGCAAGGCATCCGCAGCCCGGCGGTCCAGGATCGTCACCGACGCCACCCCCACCGGCAGACGGCCGGCCACCGCATCCCGTTCCAACCGCGTCATCGCCCGCAGATGCCCGGTGAAGGCGTACGCGGTGACCCCGCGTCCGCGCGCGGCCTGCCCGGCAAGGGCCACGGCCGGGTCCACAGCAAGAAGCACCACATGCACCGCCCCACCCCGCCGCCTCGCCTCCCGCGCCAGCCAGCGCCGCACCACGCTGCGCTGCCCGCAGTCGTGCACCACGACACTCGCGTCCGAGCGCAGCGCCCGGCCCAGGGCGGCATAGTGGGCGAGGCGCGCGAAGGGGCGGTACACCGCGTACGGGACGCGGCGGGGCAGGCGGCGCTCCAGGCGCTCGCGGGCGTCCTGGGAGTCCACGCGGTGTACGGGCGCGCCCCGGCCGTCCGTGGTGGCCACCACGCGCCGCATCAGCGTGGACTTGCCGCTGCCCGGCAGCCCGGAGACCACCAGGAGGTCCCCGCGCGGGTAGCGCAGCTCGGGGGTCCCGCGACCGCCGCGCAGGTCCCGCACGCCCCCGGCCCGCTCCTCCGGTGCCGACGGCACCCCCGGCACGTCCGTACGCGTACGCACTGTGATCGCCTTCCCTCCCCCGTCCGTTCACTGGCCCCTACCCACGGAACGTAAAGGAAAGGTAATCCAATTCATGCCCCCGTGGGCAGTCCCTCGTACGCCCGTACGTGCAATGATGTGCGCGCCAGCAGCACCCCGCAGCACCGCAAGACCAACTGCATACCGGCCGCTCGAATCCGCGCGGGAGAGTCCCGGTCCGCACACGCACCGTGTGCGCCGGGCGCCGAAGGAGCAAGTTCCTCCCTTGAATCTCTCAGGCCCCGTACCGCGCGGGTGAGGCAGATCTGAAAAGCGGGCCCCGCCGTGGGTCCCACCCAAGGTGCAAGCCGAGACCGCCCTGGCGGGGGTCTCGGTGAACCTCTCAGGTTCCGATGACAGATGGGGAGGCCGCCTTTTAGGCATTCCTCCGCGACTGAACTGCCCGGGAGCCTGACCATGACGACCGCCCCCCGCCGTACCGCCCTCGACGCGCTGCACCGCGCCCTCGGGGCCACCATGACCGACTTCGCGGGCTGGGACATGCCCCTGCGCTACGGCAGCGAGCGCGACGAGCACCTCGCCGTCCGCACCCGCGCCGGCCTCTTCGACCTGTCCCACATGGGCGAGATCACCCTCACCGGCCCCCAGGCCGGTCAGGCCCTGGACCACGCCCTCGTCGGCAACCTCTCGGCGCTCGCCGTCGGCCGCGCCCGCTACACCATGATCTGCGAGGCCGGGGGCGGCATCCTGGACGACCTGATCGTCTACCGGCTCGGCGAGGACGAGTACATGGTCGTCGCCAACGCCTCCAACGCCCAGGTGGTGCTGGACGCGCTCACCGAGCGCGCGGCCGGCTTCGAGACCGTCGTGCGCGACGACCGCGAGAACTACGCGCTGATCGCCGTCCAGGGCCCCGCCTCCCCCGGCATCCTGAAGTCCGTGACGGACGCCGATCTGGACGGGCTGAAGTACTACGCCGGTCTGCCGGGCACCGTCGCCGGCGTCCCCGCGCTGATCGCCCGTACCGGCTACACCGGCGAGGACGGCTTCGAGCTGTTCGTCGCGCCCGGCGACGCGGAGAAGCTGTGGCAGGCCCTGACGGAGGCCGGCGCGGACGCCGGTCTGGTGCCCTGCGGGCTGTCCTGCCGCGACACGCTGCGCCTGGAGGCGGGCATGCCGCTGTACGGGCACGAGCTCACCACCGGCACCACTCCGTTCGACGCCGGTCTGGGCCGCGTCGTGAAGTTCGACAAGGAGGGTGACTTCGTGGGCCGCGCGGCGCTGGAGGCCGCCGCCGAGCGTGCCGAGAGCGCGCCGCCGCGCAAGCTGGTCGGGCTCGTCGCCACCGGTCGGCGCGTGCCGCGCGCCGGGTACCCGGTCACGGCCGGCGGCACGGTCGTCGGCGAGGTCACCTCGGGCGCCCCCTCCCCCACCCTCGGCAAGCCGATCGCCATCGCCTACGTCGACGCGGCGCACGCCGCTCCGGGGACGGAAGGGGTATGCGTGGACATTCGCGGCAGCCACGAGCCGTACGAGGTCGTCGCCCTCCCGTTCTACAAGCGGACCCGCTGAGCCCCCCTCATCTCATCTGTCAAGACCCCTTGCACGACCACTCACGCGCGTACAGGAGAATCTAGCCATGAGCAACCCCCAGCACCTTCGCTACAGCAAGGAGCACGAGTGGCTGTCGGCCGCCGACGAGAACGGCGTGGCGACGGTCGGCATCACCGAGTTCGCGGCCAACGCGCTCGGTGACGTCGTCTACGCACAGCTCCCGGCGGTCGGTGACACGGTCACCGCGGGCGAGACCTGTGGCGAGCTGGAGTCGACCAAGTCGGTCAGCGACCTGTACTCCCCGGTGACCGGCGAGGTCGTCGCGGCCAACCAGGACGTCACGGACGACCCCTCGCTGGTGAATTCCGCCCCCTTCGAGGGCGGCTGGCTGTTCAAGGTGAAGATCACGGACGAGCCGGCGGAGCTCCTCTCCGCCGCCGAGTACGACGGCTTCACCGCAGGCTGAACCCGCCCCTCTCCTCCCGCCAGGAAGTCCAGGAAGAACTCATGTCGCTTCTGAACAGCTCCCTCCATGAGCTCGACCCCGACGTCGCCGCCGCAGTCGACGCCGAACTCCACCGCCAGCAGTCCACCCTCGAGATGATCGCCTCGGAGAACTTCGCTCCGGTCGCGGTCATGGAGGCCCAGGGCTCGGTCCTCACCAACAAGTACGCCGAGGGCTACCCGGGCCGCCGCTACTACGGCGGCTGCGAGCACGTCGACGTCGTCGAGCAGATCGCGATCGACCGCATCAAGGCGCTCTTCGGTGCCGAGCACGCCAATGTGCAGCCGCACTCCGGCGCCCAGGCCAACGCCGCCGCGATGTTCGCCCTGCTCAACCCCGGCGACACCATCCTGGGTCTGAACCTCGCCCACGGCGGGCACCTGACCCACGGCATGAAGATCAACTTCTCCGGCAAGCTCTACAACGTGGTCGCCTACCACGTCGACGAGCAGACCAACCTGGTCGACATGGACGAGGTCGAGCGCCTCGCCAAGGAGCACCGCCCGAAGCTGATCGTCGCCGGCTGGTCGGCCTACCCGCGCCAGCTGGACTTCGCGGCCTTCCGCCGGATCGCCGACGAGGTCGGCGCGTACCTGATGGTCGACATGGCCCACTTCGCGGGCCTCGTCGCCGCCGGGCTGCACCCCTCCCCGGTGCCGCACGCGCACGTCGTGACCACCACCACCCACAAGACCCTCGGCGGTCCGCGCGGTGGTGTGATCCTCTCCACGGCCGAGCTGGCCAAGAAGATCAACTCCGCTGTCTTCCCCGGTCAGCAGGGTGGTCCGCTGGAGCACGTGATCGCCGCGAAGGCCGTCTCGTTCAAGGTCGCGGCCAGCGAGGAGTTCAAGGAGCGCCAGCAGCGTACGCTGGAGGGCGCGAAGATCCTGGCAGAGCGCCTGGTGCAGCCGGACGTCGCCGAGGTGGGCGTCTCCGTCCTGTCCGGCGGCACGGACGTGCACCTGGTCCTGGTGGACCTGCGCAACTCCGAGCTGGACGGCCAGCAGGCCGAGGACCGCCTCCACGAGGTGGGCATCACGGTCAACCGCAACGCCATCCCGAACGACCCGCGGCCCCC
The DNA here is from genome assembly GCF_044547045.1 of Streptomyces sp. NPDC053048. NCBI lineage: Bacteria > Bacillati > Actinomycetota > Actinomycetes > Kitasatosporales > Streptomycetaceae > Streptomyces > Streptomyces sp. NPDC053048. The sequence continues at coordinate 71,118 of NZ_JBITZS010000011.1, forward strand.
GATGGTCACCTCGGGCCTGCGGATCGGCACCCCGGCGCTGGCCACGCGCGGCTTCCGGGCGGAGGACTTCCGTGAGGTCGCCGACATCATCGCCGAGGCGCTGAAGCCGGGCTTCGACGCGGCGGCCCTGCGCGGCCGCGTCACGGCGCTCGCGGACAAGCACCCGCTGTACCCCGGGCTGAAGTAGTACCGAAGCGCGGGATTAACCGGTCGGTACGGGGCACCGGGCACACTCGAGAGTGGGCCGGTGCCCCGCACCGCGACCGGGGCCCACAGCCGGCCGTGAGCCCCGGCGTGACCCCCGCCACCGCGGGAAGCGGCACCCATCCCGCACACTGAGAGATGAATGCGGCATTCCGCTTCATCGCGCACCACCCCGTACCACCCCCGACTCAACGAGGAGCTGCCACCGTGGCCATCTCCGTTTTCGATCTCTTCTCGATCGGCATAGGCCCGTCCAGCTCCCACACGGTCGGCCCGATGCGCGCCGCCCGGATGTTCGTGGGCCGCCTGAAGAAGGACGGCCTGCTCGCGCAGACCGCCTCCGTCCGGGCGGAGCTCTACGGCTCCCTCGGCGCCACCGGCCACGGCCACGGCACGCCCAAGGCCGTCCTGCTGGGCCTCGAGGGCCACTCGCCCCGCACCGTCGACGTCGAGATCGCCGACGACGAGGTCGAGCGGATCCGCACCACCAAGCGGCTGCGGCTGCTCGGCGCGGAGATCGGCTCGGACCACGAGATCGACTTCGACGAGTCGAGCCAGCTGATCCTGCACCGCCGCCGCGCCCTGCCGTACCACGCCAACGGCATGACCCTCTTCGCCTACGACGAGACGGGCGCGCCCCTGCTGGAGAAGACCTACTACTCGGTCGGCGGCGGCTTCGTCGTCGACGAGGACGCGGTCGGCGCGGACCGGATCGTGCTGGACGACACCGTGCTGAAGTACCCCTTCCGCACCGGTGACGAGCTGCTGCGGATGTCCCGCGAGTCGGGTCTGTCGATCTCCGCGATGATGATGGAGAACGAGAAGGCCTGGCGCACGGAGCAGGAGATCCGCGAGGGTCTGCTGGAGATCTGGCGCGTGATGCAGGCCTGTGTCTCGCGCGGCATGTCCCGCGAGGGCATCCTGCCCGGCGGCCTCAAGGTCCGCCGGCGTGCCGCCGGCACGGCGCGCCAGCTGCGCGCCGAGGGCGACCCGCAGGCCCGCGCGATGGAGTGGATCACGGTCTACGCCATGGCCGTCAACGAGGAGAACGCGGCCGGCGGCCGGGTCGTCACCGCCCCCACCAACGGCGCCGCGGGCATCATCCCGGCCGTTCTGCACTACTACATGAACTTCGTCCCGGGTGCGGACGAGGACGGCATCGTGCGCTTCCTGCTCGCCGCGGGCGCTATCGGCATGCTCTTCAAGGAGAACGCCTCGATCTCGGGCGCCGAGGTCGGCTGCCAGGGCGAGGTCGGCTCCGCCTGCTCGATGGCCTCCGGTGGTCTGGCCGAGGTCCTGGGCGGCAGCCCGGAGCAGGTCGAGAACGCCGCCGAGATCGGCATGGAGCACAACCTGGGCCTGACCTGCGACCCGGTCGGCGGTCTGGTGCAGATCCCGTGCATCGAGCGCAACGGCATGGCCGCGGCCAAGGCCGTCACCGCCGCCCGCATGGCCCTGCGCGGCGACGGCCGCCACCACGTCTCCCTCGACAAGGTCATCAAGACCATGAAGGAGACGGGCGCCGACATGAAGGTCAAGTACAAGGAGACGGCGCGCGGCGGCCTCGCCGTGAACGTCATCGAGTGCTGATCCGCCGGATGTGAAGCGGAGGGCGGGCCGGTTCCACCGGCCCGCCCTCCGTCGTTCGTCAGCGGCTGTTCGTCAGCCGCGCGTCTGCTCGCGCGTCCATGCGAGGTAGGCGGCGCTGCCGGCCGTGACAGGGGTCGCGACGACCTCGGGCACGTCGTAGTCGTGCTCGTCCCTGATGTGGGCCTCCAGGGCCGCGTAGCGGTCGCCCGCGGTCTTGTAGACCACCCGCCATTCCCGGGCGGTCTCCACCGCCCCCTCCCAGCGGTAGACGCTGGTGATCGGCCCCTCGATCTGGGCGCAGGCGGCGAGGCGGGCCTCGACGGCGGTCGTGGCGAGGCGCAGGGCGCGGTCGTGGCTGTCGGTCGTGGTCACCACCACGAGGTACTCGGGCTGGTACTCGGTCTCGGGCATGACCGCGACCGTACCGTTGTCAGTGGTGGCCCGTAGGCTCACGGGCATGAGTTACGCAGACCTGCGCGAACTCCAGAGCGCGCTCACCACCGCCTCGGACATCGCCTTCTCCCTCGACGCCGCGCCCGCCGCCCATGAGGCCGACCAGCTCGTGGACGCGCTGCGGCGGGCCCTGACGGCGGCCAACGCGCTGGGCGCGGGCATAGGGGCCACGGGCTGCTCTGAGCACCCCCGGGGGCCGGTGGATCCGCTGTACGGGGACAAGAACGATCCGCTGCCGCCGGGGTGGGGCCGGTGCCTGCTGTGCAACGACCGCCGGCGCCGGGCCGGCGCGCAGCGCAGGGGCTGGCGCTGACCCGGGGCCCTGGCGCGTAACACGGCCGGTCCGTGGTCGGGCCGGATCAGCGGTTCAGGGAGGCCCAGAACTCGTCGAAGGACAGGACGCCGTCGTCGTTGCCGTCCTTCTGGTTGATGATGGCCTGGGCCACCGTCTCGGTGACGTTGTGGTCGCCGAGCTGCGCCATGACGCTCTTGTACTCGGCGGCGGTGATGAAACCGTCGCCGTCGACGTCGAACCGGTCGAAAGCGGTGCGTGCTGCCTCGATGTCAGCCATGTGGGCCTCCCCTTGAATGCTGGTGGGACCGGCACAGATTAACTGCCTGTCACCAGGTCCAGATAACGGTCCCAGTCCCAGTGCGGGCCGGGGTCCGTGTGGGTGGCTCCGGGCACTTCGCTGTGGCCGATGATGCGCCCGCGGGTCACGGGAATGCCGTAGCGGTCGCAGACGGCCGCCGTCAGCCTCGCGGAGGCCCGGTAGAGGGCGTCCGTGAAGTACTCGGGGCGGTCGATCCAGCCCTCGTGCTCGATGCCGATGCTGCGGGTGTTGTACCGCCAGTTCCCGGCGTGCCAGGCGATGTCCTTCTCCCTGACGAACTGCCCGATGTAACCGTCGGCGGAGGCCACCATGTAATGCGCCGACACCTTCGACCGCGGATTCTGGAAGATCCTCCGGGCGTCGGGGAAGGTCTCCTGGGTCACGTGGACGACGACGAATTCGACGGGGTGGGCGCTGGGGCGGGTGGAGACCGTGTAGTTGGCGGCGTTGGCCGGGATCCAGTGGGTGGGCGGGTAGCGGAGTCGTTCCATGGGTACTCCCGGGGCCCTCGGCGGGGGAGGTTGCGTCCAGGACATGACACCGATACCCGGCCGCCATCGCAAGGTCTTCTACTGACAGGCATAAAGATAAGAGATACCGCTGGTTTATACATGGATTTCAAGGCCCGTGGTACACCTCACCTTGGATTGGCGAGGTCTCGTTTTGGTTCTTGAACACACCGCATGTCATAGTCGACGCCAACGACCCCCATTGACCCGGGCCAGGTCGTCATTTCGCCGCGGAACACACCCCAATTCGTCCGCGGCCACGAAGAGACCCCCGCTCCGTCGCATGACGCCGGATGGGGGTCTCTTCGTTTTCCCGACTCCTCTTACCGCTCCTCAGCGGTCGACCACGCGCATCTCGAACCACGTGGTCTTGCCCCGCGCCAGCAGGTCCACCCCCCAGCGGTCCGAGAGCTTGTCCACCAGGAACAGGCCCCGCCCGCTGATGTCCGTCTCGCGCACCGGCAGCAGGCACGGCAGCCCGCGCGAGGGGTCGCGCACCTCTATGCGCAGCCACCCGCGCCGACGCAGCATCCGCAGCCCGAAGTAGCGGGCCCCGGTGTGCCGGACCGCGTTGCCCACGAGCTCGGAGACCAGCAGGACCGCGTGCTCGGTCACCTGGGCCGGCAGCCCCCAGTGGCGCAGGACGACCGACTGGGTCAGCCGCCGCGCGGCCACGGCGGACTCGGGACGGGAGGGCAGCCGGACCTCGCCGAGCGTCGGGTCGCCGAACAGATCGAACGCCTTGAGCGCCAGTTCGTCCTCAACCGTCGGGGTCCACCGCGCAGGGGCCGTCCCGACCCGTTGCCGTGGCTGCTCCGTTCCCTCCAGGCCCGCCATGCCCCCATCATGACCGTCCGCGGGGCGGCTGGGAGTGGAACGGAGGGATTCGGTTCAGCGGAGCATAAGGTTCCGTCGACGCCGCCCGACATATGCCAGAGGCCGCAGGCCAATCGGCAAAGCCGGACTGACCTGCGGCGACCCGGGGCAGGGAAAAGATCCTCGAACGGGTGGAGGAAGGCCGCATCCGGGACGGGTCGCCCGCCGAGGAATTCCCCCACAAGAGGCACGCTCCGGAATCCACGCCTCCGGGCGTAATCCCCCAACCGCCAGCAGATCAGACGAACTTGGCCTTGCCAGGGCCATCCTCGACAAAGCTACGCATACCAATCTCACGGTCCTCGGTGGCGAACAGCCCCGCGAACCAGTTGCGCTCGATGGCGAGCCCGGTGTCGATGTCGGTCTCCAGGCCCGCGTCCACCGCCTCCTTGGCCGCGCGCAGCGCGATGGCGGGGCCCGCGGCCAGCCTGGCCGCCCAGGCGTGCGCCTCCGCGTGCACCTCGGCCGCGGGGACGACCCGGTCCACCAGGCCCATCGCCAGCGCCTCGTCGGCCTTGACCTGACGGCCCGTGAAGATGAGGTCCTTGGCCTTGGACGGGCCGACGAGCCGGGCCAGCCGCTGGGTGCCGCCGGCGCCCGGGATGAGCCCCAGCAGGATCTCGGGCTGGCCGAGCTTGGCGGTGTCGGCGGCGATCCGGAAGTCGGCGCACAGCGCGAGCTCGCAGCCGCCGCCGAGCGCGTAGCCGGTGACGGCCGCGACCACGGGCTTGGGGATGCGGGCGACGGCGGTGAAGGAGTCCTGGAGCCCGCGCGACCGCGCGACCATGGCCGCGTGGTCCATGTGCTGCATCTCCTTGATGTCCGCGCCGGCCGCGAACACCTTCTCCCCGCCCCAGATGAGGACGGCGCGCACGTCCTCGCGGCGGGTCAGCTCGTCGGCGAGCTCGCGGAGCCGGTCCTGGGTGGCGATGTCCAGCGCGTTCATCGGCGGTCGGTCCAGCCGGACGGTACCGACGCCCTCGGCTACCTCAAGATGCACAGTCATGGCACCAGGTTAGTCCCGGTTAACGAGAAGCGGCCCGGTGCGCTCGTATCACGGGAGCACCGGGCCGCGAGGCGGGAGGACGGGCCGTCAGCCCTCCTGGGGGCTGCTCTTGCCCCACTCCGACCACGGCATGTTCCAGCCGTTGAGGCCGTTCTCCGGCTTAATCGTTTTGTCATCGGAGTTCTTGACGACCACGACGTCACCGATGAGCGAGTTGTTGTAGAACCAGGCCGCCGGGGTGTTCGGGTCGCCGCCGCCGCGCTGGTCCTCCAGGCCCACGCAACCGTGGCTGGCGTTCTCCGAGCCGAAGGTCGAGGAGCCGGACCAGTAGTTGCCGTGCAGGAAGGTGCCGGAGGTGGACAGGCGCATCGCGTGCGGCACGTCCGGGATGTCGTACTCGCCCTTGCCGTCGGCCTTGGTGAAGCCGACGGTGGCGCCGTTCATGCGCGTCACGTCGTGCTTCTCGCTGATGACCATCTGGCCGTTGTAGGTGGGGCTGGCGGGGGAGCCGGCGGATATCGGGATGGTCCTGACGACCTTGCCGTCCCGCTCGACCGTCATCTGGTGGGACTTGGCGTCGACCGTGCTGACCTGGCTGCGGCCGATCGTGAACTTCAGGGTCTTGTTCTGCGAGCCGTAGACGCCCTCACGGCCCTGGACGCCGTCGAGGTTGAGGTCGACCGTCACCTTGGTGCCGGCCGCCCAGTACTTCTCGGGGCGGATGTCGATGCGGTCGTTGCCGAACCAGTGCGCCTTGACCGGAACCGACGGCTCGGCGGTCACCTTGATGGCCCGCTCGACGGCCTTGGGGTTGGTGATGCCCCGGCTGAAATTGATCGATACCGGCATTCCCACGCCGACGGTGCTGCCGTCCTCCGGCGTGAAGTAGCCGACGAACGTGTTCTGCGGGGTGAGGGTGGTGAACGCCGCGTGCTTCGCGGACGGCCGGTTCTTCTTGTCCTTGGCGATCGCGTCCACGGTGTACTTCGTGGAGGCCGCGAGGTGGCTGGACGGCTCCCAGGCCGCGCCACCGTCGGTTATCTTGCCGTCGATCGTCCTGCCCTTGGCGTCGGCCACCTTGACGGACGTCAGGCTGCCCTTGTCGGCCGTCACCTTGAGCGCGCCGCTGGTGGCCACGTCCTTGGCGCCATCGGTGGGCGCGATGTTCACCACGGCTTCCGAAGGACCCTTGGCGACCTTCTCGCCGCCCTTGCCCTTGTCGTCCGAGCCGCCTCCGCCGCAGGCGGTGACCAGCGTCAGCACGCCTGTGAGCAGCAGGGCGGACAGCCCGGTACGGCGACCCCGGCCCCCGGGTATCGGCTGCACCTTCAAAACGGTTCTTCTCCCCTCGCACGGCCCGCGGCCACGCGGCGCCCCCGAGCGCGGCACCCCGCGCATTGTCGATAGATAACCACACGTCACCGACAACGCTGACCTCGCGAATGTCACCGTTCGGTCCCGAATGGGAGCGGTGATACGAACCGTGCGCCTGTGGTGAGGGCGGTGACCGAAGTGAAGCGGCAGATTCCGGCCAGGTCAAACCCGGAGCTCAGCCGAGGGCCGAACCCGACCGCCACTGCCACCACGGCATGTTCCAGCCGCCCAGCCCGTTGTCGGGCGCGACCACGCGCTCGTCGGAGTGCACGACCTCGACGACGTCGCCGATCAGCGACCCGTCGTAGAACCAGCCGGCCGGGGTCGCCGGGCCGCCGCCCCGCACGTCGTGCAGGCCGATGCAGCCGTGACTGGTGTTCAGGGTGCCGAAGGCGCCGGGGTCGGCCCAGTAGTTGCCGTGCAGGAAGGTGCCGGAGGCGGTGAGCCGCATCGCGTGCGGCACGTCCGAGATGTCGTATTCGCCGCCGAAGCCGACCGTGTCCCCGTTCATCCGGGTCATGGCGTGCTTCTCGCTGATGACCATCTTGCCGTTGTACGTGTCGCTGCCCGGCCCGCCCGCCGTGATGGGCACGGTCACCGGCGGCCGCCCGGCGCGCACGACCCGCATGGTGTGCGCCGCGGCGTCGACGGTGCTGACCTGGCTGCGCCCGACGGTGAACCCGACGGTCTTCCACTGGCTGCCGTAGACGCCCTCCGCGCCCCGCACGTCGCGCAGCCGCAGGTCGAGCGTGACCTGGGTGCCCGGCTTCCAGTACGTGCGGGGACGGAAGTCCAGCCGCGAGGGGCCGAACCAGTGGGCGGCGATCTCGGTCGGCGGCCGGGAGGTGACGCGGATGGCGCGCTCGACGGCGGCCCGGTCGGTGATCGGGCGGCTGAAGCCGAACGAGACGATCATGCCGGTCCCGACGGTGGTGTACGGCTCGGGGGTGAAGAATCCGATGAAACGATGCTGCGGGACATAGGTGGTGAAACTGCTGTGCTTCACGGCACGGTGGCCGGAGGTGTCCCGGGCGACGACATCCACGGTGTACTTGGCGGCGAGCCCCAGGCCGCCGGGGGCGGGCCGCCAGCTGTGCCCGTCCCCGGAGATGCGGCCCGGCACCGTGCGCCGCGCCCCGTCACGGAACTGGGCGACCGTCACCCGCTCCAGCGTCCCGTACGGCGCCCGCACCTCGAACCGTCCGGCGGCCGGCACATTGCCCGCCCGGTCGCGCGGGGTGATGCTGATCAGCTCGCTCGCCGGCCGGGCGTCGTCCATGAGTTCCGTCTTCGGCGCGACGACGGTGCACCCGGCGAGCGCGGCCAGGGACGCCAGCAGGGCCAGTCCCCGTGCCGCGCGCGTGAGGGCAAGTGTCACAAAGGGCCCAACGACGCCCCGGCCCGCGGGAAACGAGGCTGCACTCGCTTGCTGCGCCCGATCACACGTGTGAGCGCATGCGTGGAACTGGGAAGAAGGGGGAGAAGGACGAAAATCGCCAGACACCCGGTCCCGGGAAGCCGGGTGCCCGGCGCGCTACCCGAGAGCCGCCGGAGGCGAACACGTGTCGAGCGCAGCCGAGCAAGAGTCCCGCCGTGACGCGGAGTTCACCGAGGTGTGGCCGGGCAGCCCGGAACCGCTCGGGGCCCGCTTCAGGGCCGGTGCCGACGGCGTGGCGGGAACGAACTTCGCGCTGTGGGCCGGCGGTGCGGAGGCCGTGGAGCTGTGCCTGTTCGACGACTCCCCCGAAGGCGGCGAGATACGCCTGCCCCTGACCGAGCTGACGCACGAGGTCTGGCACGGCTTCGTCCCCGGCGTGCTGCCGGGCCGCCGCTACGGCTACCGCGTGCACGGCCGCTGGGATCCCTGGACGGGCGCCCGCTGGAACCCCGCCAAGCTCCTCCTCGACCCCTACGCGCGCGCCGTCGACGGCGAGTTCACCGGCCGCGGCGGCCGCGGCCCGCTGCCCGCCGAGCTGTACGGGCACGTGCGCGACTGGCCCCAGCAGCACATCGCCGACACCGTCCGCGACGAGCGGGACTCGGCCCCCCACGTCCCCAAGGGCGTGGTCGTCGCCGATGACGACGACTGGTCGGACGACCACCGTCCCAAGACGCCCTGGCCCGACTCCGTCATCTACGAGCTGCACGTGCGCGGCTTCACCATGCGCCACCCCGGCGTCCCCGGGCGGCTGCGCGGCACCTACGCCGGGCTCGCGCACCCGGCCGCCGTCGAGCACCTGACGCGGCTGGGCGTGACGGCGGTGGAACTGCTGCCGGTGCATCAGTTCGCCCACGAGGACCACCTGCTGCGGCGCGGGCTGCGCAACTACTGGGGCTACAACTCCATCGGCTACTTCGCCCCGCACGCCGCCTACGCCGCCTCCGGCACGCGCGGCCAGCAGGTGGGCGAGTTCAAGCGGATGGTGCGCGCCCTGCACGCGGCGGGCATCGAGGTCATCCTCGACGTGGTCTACAACCACACCGCCGAGAGCGGCGAGCTGGGCCCGATGCTCTCGCTGCGCGGCATCGACAACCGCCGCTACTACCGGCTGCAGGCCGACCCGCGCCGCTACGCCGACTACACCGGCTGCGGCAACACCCTGCACGTGGTGCAGCCGAACGTCCTGCGGCTGATCACCGACTCGCTGCGCTACTGGGTCACCGAGATGGGCGTGGACGGCTTCCGCTTCGACCTGGCGGCGGCGCTGGTCCGGACGATGCGCGCCGTCGACGGTCCGGACATGCTCTCCCCCTTCCTCGCCGTCATCGCCCAGGACCCGGTGCTGCGGCGGGTCAAGCTGATAGCCGAACCCTGGGACGTGGGCTCCGGCGGCTACCAGGTGGGGGCCTTCCCGCCCCTGTGGACGGAATGGAACGACCGCTACCGCGACGCCGTGCGCGACTTCTGGCGGGGCGCCCTGCCGGACGTACGGGACCTGGGCTACCGGCTCTCGGGCTCCAGCGACCTCTACGCGTGGGGCGGCCGCCGCCCCTACGCCTCCGTCAACTTCGTCACCGCGCACGACGGATTCACCCTGCGCGACCTGGTCAGCTACGAGCGCAAGCACAACGAGGCCAACGGCGAGGGCAACCGCGACGGCACCGGGGACAACCGCTCGTGGAACTGCGGGGCCGAGGGCGAGACGGCCGACCCCCGCATCGGCGCCCTGCGCCGCCGGCAGGCCCGCAACCTGCTGACGACGCTGCTGCTGTCCACGGGCGTGCCGATGCTGGTGGCGGGCGACGAGATGGGGCGCACCCAGGGTGGCAACAACAACGCCTACTGCCAGGACAACGAGATCGGCTGGGTCGACTGGTCGCTGCTGTCCGACCCCGGCTGGCGGGCGCTGCGGGACCTGTGCGCGCGCCTGCTCGAGCTGCGCCGCGCGCATCCGGTGCTGCGCAGCCGCTCGTTCTTCTCCGGCCGGCCGCAGAGCGCGGACGGGCTGCGGGACCTGGCCTGGTTCACTCCGGGCGGTACGGAGATGACGGAGGCCGACTGGTACGCGCCCGCCGCGACGCTCGGCATGTACCTCTCGGGCCGGGACATCCCCCAGCGGGACGCGCGGGGGGCGCCGGTGACCGGCGACAGCTTCCTCGCCGTGCTGCACGCCGGGTCGCGGCCGATCCGCTTCACGCTGCCGGGGCCGCCCTGGGCGGGGGCGTACGAACTCCTGGTCAACACGGCCCTGGAGGACCAGCGCTCGGCTCCGGGGCTGCGGCGGGAGGCGGGCAGCCGGGTCTCGGTCCGGGCCCGTTCGGTGCTGCTGTGGCGGGTGGTGCGCGACGGGGAGGAGCCGGGCCCGGCGGCCGGATGAGCGGCGCCGGGGCGTCCGGCGCCCGCGCGGCCCCCGTTGACCGAAATACGGACATCGATCTTTGGCCAACGGACAGGATCCGGCCAACTTGTTGACGCGCCCCTGACACTCACCTGGCGTCGGTGGCACTCTTCACCTCGACTGGCGCGGAGCACCCCCACATTCCCCACCTCCTCCCGCGGCGGTCCGCTACCTCATTTCCCCCCTTTCTCCATTTGTTCTGCCGTGCTCTGCCCGGCCGGCCACCTCGCCGTCCGGTCGCCCACCGGCCACACCCACCACGTCGTGGCCACCGCAGAAGGAGTCAGTGTGAGACCCACCCCCCAAAGGCGTGCCGTCGCCACCGGCGCACTGGTCGCCGTCACGGCGATGCTCGCCGTCGGAACCCAGGCCGGTACGGCCAGCGCCCGGCCGGACGGCGACGCGTCCCCCGGCCGGCAGATCATCGCCAAGGCCGACCCGGGCGCCATGCCGGTCAAGCTCTCGCCCTCGCAGCGCGCGGAGCTGATACGCGAGGCCAACGCCACCAAGGCGGAGACGGCGAAGACGCTCGGCCTCGGTGCCAAGGAGCGGCTCGTGGTCCGGGACGTCACGCGCGACGTCAACGGCACCGTCCACACCCGCTACGAGCGCACCTACGACGGCCTGCCGGTGCTCGGCGGCGACCTCGTGGTCGACGCGACCAAGGGCGGCACGGTCAAGACCGTGGCCAAGGCCACCAAGGCCCGGATGGCGGTGGCGACGACCACGCCGTCCTTCGCCGCCTCCACCGCCGAGAAGGACGCGGTGAAGGCCGCCAGGGCCCAGGGCTCGAAGGCCGACAAGGCCGAGCGGGCGCCGCGCAAGGTGATCTGGGCCGCGAACGGCACGCCCGTGCTCGCGTACGAGACCGTGGTCGGCGGCCTGCAGCACGACGGCACGCCCAACGAGCTGCACGTGATCACCGATGCGAGGACCGGCAAGAAGCTCTTCGAGTTCCAGGGCGTCAAGCAGGGCACCGGCAACAGCCAGTACAGCGGTCAGGTGACCATCGGCACGTCCAAGTCGGGCAGCTCGTACCAGCTCAACGACCCGACGCGCGGCGGACACAAGACGTACAACCTGAACAAGGGGACGTCCGGCACCGGCACCCTGTTCACCGACGCCGACGACGTCTGGGGCAGCGGCAGCACCTCCGACGCCGCCACGGCCGGCGTCGACGCGCACTACGGCGCCCAGCTCACCTGGGACTACTACAAGAACGTGCACGGCCGCAGCGGCATCAAGGGCGACGGCGTCGGCGCGTACAGCCGGGTGCACTACGGCAACAACTACGTCAACGCCTTCTGGTCCGACCAGTGCTTCTGCATGACCTACGGCGACGGCTCCGGCAACGCCAAGCCGCTGACCTCGATCGACGTGGCCGCGCACGAGATGACGCACGGCGTCACCTCGAACACCGCGAACCTCACCTACAGCGGTGAGTCCGGCGGCCTCAACGAGGCCACCTCCGACATCTTCGCCGCCGCCGTGGAGTTCTGGGCCAACAACCCCAGCGACAAGGGCGACTACCTGGTCGGCGAGAAGATCGACATCAACGGCAACGGCACGCCGCTGCGCTACATGGACAAGCCCAGCAAGGACAGCCGGTCCAAGGACAGCTGGTACTCGGGCATCGGCTCCATCGACGTGCACTACTCGTCGGGCCCGGCCAACCACTGGTTCTACCTGGCGTCCGAGGGCAGCGGACAGAAGGAGATCAACGGGGTCAAGTACGACTCCCCGACCTCCGACGGCCTGCCGGTCACTGGCATCGGCCGGGACAACGCCGCCAAGATCTGGTTCAAGGCGCTGAGCCAGCGGATGCAGTCCAACACCAACTACGCGGGCGCGCGGGACGCGACGCTGTGGGCCGCCGGCGAGCTGTTCGGCGTGGGCAGCGAGACGTACAACAACACGGCCAACGCGTGGGCGGCCATCAACGTCGGCAGCCGGCTCTCCTCGGGCGTCTCGGTCACCAGCCCCGGCGACCAGACCTCGATCGTGAACACCGCGGTCTCGCTGCAGATCAAGGCCAGCAGCTCGACGACCGGCTCGCTGACCTACTCGGCCACCGGCCTGCCCGCCGGCCTGTCGATCAACTCCTCGACCGGCCTGATCACCGGCACCCCGACCACCACCGGCACCAGCAATGTGACCGTGACGGTGAAGGACTCGGGCGGCAAGACGGGCACCGCCTCCTTCAAGTGGACCGTGAACGCCACGGGCGGCGGCAGCGTCTTCGAGAACACCACCCCGGTCGCCATCCCGGACGCCGGCACCGCCGTCACCTCGCCGATCGTCGTGACCCGCAGCGGCAACGGCTCGTCGGCACTGAAGGTGGACGTGGACATCACGCACTCCTACCGCGGTGACCTCCGGATCGACCTGGTGGCGCCCGACGGCAAGACGTGGAACCTGAAGGCCTCCGACGCCTGGGACTCCGACGCGGACGTCGAGGAGACCTACACGGTGGACGCCTCCGGCGTCTCCGCGACGGGCACCTGGAAGCTGAAGGTCCAGGACGTCTACTCCGGTGACGACGGCACGGTCAACGGCTGGAAGCTCACCTTCTGAGCGAACCCCCGCCGTTCCTCCTGAACCGGGCGCCGTCCGGGGTGAGTCCTCCTCCCCCGGACGGCGCCCTTCAGTGTTCGCCCACGACCGCGACACGAGCACGGCACGACCGCGACGCGACCGCGAGATGTCCGTTATCGACCGCGATCTCCCGCACTTGATCGAATCTTTATCCGACAGCAATGCGGCTTGATCCGAAATCATCGGCAATGCGCACGCAAGTTCGATAGAACTGTGCGGAGTTGAGCGTGATCTCCGGCGCCGACATCCCCACTGTTTCAGGAGTCTCCGTGCGTCCTTCGTCCCGTATCACCGCCATATCCGCGGCCACCGTGGCCTCGGCCCTGCTCGCCACCGGCTTCACCGCCGGCCCGGCCTCGGCCGCCGGCGACGACCCGGCGGGCGCCGCCGGTCTCGGCGGCAAGGAGAAGCTCGTCGCCCGCGGCGTCGTCACCGACCCCGACGGCACGGTCCACACCCGGTACGAGCGCACCTACGACGGTCTGCCCGTCCTCGGCGGCGACCTGATCGTGCACCGGGCCAAGGACGGCAAGGTGAAGGAGGTCACCAAGGCCACCGACGCCGACATCACGGTGCCCTCCACCAAGCCGAAGCTCGCCGCCCCGGCCGCCGAGCGGTCCGCGATCTCCGCCGCCCGGACCTCCGGCGGCGGGAAGCCGGCCGCCGACAAGGCGCCGCGCAAGGTGATCTGGGCCGCCAAGGGCAAGCCCGTCCTCGCCTACGAGACCGTGGTCGGCGGCCTGCAGCACGACGGCACCCCCAGCAAGCTGCACGTCATCACCGACGCGAACACCGGCGCGAAGCTCTACGAGTACCAGGCCGTGGTGACCGGCACCGGCACCGGCCAGCACAACGGCAAGGTCAAGGTCGGATCCGTCAAGAGCGGCAAGACCTTCCTGATGAAGGACACCGCCCGCGGCGGCCACATGACGTACAACCTCAAGCACGGCGAGGAGGGCCGCGGCGCCACCTTCACCGACGCCGACGACATCTGGGGCAACGGCAAGCCGACCATCGCCCAGACCGCCGCCGTCGACGCCCAGTACGGCGCCGCCGTGACCTGGGACTACTTCAAGGACACCTTCGGTCGCAAGGGCATCCGGGGCGACGGCAAGGCCGCCTACTCGCGCGTCCACTTCGGCAAGGAGTACGTCAACGCCTTCTGGGACGACGACTGCTTCTGCATGACCTACGGCGACGGCGAGAAGGACAGCAAGCCGCTGACCGCGCTGGACGTGGCCGGCCACGAGATGACGCACGGCGTCACCTCCAACACCGCCAAGCTCAACTACAGCGGCGAGTCGGGCGGCCTCAACGAGGCCACCTCCGACATCTTCGGCACCGCCGCCGAGTTCCACGCCAAGAACGCCAACGACCCGGGCGACTACCTCATCGGCGAGAAGATCGACATCAACGGCAACGGCACGCCGCTGCGCTACATGGACAAGCCCAGCCGGGACGGCGAGTCGCCCGACTACTGGAACTCCAAGCTCGGCGACCTCGACGTGCACTTCTCCTCGGGCGTGGCCAACCACTTCTTCTACCTGCTCGCCGAGGGCAGCGGCAAGAAGACGATCAACGGCGTGAAGTACGACAGCCCCACCAAGGACGGCAAGGCCGTCAAGGGCATCGGCCGCGCCGCCGCCGAGAAGATCTGGTACAAGGCGCTGACCGCCCACATGACGTCGACCACGAACTACAAGGGCGCGCGCACCGCGACCCTGAAGGCCGCCACCTCGCTGTACGGGAAGAACAGCACCCAGTACAAGACGGTGGCCGCCGCCTGGACGGCCGTCAACGTCAAGTGATCCCGGGGTGCGGGGGCCGGGCACGCGCCACGGCCCCCCCACGCCCGTGCGTCACCGCATCAGTACCCCGGCCGCCTCGCCGGTGGCCTCCGACGGCACGGCGACCAGGCCCAGTTCCGTCCCGTTCGCCAGCAGCCGGTGCGAGGGCAGGATGCGCACGGTGTAGCCGAACGGGCCGGTGCGGTCGAGGGTCAGCGGGCCCTCGTAGAGCCGCCGGCCGTCCAGCGCCGGGGCCCCGGTGGCCTTGAGCGGGAAGGCGACCGTCCGGGTCAGCCGGTCGGACTGGTCCACCCGGCCCGCGACGGCCTGTACCTCCACGTCGGCCGGGTCCAGCTCGCCCAGCGTCACGCACACCCGCAGGGAGACGGTGGAGCCCAGCTCCGCGGTGCCGTTCAGCGGCCCGTCCGAGACCGCCTCCACATGGTCGACCGCCACGGCCGGCCAGGCGGCCCGCACCCGGGCCTTCCACGCGGCCAGTTCCCCGGCGGCACGGGGCTCCAGCGCCCGGTGGGCCTCGGCGGCCGGCCCGTACAGCCGCTCGACGTACTCGCGCACCATGCGCCCGGCGAGCACCTTGGGGCCCAGGGACGTCAGGGTCCGCCGGACCATCTCGATCCAGCGGCCCGGCAGTCCGCCCGGCCCGCGGTCGTAGAAGCGCGGCGCCACCCGCTGCTCCAGCAGGTCGTAGAGCGCGGCCGCCTCGAGGTCGTCGCGGCGGTCGTCGTCCATGGCGGCGCCGTCGGCGGTGGGGATGGCCCAGCCGAAGTCCGGCTCGTACCATTCGTCCCACCAGCCGTCCAGGACGGACAGGTTGAGACAGCCGTTGAG
The DNA here is from genome assembly GCF_044547045.1 of Streptomyces sp. NPDC053048. NCBI lineage: Bacteria > Bacillati > Actinomycetota > Actinomycetes > Kitasatosporales > Streptomycetaceae > Streptomyces > Streptomyces sp. NPDC053048. The sequence goes on from NZ_JBITZS010000011.1 coordinate 86,814, forward strand.
GGCGGCCTTCATGCCCGACGTGCCGCAGGCCTCGAGCGGTCGCAGCGGGTTGTTGAGCCAGACGTCGCAGCCGGGGTAGAGCCGCTGGGCCATGGCCATGCCGTAGTCCGGCAGGAAGACCAGCCGGTGGCGCACGCGCGCGTCGTCGGCGAACCGCACCAGCTCCTGGACCAGCCGCTTGCCGCTGTCGTCCGCCGGGTGGGCCTTGCCCGCGACGACGATCTGGACCGGGCGCTCGGGGTGCAGCAGCAGCTCGGTCAGCCGCTCGCGGTCGCGCAGCATCAGCGTCAGGCGCTTGTACGACGGCACGCGCCGGGCGAAGCCGATGGTGAGGACGTCGGGGTCCAGCACCCCGTCGATCCAGCCGAGCTCGGCGGTGCCCGCGCCGCGCTCGCGCCAGGAGGCGCGCAGCCGCTGCCGCACCTCCTCCACCAGCTGCTCCCGCAGGGTGCGGCGCAGCTCCCAGATGTCGGCGTCGGGGATGTCGGCGACGGTGTCCCAGCGCTGCTTGCCGCCGACGGCCAGGGCGTCCTCGGCGCGGCCTGCGCCGATCTGCCGGGCGCCGAGCCGGAAGACCTCGGGGGCGACCCAGGTGGGGGCGTGGACGCCGTTGGTGACGGAGGTGATGGGGACCTCCTCGGCGTCGAAGCCGGGCCACAGCCCGGCGAACATCTCCCTGCTGACCTGGCCGTGCAGGGTGGAGACGCCGTTGGCCCGCTGGGCCAGGCGCAGGCCCATGACGGCCATGTTGAAGAGGTTGGCCTCGCCGCCGGGGTAGTCCTCGCGGCCGAGGGCGAGGATCCGTTCGACGTCGATGCCCGGCAGTTCGCCGCCCTCGCCGAAGTGCCGGGCGACCAGGGAGGCCTCGAAGCGGTCGATGCCGGCGGGCACGGGGGTGTGCGTGGTGAAGACCGCTCCGGCGCGCACGCTCTCCAGCGCGGCGTCGAAGTCGGCTCCCTGCTCGGCGAGTTCCCGGATGCGCTCCAGGCCCAGGAAGCCGGCGTGGCCCTCGTTGGTGTGGAACACCTCGGGCTCGGGGTGGCCGGCGATCCGGCAGTACGCCCGGACCGCGCGCACCCCGCCGATGCCCAGCAGCATCTCCTGCAGCAGCCGGTGCTCGCTGCCGCCGCCGTAGAGCCGGTCGGTGACGTCGCGCTCGCCGGGGCCGTTGTCCTCCACGTCGGAGTCCAGCAGCAGCAGGGGCACCCGGCCCACCTGGGCCTTCCAGATGGAGGCGAGGAGCCGGCGGCCGCCGGGCAGGGCAAGGGTGACCCGGCTGGGGGTGCCGTCGCTCTCGCGGAGCATGGACAGCGGGAGCTCGTTGGGGTCGAGCAGGGGGTAGTGCTCCTGCTGCCAGCCCTCGCGGGAGAGGGACTGCCGGAAGTAGCCGTGGCGGTAGAGCAGTCCGACGCCGATGAGGGGAACGCCCAGGTCGCTGGCCGATTTCAGGTGGTCCCCGGCGAGGATGCCCAGGCCCCCGCTGTACTGCGGCAGGGCCGCGGTGATGCCGAACTCGGGCGAGAAGTAGGCGACGGCGGCCGGCAGCCCGGCGGGCTGTTCCTGGTACCACCGGCGGCCGGTCAGATAGTCGTTCAGATCGTCGGACGCGGCCGCGAGCCGCCGCCGGAAGCGGCGGTCCTCGGCGAGGACGGCCAGCCGGTCGGCGGAGACCGAACCCAGCAGCCGCAACGGATCGCCACCGGCGGCCCGCCACCCCTCGGGGTCGACGGACTGGAACAGTTCGCGGGTCTCGGGATGCCAGGACCAGCGCAGATTGCGCGCCAGTTCGCTGAGCGGTCGTAGGGGTTCCGGAAGGACGGGACGCACGCTGAATCGACGAATGGCCTTCACCTCCACGACGTTAGCGGCGCGGGGCACGCCCGTGCCGCCCCAAGCGCACAAGTGCCCCCTTCCGCCGTAGGAACACCGCGCCGGGTCCGCCGGGCAGCGGTGGCCAAGGCCGGCGCGGATCGGCTGCTGCGATCGCACTAGACCATATGTACTAGGCGGATTTACGCTCCGCGTACAGCAGCACTGTCCAAGGCCAAATGCCGCTACGGCCTTCGAAGGTGATGCCCGGCACGGCCTTCCGCGACCGGCCGTCGTTTACCCGCTTTCGTCACATTGCACACGATCGGCCCAGCGGGGAGACTCCCTACGGGTGACGGAGGAACGGCCGCCCTCCGCACGTGGTGCCACGGGAACTACGCACGAGTAGTTCATACGGTCCGGGCATGCCCGGCCGGGCCCGGTGGGAAAGCTCACCCGGTATGCAGAGACCCCCGTCCGCCGCCCTGCTCAGGGCGGTGGTGCGACCCCATTTCTTCTCGCCGCACTGTTTCTCCCACCCGGAGTTTGATTCCGGCCCTCACCGCCCACCCGAGTGAACGCGGACAGGAGCAGTCATGCCCGCACCCTCCCGACCCCCGACGGAGCGGATAGAAAGTACAGAACCGGCCAGACCTGTTCACAGTTCCGTCAGTCCCGTCAGTTCCGTCAGTCCCGTCGCATCTCCAGGTGATCCTATGATCGGTCGCATCCCCGTCCTGGACCTCGGCCCGCTCGTCGACTGCGGCCGAAGGCCCGTCAAGGCCGTGGTGGGCGAGGCCTTCGAGGTCACGGCCACGGTGTTCCGCGAGGGCCATGAGGCGGTCGGCGCGAACGTGGTGCTGCGCGGGCCCGCGGGGCGCTCGGGCCCGTGGATCCCCATGCACGAGGCGGCGCCGGGCACCGACCGGTGGGCCGCGGAGGTCGCCCTGGACAGCGAGGGCCGCTGGACGTACGCCGTGGAGGCCTGGGGCGATCCGCTCACCACCTGGCGGGAGCACGCGCTGATCAAGATTCCGGCGGGGATCGACATCGCGCTGGTGCTGGAGGAGGGCGCCCGGCTCTACGAGCGCGCCGCCTCCGGGGTGCCCAAGAGCGACGGCCGGGAGGCGGTACTGGTCGCGGTCGACGCCCTGCGCGACGCCGAGCGCCCGCCCGCCGCCCGGCTGGACGCGGCCCTCGACCCGGCCGTCCTGGCGGCCCTGACCCGGCACCCGCTGCGGGAGCTGGTCACCGCCTCCCGCCCGGTGCCGGTGCTGGTGGAGCGCGAGCGGGCGCTGTTCGGCTCCTGGTACGAGCTCTTCCCGCGCTCGGAGGGCGCGGTGCTGCGCGAGGGGCGGCGGCCGGTCGGCGGCACGTTCCGCACCGCCGCGAACCGGCTGCCGGCCGTGGCGGCCATGGGCTTCGACGTGGTCTACCTCCCGCCCGTGCACCCCATCGGCTCCACCCACCGCAAGGGCCCCAACGACACGCTGGGCGCGGGCCCTTACGACGTGGGCAGCCCCTGGGCCATCGGCTCCGCCGAGGGCGGGCACGACGCGATCCACCCGGACCTGGGCACGTTCGACGACTTCGACCACTTCGTGGCGCGGGCGCGCGAGCTGCGCATGGAGGTGGCGCTCGACTTCGCGCTGCAGTGCTCCCCCGACCACCCCTGGGTGGGCAAGCACCCCGAGTGGTTCCGGCAGCGCGCCGACGGCTCCATCGCCCATGCCGAGAACCCCCCGAAGAAGTACCAGGACATCTATCCCCTGGTCTTCGACGAGGACTTCGACGGGCTGCTGGCGGAGACGCTGCGCGTGCTGCGGTTGTGGATGGCGCACGGGGTGCGGATCTTCCGGGTGGACAATCCGCACACCAAGCCGGTGGTCTTCTGGGAGCGCGTGATCGCCGAGATCGGCCGGACCGACCCGGACGTGATCTTCCTGGCCGAGGCGTTCACCCGGCCCGCCATGATGCGCACCCTGGGCGCGATCGGCTTCCAGCAGTCGTACACCTACTTCACCTGGCGCAACGGCAAGCACGAGCTCACCGAGTACCTCACCGAGCTCTCGCGGGGGACGGCCGCCTGCATGCGCCCCAACCTCTTCGTGAACACCCCCGACATCCTGCACGCCTATCTCCAGGACGGCGGCCGGCCCGCCTTCGAGGTGCGCGCGGTGCTCGCCGCCACGCTCTCCCCCTCGTGGGGCGTCTACGCGGGCTACGAGCTGTGCGAGAACACCCCGGTGCGCGACGGCAGCGAGGAGTACCTGGACTCGGAGAAGTACCAACTGCGCCCGCGTGACTGGGAGTCGGCGGAGCGCGAAGGCCGCAGCCTGGCCCCCCTGATCACCCTCCTCAACCGGCTGAGGCGCCGTCAGCCCGCCCTGCGGCAGCTGCGGAACCTGCGTTTCCATGACGCCGACAACGACGCCGTCATCGCCTACTCCAAACGGTCCGGTTCCTCCTGTGTGCTCACGGTCGTCAACCTCGACCCCCACCACACCCAGGAGGCCACGGTCTCGTTGGACATGCCGGAGCTCGGCCTCGACTGGCACGAGTCCGTGCCGGTGCGCGACGAGCTCACCGGAGAGACCTATCACTGGGGCAGGGACAACTATGTGCGCCTCGAGCCGGGCCGTTCGATCGCGCCCGCGCATGTGTTCTCGCTGCGACCGTCCTCACAGATCGGAGGGTCACCCACACCATGATCGTCAATGAGCCCGTCCAGGACACCTTCGAGGACACTCCCGCCAAGGACCTGGATCCCGACTGGTTCAAGCGGGCCGTCTTCTACGAAGTACTCGTGCGGTCCTTCCAGGACAGCGACGGGGACGGCATCGGCGACCTCAAGGGGCTGACGGCCAAGCTGGACTATCTGCAGTGGCTGGGCGTCGACTGCCTGTGGCTGCCGCCGTTCTTCCAGTCCCCGCTGCGGGACGGCGGCTATGACGTCTCCGACTACACCTCGGTGCTGCCGGAGTTCGGTGACCTCGCGGATTTCGTGGAGTTCGTGGACGCCGCGCACCAGCGCGGCATGCGCGTCATCATCGACTTTGTCATGAACCATACGAGCGACCAGCACGACTGGTTCCAGCAGTCCCGCACCGACCCCGACGGTCCGTACGGCGACTACTACGTATGGGCCGACGACGACAAGCAGTACCAGGACGCGCGGATCATCTTCGTCGACACGGAGACCTCGAACTGGACGTTCGACCCGGTGCGCAAGCAGTACTACTGGCACCGCTTCTTCTCCCACCAGCCGGACCTCAACTACGAGAACCCGGCGGTGCAGGAGGAGATCCTGGCCGCGCTGCGGTTCTGGCTGGACCTGGGCATCGACGGCTTCCGGCTGGACGCGGTGCCGTACCTCTTCGCCGAGGAGGGCACCAACTGCGAGAACCTGCCGCGCAGCCACGAGTTCCTCAAGCGGGTGCGGGCCGAGATCGACGCCCACTACCCCGACACGGTGCTGCTGGCGGAGGCCAACCAGTGGCCCGAGGACGTGGTCGACTACTTCGGCGACTACGCCCAGGGCGGCGACGAGTGCCATATGGCGTTCCACTTCCCCGTGATGCCGCGCATCTTCATGGCCGTACGGCGGGAGTCGCGCTACCCGGTCTCGGAAATCCTGGCCAAGACCCCGGCCATCCCCTCCCGCTGCCAGTGGGGCATCTTCCTGCGCAACCACGACGAGCTCACGCTCGAGATGGTCACGGACGAAGAGCGCGACTACATGTGGGCGGAGTACGCCAAGGACCCGCGGATGCGCGCCAACATCGGCATCCGCCGCCGGCTGGCCCCGCTGCTGGACAACGACCGCAACCAGATCGAGCTCTTCACGGCCCTGCTGCTGTCGCTGCCCGGCTCGCCGATCCTGTACTACGGCGACGAGATCGGCATGGGCGACAACATCTGGCTGGGCGACCGGGACGCGGTGCGCACCCCCATGCAGTGGACGCCGGACCGCAACGCCGGCTTCTCCTCCTGCGACCCGGGCCGGCTCTACCTGCCGACCATCATGGACCCGGTCTACGGCTACCAGGTCACCAATGTGGAGGCGGCCATGAGCAGCCCCTCCTCGCTGCTGCACTGGACCCGCCGGATGATCGAGATCCGTAAGCAGAACCCCGCGTTCGGGCTGGGCTCGTACACCGAGCTGACCTCGAGCAACCCGGCGGTGCTGGCGTTCCTGCGGGAGCACGGCGACGACCTGGTGCTGTGCGTGAACAATTTCTCCCGCTTCGCCCAGCCGACCGAGCTGGACCTGCGGGCGTTCAACCGCCGCCACCCGGTCGAGCTGATCGGCGGGGTGCGCTTCCCGGCCATCGGTGAACTGCCGTACCTGCTGACGCTGGCGGGCCACGGCTTCTACTGGTTCCGGTTGCGCGGCAACGCCCCGGCGCCGGTGCCCGTGCGCTGAGCGCGGGCGGCGTACCGACCCGGCCGTGCGCGCCCCCGGTGGCCGCGCACGGCTCGTACGCAGGCAGTACACGCAGCACGGCGGATTCGCGGTTTTCGGCGCCGGGGGCCCGGGAACCCGTACCAGAACGCAGTCGCACAGCCCTGCAGAACAGCCCCGCGAACAGCCCCGCAATGAGCCCGCCCGTCACGATCCGGCACGTATCGCACCTCGTATCGCACCTCCTGCACGGCCCGCGGCCACGGCCGCGGGCGTCGCACGACACCGCATACAGGGCCGAAGGCGCTGACCGTACGGACGATCCTCGCCCGACACGTCCCGCACCACGCACCGGCCAAAGCCGCAATCCGGGACACTTTGCCCCATCCGTCGTGTGCCCCGGGGAAAGGACGCGACGCCATGTCGGACGCTGCACCGCCCCACCGGGAGGCCACCTCCGCCCGCCCGGGACCGGCCCCCGGTTCCTCGACGCCCTCCGGCCCCGCGATGCTCGCCTCGCTGGGCCCGCTGCTGCTCGAGTGGCTGCCGCGACAGCGCTGGTTCGCGGGCAAGGGCCGCCCGCTGACCGGGTTCACGCTCGTCGCGGCCACCGAACTGCTGCCCCTGCCCCGCGCCGGCGGCGCCCCGGGCCTGCTCCACGTCCTCTTCCGCGCCCGGCAGGAGGGCGTCACCGAGGACTGCTACCAGCTGCTGCTGGGCGTCCGCGACGTCCTGCCCCCGCACCTCGCGCCCGCGCTGGTCGGCCGCCCGGACGACGGGCCGCTGCGGGGCCGCACCGTCTACGAAGGGCTCACCGACCCACGCCTGGCCGCCCTGCTCCTGGAGCGGCTGCGGGTGCCCGGCCGGCTCGGCCCCCTGCGCTTCCACCGCGAACCGGACGCCTCCATCCCACCGGGACTGACGCCCCGGCTCCTGGACGCCGAGCAGTCCAACTCCTCGGCCGTCTACGGCGAAACGTACATCCTCAAGCTGTTCCGCCGGGTGGTCCCCGGCACCAACCCCGACCTGGAGCTGCCCCGCGCCCTGGCGCGCACCGGCTGCTCGCGCGTCCCCGCGCCCGCCGCCTGGTTCGAGGCCGGACCGCTCGCCCCCGGCGCCGAACCCATGACGCTCGGCGTGCTGCAGCCCTACCTGCCGGGCTCGGCCGACGGCTGGCAGCTGGCCCTGGGCGCCCTGGCCGAACGGGCCGACTTCACCGCCTCCGCCCGCGCCCTCGGCCACGCCACCGCCGAGGTCCACCTGGCGCTGGCCGAGGCGCTGCCCACCACCGTGCTGCGCCGCCCCCAGCTCGAGGCCCTCGCCGCCGTCATGACCCGGCGCCTGGACGCCGCCGCCGAGGCCGTCCCTCAGCTGCGCCCGTACCGGACCGCGCTGGCCGCGGCCTACGACGAACTCACCGCGCCCGGCGGGGAGCGGGGCTCGTGGTGCGCGCAGCGCATCCACGGCGACCTGCACCTGGGCCAGGCCCTGCGCACGCCCGGCGACGGCCGCTGGTCCCTGATCGACTTCGAGGGCGAGCCCGCGCGCCCGCTGGACGAGCGCCGCCGCCCGCAGCCCGTCGCCCGGGACATCGCGGGCATGCTGCGCTCGTTCGACTACGCGGCCGCGGTCGGCCAGGCGCCCGGCCCCGGCTGGGCGGACGCGGCCCGTGCCGCCTACTGCGAGGGCTACGCGGCGGCCCACCACGACGACCCCCGCGAGGACCCCCGGCTGCTGCGCGCGCACGAGACGGACAAGGCCGTCTACGAAGTGCTCTACGAGGCCCGCCACCGGCCCGACTGGCTGCCCGTCCCGATGTCCGCGATCCGCAGGCTCGCGGGCGCGGCCTCCGGGACCGCATGACCCCCGACCCGCTGCCCGGATTCCCGACCCCGGAGGACCCCCCAGTGGAAGCACGACCACCGATCCCGGCCACGTTCCTGCCCGCGCCGCCCGGACGGCGGCCGCCTCCGCGCACCCCCGAGCCGCGCGCCGGGGGGACCGCGTCGCGTGGTGTGCGCCGGGCCGAGCCCCTGGACGACGCCACGCGCGGCCGTCTGCTGGCCGGCGCGCACCACGACCCGCACAGCGTGCTGGGCGCCCACCGGGTGCCCGGGGGCGTGCTCCTGCGCGCCCTGCGCCCGTTCGCCCGCGCCGTCGCGGTGACGGCGAAGGGGCTGCGCGCCGAGCTGCACGACGAGGGCGACGGCCTGTTCGCCGGGGTGCTGCCGATGGGCGGCATCCCCTCCGGCTACCGGCTCGTGGTCACCTACGACGACAACGAGATCGAGATCGAGGACCCGTACCGCTTCCTGCCGGCCCTGGGCGAGCTGGACCTGCACCTGATCGGCGAGGGTCGGCACGAGCAGCTGTGGCACGCGCTGGGCGCCCGTCCGATGACGCACGAGGGCGTGGCGGGCACCCGGTTCGCCGTCTGGGCGCCCAACGCACGGGGTGTACGCGTGGTGGGCGACTTCAACTACTGGGACGGCACCGGATATCCGATGCGTTCGCTGGGCGGCACCGGGGTGTGGGAGCTGTTCCTGCCGGGGGTCGGCGAGGGGGCGCTGTACAAGTTCCAGATCACCCGGCCCGACGGCTCGCACACGATGCGGGCGGATCCGATGGCCCGGCGCACGGAGGTGCCGCCCGCCAACGCCTCGATCGTGCACGCCTCGCACCACGTGTGGCGCGACAGCGCGTGGATGCAGGGGCGGGGCGCGCGGCCGGTGCACGAGGCGCCCTTCTCCGTCTACGAGGTGCACCTGCCCTCCTGGCGCCCCGGGCTGACCTACCGGCAGCTCGCCGAGCAGCTGCCCGCGTACGTCAAGGACCTCGGCTTCACGCACGTCGAGCTGATGCCGGTGGCCGAGCACCCCTTCGGGGGCTCGTGGGGGTACCAGGTCACCGGCTTCTACGCGCCGACCGCGCGGCTGGGCACGCCCGACGACTTCAAGCATCTGGTCGACGCCCTGCATCGGGCGGGCATCGGGGTGCTGATGGACTGGGTGCCGGCGCACTTCCCGCGCGACGACTGGGCGCTGGCCGAGTTCGACGGCCGCCCGCTGTACGAGCACCAGGACCCCTCGCGGGCCGCGCACCCCGACTGGGGGACGCTGGAGTTCGACTACGGGCGCAAGGAGGTCCGTAACTTCCTGGTGGCGAACGCGGTGTACTGGTGCGAGGAGTTCCACATCGACGGGCTGCGCGTGGACGCCGTGGCCTCGATGCTCTACCTCGACTACTCCCGCGAGCCGGGCCAGTGGTCGCCGAACGAGCACGGCGGCCGGGAGAACCTGGACGCGGTGGCCTTCCTGCAGGAGATGAACGCGACGGTCTACCGCCGCTGCCCCGGCGTGGTGACGATCGCGGAGGAGTCCACCGCCTGGGACGGCGTCACCCGCGCCACGCACCTGGTGGGCGCCGGGGGCTTCGGCGGGCTGGGCTTCGGGCTGAAGTGGAACATGGGCTGGATGCACGACTCGCTGGAGTACGTGGCCAAGGAGCCGGTGCACCGCAAGTACCACCACGGCGAGATGACCTTCGCCATGGTCTACGCGTACAGCGAGAACTATGTGCTGCCGATCTCGCACGACGAGGTCGTGCACGGAAAGCGCTCGCTGGTCTCGAAGATGCCGGGCGACTGGTGGCAGCAGCGCGCCGACCACCGCGCGTTCCTGGGCTTCATGTGGGCCCACCCGGGCAAACAGCTGCTGTTCATGGGCCAGGAGTTCGCGCAGGGCGCGGAGTGGTCCGAGAGCCACGGCCCCGACTGGTGGCTGCTGGACCCCTCGTACGCCGCCGAGCCGGACCACCGGGGCGTACGCGACCTGGTGCGCGACCTCAACGAGCGCTACCGCGCGACCCCGGCGCTGTGGGAACGGGACACCTCCCCCGAGGGCTTCGAGTGGGTCGACGGCAACGCCTACGAGGACAACGTCTTCGCGTTCCTGCGCCGCGCGGCGGACGGCTCCCCGCTGCTGGCGGTCAGCAACTTCTCCCCGGTGGTGCGGCACGGCTACCGCCTGGGTGTCCCGGCCCGGGACACGGTCTGGGAGGAGTGCCTGAACACCGACGCCCTGCGCTACGGCGGCAGCGGCGTGGCCAACACGGACCCGCTCAAGGGCGAGTCCCTGCGCAGCCACGGCCGCCCGGCGAGCCTCACCCTGACGCTGCCGCCGCTGGGGACGGTGTGGTTGCGGCCGGTGTGAGCGGTGATGGACAAACCTATCCGGCGGGCGCCGGGGCGGAGGTCAGAGCACGCAGTTCCTGGACGATGGGCGGTCCGGGCAGGGGAATCGGGCCGAGGTCCGGATGATGCCGCTCGGTGATGTGGACGGTGACGTCCTCGGGCAGCCGGACGACGGTGGCGGCCGCTCTCGAGCGGTCGCCCCACACCCGGGTCGGTTCGAAGTCCCCGCTCAGCAATCGGTCGCCCCAGATGCCCGCGTCGTGGTACTCGCCACGGCGCGAATGATCGAGGAAGAGGCAGTACTCGGCGGTGCTGTCACCGGCTCCCGCGGCGAACTGCCACCAGAAGCGCGCGCCGTCGCCGTGTCCGGCGAGATGCAGCAGGCATGCGAAGACGAGGGCACCCGTGCGGTCGGCGCAGTGGGCCTGGACGAACCTTTCGAGGTCGCGGTCGGCCCTCGGCGCGTGGAGGACGACGACGCTCATGGTGGTGAGGTCCGACCACGCCCGATCGCCGTTGGGGCTGCCCCCCGGCGTGGGCTCCGTCCAGGCGGGGGGCCAGGCGACGAACACCGGGCGGGGAGCGCTGCGGGGGTGCTCGTGCAGCGGGCAGCCGTGGCGTGCGGCCCTGCGCCGCCGCAGCCGGGCCTCCGCCGCGGCCACGTCGTATCCGGAGTACCGGTCCCTGGTTCGGGCGCGGGCCAGCAGGTTCTCCAGCCTGCCACGAGGCTGGGGCGCCGGGCCGTCGGTCATGGGGTTCCCTCCTGTGGTGCGCTGCCGTCGGCATTCCCGGCTTCCAGCAGACGGGCCAGGCGTCGGCAGGCCTGGCTGAGATGTGAGCGAACGGTGGCTTCCTCCACGCCCATCAGCGTCGCCGCCTCGGATGTGGTGAAGTCCAGTCCGTAGCGGAGCGTGATCGCATCACGCTGGCGTTCGCTCAACAGCCGTACCGATGAATAGAGTTGTAAGGAGTCGGCGAGCACCTCGAAGGGGTCCTCCGTGGTGTCGCGCAGCGCCGCTTCGAAAGCGGCGACGTCCATGGGCTCGGCGCGGCGCCGACGGCGACGGTACTGGTCGACGATGCGGTTCTTCAGAATGGTCCACGCGTACCGCTCGAGGTGCTCCATCCGCAGCATCTCGCACCAGTTGTCCATGATGGCGTCGAACGCGGCGTCCACCGCTTCTTCCGTGTCCGCGTCCGAGCCCAGTTGCAGGTAGGCAAAGCTCATGTAGGCCTGCCGACGGTCGGCGTGAAAGGCCCAGTACGACATCCTGGCCGAGTCCGACCAGTGCGCCATCGACGTTATCTTCCTTCTCCCGCCGGGCGTGCCCACAGCGCCGCCGTGGTCCTCGGCCGCATGGTCAGCCACCGTGGCCTCCGTCCCGGCGAAGGGCCTTGGCGGCGTGCCGCGGCGAGCTGTGGAGACCGTCGATTCCCACGCGGACACCTGCAGTCAACAGCCGACGGGACAATCGGAAGGCATCGGGCCCGAAGAGCCTGACGGCCATGGCGATGTCGATCCACTGCGCCGCGATGTCTTGGTGCACGTTCTCTCTCTCCTCGGATCAGGTGGTGTGTCGTGACGGGGAGACGCCGGGTCCCCCTGTGCGGCGCCGGAGGCTGATGCCTCCACTCGTATAAGCGCCGGAGAGTGACCGAACGTGCAGAAGTTCGGCGAAGAATTCATCATCCGCGCGGACTCGGTCACTCACAGCCCTGAAACCGATCAGGATTAGTGATCAGATCTGCATAATTCCGCGTGGGATCAGCAGGTTCGGCTCCAGTGCGGGCATCGGCGTGGTTCAGTGGATCAGCAGGCACCAGGGGTCTCCTGGCAGGCTTCCCACCTCGGCTCCACACCCTCCCGAAGGACGACGGGCGCCCGACCGCACCTTCGTTCCGGAGGGGCGGCTCGACTTGAAGAATCGCCTGCCGAGATCAACCAATCCACTAGTACGGGCGATCGACCGGACAAGCACGGACAAGCCCAGTTGTCCGGGAAAGGCGAAGGTGAGGCAGTGGGAGAAGGAAGGAGGCGGACCAGGCCATGGGGAGCGCTGCGCGGCCCGTCGGCGGAGGCCGACGCCCTCGCTCGGTTGCTGCGCGGCTGGCTGGACGCGGCCGGCATGCGGATCGATGACGTGGCGGACGCTCTGCGGCCGGAGCACTTCGAGAACGGGCACATACCGGCGCGCTCGACCGTGGCGGACCGGCTGGCGGGAGTGAACCCGCAGTGGGATTTCGTCGAGGCCGTGGCCGACATCTGCTCCGTGGACGACGCGGGGCGCAGGACGTTGCTGGCACAGGCCCGGCCGTACTGGGACGGGATCCGTGGCGTCCGTGACAGACCACGCCGCGCGCTCGGGCCCACCTCGACCCACCGGCAGGGCCGGCAGGCCGGGACGGAGAAGCTGACGGGCGAGCTCATGGCCGCACAACGGCACTCGCTGATGGTCTCCGGCAAGCTGCTCAGGGCCCTCGAACGGGTCACGGAGCTGGAGCACGCCCGCAACAATGCCCACCACATGGTGCTGTTGCTGCTGACCATGGTCGAGAAGCTGCGCCGCGACATCGCCGGTCTCCATGCGGAGCGCGACCGCCTGCGCGCTTCCGACTCGGAGACGGAGCAGCTGCGCCAGATCCGTGAACGTCTGGAGCGCAGCGAGGCCCAGCGGGCACAAGCGGACTCCGAGCTGGAACGGGCCCGCGGGGAACGGCACAAGGCCGACCGGCTGGCCGAGCAGGCGGCGGAACAGGTCCGTGTCCTCACCGAGGAACTGGAACGGTTACGGCGTCGCCATCCCGACCTGCTGGACGACGATCCGGGCGCCGCCACCCGGGGCGACACGGCGGCTTCGGCCGACCTGCCGGACGATGAGGCCGCCGCCGACGACATCGATCTGGCCCTCGCGAAGGCCGCCTCCCATCTGGACGACGGAGCGGACCGACTCGACCGGCTCGCCGACGAACTTCGTCAGGAGGCCTCCGTCTCGGATCCGGACAACGCGGCCACCGGGACCGATCGACCGGACAACCCTCCGGACAACTACCGCGTCGAGCCGTCCGTCTTCGCCCGTACGCCACCCGGGGAACTGGCCATGGCGATGGGCGATGCGCGTGACGCGGGCCAGGTCGTCGAGGCCATGCGGAGCGCGGCGAGCGTCGGTCAGACCGCAACCGACGCCTACTTGCTGGACGTGCTGGCCTACCTCGGCGCGCTGGGCGACGCCGCCGATGCGGACCTGGTGCTGACCGCGGTGGCCCGGACCCGGCTGCCCATGGCCGTGTCCAGGACGGTCGTGGCGCTGCGGGGGGCGGGCCGCGAGGAAGCCGCCTACCGGGTCCTGGCCGTCGTCGGCAAGTCCCGTTCCGCAGGCCGCCTGCTGCAGGTGGTGGCCGCCTTCCGGAACGCGGGGCTCGATGCCGACGCGTACCAGATCCTGTCGGCGGCGGGACGTCTCCGCCCGGCCGTGGGAATCCCCCCGCTCGTCGCCGCCCTTCATCAGCGGGACGCGCACGGGGACATCGACTGGCTGATGGCCACGATCCTCACCGAGCGGTCTGCGGTGGCCGTCCTCTCGGTGGTGTCGGCACTGCGCGCGGTCGGCGATCACTTCTACGCCGACCTCCTGCTCACCCGGCACAGCGCACGCACCGGCACGGCCGTGTGAACCAGCGGTGCCCCGCGCCCTCAGGGGGACACGGGGCACCGATCACGGGCGGGCCCGGTCACACACGCTCTGCCGTGCGCTCCTCGCTCGCGGCCTCGGCGCCGGCTTCCGCCACGGCAGGCTTCGCCGTCTTGCCCGGCAGCAGCAGCGCCACCACCACCGTGCCCACGCCCAGCACGATCGCGCCCACCAGGCTCGTATGGGCCACCGCGTCGGAGAACGCCTTGTGCACGGCCTCGACCACGGTCTGGGCCTGCTGGGCGCCCAGCGCGGCCGCCTTCTCCGCGCCGAGCTTCGGCGCGGCGCCCGCCGCGACCTGCTTGCCGACCTCCTCGGCGACGTACAGACCCGCGCCGACCGAGTCCTGCGCGGCGGACAGCGCCTTCTCCGGGAGCTTGGGACCGCCGCCGGCGGCGACCTTCGCGGCCGCGTCGCCGAGGTTGGACGAGTACGTCTTGGCCAGGACCGTGCCCAGGATCGCGATGCCGAGCGAGCCGCCCATCTCGATGGACGTGCTGTTGACGGCGCCGCCGACGCCCAGCTGGTCCTCGGGGAAGGAGCCCATGATGGCGTTGGTGCACGGCGACAGGGACAGGCCGATGGCCAGGCCCAGGACGACCAGCGGCAGCACGAAGTCGTTGTAGGTCGAGGACGCGTCGACCCTCGTCAGCAGCGCGATGGCGACCGTTCCGACGGTCATGCCGAGCGCGACCGTCACCTTCATGCCGACCCTGGGCGTGAGCAGCGCGGTCAGCGCGCCGCCGACGAACACCGCGCCGGCCAGCGGCAGCATGCGCACGCCGGTGTCGAGCGGCGAGTAGCCGAGCACGAACTGCAGGTGCTGGGTGAGGTAGTAGAACGCGCCGAAGACGGCGAGGAAGAACAGCGCGACGGCCATCGTCGAGCCCGCGAAGGCGCGCCTGGTGAAGCGGCGCACGTCCAGGACGGGGTGCGGGTGGCGCAGCTCCCACAGGACGAACAGGACGAAGCCGACGCCCGCGATGACGGCCGCGGCGATGGCCTTGGCGCCCCAGCCGAAGTGCGGCCCTTCGATGATCATGTAGATGAGCGAGCCGACCCAGACGACGGACAGCGCCCCGCCGACGTAGTCGATCCTCTTCACGCCCTCCGCCCTGGACGGCGGTACGAGCAGCAGCGCACCGAGGATGCCCAGGACGGCGATCGGCACGTTGATCAGGAACGTCGACGCCCAGCCGTGGTCCTCCAGCAGCGCACCGGCCACCAGCGGGCCGACGGCGATGGCGAGACCGGCGGTCGCGGTCCAGATGGTGATCGCCTTGGCGCGCTCGGCGCTCGGGAAGGTCGCGGCCAGCAGCGACAGCGTCGCCGGCATGATCATCGCCGCGCCGACGCCCATCACGGCACGGGCCGCGATGACCCCGGTCGAGCTGTCGACCAGCGAGCCGGCGACCGAGGCCGCGCCGAAGACGACGAGGCCGAGAACGAGCGCCCCGCGGCGGCTGTACTTGTCGCCCACGGCACCCAGGATCAGCATCAGCGCCGCGTAGGGAACGGTGTAGCCGTCGATGACCCACTGCAGGTCGGAGCTGCCGAGGCCGAGGTCCTTGACCATGTCGGGGGCCGCCACCGTCAGCGAGGTGTTCGCCATGACGATGATCAGCAGGCTGAGGCAGAGCACACCCAGAGCGGCCCAGCGCTTCGTGTACGGACCATCCATCTTGTCGACCGGTGTCGACATCACGAGGCCCATCGGCCCCCCTTTCACGATCGTGCACAGACCTTGCGCAGATCTTGCACACTGCTGTGCAATTACACACCGGTGTGCAAGTTACGGGAGTGCGCGACCGCGGGCAAAATGGGGGCCTGCGAATCGGCCACGAGGGCCGCCCGAACCGAGAAGAGAATCCCGATGACCGGCAGGACGACCGGCCGAGCGGACGCCAATCGCCGCCGCATCATGGACATCGCGCTCGCGGAGCTGCTGCGCGACGCGGACGCGAGCATGGACCAGATCGCGCGCGCCGCCGGTGTCGTCCGGCGCACGGTGTACGGGCACTTCCCCAGCCGCGACGCCCTGGTCGCCGCCCTCGTCGACGACGCGGCGGAGTCGGTGGCCGCGGCCCAGGCCGAGGCCCTGCACGACGTGGCCGACCCGGCCGAGGCCCTGGCCCGCTCGATGCTCGCCGTCTGGAACATCGCCGACGGCTACCGCCTGCTGCTCTCCCTCGCCCAGCGCAGCGTCACCATGGAGGGCATCCACCAGCGCCTCGAGCCGGTGCGGCACGAGTGCACGGCAATGCTGCAACGCGGCCTCGACGAGGGCCGCTTCACCTCACCCCTGCCGGCACTGGCCCTCGCCTACGTCCGCGAGCAGCTCTTCTTCGGCGTACTCCAGGCCGTCAACGACGGCGTCGTCCCGCCGGACGAGGGCGGCCGCGCCGCCGCCGTGACGGCCTTGACGGCAGCGGGCGTCCCGGCGGCGGAGGCGACGGAGCTGGTGGCGCGGCTGCCGCAGCCGTAGCCGGCCCAGGGCCTCGGTGCCGGGCGGAGGGACGATGCGTGCGTCGATGTCGACGAAGCCGTGTCGCTCGAGGAGCTCGGCCCACATCCGGGGGGTGTACTGCCAGCGCAGGACGGTCAGTTCCCGGTCGCGGCCCTCCAGCCATTTCCCGCGCATCCGTTGAGGTCCGTACGCAGCCGGGCCGGCTTCGGCGTGGCTGAAGGCAAAGACCCCGCCGGGTGCGAGGCGCTTGGCCACGGCGGGCAGCAGCCGCTCGGGGTCGGTGAACCAGGACAGTCGGCGCAGCGGACCGTGTCCGCCGGACCCGACCGGTTGCCCACCGAATGCCTCTCCTCCGGCCTCGAGGGCAGCAGCGGCCAGGCACAGCTGGACGTCCGGCCCCGGCCGCGCCGTCGCCGTCCCGGGAAAACGGCTGAATCCAGTTCGTCCCTCTTCTTCTGGAATGAGTTGATGAATCCCCTGAGGGAAGCATCAGACCAGGGCGCCACCGTTCGGTCGGCGCCCTTTGTCTCCATATCCGGGAGGGCATGTGGATGCTGATGTGACCGTCCTCGGTCTCGGACCGATGGGCTCGGCGCTGGCCGGGGCGTTCGTCGACGCGGGGTACCGGACGAGCGTATGGAATCGGACGCCCGGCAAGGCGGACGCCCTGGTGCGGAAGGGGGCGATCGAGGCGGCGTCGGCCGGTGAGGCCCTGAGGGCGAGCCCCTTGGCCGTGGTGAGCCTGTCGGCGTACGAGGCCGTCCAGGAGGTGCTCGGTCCCCTGGCCGGCGAGCTCGCGGGCCGGACGCTGGTCAACCTCACGTCCGGACCGCCGCCGCACGCCCGGGAGATGGACGCCTGGGCCGGCCGGGCCGGTGCCGCCTACCTCGACGGGGTGGTCATGACCACCCCGTCCGGCATCGGCGACCGGCGCTTCCTGCAGCTCTACGCCGGCCTGCCGGAGGCCTTCGAAGGCCATCGCGAGACGCTCGCCGCGGTGGGCGATCCGGTGTACCTGGGCGCCGACACGGCCCTGTCGTCCGTGTACGACACGATGCTGCTGTGCCAGATGTGGTCCACGCTCACCGGCTGGCTGCACAGCGTGGTGCTGGCCGGCGCCGACGGCCCCGGCGGCAGTGTGACGGCGACCCGGTACACCGAGGTGGCCAACCGGTGGATGGACACCGTGTGCTTCTTCATGAGCACCTATGCGTCCCAGGTGGACGCGGGGCGCTATCCCAGCAACGAATTCCCGCTGGATCTTCACCGCGCGACGATGGACATCCTCGTCCACGCCAGCGAGCTCCGGGGCGCCGACACCGGCATGCCGAAGCTCTTCAGGGCGCTGACCGAGCAGGCGATCGCGGCCGGTCACGGCGGCGACAGCTACGCGCGTCTGGTGGAGTTCGTCCGGCGGAAGCCCGCCCCGGGAGCGGAACTGCACTGACCCGGAACGCCGGGTGCGTGCACTCACTTGCGGGCGATCACCACTGACTCGGGCCCCGCCAGGTGCCGCACCCGGCTCTCGCGGAACCCGGCGCCGGCCAGCCAGCCCCGGCAGTCGGCACCGGTGTACTCGAATCCGCCGGGCGTCTCCAGCAGCATGGTCAGGCTCATGAGCAGCCCGGGAACGTTCTCCCGGCGCTCGTCGTCGATGAGCGTCTCGTAGATGACGAGGAAGCCGTCCGGCGGCAGCGCCTCGTACGCCTTGCGGAGCAGCGTCTTCGCCCTGGGCAGGGACCAGTTGCTCAGGATGTGGCCGAGGATCAGCACGTCGGCCGAGGGCAGCGGTTCGGCGAAGAAGTCCCCGGCCCGGAAGGAGAGCCGACCGACGAGGCCGGCCTCCTCGACCCGGCGACGGAAGCCGGGGCCGACAGCCTCGAGGTCGAAGCCCGTGCCACGCAGGTGGGGATGGCTCTGGAGCAGGTGCGTCAGCACGGTGCCGTCGGCACAGCCGATGTCGGCGACCGTGCGGCAGGAGGCCCAGTCGAAAACCTCGGCGAGGGCGTGGGCGGAGCGGAGCGACAGCCCGGCCATGGCCTGCTGAAACGCGCCGAGGCGGTCGGAGTCGTCGTAGAGGACGGCATAGGCGCCCTCCTCGCCGGCCGTGATCCCGTTCTGCGGGCTTCCCGTGCGCAGGCCCGCGTCGAGCCTCCCCCACAGCTCGTACATCCTGGCGTCGCTCATCTCCAGGAGACCGCCCAGGTAGGCGGGCTCGCCGCGGACCAGGTAGCGGGCGGCGGCAGGGGTGTTCGCGTAGACCCCGCCGTCGCCGCCGACGGCATCGGTACGTTCCAGGGCGCCCAGCGCGACGAGGGCGTCGAACCAGTCCCGGGCGGAACGGGGGTGCAACCGCAGCCGGGCGCGCAGTTCCTCGCAGCTCAACGGCCCTTCGGCCAGCTCGGTGAAGAGGCCGAGGCGGGCGGCGACGAGCAGGACCTTCGACGCCATGAAGCCGGTGGCGATCTCCAGGATCCGGTCGATGTCCGAGCCGGCCCCCGGGCCGGGAGGCGTGTCGCTCATGAGTCCCTCGCAGTGCGCCGGCAGGTATGAGTTCGGAGATTTCCGGACTACCCACCTCACGCCCGGTTCAGGCCCCGGCCTTGCCCATCTCCAGCGCCATCACGCCACCGGCCACCAGCACCAGGCCGAAGATCTGCACCCCGGTCAGCGCCTCACCGAAGATCACCGTGCCGGCCAGCGCCACCAGCGCCACCCCCACGGCCGCCCAGACCCCGTAGGCCACCCCGATCGGCATGCCCCGCTTGAGCACCTGCGACAACAGTACGAACGCCGCCACGTACCCCACCACCACCACGATCGTGGGCACGACCCGCGAGAAGCCGTCCGACAGGCGCAGGCATACCGTCCCGGTCACCTCCGCCAGGATCGCCCCCGCCAGCAGCATCCAGGTCATGGCCGCCCCTCCTTCGTCCGCCGTGGGAACGGTTGGCGTTCCCTCCGACAGTGTGCGGGCGGAGGGCTGACGGCGACCGACAACCCGCCTTCACGGCCTTCGAGTCACCCTTGCCGGTGACCCCGCGCCGGGGCGGCCGCGACGACCATGGACTTGTCGAATATCGATATGCTCCTCTAACCTCGAGCATATCGAAAATCGATAGGAAGGCGTGCGGTGAACACACGACTCACGAGGACCCTGGCCTCGGTCACCTTCGCACTGGCGGTGCTCTGCGGGCTCGTCTTCATCGGCACGGGGTTCACGCACATGCTCGACGACGGGGCGGTCTGCGTGCAGACGGGTTTCTGGCGCAATGCCCCGCTGGCGGACAACCTGCCGGTCGGCAAGGGTGTGGAGGCGTCCAGCAGTGCCACGCGCCTCTGCCAGAACAGTCCCTCCGTGGGGCAGCGTGCCGCCGACCTCGGGGGCCAACTGCCCTGGCTGCTGTTCGGTTCCCTCGCGCTGTTGCTCTTCTCCCGGCTGCTGAAGGCCGTCCTGCTGCAGGGGCCGTTCACCGACACGGTGTCGCGGCGGCTCTCCGTTCTCGGCTGGTTCGTCGCCGCGGGCACGCCGCTGGCCGGCCTCGTCGTCGGCTGGTCGCAGTCCTGGCTCGTGGGGAGCATGGCGCCCATCGTGGGTTCCGGGCCGACGGTCTCCGGGCCGCAGGTGCTCGTCCTCGCCGGCCTCGCCGCAGTGATCATGGGGAAGATCATGCGCGAGGGCGTGCGCATGCGAGAGGACCTCGAAGGGACCATCTGATGCCCGAAGAGGAACTCCACGCGATCCGGATCCATCTCGACCGGATCCTCGCCGAGCGCGGCATGACGCTGACCGAACTGTCCGCACAGGTGGGCATCACCGTCGTCAACCTGTCCGTGCTCAAGAACGGGCGGGCCAAGGCCATCCGCTTCTCGACCCTGTCGAGGATCTGCGATGTCCTGCAGTGCCAGCCGGGAGACCTGATCACCCACGACCCCGCCGAGCCGTCCTAGCCGGTCGTCACCTGCGGGGTCCACCGGGGCAGCACGGCCATCGGCGCCCCTCGGCGGACCGTGCCCGCAGGGCCCGATCGACTGCCCGCCGAGGGCCTCTCCTCCGGTCTCGAGGGCAGCAGCGGCCGGGCACAACCGGAGGTCCGGCCCTGACCACGCCGTCGCCGTCCCGGTGAAGTCCCCTCACGATCCGCCGGATGCGATGGGCGTCAGGACATTGAGAACTTGGCGACATACTCGGCGAAGGGCTCGATGCCGACTTCGGCGCGGAGTTCGTCCATGCGCTCGGGCTCTTCGCAGGGCCATGGAACCGGCGCCCCGTCCTTCACACCGGCGATCTGCGTGCCGAAGATCTGTTTGCGGCCGTCGTTGACCAGCGTGCGGTCGCGCAGAAAGGCCAGCTCGCGTGGGCCGGCCGTGCCTGCCGAAACCGCCTGCTGCATCAGCTTCAGGGCGCGTCGCTGAACGTCGAGCTGCCGGTCGGCATGCTGGGCGATCAGCCACGCTGCGCGGGCGGCCTCCTCGCCGACCATTGCCGCAGTCGGCCAGCCGTACTCGTCCATGATCTCGCCGAGTCGGTCACCATGCCGTGCGGTCAGCCGACGCCAGGCCAGCTGCTCGGCGGGGTCATCACTGTTCGCGTGGACCGAGGACCGCTGATCAGCCGCGGCCATGGTGGTGAGTTCCTCCACCAGCGCGGCAACGTCGTGCGCCACTCTCGACTCCCAAGTCAGGTAGGTGCGTTGTGCTCGTTCCCCGCAACCCTATGGGCGCATAACGGACGTAAAGATCATTCCGGAGGACGGTGACAGGCACCTCCGCGGACCGCGATAATGGATCTACCCCCGGAGCCGGAACCGGATCGCCGCGACGGTCACGGCGCCCTGGAAGACCCGGTCGATGGCAGCAGCCACGGGGACGTCACAGTCGGTGCGGCTACTGGCGCAGCGTCGACCCGGGCAACGGCCGATGGGGAGCCTGGTCGCGCTGCTGACGCTGCCGGCGAAGCCGTGCCGCTTGAGGAGGCCGGCCCATCGCAGCGGCGCTCGCGGTCGCAGCACCGGCCTCGGCCGCCCCGACCGCCGCTATCCCGCCGGAGCGCGGGGTCTCGGCTGGGGCTTGGGCTGGCTAGGCTGCCGGTCATGAATCCCGCCATGACCAACGCAAGGACCACTGAGCCCGCCATCCTTGACGTCATGGCGGTGACTTCCGATCCGCAGTTGGAGACCCGGCTCGCGGAGTCGGCCCACCGGATCCTGGCGGACCTGGTCAGCGGAGGTGCCGCACTGGGGTGGGTCGAACCACCCTCACGGGATGAGGTGGCGGAACTCCTCGACCACATCGTCACTGCGGCGCGGGCCGGGGATGCGGCCCTGCGTGCCGCTTACGTCGACCGTCGGCTTGTCGGGTTCGGGTACTGGCTCCGCTACGCCCGGCCGACCCATCGGCCGCACGCCGATCTGGAGAAGATCGCGGTGGATGCCGCCGCCCATGGTCGTGGCTTCGGTCGGGCGCTGACCGCTGCCTTGATCGCCGACGCCGGGAAGGCGGGTATCGAGGTCCTCACCCTGGATGCCCGCGGCGACAACACCAATGCCCTGCGCCTCTACCGATCGCTGGGTTTCACCGAATACGGCCGTCTCCCCGACTTCGTCGCCGTCGGCGAACGCCGCTACGACAAGGTCTTCTACATGCTGGACTTCCGCCGGCAAGGCTGACCACTGCCGATCGACGCCATGGGGTGTCCGCGACCGCGCCTGGGGCCGCCGTCCGTCCCGGCGGGTCAGCCGTGCCGGTGCGCGGTGGCGAGCAGGGCCCGCAGGGCGGCCGGGGAGGTGGCGATCACGGTGTGGGGGGTGTCGCTCTCGCGGAGGAGTATGCCGCCAGCCATGTTGGCGAGTTCTATGCACTCGACCTTGTCCGTCGAGAACGACGATTTCTGCCACCGGACTTCCGACATTTCACGCCTTCACCATTGTTTGGCGATATCACGCATAAGTTCACGCGTATCGTCGGGACTGAGAGACAATTCTTCCGCGCAATCCAGGGTGGCGCGATAGTAGGCCAGGCGATTCTGCGCGTGCAGGAGCACGCCACCGTGAGGTACATCGAGGTGAACCGTGTCGATTTGGGGGACGGGACCGGCAGCGTAGACGGTGGACATACCGCCGTTGGGGAATCCACCGGCCGCGAACGGAATTACGCGAACCGTGATGTTCTCGCGCTCTGACGCCTCCATCACATGCTGCAGCTGCCTGAGCGTCACCTCCCGCCCACCGAATTGCATCCGCATAGCGGTTTCATGAATCAGGAAAGTACAGGTGGGCGGGTCATTGCGATCCAACACGTCGCGGCGTCTCATGCGGAACGAAACGCTGCGCCGCAAATCCGCAGGGGCCAGCTTCGGAGTCGCCGTCGAGAAGACGGCTTTTGCATAGTCCTCCGTTTGCAGGAGTCCAGGCATGTGCATGATCTGCAATGAGCGCAAGCCACAGGCATGGTGCTCCAACTCGGCCACGTCGAGGGCAGCATCCATGACAGAGCCCCGATAGCTCTCCCACCAGCCCTTGTCACGCTCCTCTGCCATTTCGACCAGGGCATCGATATAGGCCTGATCGGAGCAGGCGTAGATCCGGGCGAGCGACCTGATGCGCCCCGCGCTGACGCCGAAGCGGCCAGCCTCCATGTTGATGATGCCGGTCCGGTTGCCACCCAGCTGCGCCGCCACTTGTGGGGCGGTCATCCCCGCCTGCTCGCGCATCTTGCGCAGTTCGGTGCCAAGTCGCTGCTGCCTGGCGGTTGGTGCTGTTCTCGATGACACGTCGCTCCTCCCCTTGCAGCTCCATGCTGCCATGCGCTCATTCGTTCAACAGTTCATCCTCATGGGAACCCCAGAGCTACTGAACTTGTTCAGTAGCTGCCCTATGGTTCAACCAATGGGCCGGAACGCAAAGGGAGTTCGGAGGAACCATGTACCGCAAGGGGGCCTACGTGGTGGACGTACGGGAAGACAAGATCGCCCAAGTGATCGGCGGCACCGGCGGCCGCGTCCAACTGCAGAGCCCCGACGGCAGCCTGCAATGGGAAGTGCCCTTCGCGGCACTGCGGTTGGCGACGAGCGCGGAGCGCGAGGCGGCCGGGCTGCGGCCCTACCTCGGGACCTGCCCCGACTGTGTCGAACTGGCGGCACGTCGCCGCACCGCGCCACCCGAACTGCGCGGCAGGGCGACGGCTGACGCGCATCTGCACTGGATCAAGGCACACTCGACGCCGGAGCCCGCCCCGGAGGCGAACCGATGAGCTGCCACCACCCGGACTGGGAATCGGCCGGAACCGGCGAGGTCCGCTGCGGGCGGTGCGGAACCCGCCGCTTCACGGACTACGGGGCCCTACGGCCCCCCGGCCTGCCGGAAACGGTGAAGCCACCGGCCCGCGTCCGGGCCAAAGCCGATCGCGCGGCGGCCCTGCTGATCTCCCGCACCGCGTACCACCTCAGCCACTGGGGCCTCAGCGGCCGGGCGGCACTGACGCTGGCAGGCTGATCCGTCAGCTCTCGCCGACCGCACAGATGACGAATGCCATCAGGGACTGCTCCGTGGCTCCCGTGTTCTTGCCGGCGGCATTCCAGCCTCTGTCGACCGCGTAGGAGTCGAGAACGACGATGTCCTGTCCACCCTGGGTCTGGTAGCCGCCTCCGGTGGGCACGCGGCCCAGCGGACAGTCCACCTCGGCCAGGCGGAACTCCCCCGGAGGAATGAGGACCGGGTCGCCGTAGACCTGCAAGTAATCGGCCGCCTGCGCCGGCGCGGCGGCCACGGCCGTGACACCGGTCGCCAGAGCCGCGACCGTCACGACGGTGACCATACGTAGACGACGCCTCATCACATCCTCCTCCGGATGGATACGGAATCTCCTCTTCGAGGAGGCTATGTGCGAAATTCGTACACCCATAGGGCGCAATCGGCGCATTACCGGGGAGCGCGGAAGCCCGACAGCGCGGCCCGCTCGAGGTTGGCGCCGGCCTCCCGTGTACCGATACGACCAGCGCGGCACGGGCCAAAAGGACGCGCGGATGCGCTCGATGAGCACCTTGCCGCGGTGCGGAAGCGTGACGCCTCATGGAACAAGCTCAGGTGTAGTAGGTCTCGAATGATCCGATCCACCAGGCTGCCAGCGGCAGGACGCACACCTGCATGCCGGCCGTGATCCAGCACCGGCCCAGGACAGCGATCCCGGACGTCCACCATGCCGTCGTACGCAGCATGCTCACCACTCCGGCCTGATATCCCTGCCCGGTGGGATCCGTCATGCCGGGGTAGCCCATCCAGTCCTCGGTGAAAATGCCGTCCGTCCCGAACACGATGGCCCCTGACACGAGCCACAGGTCGACCAGGATGGCCAGCACGGCAAGCGCCACATCGAAGCGCAGGTACGCGGGCGTCGGCACCAGCAGCCGTACAGCCGCGTGTCCGTGGTGGCGCACCCAGTCCTGCGGCCAGATGCGCACCAGCACAGTAACGGTGTACACCAGCGCACCGGCGACTGCTGCCCACCCGCCCATGAAGAACAGCCCGAAGAACAGCATCCCGAAACCCATACCGGGCCAGATGCCGCACGATTCGGAACAGTTCCATCCGCAACGGGCAGGACTGTGGTTCCACGGCGGCGACGGGTGTGTGCGATCGCACGGTGTGGAGTCGATCGCCGCTTGCCTTGGCAAGGCCCTGGTATGACGATGCCCGCAGCGAAAGCCCTTACGGGGCACCGCTTCCGATCACCGTGTGACTCAGGGAGGCACCAGTCGTGATCACGTTGACAGAGACGCTCGCTGTGGACACCGTGGACGAGTTCCTGACCGCGGGGGAGGTCGTTCCCCTGTCCCGGGCGATGGACCGCCACATCGAGCGGACCGGTTGGAGGCCCGCCTACGTCGGCGAGGAACTGACCGTCTTACCCGACGAGGCCCAAGGCGCACTCCAGGCGGCGACCCTGCGCCACCTGCCCGAGATCCGCCGCACCTTCCCCTCCGTGACAGGGTGTTCCCCCTGGCAGCTCATCCAGTTCGACGCCGGCGAAGGAGCCGTCCGCCACCTCGACGGCATCGGCGCCGACCCGTTCACCGCACCCCGCCACGTCGCCCGCATCGGCGTCACGATTCAGGACGCGGAACAGGGCGGGCAATTCTTCTTCGAGACCACCTCCAGCGACCGGCTGTGGGATCCCCGCTTCGGCGCAGGAGCGACACCCGGCTACGCCGACGGCATGCGCTTCACGCGCATCGCGCCGCACGACAAGATCTCCCGGCAGGACCCGGAGACCGACTGGATCCACGAGATCCGCGGCATCCCCTGGTCCACCCCTGCCGGCACGGGCACCGCCGTCGTCTACGGCGCCCAGCTCATCCACGGCATCACGCCCGTGGTCCGAGGCCGCTGCCGCAAGTTCATCACCGGTCTCATCGCCGGGGACTGAGCCGGACCCTCCCTCCTCGATGCGATGCCAGGGCCCGCCGGTCCGGGCCGATGCGCGCGCGTGCCGGCGGGCTGCGCGAGCGCCGCCCGTGCGCGCCGGGGCGTGTGTGCCACAGCGTGTGCGAGGCGATCCCGCTGCCGGAACCGGACGCAGCGCAGTGATCTCCGTGGTCGTCCGGGGTAGCCGCAGGGGCACACGCTGCCCCGGATGAGCCGGGGCGCGCATGGCTTCCCCGGGGAGACGCGGATGTTCGCGAGGCGCGGTATCGGTGTGGCGTTGAGCTCGCTGGCTCTGGCCGGCTCGTCCTTGGTGTGGGCCCCGGCGTCCGCCGCCGGGGGCGGCCGCGGGACGGCGGCGTTCGTCTGCGCCGGGAAGGAGAACGGCTCCTCGGCTCCGGGCCTCGGGCTGCTGCCGCGGCCCACCCGTATCGAAGCCGATGCCCGGTACACCTGCTCCGGCGGACCTGGCCGGACCGTCTCGGCCACCGGCCACTTCGTAGGGTTCTCGCCGCACGCTTCCTGCCTCCAGGTGAACAGCCCCACCGGCCGGGAGCAGATCCGCTACGAGGACGGCCGGACGTCTGTCATCGACTACACACGCTCCACCGCCGTCCGCCTCGATACCGTCACCTTCGTCGTCCTCGACGGCACCGTGACCGAGGGCCGGGGGAAGGGCCACAGCGCACGCCGGACCCTCGCGACCCTGGCCACCCGGGTGCCGACGGCGGACTGCGTGCTGACCGCGCCCGTCAACCATGCCGCCGGCGGAGTACAGCTGGACGTCGGTCCGGCGTGATGCGGCGGCGCCGGCCGGCCGCTCGGTGTGGCGGGTGTGGCGATGGCGACCGACCCTGGACACAGGGGCCCGTTCCGACCGGAGGGTGAACGCCATCATGAAGACTCCCCCGATCGTTCCGCCGCAGGAGTGGGAGGCCGCGCGCCAGGAGCTGCTGGTGGAGGAGAAGCGGCTGACCCGGGCCCGTGACACGCTGGCCGCCAAGCGGCGGCGGATGCCGTGGATGGAGGTGGAGAAGGACTACGCGTTCGACGGGCCCGAGGGCAGGGTGAGCCTGCTCGACCTGTTCGACGGGCGTCGTCAGCTGATCGTCTACCGCGCCTTCCACGAGCCCGGCGTGACCGGCTGGCCCGATCACGCCTGTCAGGGCTGCTCGATGCTGGCCGATCACGTCGGCCACCTCGCCCATCTGAACGCCCGCGACACCACTCTCGTCTTCGCCTCGCGCGCGCCGCAGCCGGACATCGAGCGCGTGAAGGCGCGGATGGGCTGGGCGATGCCCTGGTACACGATCACCGACTCCTTCGACGCCGACTTCGGCGTGGACGAGTGGCACGGCACGAACGCGTTCCTCCGCGACGGCGACAAGGTGTACCGCACCTACTTCATCAACGCCCGCGGTGACGAGGCGCTGGGGAGCACCTGGAGCTACCTCGACATGACCGCGCTCGGGCGCCAGGAGACCTGGGAGGACTCACCCGAGGGCTACCCACAGACCCCGCCGTACGAATGGTGGAACTGGCACGACGAGTACGGCCGGGGTGACGCCGGGCCGGCGCCCTCACCCTGACCCGGGTGAGGGCATTCGGCGATGAGCTGCGGTCAACGCCTCGTGGTGGGGCGCATCACGTGCTGGGCTCCTCGAGATCCGCGATGACCAGTCCTGTGGCGAAAGCCCTGAATGTGCGTTTCGGGTCGCGGGCTTCATCCGGCCTGGGCTGCAGGTTCACCTCCAACGTGACCTTGGCGGACCTGTGGCCTTCCGACTCCGATGTCAGCGAAATGCCTTCTGTTTGTTCGCCTCCTGTGCGGCTGCCCAGGATCGCCCGTCTCGCACCACTGCCGGTGGACGACCCCGGCCGGAATGATGACGAGACTCTTGACCGCTTCTGAACAGCCACTTTCTGGCCCTTCCGTCGCCCTCTCGGGCATCATTGGTCCGGCTGCTCGTTTGCCGTGCGACCGATCCGACCCCAATGGGAATCCGGCTGCGGAGGTTGCCGATGATGGCACCGGCTCATGTCGATCTGGTGTTCGTTCATGGCCTGTTCTCGTCCGCCAAGGTATGGAAGACCTTCGAGCGTCTGATATCCACCGATCCGGAGCTGTCCGGCTGGGTCAGCGTGCACTGCTTCCAGTACCCCTCGCCCGTCTTCCGGCTTCGCCTCGACCGGGGGATCACCGAGATCGACGACATCGCCGACCAACTGGGCACGTACCTGGAGACGGAGCTCGCCGAGGCCACCTCGATCGTCCTGGTCACCCACAGCCAGGGCGGTCTGATCGTCCAGCGGTTCCTCGCGCGGAAGCTGAGCAACGGCGAAGGCCGTGATCTCGCACGCATCAGGCGCTTCACGATGTTCTCCTGTCCGAATACGGGTTCTGGGTTCTTCCTGACCGCACGGAAGTCCCTCAAGTTCTGGCGCCACCCGCAGGAGCGGCAGCTGCGTCCCTTCGACAGGGCCGTGACGGAGTCCCAGCGCATCGTTCTGGGCGGCGTGGTGCACGCGCACAATTTCAGCGACAAGGAATGCCCCATCCACATCGAGGCCTACGGCGGAAACTCCGACAACGTCGTCCACCCTGTCGTCGCCCGGGGCGTCTTCCCATCGGGCGGTGTCGTCGACGGCGACCACTTCTCCATCGTGCAGCCCGCCGACCACAGCGCCAACGCCTACATCAAAGTTCGCGACGCACTGAAGTCCGCTGCCCACCCAAGGGCCGCCACGCGTGCGGACACGAACCCCGACCACGCCCCACCCCCGGGACAGCAACAGGGTGGCCATACCGTCTCCCCGCCCTTCGCCAAGCTGGAGGGGACGCTGAAGGGGAATGAGCGGATCAGCCTCGTCGCCTCCGTTCTGTCGCGGGCCTCGCCGCGAAAGGTGCACGTCCTGGCGGGCCTCGGAGGCACGGGCAAGAGCCGGCTGGCCCTCGAGATCGCCAACCGGGCGCGTCAGGCGGACCGCAAGGTCTGGTGGGTCTCGGTGTCGCAGCTCAACTCCTGCATGCGCACAATCGCCACCGAACTGGGTGTGCCGGAGGGCCAGATGACGCGCGCCTGGATGGGGGAAGGCAGTGCCCCGGATCTGGTGTGGCGGATGCTCAACGCCTCCCGACGACCCTGGCTGCTGGTGCTCGACAACGCCGACGACCCGAAGCAACTCGGCCCGCGCGACGGCCAGGTGTCGGACGGCACGGGCTGGCTGCGGGAACCCGCCACCGATCACGGTCTGGTCGTCGTCACCAGCCGCGTCCGCAATCAGGACACCTGGGGGCTGTGGAGCAAGGTGCACCACGTGTCCCCGCTCGGCGAGGACGACGGCGCGTCGATGCTGTTGGAGCGCACGGGAGGCGTGGGCGGCACCAACGAGCAGGCGAGGCTGCTCTCGGCCGAACTGGGAGGGCTCCCCCTGGCCCTGCGTGCCGCGGCCGACTTCGTCAAGGCGGTCAGCGGGAACAAGGTGTCCCTGCTCGATGGGTGCGTCACGGACTTCGACAGTTACCGCAAAGCCCTCAAGCGACGCTTCGAGTCCCCACCGGGCACCCGCGCAAGAGGCCTCGACGAGCTCCTCGGGCGCGAGATCGTGGAGAAGGTCTACGGCATAGCCCTGGATCTACTGGTCCGGCAAGGTCTCCCCCAGGCCGCGCCGGCGCTCAAGGTCCTCGCCTGCCTGAACATCGCGCCGATTCCCTTCCGGTGCCTGGTCAACGGCCCGGCGCTGCGCGAGTCGCCGCTCTTCCCGGATGCCTCCTCGGCGCAGTGCGAGGCGGTGCTGCAGGGGCTGGTCGACCTGGTGCTGGTCGACGCGCACGAGCGCGAGGACGTCGCCGATCCGGTCCTGTCCCATGTGCTGACCCTCCACCCGGTGGTCCACGGCATCCTGCGGGACGACGAGGACGTGCGTCACCGCCGCACCGACTACTACGGGCTGGCGGTGCGGATGCTGCTGAACGCAACGAAGGACAAAGACCCCGACATCCCCACGAACTGGCCGTTGTGGACGGCGATCGCCCCGCACGCCAGGGAGGTGTCACGGGCCTGCCTGCTCGGCACGGTGCCGCTCGCGGACCGCAGCGTGGTGGTGGCCGCCCTGGAGCTCACACGGCTGACCGCCCGTTTCCTGATCGCAGGAGGACTGCTGGGGCCCGCCCAGGACCTGAGCCTCCCGGTCGTGGCCAACTGCGCCTCCTTCCGCTTCCACGAGAACGACCGGGAGCTGCTGGCCCTGCGGCACGAGAAAGGCCGTATCGCACTCGAGCGCCAGGACCTCGAGGCCGCCGAGGAGGAGCTGCGGCAGGTCGTCGCCGCTCGCACCCGCATCCTCGGCGAGGACGATGCCGATACCCTGGCCAGCCGCCACAAGCTCGCCCGTGCCATCCACGAGCAGGGTCAGTGGGAGGAGGCCGAACGGATGCTGCGGCCGATCGTCGCGGCGGAGAACAAGGTGCGTGGCCCGGACCACTCCGACACCCTGGTCGTACGGCACACGCTGGCCCGCGCGATGCTCAATCTCGGGCGACCGGAGGAGGCCGAGGCCGAGGCCCGCGAGATCCTGGAGATCATGCTGCGCGACAACTGGCCGCCCCCGCACTCGGAGATGTTGTTCGTGCGGGAGACCCTGGCGCGCAGCCTGCTTGCCCAGAAGCGGGCGGAGGAGGCCGATGCCGAGATCACGGGAGCGCTCCGGGATTCGGCCCAGCCCCCGGAGTCCCCCTTGATGATGCGCCTTCGGTACACCCTCGCCAAGGTCCTGCTGGGGCTCGGGCACGCCCCCGAGGGCCTGCGGGAGCTCGAGGACCTGCTGGCGGATCGGCTCAGGGTGAGCCCGTCCAGTCCTCTGCTCAAGGATGTCGAGACCTGGGCGCAGGACACCAGGCGGTATATGTCCGATCCGAATCAGTGGCCGCCTGCCAAGAACTGACCAAAACCGGTACGTCCGCCGAGGGCTTGCACATAACCTGGCTACCCCCGACGCTGTATGGCGCGGTACATTCCGAACGACCTGGGGGGACTCGCCAATGACATATGCCCACAGCGAGCCGGAAAACGATCAGGGCCTGCAATGGGGAGCCCCTGGAAGTCGGCTCCAAGCACTCCAGTCCGAGATCGCCCGGTGGATCGCCCAAGAAATGATGAAAGCAGATCGCCAGGCGTTGGAGCTCGACGCCAAGACGGCATTCCGTGCCGTCCACGATCCACGTCACCTCCAGCGATCACCGGAGAAATGAGGCGCCCGAATGTCCTCCGGAGCCTTACGTGACCCCTTACACGACCGATTGCACGACCCCTTCTTCCGCACCGTCACCGCACCGGCGTTCACGCGCGAGCTGATCGCCGGTCTCGCCGCCGGCCGCTGCGTGGCGATCCGTGTGCCCGGGTTCCTTCCGCGGGCCGTGCTCACGGAGACGCTCCGCGCTCTGGAGAGCAGGGCGTTCGACGCATACGGCAGACAGCGCGTCGACCCGCCGGTGATGCGCTTCGGCGTCGGGGTCAGCGACCACCGCACTGCAGGCACGGTGGCGGACGGCTACTGGGACGCCCTGGCGGCGCAGCAGAAGGCCTGGCAGGGACTCGGGCTGCCGTACGACCCCTTCGAGAAGTGCCGCGAGGTACTGGGGGCGGACTGGCCCGGTGGCGTGAGCGTGGGCCGCCGCGGCGGCCGCGAGATGGGCGCGGGCGTCGCCCGCGAGCCGAACCACGGCTTCCAGGTCCACTTCGACGACGCGTTGCGGGAGTTCTCCGGCGATCTCCTGGACACGACACTGGTGGCCCAGTTCGCCTTCAACCTCTATCTGAGCGTTCCCGGATCGGGCGGCGAGACGGTCATCTGGCGACATCGATGGCACCCCGCCGACGAGACGTTCCGCATTCCCGATTCCTACGGCTACCGCGAGGCCGTGGTCGGCAACGCCGAATCGATCGAACTCAGGCCCGAGGTCGGCGAGGCAGTACTCATCAATCCGCGGTATTTCCATGCGGTCCGCCCGAGTAAGGACTCCCGGCGCATCGCACTGGGTTTCGCCGTAGGAATGAGCGAAACCGGAAGACTATTCGCCTGGGGTTGACGGGAGATCAGCCCGCACAATCTCCGTGAGCCGTTGTCCTGCGGCTTTGACGCGGTCCGGCGGGCGTCGCTACGTTCAAGCGATGGAGCTCTTGCGCTACGTGGCTTTCAGTACCGATCCCTCGGGCGGGAATCCGGCCGGGGTGGTCCTGGACGCCACCGGTGTCGACGAACCGACGATGGCGGCGACTGCGGCGGAGGTCGGCTTCTCGGAGACGGCGTTCGTCGTGCCGCGCGACGACGGCAGCCTCGACATCCGCTACTTCAGCCCGCTCACCGAGGTGCCGTTCTGCGGCCACGCCACCATCGCCACGGCGGTGGCGTACGCGGAGCGCCACGGAGTGGGAGAACTCCGGCTCCGGACGAAGGCCGGGACGGTCTCCGTGTCCACCGGTACCGCGCCCGACGGCGCCGTGGTGGCCACGCTGGTCAGCGTGGAGCCTCGCACGGCGCCGATCGCGGCGCCCGACCTGGCGGGCCTGCTGACCGCGCTGCGCTGGCCGGCCGCCGACCTCGATCCCGCGCTGCCACCACGAGCGGCCTTCGCCGGCGCCTGGCACCCGGTGATCGCCGCGGCCACCCGGGACCGGCTCTCCGACCTGGACTACGACATGCCCGCACTCGCCGCTCTGATGTCCCGCAACGACTGGGCCACGGTCGACCTGGTGTGGCGGGAATCGCCCACCGTCTTTCACGCGCGGAACCCCTTCCCGCCCGGCGGAGTCGTGGAGGATCCGGCGACGGGCGCGGCGGCCGCAGCACTCGGCGGCTACCTCAGAGAACTCCGTCTCGTGGCCCTGCCCACGCATCTCACCGTGTACCAGGGATACGACATGGGCCGCCCCAGCACCATCACGGTGGGAATCCCGGCACAGCGCTCCGGCGGCGTAGCCGTCACCGGGACCGCGGTTCCCCTCTGACGTCCGGACGTCCAGTCAGTCCGCGACCTCGAACAGGACCTCGATCTCGACCGGCGCGCCCAGCGGAAGGACGCCCGTGCCGACGGCGCTCCGCGCATGCCGTCCGGCGTCACCGAGCACTGCCCCGAAGAGCTCGCTCGCTCCGTCGACCACTTCCGCCTGGCCGGTGAAGTCCTCCTTGGACGACACGTATCCGACGACCTTCACCACCCTCACCAGCGTGTCGAGCCCCGCTACGGCGTCGAGGGCGGCAAGCGCGGCCAGACCGCACTGCCGGCTGAGCTCCCTCGCCCGCTCGGCGGTCACCTCGGCGCCGACCAGGCCGGTGGCGACCAACTCGCCACCGGCCATGGGCACCTGACCCGAGACCTGGACATACCGGCCGCTGCGCACGGCAGGGGTGTACACGCCCTTGGGCGGGCTCACCCCTGGAAGGCGGAGGCCGAGCTCGGTGAGCCTGCTGCGGACATCCATGCTCACGGCACCTCCGGTGGCCTGGGACACCTCGCCATCCTCCCACCGGCGGCCCGGCTCCCGGTGCGGAATGCGGCTACAGCGCCGCCACCGGCTCCTTCTCCGCGCCGGACGCCCCCGCATCGGGGTCGCCATCCGCCAGGGTCGCCTCGTCGAACGGCATCCGTCCGGCCAGGACGTCCCGCACGCGCGCGTGGTCGATCTCCTTCGTCCAGGTGCCGACCAGGACGGTCGCCACCGCGTTCCCGGCGAAGTTGGTCAGGGCGCGGGCCTCGCTCATGAAGCGGTCGATGCCGACGATCAGGCCGACGCCGTCGACGAGTTCGGGACGGTGGGACTGCAGGCCGCCGGCGAGGGTGGCGAGGCCCGCGCCCGTCACGCCGGCCGCGCCCTTCGAGGCGATGATCATGAACAGCAGGAGCGAGATCTGCTGGCTCAGCGACAGCGGTTGACCCATCGCCTCCGCCACGAACAGCGACGCCATCGTCAGGTAGATCGCCGTGCCGTCGAGGTTGAACGAGTAACCCGTGGGCACCGTGATGCCGACGACCGGGCGGCTCACGCCCAGGTGCTCCATCTTGGCGATGAGGCGCGGCAGGGCCGACTCCGAGGACGACGTCGACAGGATCAGCAGGAACTCCCGCCCCAGGTACTTCAGCAGCGCGAAGATGTTGATCCCCGCCACCAGCCGCAGCAGCAGGCCCAGCACCACGACCACGAAGATCAGACAGGTGGCGTAGAAGCCGATCATGATGACGGCCAGCGACTTCAGCGCGGCCACGCCCGTCGCGCCGACCACCGCCGCGATCGCGCCGAACGCGCCCACCGGCGCCGCCCACATGATCATCGCGAGGACACGGAAGACCAGCTTCTGAACATGGCCGATTCCGCGCAGTACGGGCTCGCCGGCGCTGCCCATCGCCTGCAGCGCGAAGCCGCACAGCAGGGCCACGAGCAGCGTCTGCAGCACCTCGCCGCCGGTGAAGGCGGAGACGAGCGTGGTCGGGATGATGCCGAGCAGGAAGTCGGCCGTCGACTCGTGCGAGGCGCCCTTGGCCTGGGCCTCGCCCGCGTGCCGCAGTTGCTCCGTGAGGTGGAGCCCGCTGCCGGGCTCCAGCAGGTTGCCGACCACCAGGCCGATGGCCAGCGCCACTGTGGACATCAGCAGGAAGTAGCCGAGCGCCAGCCCGCCCACCGCCCCGACCTTGGCCGCCTTCCGGACGGACCCGATGCCGAGCACGATCGTGCAGAAGATGACCGGCGAGATCATCATCTTGATCAGGTTGACGAAGCCGGTGCCCAGCGGCTTCAGCTCGACGGCCACGCCCGGGGCCGCCAGGCCGACCACGATGCCCGCGACCACGGCGGCGATCACCGCGAGGTAGAGGTAATGGCTCCGGTCGGGCTTCCGGCCGGTGCGCCGCTCCGGCGTGGCGGGCGGCGGCGGTGATGGGGACTGCACTGCCACGGTCGTCGTCTCCTTGTCGTGCGGCTCGGCATGGGGTCCGGCATGGGTCCGGTACCGGTCCGGCACGGTGTCCGGCACGGTGTCCCGCATGACGTTCGTCATGAGGTCCGGCATGATCCGACACCGCCCATCCGGCGAACCGGCGGTAAGAGCAGCGTCGCGGAGAGACTATGCACGCCAATGTGATGGCGGTCACCCTTGCGTGCATTACGTTCACGAACGCGCCAAGGGGCACACTGTCGGCCATGCGCAAACCTCGCATACGACGCCCCCGCAGCCTGGCGAGCCAGCTCTTCGCGATGCAGATCGTGCTGGTCGCCGCTGTGGTGGCCGCCTGCGCGGTGTTCGCCTACATCTCCGACCGTGACCAGGCCGAGGAGGCGGCCCGCCGCCAGGTGACCGCCGCCGCGGCCGCCGTGGCCGCGTCACCGGCCGTCCGCGCGGCCGTCCGCTCCGCCGATCCCAGTGCCGCGCTCCAGCCGTACGCGGAGCAGGTCCGGCACGACACCGGCGTCGACTTCGTGACGATCATGAGTCCGGGCGGACTGCGCTGGACGCACCCCGACCCCGTCCGGATCGGCGAGCGCTTCCTCGGCCACACCGCCCCCGCCCTCGGCGGCCGGGCGTTCTCCGAGACCTACACCGGCACCCTGGGCCCGTCCGTGCGGGCGGTCGTGCCCGTCCTGGCCGGGCCGCCCGCACCGGCCGACGTCACCGCCCTGGTCAGCGCGGGCATCACGGTCGACGCCATCAGCGCCGAGGTGCGCCGGCAGCTCACCGTCCTGTTCTGCGTGGCCGTGGCCGTCCTCGCGCTCGGCGGCGCGGGCACGTATCTGCTCAACTCCCGCCTCCGCCGCCACACCCACGGCATGAACGCCACCGAGCTCGGCCATATGCACGACTACCACGAGGCCGCGCTGCACGCGGTCCGCGAGGGACTGCTGATGCTGGACGGGCGCGGGCGCGTCGCCCTCATCAACGACGCGGGCCGTGAACTCCTGGGCCTGCACGGCGATGTCGTCGGCCGCCGCGTCGACGCCCTGGGCCTGGCGCCCGCCCTCACCGACGCCCTGCTCGCCACGGCGCCGCGCGTGGACGAGGTGCACCTGACCGCCGAGCGGATCGTGGTCGTCAACACCTGCCCCGTCGCGGGCGGCGAGCGGAACGGCACGGTCGTCACCCTGCGCGACCACACCGAACTCCAGGCGCTCTCCGGCGAACTGGACTCCGTGCGCGGCCTCGCCGAGGCGCTGCGCTCGCAGGCGCACGAGGCCGCCAACCGGCTGCACGCCGTGGTCTCCCTCATCGAGCTCGGCCGCGCCGAGGAGGCCGTGGACTTCGCCACGGCCGAACTCGAGCTCGCCCAGGCCCTGACCGACCGGGTGGTGGCGGCCGTCGCCGAACCCGTGCTGGCCGCCCTGCTGCTGGGCAAGGCCGCCCAGGCCAACGAGCAGGGCGTGGAGCTCGTCCTGACCGACGACACGCGCGTGGACGACGGCCTGCTGCCGCCCGGCCTGCCCGCCCGCGACCTGGTCACCGTCCTGGGCAACCTCATCGACAACGCTGTCGAGGCCGCCCGTGACACCCGCCGCCCCGGCCGCGTCTGCGTCACCGTGCGCGCCGGCGAGGACGAACTGCTGCTGCGCGTCGGCGACACCGGCCCCGGCATCCCGCCCGAGGCCGTCGACGAGGTCTTCCGCCGCGGCTGGTCCACCAAGTCGGCCGGGGCGGTGCCGCACGGGCGCGGCCTGGGCCTGGCGCTCGTCCAGCAGGCCGCCCGGCGCAACGGCGGCACGGTCGCCCTCGGGCGCTCCCCCTCCGGCGGGGCCGAGTTCACGGTCCGGCTGCCCCTGTGTGTCCGTCCCTCCGAAGGAGTCCCCGCATGACCACCAGCCCGAGACCGCTGCCGGACGGCCCGAGACGCCTGCCGGACGGCCAGGGGCCGCTGCCGGACGGCCCGAGAGCGGTGACGAACGGCCCGAGAGCAGTGCCGAACAGCGCGAGAGCGGTGACGAACAGCCCGGGGCCGCTGCCGGAATGCGCGCCGCCGATCCGGGTGCTCGTCGTCGAGGACGACCCCCTCGCGGCCGACGCGCACGCGCTGTACGTGGAGCGGGTGCCCGGGTTCACGGTGGCGGGCGTGGTGCACTCGCGCGGCGACGCCTCGCAGTTCCTCAAGCGGACGCCCGTCGACCTGCTCCTGCTCGACCTCTACCTGCCCGACGGGCACGGCCTGCAGCTGGTGCGCTCACTGCGCACGGCCGGGCACACCGCCGACGTCATCGCGGTGACCTCCGCGCGCGATCTCGCGATCGTCCGCGAGGGCGTCTCCCTGGGCGTCGTCCAGTACGTGCTCAAGCCCTTCACCTTCGCCACACTGCGCGACCGCCTCGGCCGGTACGCGGAGTTCCGCGCCGCCGCCGGGGAGGCCAGCGGGCAGGAGGAGGTGGACCGGGCCCTGGCCGTCCTGCGCGCGCCGCAGCCGGTGGCGCTGCCCAAGGGGCTGGCCGTGGACACCCTGCAGGCCGTCACCCGGACCCTGCGGTCGGCGGGGCCCGACGGCCTCTCGTCGGGGGCGGCCGCGACGGCCGTCGGCATCTCGCGGATCACCGCGCGGCGGTACCTGGAGTACCTGGTGGACACCGGCCGTGCGGGGCGGGCACCGCAGTACGGGCAGATCGGGCGGCCGGAGCTGCTGTACCGCTGGGCCGGGAGGCGCTGACCCCCGACCGGACGGTGGTGGGCGCGTGCGGCGGGGCCGGCCGGGGAACGTACGAATCGACACCCAAGGTGCAGGAGGTCGTGCCGTGCGCCCCACCAGCCCCGTGCCCCTCAGCCCCGTGCCCCTCGTCGCCACACTCACCGCCCTCGCCTCCCTCGCGGCGCTGACCGCCTGCGGCGGCGGGTCCGGCAGCGACCCGGACACCGTGAAGATCGCCTACCAGCGCAGCACGGACAACAAGGTCCGGCTCATGGACGACTACCTGGCCGGCGTCAAGCGGCAGTTCGAGCGGGAGCACCGGGGCAAGAAGCTCCGGCTCATCCCCGTGCAGGCCTCCCAGGAGGACTACTACGCCAAGATCCAGCAGATGATGCGGTCCCCGAAGACCGCCCCTGATGTGGTGCGCGAGGACACGTTCCTCATCAACTCCGACATCAAGAGCGGATACTTGAGACCGCTGGACGACCGGCTGGCCCGCTGGAAGCACTGGGACCGGTTCGCGGCGGCCGCGAAGGCCTCGGCGAGGGCGGAGGACGGGAAGACGTACGGGGTGCCTGACGGGACCGACACCCGGGGGCTGTGGTTCAACAAGGAGATCTTCGGGCGGGCCGGTCTGCCGGCCGACTGGCAGCCGAGTACGTGGAAGGACGTCCTGGAGGCCGCCCGCACGATCAAGCGCAAGGTCCCCGGCGTCGCCCCCCTCAACGTCTACACCGGAAAGGGCGCCGGCGAGGCCGCCAGCATGCAGGGCTTCGAGATGCTGGTGTACGGGACGGGGGCGAACCCCCTCTACGACCCGTCGGCGAAGAAGTGGGTGGTCGGCGACCGGGGCTTCCGCGACTCCCTCGACTTCGTGCGGACCGTCTACGCCGAGAAGCTGGGCCCGGATCCGTCGGACGCCCTCGACCCCAACATCGGCACCCGCGTCGCCACCGACTGGCTGCCCGGCGGCCGGCTGGCCATCGCCCTGGACGGCTCGTGGCTGGGCAAGTTCTGGCTGGAGTCCGGGCCGAAGCCGTGGCCTCGGTGGTCGCGGGTGATGGGGCGGGCGGCCTTCCCGACGCAGGACGGCAGGGCGCCGGGGCGGGTGAGCCTGTCGGGCGGCTGGACGTGGTCGATCAGCGCGAAGTCCGCCAAGCCGGATCTCGCCTGGCAGGTGATCGAGACGCTGCAGACCCCGGAGAACGCCACCGACTGGACGGTGCGGGACGCGCAGATCGCGGTGCGCGAGGACGTGGCGGCCTCGGCGAAGTACCGCGCGTCGATGCCCGGCATCGAGTTCTTCACCGGGCTGGTGAAGGACACCCACTACCGTCCCGCGCTGCCGGTCTATCCGAGGGTCTCCAACGCCATCCAGGAGGCGATGGAGGCGGTCACGACCGGTGACGCCGACGCGGCGGGGGCGGCGCGCCGCTACGACGAGCGGCTGAGGTCGATCGTGGGCGCGGCGGGTGTGAC
The DNA here is from genome assembly GCF_044547045.1 of Streptomyces sp. NPDC053048. Taxonomy (NCBI): domain Bacteria; kingdom Bacillati; phylum Actinomycetota; class Actinomycetes; order Kitasatosporales; family Streptomycetaceae; genus Streptomyces; species Streptomyces sp. NPDC053048. The sequence goes on from NZ_JBITZS010000011.1 coordinate 125,924, forward strand.
GACGCGATGAGGGCCCTGAGGCCCGGCCGCCGCCCGGTGCGCTGGCTGCCCATCGCCCCGGCCACGGCCCTGCTGACGCTGTTCCTGGCCGGGCCGATCGCCTACTGCGTGTACCTGGCCTTCACGGACACCCAGCTGACGGGCCAGGAGGCGGCGTCGTTCGTGGGCCTGGCCAACTTCCGGCGGGCCTTCGGGGACCCGGACTTCGTCAACGCGGTGCTGCTGACGCTCGCCTTCACGGTGATCTCGTCGATCGTCGGCCAGAACACGCTGGGCTTCGCGCTGGCGGCCCTGATGCGGCGCGCGTCGGGGCCGGTGCGGTCGCTGACGGGCGCGGTGGTGATCGCGGCGTGGGTGCTGCCGGAGATCGTCGCCGGCTTCCTGCTCTACACGTTCTTCAACCGGCGCGGCACGCTGAACGCGGTGCTGGAGTGGCTGCATCTGCCGCAGCAGAACTGGCTGTTCACCCTGCCCATCCTGGCCGTCTCCTTCGCCAATGTCTGGCGCGGGACGGCCTTCTCCATGCTGGTCTACTCGGCGGCCCTGGACGGGATCCCCCGCGAGGTGACGGAGGCGGCGGAGGTGGACGGGGCGAGTGGTCTGCGCCGCTTCCGGCACATCACTCTCCCCATGCTCCGCCGCTCCATCGGCACCAACCTGATGCTCAACACGCTCCAGACCCTGTCGGTCTTCGGCCTCATCTGGGCCATGACCCGCGGCGGACCGGGCAACCGCAGCCAGACCCTGCCGGTGTTCATGTACGACCAGGCGTTCCTGAAGTCCCTGATCGGCTACGGCACGGCGGTGGCCCTGCTGCTCCTGCTGGTGGGCGGCCTGTTCGCCGTGGTGTACGTGCGACTGCTGCGGGAGGAGGTGTGAGGGTGAAGGGGTGAAGGGGTGAAGGGGATCCGCTACTGGCCGACGGGCGAGACGGCGTTGCACAGGGCCAGGCCGGTGTCCGAGGCCTTGGCGGTCTTCTGGTCGAGGACCTTGCCCTTGTAGGTGATCTTGCAGGCGCCCTCGCCCTCGAGCACCATCGCACTCACCGTCGGGGACTGGATGCCCTTGAGGGTGAGCGTCTTCTTCCACGGCGTCTTGGGCTTGTTCTCGGTGGTGAACTCGGGCTTGGCGGCCGAGCCCTTGCCCTCGTTGAAGTCGATGGAGTCGACGGAGCCGGTGACCTCGTAGGTGACCTCGTAGGAACCGCCCACGGCCTTGTCCACGGTGTCCACGGCCTTGTCCTCGACGGACTTCTTCGCGTCCGAGGCCTCCTTCTTGACCTCGTCCTTGACCTTCTCCTCGGCACCGCAGGCGGTCAGGGCGGTCAGCGCCAGGCCGGTCACGGCGAGGGCGGAGAGGGTACGGGTGAGGCGGCGGGCGGAGCGCTGCACGGGGAATCCTTCGGGAGGCGGGGGGTGGAGCGATAGCGGCCCGAGTCAAGCTCAAAGAATTGGTAAAGGCAAGTCAAATATGGAGCACCCGACAAAGGGGGCGAAGCCGTCATGGGCCCCGCCCCCTTTCCTCATGCCGTCAGCTGCCGGCTGCCGGCTCGGGCGTTGCCCGTCAGCCGTGGAACGGAGCGGCGCCCGTGCCGCCGCGGCCGTGCCGCAGCAGCACCACCGCGTTGCCGACCGCGCCGAAGAGCCCCGCGAACGCGGCGACCTGCGGACCCGGCAGAGCGGCGCACACGCTCACCACGACGATGACGACGACCACCACGACGGCGATGTCCGAGGGGACCTTGCGGCCCCCGGGGGGCCGTAGGGGACGATAAGAGAGCGACTGACCCATCCGGTCCGTCCTTCCCGCCGACGACGTCGGCTGGCTGGGCCGCCATGTGTCCTCTTGTGCTCGCGAGGCCGGGGACACTGGCGGCTTGTCAACTTCCGCGCCACCAGCATGTATTGACCTTTGCCCCTGTTCAATCGAACGAGACAATACGACTACAATACGCGCCCAATCGGCGACAATGGGGGACGACATGCCCAGACGGCTCTCGCATCTGGATTCGAAGGACGGACCCTTACCGCGCTTCGCGCTCGAACTCCGCGCCCTGCGCGACGCCGCGGGCTTCGACGCCCCGACGGTCGACCAGATAGCGGCGCGCTCGCGGATCCCCCGCTCGACCCTCTACGCGGCGCTGCGCGGCCGGCGCGTACCGACCCGTCCCGTGCTGGGCGCCCTGGTGCGGGCGTGGGGCGGCGACCCCGCGGAGTGGCTGATGAAGCGCACGGCGGTGGAGGCGGAACTGGAGGCGGCGCGCGGAGCGCGCCCGGTGGGGACGGCACAACCGCCTGTGCTCCCGGCACCGCCCGTCGCCACCCCCGTGCCGACCGTGGCGGCCGACTTCGCCGCCGGACTCCTGCAGCTGCGGATGGAGGCGGGCTACCCCTCGTTGCGGCAGATCGCCGAGAAGATCCGGCGGAACGACGAGCTGCCTGCCAAGGTCGGCGTCTCCACGCTCTCCGACATCTTCCGCGGCAAGGGGACACCCAGCTGGGGCGTGCTGCGCGGCGTCGTGTGGGCCCTCGAGGGGAACGAACGCGAGTGGCAGGAGCGGTGGCTGGGACTGCGGCGGGCGCTGTACGAAGGCGAATGACCGCGCCCGCCGCCGCCCACGGGACCAGGTGGTTACGGGATCAGGTAGTTGTAGATCTCGAACGCCGCCGAGTCGAACGGCGGCGCCCCCAGCTCCTTCGCCACCGGGAGGACGGTCTTCTCCAGGAAGTGCCGGAAGGCCTCTTCGGAATCCCACACGTCGATCACCTGCCACTCGCCGTTCCCCGCCGGGGTGGCGAAGTGGGCGAGGAGCCCGGCCGGCGGATTCGCCGTGTCCGGGATCGCCCTGTCGAACGTCGCCTGATAGAGCTCCGGGCTCCACCCCGACCCACGGCTGTGCACCATCACTGCCATTCCGTCGCTCCCTCCGCACCGAGGCTGACTGCGCGCCCAACGCTACGGTCCGGCCCCGCCAGGACAGCAGTTGTGTCCGCCCCGGCCCGCGGCACACCCCCACGCCGGAGCGCGGAACCGGCGCTGCGGCGGGAATTCCTTGACCTCAACATTGGTTGAGGTCATACGTTCGTGGTCTCGTCTCGTCACCCCTGGTCACGCACAGCCACCTCGCAAGGAGACCCGCGATGGACATGGAAGTAACCGCCTGGCACTCCTTGCACAGCACGATCAACGCCCAGCGGGCGCGGCGGGACGGGGGGCGGCCGAGGCCGTTCTCGCGGGCCACGTTGCGCCGCGTCGGGGCGTTCGCGCGGCCGCATCGGCGGCGGCTCGTGTTGTTTCTGCTGCTCAGTACCGTGACCGCCGCGCTGGCCGTCGCCACGCCGCTGCTCGCCGGGCGGGTGGTCGACGCGATCGTCGGCAACGAGGCCGCCGGTACCGTTCTGACGATCTCCGGGCTGATCGCCCTCATCGCGCTCGCCGAGGCCGGCCTCGGGCTGCTGACGCGGTGGCTGTCGGCGAACATCGGCGAGGGGCTGATCCTCGACCTGCGCACCGCCGTGTACGACCACGTGCAGCGGATGCCCGTCGCGTTCTTCACCCGCACCCGTACCGGCGCCCTCGTCAGCCGGCTGAACAACGATGTGATCGGCGCCCAGCGCGCGTTCAGCGACACCCTCTCCGGTGTCGTCGGCAACCTCGTGACGCTGCTGCTGACGCTCACGGTGATGCTCACCCTCTCCTGGCAGATCACCCTCATCGCCCTCGTCCTGCTGCCGGTGTTCGTGCTGCCCGCGCGCCGGGTCGGCAGGAGACTCGCGGAGCTGCGGCGCGAAGGGGCCGATCACAACGCCGCGATGAGCACGCAGATGACCGAGCGGTTCTCCGCCCCGGGCGCCACGCTCGTCAAGCTCTTCGGGCGGCCGGAGCAGGAGTCCGCCGAATTCGCCGCGCGGGCACGGCGGGTGCGGGACATCGGGGTCCGCTCCGCCATGGTCCAGACGTACTTCGTGACGGCCCTGACCCTGGTCTCCGCCCTCGCGCTGTCCGTGGTCTACGGACTCGGCGGTTTCCTCGCCCTGCGCGGGCAGCTCGACGCGGGGTCCATCGTCTCCCTCGCCCTTCTGCTCACCCGCCTCTACGCCCCGCTCACCGCGCTGTCCGGTGCGCACGTGGAGGTGATGAGCGCCCTCGTCAGCTTCGAGCGGGTCTTCGAGGTGCTGGACCTCAAGCCGCTGATCGTGGAGAAGCCGGACGCCCGTGCCGTGCCGGACGGCCCGGTGCCGGTGGAGTTCGACTCCGTACGCTTCGGCTACCCGTCAGCCGACAAGGTCTCGCTCGCCTCCCTCGAGGAGGTCGCCACCCTCGACACCCGGGGCGGGACCGAGGTCCTGCGCGGGGTGTCGTTCCGGGCCGAGCCCGGACAGATGGTCGCGCTCGTCGGGTCGTCGGGCGCGGGCAAGTCGACCGTGGCGCAGCTGCTGGCCCGCCTGTACGACACCGACTCGGGCGCCGTGCGCCTGGCCGGCGTGGACGTCCGCGAGCTGACCGCCGCCTCGCTGCGCGAGACCCTGGGCATGGTCACCCAGGACGGGCACCTCTTCCACGCCTCCATCCGCGAGAACCTGCTGTTCGCCAGGCCGGAGGCGGACGAACAGGAGCTGTGGGACGTGCTGCGCCGGGCCCGGCTGGACGGGCTGATCGCCTCCCTCCCCGACGGACTGGACACCGTCGTCGGCGAGCGCGGCTACCGGCTGTCCGGCGGCGAGCGCCAGCGGCTGACGATCGCCCGGCTGCTGCTGGCCCGCCCTCGGGTGGTCGTCCTGGACGAGGCCACCGCCGCCCTGGACAACACCTCGGAGGCGGCGGTCCAGGAGGCACTGGCCGAGGCGCTGGTGGGGCGTACCGCCGTGGTGATCGCGCACCGGCTCTCGACCGTACGGGCCGCCGATCTGATCCTCGTCGTGGAGGACGGGCGGATCGTGGAGCGCGGAACGCACGAGTCGCTGCTCGCCGAGGGCGGGCGGTACGAGGAGCTGTACCGGACCCAGTTCGTCACTCCCGGCCCCGCCGGGGAGGCCGCCCCAGCGGGGGTGAAAGGCTGAGGGGCGCGCTCACACCACCGTCGGCGGCGTCACCGGCGTGCTCGGCCTGATCACCGCGAACGTCGCCCCGAAGGGGTCCGCCAGCCAGGCCATGCGGCCCACGTCCGGGACGTCCGACGCGGGTACGCGCACCGAGCCGCCGCCGCCCTGGGTGCCGCGCACGACCGCGTCGACGTCCGTGACGGAGAAGTAGGGGATCCACCGCGGCGTCTCCGTCTCCTCCAGCAGCGGCACCACCCCGCCGAAGGACGCCTCGTTCTGGTCCTCGCCGTCCGCGGTGGCCAGGACCGTGTACGTCATGCCGGGGACCTTGAGGTCCGCGGAGCGCCAGCCGAAGATCCCCCGGTAGAAGGCCTTGGCGGCCGCCGGGTCACCCACATGGAGCTCGGCCCAGCACAGGGAGCCCTCCTCGGAGGCCTTCTCCAGGCCACTGACCGTGGCCGGCTGCCACAGGGCGAAGTCGGCGCCGCCGGGGTCCGTGAGGCAGGCCATCCGCCCGGCGTCCATCACGTCGAAGGGGGCGACCCGGACGATGCCGCCGCCCTGCTCGACGGCCTTGACCGTGGCGTCCGCGTCGGGCGTCTGGAAGTACACCGTCCAGGCCGAGCTCGCGCCTTCCTCGGTGAGCGGGCCGAGGGCCGCGACGGTCTTCCCGTCCTTCTTGAAGAAGCCGTAGCCACCGGCCTCGGGCCCCGCCTCCCGGAAGTCCCAGCCGAAGAGGGAGCCGTAGAAGGCGGCGGCCCCCTCGGGGTCGGGGCTGCCGAGGTCGAGCCAGTTGGGAGCGCCGGTGACGAAGTCGGTAGTGAGCATGGTGGTGTGCTCCTTCAACTAATCCGCCGGGTTTCTCCGGCCGGATTCAGTCTGGCACCGGCCACTGACACTCGCCCGGCACGGACGCTCGTAGCGCGCTCGTACGCCCCCGCCCCGCCGCGTCCCCCGGCTCCGGCCCCCGCCGCTCCCGTCGGGCGACCCACCCGAACGGAGTATGCCTCCGATAGCCCGGGGCGGCCCGGAGGGAGACGATGAAGGCGTGCCAACAGCACCATGACCACGCACGCACTCAGGAGGCGGACATGACCGTTGCCAAGGAGATCATGCACCCCGGGGCCCACTGGATCACCAAGTCGGACACCCTCGACGAGGCGGCCCGGCTGATGAAGGAACTCGATGTGGGCGCCCTTCCGGTGGGCGACGTGGACAACAACGAGCGGCTGTGCGGCATCATCACCGACCGCGACATCGTCGTGAAGTGCATAGCCGAGGGCCGTTCGCCGGCGGAGTGCACGGCCGCCGACCTGTGCGAGGGCACACCCCGGTGGATCGACGCCAACGCCGATGTCACGGAGGTCCTGCACGAAATGGAGAACCACCGCATCAAGCGGCTGCCGGTGGTCGAGAACAAGCGGCTCGTCGGCATGATCAGCGAAGCGGACCTGGCCCAGCACCTCACGGACGACCAGATAGCCGAGTTCGCGGAAATGGTCTACGCACGCCCCTGACCGGCACCGCCGGACCAGCACAGGAGGCACGAGATGACCAAGGCGAAGGACATCATGCACCCGGGCGCCCAGTGGATCACGCGTGACGAGACGCTGACCCGGGCCGCCCAGGTGATGGAGATGCTCAATGTGGGCGCCCTGCCGGTCAGTAACGAGAACGGCCGGCTGTGCGGCATCGTCACCGACCGTGACATCGTCGTGAAGTGCCTGGCCAAGGGGATGGACCCGGCCAAGTGCACGGCGGGCGACCTGTGCGAGGGCACCCCGCGCTGGATCGACGCCAACGCGGACGTCGAGGACGTCCTGCACGAGATGGAGAGCCACCGGATCCGCCGGCTGCCGGTGATCGAGAACAAACGGCTCGTCGGCATGATCAGCGAGGCCGACCTGGCCCGCCACCTCCCCGACGCCCAGGTGGCCGAGTTCGCGGGCCACATCTACTCACCGGCCAAGTAGGTACTCGCCGGCCAAGTAGGCTCACCGGCCGAATGGGCCCCGGCCACGCACCCCGGCGGGCCCGCCTCTGGGCGGCCGGCCGGCGAACAGGAGGAGGTCACCGGGCACAGGCTGTGTACCGCCCTTTCGTGTGCGCGCTACGCTCCCCTCGGCTGTTCGCGCCGTCGCGCACGGAGGTGCCATGCGCCCGCTCCTCGCCCGCCGCACCCGTCACCGCCTGGCCGCCGACGCCGCGCTGCTCGCCGTGGCGGCCGCGTTCGCCGTCCCGCTCGTCTGGCTCGTCCTGGCCTCCGTCGACTCCGAGGCGGGGCTGACCGTCCGCCGGCCCACCGACGCCACGGCCGGCAACTTCTCGTCCGTACTGACCGACGAGATCACCTTCACCCCGATGCTCAACAGCCTCCTGCTCTGCGGCGGCGCGACGCTGCTGACGATCACCTGCGCCGCGCTCGCCGCGTACCCGCTCTCGCGCTACCGCTCGCGCCTGACCAGGCCGTATCTGCTCGGGGTGCTGTTCACCACCTGCCTGCCGATCACCGCGATCATGGTGCCGGTGTACGGGCTGTTCGTACGGATCGACCTGATCGACACCGTCCACGGCACCGCGCTCTTCCTCGCCACCGCGCAACTGCCGTTCGCCATCTGGCTGATGAAGAACTTCATGGACGGCGTCCCGGTCATCCTGGAGGAGGCCGCCTGGACGGACGGCGCCGGGCGGCTGCAGACGCTGGTCAGGGTGATCCTGCCGCTGATGGGTCCGGGCCTGGCGGTCGTGACGATCTACTGCTTCATCATGATGTGGGGCAACTTCTTCGTCCCGTTCATGCTGCTGCTCACCCCGGACCAACTGCCCGCGTCCGTCAGCATCTTCACGTTCTTCGGCAACTACGGCCAGGTGGCCTACGGCCAGTTGGCGGCCTTCTCGATCCTCTACTCCACCCCCGTGATCCTGCTCTACGCCCTCATCGCCCGCCGCCTGGGCGGCGGCTTCACGCTCGGGGGCGCGGTGAAGGGGTGAGGGCGGAAGCCGGAGGCTGTGGACCCCCAGGATGACGGGGTCCGTCTCAAGGACTACGGGCACCTACCTCCTCCGTCCCAAAGTCCGACGCGGTATTCCGGCCGCTGGGCTGACGCCCGGCGGGTACGCGGCGCGAAGAATTGGAACGGTTGATTCCCCCCCCATCCCCTCCGGAGGAGACCCGTGTCCTACCCGGCCGCCCCCGCCGTCCCCCACGTCCCGCGCGCCCGCGCCGTCGCCGCCCGTGCCACCGGGCTGAGCAAGGTCTACGGGCAGGGGGAGACCCGCGTGGCCGCGCTGGACTCGGTCTCCGTGGAGTTCCGGCGCTCCGAGTTCACCGCGATCATGGGCCCGTCGGGCTCCGGCAAGTCGACGCTGATGCACTGCATGGCCGGCCTCGACTCGATCTCCTCCGGCTCCACCCGCATCGGCGAGACCGAGCTGGGCTCGCTGGGCGACCGGCAGCTGACCCGGCTGCGCCGGGACAAGGTGGGCTTCGTCTTCCAGGCCTTCAACCTGCTGCCGACCCTGACGGCGCTGGAGAACATCACCCTGCCGATGGACATCGCGGGCCGCAGGCCGGACCCGGAGTGGCTGCGGCAGATCGTGGCCACCCTCGGCCTGTCCGGGCGCCTGGCGCACCGGCCGAGCCAGCTCTCGGGCGGCCAGCAGCAGCGCGTGGCCGTGGCCCGCGCGCTCACCGCCAAGCCCGAGATCATCTTCGCGGACGAGCCGACCGGCAACCTCGACTCCCGCTCGGGCGCCGAACTGCTGGGCTTCCTCCACGAATCGGTACGGGCGCTGGAGCAGACGATCGTCATGGTCACCCACGACCCCGTCGCCGCCTCCTACGCCGACCGCGTCCTCTTCCTCGCCGATGGCCGCATCGTCGACGAGATGCGCGAGCCGACCGCCGACGCCGTCCTCGACCGGATGAAGGCTTTCGACGCCAAGGGCCGCACGAGCTGATCACCGCCGGATCCGACGACCTCCAGGACAGACCCCGAACCATGTTCCGTACCGCCCTGCGCAATCTCCTCGCGCACAAGACCCGGCTGATGATGACCGCCCTCGCGGTCCTCCTCGGCACCGCCTTCGTCTCCGGCACCCTGATCTTCAGCGACTCCGTCGGCAGCGCCTTCCGCAACAAGATGGCCAAGAGCCTCGACGACGTGGCCGTCTCCGTGACCGCCGGCCCGCCCAGCACCGCCGCCAAGGACGGCCGGCCGCTGGACTCCCGCGTCGTCGACACCGTCCGCGCCCTGCCGGGTGTGGCCTCCGTGCGCCCGTCCGTCGACGGCGTCGCCATGGTGGCGGACCGGAAGAACGAGCCCGCCGGCAGCGAGTGGGGCAGCGCCGGCGCCAACTACGTGCCCGGCAAGGACGGCAAGGACAGCCGCTACCCCCTCGTCGAGGGCCGCGGCCCCACCTCCGCGGGCGAGATAGCCCTGGACGCCAAGACCGCCGGGAAGACGGGCGCCAAGGTCGGCGGCACCGTACGGCTGGCCGTCGACGGACCCGTCATGACCAAGAAGCTGGTCGGCATCGTCGCGACCGACGACCCGCGCGTGAGCGCGGGCGGCAGCCTCGCGCTGTTCGACACCGCGACCGCGCAGAAGCTCTTCGGCAAGCCCGGCGAGTTCAGCGAGCTCGTCGTCTCCGCGACCCCCGGCACCGACCAGGAGAAGCTGACCGCCGAGATCCGCAAGACGCTGCCGGAGAACTTCTGGGCGCAGAGCGGCAAGAAGCTGGCCGCCGACGAGTCCAAGGCCATCGACGAGCAGACGAGCTCGATCCGCAAGACCTTCCTGGCGTTCGCCGGTATCGCGCTCTTCGTCGGCGTCTTCATCATCGCCAACACCTTCACCATGATCGTCGCCCAGCGCAGCCGGGAGATCGCCCTGCTCCGCGCCGTGGGCGCCTCGCGCCGCCAGGTCGTGCGCTCGGTGCTCATCGAGGCCGGGCTGCTGGGCCTGGTGGCTTCCGCCGCCGGCATCGTCCTGGGCCTCGGCGTCGCCGCCGGCCTGCGCTCGGTGCTGAACTCGGTCGGCGCCGGCCTGCCCGACGGCCCGCTGGTCGTCGAGCCGACCGCCGTGCTCTCCGCCCTCGCGGTCGGCGTCGTGGTCACCGTGCTCGCCGCCTGGCTGCCCTCCCGCAAGGCCGCCAGGATCGCCCCCGTCGAGGCGCTGGCCACCGTGGAGCAGCCGCCGGCCCCCCGCGGCCTGGTGGCCCGCAACGGCATCGGCGCCGTCCTCACCGGCGCGGGCGTCGCGGTCATGCTGTACGTCACGACGCTCAAGGACAGCAGCGGCCTCCAGCCGGCGATGGCCGGCGCGGCCCTGACCATGGCGGGCGTCATCGTGCTGGCCCCGCTGCTTTCCCGCCCGTTCGTGCGCCTGTTCGCGAAGGCCACCGCCCGGCCGACCGGCGTCACCGGCAAGCTCGCCCGGGAGAACGCGCTGCGCAACCCGCGCCGCACCGCCGCCACCGCCTCGGCCCTGATGATCGGCCTCTCCCTGATCACGGGCCTGACCGTGGTCGCGGTCTCCGCCGACGCGGGGGTGGCCAAGATGGGGCAGCAGGACATGACGGCCGACTACAAGGTCAGCTCGGCGCACTTCGGCGGCCTGTCCACGGACATCGCCAGGACCCTCGCCAAGGAGCCCGGCGTCGTGGCCTCCGTCCCGCTGCGCTCGGTCGGCTTCCAGTCGGACGATGTGCCGGCGCTGGTCAACGCCACCGACATGGCCACGATCGGCAAGGTGGCCGACGTGCGCTTCGTCAGCGGCTCGCCCGCCGACGTGCGCGACGGCACGGTCGCGGTCTCCGACGAGTACGCCAAGGAGCGCGGCCTGACGGTCGGATCCACGCTGCGGATGTCCTTCTACGACGGCAAGAAGGCCGCCCCGAAGGTCGCCGCGGTCTACAAGAAGAACGACGTCTACTCCGCAGTCCTGGCCACCCCCTCCCTGGTGGACCCGCACCTGGACAAGGTGCGCGACGACGAGGTCCTGGTGAAGGCCGCCCCCGGCAAGGCGGGCGAGCTCCGCGAGAAGATCAAGGAGACCCTCGGCGGCAACCCGGCGGTCAAGGTCCAGAGCCAGGAGGACCTGCGCCGCGCCGAGGCCGGCAACATCGACGACGTCCTCTACCTGATGTACGGGCTGCTGGGCATGGCCGTCGTCATCGCCGTCGTCGGCGTCGTCAACACCCTGGCCATGTCGGTCTTCGAGCGGACCCGGGAGATCGGGATGCTGCGCGCGATCGGCCTGGAGCGCCGCGAGGTCAAGCGGATGGTGCGGCTGGAGTCCGTGGCGATCGCGATGTTCGGCGCGGTCATGGGCATCGGGGTCGGCGTCTTCCTCGCCTGGTCCGGCGGCCACCTCGTCCGGTCCTCCTTCCCGCAGTACGAGATGGTCGTGCCGTGGGGGCGGATCGCCCTCTTCCTGCTGCTGGCCCTCGCGGTCGGCGTCCTGGCGGCGGTCTGGCCGGCCCGCCGGGCGGCCCGGCTGAACATGCTGGAGTCGATCGGGGCGCAGTAGGCGCGCGTACGGAGAACGGCGGTGGGCCGCCTCCCTTCGGGGAGGCGGCCCACCGCCGTTCGTACGGGTGCCGGGTGCGGACTAGAAGACGGACTCCGCCTCGTCCATCCGGTTCTCCGGGACGCGCTTGAGCTCGGTGACGGCGTCGGCCAGCGGCACCATGCGGATGTCGGTGCCCTTGAGCGCCGTCATCATGCCGAACTCGCCGCGGTGGGCGGCCTCGACCGCGTGCCAGCCGAAGCGGGTGGCGAGGACGCGGTCGTAGGCGGTGGGCGTGCCGCCGCGCTGGACGTGGCCGAGGATGACCGGGCGGGCCTCCTTGCCCAGGCGGCGCTCGAGCTCGGTGGCCAGCTTGGTGCCGATGCCGGCGAAGCGCTCGTGGCCGAACTGGTCTATGGCGCCCTTGGCGTAGTCCATGGTGCCCTCGGCCGGGTGCGCGCCCTCGGCGACGCAGATGACGGCGAACTTCTTGCCCCGGGCGAAGCGCTCCTCGACCATCGAGACGAGGTCGGCCGGGTCGAAGGCGCGCTCGGGCAGGCAGATGCCGTGGGCGCCGCCGGCCATGCCGGACTCCAGCGCGATCCAGCCGGCGTGGCGGCCCATGACCTCGACGACCATGACGCGCTGGTGGGACTCGGCGGTGGTCTTCAGGCGGTCGATGGCCTCCGTCGCGACGCCGACGGCGGTGTCGAAGCCGAAGGTGCGGTCCGTGGAGGAGATGTCGTTGTCGATCGTCTTCGGAACGCCGACGACGGGCAGGCCGGCGTCGGAGAGCATCTTGGACGCGGTGAGCGTGCCCTCGCCGCCGATCGGGATCAGCACGTCGATGCCGAGGTCGCGGGCGAGCTCCTTGGAGCTCTCGCAGGCCTCGCGCAGTCGCGCGCGCTCCAGTCGGGAGGAGCCGAGGATGGTGCCGCCGCGGGCCAGGATGCCGCTGACGGCCTCGAGGTCGAGCTTGCGGTGGCGGCCCTCGAGCAGTCCGGCGAAGCCGTCCTCGAAGCCGATGACCTCGTCGCCGTGGCCGACCATCGCCCGGTGCACCACCGACCGGATGACAGCGTTCAGGCCAGGGCAGTCGCCGCCCGCGGTGAGGACTCCGATGCGCATCGTGCTGTGTCTCCTGCTCGCTACTGGTACCTGTGAGCCGAACCGATTGTTTCACGGGCCGAGCCGTAGTGCCGCACCCCGCCGAAGGCGGCGGGGTCACGCGACCTTCACCATCCTGACGCGCGCCTTAGCCACGGGCGCAGGTATTGTCAAGAGGTAAAGCCCACCCTAACGGGTTTATTTTCGGCCGAGGACAGAGGAGAGCAACGCGTGACGCGCAGCGTGTACGTGACCGGGACCGACCGGGGCGACGGGCGCCAGGTCATCGAGCTGGGGGTCATGGAGCTCCTGACCCGGCATGTGGAGAAGGTGGGCGTCTTCCGCCCCCTCTTCCACGGTGACGGCCCCGACCGCCTCTTCGACCTGCTGCGGTCCCGCTACCGCCTGTCCCAGACCGCGGAGAGCGTCGTCGGCCTGACGTACAACGAGGCCGCCGCCCTGCAGGCCGAGCGCGGCACCGACGAGCTCGTCTCCCGCCTGGTCGAGCGCTTCCACGCGGTCGCCCGCCAGTACGAGTACGTCCTGGTCCTCGGCACCGACTTCGCGGGCACCACCCTCCCCGACGAGCTGGCCCTCAACGCCCGCCTGGCGAACGAGTTCGCCGCCTCGGTGATCACCGTGGTCGGCGGGCAGGAGCAGTCGGCCGAGTCCGTCGACGCCGAGGCCCGCAACGCCTACCGCGCCTACGAGACGCTGGGCTGCGACGTCGTCGCCCTCGTCGTCAACCGGGTGGCCCCGGCCGACCGCGAGACGATCGCCGAGCGGCTGTCCACCACGCTGCCGGTGCCCTGCTACGCGCTGCCGGAGGACGGCTCGCTGTCCGCGCCGACCGTGCGCCAGATCGTGCAGAAGCTGGGCGCCGAGGTGCTGCTCGGCGACGACGCCGGGCTCTCCCGCGACGCCAAGGACTTCGTCTTCGGCGGCGCCATGCTGCCCGTCTTCCTGCCCGCCCTGACCGAGGGCTGCCTGGTGGTCACCCCCGGGGACCGCGTGGACCTCATCGTCGGCGCGCTCGCCGCGCACAGCGCGGGCGCCCCGCCCATCGCCGGCGTGCTGCTGACCCTGGACGAGCGGCCCGGCCCGGACATCCTGGCGCTCGCGGGCCGGCTGGCCCCGGGCACGCCCGTCGTCTCCGTCCCCGGCGGCTCCTTCCCCACCGCGGCCGAACTGTTCGCGATCGAGGGCAAGCTGGAGACGTCCTCCCCGCGCAAGGCCGAGACCGCGCTGGGCCTCTTCGAGCGCCACGTGGACACCGCCCAGCTCACCGACCGCATCGCGGTGGCCCGCTCCGGGCGCGTCACGCCGATGATGTTCGAGCACGAGCTCATCGAGCGCTCCCGCTCCGCCCGCCGCCGCGTCGTCCTGCCCGAGGGCACCGAGGAGCGCGTGCTGCGCGCGGCCGACGTGCTGCTGCGCCGCGACGTGTGCGACCTGATCCTGCTGGGCGAGGAGGAGGCCATCCGCAAGCGGGCCGCCGAGCTGAGCATCGACCTCGCCGAGGCCCAGCTCATCGACCCGCAGACCTCGCCGCTGCGCGAGCGCTTCGCCGAGCTGTACGCCAAGGCGCGCGCCCACAAGGGCATGACGGTCGAGCTGGCCCACGACGTCGTCGCCGACGTGTCCTACTTCGGCACGCTGATGGTCCAGGAGGGCCTGGCCGACGGCATGGTCTCCGGCGCGGTGCACTCCACCGCCGCCACCATCCGCCCCGCCTTCGAGATCATCAAGACCGCGCCGGGCGCCCAGATCGTCTCCTCGGTCTTCTTCATGTGCCTGGCCGACCGGGTCCTGGTCTACGGCGACTGCGCCGTCAACCCCGACCCCAACGCCGAGCAGCTCGCGGACATCGCCATCCAGTCCGCCGCGACCGCCACCCAGTTCGGCGTGGAGCCGCGGATCGCGATGCTGTCGTACTCCACCGGCACCTCCGGCTCCGGCGCGGACGTCGACAAGGTCCGCAAGGCCACCGAGCTCGTCCGCGAGCGCCGCCCCGACCTGCTGGTCGAGGGCCCGATCCAGTACGACGCCGCCGTGGACGCGGCCGTGGCGAAGACCAAGCTGCCCGGCTCCGAGGTCGCCGGCAAGGCCACGGTCCTGGTATTCCCGGACCTCAATACGGGCAACAACACCTACAAGGCCGTGCAGCGCTCGGCCGGTGCCGTCGCCGTCGGCCCGGTCCTGCAGGGCCTGCGCAAGCCCGTCAACGACCTCTCGCGCGGCGCGCTGGTCCAGGACATCGTCAACACCGTCGCCATCACCGCCATCCAGGCCCAGGGCGAGCAGCGCAGCGAGCGCACCGAACCCTGACGCGGCCACGGGCCGGGGCGCCGCGCCCCGGCCCGCCGGTCGTCCTCCCCCGCACTTCCCCCCGAAAACCCTCCGCAACGGAAAGCTCAGATGACTTCCAACGCCACCCGAGTCCTCGTCCTCAACTCCGGCTCCTCGTCGGTCAAGTACCAGCTGCTCGACATGGCCGACGGCGCCCGCCTGGCCGTCGGCCTGGTCGAGCGCATCGGCGAGGAGACCTCGCGGCTGGCGCACACCCCGCTGGCCACGGGCGGCGACAGGCGCGAGCGCGTGGAGCCGATCGCCGACCATGCGGCCGCGCTGAACGCCGTCGCCCAGGAGCTGGCCTCCGACGGCCTGGGCCTGGACTCCCCCGAGCTGGCCGCGATCGGCCACCGCGTGGTGCACGGCGGCAGCGAGTTCACCGAGCCGACCGTCATCACCGACGAGGTCATCGCGCACATCGAGGCCCTGGTCCCGGTGGCCCCGCTGCACAACCCGGCCAACGTCACCGGCATCCGCACAGCCCAGGCGCTGCGCCCGGACCTGCCGCAGGTCGCGGTGTTCGACACCGCCTTCCACACCACGATGCCCGAGGCCGCCGCCCGCTACGCGATCGACACCGAGACCGCCGACGCGCACATGGTCCGCCGCTACGGCTTCCACGGCACCTCGCACGCCTATGTCTCGCGCGAGACCGCCAAGCTGCTCGGCAAGGACCCCTCCGAGGTCAACGTGATCGTGCTGCACCTGGGCAACGGCGCCTCGGCCTCCGCGGTCCGCGGCGGGCGCTGCGTGGACACCTCCATGGGCCTGACCCCGCTGGAGGGCCTGGTCATGGGCACCCGTTCCGGTGACATCGACCCGGCGGTGATCCTTCACCTGTCCCGCAACGCCGGGATGTCCGTCGACGAGATCGACTCGCTCCTGAACAAGAAGAGCGGTCTGATCGGACTGTGCGGCGACAACGACATGCGCGAGATCCGCCGGCGCATCGACGAGGGCGACGAGCGGGCGGCGCTCGCCTTCGACATCTATGTGCACCGGCTGAAGAAGTACATCGGGGCGTACTACGCGGTCCTGGGCAAGGTCGACGCCGTGGCCTTCACGGCGGGCGTGGGCGAGAACGCGGCCCCCGTGCGCGAGGCCGCGGTGGCGGGCCTGGAGGAGCTGGGCCTGGCCGTGGACGCCGGCCGCAACGGGATCCGTTCGGACGAGGCGCGGCTGATCTCCCCCGATTCCGCGCGCGTCGCGGTCGCCGTGGTCCCGACGGACGAGGAGCTGGAGATCGCCACCCAGGCGTACGCCCTGGTCAGCTCTTGATCGCCGCTGCGTGGCCGGATCACTCCTTGGCCTTTCCCACAGCTCGAATATTCCGCTCCGAAACAAACCGATAGGATCTGCCCCATGCGCCGTTCCAAAATCGTCTGCACCCTGGGCCCTGCCGTCGACTCCTTCGATCAGCTGAAGACGCTGATCGAGGCCGGTATGAACGTGGCCCGTTTCAACATGAGCCACGGCACCCACGCGGAGCACGAGGAGCGGTACACCCGTCTCCGCAAGGCCGTGGAGGAGACCGGCCGCGCGGTCGGCGTCCTGGCCGACCTCCAGGGCCCCAAGATCCGCCTGGAGACCTTCGCGGACGGCCCCGTGGAGCTGGTGCGCGGTGACGAGTTCACCATCACCACCGAGGACGTCCCGGGCGACCGGACGATCTGCGGCACGACCTACAAGGGCCTGCCGGGCGACGTCGTCAAGGGCGACCAGGTCCTGATCAACGACGGCAACGTCGAGCTGCGCGTCACCGAGGTCGACGGCCCCCGGGTCAAGACGATCGTCATCGAGGGCGGCGTCATCTCCGACCACAAGGGCATCAACCTGCCCGGCGCGGCGGTCAACGTCCCGGCGCTGTCCGAGAAGGACATCGACGACCTGAAGTTCGCGCTCGCCATGGGCTGCGACATGGTCGCGCTGTCCTTCGTCCGCGATGCCGCCGACGTGCGTGACGTGCACCGCGTCATGGACGAGGTCGGCCGCCGCGTGCCGGTCATCGCCAAGGTCGAGAAGCCGCAGGCCGTCGAGAACATGCAGGAGGTCGTCATGGCCTTCGACGGTGTGATGGTGGCCCGTGGCGACCTGGCGGTGGAGTACCCCCTCGAGCGCGTCCCGATGGTGCAGAAGCGCCTGATCGAGATGTGCCGCCGCAACGCCAAGCCGGTGATCGTCGCCACCCAGATGATGGAGTCGATGATCACCAACTCCCGCCCGACCCGCGCCGAGGCGTCCGACGTCGCCAACGCGATCCTGGACGGCGCGGACGCGGTGATGCTCTCGGCCGAGTCCTCGGTCGGCGCCTACCCGATCGAGACCGTCAAGACGATGTCCCGCATCGTCGAGGCGGCCGAGCAGGAGCTGCTCTCCAAGGGCCTGCAGCCGCTGGTCCCGGGCAAGAAGCCGCGCACCCAGGGCGGTTCCGTCGCCCGCGCCGCGTGCGAGATCGCGGACTTCCTGGGCGCCAAGTCGCTGGTCGCCTTCACCAAGTCCGGTGACACCGCCCGCCGCCTGTCCCGCTACCGCGCGGCCCAGCCGATCCTGGCCTTCACCACGGACGCCTCCACCCGCAACCAGCTCACCCTGAGCTGGGGCGTCGAGACCTTCGTGGTCCCGCACGTGGAGCACACGGACGCGATGGTCGACCTCGTCGACGCCGAGCTGCTCAAGCTCAAGCGCTACAACGACGGCGACACCATGATCATCACGGCCGGCTCCCCGCCCGGCATCCCCGGCACCACCAACATGGTGCGGGTGCACCACCTGGGCGAGAACCGCTAGGACACACCTGGGTTCCACCGCTCCGTACGACCGGCCGGACGCCGGGCGCGCTGCCTCGCAGCTCGCCCGGCGTCCGCTGTTTTACGCGATGTTCCTATTTCCCGATTTCCCGAAGAATCGTTTCTACGGGTAGGTGCCGTCCGTCAGGTACTGGTGCAGATTGGGAATGTGCAGGGTGCCGCCGTACTGCCCCGACTGACGGATCTTCACATCGGTGAAGAAGATCGGGATCGGCAGCTTGACGCCCGGGATCAGCGGCGGCGGACTCGCCGGCGACTGGGTCGCCGGCAGGGCGCCCAGGAGCTTGCCCTTCAACTCCTCGGTGTACATGGTGATCCGTCCACCGCCGACCGTGGACGTCGTTCCCGGGCCGGTGACGTGGTACTGCTTGCCCTGGCTGTTGACGATCTGGTGCAGGTCGTTGATGGCCAGGTGGTCGGCGGTGAACTTCAGCACGGACTTCTCCTGCCCGTTCACCGTCGTGATCTTCTTGACGCCCTCGTAGGTCAGCCCGGTCAGGGTGAGCCTGCTCGCCTCCAGGTACCAGGGCTGGTTGGGGAAGGCGCGCTTCTCGTTCTCGTCGACGGCGTCGGGGCGCGGGCAGGGGGACGTGCCGTCGCCTCCGGCGCTCGGTGACGGTGAGGCGGACGGCGTGGGGGATTTCCCGGGCTCGGGCGTGGCCTTCGCCCTGGGGCTGCCCGACGGCCGCGGGGCCGGGGACGCCGACGAGGATGCGGGCGCCGGCGCCGTGGACCGGTCGGGCGAGGCACTCGGCTCGGCCGGCTTCTCGGCCGGCTTCGCGTCGCCCTTCCTGCCGGTGAGAATCTCGCCGAGCTTGTCACCGAGGCCCAGCGGGTCCAGCGGGTTGGCCTTCCGGGTGGGCGAAGGCGAGGGAGAAGGAGAGGCCGAAGGGGAAGCCGACGGGGAGGCCGACGGCGAGGGCTTGGCGGACGGCCGCGCGGACGGCGAGCCGGAGGGCTCGCGACCCCGGCTCGCGCCACCGACACCACTGCCGTCCGGCTGCGCGTCCGGCTTGGCATCCGGCTTGGCATCCGGTTTCGCGGACGCCGACCCGGACGGAGACCCGGACGGCGAAGGCCGCCGCGTGGCGTCCGGCGACTCCTCCGGTGTCGCGTCCGGTGCCGTGACGCACCCCGCCTCCCCGAAGGGGTTCGGCGGCTTCACGGGCTCGGCCTTCGCCAGCGTCGGGGTGAGGCCCATGCCCATCAGCACCGCGCTCGGCATCGCCGCCAGCGCCACCGCCTTCCCGGCCGGCATGTGCAGCCGGGACAGCAGCGGCTTGCGCGGCGCGGCGTGCCGCGGCCCGGTTCTGCCGGGATCGTCGGGGCGGCTGCCCCGATGTCCGTCGTCAGTCCGCACGGCTGCTCCCGTCGGCCGGCTCCGCCGCCGCCTCGGTGAGCGGCCTGCCCGGCGCCCAGGAGACGCCGAGGCCGCCCCCGACCAGGGCGAGCAGGAAGCCGATCAGGAAGGCGCCGAAGTTCGAGACGACCAGGGAGACCAGCGCGAGCAGGATCGCGGCGACACCCGCGAAGACCCGCGACTGCGGCTGGAACCACATGGTCAGGCCCAGCACGACCAGCAGCACCCCGATGATCAGCGAGCCGGAGCCCGCCGTGGTGGCCATCCGGACGTGCAGGTCTCCGAGCGTCATGGTCTGGTACGGGATGTACATGATCGGGGCGCCGGCCAGAATGCACAGCAGGCCGCCCCAGAAGGGACGTCGGCCACGCCAGTCCCAGAATGTACGGCGGGTGCGGCCGAGAGTGTCGATCAGCCGTGGTCGCGTGTCGGCGCTCATGGTGTACAGCTCCTCGGGACTGGCGAATCGGTGGTTCAGGGGGGCTGGTGACGCGGACGGTACGGGCACGGGGAGGCGATGACCACCGCCCCGTACCCGCCCGGTCAACCCGTCAGCTGGGGCACTTGGAGTCGCCCATGGCGATACCCATGTGCAGACCCGGAAGAGTGAAGGTGCCCGCCGAGGTCGCCCAGGCACGCTGGTTGACGTCGGTGAACTCCACCTCGTCGGCCTGCTGGGCGAACGAGCCGGGCACGTACGCACCCCGGCCGTCCTTGCCCGGCGCGGCCGGGCCCGGCCCCTTGGTCGTGTCGCTCACCGAGACACCGATGTCGACGTTGGTGAACTTGGCGTTGGCGGACATGTCGTCGGCGTCGATGTAGAGCTTCGTCGCCTCGACCTTCTTGCCCGCGTCGCCCGCGGTCAGCTTCATCGACACCTTGCCGATGGGCGTGGGGATGGTCACCGCCTGGCAGAGATTGGTGATCTCCGCCGAATTGATGCCGACCACGGCCACGGGCTTGTTGCCCTGCTTGGTCTGGTCGAGCGCTCCGTACTGGACGAAGCCCTTGCCCTGCAGGCTCTTCGCCGTCACCTGGAACTGCTGGCCCGAAACGCTGAACGACGCCGCGAGCGCGCCCTGCGCGATGGCCACTCCGATCGCGGCCGTCGCCGCGACGCTGGGGACCATGACGACGGCGAACCGGCGCCATCTGGTCCCCCCACGAGTCTGGGACTTCACGACTTTCCTCCTTCTCGGACGTACATCTCCGGGACCGGCCGGCCGAGTTGGGAGCACGGCCGTGCCCGGGATGGGAGAAGTGCCACGTCCTCGGAAGGAGAGCGCCGTCGCACGAGGCGGCGCCAACCGCGCCCGCTGCACACCGGCGTTCACCCCCGAGCGACAACCACTGGCCACGCCTTATCGCGCAACCTGGGGAACAGGCCCCGCCGTTGGGGCGAGGACCCCCCTGTTCCCGGCCCGCCGCGCAACGCGCCGGACCGCCCGGTGGGGACCACGTCCCCGCGCGCCGACAGATGGGCCGGGTTGCGGGAACGGACCGGGCTGGGCCGATCGTGGTCCATTCGGCGCCGGGGCACAAGAGGTTGATTACTGGCGAGTAACGGGCGGATAACCGAGCGGGGACCGCCCCGCATCGGCCGGGTCCGCACCGGTGCCGCAGCGTGTCCGCGAAGAAGCGGAGAAAGCAGAAGAACCCGGGCGAAAGCCCGGGTTCTTCTTACTGGCAGTAACAGCGCGCGCGTTTACCAAGTTTTGGCAAAGCGCCGCGGCTGTGCCCCTTGGGGCACAGGGGGCCGGGGGCCCTCAGAACAGCGCGCGCGACAGCGCGGTGCGCGCGGCCGTCACCCGCGGATCGTCGGGACCGATCACCTCGAACAGCTCGAGCAGTCGAACACGGGCGGCGTCCCGGTCCTCACCCGCCGAACGCCTGACCGCATCCAGCAAACGCCCGAAGGCGTCCTCGACGTGCCCGCCGACCAGATCCAGGTCGGCCGCCGTGATCTGCGCCTGAACGTCCCCCGGCGCGTCGGCGGCCGCCTTGCGCACCTGCTGGGGGTCCAGGCCCTGGACACGCTGCAGCAGTTCGGCCTGTGCCAGACCCAGCTTGGCCTCGGCGTTGCCCGGGTCGTCGGACAGGACGTTCTTGTACGCCCGCACCGCGCCGCCCAGGTCACCCGCGTCCAGCGCCTCGTGAGCCGCGCCCAGGGCGCTGTCGTACGGGCTCGGCGGGGCGACCGGCGCGCTCTCGGCGTCCGCGCCGGCCTCGACGGGCGCACCCACGATGCCGAAGCGCTGCTCGGCCACCGCGATCAGCTGGTCCAGCACCTGACGGATCTGCGCCTCCGGCGCGGCGCCCTGGAACAGCGGCAGGGCCTGCCCCGCCACCACCGCGAAGACGGCCGGGATCGACTGGACACCGAACTGCTGGAAGAGCAGCTGATTGGCCTCGACGTCGACCTTGGCCAGGACGAACCGGCCGGCGTACTCCGCCGCCAGCCGCTCCAGCAGCGGGCTGAGCTGCTTGCACGGCTCGCACCAGTCGGCCCAGAAGTCGACGACGACGGGCACCTCGGCGGAGCGCTGCAGGACTTCCTGCTCGAAACCGGCTTCGTCGACATCGAGGACGAGGCGGACCCCGGCGGAGGGCACACCGCCCTGGCGCGCGGCCTCGGCCCGCGCCTGCTCCGCCTTCTGCTTCGCTTCCCCGGCCGCCTTCACCGCGGCGAGGTCGACCACTCCACTCATGGACATGTTCCGTGGCTGCATGGGCCCATCCTCCCCCCTTCACACGGTGAACCGGAAAAGTACGCCCGTAGCGGCTTCGCCGATGACGCCCGGTCCCCACCGGGCGTCCGTGGTTGTCGCTCTTACGCTACGAGCCGTAGCGTAACTGGAGGGGCGGGGTCTGCGGCAAGGTTTCCCCGTGATCTGGGTCTCACACCCGTTGACCTACCCGGCGGTAGGGTCCTTTTCATGAGCTCTGCTCCACCCCCCACGCCGCGCCGTTCCGGCGGCGGCCGGACGGGCCGGCCGCGCGACCCCGAGGCCGACCGCGCGATCCTCCACGCGACGCGCACGGCTCTGGTCGAACTGGGCTGGGGAAAGCTGACGCTGGGCGACGTGGCCGCCCGCGCCGGGGTCGCCAAGACCACCCTCTACCGCCGCTGGGCGGGCAAGAACGAGCTGGTGGTGGACGCGGTGGCGGCGCTCTTCGACGAGCACCTGGAACTGCCGGACCGCGGCAGCCTGCGGGCCGACATCGAGGGCGTCGTCCTGCAGTTCGCCGCCCTGCTGGAGCGGCCGGAGACGAAGACGGCCCTGATGGCCGTGGTGGCGGAGTCGACGCGGGACGACGCCCTGAGGGAGCGGATTCGCACGGCGATCGTGGACCGTCAGAAGTCGCTGGTGCGAGTGGGCCGCGAACGCGCGCAGAAGCGCGGGGAGCTCGTACGGGAGGAGGACCCCGCGGCCGCCGCCCGCACCGCAGACCTGATCTTCGACGTGATCGCGGGGGCGGTGGTCCACCGGACCCTGGTGAGCGCGGAGCCGGTGGACACGGAGTGGGCGCAGGGCTTTGCGACCCTGCTGGTCGGCGGGCTGACGTAGCCGGCGCGCACCTCAGCCCGTCCGGCGTTCGAGGACGCCGCGCGCAGCGCGGTCCTGGGGCTGGGGGCTTGCCCCCAGGAAACGGCGAAAGGGCGGGACCGGGGCCGGAACCCTCAGAACCCGGCCGGCTCCGTGTACACCCCCCACTCCTCGCGCAGCACGTCGCAGATCTCCCCCATGGTGGCCTCGGCCCGCACGGCCTCCAGCATCGGCCCGATCATGTTCGACCCGTCCCGCGCGGCGGCCAGCATCGCATCCAGCGCGGTGCGCACGGCGGCGTCGTCGCGGTGCGACTTGCGGTCCGCCAGGACCCGTACCTGCTCGCGCTCCACCTCGTGGCTGACGCGCAGGATCTCGAGGTCGCCCGTCACCGAGCCCTCGTGGCAGTTGACGCCCACCACGCGCTTGGCGCCCTTCTCCAGGGCCTGCTGGTAGCGGAAGGCGCTCTCGGCGATCTCGCCGGTGAACCAGCCGTCCTCGATGCCGCGCAGAATGCCGGAGGTGATGGGGCCGATGGGGTGCCTGCCGTCGGGGTGCGCCCGCAGGCCCCGCTCCTTGATCTGCTCGAAGATCTTCTCGGCGTCGGCCTCGATGCGGTCGGTGAGCTGCTCGACGTACCAGGAGCCGCCCAGCGGGTCGGCGACGTTGGCGACGCCGGTCTCCTCCATCAGGACCTGCTGGGTGCGCAGGGCGATCTCGGCGGCCTGCTCGCTGGGCAGGGCCAGGGTCTCGTCGAGGGCGTTGGTGTGCAGCGAGTTGGTGCCGCCCAGCACGGCGGCCAGCGCCTCGACGGCGGTGCGCACGACGTTGTTGTACGGCTGCTGGGCGGTCAGCGAGACGCCCGCGGTCTGGGTGTGGAAGCGCAGCCACTGGGCCTTGTCGGTCCTGGCGCCGTAGACCTCCTTCATCCAGCGGGCCCAGATCCTGCGGGCCGCGCGGAACTTGGCGATCTCCTCGAAGAAGTCGACGTGCGCGTCGAAGAAGAACGACAGGCCGGGGGCGAAGACGTCGACGTCCAGCCCGCGGCTGAGCCCCAGCTCGACGTAGCCGAAGCCGTCGGCCAGCGTGTAGGCGAGCTCCTGCGCGGCCGTGGCCCCGGCCTCGCGGATGTGGTAGCCGGAGACGGACAGGGGCTTGTAGGCGGGGATGGCGCGGGCGCAGTGCTCCATCAGGTCGCCGATCAGGCGCAGGTGCGGCTCGGGCGGGAAGAGCCACTCCTTCTGGGCGATGTACTCCTTGAAGATGTCCGTCTGCAGGGTGCCGTTGAGGACGCCGGTGTCCACGCCCTGCCGCTCGGCGGCGACCAGGTACATGCAGAAGGCGGGGACGGCGGGCCCGCTGATGGTCATGGAGGTGGTGACGTCGCCCAGCGGGATGTCCTTGAAGAGGACCTCCATGTCGGCGGCGGAGTCTATGGCGACGCCGCAGTGGCCGACCTCGCCGAGGGAGCGCGGGTCGTCGGAGTCGCGGCCCATCAGGGTCGGCATGTCGAAGGCCACGCTGAGCCCGCCGCCGCCGTTGGCCAGGATCATCTTGTAGCGCTCGTTGGTCTGCTCGGCGTTGCCGAAGCCGGCGAACTGGCGGATGGTCCAGGTGCGGCCGCGGTAGCCGGTGGCGTACAGACCGCGGGTGAAGGGGTACTCGCCGGGCCAGCCGATGCGCTCGAACCCCTCGTAGGTGTCGCCGGGGCGGGGGCCGTAGAGCGGCTCGACCGCGTCCCCGGACAGCGTGGTGAAGTCCGCGTCGCGCTTGCGGGCCTTGTCGTAACGGGCCTGCCAGCGGCTGCGCCCTGCCTCGATGGCTGCTGCGTCCATACCTTCGAATTTACTAGGACGTCCTAGTAAATGTCGATGGGCAACCGCCGGGCGCGTGCGGCGCCCGGCGGAGCGGATCAGGCCTTGGCGGCGGCCGGGGCCTCGTCGGCGATCAGCGACTCGACCTCGCGGGAGACATTGCGCTCGACGAAGAAGGCGGCGGCCGGGATCGTCCCGGAGATCAGGACCCAGGCCAGCTTGCCCAGCGGCCACTTGGCCTTGGAGCCCAGGTCGAAGGCGAAGACCAGGTAGACGATGAAGAGGACGCCATGGATCTGGGAGATCACCAGGGTGGCGCCGGCGCCCGTGTCGAAGCCGTACTTGAAGACCATGGCGGTGCAGAGCACCAGCAGCATTACGGCGGTGAGATAGGCCATCACCCGGTAGCGGGTCAGCACGCTTCGCTTCATGCCCATGAGCGTAACCGCCCGATTTGCTCGATCTTCGCGCGGGTCATTCCTCGGCGAAGTCGCCGGAGGCGACCCGCAGGGGGCGCAGCATCCGGAAGATCTCCGCGCACTCCTCCGCGTCGTACGCGGCGAGCCCGAAGTCCATCGCCATCAGGTCCCGCGTGGCCGACTCCACGACCTCGCGGCCCTTGTCGGTGATCGAGGCCAGCGTGCCGCGGCCGTCGTTGGGGTTGGGGCGCTTGTCCACCAGACCGGCCCTGACCAGCCGGTCCACGGTGTTGGTGACCGAGGTCGGGTGGACCATCAGCCGCTCGCCGATCTTCGACATCGGCAGCTCGCCCGCCTTGGAGAAGGTCAGCAGCACCAGCGCCTCGTAGCGCGCGAAGGTGAGCCCGTACGGCTTGACGACCGCGTCGACCTGCCCGAGCAGGATCTGGTGCGCCCGCATGATCGAGGTGATCGCGGCCATGGACGGCACGGATCCCCAGCGCTGCTTCCAGAGTTCGTCGGCGCGGGCGATGGGGTCGAAGGGAAGGCTGAGCGGCTTCGGCACCCGACCGACCCTACCGGGCGGCCGCGCCGCGGCCGCCCGTATCTCGCTATCCGGAACGCCGGTCAGGCGTTGACGACGCCTTCCTTGCGGGCGCGGGAGGCGATCACGCCGGCCTCGGCCTCACGGCGCAGCATGCGCTCGGCGAAGAAGCCGCCGAAGGGCAGGACGGAGAGGACGAAGTAGAGGGCGCCGGTCTTGAAGGCCCACTTGGCGTTGTTCCACGCGTCGATCCAGAAGATCACGTAGATGATGAAGAGGATGCCGTGGACGGCACCGAGCACCGGCACGGCGTTGAAGTCGGTGGTGCGCTTGAGCACCGAGCAGACCATCAGCAGGAGGAAGGAAACGGCCTCCGGGGCGGAGACCAGGCGGAGCCGGCGCAGGGCGGAGGCGGTCTTGAGGTCCACGGGGGATGCACCCTTCGATTGCTGGTGGCGGGGCCGTCACTGCTTGTGACGGCGTTCACAAACTCCCCCATTGTCGCAGCCGCTCCGGCGATCAAGGGATGGGGGTCCGGTTCCGGGGGAATGCGGAGCGTTCCGGGACCATGGGGCCTGTTGGAGGCGTATGTCCGCCCGCTAGCGTCGGAGGCGTGGCTCAGTTTCGGCTCCAGGGGAGCAAGGTCCTCGCCGTCGACATGACGGGGGACGCGGTCAAGGCCAAGAACGGCTCGATGGTCGCGTACGAGGGCGATATGGCGTTCAGGAAGATGACCGGCGGCGGTGACGGCCTGCGGGGCATGGTCACGCGCCGGCTCACCGGCGAATCGATGGAAGTCATGGAGGTCAAGGGGCACGGCACCTGCTACTTCGCGGACCGGGCGAGCGAGATAAACCTCGTCACGCTGCACGGCGAGACGCTGTACGTCGAGGCGAGCAATCTGCTGTGCACGGACGCGTCCCTGCGGACCGGGACCACGTTCACGGGCCTGCGGGGCGCCTCGCAGGGCAACGGCCTGTTCACCACCACCGTCGAGGGCTCCGGCCAGGCGGCGATCCTCTCGGCCGGGACGGCGATCGTGCTGCGGGTGACCCCGCAGACGCCGCTGCGGGTGGACCCGGGCGCGTACGTCGCGCACACGGGCCGGCTCAAGCAGCACTTCCAGTCGGGGGTGAACTTCCGGACCGTGATCGGCGAGGGCGGGGGCGAGGCCTTCCAGATCCGCTTCGAGGGCGAGGGCCTGGTGTACGTACAGCCCAGCGAGCGCGACACGATCGGGGGCGAACTGTGAGCGACGCACGCGCGGCCACCGGGCCGCAGGCGACCGCGAAAGCCGCACCTCTGCGCCGCGCGGGCGGAGAAGCGAACGAAAGGGGTGCAGCCTGATGCCGTTCCGGCTTTTGAACTCTCGGATGGTCGAGGCCCAGGTGATCCCGGGGCAGCGGCTGTTCAGCCAGCGCGGGGCGATGCTCGCCTACAAGGGCGACGTCTCCTTCACGCCCAGCATCGCCGGCGGCCAGGGCGGCGTCATGGGGATGATCGGCCGGCGGGTCGCGAACGAGGCCACGCCGCTGATGACCGTGGAGGGCAGCGGCACGGTGATGTTCGGCCACGGCGGTCACCACGTCCATGTGATCGAGCTGTCGGGCGACACCCTCTACGTGGAGGCCGACCGGCTCCTCGCGTTCGACGGCACCCTGCGGCAGGGGACGATGTTCATGGGTTCCCAGGGGGGTGTGATGGGCATGGTGCGCGGTCAGGTGACCGGGCAGGGGCTCTTCACCACGACCCTCAAGGGCCATGGCGCGGCGGCCGTGATGGCGCACGGCGGCTTCATCGAGCTGCCGATCACCCCGCAGCGGCCCGTCACCGTCGACCCGCAGGCGTACGTCGCGCACCGCGGGGACGTGCGCAACAAGCTGTCGGCGGCAATCGGCTGGCGCGAGGTGGTCGGCCGCGGCAGCGGCGAGGCCTTCCGGCTGGAGCTGTCGGGCAACGGGACGGTGTACGTACAGGCGTCGGAGGAGAAGCTGTGAACGGCCCGGTCATTCATGACGCGACCACGCTTCCCGTGGACGACAACGTCAACCCCTACGCGTTCAGCGTCGACCTGAAGGGGCAGTGGTTCCTGCAGAAGGGGAAGATGATCGCCTACTACGGGCAGATCGACTTCCACGGCATAGGGCACGGCCCGCTCGACCGGCTGATCGCGGGCAGCTTCCACTCCCCGCTGCACGCCGCCGACTGGGTGGTGGCCGAGGGGCAGGGGAGGATGCTGCTCGCGGACCGCTCCTTCGACGTCAATTCGTACGACCTCGAGGACGGCAACCTGACGGTGCGTTCGGGGAATCTGCTGGCCTTCCAGCCCTCGCTCTCGCTGAAGCAGTCGATCGTCCCGGGCTTCCTCACGCTGATCGGCACGGGGAAGTTCGTGGCCGCCTCCAACGGGCCGGTCGTCTTCGTCGAGCCGCCGGTGCGGGTGGATCCGCAGGCGCTGGTGGGGTGGGCGGACTGCCCGTCGCCCTGTCACCACTACGACCACCAGTACCTGCGGGGGGTGATGGGCGGGGTGCGCAGGATGACGGGTCTGGGCGGGGCCTCGGGCGAGGAGCACCAGTTCGAGTTCACCGGCGCGGGGACGGTACTGCTGCAGTCGACCGAGCAGCTGATGGCGGAGATCCCCACGGGTGACGCCCCTCCGGAGCAGGCGGGCGTCCCGCACGCAACCCCGGGAAATCAGACAATGACGCCGCGCCTGCCGGGCCAGCTGGGCGACCTCCAGCGCCGCTTCGGGCTGTGAGCGGTACTCTGCGGAGTGTGACGTCGAACGCATGACCTCTCGTTCTGCTCGTTCCGCCATGTCATTTGGTTAATCTTTCAACTTCTTAGGTAGAACCCATCTATGGACACCGAGAACGGCACTCGCTGGCTCAGCGACGAGGAACAGGCCACCTGGCGCGCCCACCTGGACGTGAGCCGGCTGCTGATGCACCAGCTCGAACGGGACCTGCAGCCGTTCGGCCTCACCAACAACGACTACGAGATCCTGGTCAACCTCTCCGAGTCGGACGACCACCGGATGCGGATGAGCGATCTGGCGACCGCCACCCTGCAGTCCAAGAGCCGCCTGTCGCACCAGATCACCCGCATGGAGAACGCCGGACTGGTCCGCCGCGAGAACTGCGAGTCGGACCGGCGCGGTCTGTTCGCGGTGCTCACCGACCACGGCTGGGAGACCATGCGCAAGGTCGCGCCGCACCACGTGGCGTCGGTGCGCGAGCACTTCATCGACCTGCTGTCGGCCGAGGAGCTCAAGGCGCTCCACGAGTCCCTGACGCCGGTGGCCAAGCACCTGCGCTCGGCGCGCGGGCGGGTGTGACCGGCCGGGGGTGAACGTACGGGGTGTTCCGCGCCGGTGGCGCGGAACACCCCGAGAACGTCAGACGGTGCGGCTGCCCATCCGTTCCGTCAGCCCGGCGACCAGCTCGTCCGCCGCCGCGTACGGATCCAGTGCTCCCGCCACCACCCGTTCCGCCAGTGCGGCCAGGCGGCGGTCGCCCCGCAGGTCGCCGATGCGCTCCCGCAGGGCCGTCACGGCGATGGTCTCCACCTCGTGCGCCGCGCGGCGGCGGCGGCGCTCGGCGAGGATGCCGCGCTCCTCCATCCACGCGCGGTGCTTCTCCAGGGCCTCGACGACCTCGTCCGTGCCCTCGCCTCGCGCGGCGACCGTCTTGACGATGGGCGGCCGCCAGTCGCCGGGCGCGCGGGACTCGCCCAGGCCCAGCATGTGGTTCAGCTCCCGGGCCGTGGCGTCGGCGCCGTCCCGGTCCGCCTTGTTGACGACATAGATGTCGCCGATCTCGAGGATGCCCGCCTTGGCGGCCTGGATGCCGTCCCCCATGCCCGGGGCCAGCAGCACCATGGAGGTGTCGGCCTGGGAGGCGATCTCCACCTCCGACTGCCCGACGCCCACCGTCTCCACCAGGATCACGTCGCAGCCGGCCGCGTCCAGCACCCGGATCGCCTGCGGGGCGGCCCAGGCCAGACCGCCCAGGTGGCCGCGGGTGGCCATGGACCGGATGTAGACGCCCGGATCGGAGGCGTGCTCCGACATCCGCACCCGGTCCCCGAGCAGCGCGCCGCCCGAGAAGGGCGAGGACGGGTCGACGGCCAGCACGCCGACCCGCTTGCCCATCCGCCGGTACGCACTCACCAGCGCCGAGGTGGAGGTGGACTTCCCCACGCCCGGCGAGCCGGTGATGCCTACGACATAGGCGGTACCCGTGAGCGGGGCCAGGGCGGCCATCACCTCACGCAGTTGCGGGGAGGCCCCCTCCACCAGGGAGATCAGCCGGGCCACGGCGCGCGGCCGACCCTCCCGTGCCTGCCCGACCAGTGCGGGGACGTCCGCCATGACCACTCCGTTCATCGCCTCCGTGCCAACGGTCCGGGTGTCAGTTGCCCGGCACTCGGATGATCAGGGCGTCGCCCTGGCCGCCGCCGCCGCAGAGACCGGCCGCGCCCACGCCGCCGCCGCGCCGCTTGAGCTCCAGCGCGAGGTGCAGCACGATGCGGGCACCCGACATACCGATCGGGTGGCCGAGCGCGATGGCACCTCCGTTGACGTTCACCTTTTCCGGGGATACCCCGAGATCCTTCATTGACTGCACGGAGACGGCGCCGAACGCCTCGTTGATCTCGATGAGGTCGAGGTCCTCGACGGTCAGGCCCTCCTTGCCCAGCGCGTGCCGGATGGCGTTGGACGGCTGGGACTGCAGCGAGTTGTCGGGGCCGGCCACATTGCCGTGCGCGCCGATCTCGGCGATCCACTGAAGGCCCAGCTCCTCGGCCTTCTCCTTGCTCATCACGACCACCGCGGCGGCGCCGTCGGAGATCTGCGAGGACGTACCCGCCGTGATCGTGCCGTCCTTGGCGAAGGCGGGCCGCAGCTTGGCCAGCGACTCCACGGTGGTCTCCGCGCGGATGCCCTCGTCCTTGCTGAAGACGACCGGCTCGCCCTTGCGCTGCGGGATCTCCACCGGGGTGATCTCGGCCTCGAACAGGCCGTTCTTCTGGGCGGCGGCCGCCCGCTGGTGGGAGAGGGCCGCGACCTCGTCCTGCTCGGCGCGGCGGATGCCCAGGCGGGTGTTGTGCTTCTCGGTGGACTCGCCCATCGCGATGTTCTCGAAGGAGTCCGTCAGGCCGTCGTGGGCCATCGAGTCGAGCATCTCGATCGCACCGTACTTGTGGCCCTCGCGGGACTTGGGCAGCAGGTGCGGGGCGTTGGTCATCGACTCCTGGCCGCCGGCCACCACGATGTCGAACTCACCCGCGCGGATGAGCTGGTCCGCCAGGGCGATGGCGTCGAGGCCGGAGAGGCACACCTTGTTGACGGTCAGCGCGGGGACGCTCATGGGGATGCCGCCCTTGACGGCCGCCTGGCGGGCCGGGATCTGCCCGGCGCCGGCCTGCAGCACCTGACCCATGATCACGTACTGCACCTGGTCGCCGCCGATGCCCGCCCGGTCCAGGGCCGCCTTGATGGCGAAGCCGCCCAGGTCGGCGCCGGAGAAGCTGCTCAGCGAGCCCAGCAGCCGGCCCATCGGCGTGCGGGCGCCGGCGACGATGACGGAGGTGCGGCGATTGTTTCCGTTCGTACCAGACATGGGCGCTGCCCCTTCGAGCGGGAGGGATGTTAACGACGGTTCCCGTCAATGTACTGAGCGGTACGGCACCCGGTCACCGGGCGGAAGGTGTGATCGCGCGCACGTTGCGTAACCACCCCGCGCGGCGGTGCACTGGACGCATGCTGACGCGTATCGACCACATCGGGATCGCCTGCTTCGACCTCGAGAAGACCGTCGAGTTCTACCGTGCCACGTACGGCTTCGAGGTGTTCCACACGGAGGTCAACGAGGAGCAGGGCGTCCGCGAGGCCATGCTGAAGATCAACGAAACGTCCGACGGCGGCGCCTCCTACCTCCAGCTGCTGGAGCCCACGCGCGAGGACTCCGCGGTCGGCAAGTGGCTTGCCAAGAACGGCGAAGGGGTTCACCACATCGCGTTCGGCACGGCGGACGTCGACGGCGACGCGGCGGACATCCGGGGCAAGGGCGTGCGCGTCCTCTACGACGAGCCGCGCCGCGGATCGATGGGCTCGCGCATCACGTTCCTGCACCCCAAGGACTGCCACGGCGTGCTCACCGAACTGGTCACCTCGGCACCCCACCCGGAGGCGGAGCACTGACCCTCACCTCCCCCGGCCGGTAGAGTGCGGGTTCGGCCGGGTACGGGTGGCCCCCGGACCGGGCTGTACCGATGATCTGACACCATTTCTTCGGAAGGGCGGGCTCCGGGTTCCACCACCGACGCAGTACGGGGCCGGCCGCCGACGCGACCAGGGGACGGATGGACCGCGCTGTGCGGGGCTACGAGCGCCAGGAGAGTCAGCTGGAGGAAGCCGACCACCTCTCGAAGTTCGAGGCCGAGATGAAGCGGCTGAAGACCGAGCGGGAGAAGGCGGTCCAGCACGCCGACGACCTCGGCTACCAGGTCGAGGTGCTGCGCGCCAAGCTCCACGAGGCGCGCCGCAATCTCGCCCACCGTCCCGCCTACGACTCGGCGGACATCGGGTACCAGGCGGAGCAGCTGCTCCGCAACGCCCAGATCCAGGCCGAGCAGCTGCGCTCCGACGCCGAGCGCGAGGTGCGCGAGGCCCGTGCCCAGACGCAGCGCCTGCTCCAGGAGCAGGCCGAGCGGCAGGCGCGGATGGAGGCGGAGCTGCACGCCGAGGCGGTGGCCCGCCGGCAGCGGCTGGACGAGGAGCTCAACGAGCGCCGCCGCACCGTCGAGTCGCACGTCAACGAGAACGTCGCCTGGGCCGAGCAGCTGCGTGCCCGTACCGAGTCCCAGGCCCGCCGGCTCCTGGAGGAGTCGCGGGCCGAGGCCGAACAGGCTCTGTCGGCGGCGCGGGCCGAGGCCCAGCGGCTGGCCGAGCAGGCCAGCGGCCGGCTCGGGGCGGCCGCCGAGGAGGCCCGTGCCGAAGCCGAAGCGATCCTGCGCCGGGCGCGCACGGACGCCGAGCGGCTGCTGAGCGCCGCCTCCGCGCAGGCCCAGGAGGCCACCGACCACGCCGAGCAGCTGCGCTCGAGCACCACCGCGGAGTCCGACCAGGCCCGCACGGCCGCGGCCGAGCTGACGCGTACCGCCGAGGCCCGCGTCCAGGAGGCCGACACGGCGCTGCGCGAGGCGCGCGCCGAGGCCGAGAAGCTGGTGGCCGAGGCGAAGGAGGCCGCCGAGCGGCGGCTGGCCGGCGCCGAGTCCGACAACGAGCAGCGCACCCGTACGGCCAGGGCGGAGATCGCCCGCCTGGTGAGCGAGGCCACCAAGGACGCCGAGGCCCTCAAGGCCGAGGCCGAGCAGCTGCGGGCGGACGCCGCGGCCGAGGCCGAGCGGCTGGTGGCCGAGGCCGCCGAGAAGGCGCGCAGCGCCGTCGCCGAGGACTCCGCCGCCGCGCTCGCCAAGGCCGCCCGCACGGCCGAGGAGGTGCTGGCCAAGGCGTCGGAGGACGCCCGTGCCACCACCAAGGCCGCCGCCGCCGAGGCCGAGCGGATCCGCAAGGAGGCCGAGAGCGAGGCCGAGCGGCTGCGCGAGCAGGCCGCGGACACCGCCGAGCAGCTCAAGGGCGAGGCGAAGGACGACACCAAGGAGTACCGGGCCAAGACGGTCGAGCTGCAGGAGGAGGCGCGGCGGCTGCGCGGCGAGGCCGAGCAGCTGCGGGCCGAGGCCGTCGCCGAGGGCGAGCGGATCCGCAGCGAGGCCCGCCGCGAGGCGCTGCAGCAGATCGAGGAGGCGGCCAGCACCGCCGAGGAGCTGCTGGTCAAGGCCAAGGCCAACGCCGAGGAGACCCGGGCCGGGGCCGGCGCCGACAGCGAGCGGATGCGCACCGAGGCGGCCGAGCGCGCGGCGAGTCTGCGCAAGCAGGCCGAGGAGGCGCTCGAGCGCGCCCGCGCCGAGGCCGAGGAGATGGCCGAGGAGGCCGAGGACCACGCCGAGCGCACCCGCGAGGAGGCCGCCGAGGCCGCCCGCCGGACGCGCGAGGACGCCGAGCGGGCCGCGCAGGCGCGTGCCGAGGAGGCCGCGGCGGAGCTGGCCCGGCTGCAGGCCGAGGCCGAGCAGCGGGTGGAGGCGGCCGAGACGGCGCTGCGCGAGGCCCGTACGGAGGCCGAGCGGCTGCGCCGCGAGGCGGCCGAGGAGACCGAGCGGCAGCGCACGGAGTCGGCGGAGCGGGTCCGCACGCTGCAGGCGCAGGCCGAGACGGAGGCCGAGCGGCTGCGGACCGAGGCCGCCGAGGAGGCGGCCGCCGCCCGCACGGAGGGCGAGGCCACGGCCGCGCGCCTGCTGGGCGAGGCCGAGAAGGAGTCGGAGCGGCTGCGCACCGAGGCGCAGGAGACCGCGGACCGGGTGCGGGCGGAGGCGAACGCCGCCGCCGAGCGCACGGCCGCCGAGGCCGCCGAGGCGCTGGCCGCCGCGCAGGAGGAGGCCGCCCGGCGCCGCCGGGAGGCCGAGGAGCTGCTCGGTGACGCCCGTACGGAGGCGCAGGCCGAGCGCGAGGCGGCGCACGAGCAGAGCGAGGAGCTGCTGGCCGCGGCGCGCAAGCGGGTCGCCGAGGCGCAGGAGGAGGGCCGCCGCCTGGTGGCGGAGGCCGAGCAGCGGGCGGGCGAGCTCGTGGCGGCCGCCGAGCAGACCGCCCAGCAGGTGCGGGACGCGGTCGCGGGGCTGCGCGAGGAGGCCGAGGAGGAGATCGCCGGCCTGCGTTCGGCGGCCGAGCACAACGCCGAACGGACCGTCACCGACGCCCAGATCGAGGCCGACCGGGTCCGTGCCGACGCCTACGCCGAGCGCGAGCGCGCCGACGAGGACGCCGCCGCCACCCGTGCCGAGGCCAAGGCCGCGGCGGACGCGGCCAAGGAGCTGGCGGAGCGCACGGTCGCCGAGGCCATGGCCGAGGCGCAGCGTGTGGAGGCCGAGGCCGTCCGCGTCCTGGACGAGGCCCGCGAGGCCGCCAACGCCCGTCGTGGCGAGGCCGCCGAGCAGGCGGACACGCTGCTGGCCGAGGCCACGAAGGAGGCCGAGCGGCTGCGCGCCGACGCGGCCCGTGCCCTCGACGAGGCCCTCGAGGCGGCCGACGCCCGCAGGGCGGAGGCGGCCGAGCAGGCGCGGATCGCGCTGGCCGAGGCCGACGAGGAGGCCGAGCGGCTGCGCACCGAGGCCGCGCGCACGGTCGACGAGGCGCGCGAGGCGGCCAACGCCCGTCGCGCGGAGGCGGCCGGCCAGGCGGACGAGCTGATCGCCGAGGCGACGGGCGAGGCGGAGCTGCTGGTCGCGGAGGCGACCGAGCTGGTGGAGACCGCGAAGGCCGAGGCGGCCCGGCTCGAGGGCGAGGCCCACGAGGCGGCCGCGGCCCACCGTGCGGAGGCCGACGCGGACGCGGAGCGGCTGCGCACGGAGGCCGCGCGGACGGTCGACGAGGCGCGGGAGGCGGCCAACGCCCAGCGCACGGAGGCCGCTCAGCAGGCGGACGAGCTGATCGCCGAGGCCGTCGCCGAGGCGGAGAAGCTGGGCGCCGAGGCCGCCCGGACGCTCGAGGAGGCCCGCGGGGCCGCCGAGGCCCAGCGGGCCGAGGCCGCCGAGCTGGCCGAGCACACGCTGGGCGAGGCCGCGAAGGAGGCCGAGCGGCTGCGCGCGGCCGCGGCGGAGAAGAAGGCCAAGGCCGACGAGCAGGCCGACGCGGTGGTCGCCAAGGCGACCGCGGAGGCCGAGCGGCTGGTGGCGGACGCGTCCGCGAAGGCGCAGCAGATGCGCACGGACGCCTCGGACGCGCTGGCGTCGGCGGAGCAGGACGCGGCGCGTACCCGGGCCGAGGCCCGCGAGGACGCGAACAAGATCCGGGGCGAGGGCCGGGCCGAGGCCGAGCGCATCGTCAACGAGGCGGCGGAGCTGACGGCTTCGGCGCAGGACGACGCCGACCGGATCGTGGACAAGGCCCGTGAGGCCGCCAACGCCCGTCGGGCGGAGGCCGCCGAGCAGGCGGACGAGCTGATCGCGGGGGCGACGGCCGAGGCCGAGAAGATGGCCGCCGAGGCGGCGCACTCGCTGGAGGAGGCCCGCCGGGCCGCCGAGGCGCACCGGGCCGAGGCCGCCGAGCAGTCCGAGCGGGCGCTCACCGAGGCGCAGGCCGCGGCGGACCGGCTGCGCGCGGACGCGGACGAGGCGCTGGAGAGCGCCCGCCGTGAGGCGACGCGGACCGCCGACGAGGCCCGTGAGGCCGCCAACGCCCGTCGCGCGGAGGCCGCCGAGCAGGCGGACACGCTGGTCGCGGAGGCGACGGCGGAGGCGGAGCGGATGGCCGCCGAGGCCGCCGAGGCGCTGGCCGCCGCGCAGGAGAACGCCAACAGCACGCGGGCGGACTCCGCGCGGATCAAGGCCGACGCCGTCCAGGAGGCGGAGCGGCTGCGCGCCGAGGCGCGTGCCGAGGGCGAGCGGACGATCGACGAGGCCCGCGACGCGGGTGCCCGGAAGCTGACGGAGGCCGCCGAGCAGGCGGACGCGCTGGTGGCGGGGGCCCAGGAGGAGGCCGTACGGGCGGCCACGGCCGCCGAGGAGCAGGCGGACGCCATGGTGGGCGCCGCCCGCAAGGAGGCCGAGCGGATCGTCCAGGAGGCCACCGGCGAGGGCAACGCGCTGGTGGAGCAGGCCCGTACGGACGCCAACACCATGCTGGCCGAGGCCCGTGGGGACGCCACCGCCATAAGGGAGCGCGCGGAGGAGCTGCGTTCGCGGATCGAGGGTGACGTCGAGGAGCTGCACGAGCGGGCCCGCCGGGAGGCGGCCGAGGCGATGCAGTCCGCGGGCGAGCGCTGCGACAAGCTGGTCGCGGCCGCCACCGAGCAGCTGGCGAACGCCGAGGAGAAGGCGGAGAAGCTGGTCTCGGACGCCCAGAGCGAGGCGAGCAAGGTGCGCATCACCGCCGTGAAGAAGGCGGACGCGCTCATCAAGGAGGCGGAGCAGAAGAAGACGGCCGCTGTACGCGAGGCCGAGCGCCTGCGCACCGAGGCTCAGCAGGAGGCCGCACGGCTTCTGGAGGAAGGAAAGCGGGAGTTGGAGGTGCTGGTCCGTCGTCGCGAGGACATTCAGGCCGAGATTTCCCGTGTCCAGGACGTGTTGGAAGCGTTGGAATCATTTGAGTCCCCGGGGGCGGGCGGCTCCAAGGACGGCGGGGTGAAGGCGGCGGCCGGTGTCGGCGCTACTCGATCGGGTGGCAAGCAGGATAGGAAGTAGCACTCAATCGAGGGGTCATTTTCCAGATTCCCCCACTGTCTACAACCATCTGCTCGATGACACGCCGCTCACGCCCCTAGGATTCCCTCTATCACCTCACAGGTCTCCAATGACAGGAACCCCATGAGCGACACTTCCTCCCCCTTCGGCTTCGAGTTGGTGCGGCGTGGATACGACCGCGGCCAGGTGGACGACCGCATTACGAAGCTCGTAGCGGACCGTGACAGCGCGCTGGCCCGGATCACCTCTCTGGAAAAGCGCATCGAGGAGCTGCACCTCGAGACGCAGAACGCTCAGGCGCAGATCAATGACGCCGAGCCGTCGTACGCGGGGCTCGGGGCACGGGTCGAGAAGATCCTCCGGCTGGCCGAGGAAGAGGCCAAGGACCTGCGTGAGGAGGCCCGTCGCGCGGCCGAGCAGCACCGCGAGCTGGCCGAGTCGGCCGCCCAGCAGGTGCGCAACGACGCCGAGTCGTTCGCGGCCGACCGCAAGGCGAAGGCGGAGGACGAGGGCGCCCGGATCGTCGAGAAGGCCAAGGGCGACGCGGCCCAGCTGCGCAGCGAGGCGCAGAAGGACGCGCAGTCCAAGCGCGAGGAGGCGGACGCCCTCTTCGAGGAGACCCGCGCCAAGGCCGCCCAGGCCGCGGCGGACTTCGAGACCAACCTGGCCAAGCGCCGCGAGCAGTCCGAGCGCGACCTGGCCTCCCGGCAGGCCAAGGCGGAGAAGCGGCTGGCCGAGATCGAGCACCGCGCGGAGCAGCTGCGCCTGGAGGCGGAGAAGCTGCGGACGGACGCCGAGCGCCGGGCCCGCCAGACGGTGGAGACCGCGCAGCGGCAGGCCGAGGACATCGTGGCCGACGCCAACGCCAAGGCGGACCGCATCCGCAGCGAGTCCGAGCGGGAGCTGGCGGCGCTCACCAACCGCCGCGACAGCATCAACGCCCAGCTCACCAACGTCCGCGAGATGCTGGCGACGCTGACCGGCGCGGCCGTGGCGGCGGCCGGGGTGCCCGGTGACGACGAGCCGATCACGCGCGGCGTCCCGGCCCAGCAGAGCCGCTGACGCGGCGCCCGCGACGCACACGACCGGGGGATCCTGTGCTCGGCGCGTCATGTGCCGCCCTGGGCGGCGCGTGGCGCGCCGAGTGGTTTTCTCCGGCGCGCGGGGCCGTTGCGGAGTGCGCCGCGCGACTTGCGCGGAGTCCGCGCCACCGGTGGCGGGGCCCGGTGGGCCCGCTTACCGTGGCTGAATGATCGAGCTCGAGGAGCTGACCAAGGACTACGGCGACGTCCGCGCCGTCGACCACCTGACGTTCACGGTCCGGCCCGGCATCATCACCGGCTTCCTCGGGCCCAACGGTGCGGGCAAGTCGACGACCATGCGGATGATGCTCGATCTGGACAACCCCACCAGCGGCCGGGTCCGCATCGACGGCCGGCACTACCGCGAGCTGCGCGACCCGCTGCGGACGGTGGGGGCCCTGCTGGACGCCAAGGCGATGCACGGCGGTCGCAGCGCGTACCACCACCTGCTGTGCCTGGCGCAGAGCAACGGCATTCCCTCCGCCCGGGTGCGGGAGGCGCTGGACACGGTCGGTCTGACCCCGGTGGCCGGCAAGCGCACCAAGGGCTTCTCGCTCGGCATGGGCCAGCGCCTGGGCATCGCGGGCGCGCTGCTGGGCGATCCGCGGATCCTGATGTTCGACGAGCCGGTCAACGGCCTCGACCCCGAGGGCATCCACTGGATCCGCAATCTGATGAAGAGCCTGGCGGCCCAGGGCCGTACGGTCTTCGTCTCCTCGCACCTGATGAGCGAGATGGCGCTGACGGCGGATCACCTGGTGGTGATCGGCCAGGGCAGGCTGCTGGCCGACACGAGCATGACCGACTTCATCGCCGAGAACTCGCGCTCGTTCGTCAGGATGCGCTCGCCCGACCAGGAGCGGCTGCGGGAGGTGCTGCACGGCGCCGGCATCGACTGGGTGCCCGGGGTGGAGGGGGCACTGGAGGTGGTCGGCGAGGACGCGGCCCATCTGGGCGAGCTGGCGGCGCGGCACCGGATCACGCTGCACGAGCTGAGCCCGCAGTCGGCGTCGCTGGAGGAGGCGTTCATGCGGCTGACGGCCGGGGCGGTGGAGTACCACGCGCACGAGAACCACCGTCCGCCGGCCGCGGCGGAGCCGGAATGGGGAGCGGACTGGCGGAAGAAGGGATCCTGACGATGGCGGTGGCGGGCCAGGTCCTCAGGTCGGAATGGACGAAGATCAAATCCGTGCGTTCCACGGTGTGGACGCTGGGGCTCGCCGCGCTGGTGACCGTCGGCATCGGCATGCTGATCAGCGCATTGTCGAGGAACGAGTTCGACAATCTCGCCCCGCAGGACAAGATCCAATTCGATCCGACGTTCATCAGCTTCGCCGGAATGGGGCTCGGTCAGCTGGCTCTGATCGTTTTCGGGGTGCTGGTGGTTTCGAATGAATACAGCACGGGAATGATCAGGACTTCGCTCGCGGCGGTCCCGCAGCGCGGCATCTTCCTCTTCAGCAAGATCACTATTGCCACGCTGCTCGCATTCGCCATCGGCATGATCACGAGTTTCGCGGCGTTCTTCACCGGCCAGGCGATGCTCGGCCCGTTCAAGGCCTCCCTCGACGACCCGGGCGTGCTGCGTGCCGTCATCGGCGGTGGCCTCTACATGACGCTGATCACGGTGTTCTCGATGGGCGTCGCGGCCATGCTGCGCAGCCCGATGCTCTCGCTCGGCATCCTGATGCCGTTCTTCTTCCTGGTCTCCGCGATCCTCGGCAATGTCTCGGCGACCAAGAAGGTGGGGCAGTACCTGCCCGACCAGGCGGGCCAGAAGGTGATGCAGGTCGTCACGGCAGGCGACGACAAGCCGTACGGGCCCTGGGGCGGCTTCGCGATCATGGCGCTGTGGGTGGTGGCCGCGCTGCTGGGCGGCTACGTGGTGCTCAAGAAGCGCGACGCGTAGGAGGCGCCGGACGGGATCACTCCTTACCCCGGCCGTACCTCGGGCATATCGGGAACCGTCAACCTCTCGTCTATCCTCCTAACCCTTACGGGGGCGCACGCCCTGACCGGAGCTCGCGAGGGGCGGAGAATGATCGAGGCAGTCGGCCTGACGAAGCGCTACGGCGCCAAGACGGCCGTGCACAACCTGAACTTCCAGGTGCGGCCCGGCGCCGTCACCGGCTTCCTCGGGCCCAACGGCTCCGGCAAGTCGACGACGATGCGCATGATCCTCGGCCTGGACATGCCCTCCGCCGGGCAGGTGACGATCGGCGGCCGGCCCTTCCACAAGCTGCCCAACGCCCCGCGCCAGGTCGGCGCCCTGCTCGACGCCAAGGCCGTGCACGGCGGCCGCAGCGCCCGCAACCACCTGCTCTCCCTCGCCCAGCTCTCCGGCATCCCGGCCGCCCGCGTGGACGAGGTGCTGGGCGTCGTCGGCCTGCAGAACGTGGCCCGCAAGCGCTCCAAGGGCTTCTCCCTCGGCATGGGCCAGCGCCTGGGCATCGCCGCCGCACTGCTCGGCGACCCGCAGGTGCTGCTCTTCGACGAGCCGGTCAACGGCCTCGACCCCGAGGGCATCCTCTGGGTCCGCAACCTGATGAAGCAGCTGGCGGCCGAGGGCCGTACCGTCTTCGTCTCCTCGCACCTGATGAGCGAGATGGCGCTGACCGCCGACCACCTGATCGTCATCGGGCGCGGGCAGCTCATGGCCGACATGAGCGTCAAGGACTTCATCTCCGCGAACTCCGCGGACTTCGCGCGCGTGCGCACCCCCGAGGGCGAGCCGGAGGCGCGCGAGAAGCTCACGGCGGCACTGGTCGCGGCCGGCGGCCAGGTCCTGGCCGAGCCGGACGGTGCCCTGCGCGTGACGGGCCTGCCCCTGCCCCGGATCAGTGACCTCGCCCACGAGGCGGACACCCGCCTGTGGGAGCTCTCCCCGCACCAGGCCTCCCTGGAGGAGGCCTACATGCGCATGACGCAGGGCGCGGTCGACTACCGCTCCACCCTGGACCAGCGCGCGGGCCTGCTGCCCCCGCCGCCCGTCCAGGGCGGCTGGCAGCAGCAGCCCGCCGCGGTGCCGCAGGGCTGGGCCGAGCAGGCCTATCCCGTCCTGCCGGGCGAGCAGCCGAACCCCTACGCACAGCAGCCCGCCGCACCCGCCCCCACTCCCCCGCCCACCGGGCCCGCGCCGCAGGGCGTGCCCGCCGACCTCACCAAGCGCGACAGCGAGGACGCCCGATGACCACCCCGCAGCAGCCCCCCGCGCCCCCGCAGAACGCCCCGCAGGTCCCGCCGCAGGCGCCGGCGGCCGCACCCGCGCCCGCGCCCGCATACGCACAGCAGGCCCCGCAGACCCACCAGCCGCAGCAGCCGCAGCACGCCCAGCCGTCGCAGCAGCCCGGCTACTGGCCCGGCCAGGCGCCCTCGGCCGGCTACGTCTCGCACATCCCGATCCGCAAGGCCACGCTCACCGACGCGCTCGCCGCGGAGTGGACCAAGATCCGCTCGGTGCGGTCGACGATGTGGACGCTGGGCGTCATGGTCCTGCTCATCGTCGGCATCGGCTTCCTGACGGCGGCCGTCGTCGCCGGCGCGGGCGACGGCGAGCTCAACAACTCCTCGCCGCTGTCGCTCGGGTTCTTCGGCGTGCTGCTCGGCATCATCTGCGTGGTCACGCTCGGCGTGCTGACCATCTCCTCCGAGTACGGCACCGGCATGATCCGCACCACGCTGACCGCGTGCCCCAGCCGCGGCCGGGTGCTGGCGGCCAAGGCCGTCGTCTTCTTCCTGCTGGCCTTCGTGATCACCCTGGTGTGCACCGGGCTGATCGCGATGGTGGACTCGGCGCTGCTGAGCGACCGCACCACCTTCCAGCCGGACGCGGATGTCTGGCTGCGGGCGACGCTCGGCGTGAGCCTGTACGTGGCCACGCTCGGCCTGCTGGGCCTGGCCGTGGGCACCCTGCTGCGGCACTCCGCCGGGTCGATCACCGTGATGCTGGGCGTGATCCTGCTGCCGATGGTGCTGTCGCTGTTCATGATGGGCGAAGCCCTCTCGGACGTCCGCAAGGCGCTCATCGAGTACTCGATCCCCATGCAGCTCTCGGCCTTCTACGCCACCGGGGCCGACCGCCTCGCGGACGGACCCACCGGCTGGGATCCGCTGTGGATCATGCTGGGCGTGGCGGCCGTGGCACTGGCCGGCGCGTACGCCTCGCTGGCCAGGCGCGACGCCTGACCCCGGCCGGAGTCAGTACCTCGGCGCGTTACGGGACCGCTGGAGCCGCGCGCTCCGGCGGTCCTTCGCGTTCCAGCAGGACTTGTGCCAGTGCCGCCGGTCGTCCACGCCGCCGCCGAACTGCGGCCAGGCCACCAGGTGCGGCACCCCCGGGGGGATCTCCTGGTCGCAGCCGGGGCAGCGGTAGTGCTTCGCCGCCGAGCCGCCGCCGATCATGCGGACCGCCCAGTCCTCGCCCTGCCAGTTCTCGGTGCGCTCGAGTCCGTACCGTGCGCCGCTGTCGTCGCGCGGGAGGGGGGACTGTCGGTCGGTCCCGCCTCGCGGGCGGTTTCGGCGCGGGGACACGGGGCACCTCGGTGGGTCTGGGGCTACGGGTCGTGACCAGCCTACGCGTCATGGTCACCACCGTGGTCCGGCGTCCCCCGACGCTGTGCCGCCCGAACTCCGATCATCATGAAAACTTCACGCACGGCCGTACCTTTGGCACGTGTCAGCCGTTATTGCCTCCAGGGGGATGCCGCGTCGGTCGCTAGGAGGAACAAGAGCGATGCGCGTTGGAGCATTTGTCCTGGCCGCCCAGTTCCCCGGTCAGGGGCACGGGGAGGCGCTGTACCGGGCCGTCCGCTCGGCGGAGGTCGCCGAGGAGGCCGGGCTGGACGCCGTCTGGCTGGCCGAGCACCACTTCGTGCCGTACGGGGTGTGCCCGTCCGCGGTGACCCTCGCCGCCCTGCTGCTCGGCCGCACCCGCACGCTCGAAGTGGGCACGGCCGTCAGCGTACTGCCCACCGCACACCCCGTGGCGCTGGGCGAGCAGGCGGCGTTGCTGCACCTCACGTCCGGCGGAAGGTTCACTCTCGGAGTGGGCCGGGGCGGGCCGTGGGTCGATCTGGAGGTCTTCAACTCAGGCCTGGGGGCGTACGAAGAGGGGTTCCCCGAGTCGCTCGAATTGCTGATGCGCTGGCTGCGGGAGCCCCGGGTGGGCAGCGCCGGGGAGCGGTTCGCCTTCCGCGAGGTGCCGGTCGTGCCCCGCCCCGACGAACTGCTGGACTCAGCGGGCCCCGGGGTGATCGTCGCCTGCACTTCGCCCGCGAGCGTGCGGCTGGCGGCGGCGCACGGGCTGCCGATGCTGCTGGGCATGCACAGCGAGGACGAGGAGAAGGCGGAGATGGTCGCCCTGTGGCGCAAGTGCGCGCTGGAGGCGGGCAGTTCGCCGGAGGAGGTGGCGGCGGCCGGCCATGTCGCGGCCGGCGTCGTGCAGATCGCCGACCGCTGCCAGGAGGCCAGGGAGACGCTGCTCAAGGCGATGCCGGGCTGGCTGCACCACGGGCTCTCGGCCCATGTGACCGTCGACGGCCGGGTCCGCAGGATGCGCGACCCGCTGGCGTACACGGAGCTGCTGTGCGAACTGCACCCCGTGGGCTCGCCGCAGCTGTGCGCGGACCGCCTCTCGGCCACCCGCGAGCGGACGGGCATCAACCGCTTCGCGCTGCTCGCCGAGGGCTCCGGCGATCTCGCGGCCACCGAGGACAACCTCCGCCGGCTCGGTGCGGAAGTGCTGCCGCTGCTGGTGTGATCCGCCGCCCCGCGATCCACCGGGCACAGGCCCCGGCGGAGCTGCCGCCCCCGTTCTCCCTCCCCCACTCGGAGCGGCAGCACAAGGACGCGTCAGCAGTCCCGGAGCTCCGGCGACTGGTTCAGCAGCTGGCCCCGCACCGAGGTGAAACGGGCCAGGCGCTCGTCCACCGAGGAGTCGACCGGGAAGACCGCCACCCGGTGGCAGTTCTGGAACGCCAGGCGGACCCCGAAGTGCCGCTGCAGCGCACCCCGGATCGCGTCACTCGCCAGGGCGCGCAGCAGCTGGCCGCGCGCCTGCTCGTCCGGCGGGGGCGTCCGGTTGTCGGCGAAC
Source organism: Streptomyces sp. NPDC053048 (assembly GCF_044547045.1). Classification (NCBI taxonomy): domain Bacteria; kingdom Bacillati; phylum Actinomycetota; class Actinomycetes; order Kitasatosporales; family Streptomycetaceae; genus Streptomyces; species Streptomyces sp. NPDC053048. The sequence goes on from NZ_JBITZS010000011.1 coordinate 169,903, forward strand.
TGTCCGCCTTCGACCTTGAGCCGGTCCACCAGGGAGCTGATCATCTCCCATGCGTAGGGCAGGGAGGTCCGGACGCAGTCGACGAAATCGGCTTCGTCGACCTCGCCTCGCTCGGCCTGTTCGAGGAGGGCCGGTGAGACGTCGAGCGACATGGGGTTCTCCTCTCGCGACCCCGCGGAACGGGGTCTCAGGGATGGGCGAGCGGACGACGACGCCCTGTGCCCGTACGGCGACCGCCCGCTTCAACGGTAATCCGGCCACTGCTGCCCCACCAGGAGAACGCGGACAACTGGCCAAAGCCCGAGGGGCCCTTCCAGGGCGAATCGCGTGAAGTGGCAGGAGTCGAGTAGCGTGGCTCACCATGCGTCTCGTCATCGCCCGTTGCTCCGTGGACTACGCGGGCCGGCTCACCGCCCACCTGCCCTCCGCCCCTCGTCTGATCCTGGTCAAGGCGGACGGCAGCGTCTCGATCCACGCCGACGACAGGGCCTACAAGCCCCTGAACTGGATGTCGCCGCCGTGCACCCTCAAAGAGGACGACGGCGTATGGACGGTGATCAACAAGGCGGGCGAGAAGCTCATCATCACCATGGAGGAGGTCCTGCACGACTCCTCGCACGAGCTCGGCGTGGACCCCGGCCTGATCAAGGACGGTGTGGAGGCCCACCTCCAGGAGCTCCTCGCGGACCGCATCGAGACCCTGGGCGAGGGCTACAGCCTCATCCGCCGCGAATACCCCACGGCCATCGGCCCGGTGGACATCCTCTGCCGTGACGCGGACGGCGCGACGGTGGCCGTGGAGCTCAAGCGGCGCGGCGAGATCGACGGCGTGGAGCAGCTCACCCGCTACCTGGAGCTCCTCAACCGCGACCCGCACCTGGCGCCCGTGCGCGGCATCTTCGCCGCCCAGGAGATCAAGCCCCAGGCCCGGGTGCTGGCCACCGACCGCGGCATCGGCTGCGTCGTCCTGGACTACGACGCCATGCGCGGCATCGAGGACGACAAGCTGCGCCTGTTCTGATCCGGCGCGCCGGGCTCGTCCCGGGCGTTCAACTGCATGCGGTAAGAGGGCCCGTACGGTGAGTACAGGCCCTCTTTCGCGTCGTGCGCGGCGGCGTCGACTAGGCGACCGGGGTGCCGCTGCCGCTGCCGCCGCCCGTGGCGGTGCCGCCGGGGGCGGGGCCGCTCGCCGAGTTGGAGCCGGCGCCCGTCGGGGACTGCGGCGCGGTGGTCGGCGGCTGCGGGGACGTCGTCGGGGGCTTGTCGTCCCCCGTCTTCGTCGGCGTGGGCGGCGTGGGCTTCGGGCTCTCGCCACCGCCGGGCGAGCGGGTGGGGCTCTGCGACGGGCGGCCGGGCGTGGGCGACTGCGTGGCCGGGCCGCCGCTGCCGGAGGCGGACGGCGAGGCGCTGCCGGACGCGCCGGGCGAAGTGGGTGTCCCGCTGGGCCCGGTGGTCTGGCCCGGCCGGTCCCGGCGGCCCGGGACCTGCGGGTGTCCGCTCTCGCCGGCCGCCGGTTCGTCCGCGCTCATCCCGCCGTCGCCGTCCTGCTGGGACGCCGACTGGCCGGGCTTGACCGTGTCCGAGTGGCCGCCGTCCTCGCCGCCGGTGGTAGCGCCGAGGGTGACGACGGTGCCGAGCACGGCGGCGAGGAGGGCGCCCGCGCCCGCCGCGAGGAGATTGCGCCGGTTGCCGCCCGCCATGAGCTTCTGCGCCCACGACTGCCGGGCCGCCGCACCGCGCTGCGGTACCGGCACGGGCCGCGGCGGCACCGGCGGGACGGCGGCGGCCGGGGCCCCCGCCGGACCGGACGCGGGGATCCGGCTGACGATCGTGGTGGTGGCGTCGTCCCGGTGACGTGCGGGGCGTGCCGGGGCCGGCTTGGCGGGGGGCGCGGCGGACTCCTCGCTGCGGGCATCCGGCACCTCCTCGCCGGAGGGCGTGCTGCCGGGCAGCGGGGGCAGCGGCGGCACCCCGGCGGAGGCGCCGCGGGCCGGGCCCGTGCCCGGCAGATGGCGGGCGCCCATCGCCAGGCCCGAGCGATCGGCCACGAGGGCGAGCGCCCGGCGGCCGGCGACCGCGCCGCGCTTGTCCGCGAGGACACCGCGCAGTCCGATGGAGGCCTCCAGTTGCGCGCGGGCCCGGTCGAGGTTGCCGGTGCACAGCGCGAGGACGCCCAACTCGTGGTGGAAATACGCTTCTTCGCCGACCTCCCCGGCCAGCCGCGCGGCCTCCTGGCCGGCGCGCAGGCCGCGTTCCCAGGCGCCCCAGTGCAGCGCCGCCGCGAACGCCGGGGCCGCGGTGCGGGCCAGCAGCACGGCGGCCGCCCGGTGCGCGGGCTCGCCGCCGGCGATCAGGGCGCTCAGCGCGGCGAGGATCGCGTCGGCCTCGGTGGCGATCCGCTCGGGGGTGACGGAGGGGTGGCCGGCCCACCAGGCGTAGTGCTGGGCGGCGGCGTGCGCCCGGTCGGCGGCCTCGTCGCCGTAGCCCTCGGCGAGGAGCTGCTCGGCGACGCCCGCCGCCAGCCGGTAGTGGGCGCCGGCGGGGCTGATCAGGCCGCAGGCGAGGAGTTCGCCGACGGCGGCGTCCGCGTGGGTGTCGCCGGCCAGCGCGGGCAGGTGCGCCTGGTGGGGCAGTTCACCGCCGAGCGCGACGGCGAAGCGCAGGGCGTCGCGGGCGGCCTCGTCCAGGCGGGAGGCGAGCAGCGCGGCGGGGGCCGCGGCCTGGGCGAGCGTGGGCAGCGGTGCCTCGCGCCCGTCGCCCTCCCCCTCGCCCTCGGCGGCGGCCGCCGCGTACGGCCGCTCGGCGAAGACGCCGAACTCGTCGACGGCCGTGGATCCGGGCGCCTGCCCGGTCCCCAGCCGCAGCAGCGCGCCGGCCTGGACGAAGCGCAGCGGCAGGCCCTCGGACTCGAACCACAGGTCGGCGGCCCAGTCGGCCTCGGCGTCGGTGAGCGGGCGGTCGACGGCCAGCTCGAGCAGCTCCAGGCAGCCGGTGCGGTCGAGTCCGCCGAGGAAGACCTCCTCCACGTGCGAGTCGGTGGAGGGCGCGGCGACGTCGGGGGTGGCGGCGAGCAGGAACGCGCACTCGGGGGTGGCGTCGAGGAGTTCGTCGAGCGCGCTGCCGCCGAACTCGAGGTCGTCCAGGACGACGACCGCGCCGATCTCGTGGACGGCCGCCAGCAGCTCGCCGCGGTCCAGGCGGTGCAGCGGCGCGTGGTGGACGGCGGCGAACAGGTCGTGGAGCAGGTCGGTGGGCGTGCGGCGGTAGCCGCTCAGGCGGACGACGCCGTCGGGCGCGAGGTCCGCGCAGTCCTCGGCGACGGCGTCCAGCAGGACGCTGCGCCCGGAGCCGGAGGGGCCGGTCAGCCGGACCGAGCGGCCGCGCGAGAGCAGGCGGCCCAGGCGCTCGCGCTCCTCGGTGCGGTGCAGGAGGGGCAGGTGGGGCCCGGCCTGGCGGGCGGGCGGCGGGGGCGCGGCGGCGCGGCGCAGGTCGGCGCGCTGCTCGGGGCCGTGGCGCTCGGGTCTGGCGGGCAGGGCGCCGGGCGGGCAGGGCTCTATTTCGCTGCCGTCGACGGGGTTGACCGTGAGGAGGTAGTCGCCGGTGACGAGCTGGACGACGCGCACGGGGCCCTGGGCGGCAGGGGCCTCCGGGGCCGGGGCGGACTCACGCGGCGAGCGCTGCGCGGCACCCGGTCCGGCGGGAGCCTGCTCGTCGTCGTGGAATTCCTCGGGTTCCCGGTTCGTCGGGTCCATGGTTCAGAGCCCCCAAGATGCGTGGCGTGCCGTCGTGCCCTCCGGCCTGTCCGCACTCCTTCGACCTCCGGCCGGGCGCTGCCCGTGCCGTCGATTCCGGTCCGGTGCCCGCCGTGGGCTTTCGTAGGCGGCGGGAAACCGAACAGACCTTGGCACAGTATCTACGACCGGGAGGGTGCCACGGCGCCATGGGACGTCACAGTCTCATGAGGATCGGGGTACTCGTGTCTCAGGGGGCTCACCGGGCCCGCCCGGCGCCCCGTGTTCACGCGCCCCACGGGCAGGGGCGTGGTGTGTCCACGGGAGAGGTCAGACGCGCGGCAGGGGGCGCCGCCGGTCCTCCTCCTCGATGGCGAGGATGCGGTGCAGCCGGGTGGCCACCAGGAGGCGCTGCATCCGGTCCGGCACCCCGCGCAGGACGAGCCGCCGGCCGGTGCGCCCGGCGCGGCGGTGGGCGCCCATGATGACGCCGAGCCCGGTGGCGTCCCAGGAGTCCAGCTCGGTCAGGTCGAGGACGAGGTCGCCCCGGCCGCCGTCGAGGGCGGAGTGCAGGACCGTACGGGCGTCCGCCGCGCTGCGGACGTCGAGGCGGCCCCCGACGACCAGTTCGGCGTGATCGCCCCTGATGTGCATATGCGCTCCCGGGAGTGGTGCCTGATGTGGTTGTGGCTCTAAAGAACTGACTGCCTCTCACACCACAAAGTTGCCGCTTGTAAGCGAACCGATACAAAGTTCACCCTGGAGGGTGAACTTTGTAGCTGTCGGCCCGTCAGTGCTGGTAAAAGCCCTGACCGCTCTTGCGGCCGAGGTCGCCGGCGTCGACCATGCGGCGCATGATCTCCGGCGGGGCGAACTTCTCGTCCTGGCACTCGGTGTAGATGTTGCCGGTGGCGTGCATGAGGATGTCGATGCCGGTGAGGTCGGCGGTGGCCAGGGGGCCCATCGCGTGGCCGAAGCCCAGCTTGCAGGCGATGTCGATGTCCTCGGCGCTGGCCACCCCGGACTCGTAGAGCTTGGCCGCCTCGACGACGAGCGCCGAGATCAGACGGGTGGTGACGAAGCCCGCGACGTCCCGGTTGACGACGATGCAGGTCTTCCCGACGCCCTCGGCGAACTCACGGGCCTTGGCGAGCGTTTCGTCGCTCGTCTTGTAGCCGCGCACCAGCTCGCACAGCTGCATCATGGGCACGGGCGAGAAGAAGTGCGTGCCGACGACGCGCTCCGGGCGCGAGGTGGCGGCCGCGATCTTGGTGATCGGGATGGCGGAGGTGTTGGAGGCGAGGACCGTCTCGTCCTTCACCAGCGTGTCGAGGGCGCGGAAGATGTCCCGCTTGGTGTCGATGTCCTCGAAGACGGCCTCGACCACGATGTCCGCGTCGGCGGCCCCGTCGAGGTCGGTGGTCGTGGTGATCCGCGCCAGCGCCTGCTCGGCGGCACCGGCCTCCAGCTTGCCCTTGGCGACGAACTTCTCGTACGAGGCCTTGATGCCGTCCGTACCCCGGCGCAGCGCCGCGTCGGTGACATCCCGCAGCACGACGTCCCATCCGGCCTGGGCAGAGACCTGCGCGATCCCGGAGCCCATCAGTCCGGCGCCGATGACGGCGAGCTTCTTGGCCACGACTGTCCCCTTACTCCCTGTGCATGTACCTGTTCATCTACGGCTCTCCGCCCGGAGATTAGCGCCCGTCGGCGCGCCGTTGGGCAGGAAGAGATGCGCGTCACGTCCCGAATGACGGACGTCACACTGAGACGGCCGGACGCCGTGCCCCACGGTGCAGTTGAGCCACTCGAGCCCCACTGATCACAGGACGAGCCGCCGGGCGTAGCCGCGCAGCCGCTCGCTCAACAGGCCCTCGATCTCGTCCAGCAGGACGAGCGCCGCCCGCGAGGTCCCGGCGGCCGTGCGCCCCGCCACCATCTCGTGCTGGATGAACTCCACGACGTGCCCCTGCACCCAGCCCAGCTGACTGGCCACCAGGGCCGGCATCAGCCCGCCGTCACCCTCCCCCTCCGCGCCCGCCTCCTGAGCCAGGACGGCGGTCAGCGATTCGGTGGCCCTGCGGTGCATGTCCAGCAGGCGGGAGCGCAGCGCCTGCGACTCGCCGATGACGCGCAGGAAGCGGTCGTAGCCGTCGATGAGGCCGAGGCGCGGCGAGACGGCCACCGCCTCGGCGCGCAGTGAGCGCAGCACGGCGTCGGCGGCCGACTCACCGGCGGGGCGGCCACGGACGACAGTGGCCAGCCACTCGACGGCGTCGTGCTCGCGGTCGAGGAAGAGGTCTTCCTTCGCCGGAAAGTAGTTGTAGACGGTATTGACCGATACGTCCGCCGCCTTCGCGATCTCCGCGATGGTGACGGCGTCGAAGCCGCGCTCCAGGAACAGGCCGGTCGCCACATCCGAGATGTGCTGCCTGGTCTGCCGCTTCTTCCGTTCCCTGAGTCCTTCGGTCATGGCCTCATCGTAGCTTCGCTGGGCTCCATGAAAATTTGGAGTCATTGCAAAATTTAAGCGACTCTGTTTTTCTTGCGGCATGGACGCACCGGCTCCCCTCAGCATCAGCGCCTCCGGGCTGACCCGGACCTTCACCACCCCGCGCGGGCCCGTCGACGCCGTGCGCGGCATCGACCTGGCCGTCCGGCGCGGCGAGATCCTCGGCTTCCTCGGCCCCAACGGGGCGGGCAAGTCGACCACCCTGCGCATGCTCACCACGCTCCTCGCCCCCACCGGCGGCACCGCGGCCGTCGCCGGCCACGACCTCGTCCGCGACCCCGCCGGCGTGCGCCGGCGGACCGGCTACGTCGCCCAGTCCGGGGGCACGGACCCGGCCGTGTCGGTCCGCGAGGAACTCGTCACCCAGGGCCGCCTCTACCGCCTGCGCCGGCCCGCCGCCGAGGCGCGCGCCGCGGAACTGGCCGGCGAACTCGGCCTGACCGAACTGCTCGAGCGGCCCTGCGGCGCGCTCTCCGGCGGGCAGCGGCGCCGCCTCGACCTCGCCATGGCCCTCACCCACCGCCCCGAGGTGCTCTTCCTCGACGAACCCACCACCGGCCTCGACCCCGGCAGCCGCGCGGACCTGTGGGACCTCGTCCGCCGCATCCGCTCCGAGTGGGACACGACCGTCCTCCTCACCACCCACTACCTCGACGAGGCCGACGCGCTCGCCGACCGCCTGGTCGTGGTCGACCGGGGAACGGTCGTCGCCGAGGGCACCCCGGCCGGCCTCAAGGCCCGCTACGCAGGCTCCCCCGGCGCCACCCTGCAGGACGCCTTCCTCGCCATCACCGGGCGCACCGCCGCGCCCCAGGTCCCGGCGCCCGTCGCCGTCTAGAAAGCGGACACCGATGCCTCTCCTCTCCGACACCGCCATCGTCTACGGCCGCTACGCCCGCCAGACCCTGCGCTCGAAGCCCGCCATGACCTTCGGCGCGCTCATGCCCGCGCTCTACCTCGTCCTCTACGGCCCCCTGCTCACCGGCATGCCGCTCGGCGGCGCGGGCAGCTCCTGGCAGGTCCTGGTGCCGGGCCTGCTGCTCCAACTCGGACTGTTCGGCTCGACGTTCGCCGGGCTCGGGCTGGTCGCCGAGAGGCAGAACGGCGTGGTCGAGCGGATGCGGGTGACGCCGGTCAGCCGGCTCGCCCTGCTGCTGGGCAGGGTGCTGATGGACACCACGCTGCTGCTCTTCCAGGCCGCGCTGCTCGTCCTCGTCGCCCTGGCGATGGGCCTGCGCGCCCCGCTGCCCGGCGTCCTCATCGGCTTCGCCTTCACCGCGGCCCTGTCGCTGTCCCTGGCGTCGCTGTCCTACGCGCTGGCCATGAGGATCGCCGCCCCGCGCGTCTTCGCCCCCGTCGTCAACGCCCTCACCATGCCCTCGATGCTGCTCTCCGGGCTGCTGCTGCCGATGTCCCTGGCCCCCGGCTGGCTGGACGCCCTCTCGCACGTGATGCCGCTGCGCTACCTGGTGGACGCCGTGCGCGCCGCCTTCACCGGCGACTACACCGCACCGGCGCTGCTGACGGGCACGGTGGCCGCCGTATCGCTGATGGCCGTCTCGGTGACGGCGGGCACACGGTACTTCCGGCGGGCCGGGGCCTAGGCTCGTAGGCATGGTCAATCTGACGCGCATCTACACCCGCACCGGCGACGACGGCACGACCGCCCTCGGCGACATGAGCCGGACCGTGAAGACCGACACCCGGATCGCGGCGTACGCCGACGCGAACGAGGCGAACGCCGCGATCGGGGTGGCCATCGCGCTGGGACAGCTGCCGGCGGACGTCGTCAAGGTGCTGGTACGGGTCCAGAACGACCTCTTCGACGTGGGCGCCGACCTGGCCACCCCCGTCGTGGAGGAGCCGGAACACCCGCCGCTGCGGGTCGAGCAGTCCTACATCGACAAGCTCGAGGCGGACTGCGACCACTTCCTGGCCGACCTGGAGAAGCTCCGCAGCTTCATCCTCCCCGGCGGCACACCCGGCGCCGCCCTGCTGCACCAGGCCTGCACGGTCGTCCGCCGCGCGGAGCGCTCCACGTGGGCGGCGCTGGAGATGCACGGCGACATCATGAACCACCTGACGGCGACCTACCTCAACCGCCTGTCGGACCTGCTGTTCATCCTGGCCCGCACGGCGAACAAGGAGCGGGGCGACATCCTCTGGGTGCCGGGCGAGAACCGCTGAGACCACGTAGGGAAGACCGGGGAGACGGGGGGCCGCTCCGTCTCCCCGGTCGTTTCGGGGCGGGCGCTAGCCCAGGCCGCTGACGACCGCGTTCATCAGCGTGCCGCGGTCACCGGACATCTCCCAGATCATGACGCCTCCGAGGCCCTTGGACTTCAGCCAGGCGGTCTTCTTGCCGATGGACCACGCGTCGTCGAACGTCCACCACTGGCCCTTGTCGCCGGTGTAGCCGTACGTGGCGACGGCCGCCTCGTCGTGGTGCACCGTCAGGTTCGGCACCGACGCCATGAGGTTGTCGTAGCCACGCGTTCCGGCTTCCTCGGGGAACTGGCCGGGGGCCGCGCCGCCGGCCGGCTGCCAGGCGCCGCGTTCGCCGCCGTCGGCGACCTGCTGCCAGCCCCGGCCGTAGAAGGCCAGGCCCACCACGACCTTGCGGGGGTCGACGCCCGCGTCCAGGTACGTCCGCACGGTCGTCTCCACGCTGAACTTGGTGGTGTAAGGGTCCTTGGCGTCCTGGTAGAGGTTGCCCTGGTGGCCGGTGCGGTTGGGCTCCCAGCTGTTGTCGCTGCCGGAGCCGTGGAAGTCGTAGCCCTGGACGTTGGCGAAGTCCATGGAGTCCAGGACGCTGGGCGTGCCGTCCTTGGTGGTGATGTCCCAGCCGGCCTCGATCTTGGCGGGGTCCGCCGGGGTGAAGGCGGTGAGCAGGTACTTCCGGCCCGTGGTGGTGCTCAGCGCGTCGAGCTGCCTGCGGAACTCGGCGAACAGCAGGGTGTTGTTGGCCTTGTCGTCCTTCGAGACGTGGTTGCCGGCGTGGCCCTCGGCGCCCGGCCACTCCCAGTCGATGTCGAAGCCGTCGAAGATCCCGGCGGCGACGCCCGCGCCGCCGCGCCCGCCGGTCGTCGGCAGGTCGCCCTTGATGTACATGTCGATGCAGGACTTGACGAACTTCTGCCGCGAGGCGTCGGTCCGGGCGACGTCCGAGAAGTACTTGCTGTACGTCCAGCCGCCGATGGACATGTTCACCTTGAGCCTGGGGTACTTGGCCTTGAGCTTGCGCAGCTGGTTGAAGTTGCCCGCCAGCTTCTGGTCCCAGGTGTCGCCCACCCCGTCGACGGACTCGCCGGCGCCGAAGCCCTTCTCGTAGTCGGCCCAGGCGTCACCGGCGCCGTCGCCCTGGTTGGGGTCCTGGGGGTTGGGGCTGGTGGCCTTGGTGACGCCGTTCAGGCAGGTGAGGTTGACGGGGTCGATGTTGGAGAACGAGTAGTTGATGTGCGTGAGCTTGCCGGCGGCGCCCGTGGTGTCGAGGGACTTCACGGTGTAGCCGCGGCCGTAGATGCCCCACTGCACGAAGTAGCCGGCCTTCACCGGCTCCCCGCCCGGCTGCGGCTCGCTGCCACCGCCGGTGGTGCGCACGGTCAGCGCCGGGCTCGCGGGCCCGGTCTGGTCGGCACTGTCGCGGGCGACGACCGTGTAGGAGTAGTCGGTGCCCGCCGTCAGCCCGGTGTCGGTCCAGGCGAGTTTGGCGACGGTGGCCACCTTCGTCTTGCCCCGGTAGACGTCGTAGTTCTTGACGCCCTTGTCGTCCGTGGCGGCCGTCCACTTCAGGGAGACGGAGTTCTCGGTCACGGCCGTCGACGTGGGCCTGCCCGGCGCGCCCGGCGGGGCGTCGGCCGGCGGGGAGCCGTCGCAGGCGCCGCCGTCGAGCCGGCAGCCGGAGGGCTCGCCGTCGCCCGAGGCGACGAAGCCGAAGCGGACGGCCCCGCCGGGCGGGACAGTGCCGTTGTACTCGCGGTTCTTCGCGGTGTAGTGCGTGCCGGAGCCGGTGACCAGGGCGTCCCAGAAGGAGGCGACCGTGGTGCCGGAGGGGAAGTCCCACTCCACGGTCCAGCCGTTGATGGCGGTGGTGCCGGTGTTCTTCACCGTCCATTCGGCCTGGAAGCCGGTTCCCCAGTCGGAGGTCTTGACGAAGGTCGCCGTGGCCGAGGGGCCGGCGGGCGCGGCGTGGGCCGGGCCCGCCGGGCCGGCCAGGGTGGCGGCGGGTATGAGCAGCGCGGCGAAGGCCGTCACCAGGGCGGTGGGTATGAGGCGTCTGTGTCGTCCCGAGGTTCCTGTGCTCAAGCGGCTCAAGGGGGTCTCCCCGAGTGAGATCCGGACAGGGTGGGGGGTGCCGTTGCGCTGGTGCGTGGGGTTGCCGTTGTGGGGGTGTGCGTCGGTGGGGGTGCGCTTGTGAGGGGAGCGTAAGAAGGTCCGTACCAATGGTCAAGAGGTCTGGACCAGACCCAACTCCCGTGCCAGCACCGCCGCCTGTACCCGGCTGCGCAGCTCCAGCTTCCCCAGCAACCGGCTGACGTGCGTCTTGACCGTCGCCTCCGCCATCCCCAGGCGCGCCCCGATCTCCGCGTTCGACAGCCCCTCCCCCACCTGGGCCAGCACCTCCCGCTCGCGCCGCGTCAGCGCGTCCAGCACCGCCGCGTCCGGCCCGCCGGGCGTACGGGCGGGACCGGGCCGCGCGAACTCGGCGATCAGCCGGCGCGTGACCGCCGGGGAGATCAGCCCCTCGCCCCGCGCCACCGTCCGCACCGCCGCCACCAGGTCCGCCGCCTCGCTGTCCTTGAGCAGGAAGCCCGCCGCGCCCGCCCGCAACGCCCCGAAGACGTACTCGTCCAGGTCGAACGTGGTCAGCACCAGCACATCGGCGAGCTGCTCGGCGGTGATCTGCCGGGTGGCGGACACCCCGTCCAGGCGCGGCATCTGCACGTCCATCAGCACCAGGTCCGGCCGCAGCTCGCGGGCCAGCCGCACGGCCTCCTCGCCGTCGCCCGCCTCCCCGACGACCTCGACGCCCGTCGCCGAGCGCAGAATGAGCACCAGGCCCGACCGCACGGCGGCCTGGTCCTCGGCGACAACGACCCGGATCATCGTTTCTCCTCCTCGTCCACGGGCAGTCGGGCCCGCACTTCCCACACCTTGCCGTCACCCGCCACCGGACCGGCCAGCAGTTCCCCGCCCAGCAGCGCCACGCGCTCGCGCATGCCGGTGAGCCCCGCCCCGGCCCCCGGGGCGCGCGGCCCCGACCGGTCGCCGAGCGGACTGACCACCCGTACCTCGAGCGCCCCGGGCTCCCGGGCCAGCTCCACTCTCACCACGCCCGGCGCCGCATGCTTGACCGCGTTGGTCAGCGACTCCTGCACGATGCGGTACGCCGCCAGCTCCACCGGCGCGGGCAGCCGGCCCGGCCCCCGCCCGTCGCTCAGGACGAAGGAGAAGCGGTCGTCGCGCACGGCGGTGCGGGCCCGCTCCAGCAGCGCGTCGAGCCCGGCGAGCGTGGGGGTGGGCGCGGGCTCGTCCCGGCCGGCCGCGTCCCTGAGCAGGCCGATCAGGCGGCGCATCTCGGCGAGCCCCTGGACGCTGTTCTCCCGGATGACGCCCAGCGCCTCCCGGGACGCCTCCGGTTCGTCGATCGACAGGGCGGCGGAGGAATGTATCGCGATGGCGGACAGATGCCCGGCCACCATGTCGTGCAGCTCGCGCGCCATCCGGGCGCGCTCGGCGACCACCGCCTCGCGCCGGTCCAGCTCGGCCAGCAGCGCGGTGCGCTCGGCCGCCAGCCGGGCGGCCTCGGCCCGGTCCCGGTGGACGCGCACGCCCACGCCCGTCCAGGCCGGGACGACGGTGATGACGCCCAGACCCATGCCGAGCAGCAGCCCGGTCGCCTGCTGGGTGATCACGACGGCCATCAGGGTGCCCAGCACGGTCACCACCTCGGTGACGCGCGGGATGAGCCGGTAGGCGGCCGGCGGCCCGTAGAGCACCGCCGCGTAGACCAGGTCCGTGAACATCGCGACGTTCGCCACGAGGCTGCCCGCGCACACGTCGACCGCGAGCGCGCCCATCCCGATGGCCAGGGCCGTCATCGGGGCATGGCGGCGCACCAGCTCGGCCCCGGCCATGACGACGAGCGCGACCAGCGCGAACCGCCCCGGCAGCGTCGACGCGGGATCGCTGCGCAGCCCCAGCGCGTACAGCAGGACGCCGCCGAGCAGCCCGGCGAGCGCGATGAGGACGGCGTCGCGGTCGGGCGGACGAAGCGGGAGACGGAGCGGCATGGGTCCATCTCAGCACGTGGGAGCGGGTGCGGTCGTCACCTGCCGGAGCCTTCCCCGCCGCCGCGGGTACATCGAAGGATGCAGTCCGGGATCGTTACGCGCGACGACGAAATGGCCGGTCAGGGCCGTGACGATGGTGGGGAGGGAAGGGAGAGACCCGTGATCGTCACGTTGATCGTCGCCTGTGAAGTGGGCTTCTGGCTCCTGCTGGCCGCCGGGCTGAGCCTGCGCTACCTGGCCCGGATGCCCCGGGCGGGAGTCGCCGTGCTGCTGCTGGAGCCCCTGCTGGAGCTGGTGCTGCTGATCGTCACGGCGATCGACCTGAAGAACGGCGCCACACCGGGCCTGAAGCACGGCCTGGCCGCCGTCTACATCGGCTTCTCGGTGGCGCTCGGCCACTCGATGATCAAGTGGGTCGACCAGCGCTTCGCCCACCGCTTCGCCGGGGGCCCGCCGCCGGTCAAGCCGCCGAAGTACGGCATGGCCCGGACGGTGCACGAGTGGAAGACGGCCGGCCAGTGGGTGCTGGCCGCGGTGATCGCCATGGCGCTGCTGCAGGGGGCCGCCTGGTACGTCGGCGACTCGGGCGACATCAGCTCGCTGCGGAACTGGCAGACCAAGATGCTGTTCGTGATCGGCATCAATGTGGCCATCGCGCTGAGCTACACGATCTGGCCGAAGGAGCCCAAGGAGCCGGAGAAGGGAGAACCGGGTCAGGGAGACCCGGGGCACGGGGAAAAGGCCGGACTGGCCGAACGGCACTAGGCGACGTTGACGCGCTGCCCCGGCGGGGCGGCCTCCAGCCAGGCGAGGAAGCCCGTCAGGGCGTCCTCGCTCATCGCCAGTTCCAGGCGCGTGCCCCGGTGCAGACAGGCCAGCACGGTGGCGTCCGACAGCAGCGCCAGCTCCTCCTCGCCCTGCGGGGTGCGCCGCTCCAGCACCTCGATGGAGTCGCGCTCCAGCACCCGGCGCGGCCGGGGGGCGTACGAGAAGACCCGGAACCACTCGATCCGGTCACCGTTGTAGCGAGCGACCCCGTACACCCAGCCCTTTCCGGCGGGTTCGGGGTCGTCCTCGGGAACGTTCCAGCGCAGGCTGCAGTCGAAGGTGCCGCCGGACCGCTGGATGAGCCGTCTGCGCAGCCCGAAGACGAAGAGCCCCACCAGCACCAGCAGTACGACGATGCCGCTCACGAGCAGAGCGAGGACCATCTCCACCGACCTCCTCGCGTCAACTAGAACTGCACCTGCGTTATTGCCTCAGCCGCGGACCGCCCTGGAGTGTTCCAGGCCGGCCCGCGGCTGAGGGTCGTACTCGAAGCGGAGGCGGGCTAGCGAACGCCCGTGACCGCCTTCAGCCGGACATCCGCGCGGCGCTCGGCGGCCGCGTCGGCGTCCGCCTTGGCACGCTCGAGCGCCCGCTCGGCACGCTCGACGTCGATCTCGTCGGCGAGCTCCGCGATCTCGGCGAGCAGCGAGAGCTTGTTGTCCGCGAACGAGATGAATCCGCCGTGCACCGCGGCGACGACATTGCCCTCGGCGGTCTTGATGGTCACCGGGCCAGACTCCAGCACACCGAGCAGCGGCTGGTGGCCGGGCATGACGCCGATGTCACCCGATGTGGTACGCGCGATGACCAGAGTGGCCTCGCCGGACCAGACGCTTCGGTCCGCCGCGACCAGCTCGACGTGCAGCTCAGCAGCCAACGTGGCTCCTCGGGTCTCCACCCGCCGGGTGTGGCGGGTGTTGGGTCAAAGAATAGGGGACGTACGGACCGGGGGCGGGGCAGCCCCGCCCCCGGCCGTCAGAGCGCGTGGCTCAGGAGACGCCCAGCTCCTTGGCGTTGGCCTTGAGGTCCTCGAGGCCACCGCACATGAAGAACGCCTGCTCCGGGAAGTGGTCGAACTCACCGTCGCAGATCGCGTTGAACGCGGCGATGGACTCGTCCAGCGGAACGTCCGAACCGTCGACACCGGTGAACTGCTTCGCCGCGTGGGTGTTCTGCGACAGGAAGCGCTCGACGCGACGGGCGCGGTGGACGACCAGCTTGTCCTCTTCGCCCAGCTCGTCGATACCGAGGATCGCGATGATGTCCTGGAGGTCCTTGTACTTCTGCAGGATGCCCTTGACGCGGGAGGCCGCGTTGTAGTGGTCCTGGGAGATGTAGCGCGGGTCCAGGATGCGGGACGTCGAGTCCAGCGGGTCCACCGCCGGGTAGATGCCCTTCTCCGAGATCGGACGCGACAGAACGGTCGTGGCGTCCAGGTGGGCGAAGGTCGTCGCCGGGGCCGGGTCGGTCAGGTCGTCCGCGGGGACGTAGATCGCCTGCATGGAGGTGATCGAGTGACCACGGGTCGAGGTGATGCGCTCCTGGAGGAGGCCCATCTCGTCGGCGAGGTTCGGCTGGTAACCCACCGCGGACGGCATGCGGCCGAGCAGGGTGGAGACCTCGGAACCGGCCTGGGTGAAGCGGAAGATGTTGTCGATGAAGAACAGCACGTCCTGCTTCTGCACATCGCGGAAGTACTCCGCCATGGTCAGACCGGCCAGGGCGACGCGCAGACGGGTGCCCGGGGGCTCGTCCATCTGGCCGAAGACCAGCGCGGTCTTGTCCAGAACGCCGGACTCTTCCATTTCCGCGATGAGGTCGTTGCCCTCACGCGTGCGCTCACCGACACCGGCGAACACGGAAACACCCTCGTGCAGCTTCGCCACACGCATGATCATTTCCTGGATCAGAACGGTCTTGCCGACACCGGCACCACCGAACAGACCGATCTTGCCGCCCTTGACGTACGGGGTGAGAAGGTCGACGACCTTCAGACCCGTCTCGAACATCTCGGTCTTGGACTCGAGCTGGTCGAACGCCGGGGCCTTGCGGTGGATGGACCAGCGCTCGGTGACCTCGGCCTCGGCCTCGGGCTCGTTCAGGATCTTGCCCAGGGTGTTGAACACCCGGCCCTTGGTGACGTCACCGACGGGGACGGTGATGCCGTCGCCGGTGTCGGTCACGGCGGCCTGGCGGACCAGGCCGTCGGTGGGCTCCATGGCGATGGCGCGCACCAGGCCCTCGCCCAGGTGCTGCGCGACCTCGAGCGTCAGGATCTTCTTCTTGCCGGCCTCGGCCGGGTCGGAGACCTCGACGGTCAGGGCGTTGTAGATCTCCGGCATGGCGTCGACGGGGAACTCCACGTCGACGACCGGGCCGATGACCCGCGCGACGCGGCCCGTCGCCGTGGCCGTCTCAACAGTGGTGGTCATTTATCGGTCACTCCCCGCGGTCGCGTCGGCCAGAGCGCTGGCGCCACCGACGATCTCGCTGATTTCCTGGGTGATGTCGGCCTGGCGGGCCGCGTTGGCAAGCCGCGTGAGCGACTTGATGAGCTCTTCGGCGTTGTCGGTCGCCGACTTCATCGCCCGGCGGCGGGCCGCGTGCTCGGAGGCGGCGGCCTGCAGCAGGGCGTTGTAGATCCGGGACTCGACATACCGCGGGAGCAGTGCGTCGAGCACACCCTCGTCCGACGGCTCGAAGTCGTAGAGCGGCAGGAGCTTGTCCTTAGCCACCTCCGACTCCTCGACCGTGCCCGCGGCGTCAGCCGCAGATGTCTCGGCGAGACTCAGCGGCAGCAGCCGCTTGTCGACCGGCGTCTGCGTCATCATCGACACGAATTCCGTGAAGACGATGTGCAGCTCGTCCACGCCGCCCTCGGCCGTGTCCGTGAGGACGGCCTCGATGAGGGGGCCGGCGACCCGCTTGGCGTCGGCGTAGGTCGGGCTGTCGGTGAAGCCCGTCCAGGAGTCGACGACCGGGAGCTCGCGGAAGCCGTAGTACGCGACGCCCTTGCGGCCGACGATGTACGTGACGACGTCCTTGCCGTCCGCCTTGAGGCGGTCGGTGAGCTGGCCGGCGGCCTTGATCGCGTTGGCGGAGTAGCCGCCGGCCAGACCGCGGTCGCTCGTGACGAGCAGGATCGCGGCCCGGGTCGGGTTCTCCACCTCGGTGGTCAGGGCGTGCTTGGTGTTGGAGCCGGTGGCAACCGCGGTCACTGCCCGGGTGAGCTCACTGGCGTACGGAGTCGACGCGGCCACCTTGCGCTGTGCCTTGACGATGCGCGAGGCGGCGATCATCTCCATCGCCTTGGTGATCTTCTTGGTCGCGGAGACGGTCTTGATCCGCCTCTTGTAGACCCGGAGCTGGGCACCCATGCTCAGCCCTCGCCCAGCAGCTTGCCGTCCGAGGTCTCGAACTGCTGCTTGAAGGACGCGATCGAGTCGCCCACGGACTGCAGCGTGTCGTCGGACATCTTGCCGCCCTCGCGGATGCTGTCCATCAGGCCCTTGTGCTCGCGGTGCAGGTAGTCCAGCAGCTCGCGCTCGAAGCGGCGGATGTCCTCGACCGGAACGTCGTCCATCTTGCCGGTGGTGCCGGCCCAGATGGAGACGACCTGGTCCTCGGTGGAGTACGGGGCGTACTGGCCCTGCTTCAGCAGCTCGACCATGCGCTTGCCGCGCTCCAGGGCGGCCTTGGAGGCCGCGTCCAGGTCGGAACCGAAGGCGGCGAACGCCTCGAGCTCACGGAACTGGGCGAGGTCCACACGGAGGCGGCCGGAGACCTGCTTCATGGCCTTGTGCTGGGCGGAGCCACCGACACGGGAGACCGAGATACCGACGTTCAGCGCGGGGCGCTGACCGGCGTTGAACAGGTCCGACTCCAGGAAGCACTGGCCGTCGGTGATGGAGATGACGTTGGTCGGGATGAACGCCGACACGTCGTTCGCCTTGGTCTCGACGATCGGCAGACCCGTCATCGAGCCGGCGCCCATCTCGTCGGAGAGCTTGGCGCAGCGCTCCAGCAGACGCGAGTGCAGGTAGAAGACGTCACCCGGGTAGGCCTCACGGCCCGGCGGGCGGCGCAGCAGCAGGGAGACGGCACGGTAGGCGTCGGCCTGCTTCGAGAGGTCGTCGAAGACGATCAGGACGTGCTTGCCCTGGTACATCCAGTGCTGGCCGATGGCCGAGCCGGTGTAGGGGGCGAGGTACTTGAAGCCGGCCGGGTCGGACGCCGGAGCCGCGACGATCGTCGTGTACTCCAGGGCGCCGGCCTCCTCCAGCGCGCCGCGCACGGACGCGATGGTGGAGCCCTTCTGGCCGACGGCGACGTAGATGCAGCGGACCTGCTTCTTCGGGTCGCCGGAGCGCCAGTTGTCGCGCTGGTTGATGATCGTGTCGACGGCCAGCGCGGTCTTGCCGGTCTGGCGGTCACCGATGATCAGCTGACGCTGGCCACGGCCGACCGGGGTCATCGCGTCGACGGCCTTGTAGCCGGTCTCCATCGGCTCGTGGACCGACTTACGGACCATGACGCCGGGGGCCTGCAGTTCGAGGGCGCGGCGGCCCTCGGTCGCGATCTCGCCGAGGCCGTCGATCGGGTTGCCCAGCGGGTCGACGACGCGGCCGAGGTAGCCCTCGCCGACCGCGACGGAGAGCACCTCACCGGTGCGCTGCACCGGCTGGCCCTCCTCGATGCCGCTGAACTCGCCGAGGACGACCGCACCGATCTCGCGCTCCTCGAGGTTGAGGGCGAGACCGAGGGTTCCGTCCTCGAACCGCAGCAGCTCGTTCGCCATGGCCGAGGGAAGACCCTCGACCTTCGCGATGCCGTCGCCGGCAACGCTGACCGTACCGACCTCCTCGCGCGAGGCCGCGTCCGGCTTGTACGCCTGGACAAAGTTCTCCAGTGCGTCCCGGATCTCCTCCGGCCGGATCGTGAGCTCCGCCATCTGGGTTCCCTGCTCTCCTTGTTGGGCCCGAAGTAATTCTGGGGGGTCTGGGGACTTGCTCCCGCGGCGGTTGCCGCGGGCCCCCAGAGGACACCGTCGACCCAACTCGGGCCGTCAGTACATGCTCTTGAGTTGGTGGCTGGTCAGCCGGCCATCCGACGGCCCGCCTCGGCGAGCCGGTCCGCGATGGTCCCGTTGATGACCTCGTCGCCGATCCGCACCTGGATGCCGCCGATGACCTCGGGGTCGACGTCCAGGTTGAGGTGGACACGCCGTCCGTACAGCTTGGCGAGCGCGTCACCGAGGCGCTGCTTCTGCTGATCGCTCAGCGGCACCGCGGAGGTGACCTCGGCGACCATGCGGTCGCGGCGGTCGGCGGCCAGCTTGGAGAGGGCGTTGAGCCCACCTTCCAGGCTACGGCCACGCGGCGCGGTCACCAGCCGGACGACCAGGCGCTCGGTGACCGGGTTGGCCCGGCCGCCCAGCAGCTCGCGCAGCAGGCCCGCCTTGGCGGACTTCTCCGCGACCTTGTCGGTCAGCGCGGCCCGCAGGTCCGCGGTGGAGGTGACGATCCGGCCGAAGCGGAACAGCTCGTCCTCGACGTCGTCCAGGTCGCCGGCGCGCTCGGCCGCGATCAGGTCGGCGCCGGAGGCCAGCTCCTCGGTCGCGTCCACCAGGTCGCGCGAGCGCGACCAGCGGGAGCGGACCATGCCGGCCACCAGGTCGGCGCACGCGTCGCCCACCTGGCCGCCCAGCAGACGCCGGGCCAGCTCGGACTTGGCCTCGCCGGACTGCGCCGGGTCGGTCAGGACCCGACGCAGCGACACCTCGCGGTCGAGCAGCGCCGTGACGGCGGCCAGCTCCTCGGCCAGCTTCGCGGCGTCGACGGACGTGTTGTCCGCCAGCGCGTCGAGGCTCTCGCGTGCGGAGGCCAGGGCCTCCCGGCTCGCTCCGCTCATCGGGTGGCCTCGGCCTTCGTCACGTCGGCCGGCTTGCTCTCGAGCGCGTCGAGGAAGCGGTCGATGGTGCGGCTCTGGCGGGCGGAGTCCGCGAGGGACTCGCCGACGATCCGGCCGGCCAGGTCGATGGCCAGCTGGCCGACGTCCTGACGCAGCGTGGCCGCGGCGGCCTTGCGGTCGGCCTCGATCTGGGCGTGACCGGCAGCGATGATCTCCTCACGCTGCCGCTGGCCCTCGGACCGCATCTCGGCGATCAGCGCGACGCCCTGCTCCTGCGCCTCCTGGCGCAGACGCGCGGCCTCGTGGCGGGCGTCGGCGAGCTGAGCCCGGTAGTCCTCGAGGACCTGCTGCGCCTCGTCCTGGGCGGCCTTGGCCTTCTCCATGCCGCCCTCGATGGCGGCACGGCGCTCGTCCAGAACCTTGTTGATGTTCGGGAGAAGCTTCTTGCCGAGGAAGACGAAGACGATCAGGAAGGCGACCAGGCCGATGACGAGCTCTGGGATCGGCGGGAGAAGGGGGTTCTCCAGCTCCCCTTCGGACGCCAAATTCAGGGCGTACACATCAGTGCCTTTCGTCGAAAAAGGTGGTCGTCAGGCGCTGCGATCAGGCAGACGGGTAGACGAACGGCATGACCAGACCGATCAGGGCGAGCGCCTCACAGAAGGCGAAGCCGAGGATCTGGTTGGCGCGGATCAGGCCGGCGGCCTCGGGCTGGCGGGCCAGGGCCTGGGTGCCGTTACCGAAGACGATGCCGACGCCGACGCCGGGGCCGATCGCGGCGAGGCCGTAGCCGATCGAGCCCAGGTTGCCCTTGATCTCGACACCAGCGGCGATGGTCTGGAGAGCAGCAGACATGCTCGTTCTTCCTTCTCTTTCACGGACCGGTGGGGGTTGGCCACCGGACGATTGTTGGACTGGGCAGGCGAGGTGCTCAGTGGTGCTCGGCGAGCGCGCCCTGGATGTAGTTCGTGGCCAGCAGGACGAAGACGTACGCCTGGACGGCCTGGATGAAGAGCTCGAAGCCGGTCATCACGATGGTCATCACGAACGAGACACCGGCGTAGGCGATGCCGATGCCGTTCAGCAGGTACCAGCTGGCGATGGTGAACATCAGGATCAGCAGGTGACCGGCGAACATGTTGGCGAAGAGCCGGACGGCGTGGGTGAACGGCCGGACCAGCACGTTCGAGAAGAACTCCAGGATCACGGCCAGCGGGAGAACGCCACCGAGCGACTTGTCGTAGCCGGTGATGTTCTTCAGACCGCCGACGAAGCCGTGGCGCTTGAAGGTCAGGTACATCCACATGACGTAGACGATCAGCGCGAGCGCTGCCGGGAAGGCGATGATCGAGGTCACGGGGAACTGGGCGACCGGAATGATCGACCAGAGGTTCATGATCCAGACGAAGAAGAACAGCGAGACCATGAAGGGGACGTACTTCTCGCCCTCCTTCTTGCCGAGCGCCTCGTAGACGATGCCCCGGCGGACGAAGTCGTAGCCCGCCTCTCCCACCATCTGGAGCTTGCCCGGGACCACCTTGGCCTTGCCGAATGCCGCCCAGAAGAACCCGATGACGATGACCGTGGTGATCACGGCCAGCAGCATCGGCTTGTTGAAGTCGAAGCCGCCAATGCTGAAGATCGGTTCAAACAAGAACGAGTGGAGGCCTGGGGCCGGGAAGCCGCACCCATCGAAGATGTGGCAATCGGTCTCGAAGGCGAGCATCTGGTCAGCACTCACCGCGAGCTCCTTCAGCGTGGCGCATAGGTACGGCAACCTCGTTGTGTCGGCGCGGCGCACAGCCGCGGAACGGCACTGGACTGGTCTTGCGGATGGGGGGGCAGGTGACCGGCGCGGAACCGATCGGCGTAAGCGGCATCAGCTGCATGGACCGCCGATCGCGTCCCGGGAAACTCGGGAGTTCAGCTGCCTGCGCCCACTGTGCCTCAGATGGCACCGGACGATAGCAGGTGAGCGCTCGAGCACTTATCCCGGGCCTACCTGTCACGACGCGGACCCGGCTGGCGCGGACTTCTTCGCGTCGGCGGAATCCGGATCCACATAAAAGATCTTGGCCTTCAGGTACGCCCGCGTCTGGGCGGCGGTCCACACGAGGACCGCGGCCAGGAGGGCGAAGGCGAAGGCACGGGTATTGAAGAGCGACGTGTCCCGGAAGACCGCGAGAACGACGGCCGAGATCAGGAACTGCGTCACATAGAGCACCAGGCCCATGGCCTGGAACAGGTGCGGAAACGACTTGGCGGTGCGCTGGAGAACGACCAGGCCCATGGCCATGATCCCGCCTCCCACGGCTGTGCCGACGGCGGCACCGATTCCCCCCTTGCCGCCGGCGAGCACCGAGCCGGCGACGACGGCGACGACGCCGGCGACGGCGGTCGGGACGGCGCACTGCAGAAGTGTTCGGGCGTCGTTGGACTGCATGAAGGGTTTCTCCGGCGAAGTCGGAAGCAACGATTCGTCGTGGACGAGCGTATCCCCGGGAGCGAGACACGGCTCGCCACGAGGGACCGTCGCACTACGGTCCTTCGGCTCTATCACTCGGGTTTCGTGAACGGTATCACAAACTATTTGATGAGGTCTTTACCTACATCGTGTGCCGGACGTCACACGCAAGGGTCAATCCGCTGGTCATCGGGCTGACGGACCCCCCGTTCCTCTGCTATGCGGGCCCGCTGGGAACCTTCCGGGTGTGCGCGAAACGTGACCTGTCGCCGATGGCCGTGGCCCCGTGGAGACCGGCCGGAACGGGCTCCCGGCGCTCCGTCGCGGCGGCGGTGACCGGCTCGGCCGCGGGGGCCGGAACGGCCCGCCGGCGGTAGCGCGGCGGCACGAATCGCTCGGCCCAGCGAGGGGCCCGCGGAGTGAATCGCGGCATCAGCAGCAGCACCAGTCCGACCGCGCTCAGCACCACGACGAGCAGCAGGATCCAGACACTCGCCGAATTCACGGAATAGGCCACCGCGCCGAATGCGATGAGGGCCGACCAGAAATACATGATCAACACCGCTCGGCTGTGCGAGTGACCGATTTCCAGCAGCCGGTGGTGCAGATGTCCCCGGTCCGCGGCGAACGGCGACTGGCCCTTCCAGGTGCGCCGCACGATCGCCAGCAGCAGGTCCGCCACCGGCACCGCGATGACCGTCAGCGGCAGCAGCAGCGGGATGTAGACCGGCACCATGGCATTCACGGCCGCCCGCTCCGAGCCCGCCCACAGCTTGAGCGCGTCCGGGTCGACCTGCCCGGTGATGGAGATGGCGCCCGCCGCCAGGACCAGCCCGATGAGCATCGAGCCGGAGTCGCCCATGAAGATCCGCGCGGGGTGCATGTTGTGCGGCAGGAAGCCCAGGCACATGCCCATCAGGACCGCCGCGAACAGCGTCGCCGGGGCGGCGGACTCCAGACCGTGGCCGAACCACATCCGGTAGGCGTACATGAAGAACGCGGCGGCGGCGATGCAGACCATGCCCGCGGCCAGGCCGTCCAGGCCGTCGACGAAGTTCACCGCGTTGATGGTGATCACCACCAGCGCCACCGTCAGCAGCGTGCCCTGCATCGGGGTCAGCGAGACCGTGCCCACCCCGGGGATGGGGATGAACAGGATCGTCAGGCCCTGCAGCACCATCACGCCGGCGGCGATCATCTGCCCGCCCAGCTTGACCAGGGCGTCCACGCCCCACTTGTCGTCCAGCACGCCCAGCAGCCAGATCAGGCCGGCGCCCGAGAGCAGCGCCCGTGGCTCGTTGGACAGCTCGAAGACGGACTTGAGGTTGGACAGGTGCGCGGCCACCAGCAGCCCCGCGCACAGCCCGCCGAACATCGCGATACCACCGAGCCGTGGCGTGGGTTCCCGGTGCACGTCGCGCGCGCGGATCTCCGGCATGGCGCCCGCCAGGATCGCGAACTTCCGCACCGGGCCCGTCAGCAGATAAGTGACCGCCGCGGTGACGCACAACGTCAGCAGGTATTCACGCACGGGCTGCCCCAGGGATCGCGCTGGACATCACAGCCTCACACCATATTCGCGTCCGCCCCGGAACCGTGAATGGGCTGGAAGACGTACGCCACCGCCCGGCGGTTCCAAATGATCACATGTGGGACCGATACGGGGGGAACCTTCCGGCCAGCTCCGCCACCTCCACCCGGACCTCGCCCTCCCGCCGGTCGCCCCGCAGCGCGGCCCCCATCAGCGCCCCGATCCGGGCCATCTCCGCCTCCCCCATGCCCTGCGTGGTCACCGCCGCCGTGCCCAGCCGCAGGCCGCGCGCGCTGCCCCCGGCCAGCCCGCAGGTGTCCAGGACCATCCCGGCCGCGGCGAGCCGCCCGCGGGCCGTGGCGCCGTCCAGGGCGAGCGGGGCGGCGTCGGCGGTGATCAAGTGCGTGTCGGTGCCTCCCGTGCCGATCAGCAGGCCCTCACCGGCCAGCGCGGCGGCCAGCGCGCGGGCGTTGGCGACCACCTGATGGGCGTACGCCGTGAACGCGGGCGCCGCCGCCTCCCCGAAGGCGACCGCCTTGGCCGCGACGGTGTGCATCTGGGCGCCGCCCTGGGTGAACGGGAACACCGCCCGGTCGAGCCGCTCGGCCAGCCGCGCCCCGCACAGGATCAGCCCGCCCCGCGGCCCGCGCAGCACCTTGTGCGTCGTGGCGCAGACGACGTCGGCGTACGGGACCGGACTGGGCGCCGCTCCCCCGGCGACCAGCCCTATGGGGTGCGCGGCGTCCACCACGAGGTAGGCGCCCACCTCGTCGGCGATCTCGCGGAAGGCCGCGTAGTCGGGGTGGCGGGGATAGGACATCGAGCCGCAGACGATGGCCCGGGGCATGCGGTCCCGGGCCAGGGCGCGGACCTCGGCGTAGTCGATCAGGCCGGTGTCCTCGTCGAGCCCGTAGGCGGCGAAGTCGTACCAGCGGCCCGAGAAGTTGGCCGGAGAGCCGTGGGTGAGGTGGCCGCCGTGCCGCAGGGACATGGCCAGCACCGTGTCGCCGGGGTGCAGCAGCGCGGCGTAGGCGGCCAGCACGGCGGCGGTGCCGGAGTTCGGCTGGACGTTGGCGTGCTCGGCGCCGAAGAGGGCCTTGGCGCGCTCGGCGGCGATGCGCTCGGTGAGGTCGACGAGCTCGCAGCCGCCGTGGTGGCGGGCACCGGGATAGCCCTCGGCGTACTTGTTGGTGAGCGGCGAGCCGAGAGTGGCCAGAACGGCGGGTGAGGTGAAGTTCTCGGCAGCGACGAGCTGGAGCCCGGTCGCCTGGCGCTCGGTCTCGGCGAGCAGGAGCCCGGCGATCTCGGGGTCCTGCCGGCGCAGCGACTCGAATCCGCCGCCCCACGACGGGTGGAGCCGGCCGTGCTCCGCGGCTCCTTCGGCGGCGGGCGCGCTGGCGCCCCTGGCGGGCGTGTGGGTGACGGACATCGCCGGCTCCGGACTGTGCGGCGCGATGGGTCTCAGCACCCACTGTAGGCCCGTGCACAGGCATATGCCCGGTCTGGCGGGCCCGCGGCGGGCCCGGGTCTCAGGAGCGGGCCGCAACTCCCGTGAGCGCGGTGACGACCGGGTCGAGCGCCTGGTTGATCTCGTCGCCGATGGAGCGGAAGAAGGTGATCGGGGCACCGTACGGGTCGTGGACCTCGTCGGCCTCCGCACTGGGCGCCAGCAGCCAGCCGCGCAGCGCCGCCGCGGCCTGCACCAGGGCGCGGGCGCGCTCGACGACGCCGCCGGCCTGCTCGGGGTCCGGCAGGGTGGCGGGGTCTATGGCCCGTACCAGCCGGGTGAACTCCTTCAGGGTGAAGGTGCGCAGGCCCGCCGAGTGGCCCATGGAGATGACCTGGGCGCGGTGGTCGCGGGTGGCGGTCAGCACCAGGTCGGCCCGGATGACGTGCTCGTCGAGCAGCTCACGGCCGGTGAAGCCGTGCGCGTCGGCGCCGAAGTCGGCCAGGACGGTGGCGGCGTGGGCCTCCATGGGGGCGCCCTCGTGCCCCCAGGTGCCGGCGCTCTCCACCACCAGGCCGCCCGCGGCGGGGTCGCCCAGGCGGTGGGAGAGGGCATGCCGGGTCAGCCGCTCGGTGATGGGCGAGCGGCAGACGTTGCCGGTGCTGACGTGGAGGATGCGGAAAGTGTCGGTGGTGGTGTCCGGTCCCGCTATGCCACGCCCCTGCGGGGCGATCAATTGGCCACCTCGAGGTCGGGTACCACCTCGCGGAGCTGCTCGGCGCTGATGGCGCCGGCGCGCAGCAGGACGGGCACCTTGCCGGTGACGTCCACGATGGAGGACGGCACGTCGGCCGGGGTGGGGCCGCCGTCGAGGTAGACGGAGACGGAGTCGCCGAGCATCTCCTGCGCGGCGTCGCAGTCCTGCGGGGCGGGGTGGCCGGTGAGGTTGGCGCTGGAGACGGCCATCGGGCCGAACTCGGTCAGCAGCTCGATGGCGACCGGGTGCAGCGGCATCCGCACGGCGACGGTGCCGCGGGTCTCGCCCAGGTCCCAGGTCAGCGAGGGCTGGTGCTTGGCGACGAGGGTGAGGGCGCCGGGCCAGAAGGCGTCGACGAGCTCCCAGGCCTGCTCGGAGAAGTCCGTGACGAGGCCGTGCAGGGTGTTCGGGGAGCCGATGAGGACGGGCGAGGGCATGCCCCGGCCACGGCCCTTGGCCTGCAGCAGGTCGCCGACGGCCTCGCGGCTGAAGGCGTCCGCACCGATGCCGTAGACGGTGTCGGTGGGCAGCACGACCAGCTCGCCGCGGCGCACCGCGGCGGCGGCTTCGCGCAGACCGGTCCTGCGGTCGGTCGCGTCGCTGCAGTCGTATCGCCGTGCCATCTAACGGACCTCCTCGTACAGGGCGAACAGGGCAGAAGTCTGGGGGGCCGGGGATGCCGCCGTCACGGCATGGCCTTGCGCGCGGTGGCGAAGCGGGGCCGGTTGTTCAGGTCGGGGTGGTCGGCGGCGTCCGCCCAGCCCCGCTCCTCGGTGAAGATCCACGGCACCTGGCCGCCCTGGGTGTCGGCGTGCTCGATGACGACGACGCCGCCGGGGCGCAGCAGCCGGTGCGCGGTGCGCTCCAGGCCGCGGATGGTGTCCAGGCCGTCCTCGCCGGAGAAGAGCGCCAGCTCCGGGTCGTGGTCGCGGGCCTCGGGGGCGACGTACTCCCACTCGGTGAGGGGGATGTAGGGCGGGTTGGAGATCACCAGGTCGACCTGGCCGTCCAGCTCGGGCAGGGCCTGCAGCGCGTCGCCGTGGTGCAGCTGGACGCGGGAGCCCTCGATGTTCTTGCGGGCCCAGCTCAGGGCGGTGTCGTCCAGCTCGACGGCGTGCACGCGCGAGCGCGGCACCTCCTGGGCGAGGGCCAGGGCGATGGCGCCGGAGCCGGTGCACAGGTCGACGATGAGCGGCTCGACGACGTCCATGGCCCGCACGGCGTCTATGGCCCAGCCGACGACCGACTCGGTCTCGGGCCGGGGCACGAAGACGCCCGGCCCCACCTGGAGCTCGAGGTAGCGGAAGAAGGCGCGGCCGGTGATGTGCTGCAGCGGCTCGCGGGCCTCCCGGCGCGCGACGGCCTCCCAGTAGCGGGCGTCGAAGTCGGCGTCCTTGACGTTGTGCAGCTCACCGCGCTTGACGCCGTGCACGAAGGCGGCGAGCTCCTCCGCGTCGAAGCGCGGGGACGGTACGCCGGCGTCGGCCAGCCGCTGAGTGGCCTGCGCCACCTCTGCTAGCAGCAGGTTCACGTTGTTCCTCTCGCGTCGGCGCCCCGGTCGTCCGTGATGGCCGGACGGGCTCGATTCTTGTGCACCGGTCTACCGCACTCCGGTCAGCTCGCGGCGGCGAGCTTGGCCGCCGAGTCGGCGTCCACACAGGCCTGGATCACCGGATCCAGCTCTCCGTCGAGCACCTGGTCCAAGTTGTACGCCTTGAACCCCACCCGGTGGTCCGAAATGCGGTTCTCCGGGAAGTTGTAGGTGCGGATCTTCTCGGAGCGGTCGACGGTGCGGACCTGGCTGCGGCGGGCGTCGGCCGCCTCGGCCTCGGCCTTCTCCTGGGCGGCGGCCAGCAGCCGGGAGCGCAGGATGCGCAGCGCCTGCTCCTTGTTCTGCAGCTGGCTCTTCTCGTTCTGGCAGGAGGCCACGACGCCGGTCGGCAGGTGGGTGATGCGCACGGCCGAGTCGGTGGTGTTGACGGACTGGCCGCCGGGACCGGAGGAGCGGTAGACGTCGATCCGCAGGTCGTTCATGTTGATCTCGACGTCGACCTCCTCCGCCTCGGGGGTGACGAGCACGCCGGCGGCGGAGGTGTGGATACGGCCCTGCGACTCGGTGGCGGGCACGCGCTGGACGCGGTGGACGCCGCCCTCGTACTTCAGCCGGGCCCAGACGCCCTGGCCGGGCTCGGTGGCGCCGTTGCCGCCCTTGGTCTTCACGGCGACCTGGACGTCCTTGTAACCGCCGAGCTCGGACTCGGTGGAGTCGATGATCTCGGTCTTCCAGCCGATCCGCTCGGCGTAGCGCAGGTACATGCGCAGCAGGTCGCCGGCGAAGAGCGCGGACTCGTCGCCGCCGGCACCGGCCTTGATCTCGAGGATGACGTCCTTGTCGTCGCTGGGGTCGCGGGGGACGAGCAGCAGGCGGAGCTTCTCGGTGAGCCCCTCGCGCTGCTTCTCCAGGTCCTTGACCTCGGCGGCGAAGTCGGGGTCGTCCGCGGCGAACTCGCGGGCGGTCTCGATGTCGTCCCCGGCCTGCTTCCAGGAGCGGTACGTCCCGACGATCGGCGTCAGCTCGGCGTAGCGCTTGTTGAGCTTGCGTGCGTTGGCCTGGTCCGCGTGCACGGCGGGGTCGGCGAGCCGCTTCTCGAGGTCGGCGTGCTCACCGATCAGTTCCTCGACTGCCTCGAACATGGGGTTTCCCTAGCTGCTGGAAGTGACGGGCCTGCGGGCCTTCGGGCCTGCTGGACGACAAAGCGCCGGTCCGGTGGCCCAGCCGGGGCTGGGCAACCGAGGACCGGCGCCTGCGGGTCGCTACTTCTTGGCCGACCCGGCGGTCTTGCCGAAGCGGGCCTCGAACCGCGCCACGCGGCCACCGGTGTCGAGGATCTTCTGCTTGCCCGTGTAGAACGGGTGGCACTCGGAGCACACGTCGGCGCGGATGGCGCCTTCGGCGACGGTGCTACGGGTGGTGAACGAGGCGCCACAGGTGCAGCTGACCTGGGTCTCGACGTACTCCGGGTGGATGTCGCGCTTCAAGGGTTCTCCTAGGTTCGGGAGGGCACCGGGTCGTAGAGGCGGGATTGCCTTACGTGAACCGGGGCCGACGTACCAGTCTGCCAGTACTGGCCGTATCCCCCAAAACGGGGGGTGGCGGCCGGGTATTCCCGGCGGCCCGGTGCCGGAGGCGGCGCCTCCGGTGCCGGGCGGCGGTGCTACTTGACCACGCCGTCGGCGTCGGTCTTCTGGCTGTCGCCGAGGGCGGCCTTCGGGATCTCCCGGTCCGCGAGCAGGGCCTTCCAGACCTGCTCGGACTCGGCGGGCAGCGGCACCACCCGGTCGGGGTCCCGGGGGTCGGCACCCACCGGCAGGGTGATCATGTGCATGTCCTCCGAGCCGATGCCCTTGAGGCCGCCCGCGAAGCTGTAGAGCTTGTCGACGGTGTTCAGCTCGCGGTCGGTGGTCAGCGCCTTGGTGGCGGTGTCGGCGATGCCGTAGAGCTTGGTGGGGCTGGTGAACAGCCCGATGGACTTCACCTGGTCCAGCAGCGCCTTGATGAAGGCCTGCTGGAGCTTGATCCGGCCGAGGTCGCTGCCGTCGCCGACGCCCTTGCGGGTGCGCACCAGGCCGAGGGACTGCTCGCCGTCGAGCTTGTGGGTGCCCGGCTCGAGGTCGAGGTGGCTGGACTTGTCGTGGATGGCCTTGGTCGTGGTGACCTCGACCCCGCCCAGCTTGTCGATGAGCTTCTGGAAGCCGGCGAAGTCGACCTCGAGGTAGTGGTCCATGCGGATGTTCGTCATGGCCTCGACGGTCTTGACCGCGCACACCGCGCCGCCGATCGTGTACGCCTCGTTGAACTGGGCGCGCTTGACGGCCGGGCTCCGCTTGCCGCCGGTGGTGGTGCACTCCGGGCGGGGGACGATCGTGTCGCGTGGGATGGAGACGACGCTGGCCTTCTTGTGGCCCGCGTAGACGTGCAGGATCATCGCGGTGTCGGAGCGGGAGGTGCCCTCGTCCCTGCCGTACTTGCCGTTGTCGCCGGCCCGCGAGTCGGAGCCGAGGACGAGGATGTCCTGGGAGCCGTTGTCGACGTTGTCCGGGCGGTTCTTGCCCAGGGCCGCGTTGATGTCGACGCTGTGCAGGTTGCCGTTGAACTTGAAGTAGAGGAAGCCGAGCCCCGCGCCTGTGGCGAGCACCACGGCCGCCGTGCTCCAGGCGGCTATTCGCCGGCCCTTGCGGCGCACGGGCGGCTTGCGGCGGCGGCCGCGCTTGCCACCGCGGCGGTGCGAGCCCGCCCGCGGGCTCCTGCTCTCGTCGGCCATGCGCTCCTCAGTCCTTGTCGTCTCCGTGCCCCCTGCTGGTTGACGGGGAAGTCTGCGCCAGGGTTGCACAGCGGATTCTGAGGAGAGTCTTAGGAAATCTCCTGATCACCGGCCGCCCGCAGAGCCGCTTCCACCCCTGCCACCTGCGATTTCGGCCATCCGGAAGGCGTCGGTTCCGGCCAGGCGCGGACGGCCGCGCTGTGGCGGATGTCTCAAAAGGTCACGGGAAGATCACGGCGCCGGGCGGCACGGGGGCGGAACGACCGTCACGGGGCCGGAACGACGGAGCCTCCCCGTCACGGTCGTGACGGGGAGGCTCCGAAGGACGGACGCGGATCAGTCGTTGCCGTTGCCCGGGGCGGGCGTGGTCTTGGCGATCTGCATCAGGAACTCGGCGTTGGACTTCGTCTGCTTCATCTTGTCGAGAAGCAGCTCGATGGCCTGCTGCGAGTCGAGCGCGTGCAGCACCCGGCGGAGCTTCCAGACGATGTTGAGCTCCTCACCGCTGAGGAGGATCTCCTCCTTGCGGGTGCCGGACGGGTCGACGTCCACGGCCGGGAAGATGCGCTTGTCGGCGAGCTTCCGGTCGAGCTTGAGCTCCATGTTGCCGGTGCCCTTGAACTCCTCGAAGATCACCTCGTCCATGCGCGAGCCGGTCTCGACCAGCGCGGTGGCCAGGATGGTCAGCGAGCCGCCGTCCTCGATGTTGCGCGCGGCACCGAAGAACTTCTTCGGCGGGTAGAGCGCGGTCGAGTCGACACCACCGGACAGGATGCGGCCCGAGGCCGGGGCGGCCAGGTTGTAGGCGCGGCCCAGACGGGTGATCGAGTCCAGCAGGACGACCACGTCGTGACCCAGCTCCACGAGGCGCTTGGCGCGCTCGATGGCCAGCTCGGCGACGGTGGTGTGGTCCTCGGCCGGGCGGTCGAAGGTCGAGGAGATGACCTCGCCCTTGACCGACCGCTGCATGTCGGTGACCTCTTCCGGACGCTCGTCGACCAGGACGACCATCAGGTGGCACTCGGGGTTGTTGGTGGTGATCGCGTTGGCGATCGCCTGCATGATCATGGTCTTACCGGTCTTCGGCGGGGCCACGATCAGACCGCGCTGGCCCTTGCCGATGGGGGCGACCAGATCGATGATCCGGGTGGTCAGCACGCCCGGGTCCGTCTCCAACCGCAGGCGGTCCTGCGGGTAGAGCGGGGTGAGCTTGCCGAACTCCGGCCGTCCGCGCCCGTTTTCGGGCGGCATGCCGTTCACCGAGTCCAGGCGGACGAGGGCGTTGAACTTCTCGCGCCGCTCGCCGTCCTTGGGCTGGCGGACCGCACCGGTGACGTGGTCACCCTTGCGCAGGCCGTTCTTGCGGACCTGGGCGAGGGAGACGTAGACGTCGTTCGGGCCCGGCAGGTAGCCGGAGGTCCGGATGAAGGCGTAGTTGTCGAGGATGTCCAGGATGCCCGCGACGGGGATCAGGACGTCGTCCTCGGCGAGCTGCGGCTCGTTGGCGCCGAACTCGTCGCGGCCACGACGACCACGACGGTCGCGGTAACGGCCGCGGCGGCCGCGGCGGCCACCCTCGAAGTCGTCCTCGTCCTGCGGGCCGCCCTGGGGGCCACGGTCGCCGCGCTGCTGGCGGTCGCCCTTCTGGCCGGCCTCGGCGTCGCGGCCACGGCGGTCGCGGTCGCGCTGGCCGCGCTCGCCACGGTCCCCGCGCTCGCGGCGCTCGCCCTTCTGGCCGCGACCCTCGCGGTCCTGGCGCTCGCCGCCCTTGGCGGCCTTGCCCTCGGCGGTGTCCACGGCGGCCTCGGCCTTGGCCTCGGCGCGCTCCTCGGTCCGCACCTCGGTGCGGGTGGCCTCGGCGCGGGCCTCGGCGGCCGGCTCGGGGCTGCCCGCGGCGGCGGTGGCCCGCCGGCGGCGGCGCTCGCCCGCCGGGGCCTCGTCGGCGCCCGGCTGGCCCGGGATCTCGATCTGCTGCTGGGCCGCGGCCTTCTCGGCGGGCTTGTCGGCAGCGCTCTCGCCCGTACGGGCCCGGGAGGTCGCACGGCGCTTCGGCTTGGTCTCGGCGGCCTCCGACGGCGCCGGGGCCTCGGTCTTGGCGGGCGCGGCGGAACCGCCGGCCTGCCTCTCCTTGATGACCTCGATCAGCTGGCCTTTACGCATCCGCGCGGTGCCCTTGATGCCGAGGCCGGAAGCGAGCTGCTGGAGCTCGGCCAGGACCATGGCGTCGAGGCCCGTGCCCGAGCGGCGCCGCTTGGGGGCGGTGGCAGCACCGGTGGCAGGCGCGGCGGGAGCGTCCGTGGCGGGCGCGGAGGCATTGCCGGCGGCGCCGGCGTTCACGCCCATCAGATCGGTGGTGTCGCTCACGAAGGGGTCCTTCCCTGGAGCGGGCGTCGGCCTGTCTGGCTCGGCGACCGGTTGTGCTGTCCGGCTGCGGTCCTGATCTATCGGACCGGGCCGGGGCGGTGGTCCGCCGGTGTACACGGCGGAAGAATCAGTGCATTGGTGCCGGCGTGAAGAATGAGGGAAGGGCACGACATAACGCTTCACTCATGTCGCCCACGCCGATTCCGGAGCGTGCTCGAAACTGCTCAGGCAGGCTGCTCAGGCAGTTTGGGAGGCTCCCGGAAGAAAAGCGGTCCCTGATCGGGACACACAGCACCGAGCCGATGTGGCTTCGAGTGCAGACTTGAGGTTAACACTACCGGATCCCACAAACATTCCCCCTCTCCAAGACCGGCAACCGCGTTTTTCGTGGGCCCGGGATCCCCTTTTCGGTCTGGTTTCCCCGGACACCACAGGTCAGGCGAGCGGCAGCACGCTCGTCCCCCCGGCGTCGAGGGTCAGCCGATTGGCGGCCCACCCCTCGCCCGCCAGCCGTGCGACCTTGTCGGCCGCACCGTCCTCGACCAGCGCGAGCACCGTGGGGCCCGCGCCGGAGATGACCGCGGGCACGCCGTCCGCCCGCAGTCGGTTGACCAGGGTCACGCTCTCCGGCATCGCCGGAGCGCGGTATTCCTGGTGGAGCCGGTCCTCGGTGGCCGGCAGCAGCAGCTCGGGGCGCCTGGTCAGGGCCTCGACGAGCAGTGCCGCGCGCCCGGCGTTGGCGGCCGCGTCCACATGGGGGACGCTGCGCGGCAGCAGCCCGCGCGCGGTCTCGGTCAGTACGGGTCTCGACGGCACGAAGACCACCGGAACGATGGAATCCGCAGGGTCCATCCGAATGGCACGGGCGACCCCGGACTCCATCCAGGCGAGGGTGAATCCGCCGAGCAGGCAGGCGGCGACGTTGTCGGGGTGGCCCTCGATCTCGGTGGCCAGCTCCAGCATGGCCGCGTCGTCGAGCTTCTCGGCCCCGCCTATGGTCACCGCGCGGGCGGCGACGATGCCCGCGCAGATCGCGGCCGAGGAGGAGCCCAGGCCCCGGCCGTGCGGAATGCGGTTGGCGCAGACGACCTCCAGCCCGCGCGGCTGGCCGCCGAGCAGGTCGAAGGTGGTGCGCAGGGACCGTACGAGGAGATGACCCTCATCGCGCGGGAGGGTGTCGGCGCCCTCCCCGGCGATGTCGATGTGCAGCCCCGATTCCGCCACCCGGACCACGACATCGTCGTAAAGCCCCAGGGACAGGCCGAGGGCGTCGAAGCCGGGACCGAGATTTGCGCTGGTGGCGGGGGTGCGCACTCGGACGGCGGCGGCGCGGAACGCGGGACCGGCCATCGCTCGATGACTCTCCTTGGTGTGGCCATGGTTGGTGGCGGGCGACATCCGCAAGGGCCGCGACGGCGATACCGCGTGGCGGCGGCACGGTCAGCGACGGGGCGGAGTGTGCACAGCCTATCGAAGGAAGGTTCAGTGGCGACATAGGGCGCACAGGAGGCGCACGATGCGTGTCGCACGACTACCTGTGCATCTGTCGATTTTGCCTGGTTGTGGGCAGTCGTTCCACTGGGGCGGAACGGGTGGGCACAACCCACCCACCCGCCCGCACCCGCACAACGACCTCAGACGAGCCCGAGCTCCCGCGCCGCGGTACCCGCATCGACCGGCACAGTAATCGGCTGCGGCGCCCCCGCCACCGCCCAGTCCGGGTCCTTCAGCCCGTTCCCGGTCACGGTGCACACGATCCGCTGCCCGGGATCGACCAGCCCCTGCTCGGCGGCCTTGAGCAGCCCCGCCACCGACGCGGCGGACGCCGGCTCCACGAAGACGCCCTCCTGCGAGGCCAACAGCCGGTACGCGGCCAGGATCTGTCGGTCGGTCACCTCGTCGATGAGCCCGCCCGACTCGTCCCGCGCCTCCTCGGCGAACCGCCAGGACGCCGGGTTGCCGATGCGGATCGCGGTGGCGATGGTGTGCGGTTCCTTCACCGGCTCACCGCGCACGATCGGCGCGGAACCGGAGGCCTGGAAGCCCCACATCCGCGGGTTGCGGGTGGAGATCCCGTCGGCGGCGTACTCGCGGTAGCCCCGCCAGTAGGCGGTGATGTTGCCCGCGTTGCCGACCGGCAGGACGTGGATGTCGGGCGCGTCGCCGAGGGCGTCGACGATCTCGAAGGCCGCGGTCTTCTGCCCCTCGATACGTACCGGGTTGACCGAATTGACCAGCGCCACCGGGTAGTTGTCGGAGAGGTTGCGGGCCAGCGTCAGGCAGTCGTCGAAGTTGCCGTCGACCTGGAGGATGCGCGCGCCGTGGACGAGGGCCTGGCCCATCTTGCCCAGCGCGATCTTGCCCTGCGGCACCAGCACGGCGCAGACCATCCCGGCCCGCACGGCGTAGGCCGCGGCCGAGGCGGAGGTGTTGCCCGTGGAGGCGCAGATGACCGCGCGCGCTCCCTCTTCCTTCGCCCGGGTGATGGCCATGGTCATGCCGCGGTCCTTGAAGGAACCGGTGGGGTTGGCGCCCTCCACCTTGAGGTGGACCTCGCAGCCCGTGCGCTCGGAGAGCACCTGGGCCGGGACGAGCGGGGTGCCGCCCTCGCGCAGGGTGACGACCGGCGTGTCGGCGGTCACCGGAAGGCGGTCGCGGTACTCCTCGATGATGCCGCGCCACTGGTGGGTGCCCTGGGAGCCGGGGCGGCTGTTGTTGGCAGACATTGCTTTCGTTATCCCCTTACTCGCCTTACTCGCCCTCGACCCGCATGATGCTCGCGACCCCGCGGACCGTCTCCAGCTCCCGCAGCGCCCCGACCGTCGCGGACAGGGCGGCGTCGGCGGCCCGGTGGGTGACCACGACGAGGGAGGCCTCGCCGGCCTTGCCCTTCTGGCGGACCGTGTCGATGGACACGCCGTGCTCGGCGAAGACCGTGGCGACCTGCGCCAGGACACCCGGCTTGTCGGCCACGTCCAGGCTGATGTGGTAGCGGGTGACCACCTCGCCCATGGGGCTCACCGGCAGCCGGGTGTAGGCCGATTCGCCCGGCCCGGTGGCCTCGGCGAGCTTGTTGCGGCAGACGGCGACGATGTCGCCGAGGACGGCGGAGGCGGTCGGCGAGCCGCCCGCGCCGGGCCCGTAGAACATCAGCCGGCCCGCGGCCTCGGCCTCGATGAACACCGCGTTGTACGCCTCGCGCACCGAGGCGAGCGGGTGGCTGAGCGGGATCATCGCCGGGTGCACCCGGGCGGTGACGGACCGGCCGTCGGCGGCCCGCTCGCAGATCGCCAGGAGCTTGATGGTGCAGCCCATCTGCTTCGCGGACGCGAAGTCCGCGGCGGTGACCTCGGTCATGCCCTCGCGATGGACGTCGTCCAGCCGCACCCGGGTGTGGAAGGCGATCCCGGCCAGGATGGCGGCCTTGGCGGCGGCGTCGAAGCCCTCCACGTCGGCGGTCGGGTCGGCCTCGGCGTAGCCGAGCGCGGTGGCCTCGTCGAGCGCCTCGGAGTAGCCCGCTCCGCTCGAATCCATCTTGTCGAGGATGAAGTTGGTCGTGCCGTTGACGATGCCGAGCACCCGGTTGACCTTGTCGCCGGCCAGCGACTCGCGCAGCGGCCGGACCAGCGGGATGGCGCCGGCGACGGCGGCCTCGTAGTAGAGGTCGGCGCCGTGCTCCTCGGCGGCGGCGTGCAGCGCGGCGCCGTCCTGGGCCAGCAGCGCCTTGTTGGCGGAGACGACGCTGGCGCCGTGCTCGAAGGCGGTGGTGATCAGGCCGCGGGCCGGCTCGATGCCGCCGATGACCTCGACGACCACGTCGATGTCACCGCGTTTGACCAGGGCGGTGGCGTCGGTGGTGATCAGCTCGGCGGGGACCCCGGCACGGACCCGGTCCGGGCGGCGCACGGCGATGCCGGCGAGCTCGACGGGCGCCCCGACGCGTTGCGTGAGGTCGTCCGCGTGCGTCGTCATGATGCGCGCCACCTCAGAGCCGACCACTCCACAGCCCAGCAGCGCCACCTTCAGCGGACGCGTACGCATCATCCGACCTCGTTTCTCGTACATCTTTGGGATACCAGTCTCACTCACCGGATGGGGGACGCCGCCCCCGGTCCAGCATTCGAGATCCATATTTCCGTTTTCACCGGCGGTTTTCCGACGCCGGTGAGTCCTGCAGCGCGTTCCGGCCGCCGTCCGGCCGGTTCGTCAGCCGACGTCGAGACGGAGGAGGTCCTCCTCCGTCTCCCGCCGGACGATCACTCGCGCCTCGCCGTCCCGCACGGCGACGACGGGCGGGCGCAGCGCGTGGTTGTAGTTGCTGGCCATGGAGCGGCAGTACGCGCCGGTGGCGGGCACGGCGAGCAGGTCGCCGGGCGCCACGTCGGCGGGCAGGAAGGCGTCGCGCACGACGATGTCACCGGACTCGCAGTGCTTGCCGACGACACGCGTGAGCATCGGTTCGGCGGTGGAGGTGCGGGAGACCAGTGCGACGGAGTAGTCGGCGTCGTAGAGGGCGGTACGGATGTTGTCGGACATGCCGCCGTCGACGCTGACGTACGTCCGCAGGCCCGGCAGCTCCTTGACGGTGCCGACCTCGTAGAGCGTGAACGCGGTCGGGCCGACGATCGCGCGTCCCGGCTCGACGGAGATCCGCGGCACGGCGAGACCCGCGGCCCCGCACTCGCGGGTGACGATGTCGCGCAGCGCGGCGGCGATCTCGTGGGGCGCGCACGGGTCGTCCTCCGAGGTGTAGGCGATGCCCAGGCCACCGCCGAGGTCGATCTCGGGGAGCTCGACGCCGTGCTCGTCCCGTACCTCGGCGAGCAGTTGCACCACGCGCCGGGCGGAGACCTCGAAGCCGGCCATGTCGAAGATCTGCGAGCCGATGTGCGAGTGGATGCCGACGAGCTCGAGCCCGTCGAGCTTCAGCGCCCGCCGCACGGCCTCGGCGGCCTGTCCCCCGGCGAGCGCGATGCCGAACTTCTGGTCCTCGTGGGCGGTGGCGATGAACTCGTGGGTGTGCGCCTCGACGCCGACGGTCACCCGGATCTGCACGCGCTGCCGCTTGCCGAGCCGCTCGGCGATGTGCGCGACGCGCACGATCTCCTGGAAGGAGTCGAGGACGATCCGCCCGACGCCCGCCTCGACGGCACGCGTGATCTCCTCGGTGGACTTGTTGTTGCCGTGCAGGGCGATGCGCTCTGCGGGCATCCCGGCCGCCAGCGCGGTGGCGAGCTCGCCGCCGGAGCAGACGTCGAGGTTGAGCCCCTCCTCGTGCAGCCAGCGCACGATCGCGCGGGAGAGGAAGGCCTTGCCCGCGTAGAAGACGTCGGCGTCGGGCCCGAAGGCCTCGCGCCAGGCGCGGCACCGCTCGCGGAAGTCGCTCTCGTCGAGGAAGTAGCCGGGCGTCCCGAACTCCTCGGCCAGCCGCCTGACGTCGATCCCGCCGACGGTGACCACACCTTCGGCGTCGCGGTCGACGGTACGGGCCCATACGCGCGGGTCGAGCGCGTTGAGGTCGGTGGGCGGGGGGGTGTAGTGACCCTCGGGAAGGACGTCGGCGTGGCGGGGCCCGGCGGGGTGGGCGGAGCGGCTCATGGTGGCGATCCCCTTAGAGATGTGCGGGTGCGGTGATGCCGAGCTGGTGCAGGCCGTCGGCGAGCACCGTGCCCGTGGCCTCGGCGAGGGCCAGGCGGGCGCGGTGGACGACCGAGGGTTTCTCGTCCCCGCGCGGCAGCGTGGGACAGTCGGCCTGCCACCGCAGGAATGCGTCGGCGGTCCGCTCGAGATGCCGGGCGAGCCGCTCGGGCGCGCGAGCGGCACCGATCCGGGAGTGATCGCCGAGGGCGGCGAGGAGGGGGGCGGCCGACGCGTCGTCGAGGTCGCCCGCGAGGGGCTCGAACCCGAGGTCGGCGGCGTTGCGCAGCAGGGCCCGGGTACGGGCGTGGGCGTACCGGACGCGGAAGAGGGGATTGCTCTCGCGCTGGACGAGCAGCAGGTCGCGGTCGAGGCCGGGCGGGCAGAGCAGGCTCCACCGGGCGGCGTCGGAGCCGAGCCGGGCGACCAGGCCGGGGCGGGGCGCGAGCGCGAAGGGCTCGCCGGCCGGCCGGTGGCCGAGCAGCGTCCGCACGACCTGCGCGCTGTTGTGCCCCTCGAGGGTGATGTTGAGGAACCCGGGGCCCGCGATGTCGACGCGGGCGATGCCGGGCAGGGCGGCGAGCCGTCGCCGCAGCACGCCGGCGACCTCGAGGGCGGGGCGTCCGGTCGCCTGGGCGACGCGGAGGGCGACGTTGGTGGCGTAGTCCCCGCACCCCGGCCGGGGCGGAACCCGCACACTGACCCGGTCCGGCGCGACGGCGGGCAGCTCGTCCGCCTCGACGGCGCGGCGCACGGTGTGCAACACGGTGCGGGTGAGGTCGGCGGGGGTCACAGGGCAAGCCTAGGGGAGAGGGGGGCCCGTTCCGCGAACCGGTTTCACCCAGCGGGACGGACGACGGGCTCCGGATCCCCCGGGGCCCCTTCCCCTTCGGGGAAACCCACCAGCCTGCGCACGAGCCGCACCATCTCGGCGGGCTCGAACGGCTTCGCCAGGAACGCGTCCACTCCGGCGGACCGCCCGCTTTCCACCTCGTACTGGGTACAGGCGCTGATGATCGCGATCGGGATGTCCCGCGTCCGCACATCGGCCCGCAGCCGGGCGGCGGTGCGCAGCCCGTCGAGCCGGGGCATCACGACGTCCAGGGTCACCGCGTCGGGCCGCACCCGGTGCACGATCTCCAGACACTCGGCACCATCGGCCGCGGTCACGACCTCGAAGCCTTCGAGCTCGAGGTTGACCCTGATCAACTGCCGGATGACCCTGTTGTCGTCCACAACAAGGACCCGGCCGGACAAGCCAGGCACACCCCGAGGGTAGGCGCGCCCCCGCCCCGCCGTCCGGGTTTTCCCCACTTCCACCCCGCCCGAGCGACCGTTCCCCGGCCTCACCCCCCGTTCTGGATCACCGTTGCCAGTCACCCCGTCGGAGCTGGTAGTGTTCTACCCGTCGCCGCGAGCGAGAGCGAGCCGGCCGACACGCCCCCGTAGCTCAGGGGATAGAGCAACGGCCTCCGGAGCCGTGTGCGCAGGTTCGAATCCTGCCGGGGGCACTTCGCAGGAAGTGCCGGAAGACCCCGCCACCAGCCATTCGCTGGGAGCGGGGTCTTTGTGTAGGCGGGTGTTGTGCGGCTTCCGGGCTCAGATCTTCGGGAAGTCGAACCCGTACCCCTCCCCCTTCAGCCAGGTGATGCAGCGCCCCAGCGCCTCGACGCTCTGGCTGCGCTCCCCTCCCCCGTCGTGCAGCAGGATGATCGGGCCGTTGCCGATCTCGCGCTTGACCGTTTCCACGATGCGGTCGGCACCCGGGCGCTTCCAGTCGTGGGTGTCGATGCTCCAGCCGAGCGGGCGCATGCCGTTCTCGGCGGCGACGCGGCGGCTGTAGGGGGTGAAGGCGCCGCCGGGTGCGCGGTAGTAGCGGACCTTGGCGCCGGCGGCGACGTCTTCGATCATCTTCTTGGCGTCGAGGATCTGTTGCTTCTGGTACTCCTCGGAGCGCTGGTCCATCGCCGTGTTGTGGTCCACGGAGTGGTCGCAGAGGCGGTGGCCGTCGGCGAGGACCTTCTTGACGAGGCCCGGGAACGCCTTGGCGGACGGGCCGATCATGCAGAAGGTGGCCTTGACGTTGTGCTGCCTGAGGACGTCGAGGGTCTTGGGGGTCCAGGTGGGGTCGGGGCCGTCGTCGATCGTGAGGGCCACGGACTTGCCGCCGCGTTCGGTCTCGTGGGCCATCTCCGAGGAGACGGGGCCGGACGGACCGGGGTCGGCGGGCGGGGTCGCAGCCTTCCGCTTGTTGTCGGGCGAGGGCGGCGGGGCCGACTCCAGTGAACTCGAGCCCCTCACGCCGTCGGAATCCTCCGTGGCCACTGCCACCGTTCCCGATATCACCCCCGCGAGAGCCATTACCCCTCCCGCCGCGATCGCGATGTGCCGCCTATGGGCAGTCAATCGAGCCATGGACTTTCCCCCATCCCCCTCGCCCACCTGAAAGAGTTCCTGCCCGCGTAGACGGCCGTTTACCGTAAGCCGTTCCGTAACACTCCATCGCTCACGACATTCGGACAGAACAGGCACGGGGTCTCTGTAAAGCCCGCTATTTCCGCACCACTGTTACCCTTCCGCGATCGTTCGGGCGACCTCCGCCGTACGGGCCGCCTCCTCCGCCGCGAATCGCCGGGCGTCGAGCTCCTCGGCGATCTCCTCGTCCTGGGCCATGAGTTGATCGAGACTGGCGTCGCCCATGTCGAATACCCCCATGTCGACGTAGGCACGCTGGAGCCTTTCACCCCACAGACCGATGTCCTTCACGCAGGGCACGATGCGGCTGAACAGCAACTTCCGGAAGATCTGCAGATATTCGGACCGCTCGCTGAGCTGGGCGGCGTCGGCGGCCGGCACACCGAAGCCGGTCAGCACCTCGTCGCCGCGCAGCCGGTCGCGCATCAGATAGCAGCCCTCGATGACGAACTCCTCGCGCTCGCGGAGTTCGGCGTCCGACAGTTGCCGGTAGTAGTCGCGCAGGGCCATCCGGCCGAAGGCGACATGGCGCGCCTCGTCCTGCATCACATAGGCCAGAATCTGGTGCGGCAGCGGTTTCTTGGTCGCATCGCGCAGCATGCCGAAGGCGGCGAGCGCAAGACCTTCGATCAGGACCTGCATACCGAGATACGGCATGTCCCAACGGGAGTCGCGCAAGGTGTCGTCGAGCAGCGACTGAAGGCTGTTATTGACCGGATAGAGCATTCCGATCTTCTCGCGCAGGAATCTGCTGTAGATCTCCACGTGCCGGGCCTCGTCCATGGCCTGGGTGGCGGAGTAGAACTTGGCGTCCAGATCGGGCACGGACTCCACGATGCGGCTCGCGCACACCAGCGCCCCCTGCTCGCCGTGCAGGAACTGGCTGAACTGCCAGGAGGCGAAATGGCGGCGCAGCTCGCGCTTGTCACGCTCGCTCATCCGGTCCCAGTACGGGGTGCCGTAGATGGTCATGTTCTCGTCGGGCACGCCGAGCGGGTCGTACGGGTCGACCTCCAGGTCCCATTCGATGCGGCGGCCGGCGTCCCACTGCTTGTCCTTGCCCTTCTGGTAGAGGGCGAGGAGGCGTTCGCGGCCGTCGTCGTAGTCCCAGCCGAAGCGGGCGGCGCCGCTGGCCGGAATCTCCCAGACGGGTTCGCCGGGGGCGCGGACGTAGAGGGGGTTCGCGGAGGGGGCGGGTGCGTGAGGGTCGGGTACGGAGGGGCCGTGTGCGGAGGGCTCGCGCGTCGTCATCGTCGCGACTCCTGTCTCGTGCGGGGCTTGACCCACGTTGCTGACACGCAGTCTCATAAGAACGTACCCCGGGTAACCCTGATCTGAGGTGGAGTCGGCCATGAAGACCGCGCCCGACCGGCAATCTTTTCGACCACTTGGGCCACATCCTCCCCGCGACGCGCTCGGCCCTCTCAAGGACCGCGAACGCGTCGCCGAGCGTCTGCTCGAATCCTCCGTCAGACACTCCCTCGACCCCGACACCGAACTCGACTGGGACGCCCCCCTGGAACCCGGGAAGTGGCTCCTGCCCCCGGAGCTCATATCCCTCTACGGCACCCCGCTGTGGCGCCGGATGCCGGAGGAGCAGCGCATGGAGCTGGCCCGGCACGAGCTGGCGTCGCTCGGCTCGCTCGGCATCTGGTTCGAGATCATCCTGATGCAGCTGCTGGTCCGTCACATCTACGACAAGCCGCTGACCAGCGCGCACGTCCGCTACGCCCTCACCGAGATCGCCGACGAGTGCCGGCACTCCAAGATGTTCGCCCGGATGATCCACAAGGTGGACGGCCCCACCTACCCCGTACGCCCCTTGCACCACAATCTCGCCCGCGTCCTGAAGACCGTCTCGACGACGCCGGGGTCCTTCACCTGCACCCTGCTGGGCGAGGAGATCCTCGACCACATGCAGCGCCTTACCTTCCCCGACGAGCGCGTCCAGCCCATCGTCCGCGGTGTCACCCGCATCCACGTCATCGAGGAGGCCCGCCATGTGCGCTACGCGCGCGAGGAGTTGCGGCGCCAGATGGCGACCGCCCCGCGCTGGGAGGCGG
The DNA here is from genome assembly GCF_044547045.1 of Streptomyces sp. NPDC053048. Lineage (NCBI taxonomy): Bacteria > Bacillati > Actinomycetota > Actinomycetes > Kitasatosporales > Streptomycetaceae > Streptomyces > Streptomyces sp. NPDC053048. Next base: position 212,237 of record NZ_JBITZS010000011.1, read on the forward strand.
AGCTGACCCGCGTCAGCGCGGGCGAGGCGGCGCGCGTCTTCTCCCTCGCCTTCGTCAACCCCGCCGTCTACACCAACGTCGGCCTCGACCGCCGCGAGGCCCTGGCCCAGGTGCGCGCCAGCGGTCACCGCCGCGAGGTGATGCAGGCCGGTGCCAAGCGGCTGACGGACTTCCTCGACGAGATCGGCCTCATGAGGGGCGTCGGCCGGCGGCTGTGGAAGAGCTCCGGCCTCCTCGCCTGAGCCCGCGATGCGGCCTTCCGCCGCCCGTTACCCTCCATGCATGACCAGCAGCGGAACCGCCTCCTACCGCAGGCTCAGCGTCCCCGAGCGCCGCGCGCAGCTGATCAGCGCGGCTCTCGGCCTGTTCGCCCACCGGGCGCCCGAGGACGTCTCCGTCGACGACGTCGCGGCCGCGGCCGAGGTCTCCCGCCCGCTGGTCTACCGCTACTTCCCGGGCGGCAAGCCGCAGTTGTACGAGGCCGCCCTGCGCAGCGCCGCCGACGACCTCCAGCTGTGCTTCGCCGAGCCCCAGTCCGGCCCCCTCACCGGCCGCCTCGCCGCCGCCCTCGACCGCTACCTCGCCTTCGTCGACCAGCACGACGCCGGCTTCAGCGCGCTGCTGCAGGGCGGCAGCGTCGCCGAGACCTCGCGCACGGGCGCGATCGTGGACGGAGTACGCAGGGCGGCCGCGGCCCAGATCCTCACCCACCTGTCGGTGGCCGAGCCCGGGGTGCGGCTGCGGATGATGGTCCGCACCTGGATAACGGCCGTCGAGGCGGCCTCCCTGATCTGGCTGGACGAGGACAAACAGCCGCCCCTGCCGGAGCTCCGCGACTGGCTGGTCGACCACTTCGTGGCCATGCTGACGGCCACCGCCGCAAGCGACCCCCAAACCGCCCACGCCGCCCGCACGGCCCTCGCCCTCGAACCCCCGGACGGCCCGGTCGGCAACCTGGCCCGCAGGGTGGCACCGGTGGTCTCGGGAGCTTCGCACCTGCTGTGACGGGCATCCGGTCCCACCCCGCCGGACCGTGCGAGGAGAGGCGGTAAGAATAGTCTGACGGCTGATCAGCGGTCAGGAACGGGGAGAAGAGCACGTGAGCGAGACAACGAATCCGGCAGACGCGTACGAACGCCTCTATTCGATCGCGGCCCGGATGCTGTGGGCGCAGGAGCACCCCGCCTGGCGGGAGGACGACTCGGAGTGGCCGGCGGACCGGCGGGTGGCGTGGCAGGCGCTGGAGCGGGTGCTGCTCGACGCGGAGGCGGCCCTGGGGGTGCCGGCGTCCGACGAGGCGTCCGACCCCGGACGGCACCTGCTCTCGCGGCGCGCCCCTGGTGACCGGCCGCTCTCCTTCGACGAGGCCGTCCAGGACTGGCGGCAGCGGCTCGCCGCCGATCCCGGCTTCCTCGAGGAACGCCGGGAGCCCTTCCCCGACTTCTACATGAAGCCCGGCGCGTGTGTCGTCGTGCCCTCCGGGCGCCACCTCGCGATGGTCGACGTGTTCCCCGAGCTGTTCCACCGCCTCGCGCCCGGACGCCCGGGGGCCGGCCTCGGGCCGGACGCCGCCGAGCTGAGCGCGGTGATCCACGAGGCGGCGGACGCGCTCCGCGCGCCGTTGGGTGTCGCGATTCCCACGCCGCACCCCGGCACGGCCCCCTGGGTCTCCCCCGTCTCCCGCCGGGTCGCCGACCTGCCCGATCTCCCGGCGCGGCTGGAGGCACTGCGGCAGGCCGCGTGGCGCGCGGCGGAGGCCGTGCCCAGCCCTGAGGAGCTGCGGGCGACGGTGGACCTCTCGGTGACGATGCCGGTCGCCAAGGCGGCGGCCGACCTCACCCAGGTGCTGATGGGACAGCAGGTCCCGTCCTGGCGGGAGGAGTACGAACAGATCGACCCGGCCAGGCACGGTCTCGTCGGCCTCGTCTCCGGCCCGTCGGGGCCGCGCCCTGTCGCGTTCCAGGAAGAGGCCGCGGAGTGGCGGAAGCTCTTCGGCCAGGGCCCCCTCCCCTGGACGCCGCAGGAGTACCAGCGGCAGTTCTACCCGGACCAGGGCGAGGACGACGTCGCGCTGTCGGCGACCCGGGCGCTCGTCTTCGCCGAAATCCTGGACGAGTACGCCGCCCGGCTCCATCCGGGGGCCGGTACCGGGCTCATCCACTACAGCGCGTATGAGTTCGGCCAGTTCATCACCTGGGAAATCGGTCGCGAGCTGCGCGACCACGCGGGCTTCTGAGGGGAGGGCGACCTATGACGAACGACCGTTACCGCATCCTCGTCGTCTCCAACATCAGTGGCATGGGCAAGGGCGGTGTACCCGTCTTCAACCAGCATCTGACCGAGGCCCTCGCACGGCATCACGACGTGACGCTGTTCACCGCGGACCCGGACACCGTGGCGCACCAGGGCGCCCGGATGGTCTCGACGCCCCATCCGCCGGAGGGCGTGGACGCCCGTGACTGGATCACGCAGCAGGCAGGCGTGGACCCACGCGCCCATGGGCTGCCGGATCCGCAGGATCGTCCCTTCGACATGATCATCGGCCATTCCCGCTTCTCCGGGCCGGCTGCGACCGAGATCCGCGACCGGTGGTACCCGGACGCCCGGGTCGCGCACTTCCTGCACACGAGCCCGGAGCGGCTTCCCGGGTTCAAGTACCCCGACGATCCCGAACGCGCGCAGGCCAAGGCGGCCCGGGACTCCTCGATCGAGCGCGAGGTGATGGGGCGGGCCGACGTGGTCGTCGGCGTCGGACCGCTGCTGACCACCGAGGCCGAGCGGCTGTCCGCGGCGGGCCGGCACGTGCCCGACGCGCACCAGCTCATACCCGGCGTGAAGGTCGAGGAACTGGTCCGGCGCGGGCAGCACGAGGGGAGGCTCAACCTCCTGGTCATGGGCCGGACGGACGACCCGCTGAAGGGTGTCGACGACGCGCTGCGTGCCGTGAAGAAGCTCAACGCGGCCGGCGTCGACGTCCACCTCACCGTCCGCGGCGCGGACCCCGAGAAGCTCGACCGGATCACCAAGGCGGCCTCCAGGCTGGGCGGTGAAGGGAACGTCACGGTCAAGCCGTTCACCAAGGACGCCAATGAGCTGAAGAACGACATCATCGGCGCCGATGCCGTGATCATGCCGTCCAAGCACGAGGGCTTCGGCCTCGTGGCCACGGAGGCGGCCGGCCACGGCGTGCCCGTCCTCGTCAACCAGGACAGCGGTGCGGCGCAGTTCCTCAGCGACCCGTCACGCATCGACCCCAAGATCGGGCTGCCGTGCGTCGTCCCCGAACCGGACAACCCCAAGCACCGGCCCGCCGCCTGGGGCAAGGCGATGCAGGAGCTGAAGGCCGACCTCCCGCAGCGCCGCGAGAACGCCAAGGAGCTGCGCGAGGCCCTCAAGGCCTACTCCTGGGACCACGCCTCGCAGGGCCTGGTCGAGGCCACGATGAAATCGACTCCATTGCCCCAGAAGGGTCAGGACGGGCCGGCCGCGCAGCAGCAGGCGCAGCAACGGGTCACCTCGGTCCAGGGCCCGAACGGGACGCTGCTCACCAGCGGTGAGCCGAAACAGCGGGCGGCACCCGCGGCCGTCGGCCCCCAGAGCGCCCTCGCCAGAGCCGCCAACCTGACGTCCCCGGGAGCCCGTCCCGCCGCCGCGCAGGCGAACGCGCCGGGCGCGGGCAGGCAAGGCCCCGGCCCGGCTGCCGCTGCCCGCCGGTTCCAGCCGCCGCCCACCCAGCCGGGGCCGGGCAGGAGCCCGGGGCGCTGAGCGAACCCGCGGCCTACCTGCGGCATCTCATGCCGGCCGACGAGCGCCGCTGACGCCCCTTGACGGAGACTGGGGGCGTGAGAAGCGAGAACACGCCCTTCGAGGGCGGGCCCATGGACGGGCGCGTGCTGCCCGTGCTCCTCGGCCACACCGGGCTGCCGCCGAAGGTCTACCGGATCCCCGTACCGGCGGCCGAGGACGGCGGGGCGCCCACCGTGCTCGTCTACCGCCGCGTACAGGCCGGTACGACGCGCCGGCTCGGGCTGCCCCGCGGCTGGAAGTACGAGTACGACCCCGAGGGGCAGCCGGAGCGTCGCCTCAAGTGGCCCTGGTCCGCCCGCTGAGCCACCCACATGCTGTCGCAGCGCCGCCGCAGCGCCGCCGCACGGGTGACAGCCGCGACAGCTCGGGCGGCTTCGCCCCCATTTACTCCTATTAGTCATACCGGGCGTGGCACGATCCCCTCGAGGGGCAGCGAATCAGGGAGTCACGGGTCAGGGAGCCAGGAGGTGAGCCGTGTCAGGACGCCTCCCACGCATCACCCGCCTCACCCACCTCGCCTGCGCCGCCGCGCTCGCGGCCGGCACGGCCCTCGCCGCGCCCTCCCCCGCGACGGCGACCGCAACGGCGGCCGGGGCGGCGACCGCCGCCCCGCCCGACCAGCCCGTCAGCGCCCTGCTCACCCGGCTCCGGGCGCTCTACCGGCAGGCCGAGCAGGCCACCGAGGCCTGGAGTGCCACCGGCGAGAAGCTGAAGAAGCAGCGCGACCAGGCCGACCGGCTCGGGCGCGAACTGGCCGACGCCCGCCTGGCGCTCGCCGCCGGGCGCGCCGACGCCGGACGGCTCGCCCGCGAGCAGTACCGCGGAGCCCGCGGCCCGCTCTCCCCCTACCTCGAGTTCCTCCTCGGCACCGACCCCCAGCAGGCCATGGACCGGGGCCATGAGATCGCGCGGGCCGCCGGCCGCAGAGCGGGCGCCGTCGAACGGCTCCGGGCCGACGAGGGCCGCGCCGCCGCCCTCGCCTCCCGGGCCCGCCGCGCCCTCGGCGCCCAGCAGACCCTCGCCGCCGCCCACAAGCGGCACCGCGACACCGCGCGCCAGCAGCTCGGCGAGGTCGAACGGCTGCTGGCCTCGGTGACCAGCGCCCAGCTCGCCGAGCTGCGCCGCCTCGAGCGGCGGCTCCACCGCACAGGATGAGCTACCGCGGATGAGCCACCGCGGGCCTCACCCCACCCCCGCCGTCGCCTCCGCCACGAACGCCTCCGCCTTCGCCGCGTCGTAGAAGTAGTCCTCGAAGTCCGCGGGATCGTCGAAGCCGTTGGCGAAGCGGTCCGCCACGTGCTGCAGGCCGCCCGCCGCCGCGATCAGGCTGCGCACGTGCCGGGCCGGGGAACCCAGCATGGTGTTGGTCCACCGTGTGACGTACCGGGCCGAGGCCCAGTACCGCTCGAAGACCATCCGCATCCAGTTCGCGTCGAACGGCTCGTCGCCCCGCTCCACGATGGAGGCGAGGTACGAGGCCGCGCACTTGGCCGCCGAGTTGGAGCCCTGCCCGGTGAGCGGGTCGTTGACGACCACGGCGTCCCCGACGCCCAGCACCAGGCCTCCGGACGGCAGCCGCCCGACGGGATCGCGCACGGTGGGGGCGTAGCGCCCGGCCAGGGTGGCCTGGGCGTCGGTGAGCTCGACCGCGGTGGCCCGCCCGTACTCCCACGGCACGTACCTCTCCAGCAGCTCCAGCGTGCGGGCCAGGTGCTCGCCGGGGCCGTCGACGTTCTGGAAGACGTCCAGCGGGCCGCCCGGCATCCCCTCCCAGAAGAGGATGTCGGCACGGCCGGACGTGGTGAGCGTGGGGATCACCCACAGCTCGCCCGCGCCGGGGACGAGGTTGCAGCGGGCCGCGTCGTACTCGGGGTGCTCGGTGCGCGGCCCCAGGCCGTGGACGTAGGCGACCGCGAGGGAACGCTGTGGCGCGTCGTAGGGGGAACGGGCGGCGTCGCGGGGGAAGAGGGAGACCAGCTCGCCCTTGCCCGCCGCGACGAGCACCAGGTCGTAGCGGGGCGCGAGGAAGTCCAGGTCGGAGACGGCCGCGCAGTGGACGACGATCCGGCCGCCGCGCTCGGCGAAGGTGTCCAGCCAGCCGGCCATCTTCACCCGCTGGTCGACGGACTGGGCGAACCCCTCGAGCCGCCCCACCCAGTCGATCAGGCGCTGGACTCCGGGCACCCCCGGCAGGGTCCCCGCCACCGACAGGCCCAGGCCCTCGACGCGAGGGGCCAGGGCCTCCCAGAAGTTGAGGCCCAGCTCGCGCTCGTAGCGCAGTGCCGTACGGAACATGATCTGCGTGGACATCACCCGCCCGGTGCGGATCTCCTCCGGCGTGCGGTTCGACATGACGGTGACGTCGTAGCCCTTGGCCTGCAGCCCGAGGGCCAGCTGGAGCCCGGACTGGCCGGCTCCGACTATGAGGATCCGTCGCACGGTGTGTTCGCCTCCGATCGGGTGATGCCGGGTGGTCAGGCCTGGTTGACGCCGGGCAGGGCGGGCGATACGGCGAGGGCCCGGCCGACGAGGGTCAGCAGCGTCTCGACGACGGTGATCCGCTGCCGGGCGTCCATGACCGTCACCGGTACGTCCGGCGCCAGGGCCAGCGCCTCGCGGACCACCTCCGGGTCGTGACGGGTCGTGCCCTCGAAGTGGTTGACGGCCACGACGTAGGGCAGGCCGCCGCTCTCGAAGTAGTCGAGGGCCGGGAAGCAGTCGGCCAAGCGCCTGGTGTCGACGAGGACGACCGCGCCGATGGCGCCCCGCACCAGGTCGTCCCACATGAACCAGAACCGTTTCTGGCCCGGCGTGCCGAACAGGTACAGCACCAGGTCGGCCTCGAGGGTGATCCGCCCGAAGTCCATGGCGACCGTGGTCGTCGACTTGCCCGGCACCCCGGCCACGTCGTCGACGCCCTGGCCGGCCGTCGTCATGACGGCCTCGGTGCGCAGCGGGGTGATCTCGGAGACCGAGCCGACGAAGGTGGTCTTGCCGACCCCGAAGCCGCCCGCGATGACGATCTTCGTGGCGGCGGGGGCCCGGGAGAGGTCCGTCTGCCAGCTCGGGGCCCCGGTGTCCCCGGCCGGCGCGTCGGCGGACGCGTCAGAGTCTGCGTAGTCCACTCAGCACCCTTTCCAGCAGCGCGCGGTCCGGCCGGCCGATGGCGTGGCCGGTGCCGTAGACGCGGATCCTTCCCTGGTCGGCCAGGTCGCTCAGCAGCACGCGCACCACGCCGAGCGGCATCTTCAGCAGCGCGGACACTTCGGCGACCGAGCGCAGCCGCCGGCACAGTCCGACGATGGCCCGCACCTCGGGCAGCACCCGGGAGGCCAGCCCGCCCGACGGCGGCTCGGACGGGCCGTCCCCGGCGCCCGGCGGCCCGCCCGGGGCCGCCACGAACGTCTCGACGAGCAGCAGGTGCCCGCAGCGGGTGCGTCCGCCGGTGAGCGAGTACGGGCGGACGCGCGCGCTCTTCAGGCCCGCCGGGCCGACGACGCCACGGGGCCGGGCGGCGGCCACGGCGCTGACGGCCGGTACGACGGGGAGGACGGGCGGGGCGGGCGCGGACGTGGTCATCCGACGGCCTCCACCGACTGCCGCAGCTCGCGGCGGAGTTCGGGGGTCAGGACGTGCCCGGCCCGGCCCACGAACAGCGCCATGTGGTAGGCGACGACGGCCATGTCGCAGTCGGGCGCGGTGCGGACGCCCAGCAGCGAGCCGTCGCTGATGGTCATGACGAACAGCCCCCCGCCGTCCATCGCGACCATGGTCTGCTTGACCGCGCCACCGTCCATCAGGGCCGCCGCCCCCGTGGTCAGGCTGCCCAGCCCGGCGACGATCGTGGCGAGGTCGGCGGTGGAGCCGCGCGGGCCGTGCGCGCCTCTGCCGCCCGGGACGCCGGGGGCCGGCGGCGGCGCGTGCTCCGGGGTGGAGGAGAGCAGGAGCAGGCCGTCGGAGGAGACCACGGCGACGGACAGCACGCCCGGCACCTCCTCGACCAGGTCCGCCAGCAGCCAGTGCAGACTGCGGGCCTCGTCGCTCAGCCCGAAGGCGGTGACGCCAGTGGTGCGCGCGGGGGTTACTGGCGTCGCCCCCTGGGAAAATGCAGTCAACCGCGTGCCTCCTCTACAGTGCCGCCCTCGTCCGGCGCCCCCGCTCGGTTCCGATCACTACCACGATCGCGTGCGCTCAACTCCGCCTCGACGTCGCGGCGTCCGTCCCGCGCGCCCTGCTGGAAGCCCGCGAGCTTGCGGCGCAGCGCCTCGGCGTCCACGCCCTGGCGCACGCTCAGCGGCACGGGCTTCTGGGCCACGACCCTGGGGGTCCGCTTGGGCAGCCCGGAGCCACCGGTGCCGGGCCCGGCACCGGCCCCAGGTTCCGGCCGCGGTTCCGGGCGCAGCGGCTCGGGCCGCAGGGCCTGGGGATAGGACGGCTGGGGGTAGGACGGCGGAGGGTATGAAGCCTGGGGGTACGAGGCCTGGGGGTGCGAGGCCTGGGGGCCCGACGGCGCCTGCGGGTACGACGCCTCCGGGAACCTCGCCCCGCCGGGTGACGAATGCGATGTGGGCGACGTATGCGACGTAGGTGACCCGTGCGGCACCCGCGTCGCGTGCGCCTGCTGCGGTACGGACGCGCGCGCGTGCCGCCCGTTGGCGGAACGGGCGTCGTCGTCGCCCGGAGGCGTCGCGTGTCCCGCGGCCGGGCCCGGCATCTGCCAGGCCGGACCGGGGATCCGCCGCACGGTGGTGAGCTGGATGGTCTGCTCGTCCTGCTCCACCCAGGGCCCCGAGCGCCGCTGGCCCGGCACCGGGTGGTGGTGCGGACGGCCCGGCAGCGTATGGGAGTTGGCCTCCGCGACCGCGCCCGGCAGGTCGGCCTGCGGCACCGAGCGGGCGGAGCCCGGCACCGGCGGGGCGGAGGCCGGGTCGCTGACGACCGGCGGGTCGGCGGGCAGCAGGTGGCAGGGCAGCACGACGACGGCCGTGATGCCGCCGGGCCGCTGTTCCCGCAGCTGCACCCGCACCCCGTGCCGGGCGGCGAGCCGGGCCACCAGGTACAGGCCGAGGCCCATGACGGGCTCGCCCCCTTCGCCGTGGCCGGTCCGCCGCGGGTCGGGGTCGGCCTCGGCGAGCAGGGCGTTGAGCTCGTTCAGCCGTTCGGGGGCCATGCCGATGCCCTCGTCCTGGACGGAGAGCATCACCTCGCCGTTCTCCAGCAGCCAGCCGGAGACCTGGACCTGGACGTCCGGCGGTGAGAAGGACGTCGCGTTCTCCAGCAGCTCGGCCACCAGGTGGCTGATGTCGTCGGCGGCGAAGCCGGTGAGCTGGGCGCGGGCCGGGAGGGAGTGGATGCGCACCCGCTCGTACCGCTCGATCTCGCTGACGCCGGCGCGCAGCACGTCCAGCAGGGGGACGGCCCCCGCGTGCCCGGCGGACTGCTCGGCGCCCGCGAGGACCAGCAGGTTCTCGTTGCAGCGGCGCATCTGGGTGGCGAGGTGGTCGAGCTTGAAGAGGACCTCCAGGCGGTCGGGGTCCGCCTCGTGGGCCTCCATGGACTCGATGACGGTCAGCTGCCGCTCGACCAGGCCGAGGGTGCGCCGCGAGAGGCTGACGAAGGTGCCCTGCACCCGCCCGGAGAGCCCGGCCATGCGGTCGTCGAGCTCCTGGAACCTGCCCCGCAGCGCGTCGCGTTCGTCGGCGAGGTCCTGGCGGGCGACGTCCAGGCGGTTGCGCTCGCCCTCGAGGAGGGCGATGCGCTCGCGCATCCGCACGACAGTGCCGTGCAGGACGTTGACGGAGCGGGCGACCTCGGCGAACTCGTCGTCGCGGCCCTGGAAGGAGACCGGCTCCTTGGTCACCGGGTCGGCGCACACCCGCCGGGCGCCCAGCCGCAGCGCGGCGAGCGGGCGGGTGACGGACCGGGCCGTCTGGACGCCGGTGCCCAGCACGAGCAGGAAGCACAGCGCGGCGAGCGTGCCGCGCACCTCCAGGGCGTTGGCGTCGTGGTCGCGGAGCCCGGCCAGGCGGGCCATCTCCTCGGTGGCGAGCCCGGACTCCAGGCCGCGCATCCGCTCCACGCGGGCGGTCAGCTCCGCCCGTACGGGGCCGGGGCGCTCGATCTCCGCCGCCGCGGGCTGCGCCTTCGCGGCCAGCCGCTCCAGCCGGGCCTCGGCGGCGCTGACCTCCGGGCCGCTGACGGCATGGGCGTACTCGGTGCGCAGCGGGGCGGGGGCGAGGCGGCGGAAGTCGTCGAGCGCGGCCTGCTCGCGCAGGGCGGCCCGCTGGGCCGCCGCGGCCGGCCGCGGCTGGGTGCCGCGGGCGGCGAGCGCGGCGAGGAGCAGGCCGCGGGCGGCGGAGGCCTCCTCGACGGCGCGGCCGAGCGCGGGCAGGGCCGGCGCCCGGTCGGTCTGGGCGCGCGCGGGCAGCCGCTGGGCGAGCGATGCGGCCAGGCCGTGCAGGGCCCGGACGGTGGCGGTGTAGGCGGTGAAGGCAGCGAGCGCGTCGCCGGGGCCGGTCAGGGCGGTGCGGCGCACCTCGGCCAGGCCGTCGAGCCGGCGCTGCAGGGAGACGGGCGCGGTGGGCCGGAACTCCTCGATCTGCCGGTCCACGCGGGCGCGTTGCTCGTCGGAGACGCCGCCGGCGCCCGCCCCCGCGGCCCGCCCGGCGGCCACGTACTCGGTCATGGCGTCGCGCTCGTCGGCCAAGGAGTGGGCGAGGGCGACGGCACCGCTGCTGGTGGTGGCGAGGCCGGCCAGGCGGCGGGAGTCGCCGAGGTCGCGTATGGCGTCGGCGACGCCGAACGCGCCGGCGCCCAGGGCCGTCAGCGAGACGACGGCGACGGAGGCGATGAGTCGGTTGCGTACGCGGGCGGTGCGCTCCGGCACTCCCGATGTCTGCTGTTCGCGCTGGCCGCCGCGAAGCCGCTTCTTCCGCACCGGTGCTCGCAATCTGCTGTCGTCCGTGTCCCACCCCTGGTGGCCCCTTGCCGGTGTCACTCACCGCATCCCCCCGGCAAGTGCCCACTCAGGTAAACAGCCCGGCGCGCCGGAAGGATGCGCGCCAACCGGCGGGGAAATTCGGGCATCCGGCACACTGGTCGCATGCGCATCGAACTGGCCACTCTGCCCGGCGATTCGCTTCGCCCGAACGAGGATTTCGCGTCGGTCGCCCTGCCCGCCTCGGGCCACGGCGGGGCGCTCGTTCTGCTGGACGGGGTGACGCCGCCGCCGGACGGCGGGACGGGCTGCACGCACGGGGTGCCCTGGTTCACGGCGCGGCTCGGCGGCGCCCTGCTCGAACTGGCCGTCTCACGGCGCGACATGGCGCTCGGCCAGTGCCTGGCGGCTGCCATCTCCCGTACGGCGGAGGCGCATCGGGACGGCTGCGACCTGTCGCACCGCCGCACCCCGCAGGCCACGGTCGTCGCCGCGCGCTGGGACGGGGTGAGGGTGGAGCACCTGGTGCTGTCGGACTCGGTGCTGCTGATCGAGGGCGTGGGCGGCGGGGTGCGGGCCGTGCTGGACGATCGGATCGCCCGGCTGGCGGCGCGGGGCCCGGTGACGGACGCGCAGCGCAACGCGGAGGGCGGCTTCTTCACGGCGGCCGCCGATCCTGCCGTGGCCGCCCGCGCGGTCACCGGAAGCACCCCCCGCGCGGACGTACGGGCCCTGGCCGCGCTCAGCGACGGGGCGGCCCGCTGGGTGGAGGTGTTCCGGGAGGGCGGCTGGCGGGAGTGCTTCGCGCTGCTGGCGAAGGAGGGCCCGCACGTGCTGATCGAGCGGGTGCGCGCGGCGGAGCTGGCGGATCCGGAAGGGCAATCCTTCCGGCGCGGCAAGCCGCATGACGATGCGGCAGCCCTTTACTCTGAATTGTAATGAGATGCTCGCTATGTCCGATTGCCGCCCGGGGCGGCACCGCGCCGCGGCTAGGACTCCGCCCGCTCGTTGAGCTGGTGGAGCAGCCGGGCGAGCTCGGCGATCTCGGCGCGGTCCCAGTCGGCGAGCTTGCTCACGTACTTCGCGCGCCGGGCGTCCCGCACACGCGTGAAGCGGGCGCGCCCCTCGTCGGTGATCTGGACGAGCGAGGCGCGGCCGTCGGCCGGGTCCGGGTCTCGGCCGACGAGCCCGAGGTCGCACAGCGCGCGCAGCTGGCGGCTCATGGTGGCCTTGCCGACGCCGAAGTAGGCGGCGAGGTCGGTGGCCCGCTGCTGGCCGGCCTCCTCGAGGCGGACCAGCAGTCCGTACGCCGCCGGCTCCAGGTCCGGGTGGACCTCGCGGGCGAGCTCACCGGAGGAGGCGCGGGCGCGGCGGAGGAAGACGGCCAGCTCTCGCTCCAGCGCGAGGAAGGCCTGGTCCATTCCGGTGCCGTTGCCCGGCCCGGGACCGCCTTCCTCGGGAGACGGGGTACTGGTCTCGTGCACGTGAGGCCCTCTCCTGCGTTTTCAGCCACTGAAAGATGTGCGCGGGCGGGGTGCGCCACCGCAGCTCGGCCAGTATTTCGCAGGATTAGACCAACGGCAGCACCCCGGGCCCGTTTCGCGGGGCGCCGCTGGGCCCATAGCTTGATTAATGACATGGTCACACCAATATGACCCGTCGTCGGACTCCTCCCGCCCACTCCCCCACCTGGTCTCGGAGGCAGCTCATGCCCGTGCACCACTCCGGTCCGGGCCGCCGGACACCCCCCACAGCGGCGGCCCTCCTCGTCTCCCTGCTGACCGCGCTCGCCCTGATCGTCACCCTCCCCGCGACCGCGCCCGCGGCCGGGAGCCAAAAACGCCCCAGCCACCCCGAGCGGGACTGGATGGGCTCCACCATCCGTGCCCACGAGGGCGTCCAGGCACCGCCCGCCAACTCCGCGCTCGCCTACGTCGAGGGCGTGGACGTCAGCAGCCACAACGGCCACGTCTCCTGGTCGAAGCTGTGGAACAACGGTTCCCGCTTCGCCTACGTCAAGTCCACCGAGGGCACCAGCTACACCAACCCCTACTTCGGCTCGCAGTACAACGGCGCGTACCGGGAGGGCATGATCCGCGGGGCGTACCACTTCGCGCTCCCGGACAACTCCAGCGGGGCCGCGCAGGCCGACTTCTTCGCCGACCACGGCGGCGGCTGGTCGAGCGACGGCAAGACGCTGCCCGGGGTGCTCGACATGGAGTACAACCCCTACGGCAACCAGTGCTACGGCATGTCCGCCGGCCGCCTGATCGACTGGATGGAGGACTTCTTCGACACCTACCGCGAGCGCACCGGGCGCGACGCGGTGCTGTACACCTCCACCGGCTGGTGGAAGAAGTGCACCGGCAACCACAGTGGATTCGGCGGCTGGAACCCCTTGTGGATACCGCGATACGGGTCCTCCTCCGGCGAGCTCCCGGCCGGCTGGGGCTTCTACACCTTCTGGCAGTACACCGACTCGGGCCCGACGGTCGGCGACCACAACCGCTTCAACGGCTCGTACAGCCGGCTGAAGTCGCTCGCCTACGGGTGACGTACGAACGGGCCCCCGGCGCATCGGCGCCGGGGGCCCTGCTCATTGCTGCTGCCGAACCGTCAGCCGCAGTTGCCCGCGGGGCGGGTGCGGGTGACGAGGTCGGTGTAGCCGGTGGTGCCGTCGGTCCACACCACCTGCTTGCCGCCCGCCGCCGCGGCCGAGATCTGCTCACCGCGGTTGCAGGAGACGCGCGAGCGGGCGCCGTCCGTGCCGAACTGCCACAGCTTGGCCATGGTCTCGTTGCGGTACCGGGTGTCCGGCAGTTGCGCGCTCACCGTCACGGCGTCGTCGGAGGCCGTGAGGTCGAAGGCGTACAGCGCGTCGTCGCCCTTCTCCTTGCTGATGTCCACCGTGCCCGTGCCGTCGAGGCCGGCGCGGCGCACCGCCGTCTGGCCCTGGTCGACGACCTCGTCCGCGAGCCAGTAGACGTGCTTGCCGGTGACGGCGGTCTGGCCGATGGTCTCGGGCGTGCCGAGCTGGGTCATCAGCTTCTTCGCGCCGGTCTTGAGGTCCAGCACCTCGACGCCCATCCGGAACGAGTCGCCCTCGGGGTAGACCTTGGCGTACGCGATCCGGCCGCCGCCGATGGACGGCAGGGCCGAGCCCAGCTCCGCCTTGCGGTCGTCCACCCAGGTCGGCTCCTTGTCGCCGGTACGGACGTACGCGGCGTGCCGGGAGCCGAAGCCGTCCATGACCTCGAAGGTCACGACCGCGCCCTCGACCCGCACCCCGCGCAGGCCCTCGGTGGTGGCGTACACCTTCTTGACGGGCCCGCCGGCCAGCGGCCGGGACAGGACCTCCACGCCCGCCGGCCCGTGCGCCTCCCAGACCACGCTCTTGCCGTCGGTGGCCGGGTTGACGTGGAAACGGCCGTCGTTCGGGCTGATCAGCTTCGGGGAACCCTTGCCGTCGGTGCGGCCGGCCCAGATCGAGTAGGCCTCGGTGCCGTCGTCGTTGGACTTGGCCGCGGCCCACCAGCCGCCGCCCGCGCCCACGCCGGTGTCGGCGGTGTTGAGCTTGCCGAAGAGCCGGTCGGTGTCGACGCCGAGGGCCTGCTCCCAGTTGGGGACGATGCCGTGGGCGTTGAAGGAGCGCTTGACGACGTTCAGGTCCTTGGCGGAGACCTTGAGGGCCTTGGCGGCCGCGATGACCGCGTTGCGGCCCTCGGTGAAGCCGTCGAGCGGCGTCATGTACTCGGTGAGCGCCTTGTAGGCGATCCGGTCGGCGAGGGTGCGGCCCAGGTCCTCACGGATGTCCCACAGGGCGCCCGAGAAGATCGTGGAGTTGAGGTGCACGCCGCCGTTGTCGTTGGCGAAGCCGACGCCCAGGAAGTTCTTGGACGTTGTCGCGCCGTCGTTGAGGTCGCGGATGGCGCACTCGCGCGGGGACTTGGTGCGGCAGAGGCTGCCGCCGAGCAGGCCCGCCTCGGGGTGGTCCATCGCCATGCCGGCCGCGTCCACCGCGATGGCGTTGCCGAAGTAGTCCGCGATCGCCTCGTTGAGCGCGCCGGACTGACCGGCGTAGACGAGGTTGGCGCTGTTCTCGACGACCCCGTGCGTCATCTCGTGACCGACCACGTCCAGGTCGGCCGAGAGGGTCTTGTACTCCTTGTCGCCCGAGCCGTACACCATCTTGGTGCCGTCCCAGAAGGCGTTGACGTACGGCATGCCGAAGAAGGTGACGCCGACCAGCGAGTTGACGGTCATGCCGCGGCCGTCGAGGCTGTCGCGGCCGTGGGCCTTCTTGTAGTAGTCGTAGACCTTGCCCGCGGCCCAGTGGGCGTCGACCGCGCCGGAGTCGGTGGCCTCCTTGGGGAACTGCGGCCCCTTCGAGCCGAACTCCTTGATCCCCTCGGGCCAGCTGCCGGACGCCTCGTTGGCGTCCTTGCCGGACGCGTCCCACGTGGAGAGCACGTTCTTGCTCGACTCCCACATGCGGGAGTGGTCGCGCATGACGTACTCGCCGCGCGCGGTGTCGAAGTACAGGCCCAGCTCGACGGTGGTGCCGTCGTACTTGACGCCCGAACCGGCGACGCCCGGGTGCTGCCCGGCCGCCTCCGGCGCCTTGCCCTCACCGGGCGCGCCCGCCGCCCCGCCCGCCTTGGCCGCCGCCTTCGGGGCGCCGAAGGTCTTGATGGCGCTGTACTGCAGCACCGGGTAGCCGGCCTTGGCGTCGATGTACACCTCGCGCAGCACCGGCTCGCCGGTGGCCGGGTCGGCGCCCCGCACGGTGACGTGGTGAGCGAGGACGCCGGTGCCCTTGGGCAGGACGACCAGGCCGCGCGCGGTACCGGTCAGCGGCCGCTCGGCCTTGGCGCCGCGCGCGGCAGCGACGGCGTTCTTGTCCAGTTTCTTCGCGGCGAGACGGGCGAGCGTCGCGTTCACGGCCCGCTTGACGGCCAGGTCCTCGCTGACGTCGGCCTTGGTGTCGGCGGTGAGGGCGGTGAAGTACTTGCCGGAGGTACCGGTGACGACGCGCTTGCCGTCCTTCTTCTCCATCCGGACGACGTACTGGCCGCCGAGGACGTCGATGCCGCGGTGCTTCTGCTGCAACCGGACGGTCTCGGAGGCGCCGGCCGTCGTGGTCCGGACGGGCTTGAGGTCACGGCCCGGGTTGGCGATGCGGTAGCGCGACTGCTTGTCGGCGAGGTGCCCGCGCGCGGCGTCGGCGGCGCTGCCGGAGGCCTTCACGCCCTCCCGGATGCCGTCCACCAGGGAGGGGGTGGAGGTTCCCGTCCCCGGTACGACGTCGGCGGGGTCCGAGGCGGCCGGGGCCGCGAGGGCCTGGCCGGGGACCGCGGATACGACGAGGGCGGCAGCGCCCAGCAGCGCCGCCGCCCCTGCTATTCCGTTTTTGGTGACCGATCTTCCTGAACGTGCTCTGGGCTTACGCAAGGTTTTCCCCCTCCGTACGGCCGTGCGGCCGAGCCGGAACGCCGGAACATGTGTGGTCGCACATGTGTGGTCGGGGGACATGCAATCGGTGAGGCGCAAGGAGATCAATGGGGCGTGGGTTCCGATGGTCAACTTTCGGCCGCGCCCCGGGGAGGGCCCGTACGGCGGCGTCCCGCCACACGGGCCCGGTTGCTTTCGCCGGAGGCTCAGCCGCAGTTGCCCGCCGGGCGGGTGCGGGTGACCAGGTCGCTGTAGCCGGTGGTGCCGTCGATCCACACCACCTGCCTGCCGCCGACGGCGGCAGCACCGCTCTGCTCACCGCGGTTGCAGGAGACCCGGCCCAGGCGCGTACCGTCCGCGGCGAACTGCCACAGCTTGGGACTCGTCTCGTTGCGGTACTGCGTGTCGGGCGTCTGCGAAGTGACGGTCACGGCGTCGCCGGAGGCTGTCAGAGCCGACGCGTACAGGGCGTCGGGGCCCTGCTCCTTGCTGAGGTCCACCACGCCGGTGCCGTCGAGGTTTGCGCGGCGGACGGCGCTCCGGCCCTGGTCGTCGCTCACCTCGTCGGCCAGCCAGAAGACATGCTTGCCGGTGACAGCGGTCACGCCCATGGGGTGCTTCCCGGCGGGCTGGATCACCGTGGTCTTCCCCGAGGCGATGTCGAGGACCTCGACGGCGTACGTGTAGCCCCTGGTCGGCCGCGCCTGGTAGGTGCGCTGGACGTAGGCGATCCTGCCGCCGCTGAGGGAGTGGTGCGAGGTCGCGTTCCGGGTGCTGCGGTGGCCCACCCCGGTCGGCTCCTTGTCACCGGAGCGCAGGTACTTCACCTGCAGCCCCACGGAGGCGCGCGGGGACTCCGCCCAGGAGACGACCTGGCCCTCGACGGTCAGCCCGCGCATCCCCCGCCGGTTGGACCACAGCTTCTTGACCGGCCCGCCCGCGAGCGGCCGGGACAACAGGTCCACGCCGCGGGGTCCGCGCGCCTCCCACACCACGCTCTTGCCGTCGGTGGCGGGGTTGACGTGGTAGCGGCCGTCATTGGGGCTGATGAGCTTGGGGGAACCTCCGCCGTCGGCCTTGCCGGCCCAGACCGAGTACGGCTCGCTCCCGCTGTCGTTCGACTTGGACGCGACCCACCAGCCGCCGCCGGCGCCCGGCATCGAGTTCGCGGTGTTGAGCCGGCCGAGCAGCTGGTCGGTGTCGACGCCGAGGGCCTTCTCCCAGTTGGGGACGATGCCGTGGGCGTTGAAGGCGCGGGTGACGGCGTTGCGGTCCTTGGCGGAGACCTTGAGGGCCTTGGCGGCCGCGATCACCGCGTTGCGGCCCTCGGTGAAGCCGTCGAGCGGCGTCATGTACTCGGTGAGCGCCTTGTAGACGATCCTGTCGGCGAGGGTCCGGTCGATGTCCTCGCGGATGTCCCACAGGGCGCCGGAGAAGATAGTGGAGTTGAGGTGTACGCCGCCGTTGTCGACGGCGAAGGTGACGCCGAGGAAGTTCTTGGAGGTCGTCCGCCCGTCGTTGAGGTCGCGGATGGCGCATTCGCGCGGGGTCTTGGTACGGCACAGCCGCTCGCCCAGCAGCCCGGAGTCGGGGCTGCCCATGGGGATCCCGTACGCGTCCGTCTTGATGGCGTTGCCGAAGTAGTCGGCGACCGCCTCGTTGAGCGCGCCGGACTGACCGGCGTAAACGAGGTTGGCGCTGTTCTCCACGACACCGTGCGTCATCTCGTGGCCGACGACGTCCAGGCCGGCCGACAGGGGCCGGTACTCCTGGTCGCCCACGCCGTAGACCATCTTGGTGCCGTCCCAGAAGGCGTTGACGTAGGAGCCTCCGAAATAGGTGACGCCGACGAGGGAGTTGACCGTCATGCCCCGGCCGTCGAGGCTGTTCCGGCCGTGCACCTGCCGGTAGTAGTCGTAGACCTTGGCGGCGCCCCAGTGAGCGTTGACGGCGCCGGAATCGGTGGCCTCTTTGGGGAACTGCGGGCTCTGGGAGGCGAACTCCTTGATCCCCTCGGGCCAGGTGCCGGACGTCTCGCTGACGTCCTTGCCGCGCGCGTCCCAGGTGGACAGGACGTTCTTGCTGCTGTCGCGCATGCGGGAGTGGTCGCGCATGAGGTACTGCTTGGTCGCCTCGTCCTGCGCGAGCTGCAGCTCGACGGTGGTGCCGTCGAAGGTGACGCCGGAGCCCTTGGCGCCGGGCTCGGCGGCGACGGCGGACTTGGCCGGGGGAACGGCCGCCTTTCCGGTGCCGGAGGCGGCGGGGCCCCGGAACGTCTTGATGCCGCTGTACTGCAGCACGGGGTAGCCGGCCTTGGCGTCGATGTACACCTCGCGCAGCACCGGCTGCCCGCCGGCCGGGTCGGTGCCGCGTACGGTCACGTGGTGGGCGAGCACGCCAGGGCCCTTGGGCACGACGACCAGGCCGCGCGCGGTGCCGGTCAGCGGCGGCGTCTCCCCCGTGTCCGGGCCGAACCCGTCGCCCCGGCCCAGTTGCTCGAGCGTCGCGTCGACGGCCCGCTCGACGGCGGTCTCCTCGCTGACGTCGGCCTTGGTGTCGGCGGTGAGGGCGGTGAAGTACTTGCCGGAGGTACCGGTGACGACGCGCTTGCCGTCCTTCTTCTCCATCCGCACGACGTACTGACCGCCGAGGACATCGATGCCGCGGTGCTTCTGCTGCAGCCGCACGGTCTCGGACGATCCGGTGGTGGCGGTCTGGACGGGCTTGAGGTCACGGCCGGGGTTGGCGATGCGGTAGCGCGACTGCTTGTCGGCGAGATGCCCACGCGCGGCATCGGCGGCGCTGCCGGTGGCCTTCGCGGCCTCGCGAATGCCGTCGACCAGGGCGGGGGTGGAGGTCCCGGTCCCGGGGATCACCTCGGTGGGCTCGGGCGGCGGCGAGGCCGCGAGCGCCTGGCCCGGCAGAGTGGTGACGACAAGGGCGGCAGCGCCGATCAACGCTGCCGCCCCTGCTATGCCTGTGCCGCGTTTCGCGGCCATCGGTCTACCTGAACGTGCTCTGGTTTTACGCAAGTTTCCCCCTCCGGTACGCACCGGAACCGGCTGGCGCCGGCACGAAACATGACAGGGGGACATGCAACCGGGGTGACGGCAGGGGTTTCAATGGCCGCGCGCAAACTGCAGGGGCGGCTTCCGGCCGGAGCGGTGCGCGCCTACGGGGCGGTCCGCTTGAGGGCACGTACGAAGGCCGTCCAGGCGGGGGTGGCGAAGACGAGGGCCGGGCCGTCGGGGTCCTTGCTGTCACGGACCGGGACGGCGGTGGGTATGTGGTCAGCCACCTGTAGGCAGTCGCCGCCGTCGGAGTTGCTGTGGGACGACTTGCGCCATTCGGCGACCTCTACGCAGTTGCCGCCATCGGGGTTGCTGTGGGACGACTTCCGCCATTCAGCGACCTCTACGCAGTCGCCGCCATCGGGGTTGCTGTAGGACGACTTGCGCCACGCGGTGACGTACAGGTCTATTCGGGGGGATTGCATCTCGAGCTGTCCTCCGTGATCTGCCTGATGAACTCCGCGGAATCCCGCGGTGAGAGGGCCTCGTCCCGCACAAGATCGTAGGCCAGGCGTAGACGCCCCACGAGATCCGGATCCTCGATAAGGTCGCCCGAGAAGGCATTTTCGGTGTACGCCACTGACGTGCCGTCCGGCAGCCACAACAGGCTGAGCGAGGTGCCGATGAGTCCGTGTAGCCCTGCCGAAAACGGCAGGACTTGAATGGTGATGTTGGGCAGGACGGCCATCTCGAGCAAGTAGCTGAGCTGTCCTTCCCACGCCTTCGACGCCTTGGGGGTGCGGGACAGTGCCCCCTCATCCAGGATGGCCCGGTAAGGCGGGAGATCCTCGCGACAAAGCCACGTCTGCCGGGCCAATCGCGCGGCTACGAGTTCCTCCACCTCGTCGTCGCTGCGAGGCTGAGCGGCCTGAAGCACCTCACGGGCGTACTCCTTGGTCTGAAGCAGACCGGGCACGGTGCTGACAACGTACTGATATCGGTCCGTCGCCTCCTTCTCTAGCTCCATGAACCGCTTGTACTTGTCGGCGATCGCATCCTCTTTGGCCAGCTCCCACAGCAGGCTCAGGTGATTGCCGGTGTCGTACACCCCGTCCAGCGCCCGGATGGCCTCCGGCGACCCGATGCGCTCCCCCTTCTCCAGCTTGTGCAGGTACGCCCGGTCGTACGTCGTCTCGTCCGCCAGCTCGGCCAGCGACTTCCCCGACTCCTCGCGCAGACGCGCCAGCTCCGAAGCCAGCATCCGCCGGGCCGACGGCTTGCGCCCGGAATTGGACTTACGTGCGGGCACTACAACTCCCCTGTTGTCCTTGCGACATGGGCTACACCTCGCCCCTTCCGGAGCCTAGACCGGCACGGCCACGCTGTAAGGGCCCCGGCACGGACAGTCATGCAGGGGAGGTAGTGAGGAACCAGTGAAAGGCGTTATCGACGTGACGTACCGAATCGGTGCCTACGTGATGGACACCCGTGAGAACCGGATCGCCCAGGTCATCGGGCAGACCGAAAGCCGCGTCCAGCTCCAGGCCCCCGACAGGAGCCTGCAATGGGAGGCACCCGCCACCGCGTTGCGGCTGGCCACGCGCGAGGAGCGGAACGCGGCCGGGCTGCGGCCGTACCTGGGTGGGTGCGCCGAGTGCGTCGCGCTGGAGGACGCTCACCGGAACGCGGCGGCCGAGGACCGTCCCCGCGTCACCGCCGAGGCGCGCACGCACTGGATCGTGGCGCACGCCGTGGCGGAGGCGCGTCGATGAGGAGCGTGATCGGCCGCCTCGTGAACCACTGCGCGCACCGCAGGGGCTGGACCGTCGCCGCCGAAGGCGAGCAGCGCTGCGACGACTGCGGCACCCGCCGCTTCACCGCCTACGGGGCGTTGCGGCCCCCGGGCCTGCCCGAGACCGTCACCCCGTCCCCGCGGCAAGCCGCCAAGGCGGACCGCAACGCGGCCCGGCTGATCTCGCGGACCGCCTATCACCTCAGCCACTGGGGCATGGCGACGGCCGCCGCCTGAGCCGCTGCACCTAGCGGAAATCGTCCGCGTGCTCCTGGGCCCACGAGCGGAACGTGCGCGCCGGCGCTCCGGTGATCTCTTCCACCGTGGGGGTGATCACGTTCGACTCGGGCCGCGTTTCGGCGCTGGCCAGCAGGGCCTCGACGAGAGCAGGTGGCCTGCCGTCGGCGAGCATCCGCTCTCGTGCGACCTGTACGGGGACCTTCTCGAAGCGCACGGTCCGCCCGATCGCCTCGCCGATGCTCTCCACCTGCTCGGCCCTGCTCAGTACCTGCGGGCCGGTCAGGACGTGTTTCGCGCCCGCGTGCCCGTCATCGGTCAGTATGCGAACCGCCACAGCCGCGACATCGCGTTCGTGGATCACTGCCGTGGCGGCGATGTCGGGGCCGCGGACGACGTGCGTGGTGCGGATCTGCTCCGCCCACCCCCGTGCGTTGGAGGCGATGGTGTTCGACCGCAGGACGGTCCACTCCAGGCCGCACTCCTCGATCAGGCGCTCCATGTCCGCGTGGAGCTGATTGATCGGGTCGGTCTGCCGCTCGGCGTTCTCGTTCACACCGGACGACGAGAGATAGACGACGCGGCGGGCATGGCGTGCAATCGCCTCCAGCACGGCCGGGGCCCTCTCGGTCGTGAGAAAAGGCCAGATCAGGAACACGGTGTCGCTCCCCGTCAGCGCCTCGTCCAGCGTGCCCGGCACGGACAGGTCCCCGCCGACGACCTCGACTCCTTCCGGCAGCCCGGCCGACTCGGGATCACGCACCAACGCCCGCACGGCGGCACCTGTGGCCAAGAGCTGGGCAACAACCTGCCGGCCGACGTTGCCGGTCGCGCCCGTCACAAGAATCTCACTCATGATCAGGTCAGCCTCGGCCCTGCCCGCAGTATTCCGTCCGAAACGCCACCGGGCCCCCACCGCCGAAGCGGTGGGGGCCCGGTTCATGCCCGAAGGCGAGGTCAGGCGTCGAAGACCTCGGCCACGAGGGCCTGCTGCTCCGCCTGGTGGCGCTTGGCCGAGCCGACCGCCGGGGACGAGGAGTGCGGCCGGGAGATCCGGCGCAGACGCTCGCGGGCCGGGATGTCGGCGCCGACCGCCAGGTCCAGGTGGTCGATCAGGTTCAGCGCGATGAACGGCCACGCACCCTGGTTCGCCGGCTCCTCCTGCGCCCAGATGTACTTCTCGGCGTTGGGGAACTTGGCGATCTCGGCCTGGAGCTCCGCACCCGGCAGCGGGTAGAGGCGCTCGAGGCGGATGATGGCGGTGTCGGTCGTGCCGCGCTTGTCCCGCTCGGCGATCAGGTCGTAGTAGACCTTGCCGGCGCAGAACACGACCTTGCGGACGTCCTCCGCCTTGACGTGCTCGTCACCGATCACCGGGCGGAAGCCACCGCTGGTGAACTCCTCCACCTTCGACGCCGCGGCCTTCAGACGCAGCATCGACTTCGGGGTGAAGACGATCAGCGGCTTGTGGTGCGGGTTGTGGACCTGCCAGCGCAGCAGGTGGAAGTAGTTCGACGGCAGCGTCGGCATGGCGACCGTCATGTTGTTCTGCGCGCACAGCTGCAGGAAGCGCTCGACGCGGGCCGAGGAGTGGTCCGGGCCCTGGCCCTCGTAGCCGTGCGGCAGCAGCAGGGTGACACCAGAGGTCTGGTTCCACTTCTGCTCGGAGGAGGAGATGAACTCGTCCACCACCGACTGGGCGCCGTTGACGAAGTCGCCGAACTGCGCCTCCCACATCACCAGCGCGTCCGGGCGGGCCAGCGAGTAGCCGTACTCGAAGCCCATCGCCGCGTACTCGCTGAGCAGCGAGTCGTAGACGTTGTAGCGGGCCTGGTCCTCGGACAGGTAGAGCAGCGGGGTGAAGTCCTCGCCGGTCTCCCGGTCGACGAGCACCGCGTGGCGCTGGCCGAAGGTGCCGCGGCGGGAGTCCTGGCCGGCGAGCCGGACCGGGGTGCCCTCCATCAGCAGCGAGCCGAAGGCCAGGGTCTCGCCCATGCCCCAGTCGATCGTGCCGTCCTCGACGCTGGACGCGCGGCGCTGCAGCTGCGGCAGCAGACGCGGGTGCACGGTGACGCTCTCGGGCAGGTTGACCTGGGACTCGGCGATCCGCTTGACGACCTCCTGGGAGATCGCGGTGTCGACCGCGACCGGGAAGCCGTCCAGCGGGGCCGGGGCCGGGGTGTTCTCGGCCGGGGCCGTGTCGGCCTCGCGGACCTCGATGAAGACCTTCTCCAGCTGGCCCTGGTAGTCCTGCAGGGCCTGCTCGGCCTCCTCCAGGGTGATGTCGCCGCGACCGATGAGGGACTCGGTGTAGAGCTTGCGCACCGAGCGCTTCTTGTCGATCAGGTCGTACATCAGCGGCTGGGTGAAGCCCGGGTTGTCGGACTCGTTGTGGCCGCGACGGCGGTAGCAGATCAGGTCGATGACGACGTCCTTGTTGAACGCCTGGCGGAACTCGAAGGCCAGCCGCGCGACGCGGACCACGGCCTCCGGGTCGTCACCGTTCACGTGGAAGATCGGCGCCTCGATCATCCGGGCGACGTCGGTGCAGTACATCGACGAGCGCGAGGACTCCGGCGGCGCGGTGAAGCCGACCTGGTTGTTGATGACGATGTGCACGGTGCCGCCGGTGCGGTAGCCGCGCAGCTGCGACATGTTCAGGGTCTCGGCCACGACGCCCTGGCCCGCGAAGGCCGCGTCGCCGTGCAGCTGGATCGGCAGGACGGTGAAGTCCGTGCCGGCCTTGCCGATGATGTCCTGCTTGGCGCGGGCGATGCCCTCGACGACCGGGTCGACCGTCTCCAGGTGGGAGGGGTTGGCGGCCAGCGAGACGTTGATCTGCTCGCCGTCCAGGCCGGTGAAGACGCCCTCGGCACCCAGGTGGTACTTCACGTCGCCGGAGCCGTGCATCGACTTCGGGTCGAGGTTGCCCTCGAACTCGCGGAAGATCTGCGCGTAGGACTTGCCGACGATGTTGGCGAGGACGTTGAGGCGGCCGCGGTGGGCCATGCCGATGACGGCCTCGTCCAGGCGGGCCTCGGCGGCCGCGTCCAGCACGGCGTCCAGCAGCGGGATGACGGACTCGCCGCCCTCCAGCGAGAAGCGCTTCTGGCCGACGTACTTCGTCTGCAGGAACGTCTCGAACGCCTCGGCCGCGTTCAGCCGGCGCAGGATGCGCAGCTGCTCCTCGCGCTCGGGCTTGGAGTGGCCGCGCTCGACGCGGTCCTGGATCCACTTGCGCTGCTTGGGGTCCTGGATGTGCATGAACTCGATGCCGGTGGTGCGGCAGTACGAGTCGCGCAGCACGCCCAGGATGTCGCGCAGCTTCATCATCGACTTGCCGGCGAAGCCGCCGACCGCGAACTCGCGCTCGAGGTCCCACAGGGTGAGGCCGTGCTCGGTGATGTCGAGGTCGGGGTGCTTGCGCTGGCGGTACTCCAGCGGGTCGGTGTCGGCCATGACGTGGCCGCGGACCCGGTAGGAGTGGATCAGCTCGAAGACGCGGGCGGCCTTGGTGACGTCGTCGTCGTGCGAGGCGTCGATGTCCTTGAGCCAGCGGACCGGCTCGTAGGGGATGCGCAGCGCCTGGAAGATCTCGTCGTAGAAGTCGTTCTCGCCGAGCAGCAGCTGGTGCATGATCCGCAGGAACTCGCCGGAGGCGGCGCCCTGGATGACCCGGTGGTCGTAGGTCGACGTCAGGGTCATCACCTTGGAGATGCCCATCTTGTTCAGGGCGTCCTGCGAGGTGCCCTGGAACTCGGCGGGGTAGTCCATGGCGCCCACGCCGATGATGAGGCCCTGGCCGGGCATCAGGCGCGGCACGGAGTGCACGGTGCCGATGCCGCCGGGGTTGGTCAGCGACGCGGTGACCCCGGTGAAGTCGTCCATCGTCAGCTTGCCGACGCGGGCGCGGCGGACGATGTCCTCGTAGGCCTGCCAGAACTCGAAGAAGTTCAGGGTCTCGGCCTTCTTGATGGCCGCCACCACGAGCTGGCGGTCGCCGTTCGGCTTCACCAGGTCGATCGCCAGGCCCAGGTTGACGTGCTCGGGCTTGACGAGGGTGGGCTTGCCGTCCTTCTCCATGAAGGAGTGGTTCATCGACGGCATCAGCTTCAGCGCCTGCACCATGGCGTAGCCGATGAGGTGCGTGAAGGAGACCTTGCCACCCCGGGCGCGCTTGAGGTGGTTGTTGATGACGATGCGCTGGTCGAACAGCAGCTTCACCGGGACGGCGCGGACGGACGTGGCCGTCGGCAGCTCCAGGGAGGCGTTCATGTTCTTGGCGACCGCGGCGGACGGACCGCGCAGGGTGACCAGCTCCGGACCGGCGGCCGGCTCGGCGGGCTTCGCCGCGGGCTTGGCGGCCGCCGGCTTGGCGGGCGCCGCGGCGGCGGGCTTCGCGGGGGCGGCCGCGGCGGGCTTCGCCACGGGCGCCGGCTGGGCCGGAGCGGCCGGGGCCGCGGGGGCCTGGGCCACGGGGGCCGGCTGGGCCGGGGCCGCGGGGGCCTGCGCGGGCGCGGGAGCGCCCGGCGTCACGGGAGCCGCGGCCCCCGTCGGCGGCGCGGCCGCCGTCTGACCCGGCTTGTAGTCGGCGAAGAAGTCCCACCAGGCTCGGTCGACCGAGTTCGGGTCCTGGAGGTACTGCTGGTAGATCTCGTCGACGAGCCACTCATTGGGACCGAACACGTCGGCAGGACTCTTGGCCTGCCCCGCTTGGTCGGTCGAGACGCTCGAGGTGTTGGGGGACTGTGGCGACACGGCGGCAACCGCCCTCTTCCGCTTCCTAAGGTGGTGGACAGCGGGAAT
Source organism: Streptomyces sp. NPDC053048 (assembly GCF_044547045.1). Lineage (NCBI taxonomy): Bacteria > Bacillati > Actinomycetota > Actinomycetes > Kitasatosporales > Streptomycetaceae > Streptomyces > Streptomyces sp. NPDC053048. The sequence goes on from NZ_JBITZS010000011.1 coordinate 238,278, forward strand.
AAAGGCTACGCCTGTCGGGACCTTAGATGCAGGCCACCCGGGCCAGTCGTCGCCTAAGTCACACTCGGCCCCGGGTTTCAGGGCATGACATGGCGGGAAAACCCGGTGGTTCCGCTTCCCCCGGGGTCTTCTGGGTTCGCCGCATCGCGCCCCACGCCCGGTCCGGACGTGTGCTCCCACCACCGACCCTACGTCAAGTCTGTTCTCGAGGTCCGCCCGGAAGAGTGACCCTGATGCGGCAGCCACGCGGTGATTCGGCCACTCCTATGCTCCCGCCGTGCAGATCGACCGCCCAGCGGGCGATCGCCAGCCCCAGGCCCGTACCGCCGTCGCCGCCCGGTCCCTGCGGGCCCGAGCCCCGGTTGAAGCGCTCGAAGACCCGGTGCCGCTCGGCCTCGGGGATGCCGGGGCCCTCGTCCACGACCTCCAGGGCGAGCGACTGGGCGCCCTCGCCGCGCCGGGCGCGCACGGTGACCCGTCCGTGCGGGGGGCTGTGCTTGACGGCGTTGTCGACCAGATTGGCCACCACCTGGTGCAGCCGTTCGGCGTCCGCGTGCGCGGTGAGCTCCGGCGGCGAGACATCCAGGTGCAGATGGACGTCCTTGCGGGCGCGCGGCGAGGAGCCGCTGCCGCAGGCCATGCTGGCCTCCTTGAGCACGCCCGCGAGGTAGGGCCACACCTCGAAGCGCCGGGCGCGCAGCGGCACCACCCCGTTGTCCAGCCGGGACAGGTCCAGCAGCTGCTCGACCAGCCGGCCCAGCCGTTCGGTCTGCTTCAGGGCCGTGCGCATGGTCTCGGGGTCGGCGGCCGAGACGCCGTCCACCACGTTCTCCAGGACGGCCCGCAGCCCGGCGATGGGGGTGCGCAGCTCGTGCGAGACGTTGGCGACCAGCTCCTTGCGCTGGGTGTCCACCGCCTCCAGGTCCGCCGCCATGCGGTTGAAGGCGGTGGCCAGGTCGCCGAACTCGTCCCGCCGTCCGCCGCCCACCCGCCGGGTGTAGTCACCCTGTGCCATCGCCCGGGTGACCTCGGTCATCTCGTCCAGCGGCGCCGTCAGCCCGTGCGCCACGAACTGGGTGATCAGCAGTGACGCGATGATGGAGAAGATGGTGATCACCCGGAGCTCGGTCGCCGAGTGGATCGCGACGAACACCAGGAACGTCGTGATCACCACCGAGCCGATGACGAGGGCGCCCAGCGCCGCCTTCACCGACCGGTACGGGTCCAGGGGGCGCAGTGCCTCCCAGACCCGGCTCCACACACCGCGCGGCCACCGCCGGCCGCCCCTCGCCGTCATGCCGCCGGTGTCTCCAGCGCGTACCCGACACCGTGGACCGTACGGATCCGCTCCGCCCCGATCTTGCGGCGCAGCGCCTTGATGTGGCTGTCCACGGTGCGGGTGCCCGAGGCGTCCGCCCAGTCCCACACCTCGGCCAGCAGCTGCTCGCGCGAGAGGACCGCGCGCGGGGTGTTGGCCAGGCAGACCAGCAGGTCGAACTCCGTCGGCGTCAGGTGGACGTCCCCGCCGCGCACCCGCACCCTGCGCTGCGCGTGGTCGATCTCCAGCTCCCCCAGCCGCAGGATGCCGCTGCGCGGCGTGTGCGCGGCCAGCGTCGCCCGCTCCACACGGCGCAGCAGCACATGCACCCGGGCCGCCAGCTCGCGCATCGAGAACGGTTTGGTCATGTAGTCGTCGGCGCCGACGCCGAGACCGACCAGCATGTCGGTCTCGTCGTCGCGCGCGGTGAGCATCAGCACGGGCACCGGGCGCTGGGCCTGCACTCTGCGGCAGACCTCCAGCCCGTCGAAGCCCGGCAGCATGACGTCCAGGACCAGCAGGTCCGGCTGCCATGCCTCGGCGGTGTCCACCGCCGCGGGCCCGTCGCCCGCGGTACGTACCTGAAATCCCTCGGCCCGCAGCCGGGCCGCGATGGCGTCCGTGATCGTCCTGTCGTCCTCGACGATCAGTACCCGGCGCTGCGCCCCGGCAGAGGCTGCGGCGCCGTTCGGGCCGATGTGTGTCTGCTCCATGCGCCCCGCCCCTAGCGTCTTCCGAATGCGTTTTCGCTGGCAGTCGTGCAGCTGTGGAAGGCAGGGTACGGGCACCCGGCGCGGCTCGGCTACGCGGCGCGGATGCCGAGGTGGACCACGTCGGGGACGCCTCGGGCAACGGTGATCTCTTCAGTAATAACCCCGGCGAACCCGGCATTCCGTAGGGTTTGTTCGAATGCCGGGGAGGGCTGCGCGGACCAGACGGCGAGCACTCCGCCGGGGGTCAGCCGGGCCCGGCAGGCGGCGAGGCCCGAGGGGGAGTAGAGGCTGTCGTTGTCGTCCGTGACGGTCCAGTCGGGGCCGTTGTCGATGTCGAGGCAGAGGGCGTCGAAGCGGGCGTGCGGGGCGTCAGGGATATCCGCTGTGTGCAGATAGGTGACCAGGTCGTCGTGGACGATCTCCGTCCGGGGGTCGGCCAGCGCCCGGCCGGAGATCTCGGCCAGCGGACCGGTGCGGTGCCAGTCGATCACCGCGGCCTCGCGCTCGACGACGGTGATCCGCCCCCAGCGCGGCTCTCCGGCCGCCCGCGCCAGCGAGAAGCCGACGCCCAGCCCGCCGATCAGGACCGAGGGCGCCGGGCGGCCGGCGGGCAGCGCGCCCAGGGCCGCGTCCACGAGCAGGCGCTCGGAACGGCCGTCGGCGGTGTCCATCAGGAAGCAGCCGTTGGCGATGATCTCGTAGTGCGCCCCCCGCCGCCGCAGCACGACCTCCCCGTGCGGGCCCTCGCGGCGCTCGATCGTGACGGGTGCGTCGCCGGCGTACTGCTGCCGGGTGTCCGGGACGGTCATTCGCATGCCTCCACAGTGATCGGCTCAGTGATCGATTCAATGATCGGCGACGGCCCCGCCGACGCGACCGCGCGTCAAGAGGTTGACAAGGGTGACCGGAGTCACGTCCAGGGGTTGAATCGGCGGGCGGCTGTGCACCTTAATGTTCCAGTGCGGGTCTTTCGAACGCCGGACGGGCCCGCGGGGAAAGGGGCTCGGTCCGGGTGACTGCGGTTGACGCCGACGTGAAAACCGAAGCGGCGCCCTCGCGCCGCCGGCGTGTGCTCCGCGGGCTCGGCCTACTGCTGCCGACGCCGACCGGGACGCCGTTCACCTTCTTCTACGGCCTGGTCCTCGTCGCCACCGCCCTCTACACCCACCTCGGCGACGAGGCCACTGTCGACGAACTGCTGCGCGAGTCCAGCACGGACGCGGCCCACCTGGCCGACCAGCCGCTGTTCGTCCTCGTCGCCAGCGCCCTGTGGGTGGCAGGCGGCCTGTACTCCGCCTACGTTCCGGTCTTCGCCCTGGTGATGACGGCGCTGGAGCGCCGCGTCGGCGGCGCCCGCACGGCCGGGGTCTTCCTCGCCGGGCACGTCCTGGCCACGCTGGCCACGGAGCTGCCCGTCGCGGGCGCGGTCGCCGCGGGCCGGCTGCCCGAGGCCTCGCTGCACCGCCTCGACTACGGCATCAGCTTCGGCCTGATGGCGTCCGTCGGCGCACTGTCGGGGCTGCTGCCGAGCCGCTGGAAGTGGCTCCTGCTGGGCATAGCCGGGGCGATGTGCGCCCAGGACCTGATCGAGCTCGTCGACCCGCTGGCCAGCTGGGGCCACCCGATCGCGCTGCTGACGGGCATCGCCTGCCGGTCGCTGCTCCGCGACGAGCCGCCGCCCCCACCCCCTCCGGGCGGTGCCGCGGAGAGCGTGCTGCCGCTTCCGGTGCCGCGCCAGCGCGTGGCGGAGCCGGAGCCGGAGCGCGAGGACGCGCTGCGCCGGGGCTGAGAGCTCCCGAGAGTTTCTCGAACGCCGGTCGGGCTGATTTTCGGCCCGGCCGGCGTTTTCGCACGGTGGGGACAGCGCCGTGATCGCCCACAGCGAACAGAGCCCGGACCCCGGGAACAAGCGAGGCAGCCCGAGCATTGAGTCGGCATAGCTCAACTTGCCTGCCGAAGGGGAGATCATGGCTTCGACGTCCACACCGCTCACCCTGCCCGTGCTGCCGCTCGACGACGAGGTGGTGCTGCCCGGCATGGTCGTACCCCTGGACCTTTCGGACGCGGAGGTAAGGGCCGCCGTCGAGGCGGCACAGGCCGCGGCGACCGGCGAGGGCTCGGGCGCCAAGCCGCGCGTGCTGCTGGTGCCGCGCGTCGACGGCACCTACGCGGGCGTGGGCACACTCGGCACGGTCGAGCAGGTGGGCCGGCTGTCCGACGGCGACCCGGGCGCCCTCATCCGCGGCGTCCGCCGGGTGCGGATCGGCGCCGGCACCACCGGCCCCGGCGCCGCCCTGTGGGTCGAGGGCACCCCGATGGAGGAGATCACCCCGGACCCCGTGCCCGGTGCGGTCACCGAGCTGATGAAGGAGTACAAGGCCCTCGCCACCAGCTGGCTGCGCAAGCGCGGCGCCTGGCAGGTGGTCGACCGCGTCCAGGCCATCGACGACGTCTCACTCCTCGCCGACAACTCCGGCTACTCGCCCTTCCTGACCGTCGCCCAGCGCGTCGAGCTGCTGGAGACCGCCGACCCGGTGGCCCGGCTCAAGCTCGCCGTGAAGTGGCTCGGCGACCACCTTGCCGAGCAGGACGTCGCCGAGTCCATCGCCAAGGACGTCCAGGAGGGCGTCGACAAGCAGCAGCGCGAATTCCTGCTGCGCCGCCAGCTCGAGGCCGTCCGCAAGGAGCTCGCCGAGCTCAACGGCGACCCGGAGAACGAGTCCGAGGACTACCGCGCCCGCGTCGAGGCCGCCGGCCTGCCGGAGAAGGTCCGCGAGGCCGCCCTGAAGGAGGTCGGCAAGCTCGAGCGCGCCTCCGACCAGAGCCCCGAGGGCGGCTGGATCCGCACCTGGCTCGACACGGTTCTGGAGATGCCCTGGAACAAGCGCGCCGAGGACGCCTACGACATCCCGGGCGCCAGGGCCGTGCTCGACCGGGACCACGCGGGCCTGGAGGACGTCAAGGAACGGATCACCGAGTACCTGGCGGTGCGCAAGCGGCGCGCCGATCGGGGGCTGGGCGTGGTCGGCGGGCGGCGCGGGGGCGCGGTGCTCGCGCTCGTCGGCCCGCCCGGTGTCGGAAAGACCTCGCTGGGCGAGTCCGTCGCCCGCGCGATGGGCCGCGACTTCGTCCGTGTGGCGCTCGGCGGCGTCCGCGACGAGGCGGAGATCCGCGGCCACCGGCGCACGTACGTGGGAGCGCTGCCCGGCCGGATCGTGCGCGCCATCAAGGAGGCCGGTTCGATGAACCCGGTCGTCCTCCTCGATGAGATCGACAAGGTCGGCTCGGACTTCCGGGGCGACCCGGCGGCCGCCCTGCTCGAGGTCCTCGACCCGGCCCAGAACCACACCTTCCGCGACCACTATCTGGAGGTCGAGCTCGACCTCTCGGACGTCGTCTTCCTGGCGACGGCCAACGTCCTGGAGGCCATCCCGGAGGCCCTGCTCGACCGCATGGAGCTGGTCCGCCTCGACGGCTACACCGAGGACGAGAAGGTCGTCATCGCCCGCGACCACCTGCTGCCCAGGCAGCTGGAGCGGGCCGGCATGGAGCCGGGCGAGATCACGCTGGAGGACGGGGCCCTGCGCAAGCTGGCGGGCGAGTACACGCGCGAGGCGGGCGTGCGCAACCTCGAGCGGGCGGTGGCCAGGCTGCTGCGCAAGATCGCGGCCCAGCACGAACTGGGTGAGCGCGAGCTGCCCTTCACCGTCGGCGCCGACGAGCTGCGCCCGCTGATCGGGCGGCCGCACCACACGCCCGAGTCCGCCCAGGACCCGGCCGAGCGCCGCACGGCCGTCCCCGGCGTGGCCACGGGCCTGGCGGTCACGGGCACCGGCGGCGACGTCCTCTTCGTCGAGGCGTCGCTGGCCGACCCGGAGACCGGCGGCGCGGGCGTGACCCTCACCGGCCAGCTGGGCGACGTCATGAAGGAGTCGGCGCAGATCGCGCTCTCCTTCCTGCGCTCGCACGGGGCCGAGCTGGAGCTGCCGGTCGCCGACTTCAAGGAACGCGGCGTCCACCTGCACGTACCGGCGGGCGCCGTCCCCAAGGACGGCCCGAGCGCGGGCGTCACGATGACGACGGCCCTGGCCTCGCTGCTCTCCGGCCGCCAGGTGCGGCCGGACGTGGCGATGACCGGCGAGGTCTCCCTGACGGGCCGCGTCCTGCCCATCGGCGGCGTGAAGCAGAAGCTGCTGGCCGCGCAGCGGGCGGGCGTCACCACGGTCATCATCCCCAAGCGCAACGAGCCGGACCTGGACGACGTCCCCGCGGAGATCCTGGCCACGCTGGACGTCCACCCGGTCTCGGACGTCCGCCAGGTCCTGCAACTCGCCCTGACACCGGCACTGGCCGCCACCACCGGCGACCTGGAGGTTCCGGTCGCGGCGTGACGGACGCGGCCGGGACGAAGGCCCGGTTCCCCGCACGACAGTGCGAGGGGATCGGGCCGGGGGCGTGTCCGGATGCCCGTGCGTATCGTTGTACTGCGCGGCTGCTGAGAATCAGCGGCAGCGGGGAGGAGCGCCACAGTGACCGTCGCACTGATCGACAGGACCGAGATGGCCGACAACGACGAGCAGGGCTTCGACGACATGTTCGAGCTCCTCTACGAGATCGTCCCCGAGGGATTCAAGGGCGAGATCGTTGAGGGGGCAATCGTCATGTCGCCGCAGAGGCGCACGCACTCGGCCATCATCAAGAGTGTGTTGCTTCAACTGGCCGCCCGATTCGGGCCGGACAGCCCGATCGAAATGGACGTCCGCCTCGACCTGCCCGGCTACAGCAACGGATTCGCGCCCGACCTGTACAAGGTGTCCGAGGGCGCGGAACCCGATGAGAAGGGGAATTGGCGCTACCAGGACGTCGAGTTCGTTCTCGAAGTCATCTCCCGCGAGACCCGAGACAACGATTACGGGAAGAAGAAGGCCGCCTACGCCGCCGGTGAGATCCCGGTGTACGTGATCGCCGACCCGTACACCGGGCAGTGCCATGTGCACACGATGCCGAAGGACGGCGAGTACTGCACCATCCGCAAGCTCGCTTTCGGCGACCCGATCGACCTGACCGACACCACGCTGGGCGTGACGCTGGAGACCGGGAAGTTCCCTCGGGACTGAATGATCAAGATGGCCGACAGCGACGAGCTCAGCCTGGACATTCCGACGTTCGCATCGACTTTCCCGGCTATCTGAACGGATTCGCGTCCGATATCACCCTTCTGAAGGAAGGCGCGTCCCGAGGCTCTGAGGGCCGTTGGCAGCACCAGGACGCCGAGTTCATAGCCGAAGTGATCTCCAGGGGTCGTCGGCCTGACGATCATCACGGACGAATTCGGGCGGGACTGAGCGCTGATATCCGTCCGGGCCCCTACCGCCGAAGCGGTGGGGGCCCGGTGGCGTTTCGCCGGAGACGTTTCCGCTCGCCTCACCCCATGTAGGGCTCGAAGTCCCAGTAGGGCCGTACCCTCTGCCGGGCCGCCAGGGTGTGCGGGTGCTGGGCGCCCAGGGTGCGGGTCAGGCGTTGGAGGGCGCTCTCCTCGACCTTGCCGGCCTCCTCGTGTTCGCGCAGGCCGCGCAGGTCCATGGCGAGGGCGACCTCGCAGGAGAGGGTGAAGGGGTGGTCCTCGCCCAGGGCGTGGCGGGCGCGGCGGAGGGTGTCGCGGCTGAGTTCCTGGGCGATGTCGAGGCGGCCGTTGAAGTTGCGGCCGCCGGCGGCGTTGAGGGCGCAGCCCAGGACCCAGGGGTGGTCGGGGCCGAGGGTGGCCGACAGGCCTGCGAGGGCGGCCTCGAACATGGTGAGGGCCTCGGCGCGTTCGCCGGCGGCCTGCAGGACGAGGCCGGTGTTGGAGAGCATGCCGGTGCTGATGGGGTGGGCGGGGCCGAGGAGTTCGCGGAAGCCGTTCTCGCCCTCGGCGATCAGGTCGCGGGCCTGGCCGAGGTCGCCGTGTTCGCGGGCGTAGTTGCCGTAGTCG
>NZ_JBITZS010000012.1:0-120575 GCF_044547045.1 Streptomyces sp. NPDC053048
CACACTGGCGATCCCCGCGTCCCGGCACGCACGAGCGACACGGACAGCGATTTCGCCACGGTTGGCGATAAGCACCTTACGCACAACAAACTCCTGTAGGACTGTTCGTGGAATGGGCGCTCACGCGCGCCCATGCAGCGGGACGTGAATCTCGACGCAGGTGCCTTCGCCCGGCTCGCTGTCGATGCGGAGTCGTCCGCCGATGCCTTCGAGCCGTTCGTTCATCGAGCGAAGGCCATGGGACGTGGGCGTGGGGCAGCCGGGGCGGTCCGCAGGGAATCCGACGCCGTCGTCGGTCACGCGCGCGTGGAACCAGCGGCGGGTGACGCGCATGCTGACCTTGACCCGGTTGGCCTCGCCGTGGGCGAAGGCGTTGCGCAGGCATTCGCGCACCACCAGGAAGATCTCATGCCGGTCGTTTTCGGGGACGATGAGTTCGTTGCCCGTCATCGTGATGTCGATGTCGACGCCTGTCGGCGCGGCCTTCGCCACGAAGGCCCTGAGCCCCTCACAGAGTGGGGGCGTGACCGCGTGGCTGCGGATGTTGAAGATCAGCTCCCGCGTGTGGTCCATGGCTTCCCGGACCGAGGACTTCGCTGCCATCAGGTGCTGTGAGCCCTTCGCCTCGGCCTCGTGCAGTTCGATGCGGCGCATGGCCACGGCCAGCTCACTGCCGAGTTGGTCGTGCAGATCGCGGGCGAGCCTGCGGCGTTCGCTGCGGAGACTGTCGTCGATCCTGGCCGCTTGGTCCTTCAGACGCTGCTTTATGGCCGAGTTCAGCGCACGCAGAACGCCGAATCCCCGTGTCAGAGTCGCCTTGTCGGCGTCGCGTTCCTCGTCGACGATCTGCAGCAGCGCACACTCCTTGAGCAGGGTGCAGGCCGTGGCGATCTGATCCATCCGGAGGCCCGACCACGGCGCGGCAGACGGAGCCCGGCCGCCGGTGGCGGTGCTCCCCGGGCGCGACGTCCCGGCGTTGTCCTGAGTGTCGGCGAGCAGCTGTCGGGCACCTTCCGTGAGTGCCGATCGGACCTCGGGCGACCGGCGGTCCTCGGCGTCCAGCTCGCTGGGGAGCAGGAAGTGGAAGCGGTGCAGGATCAGTTCGGCTTCGCCGGGCAGCAGTGTTGCGTGGGGCCGCGACGTGGTGATGGACGGAACGGACGCCAAGCGCCTGACTGTTCCGCTGTGCCCGGTAGTTGGAGCGGTGATCGCTCGCGTCAGGCCATCACGCAGTGCCTCGGCGAAATCCCTCCCCAGGGCGGCTTCCGACATCTTTCCCCCTTGATGTGAGGCGCCGGTAGGCGAAGCCTTCTGCCTTCACCGGCGCTTCGTTCGGTACACCTCTGTCGGTGTCGCCGCCCCCTCCAGCCCCAAGGCGCCGACTGGCGGAAAAGTAACATACCTTTGAGTAGGTATGTTTCGCGCCGTCAATGTTCCGTCAATGCGGCCGCCGCCATGCTCCAGGCGAACTCGGGCCAGGTTGAATGGATTTGATCGCCGATCGCCAGCGGCACCGACTGCTGCGCCATGACGATGGCGAGCAGCAGACGGGCGGCCGACTCCGGAGGATGGTGCCGCCCCACCTCCCCGGCGCCCTGGGCGGAGAGGATCCGGCTCGCGAAGTTCCGGTGCACGCTGCCCAGGAGTTCTCCGCCGGGATGCCCGGCGGCGGTGCGGTCCCTGCTGAGGCGGAACGCCGCCCGCACCCTGGTGTCGCTGCTCATGCTTCCGGCCAGCCCCAGGACCAGCGCCCGGAGTACCGTCACGGGCCCCGTACCCGCTGCGTCGGCCTGGCCGTTCAGCTCATCCCACACGGCCTCCCCGTGTCGCACGAGCTCGTCCGCGAGGTCGTCCTTCGTTGGGAAGTGTCCGTAGAGGGCGCCCTTGGTCATGCCGGTACGTGCCGCCACGGCCTGCATGGTCGTGTGCGCGTATCCATGTGCGGAGAACTCCTCCGCGGCCGCGTCGAGCACCCCTTCGCGTGTGCGCAGGGCTCTTTCCTGCTTCGCCACCGTCACTCCTCGTTTCGGACGACCCGTCACGCAAAAACATACCTTTGCGACGGTATTTGTGCGCGACGGGTCCGTCACTCAGAGCGTCGACACGGCTGGTCTCTCCCCACCGCCTCCCGTGGGCGTGTCCAGTGGCCCCGCGACGGCCGGAAGGACGCGCCAGCCGGGCCGGCGGGCGTGCTCCACGAGAACCGGGTCGCCACCCACGACGACGGGATGGCCCACCGCGCTCAGCATGGGCAGGTCGCTGGAGTGGTCCCCGTAGGCGAAGCAGTCGCCCGGGGCGACCGCCCAGTCGGCGAGGGTAGCGGCGACGGCCGCGGCCTTGCCCTCACCGATGACCGGTCGCAGGACTTCGCCGGTGAGTACACCCTCGGGGTCCGTGAGCTGGCGTGTGCACAGCACCAGGTCTGCCCCCAGGTCCTCGGCGACGGGCGTCAGACAGGCGGAGAAGGACCCCGACACCAGCACCACCCGGTCGCCGCGCCGCTGATGCCGCCGCAGCTCCAGCAGGGTCGTGATGACGGCCGCGTCGGGGCGCGAGCGGTACTCGGCGTACCAGGACCGGCCGGCTTCCCCGAGCCGGTCCGCCGAGACCCCGGCGAACAGGCGGTAGTAGGCGCGGTTGGCATCCGCCCTGGTCAGCCGGGAGAGGTCGGGGAGCAGCTCGACGGGATCCCGCTCCACGGGACCTTCAGTGGTCGTGACGACCCAGTGGTTCCAGAAGCTCCACATGCTCTTGCCGCTGATCAGTGTCTCGTCGACATCGAAGAACGCCACACTTCCGGTCACCGGGCACCCTCCGCACCCAGCACCGCCTGCGCGTAGTGGTCGGCCGCCGCCTCGAAGCCCAGCGCGCCGTGGGCCGCCGCCGCGGTCACGTCCCGCCATCGGCGCTGCAACGGGTCGCCCTCGGCCTGGGCCCGCGCTCCGGCGGCCTTCATCAGGCGGCCGACGGCCGTGGCGCATTGGTGCACGGCCGCGGAGGCGTCGCGGACGTTCTCGGCCACAGTCACGGGGGTCACCTCCGCCGCGTCCGCCCGGTGGGCCGCGGCTTCCAGCATCAGGCCCGCCGCGTGGATCTCGGCCGATGCTAGGGCCAGCGTCCGCCGGGCACCGGCGGTGGGGGAGGCGGGGCTTCCGTCGGGACCGCGCCGGGCGGCGACACCCGCGGTCCAGTTCCGCAGCGCCGCGTGTGCGGCACCCAACACGGGCGCCGCGAACTGCAGGCCGGCGACCAACTGGTACGGAATCGCGTGGCAGCGGGCGGCACCCGGGTCCGTACGGGCCAGGTCCGGCAGGGTGAAGGTCCGGTGCCCGGGGACGAACGCGTCGTCCACGACCACCACATGGCTGCCGGTGCCCTTGAGTCCGGCGTTGCGCCAGGTGTCGAGGACCTCGACGGCGGCCCGCGGTAGGGCGAAGACCCGGACGACCCGCTCGGCACCGGTGCCGGTGAGGCTCGACAGGAGGATCCAGTGCGCGTGGTCGACGCCGCTGGCGTACGACCAGCGTCCGGCGAGACGCCACCCGCCGTCGGTCGCGGTGGCCTCGCCCGCCGGAGGGACCACGGCGGCGGCGATGCGGACGTCGGGCGTGTCGCCCCACAGCTCGTACTGCGCGGCTTCCGGAAGGTAGGCCGCCAGGCGCCCGTGCGCGGCGTAGAGGGCGGCGCACCAGGAGGTGGACGCACAGGTCTCGCCCACGGCCGCCACTGCCCAGAGGGCGGCGGTGAACGTTCCCGCTGTACCGCCCCACCGCCGGGGGACGAAGTGCCGGGCGAAGCCCGCGTCCGTGATGGCCTCGGCGAGTTCGGGCGTCAGCCTGTGCAGGCGCTCGACGTCCGTCACGGAGCGCTCGGTCAGAGCCACCAGCGGGTTCAGAGCGGCCAGGGGGTTCGCGGCGTCGATGTTCCCGGCGGGGCTGCTGGTGGCGGTCAGCACGTGCCGCTCCTCAGCGTCGCCTCGGCCAGCGTCACGCCGTCCTGAACGGCCGTCACCCGCTGGATTCCCCCGTCCGGCCGTCCGGCCGAGATGGTCACCGGTGCGTCCGGTTCGCCGAACGCCGTGAACCGCACCTTGGCTCCGTACGGCATTCGCGCACCGTGCCCGCCAGTGATCGATCCCGCCTGCCGGAACGCCTCGAGCAGGGCCATGCCGGGTACGTGGTCGCAGCTGTGGTCGAACAGCACCGGATGGCCGGGGTCGAGCCGAAGTCGCCAGTCTCCGTCGGTCAAAGGGGCCAGGACGACGTCCCGCGCGTTGGGGCGGCCCACGGTCTCCGGGGAGATCGCCTCCGACTCGTACACCATGGCCGCATCGGTGGGCGGCAGGGGCGCGGCCGCGGAAGGCGACGCACCGCGCCAGCGCATCCTGGCGTACTGCTCCCGATCAACGGCCCGCCAGCGCAGGCCCACCCGGGCGCGACGCCGGTGGTCCACGCTGACGACTGCCTCCATGGTCATATCGAGCCGGCCAGGCCGTGGGGAGTTGTGGGTGCAGGTGAGGTCGATGAAGACTGCCGGAGGCTCATCACCCGCGGGCCGGGTGGCCGCGCCGTCGATGTCGAAGTCCAGCTCGGTGAGGACGAAGGCATGGTTTGCCGGTACGTCGTAGTAGAGGTGGGAAACGCCGATCGCGGACTGACGAACCGTTTCCACGAGGAGAAGAGGGTCGAGTGTCCCGGGCGCGCTCGGGCGGAACATCACATGGTCCCGCGGCCACTGCGCGGCCACGGCGAACCGGCCGGACCCCAGTTGCGCCACATCCGTGAGGAAGACCTCGGAAACGGCACTCTTGTGCACCAATGTGCGCGGCAACGGCCGGTCGAACGAAAGGCCCGTCTCGTGATCTATTATGTCGCACTGACGAAAATCGAGCATTGGATGTGCGGTGACTGGCACCGTGATCCCCCCTGTTTTGCTTGGATCAAAGCACAGTCGATCGTGTGGTCGGGCCCAGCGGCCCACCCCCGTCGACCAGCAGGAAATATACCTTCCGGAAGGAATATTTCGATTGGGATATCGCTGTGATGCCAAGCACCCGCCCGGGACGCCCCGTTCGGCGCGCGTCCGTCGAAAGGAACGTTCAACGTGACGCGAGTCCCCGCCGAATGGACCAGGCGCCGCTCGTTGACCGAGCAGCGCCCCCACCCCAGCCAGGACCGGGCCGTGCAGACCCGGGCAGCGATACTGCGCGCGGCAGCGAAGCTCTTTTCGGAGCATGGTTTCTCGGGGACCTCCCTCCAGGGCGTCGCCGAGGAACTCGGCATGACTAAGGGGGCCGTGTACCACCACTTCACGAACAAGGAGAGCCTCGCCGTCGCGCTCGTCGAGGAGCACTACGCGCGCTGGCCGATCCTGCTGGAGGACGTGAAGGCCCTCGGTCTGCCCCCGCTGGAGACCTGCCGCGAACTGCTCGACCGCGTCGCCCTCGCGTTCCACAGGGACGTCGTGGTGCAGGCGAGCGCACGTCTGCAGCTCGAGCGGTCCTTGTTCAACGCTCCGCTGCCGGTGCCGTACGTGGGGTGGACGGAACTGCTGAGCAGCCTCCTCGCCGACGCCAAGGAGGCCGGCCAGCTCCGCGTCGACGTGGTGCCGGAGGTGGCGGCCGGCGCCATCGTCTCCGGGTTCTTCGGCGTCCAGCATGTCTCCGACGCCCTGCATCGGCGATCCGATCTGCCCGACCGTTGGCGGGAGATGGGTGACCTGGTGTTCCGCTCCATCAGCGCCGTCGCCGACTGACGCCACTCGGCCCCTGTGGGGTAAGTGGGTCAGACGGCCTTCAGTACCCCGCCGTCGACGCGGTAGTCCGCGCCGGTGATGCTCCCCGCCAGCGGTGACGCGAGGAACGCGACCAGCGCCGCTACCTCGGCGGGCTCGGCGAGCCGGCCGGTGCTGATGCCCATGGTCGCGGGGAGCCGCGCCATGAATTCGTCGTAACCGAGCCCGGCCGCCTTCGCCAGGTCCCCGGCATAACCCTCGGGGTCCTTCCAGTTCTGCGTCAGCGTCGGGCCGGGGGTGACGGTGTTGACCCGTACACCCCGGGGACCGAATTCCTCGGACAGTGCCTTGCTCAGATTGGTCAGTCCCGCCTTGGCGACCCCGTAGTCGACGGGATGGTAGGAAGCGCGGGCGCCGATCGACGAGATGTTCACGATCGCACCCCGTCGCTCGATGATGCTGGGCAGGGCGGCCCGGGTCACCCGCACCGCGCTCAGCAGGTTGATGTCCAGTGAGCGCTGCCAGGTCGCGTCGTCCAGGGAGAGGAATCCCTCGGCCAGGTCGACTCCCTCGACGCCGCCACCCACGTTGTTGATCAGCACGTCGATGCCGCCGAGCTCCTCGAGCGCGTGGGAGACGAGGCGCTTTCCGCCGTCGGGCCGGCTGAGGTCCACGGAGAAGGCTGGCCCGCCGAGCGCGGCCAGCTGGGGAGTAACGGTGCGGGCGGTGCCGAGTACTCGCATGCCCTCGGAGGTCAGGTATTCCGCGATGGCGAGGCCGATGCCGCGGCTCGCACCCGTTACGACGGCTGTCTTGCCGGTCAGTTGGAGGTCCATGACCCCATTCTCCCGGCGCGTGGCCTGGTGTACGCACCATGGACTACTCATAAAGTGGCATTGAAAACACGGTGGTTCCTCGGCGGTGAAACCCTGGCGGAGTGAAGGTCAAAGCCGCATCGTAGCGAGCTGAATCCTGGCCGCCCACAGTTCTCGAAACCCTGTCGGCAAGGCCCCTGAGGATTTACGCTCTTCTCGCGGGTTCCCTGCCGGGTCGCTGCCCGCAATCCCGCCGACCGCTGCCCTGGGAGGGCCTGTGCCCACGGCCGTCCTGTTCACCTCGAACGTCCGGGGCCGGGCGGCATGCGCGCTGATACGGTCCGAAACCCCCGCGGTGACGGCACCGCTGCATCCCGCTGAGGAGGCGCTCAGGCGCACCATGGCCCCCGGCCGACGGAGCGACTTCACCGTGGGCCGGCTGGCCGCGGCGCGTGCTCTGTCGGCCATCGGGGTCTCCGGGCCCGTGCTGCGAAACGGCCGGAGACCGCTGTTCCCCGCCGGGGTGAAGGGCGCGATCAGTCACAGCGCGGGCCATGTGGGCGCGAGCCTGGTCAGCGGCTGCCGGGACGTCGTCAGCGTCGGTGTGGACGTCGAACGCACCGACCGGCTGAGCCGGGAGGCCGAGGGCATCGTGTGCACCCCGTGGGAACGCGACTGGGTGGCCGGCGCCCGACGCCCGCAGAGCAGGCTGTCGGTGCTCTTTTCCGTGAAAGAGGCCGTCTACAAGGCGATCGCCGCCCTCAGCCTCGACCGCCGGCCCACGTTCCAGGACGCCGAAGTACGCTTCGACAGCACGCGATTGCGCATCAGGATCGCCCCCGGGCTGCTTCCGCACGGATTCCGGCTGACCGGTGAGGTCAGGCTCGTCAAGGGCAGCTACGCCGTGGCGTCCGTCCTCGTACTGGCGCCGGGCGCCCGGCCCCGCTGACACCCGGACGGAGCCGGTCCGGCACACCGGGCGTTATTCCTTTCGACGTAGTGCTGTTCCTCCGGTGGCAGTGCGGTCCCTCCCTTTGGCCCGATTCGTTGTCGGGCCTTGTTCGGCGTTTGTATCGTCCGATGCGTCGGCCGAGGCGCCGGCGCGAAGCGAGGAGATCACCGCGTGCTTTCTTTCGGAGTCCTGGGCCCCTTGGAAATCTCCGCCGACGGCCGGAACCTGCCTGCGCCCCGCGGTCCCAAGGTGCGCCAGATCCTGTCGTTGTTGCTGCTGGAGCCCAGCCGCCATGTCAACAACTCGGCCATCCTCGAGGAATTGTGGGGCCAGGACGTTCCGCGCACGGCCGTATCGACGATCCGTACGCACATCTACCATCTGCGCCGGGCCCTCGAGCAGAGCGCTGCCGGCCTGACCCCGGCCGGAGCGGTCCCCGACGACCTGATCACGACACGGCCCTCCGGATACAGCCTGTGCCCGGACCGGGTACGGCTGGACAGCGTGCTGTTCCTCGGGCACGCCCGGGAAGGGGACCGGCTGCTCAAGACCGGCGACTACGCGGCGGCCTCCGAGCGGCTGCGGCAGGCGCTGGACGTATGGCGCGGTGCCGCGCTGGCGGACGTCACCTGCGGGCCGGTGCTGTTGCAGCACGTGCGGCATCTCGAGGAGATCCGCACCAGGGCGCTGGAGCAGCGGATCGAGGCCGACATGCACCTCGGCCTGCACCGTGAGCTCGTTCCCGAGCTGCGCAGCGTGGTCGCGGCCCATCCGCTGAACGAGTGGATGCACGCCCAGTTCATCACCGCCCTGCACCGCAGCGGCCGCCGCGGGGACGCACTGCACGCCTACCAGAACGTACGGAAGATCCTCGGCGACGAACTGGGCCTGGAGCCCTCGCCCGTGCTGCAGCGGCTGCAGCGACAGGTACTGACCGCCGCTCCCGTGGGCTGATCCCACCGTGAAAACACCGGTTGCCCGGTACGTGTGGTGTACCGGGCAACCGGGTCGGGGACGAGCGCGCCGGGGGATTACGCACTCGCCCGGTCCTATGCGGAGGCCGTGACCTTCTCGGCCTCCTGGGCCTCTCCGGCATCCGCCTGGGCGGCCTTCTGGCGGTCGGTGAGGACGGCGTAGAGGATCACCGCGGTGACGGCGCAGATGGCCGCGGCACCCCAGAGCACCACGCGCAGACCGTCGGTGTGACCCTGGGCGATGAAGTCCAGGAAGTCCGCACGGCTGCCCTCGGCCACCTTCTCGGCCGCATCCGTGGAGTTCCCGCTGGTCACGCTGTCGGCGACAGCGTGGGAATCACCGGCGCCGGCGAAGCGGGAGAGCCCGTCGGAGAGCTTGGACTGCACGAGGGAGACCGTCGCGGCCACCATGCCGGCCACGGCCACGGCCTCGCTGGCCAGGCGGATCGTGTTGAACATGCCGGTGGCCATGCCGACGCGGGCGGGCGGGACGGTGCTCACGGCGGCGCCGTCCATGAGGCCGAAGATCAGGCCGATGCCAATGCCGATGACCAGCAGCGGGCCGAAGAGCCCCAGCGCGCCGATGCCCGGGTGGATGACGGTGAGCCAGCCGCAGCCGATGCCGACCAGCAGCAGGGCACCGGAGAGCACGTTCCGCAGGGAGACGCCGGCGGCCACGAGCTTGCCCGCGACCAGCGGGAAGACGAAGACGGGCGCGGTCATCATCAGCAGGGTCAGTCCGGCCTCGTTGTCGGAGGCGCCGTTGGAGCCCACGAGGTAGGACGGCAGCAGGACCATCAGGCCGACGAAGCCGAAGGAAACGGCGGTCGCCAGCAGGTTCACGCCGACGAAGCGAGCGTCCTTGAAGAGGGAAAGGTCGAACATCGGCTGCGTCGCGCGGCGTTCCACCATGATGAAGGCGATCAGCATGACCACGCAGCCGGCGAACAGGCCCAGCGTCGCGCCGGAGGCCCAGCCCCACTGAGGTCCCTCGATGATGGCCAGGGTGAAGGCGAACAGCGCGAGGCTGAAGGTGATGGTGCCCGGCCAGTCGACACCGCTGGCCTCGGGGTTGCGCGATTCCTGGATGAAGCCGAAGCCCAGCAGCGCCACGACCGTGATCACGACCTGGAGGAGGAACACCGAACGCCAGCCGAGGCTGCTCACCAGCAGACCGGACAGCGTCGGGCCGAGGGCGAGACCGGCACCGATGGTGACGCCGACGAACGCGAACGCCTTGGCACGGGCGGCGCCGCTGAACATGTTCGCCATGACGGAGGCGCCGGCGGTCATGACCGCGCCGGCGGCCACACCGGCGAGGCCGCGGGCGATGTCGACGAGCACGATGTCCTGGGCGAGAGCGGCACCCAGCGAGGAGACGCCGTAGAGCGCGATGCCGAAGCCGAAGACCTTCTTGCGGCCGATCTGGTCGGCGATGGCGCCGGCGGCCATCATGCAACTGGCGGCCATGACGTTGTAGGCGTTGACGACCCACTGCAGCGGCACGACTCCGGCGTGGAGGTCCTGGCCGATGGCGGGCAGGGCCACGGGCGAACCGCTGAGCCCGAGCGGGACGATGAGCAGGGCGAGACAGACGATGAAGATCGTCAACCCCGCACGTGGGGGTGACTCGGGTGCGGCGGCGTCGGACGTCATCCGAGAACTCCTGTTCTGAAGATTCCGTGCGGGATGGACGGAAAGCAGGGGACGGAAAGCGGGCGCGAACGGAAGCGGGGGGTGGTGCCCCGGCTGCCTGCCGCGCGGCGCGGCAGGCAGCCGGGCGACTGTCGGTCAGCCGCGGGGGGCGCGGGCCGGCAGGTTCTCGATGAAGCGGGAGAGCGTCTGCAGGAAGCGGTTGTTCTCCCACTGCGCGTAGGTGACGTCCTGGTGGGCCAGGGCGAAGTCCGAGTGGACGGACACCTCGGGGATGCGGGAGGCGGCGGCGACCGAGGCGGCGGCCTGGCCGACCGTGCCGCCGGTCATGCCGGACTGGAAGGCGTACAGCGGGATGTCGATGTCCTTGCCGTGGGCCAGGCGCAGGCCCAGGTGGCGGGTGACGTCGTTCTCGGCCAGGTCCATGGCCGCGACGTAGTCGAGCATGACGCGGTTGAGGGTGTACCAGAGCCAGCTGCTGCGCCCCGGGCCGGCGAACGCCTCGGCGACGGTGGACAGGCGGACCGGGCCACCGTCGACCCAGGCGCCGTTGTCGTCCAGGTGGCCGGCGTGGACGGCGTACGGGGGGATGCGGCGCTCGGCGTCGAACAGCCAGCCCAGCAGGCCGGCGTTGGTCACCTTGCGGTCGGGGCGCAGGGCCTCGGGCAGGCGCTCGGCGAGGGTCGAGACGCCCTCCGGGTCCTCAACGGCGTGCCGCGCTGCCAGCTGGAACCAGACGGCCGCGGACTCGGGGCGCTCGCCCAGGCCGATGGCGGTGCTGGTGAAGTTCTCGAAGATCGCGTCGCCCTGGATCTGCGACAGCCAGCCCTTCGCGGCCTCCAGCGGAAGCTCGAACTCCATGCCGGCGCCGGAGAAGGCGTTGTGGACACCGCCGTCGACCACGACGAGACCGGCCAGCTCGGAGTAGCCGGGAGTGCCGTCGAAGTCCCAGGAGGCGTAGGAGAGCACGGCGGTGGCGCCGACGGACACGCCGCCCAGCACGACCTCGCGCTCGCCGCCGGCGGCGGCCTGGCGGACGACCTCGCGCACGTCGCCGACGAGGACGGACAGGCCCCACTCGGCCGCGTAGGGCGCGTCGGTGCCGGTCATGCTCTGGTAGTGGCCGTCGAGGTAGTACTCGGTGGCGTGCTCGAGGCCGCCCGCGAAGGTGGCGAGGTCGGCCAGGTTCTGCTCGCGCCGGTCGATGGCCCAGACCTGCAGGTCGGAGGAGGCCTTGGCGAGGCTGCGGGCCGTGTGCAGGAAGACGTTCGAGCCGCCCTCGCGGCCGCCCAGCAGTACCAGCACCCGGCGCGCGGCGGCGTTGCCGACCTTGAGGACACCAACCTTCTGCACCTCGGCCGGGCCGGCTGCCGGGGCGCCGGCGATGTGCTCGTACGTCTCGATCCAGCCGGGCTGGTCAGTCTGGGCGCTCATTACTCAATCCACTCCTCGTTAGCTGCGGGTTGACCCGCTGTCGCAACACGACGGTATCTGAAAATCCAGAAAGTGCAACAGCTCTGTAGCGCTAATGGGGGTGCATGTTACTTTGGTGTAGTGCTCGCGGCGGCTGGTGCCGCCGGCCCACAAGAGAGGCGGGACATTCGTGTCGAAGTCAGAGCAGGACCGGCCGCTGCGCGCGGACGCCGAGAGGACCGTGCGCACGATCCTGGAGGTGGCCGAGCGGGTGCTCGGCGACGATCCGACTGCGAGCCTCGGTCAGATCGCCGCCGCCGCAGGAGTGGCGCGCACCACCATCCACCGACGGTTCTCCTCGCGCGAGGCGCTGATCGACGCGATGGCGGGCTTCGCCTACCGCCAGGTGGCCGACGCCATCGAGGCCGGTCGGCCGCAGACCGCACCGCCGCTGGTCGCGCTGCACCAGATCACCGCGAACGTTGTCCAGATCAAGAGCGCGTGGCGGTTCACCATCGGCGACCAGGTCCCCGCGGACCCCGAGGCCGCTGCGGTCCGCGAAGGCATCTTCGACACCTGCCTGAATCTGCTGGACCGCGCCCAGCAGGCCGGCGTGCTGCGCACGGACGTCGACCTGATCTGGGCCCGCCGGGTCTACCACCTGCTGCTGGAGCAGGCGGCCGAGGAGCTCGCGGTACGCGGCGGTGAGCCCGACGCGCTCGCCGAGACCGTGGTCGACACACTGCTGCACGGGCTGGGCCGACCCGCGTAACGACGATGCCCGCCGACGCGACCGGCGTCGGCGGGCATCGGCCATGTGGCTCGCATACGACGACGGCGGGCGCGGAAACCCGAGGGTTTCCGCGCCCGCCGTCGTACGGGGCGTACGTGCTTACGCGGCCGCCACCGGGGCGCCGACCTTCGGGCGGTCCCAGACGCCCAGCTGACGGGCGAGCTCGATGTCGTCGCGCACGGCCCAGTGCTCGTGGACCTTGCCGTCGGCGATCCGGTAGATGTGGATGTGCTGCACCTCGACCCGCTTGTTGGTCGGCGCTATGCCCATGAACTCACCCACGTGGATGCCGGAGAAGACGACGCGCAGCGTCGCCTTGTCGCCGCTGGCGAAGGCGTCGACGATCTCCCAGCGGGCGTCCTTCCACACACCGCGCATCCAGCGAGCGGTGTTGGCGTAGGCGTCCGGGCCGGTCGGGGCACCCTCCGGGGCCTCGTAGTCGACAAAGCCCTCGGCCACCAGGCGCTGGGCCGTGCCCTCGTTGCCGTCGTTGAAGATCTCGCCCATGGCGATGGCGATCTCGAGAACTTCCTCGTTGGTCATGACGAACTCCTTATCGGGGAATGCGGGTTTATGAAGGACTGGAAGGGCAAGAGGAGCAGGGCTACGCGCCCATACCGAGGCCGCCGCTGACGGGCAGCGCGGCGCCGGTGACGAAGGCCGCCGCGTCGCTGGCGAGGAAGCGCACGGCGTCGGCAACCTCCTGGGCGGTACCGGTGCGGCCCAGCGGCGTCTGGCTCAGCAGGTCCTTGCGGCGCTTGTCCGTGACCGCCTCGATCATGTCGGTCTCGATGAGGCCGGGGGTGACCATGTTGACCGTGATGTTGCGCTTGCCCAGCTCCCAGGCCAGGGAGCGGGCCAGGCCGAGCATCCCGGACTTGGAGGCGGCGTAGTTGGTCTGCGCGCGCGAGCCCATGAAGCCCATCACCGAGGAGACGAACACGATCCGGCCGCGCTTGGCGGTGATCATGCCCGGCGCCACCAGCCGGGCCGCCCGGAAGGCGCCCACGAGGTTGGTGTCGATGACCTCCTCGAAGTCCTCCACGCGCATCAGCGGCGACAGCGAGTCGCGGGTGATGCCCGCGTTGGCCACCAGTACTTCGACCGGACCGAAGCGCTCCGTCACCTCCTCGACGCCGCGCCGCAGTGATTCGGAATCGGTGACGTCGCAGCGCACACCGGCGAGCCCCTCCGGAGGCTCACCCGAGCGGTGGGTGACGACTACCTTGTCGCCGTTCTCGGCGAAGGACTGGGCGATGGACAGCCCGATCCCGCGGTTGCCGCCGGTGACCAGGACGGTTCGGGACATCAGTGGGTACTCCTGGGGTCGTTGGTGGCGTCGGGCCGGCGATCCGGCTCAGGCCAGCAGCTGGTCGAGGCGCGCGATGGCGGCGTCGGTGTCGGTGAAGTGGATGGCCTGCCAACCGACGGCCTCGGCACCGGTGCAGTTGACCGCGGTGTCGTCGATCAGCACACATTCGTGCGGAGCCACGTTCGCCAGCTTCTCCGCCATCGCGTAGATCTCGGGGTCGGGCTTGCGGCAGCCGGTCTGGAAGGAGAGCAGCAGGTCGTCGAAGAGGCCCTCCGGCGCGACCATGGTGCGCCAGTGCCGGTCCCACTCGGGGGGCATGTTGGAGATCAGGCCGACGAACACACCGGCGTCATGGGCCCGCCGGATCCGCTCCAGCCAGGCCTCGTTGATCTCCCGGTGCTCGAACCATTTGACCCCGAAATCGCTGAGGTCAGCCTCCACGGCGTACCGCGAGGCCAGCTCGGCCTCGACCTGCCGCGCCCACTCCGCCTCGCTGACCAGCGGAATGTCCAGCGGGGCCATCATGTCCAGGCCGTAGGTGTCGCCGACCGCGCGCATGGCGCCGGTGAGCTGCTCCAGCGTCAGCCCGAGCCGGCGGCTGAACGCGTCCATGGTCTCGCGCAGCGGTGGGGTGAGGACGCCACGGAAGTCGGTCCAAATCGCCCGGACGCGAGGGATCCCGGTACCGCTGCTCATTCTGTGTCTCCTCGAAGGGTGAAGCCGATCTCGGCGATCGCCTGGCTGTCCTGGATGAAGGTCACCGGGAACTCGTGTTCACGCCTGCCGGAGCCGGTCGCGACAGGAGTGGTGACCTCGATCGGGCCGTCCAGCTCGGCGTAGCGGGTGAAGCGCGCCTCGACGCCTGTCACCACGGCGCGCCCGGCCGGGGTGCCGTCGCCTGCGGCCAGCGCCAGGAAGGACAGCTGACGCGCCGCCTCCATCAGCACCATCGCCGGGTAATGGTCGTAGACGTGGTCGAACAGGCTCCGGTTGTCGAAGCGCGGCGAGAGGGCGGCGGTGACGAACCCGTCCCGTACGACCGGCTCGCCGAGCACGACGTTGGCCGGGTTGAGGCGGCCGACCCGCGCCGCGTCCACCGGGGCGCCGCCCGGCCGGCCCGTCTGCTGCGAGGTGAGCGGAGCGGTCGTCCTGCGCTGCAGGAAGCGCAGCTTCTCGTACTCCTCGGACGTCGTCGCGCCGACCTCGATGTGGGCGCGGCCCACCGTGCGGTCGCGCATGGCCAGTTCCATGTCGAAGCGCAGCGCCCGCAGCCGACCGCCGCGGCCCACCGTCCGGGTGACGGTCTCGGTCAGCTCCAGCTCACCCGGGCGCTCCCCGATGAGCAGTGCGTCCGGCTCGTCCAGGTGCAGGGACCACCCGTTGACCAGGAACGTGGTGTTCAGCGGGAGGTCCAGGTGCAGATGCGCGCCATGGGTGGATGCCTGCCGGGCGGCCTCCAGCAGCAGGAGAACGTCGAACCGGGCCGGCGTCTGCAGGTGGTCCTGGTAGTAACCGTGGGACAGCGGCAGCTGCGCGGCCGCCCGGAACCGGTCCGTGCCGTTCGGCAGCGAGTCGGTGACGAACACCTCGGCCACCGAAGCGCGGTGGACGAGGTGCCGTTCAACGGTACGTGCGAAAGCGAGCCGGGCGTGGGACGCGGCTTCGGCGCCGGCTTCGGTAGTTGCGGTCATCCCTGCTTCCAGATTCGGTCGCTGTCACGACATGTGGAGGGCTGTCGGGAAGCGACTCTGCAGGGGCGGCATAAAAGTGAGGTGGACGACCGGTAAAAATGATTCCGAGAATGCCGATTGCGCTCTCAGCGCTGCCTGTATTACCTCCATGGGCACACGTCATGTCACTTTCGGCACCCCTCACCGTATCGATGGTCGAGCTTGTGCGGGCCGGTACCGGGGGCTTCGATCGAAGTGAATTGATTTCTCGGACGACTGGGTTCGGACCATTTCCTTACCGGGTCGGCGTCGAAAGGAACACGTAATTGGCTGAGAACACCACGCGCGTCGTGGTCACCGGTCTCGGCGCCGTCAGCAGCCTGGGCATCGGCGCCGCGGCCTTCACTGACGGCATCAAGCGTGCGAGCAGCGGCATTTCGCCGATCCAGGCCTTTGACGCCAGCGGATTCGAGCACTCCCTCGCTGGTGAGGTGCGGGACTTCCGCCCGGAGCTGCTGCTGGAGCGCGTGGGCCACGAGCGGTGGGGGCGCAGCGCGCAGTTCGCCGCCGCGGCTGCCCGGCTCGCAGTGGAGGATTCCGGCCTGAGCGCCGGAGAACTCTCCGAGGCGCGCGCCGGCAGCAGCATGGGCACCACCAACGGCGAGGCCCAGGTCTTCCAGCAGCTGACGGAGCAGTGGCTCGAGGGCGGCCTGGCCGGCCTGGATCCGTCCCTTGTCGAGCAGGCGCCCACCAACCGCATCGCCACGGCGGTCAACACCGAGCTGGGCCTGACCGGTGAGGCCCAGACGATCGGCACGGCCTGCTCGGCGAGCAACTACGCCATCGGCTACGGCTACGACATGGTGCGCAGCGGCGCCGCCGACTACATGATCTGCGGCGGCGCGGACGCCGTGAACCGCGCCACTCACGCCGGCTTCCACCGCCTGGGCGCCATCGCCGACGACGTGTGCCGCCCCTTCGACGAGCACCGCAGCGGCATCGTGACCGCGGAGGGCGGAGTGGCCCTGCTCCTGGAGCCGCTGGAGCGGGCTCTGGACCGCGGGGCGCGCATCTACGCGGAGGTTCTCGGCTACGGCATCACCTGCGACGCCAAGCACCCCACCCAGCCGGACCGGGACGGGATCGCGGAGTGCATCCGCCGCGCCCACCGCAACGCGGGCGTGGAGCCCGAGGACGTCGACTACGTGTGCGCTCACGGCACCGGCACCCGCGCCAACGACACCACCGAGGTCGCGGCGGCTCGGGCGGTCTTCGGTGACAAGGTCCCGCCGATCAGTTCCATCAAGTCGATGCTCGGGCACACCATGGGGGCCGCCAGCGGCTTTGGCGCGCTGATCTCGTGCATGGCGGTGTACGAAGGGTTCCTGCCGCCCACCGCCACTGTCCGCGACGTCGATCCGGAGCTCGGCCCGGACCTCGACTGCGTGCCGCGCGAGTCGCGACCCGCAAGGGTGCGGGTGGCCCAGAACCACGGCTTCGCCTTCGGCGGCAACAACGCGATCGTCATGCTCGGGGAGGTGGCGTGATGAACAATCCGATTACCACGGACATCGTCGGCTACGGAGTTCTCAGCGCGGCGGGAGCCGGGCTCAAGGTGCTGGCCGAGGCGGTGCGCACGGGCGAACTGGGCCGTGAGGCGGACGCCGACGACCTCGCCGCCGCGGGTTGTGAGGGCCGGCTGCCGCTGGATGTGCGGCCCGTTCCCGGATTCCACCCGGAGGAGTACCTGGGCCGCAAGGGGCTGCGCAACCACAGCCGGACCGCCAAGCTGGGCATGGCCGCCTGCGAGATGGCCCTGGACAGCCTCGTCGAGGAGATCCCGGACGAGCGCCGCGGCCACACCGGCGTGGTGCTCGGCTCGAGCACCGGCAGCGCCCGCGCCTTCGGCGAGTTCTTCCGTGAGACCTACGAGCAGGAGCGCCCGTACCTGGTCAGCCCCGCGCTGTTCCCCGGCATCCTGATGAACAGCCCCGCCAGCGCGTTCGCTATGCGGCACTCCCTGACCGGTGTGAACGCCAGCCTCGCGGGAGGCCAGCTCTCCAGCCTCACCGCCCTGCGCTATGCCCGCAACTCCCTGCTCAACGGGCACAGCGAGCGGCTGCTGGTGGGCGGTGTGGAGGAGCTGAGCCCGCACACCGCGTGGGCCTGGCACCGCAGCGGGGCGCTGGGCGCCGGAGGAGTGGTCGGCGAGGGCAGCGCGGTCTTCGTGCTGCAGCGTTCCGACGCCGCCCCGCCCCGCGCCACGGGCACGCTGGCCGGCGTGGTCGGCTGCGAGATCGGCTTCCGTGACCCGGAGCAGGGGCCGGCGGCTGTCGCCGAGGGTCTGGCCCGGTGCGTCGGGGACGCCCTGAAGGCGGCCGGTGCCACGGCGGACGAGGTCCGGGTGGTGTCGGCCGGGTCCACCGGCCGGCGCGGCTGGCGGGCCGTCGAGACCCGCGGGCGCGGCCGGGCGCTGGGCACGGGCTCGGACGCCCTCGTTCTGCGGGTGCAGGACGTGCTCGGCGAGACGTACAGCGCGAGCGGCGCGCTGCAGCTCGCGGCGCTCCTCGCGCACTGGGAGACCACCGAGGGCGAGCCCGGCGAGCTGGGGCTGGTGACCTCGGTGGGCCACGATGGCACGGTCGGCTGCCTCGCGGTGCGGCGCGGGCAGGGCGGTGTGCGCTGACGTGGCGTAGGTGAACGGCCCCGGGGCGGCGGGCAGTGGGCCCGTCGCCCCGGGGCCGGCCGGTGACCGCGTCGCTCAGCGCGTGGGGCCGTTGTCGTCCGGGGACGACGCCTCCGCGTCCGCCCGGTCCTGTTTGGCCTGCACCTCCGGGTCCAGGCCGGAGCGCGCGCTGCCGTCGACGGACGTCGGCGTGGAGCGGTCGGCGAGCTCGGTGGCCTCCGGGGGCTCGACGAGCCAGTCCGGGTTGGCCTGCTTGTCCCACCACTTCCACACGGCGACCGCGCCGCCGGCGAGGATGCCGAGCACCGCCAGCCGCCGGGCCACCCGGCCCGCCCGGCCGCACCGGCCGCGGCGGCGGGTCAGCTTCTCCACGTCCGCGGCCGAGATCTCGCCGCGCAGCGCGGCGAGCGCGGCGGTGCCCCGGGAGAGCGCCTCGTCCCGCACCGGCTCGGCGACCGCGCGGGCCCTGACCGCCGCATGGTCGATCTTGGGAGGCAGGGCATCCCGGGCGTGCTCGAGCCGGGGATGCAGATGTGCGTCGTACTGCGAGCGCGCCTGGTGCGCGGCCTCCGCGACCATGGGAGCGAGCCGGGTCCGGGCCTCATGCGCGTAGTGCACGGCCGCGTCCTTCGCGGTGCCGGCGTAGGGCGCCACCACTTCCGCGGCGTGGCGCACGCTGTCCTTGGCGGTGCTGGTCGCGGCGCGCACGCTGTCCTTGCGGGTCACGAGAACCTCCTCCTCGGTGGCGTATGGTTTGTCGCCTTTCCACCCATTGGAAGATCATGCCCCCCGATGGGCGGTGCGGCATGTGCGGGCGGGCATCCGGGTCAAAGGGGAGCTTCGGTCGACAATGCCATGGTTCGCCGCCGCGCGCCGGGCTTTGGTGGTTACTCGCCGCGAAGCCGCCGTGCGAGGATCGTCAGTCGTCAGCGAAGACTATGGAAGGTAGACCGTGGCCGAGCAGCTTTACGCCACCCTGAAGACCAACCAGGGCGACATCGAGGTTCAGCTTTTCCCGAACCACGCGCCCCAGACGGTCAGGAACTTCGTCGAGCTCGCCGAGGGCAAGCGGGAGTGGGTGAACCCGGAGACGGGCGCGAAGACCACGGACAAGCTGTACGACGGCACGATCTTCCACCGCGTCATCAGCGGCTTCATGATCCAGGGCGGTGACCCGCTGGGCAACGGCACCGGCGGCCCCGGCTACAAGTTCAAGGACGAGTTCCACCCGGACCTCGCCTTCACCAAGCCCTACCTGCTGGCCATGGCCAACGCCGGACCGGGCACCAACGGCTCGCAGTTCTTCGTCACCGTCGCCCCCACCGCGTGGCTGACGGGCAAGCACACCATCTTCGGCGAGGTCACCGACAAGGCGAGCCAGGTGGTCGTGGACAGGATCGCGACCACCGCGACCAACCCGCGCACCGACCGCCCGGTCAACGACGTGGTCATCGAGTCGGTGGTCATCGAGCGGCGCTGATCCCGGGGCCGCGAGGCCGCACGGGAACCTGCCGCCCCGCCCGTCCGTATGACGGGCGGGGCCGCGCCACGCAGACAGGGCACACCGGCCCGTGAGTGACAGGGGCAAGGGGAGAGCATGAACGACCAGGCCGTCTGCTGCTACCGGCACCCGGACCGGGAGACCGGCATCCGCTGCACCCGCTGCGACCGCCCGATCTGCCCGGAGTGCATGGTCGACGCCTCGGTCGGGTTCCAGTGCCCGGAGTGCGTGGGCAGCGGTTCGGGGACGGGCCACGGCCCGAGCGCGAACGCGCCGCGCACGATCGCCGGCGGCGTCCAGACGGCGGACCCCCGTCTGGTGACCAAGGTGCTGCTCGGTATCAACGTCGCCCTGTGGATCGCGGTGATGGCCACGGGCACCGTGCTGCTGGACGGCCTCGAGCTGTTCGGCCGCGCCGCCCTGTCGGACTTCGGCCCGCTGGAGGGCGTCGCCGAGGGGCAGTGGTACCGCCTGCTGACGGCGATGTTCCTGCACCAGGCGCCGATGCACCTGGCCTTCAACATGCTCTCGCTGTGGTGGCTGGGCCCGCCGCTGGAAATGGCCCTCGGCCGCGCCCGCTACCTGGCGCTCTACCTGCTCGCGGGGCTCGGCGGCAGCGCGCTGACCTACCTGGTCGCCGCCCCGAACCAGCCCTCGCTGGGCGCCTCCGGTGCGATCTTCGGCCTGCTGGGTGCCACGGCGGTGCTGCTGCGCCGGCTGAAGTACGACATGCGCCCGGTGATCATCCTGCTGGTGCTCAACCTGATCTTCACCTTCACCTGGAGCAACATCGCCTGGGAGGCGCACGTCGGCGGCCTGGTGGTGGGCACGGCGGTGGCGTACGGAATGGTGCACGCCCCCCGCGGGAAGCGGCTGCTCGTCCAGCGCCTCACCTGCGCGGTGGCGCTGCTGGCGATCGTCGCGGTGGTGGGCGTCCGCACGCTCCAGCTGGGCTGAGCGCGGGCGTGCGGGGCCGGCCCTGGCGCACGTCACTCACACCGGTGGACGCACAGGTTGTCCACAACGGGCGGGGAATCCTGTGCACAGTGTGGGGAACATGTGTTCGTGACGTCCGCTGCCCCGCTGAGCTGCGATTCCGCTGGAAGGCGCCGGTGTGACCATCGATACGCAACGCGTGCGATCAGTCACACCGGCGTCAACCTCGAGGAGGTTATCCACAGATCTTCTGAGTTTTTCCCCACTGTGGACGAGGGTGTGGATAACTCCGAGGGAAGCTCAGGGCAGAGCTTCGGCGGACGGTGGGGTCGTCCGCCGCTTCCCCTGTGTGGAACGACTGCTTCCCCTGGGTGGAGACGACTACTTCCACTGGGTGGAGACGACGAACCCCGCGGCGATGAATCCGAAACCGACCACGATGTTCCAGTTGCGCAGGGACTGGATCGGCATGTCGCCGCTCGTCACGTAGAAGATGACGATCCAGGCCAGTCCGATCAGGAACATCGCCAGCATCAGCGGTGCGACCCAGCGCCGGCCGGTGTTCAGCTTGATGTTCTGCTGCTTCGCCGGCGGCGGCGTGAAGTCGTCTTTCTTGCGGATCCGTGACTTCGGCACGAGGGAACTCTCCTGTCGATGCGCTGCGTGACCGCGCTGGGATTACATCGGGCTGTCCGCCGGGGCAGGAACGACGGGAACGCTTCCTTCCCCCGGGCGTCCGTTAGCGTAGTGCTTCCGCGGCGTCGGAGAGGATAAGGGTACGTTGAGCAACTCTGCGGACTCCACCAGCGCGCCCGTCCGGCGGTTCCGCCCGGTACGGCTGTTGACCGGCGGAGTCTTCGCGCTCGCCGGGCTCATCTTCTGGATGAGCTTCAACACGGCACAGGGCACCAACATCCGTACAGACGACTCCATGCTGCGTCTGTCCGATCTCATCCAGGAGCGCAGCCGCAAGAACGGCGACCTCGAGGACAGCGCCGCCACCGCCCGCGCCCAGGTCGACGCCCTCGCCCGGCGCGACAACGGCGGCAGCGCGCAGGACCGCAGGCTCACCGCCCTGGAGAACGCCGCCGGCACCCGCAGGCTCGACGGCACCGGACTGACCGTCACCCTCACCGACGCGCCGCCCAACGCCACCGCCCGGATCCCCGGCGTCCCCCAGCCGCAGCCCAACGACCTGGTCATCCACCAGCAGGACCTCCAGGCCGTGGTCAACGCCCTGTGGAAGGGCGGCGCCAAGGGCATCCAGGTGATGGACCAGCGGCTGATCTCCACCAGCGCCGTCCGCTGCGTCGGCAACACCCTCATCCTCCAGGGCCGCGTCTACTCCCCGCCCTACAAGGTGACCGCCATCGGCGACCGCGGCCTGCTGCGCAGGGCGCTCGCCGAGTCCCCCGCGATCCAGAACTACCAGCAGTACGTGGCCGCGTACGGCCTCGGCTGGAAAGTGGACGAGCACGACAAGGTGACTCTGCCCGGTTACTCGGGCACAGTGGATCTCCACTACGCCAAGCCCGTGGGGTGACCCGGGAGGGAGCCGGCGATGGGGTTACGACTCGTCGTCCGTACGCTCAGCGAGCTGTGCCTGACCATTGGCACGCTCATCGTCCTCTTCGTGGTGTACGTCCTGTACTGGACCGGCGTCCGCGCGGACAGCGCCATGGAGGACGAGCTCAGCCGCCTCCGGGACCGCTGGGCCGCGGGACCGGCGCCCGCGCCGGGACCGGAGGCCGGTGCGCGGGACGCCCGTCCGCCCGCCACGCCCTCCCCGCACGCCGCCGACCCGGGAGCGCCCCCCGGCGCGGGAACGCCCCCTGATCCTGGCGCCACCCCCGCACCGCCGCCCCCCGGCAGCGGGCAGCACCGCCTGACCGTCCCCGCCGGGCCCCGGACGGAGTACCGCCCCGGCGCGTCGTTCGCCGTCATGCGCATCCCCCGCTTCGGCGCCGGATGGGTCAAGCCCGTCCTCCAGGGCACCGGCACCGAGCTGCTCAAGAAGGGCCTGGGCCACTACGAGCGCACCGCCGGCCCCGGCGAGCAGGGCAACTTCGCGGTCGCCGGCCACCGCCGCACCTACGGCGACCCCTTCAAGGACCTCGACGAGCTGCGCCCCGGCGACGCCGTGGTGATCGGCGACGGGACGACCTGGTTCACCTACCGCGTCGACACCCGCCCCTACCGGACGCTGCCCGGCGACACCGCCGTGATCGACCCGGTGCCCGCGGCGGCCGGCTACCGGCAGCCCGGCCGCTATCTGACGCTCACCACCTGCGACCCGGAGTGGGGACACAGCCACCGGCTGATCGTCTGGGGCCATCTGGCGGAGACCCGGCCGGTCGGCGAGGGCGGGCCCACGGCTTTGTCCGGCTGACGCCCCGGTTCCGCCCCGCCGCCCCTTAGTCTGGTGCCGCACATTACTGACCATCGGCGAGTGGGTAGGGCATGTACGTCTGGATCTGGCGTCATCTGCCGGGCAACGCGTGGGTGAAAGCGCTGATCTCGCTGCTGCTTGTGCTGGGAGTCGTCTACGTCCTCTTCCAGTACGTCTTCCCCTGGGCGGAACCGCTGCTGCCGTTCAACGACGTGACAGTCGACAACGGCATGCCCGCCGACGGCGCACTGACGGAATGGCGGTACACGCGGTGAGCGCGCGCATCCTCGTCGTGGACAACTACGACAGCTTCGTCTTCAACCTGGTCCAGTACCTCTACCAGCTCGGCGCCGAGTGCGAGGTGCGGCGCAACGACGAGGTCGAACCGGGCCACGCCCAGGACGGCTTCGACGGCGTGTTGCTGTCCCCCGGTCCGGGCGCGCCCGAACAGGCCGGCGTCTGCATCGACATGGTCCGGCACTGCGCGAACACCGGGGTGCCGGTCTTCGGCGTCTGCCTGGGCATGCAGTCCATGGCCGTCGCCTACGGCGGCGTCGTCGACCGGGCCCCCGAGCTGCTGCACGGCAAGACCTCGGCGGTGACGCACGAGGGCAAGGGCGTCTTCCAGGGCCTTCCCTCGCCGTTCACAGCCACCCGCTACCACTCGCTGGCGGTGGAGCGGGAGAGCTGGCCGGACGAGCTGGAGATCACCGCCTGGACCGACAGCGGCATCGCCATGGGCCTGCGCCACCGCGACCTGCCGGTCGAGGGCGTGCAGTTCCACCCCGAATCGGTGCTCACCGAATGGGGCCACCGGATGCTCGCCAACTGGCTGGCCGCCTGCGGTGACACGGGGGCGGTGGAACGTTCGGCCGGGCTCGCCCCGGTGGTGGGCAAGGCCGGAGCGTGACCACGCTCCGGCCGGAGCACGAACCCCGGCCGACGGCGGCCGACCCCCGGCAGCCGTACGGCACCACAGGCCACACCCGTGGCACGGCGTCCCTCTCGCAGCCGCTGCCGCCCGAGGACGACCCGACGATGACGCTGCGCCGCGTCGAGCCCGCGCCGCCCGTCGTGACCGGCGGGCGCGCCGAGCGCCGCCGCGCCGCCCAGCGCGCCGCGCGCGCCCGCAGGGACAGCGTCGGCGTGGTCGTCAGCCGGGCGGTGGGCGAGCTGTTCATCACCCTCGGCGTCGTCATGCTGCTGTTCGTCGCCTACCAGCTGTGGTGGACGAACGTCATCGCCCAGCGGCAGGCGGGCGGCGCGGCCAAGGACCTGCAGCACAGCTGGGACACCAACGACGGTGACGCGGCCGCCCGCGCCGCGGGGGAGTTCTCGCCGGGCCAGGGCTTCGCCATCGTCTACATCCCCAGGCTGGACGTGAAGGCCCCGATCGCCCAGGGCGTCGGCAAGCAGAAGGTCCTGGACCGCGGCATGGTCGGCCACTACGCGGACGGACCCTTGAGGACCGCGATGCCCTGGGACAAGAAGGGCAACTTCGCGCTCGCCGGCCACCGCAACACCCACGGCGAACCGTTCCGGTACGTCAACCGGCTGAAGCCCGGCGACAAGATCGTCGTGGAGACCGGGAGCGCCTTCTACACCTATGAGATGACGAGCCGCCTGGACCAGACGTCCCCCGCGAATGTCCGGGTCATCGAGCCGGTCCCCGCCGGTTCCGGCTTCACCCGGCCCGGCCGCTACATCACGCTGACGACCTGCACCCCCGAGTTCACCAGTACGTACCGCATGATCGTGTGGGGCAAGATGGTCGACGAGCGCCCCCGGAGCAAGGGAAAGCCGGACGCGCTCGTCAACTGAGACACGCCATGACACGCCGGGCACGACACAGGCGTGCGGGAACAGCGAAGCGGGGGACGAACGTCCGTGGCACAGACCGACCGTGTACGGGGGCGTATCGCCGCGACCGTCAGCGTCATCGGCGAGCTGCTGATCACCGGAGGCGTGATCATGGCCCTCTTCGTCGTCTACTCGCTGTGGTGGACGAACGTCCTGGCCGACCGCGAGGCCAGGAAGCAGGGCAACCAGGTCCGCGACAACTGGGCGAAGTCCCCGGCGGCCACGGGCCCCGGCGCCCTGGACACCAAGGACGGCATCGGCTTCCTGCACGTACCGGCGATGCGCAACGGCGAGGTGCTGGTCAAGCCCGGCACCGGCGGCAAGGTCCTCAACGAGGGCGTCGCCGGCTTCTACCGCGAGCCGGTGAAGGCGGCCATGCCCTGGGACAAGCAGGGCAACTTCACCCTCGCCGCGCACCGCGACGGGCACGGCGCCAAGTTCCACAACATCGACAAGATCAGGACCGGTGACGCGGTCGTCTTCGAGACGCGCGACGTCTGGTACGTCTACAAGGTCTTCGCGGAGCTGAAGGAGACCTCGCGCTTCAACGTCGACGTCATCAACCCCGTCCCGAAGGAATCGGGAAAGACCAAGCCGGGCCGCTTCCTGACGCTGACGACCTGCACGCCGGTCTACACCTCCGACTACCGCTACGTCGTCTGGGCGGAGCTGGAACGCACGGAAAAGGTCGACGGCAAGCGCACACCGCCCAAGGAACTGCGCTAGCGGCACGCGAAAGCCCCGGCGTCCCTTCCGAGGGTGCCGGGGCTTTCGCGTACCGCGTGGTGGGGATCAGCTGCGTCGACCGCCGGTGAAGCCGCCGAAGAGGCCGCCGATGTCCTGGTTGCCGCCGGTCGTGCCACCGGTCTGGCCGCCGGTGGAGGGCGGGTTGGGGCCACCCGTGGTCGTGATGTTGACCGGGGTGTCCTTCGCGACCTGGGTGTTGGCCCCCGGGTCGGTGACGATGACCACGGCGTTGTCGTCCTGCGGACCGTTGATGGTGCCGATCTTCAGACCCGCGTCCGTCAGCGCCTTCTTGGCGTCCTTGAGCTTCTGGGTCACCACGCCCGGGACGGTGACCTTCGCGCCGCCCTTGGAGACGTAGAGGGTGACCGTGGAGTTCGCACGGGCGGACGTGTTGCCGTCGGGGCTCTGGCGGGCCACCGAGCCGGCCGGGACGGTCGTGGAGTCCTCTTCCTCCTTGACCACCTTGAAGCCGAGGTCGGAGAGCTGCTTCTTGGCCGTGTCGAAGGGCTGGCCGACCACGGACGGGACTGTCTTGGTCGCGGCGGCCATGGCGACCGTGAGGGTGATCTCCGAGCCCTTGGCGGCCTTGTCACCGCCCTTGGGGTCCTGGGCGGTGACCACGCCGGGGGTCCGCTCGGACTCCTCTTCCTTCTTGGTGACCGTGAAGCCCTTGTCCTCGAGCTCCTTCTTGGCGGCGTCGAACTGCTGACCGGTGACGTCCGGGACGGCGATCTTCTCCGCCCCCTGCGACACCGCGACCTTCACGTCGCCGCCGCGCTTGACCTTGGCGCCGACGCCCGGGTCCTGCTCGCAGATCTTGCCCTTGTCCTGGTCGCAGAACTTCTTCTCGCCCTCGACGACCTTGAAGTCGCCGTTCTCGCCCAGCTTCCGGGCGTCCGCGAGCGTCTCGCCTACCAGCTTCGGGACCGTCACCTCGTCGTTGTTGCCGCCCCCGCCGAAGAGCGAGCGGCCGATGAAGATGGCGCCGACGAGCACCAGGACGCCCGCGACGACCAGCAGGATCGTCGAGAGGTTGCTCTTCCTGCCGCCACCGGCGCCCCGGCGGCCGCCGGAGTGGTCGTTGTAGCCGCCGTAGCCGCCGCCGTCGGCGACGGGCGGCATCATCGACGTCTGGCCGGGCCCGCCCGCGTGGTCCTGCGAGCGCAACATGGTGGTGGGCTGGTCGTCGCCGTAGCCCACGACACCCATGGAGGCCGTGGCGGCCACCGGCTGGCCCTCCAGGGCCGCCTCGATGTCGGCGCGCATCTCGTCGGCCGACTGGTAGCGGTAGTCCGGGTCCTTGGTCAGCGCCTTGAGGACGATGGCGTCCATCTCGGGCGTGATCTCGGGGTCGTGGATGCTCGGCGGGTTCGGTTCCTCCCGCACGTGCTGGTAGGCCACGGCCACCGGTGAGTCGCCGACGAACGGGGGCCGGACGGTCAGCAGCTCGTAGAGCAGGCAGCCCGTGGAGTAGAGGTCGGAACGCGCGTCGACCTGCTCGCCCTTGGCCTGCTCGGGCGAGAGGTACTGGGCGGTGCCGATGACGGCCGCGGTCTGGGTCATCGTCATGCCGGAGTCGCCCATCGCACGGGCGATGCCGAAGTCCATGACCTTCACCTGTCCGGTGCGGGTCAGCATGACGTTGGCGGGCTTGATGTCGCGGTGGACGATGCCGGCGCGGTGGGAGTACTCCAGCGCCTGCAGCACGCCGATGGTCATCTCCAGCGACCGCTCGGGCAGCAGCTTGCGGCCGGAGTGCAGCAGCTCCCTGAGCGTCGACCCGTCGACGTACTCCATGACGATGTACGGGATCGAGACCCCGTCCACGTAGTCCTCGCCGGTGTCGTACACGGCGACGATCGACGGGTGGTTGAGGGAGGCGGCCGACTGGGCCTCACGGCGGAACCGGGCCTGGAAGGACGGGTCGCGGGCCAGATCCACCCGCAGCGTCTTCACGGCGACGGTGCGGCCGAGCCGGGTGTCGTGGGCGAGGTAGACCTCGGCCATGCCACCGCGGCCGAGCACCGAGCCCAGCTCGTACCGGCCGCCGAGGCGACGCGGCTCTTCCATAGCTCCAGCCCTTCCGTGTTCCTGACCTCACCGGCGTGGGTCCGGCGGTGTGCTGTCCGGCATACCGTACCCGGCGCGATGGGCGCCTTCCGGGCGCCACCGTCACCCGATATACGACCGGTACAGATGGAGGCGCCCGCGGAAGCGGTGGGTGAGCCGGATCACTTCTCCGTGGCGAGCACCGCCTGCATCACGCTCTTCGCGATCGGCGCGGCGAGCTTGCCACCGGCGATGTCGTCGCGGACGGTCTCCGAGCCCTCGATGACGACCGCGACGGCGACCGGCGAGCCGTCGCCGGTCTTGGCGTAGGAGATGAACCACGCGTAGGGGTTACCGCTGTTGTCGACACCGTGCTGGGCGGTACCGGTCTTTCCACCGACCGTGACGTCCTTGATCTGGGCCGCGGTTCCGGTGCCCTCCTTGACCACCGTCTCCATGATGCTCTGCAGCTTCTGCGCGTTCTCCGAGGAGAGCGGCTGGCTCATCTGCTTCGGCTGGTGGGTCTCGATGACG
The DNA here is from genome assembly GCF_044547045.1 of Streptomyces sp. NPDC053048. Lineage (NCBI taxonomy): Bacteria > Bacillati > Actinomycetota > Actinomycetes > Kitasatosporales > Streptomycetaceae > Streptomyces > Streptomyces sp. NPDC053048. The sequence continues at coordinate 28,018 of NZ_JBITZS010000012.1, forward strand.
TTGAGGTTGGGGGCGCGCAGCTTGTCGACCATGTACGGCTCCATGAGCTTGCCGTTGTTGGCGACGGCCGCGGCCACCATGGCCATCTGCAGCGGGGTGGCGCGGTTGGAGGCCTGGCCGATGCCGGCCATGGCGTTCTGCGGGCGGTTGTCCTTGGGGTAGACGCTGGGGACGGCGCGCACGGGCGTGTCGACCGGCTTGTTGAAGCCGAACTTCTCCGCCGTCTCCATCATCTTCTTGTTGCCCAGGTCGGCGCTGACCTTGCCGAAGACGGTGTTGCAGGAGTACTGCAGGGCGACCCGCAGCGAGGCGTCCTTGCAGGGGATGTTGCCCTCGTTCTCCAGCGCCACCCGCGTGTCCGGCAGGATCCACGGCAGCGGCGAGTCCGTCTTGGAGTCGACGTTGCTGTACAGGCCGTGCTCGAGCGCGGCGGCGGCGGTGACGACCTTGAAGGTCGAGCCCGGCGGGTAGGTCTGCTTCAGCGCCCGGTTGAGCATGGGCTGGTTCTTGTCGGAGTTCAGGTCCTTCCAGGCCTTCTCGTCCTGCGCTCCGGCGATCTTCGACGGGTCGTACGAGGGCGTGGAGGCCAGGGCGAGGATCTTGCCGGTGCGCGGGTCGAGCGCGGCGACCGCGCCCTTCTTGTCGCCGAGGCCCTTGAAGGCGGCCTCCTGGGCCTTGGTGTTGAGGGTGGTGATCACGTCACCGCCCTTCTTGCCCTTGCCGGTGATCATGTCGACCGTGCGGTTGAAGAACAGCCGGTCGTCGTCGCCCGTGAGGACCTTGTCCTCGAGCTTCTCGATCTGGTTGGCGTCGAACACCTGCGAGCTGTAGCCCGTTACCGGAGCCCACATCTCGCCGTTCTTGTAGGTGCGCTTGTACTTGAAGTCGATGCCGTTGGTCTCCTGGGAGCCCGTGACGGCCTGCCCGTCGACGATGATGTTGCCGCGCGGCTGGCTGTAGCGGGCGATGGTCACCCGGCGGTTGTGCTTGTTCGACTTCAGGTCCTCGGCCTGGACGAACTGGATCCAGTTGTCCCGGATCATCAGCGCGAGGATGAGGAGACCGCAGAAGATGGCGATCCGGCGCACGGGCTTGTTCACGGGCGGACCACCTGGGTCATCTCGGCGTCGGGGGACGGGGCGGGGGCGGGTGCGGGACGCCGAGCGGTGTCGCTGATCTTGATGAGAACGGCGATCAGCGCCCAGTTGGCGATGACCGACGAACCGCCCTGCGCCATGAACGGCATGGTCATACCGGTCAGCGGGATGAGGCCCATGACGCCGCCGGCGACCACGAACACCTGGATGGCGAACGCGCCGGACAGGCCCGTGGCGAGCAGCTTGCCGAAGGGGTCGCGGGCGGCCAGCGCGGTGCGCACGCCGCGCTCCACGATCAGGCCGTAGACCAGGAGTATGGCCATGACGCCCGCCAGGCCCAGCTCCTCGCCGACCGTGGCCAGGATGAAGTCGGAGTTGGCGGCGAAGCCGATCAGGTCCGAGTGGCCCTGGCCCCAGCCCGTGCCGAACACCCCGCCGGAGCCGAAGGCCATCAGGGCCTGGGCGATCTGGTCGGAGCTGCCGTCCTTGAACGCGTCGAAGGGGTGCAGCCAGGCGTCGACGCGCTGCTGGACGTGGTGCTCGAAGGTCGACACCGCGACCGCGCCGACGGCCGACATCAGCAGACCGAAGACGATCCAGCTGGTGCGCTCGGTCGCGACGTAGAGCATCACGACGAACATGCCGAAGAACAGCAGCGAGGTGCCGAGGTCGGTCTCGAAGACCAGGATCAGGATCGAGAACGCCCAGACCGCCAGGATCGGGCCCAGGTCACGGCCGCGCGGCAGGTACAGGCCCATGAAGCGGCGGCTGGCCAGGGCCAGCGCGTCCCGTTTCACCATCAGATAACCCGCGAAGAAGATCGCTAGGACGATCTTGGCGAACTCACCCGGCTGGATCGAGCCCAGGCCGGGGATGGTGATCCAGATGCGCGCGCCGAACTTCGCGGGGAAGAACATCGGGGCGACCAGCAGGATCAGCGCCGCCACCATGGAGATGTAGGTGTAGCGCTGCAGGATGCGGTGGTCCTTCAGGACGATCAGCACCGCCACGAACAGCGCGATGCCCAGTGCCGAGAACAGCAGCTGGTTGGTGGCGCTGGCGTGGAAGAACTTGCGGGCCTGCAGCCGCGGCGACTGGTCGAGCCGCCAGATGATGACCAGGCCGATGCCGTTGAGGAACGTGGCCATCGGCAGCAGCAGCGGGTCGGCGTACTTGGCGAACTTCCGCACCACCAGGTGGCCGACGCCCGCCAGCAGGCCGAGGCCGATGCCGTAGCCGAGCATGCCGGTGGGCATCTCGCCGTCGAGGGCCAGGCCCACATTGGCGTACGCGAAGCAGGGGATGAGCACGGCGAAGGCCAGCAGCGCGAGCTCGGTGTTGCGCCGGCTCGGGGGGCCCTCGGTGCTGATCGTCGTCGTGTTGGTGGTGTTCGGGTTCGGCATGGGAGAAATGGCTGACATGGCTTGATGGCCCCCTACGGCTTCACTGCGATGCGCTGCTGCACTGCGGGACCAACTTCTGCTCTTCCTCGCTGAGGGTGGGGCCCGGGGACGGTGCCGGGGTGGCCTGGACGGCGTTGTTGCGGGCTTCGGGGGAGTTGGGGTCCTTGGCGGCGCCCCCCGTGCGGTCGCTGTTCTGCTTCTCGCTCTCCCGCTGCTGCGCCTCGGCCTTGCGGCGCTCGTCCTCCTTCTTGCAGGCGCCGGCGAGCGTGCCCAGTTCCTTGGCCTTCTGCAGGGCCTGGTCGCGGCTGCCGACGGTGATGGTGTCCACCACGCGGCTGCGCTGGTCCACCGGGAGGTACTTGAGTTCGATGTCGGGGCGGTCCTGGTAGAGCCTGCTGAGGCTCACCCATGCCAGGTCCTGGTTGATGCCCTGGTAGACGGCCACGTGGTCGTTGTCCTTGACGCCCACGTAGTACTGCGTCTGCGTCCACTGGTAGCCGCCGTAGAGGCCGCCGCCGACGACGCCCAGCGCCAGCGCGATGATCAGCGAACGCTTGATCCACCGGCCCTTGCGCCGCGGCTTGACGAAGTCCTCGTCCGTGAACGGGCCGAAGGAACCGTCCGGCATGCCGCCCATCGCCGGATCCCCGCTGCCGGGGGGCCCGAAGCCGCCGGCGTCGCCCTGCGGCGGTACGGGCCGGTGGGCGCGGGCGTGCTCGGCGGCCCGTCCGGCCGGGGTCTGCATGGCGCCGTTGTCGCCGAGCTGCATTTGGTTCTCGGCGACCGCGCCCACGATCACGGGCGTGTCGTTGAGCTGGCCGGCCAGGGTGTCGCCGCCGTCGACGTCGAGGACGTCGGCGACGATGCAGGTGATGTTGTCCGGGCCGCCGCCGCGCAGGGCGAGCTGGATCAGGTCCTGGACGGTCTCGTGGGGGCCCTGGTAGCTGGCGAGGGTCTCCTCCATCGTCTGGTGGCTGACGACACCGGAGAGCCCGTCGGAACAGATCAGGTAGCGGTCGCCGGCCCGTACCTCGCGGATCGAGAGGTCCGGCTCCACGTGGTCGCCGCTGCCCAGCGCGCGCATCAGCAGGGAGCGCTGCGGGTGGGTGGTGGCCTCTTCCTCGGTGATGCGCCCCTCGTCGACCAGGCGCTGCACCCAGGTGTGGTCCTGGGTGATCTGGGTCAGCACGCCGTCGCGCAGCAGGTAGGCGCGCGAGTCGCCGACGTGCACCAGGCCCAGGCGCTGCCCGGTCCACAGCAGGGCGGTCAGGGTGGTGCCCATGCCCTCGAGCTGGGGGTCCTCCTCGACCATGACGCGCAGCTGCTCGTTGGCGCGCTGCACGGCGCTGCCGAGGGAGGTGAGGATGTCCGAGCCCGGGACGTCGTCGTCGAGCTGGACCAGGGTGGAGATCACCTCGGAGGAGGCGACCTCGCCGGCGGCCTGGCCGCCCATGCCGTCGGCGATGGCGAGCAGGCGGGGGCCGGCGTAACCGGAGTCCTCGTTGCCCTCCCGGATCATGCCCTTGTGCGATCCGGCGGCGAAGCGCAGTGAAAGACTCATGCGCACCTCGCCCGTCGGCTCCGGGTACAGCCCCTTCCCAGCCACGCTGCCCACCCTCCGGTCGTCATGGTCCTACTACTTCCGCAGCTCGATGACGGTCTTGCCGATGCGGATCGGCGCGCCGAGCGGGATCGGGGTCGGAGTGGTCAGCCGGGTCCGGTCGAGATAGGTGCCGTTGGTCGACCCGAGGTCCTCGACGATCCACTGGCCGTCGCGGTCGGGGTAGATCCTGGCATGCCTGCTGGAGGCGTAGTCGTCGTCCAGCACGATCGTCGAGTCGTGCGCGCGGCCGAGGGAGATGGTCTGGCCCTGCAGGGCCACCGTGGTGCCGGTCAGGGTGCCTTCCGAGACCACGAGCTTGGTGGGCGCGCCGCGGCGGCCGCGGTCCGCGCGGCGGCCGCCGCCGGAGGGCTGCTGCTGGCGCTGCTGCGGCGGCGCGGCCTGGGCGCGCTGGGCGCGCCCGTCACCGGCGCCGCCCCGGCGGGAGCCGCGCTGGGTCACCCGGGTGCCGAAAAGATCGCTGCGAATGACCTGTACGGCCACGATGACGAACAGCCACAGTACGGCGAGGAAACCCAACCGCATGACCGTGAGGGTCAGCTCTGACATTGCCCCCGCTTCACCCTTCGGCTTGCCGATAAACGATGGTGGTGCTGCCCACGACGATGCGTGAGCCGTCGCGGAGCGTAGCGCGCGTGGTGTGCTGCCCGTCCACCACGATGCCGTTGGTCGACCCCAGGTCCTGGATCGTCGCGGGGGTGCCGACCCGGATTTCGCAGTGCCGGCGGGAGACGCCGGGGTCGTCGATGCGTACGTCCGCTTCGGTGCTGCGGCCCAGCACCAGGGTGGGCCGCGAAATCTGGTGACGGGTGCCGTTGATCTCGATCCAGCGGCGCGTCTGGGTGCCCGGCACGGCTCCCGGCCCCGGACCGCCGGTGCGCGGCAGGGGGCGGACGCCGGGCGGCGGGGAGGTGGGCATGGGCGGCGCGCCGGCGGGGGCCGCCGGGTAGCCGGCCCCGCTGGTCACGGCACTGGGGCCGGAGCGCGGCGCGGCCTGCGGCCGGGCGTGCGGGTCCTGCGACTCGCTGGAGGCGAGAGTGCGGCTGCGGACCCGGTACAGACCGGTGTCGAGGTCGTCGGCCTTCTCCAGGTGGACCTTGATGGTCCCCATGAAGGTGTACCGCTGCTGTTTGGCGTAGTCGCGGACCATGCCGGACAGCTCGTCGCCGAGCTGCCCGGAGTACGGGCTGAGCCGCTCGAAGTCCGGGGCGCTCAGCTCCACGATGAAGTCGTTCGGGACGACGGTGCGGTCGCGGTTCCAGATGGTGGCGTTGTTGTCGCACTCCCGCTGGAGTGCGCCCGCGATCTCTACAGGCTGCACCTCGGACTTGAACACCTTGGCGAAGGTGCCGTTCACGAGACCCTCGAGTCGCTGCTCGAAGCGCTTCAGTACTCCCACGGGGCACCTCCTTCCCTCAGTGACGTCTCTGATGCTCAGTGTCGTTCCTGATACTGCTTACTGATCGTATCCACGCGTCGGGAAAACGGCTGGTTCCCCTTCGGCGCCATGAGTGACGAGTGTCGCCCTGCCTCGGTTGCCTGCTTGTGCCTGCTTGCCTCGGTCGCCTACGGGGGATCGTAGAGGCGTCCTGCAGCCAGTGTCCCGCAACCGGAGCCCTCCCCGCGGCCCCCCGGAGTGCGGGCCGCGGGCCATGGGTGTGAAGGCACCCTCCGGAGCGTGCTAATGTTCTGCATGTCGGAAGGCGAACGGACAAGAACCGGGCGGAAACGCCGGGGGAACGGTCCAGAACCGGAAGACGCACCCATGCGCGGGTGGCGGAATAGGCAGACGCGCTGGATTCAGGTTCCAGTGCCCGCAAGGGCGTGGGGGTTCAACTCCCCCCTCGCGCACCGTACGGAACGGGCCTCTTCGGAGTGACGCAAGTCACCCGAAGGGGCCCGTTTCGCGTTTGCCGGTTTCCCCTTTGTGATCTTGAACTCCTCGCCCTCCTTCGCGGCTCCGCCGTCGCCGGTACCGTCGTGGGCAGTTGACGCCGAAGGGGAGGGGCGCCGTGATGGTGCGACTGCCGTATGTGCCCGGGTTCGCGCGGCCGGTGGCCGAAGGGGGCGGGCGCGGGGGCGCCAAGGCCGCGGGGAAGGCGTTGCGGGCGCGGGTGCCGCGGTTCGCGCACGCCGAGTGGAAGCCGGCGGACGGGCGGCCCGGTGCGGTGGAGTCGGTCGAGGCCGCGAACGCCGGGCGGCTGCCCGCCCTGACACCGATACGCGTCGGCCGCATGGCCGCCTCGCCCTTCGCCTTCCTGCGCGGCTCGGCCGGGCTGATGGGCCACGACCTCGCGGAGACGGACGTCACGGGCGTCGGCGCGCAGCTGTGCGGGGACGCCCACGCGGCCAACTTCGGGCTCTACGGCGACGCCCGCGGCGAACTGATCATCGATCTGAACGACTTCGACGAGACCGTGTACGGGCCGTGGGAGTGGGACGTGAAGCGGCTCGCCGCCTCGCTGGTGCTGGCCGGGCGCGAGGCGGGGGCGGACGAGCTGACCTGCCGCGCGGCGGCGCGGGACGCGGTGGGCGCGTACCGGCACACCATGCGGCTGCTGGCCCGGATGCCCGCCGTGGAGGCGTGGAACGCCATCGCCGACGAGCAGCTCGTCTCCCACGCCGACGCCCATCAGCTCGTGGGCACGCTGGAGCGGGTCGTGGAGAAGGCCCGGCGGAACACCGGAGCGCGCTTCGCCGCGCGGGCGACGGAGAAGGACGGCACGGGCGGCCGCCGGTTCGTGGACGCGCCCCCGGTGCTGCGGCGAATACCGGACCGCGAGGCGGCGGCCGTCGCCGCGGCGCTGGGCGAGTACCGGGGGACCGTGCCCGGTGAGCTGCTGCCGCTGCTGGCCCGCTACGAGGTGCAGGACGTGGCGTTCCGCGTGGTCGGCACGGGCAGCGTGGGGCTGCGCTCGTACGTGGTGCTGCTGCTCGACCACCGGGGCGAGGCGCTGGTGCTCCAGGTGAAGGAGGCCCGTCCCTCGGTGCTGCTGCCGTACGCGCGGAAGGCGGGCTTCGAGGCGCCCGAGGACGGCCACGAGGGGCGGCGCGTGGTGCTGGGGCAGAAGTCGATGCAGGTGGTCAGCGATGTGCTGCTGGGGTGGACGACGGTCGAGGGGCGGCCGTACCAGGTGAGGCAGTTCCGCAACCGCAAGGGCAGCGTCGACCCGGCGGCCCTGGCGCCCGGCGAGCTCGACGACTACGGGCGCATGACGGGTGCGCTGCTGGCGCGGGCGCACGCCCACAGCGCGGACCCGCGCGTCATCGCCGGCTACTGCGGCAAGAGCGAGGAGCTCGACGACGCGGTCGCCGCGTTCGCCGTGGCCTACGCGGACCGCACGGAGGCGGACCACGCGGAGCTGCTGGCCGCGGTGCGTGCCGGACGGGTGGCGGCCGAGACGGGGGTGTAGCCGGGGAACGGGGTGTGGTTGGGTAACGGGGGTGCAGCCGGGGATTGGCGCCGGTGCCGGTGCGGCGAGCTCGTACTCTGGGCGGGTGATGAACCCGGAAGCTGAGCAGAGCGCCGAGCAGGGGCACGCCGAGGACACCGCGCGGCTGGAACAGGCCGTGCGGGCCGCCGAGCAGGCGCTGATCGAGTTCGAGATCGCGGTGGAGACCTTCCGGGTGGAGGTGGAGAACTTCTCCCGGCTGCACCACCAGCGGCTCGGCCCGATGTACGCCCGCCTCGACGAGCTGGACGCGCTGATCGCGGAGGCGGTCGCCGCGCGCACCGGCGCCGCCGAGGACCAGCGGCGGGCGCGGGAGATGCGGGCCATGGTGCAGCCGATGCCCGGGGTGGAGGAGCTGCTGGGCGGCTGGATGGACGGCGAGGGGCTCTCGCCCGAGGCGTCCGCGATGCTCACCGAGAGGCCGGTGCAGCCCCCGCGGCGGGTGCGGGCCAGCGACGAGGCCCGGCGGGCCTACCGCGAGCTGGTCCGCAAGGCCCATCCCGATCTGGCGCTCGACGAGGCCGACCGGGTGCGCCGCGAGGCCTTCATCGTGCGGGTCAACGCCGCCTACGGCGAGGGCAACGAGGCGCTGCTGCGGGAGCTGGCCGAGGAATGGTCGGCCGGACCGGTGCCCGCCCAGCGCCGGCCCAGCCGCAGCGAGGAGCTTTACGCGCGACTGGAGTGGCTGGCGGACCGCAAGGAACTGCTGTCGCTGGTGGCCGCCGAGCTGGAGTCCTCCGCCATCGGATCGATGATCAAGATGGCGCCGGACGACCCGGACGGTCTGCTGACCGAGATCGCCGACGGGCTGGTGGCCCAGATCGCCGAGCGCGAGGCCCATCTGGCCTCCCTGGTCGGGTAGCGTCGGGGACATGATGTTTGGTTCCGGGATTCCCACGGTCGGCGTCGACGCTCTCTCGTCGGACGATTTCCTGCTGGACGTGCGGGAGGACGACGAGTGGCAGGCGGGGCACGCCGAGGGCGCCCTGCACATTCCGATGAGCGACTTCGTGGCGCGCTTCGGCGAGCTGACGGAGAAGGCGCCCGACGGCGGCCGCATCAACGTCATCTGCCGCTCCGGCGGCCGCTCCGCGCAGGTCACCATGTACCTGGTGCAGCAGGGCCTGGACGCCGCGAACGTCGACGGCGGCATGCAGAGCTGGGAGGCCACCGGGCGCCCGGTCGTCTCCGGTGACGGCGCGCCCGGGGTCGTCATCTAGCCGGTTCGGTTGCCTCGTCGGTCGTCCGGCCGGTTTTGTTCGGTCGCGGGGGTCAGCCCAGGTCGTGGGCGGCCAGCAGGTCGCCCAGCGCCTCCTCGTGGGCGGCGGCCGGGCCGAGCGAGAGCTCCAGCTGCTTCGCCCAGGCGTGATAGCGGTGCAGGGCGTACTCGGTGTCCGCGCCGAAGCCGCCGTGCAGGTGCTGCGCGGTCTGGACTACGCGGCGCACGCCCTCCGAGGCCCAGACCTTGGCGACGGCGATGTCGGCCGCCGCCGGCAGCGGGCCGCCCGCCCCCGACTCCAGCCGCCAGGCGGCCTGCCAGAGCGTTGCCTCCATCGCCCGCAGGTCGATGTAGCGGTCGGCGGCCTGTACGGCCACGGCCTGGAACGTGGCGAGGGGGTGGCCGAACTGTTCGCGCTCGCTCGTGTACGCGCCCGTCATCGCGGCCGCCGCCTCGCCCAGGCCCAGGGCCAGCGCGCAGGTGCCGGTGACCAGCAGGCCGCGCAGCAGCTCCCAGGCACCCTCCGCGGTGATCAGCTCGTCGACGCGGACACGTACGGACTCCAGCGCCACGCGCGCGTAGCGCTCGCCGTTGGTGGAGACCTGGTCGGCGAGGGTGACGCCGGGGCGCTCGCGGGGGACGAGAGCGAGGACGGCCCGGCCCGCGGGGGTGTGCGCGGGCAGCAGCAACCGGTCGGCGCACGGGGCCCAGGGAACGGCCGTCTGCAGCCCGTCGAGGACCCAGTGGGCGCCGCCGTCGGGGCGGGCGGCGACGGCAAGTTCGGCCCCGTCATGGCCGGTGCGGCCACCGGCGGCGACGGTGACGACCAGCTCACCGCGCCCGATCGACGGCAGCAAGCGGTCCGCCGCCGCGCCGCCGTGCGTGCGCAGGGTCAGGGCCGCCGCGCTGCTCTCCAGCAGGGGGACGCGCGCCAGCACTTTGCCCGCCTCGCGCAGCACCAGGCACAGCGCGATGGGTCCTAGCCCCGCGCCGCCGTGGGCGGGCGGAACCATCAGGCTCAGCAGGCCGGCATCGGCCAGCCGGCGCCACAGGGCGCGATCGAAGTCCTCGGCGACGGCGCCCGGCACCAGCGCCGGGCTGGGCACGGCGTCCGGGGCGACCCCGGACAGGACGGCCCGCGCCGCCTCGGCGGCGGCCTGCTGCTCCTCGGTGAAGGTGAAGTCCACTGCCCGGCCCCTCCGTTCGCACCCGTCAGTTGATCCGACGAGCTGACGGGCCGTCACGGTAGAGCAGTGACGCCGAATTGAGAACGGGAGCGGGAGAGGGGAGGAGGCGTCAGCGGTCGAAGTCCAGCTCCACCTCCTCCGTGGCCGGGTGCGACTGACAGGCCAGCACATACCCGGCGTCCAGCTCCTCCTGCTCCAGGGCGAAGTTCCGCTCCATCCGCACCTCTCCCGACACCAGGTACGCCCGGCAGGTGCCGCACACCCCGCCCTTGCACGCGTACGGGGCGTCGGGCCGGTTGCGCAGCACCGTCTCCAGCAGCGACTCCCCCTCCCGCACCGGCCAGCTGCCGCTGCGCCCGTCCAGCTTCGCGGTCACCGCGCTGTGCTCGGGGCCCCGCGCCGGCCCGGCCGCGGCGTGCGACCTCGTCGGCACCTCCGCCACGTGGAAGATCTCCTCGTGGATCCGCTCCCGGGACACCCCGAGCCCGCGCAGCGCCCGCTCGGCGCCCTGCACCAGGCCGTGGGGGCCGCACAGGAACCAGCCGTCCACGGTGTCCACCGGCAGCAGCGCGGGCAGCAACCGGGTCAGCCGCTCCTCGTCCAGCCGCCCGGACGCGGGGCCGGCCTGCTGTTCCTCGCGGGAGAGGGTCTGCACGAGCTGCAGCCGTCCGGGGTAGCGGTCCTTGAGGTCGGCCACCTCGTCCAGGAACATCGTGGACGCCGTCGTGCGGTCGCTGCGTATCAGGCAGAACCGGGCACTGGGCTCCCTGGCCAGCAGCGTCGAGACGATGGACAGGACGGGCGTGATGCCGCTGCCACCGACGATCGCCGCGAAGTGGCCGGGGCGCGGCTCCAGCACGAACCGCCCGGCCGGTGCCATCACTTCGACCGTGTCTCCGGACGTCAGCTCCTTGAGCGCGTAGGTGGAGAACGCGCCGCCGTCCACCAGCCGCACCGCCACCCGGAGGGTGTGTGGCCCGTCGGTGCCGGGCGCCTGCCCGCAGATGGAGTAGGTGCGGCGTATCTCGGCGCCGTCCACCACGCGGCGCAGGGCCAGGTGCTGACCGGGGGTGTGGCGGAAGTCCTCGCGCAGGGCGGGGGGCACGGCGAGGGTCACGGCGACCGAATCGTCGGTGAGGGGTTCGACGGCCGCCACTCGCAGGGAGTGGAAGGCGCCATGGCGGGCCGCTGCCATCTACAACTCCTTGAAGTGGTCGAACGGTTCGCGGCATGCCTCGCAGCGGCGCAGGGCCTTGCAGGCGGTGGAGGAGAAGCGGCTGAGCAGTGTGGTGTCGGTGGATCCGCAGTGGGGGCACCGGATGGCGAGCGCAACCGGCACCGGGCCGGCGGCTGCGGAGGCGGGGCCCGGCGGAGCTATGCCGAACTCGGCCAGTTTGCGCCGCCCTTCGGCGGTGATGTCGTCCGTGGACCAGGCGGGGGAGAGCACGGTGCGGACGGTCACCTCCGCCTGACCCCGCTCGTGCAGGACCCGCTCGATGTCCGCCGCCATCGCCTCCAGCGCGGGGCAGCCGGTGTAGGTGGGGGTCAGCTCGACCTCCACCCGGCCGGGGCCGGTGATGTGCAGGGCGCGCAGGACGCCGAGCTCGGCCAGGGTGAGCACCGGCAGCTCCGGATCGGGGACGGACCCGGCCAGCGCGCGGAGTTCCTCCTCGAGGGCGGTGGGTGTGGTCACCATGACGCCCCCGGGTGGCTGCGGTGCAGGTGCTGCATTTCCGCGAGCATCCTGCCGAAGGGTTCGGTGTGGATGCCCTGCCGGCCCGCGCCGGCCGTCCACGCGCCCACCTGCGGGCCGCTGGGCAGGGTCAGCGTGGCGCGGCCGATGACGTCGGTCACCCTGGTCAGCCAGCCGTCGCGCAGCGCTGCCCAGTCCACCGGCAGGCCTTCGACCGGCTCGAAGAGCTCGCCCGTGTACCGCCACAGGGCGTCCAGGCCGCGCTGCATCCGCTCGTGGCTCCCGTCCGTCCCGTCGCCCAGGCGCAGCGTCCAGTGCTCGGCGTGGTCGCGGTGGTAGGCGACCTCCTTGACCGCCTTCGCGGCGACCGGCGCGAACGCCGAGCGGCCCTCTTCGGCCAGCTGCCCGTACAGCAGCTCCTGGTAGGAGGAGAAGTACAGCTGGCGGGCGATGGTGTGCGCGAAGTCGCCGTTGGGCTGCTCGACGAGCTGGACGTTGCGGAAGGCGCGTTCCTCGCGGAGGTAGGCGAGCTCGTCCTCGTCGCCGACGAGGGAGAGCAGCACCCGGGCCTGGCCGAGCAGGTCGAGGGCGATGTTGGCGAGGGCGACCTCCTCCTCCAGCACGGGGGCGTGCCCGGCCCACTCCCCCAGCCGGTGCGAGAGCACGAGGGCGTCGTCGCCCAGCGCCAGTGCGGCGGTCATAGGTGCCGCACCCCCTCGGGGATGTCGTAGAACGTCGGGTGCCGGTAGGGCTTGTCGGCCGCGGGCTCGAAGAAGGGGTCCTTCTCGTCCGGCGAGGAGGCGGTGATCGAGGTGGAGGGCACCACCCAGATCGAGACGCCCTCGTTGCGCCGGGTGTACAGGTCGCGGGCGTTGCGCAGGGCCATCTCCGCGTCCGGTGCGTGCAGGCTGCCGGCGTGGGTGTGCGACAGGCCGCGCCTGCTGCGCACGAACACCTCCCACAGCGGCCAGTCGGTGCCGGTCATGCCGTTGCCTCTCCGTGCCGGGCCGCGTACGCCGCGGCCGCCTCGCGCACCCAGGCGCCTTCCTCGTGGGCCCGCCGGCGCTGGGCGAGCCGCTGGTCGTTGCAGGGGCCGTTGCCCCGGAGGACTTCGTGGAACTCGTCCCAGTCGATGGCGCCGAAGTCGTGGTGTCCGCGCTCCTCGTTCCACCGCAGGTCGGGGTCGGGGAGGGTCAGGCCGAGCGATTCGGCCTGCGGGACGCAGATGTCGACGAAGCGCTGGCGCAGCTCGTCGTTGGAGTGCCGCTTGATCTTCCAGGCCATGGACTGGGCGGAGTGCGCGGACTCGTCGTCGGGCGGGCCGAACATCATCAGTGAGGGCCACCACCAGCGGTCCACCGCGTCCTGGGCCATGGCGTGCTGGGCCTCGGTGCCCCGGCTCAGGGCCAGCAGCAGCTCGTAGCCCTGGCGCTGGTGGAAGGACTCCTCCTTGCAGACGCGGATCATGGCGCGGGCGTACGGCCCGTAGGAGCAGCGGCACAGCGGGACCTGGTTGGTGATGGCGGCGCCGTCCACGAGCCAGCCGATGGCGCCGACGTCCGCCCAGGTCAGCGTGGGGTAGTTGAAGATCGAGGAGTACCGCTGGCGGCCGCTGTGCAGCTTGTCGAGCAGTTCGTCGCGGCCGGTGCCCAGCGTCTCGGCGGCGCTGTAGAGGTACAGGCCGTGGCCGGCCTCGTCCTGGACCTTGGCCATCAGGATCGCCTTGCGGCGCAGCGAGGGCGCGCGGGTGATCCAGTTGGCCTCGGGCTGCATGCCGATGATCTCGGAGTGGGCGTGCTGGGCGATCTGCCGGACGAGGGTGGCGCGGTAGGCGTCGGGCATCCAGTCGCGCGGTTCGATGCGCTCGTCGGCGGCGACGGCCGCGTCGAACACCGCCTCCAGCGCTGCCGTCTCCGGCGCAGTGGTCGTCATGCCGTGCCCCCTCGTGCTCGTGCTGCCGAATCTCCCTACCGACCGATCGTTCGGTTCAATGGTGGGGCGAGCCCCAGGGCGTGTCAACCCTGTGGATAACCCGTGGGCGCTGTGCCCGGTGGGGCGTCGTCGGTACCGTTCGGGTGCACGCCGGAGACCCGGCGTGCACATGGCAGCGAGCCGGCACGGCGAATCGGGGCGGGTATGGACAGGGACGACGGACACGGACGGGCCGGCGGCGACGCCGTGCTGGAGGGGCTGTCCTTGCCGTCACGCTTCGTCGTCGCGGCCGGGGCCGCGGTGGTGGCGGTGGCCGCGGCCGTGCACCTGGTGATGATGTTCCTGCACGTGGCGCCCCCGAACACCCTCAGCAAGCAGCATGCCGCGGAGATCGACGACTACGTCCTGCCGGAGTTCGAACAGAACTGGAAGTTCTTCGCCCCCAACCCCCTCCAGCAGAACATCGCCGTCCAGGCCCGCGCCGAGCTGCGCGGCCCCGGCGGCCGCACCACCGTCACCCCGTGGACCGACCTGTCCGCCCGCGACGGCGCCGACATCCTGCACAACCCCCTCCCCAGCCACACCCGCCAGAACGAGCTGCGCCGCGCGTGGGACTACTACGCCGGCACCCACGACGCCCGTGAGCAGCCCAACGGCCTGCGCGGCCGCCTCTCCGAGCAGTACCTCCGCCGCCTCGTGGTCTCCCGCCTGGGCGCCTCGCAGCAGGGCCGTCCGGTCGACCGGATCCAGGTGCGGTCGGTGACCGTGCCCATCGCCCCGCCGCCGTGGAGCGACGAGAAGGCCGACACCAGGCCCGTCCACCGGGTGCTGCGCTGGTGGCCGGTCACCAGCGCCGACGTCGCGGAGGGGAAGAACCGATGAGTGAACCGACGAGCGGACCCGTGAGCCGACAGATCAGCCGACCGATGAGTGCTTCCCCCGCGCGTGGGCTCGCCCGCGTCCTCGGCTCCTCCCTCGGGCCGTACCAGACGGCCGTCGTCCGCATCGGGCTCTCCTTCACCTGGCTGTGCTACCTGCTGCGGGAGTGGCCCAACCGCCACGAGCTCTACGGGCCCGACTCGTCCTGGAGCTGGGACCTGGCTCGGCAACTGACCGACGACAACCACGCCTTCACCGCACTGATGTGGTCCGACGGCACCGTGTGGTTCGAGACCGTCTACGCGCTGTCCATCGTCTCCAGCGCACTGCTGATGCTCGGGTGGCGCACGCGGACCATGTCGGTCCTCTACATGCTCGGCGTGCTCTCGCTGCAGAACCGCAGCGTCTTCATCGGCGACGGTGGCGACAACGTCATCCACCTCATGGCCCTGTACACGGTGTTCACCCGCTGTGGCCGGGTCTGGTCGCTCGACGCCCGGCGTGCCGCCCGGCGCGGAACGGACGGCGAGGGGGACGCGGCCGGCCGGGACGTGACCGGCATCGTGCTGTGGGTGGCCTGCGGCCTCGCGCTCCTCGCCGCGCAGACGCTCGGCGGGAGGGGGCTGTCGTGGACGGACCACGGCCCGCTGCCCGGCCTCGGCTGGGCGACGGCCCTGTGGGGCCTGTGGCTGGTCCACCTCCTGTGGTGGCTCGCCGGACGGTACGCGCCGGGCGAGCCGCGTGCGGTGCTGGACACGCTCGCCCATGTCGCCCACAACGCCGCCCTATTGGTGATCATGGCGGAGGTCTGCCTGATCTACGCCACGGCCGGCTGGTACAAGGTGCAGGGCTCGCGCTGGCAGGACGGCACCGCGCTGTTCTACCCGATGCACCTCGACTACTTCTCGCCCTGGCCCGGCCTCTCGCACGCCCTCGCGGCCAGCGGGATCATCGTGCTGCTGCTGACCTACGGCACGGTGGCCGTGCAGGTGGCCTTCCCCTTCACCCTGCTCAACCGGCGGGTCAAGAACGTTCTGCTGGCCGTGATGATGGCCGAGCACGTGGGCATCGCCGTGCTGCTCGGGCTGCCGTTCTTCTCGCTGGCGATGATCGTGGCGGACGCCGTGTTCCTGCCGACCGGCTTCCTGCGGCGGGTGGGCGCGGCCGTTGCGGGGTTCTTCCCCCGCCTTGCCCCTTCCCGTAACCGGGGCCCGGCCCCTGACCCCGCCCCGGGGGCGCCGGACGGGATGGACGCGGTGCCCGGCCAGGCCGATCCCGCGCCCGGACGGGCCGGGTCCGTGCCCACGGACAAGACCCTAGGCTGAGCACCATGACCTCGGACGACGCCAGGGCCGCCGCCGCACTGCGGCAATGGGCGGCCACCGCCCCCGACGCCGTGCTGCTCGACGGCTTCCACGCGCTCAAGCACGCCCTGCGCTTCGGGGCCGGGGTGCGGGTGGCCCTCACCAGCGACCGGGCCGCCACCCTGACGCTCGCCGACCGGCTGGCCGGGGACCTGACGGACGTCCTCGACGGCCTGCTGGTCGAGGTGCCCGCCGCGACCCTGCGCGAGCTGGTGCCCAGGATCCACACGACGGGCGTGGCCGCCCTCGCCGGCCGGCGCGACCGCCGGGCCAACCTCGACGCCATGTCGGCCCTGCCCCGGAAGGCGCCCGTCGTCGTCCTGGACAACCCGCGCAACCTCGGCAACGTCGGCGCGGTGATCCGCCTGGCCGCCGGGTTCGGGGCCACGGGCGTGGTCACCACCGGCGACATCGACCCCTGGCACCCCAACGCCGTGCGGTCGGGCGCCGGCCTGCACTACGCCACGGCCGTCGAGCGGCTGCCCCTGGAGGAGCTGCCGCCGGGACCGCTGTACGTCCTGGACCCGGAGGGCGACGACATCCGGTCCGTGCCCGTCCCCGACGACGCGCTGATCGCCTTCGGCTCCGAGCGCCACGGCATCTCGCCCGAGCTGCGGGAGCGGGCGACCCGGCTGGTCGCCCTTCCCATGCGGCCCCAGGTCTCCAGCTACAACCTGGCCACCAGCGTCGCCATGGCGCTCTTCCACTGGGGCGGCCCCGCACCCGCCTGAGCGGACGGACAGCCGGGCCCGGCGGCCCGGACCGGGCCCTCGCGGGTCAGGACGGGCGGCGCACCTCCACCGTCCGGAAGCGGCTCGCCACGAACGCGCTGTCGCACAGGCTCGCGTTGGCCGCCGGGTTGCCGCCCGAGCCGTGGAAGTCGGAGAAGGCCGCCGTCTGGTTGACGTACACGCCGCCGGTGAGGTTGAGGGAGAGCTGCGCGCACTCCTCCAGGCAGGCCTCCTCCACCAGCCGCTCCACGTCCGCCGAGGTGGTGTACGCGCCGACCGTCATCGCGCCCTTGTCGCGCACCGTGCGGCGCAGCAGCGCCACGGCGTCCGCCGCTGAGTCGACGGCCACCGCGAACGACACGGGACCGAAGCACTCGGAGAAATAGGCCGCTTCGCTGTCCGGCTTGGCCCCGTCCAGCTTGACGATCACGGGCGTACGGACCGTGGCGGCGGGGAAGTCGGGGTTGGTCACGGACCGGGAGGCCAGCGCGACCTCGCCGAGCTGCGCGGCCGACTCCAGGCGGGCCTTCACCCCGTCGTTGACGATGGCGCCGAGCAGGGCGTTGGCCCGTGCGTCGTCACCCAGCAGCTTGTCGACGGCCGTGGCCAGGTCGCCGACCACCTCGTCGTAGGTCTTGTGGCCGGCGTCGGTGGCGATGCCCCCGCGCGGGATGAGGAGGTTCTGCGGGGTGGTGCACATCTGGCCGCTGTAGAGCGACAGGGAGAAGGCCAGGTTGGAGAGCATCCCCTTGTAGTCGTCGGTGGAGTCGACGACGACCGTGTTGACCCCGGCCTTCTCCGTGAAGACCTGCGCCTGGCGGGCGTTGGTCTCCAGCCAGTCGCCGAAGGCGGTGGAGCCGGTGTAGTCGATGATGCGGATCTCCGGGCGGACGGCCAGCTCCTTGGCGATGCCCTCGCCGTCCCGTTCGGCGGCCAGCGCCACCAGGTCGGGGGAGAAGCCGGCCTCCCGCAGCACCTCGCGGGCGATGCGCACGGTCAGCGCGAGCGGCAGCACCGCGCGCGGGTGGGGCTTGACCAGCACGGCGTTGCCGGTGGCGAGGGAGGCGAACAGGCCGGGGAAGCCGTTCCACGTGGGGAAGGTGTTGCAGCCGATGACGAGCGCGACACCGCGCGGTACGGCCGTGAACTCCTTGCGCAGCTCCAGCGGGTCGCGCTTGCCCTGCGGCTTGACCCACTGGGCGGAGCCGGGCGTCGCGTCCTGGGCCTCGTAGGCGTAGGCGACGGCCTCCAGGGCGCGGTCCTGGGCGTGCGGGCCGCCGGCCTGGAAGGCCATCATGAACGCCTGGCCGCTGGTGTGCATGACAGCGTGCGCGAACTCGTGCGTACGGGCGTTGATCCGCGCGAGGATCTCCAGGCAGACCGCCGCCCGCGCCTTCGGCCCGGCGTCCCGCCACGCGGGCATGGCCGCGCGCTGGGCGGCCAGCAGGACATCGATGTCGGCGTGCGGATACTCCACGCCCAGCTCGAGGCCGAAGGGCGAGACCTCCGTGGCCGTCCAGCCGTCCGTGCCCGGCTGGTCCAGCTCGAAGCGCTTGCCGCGCAGGGCGTCGAAGGCGGCCTGGCCCTCGGCGGCGCCCAGGCTGCCCGGCACGCCCTGGCCGTCGGCGCCGTAGGCCTTCGGATGCTCGGGGTAGGGGGACCAGTAGGCACGCGTACGGATCGCGGCCAGCGCCTGGTCAAGGGTGGGGAGGTGCTTGTCGATCAGCTGGGCGGTGGTGAGTGCGGCGGTCACGTAGACCAACTCCTCGTCGAGCGGGGCTCCGATACGGGGGACCGACAGCACCCCCGATGGATACAGTAACCGAACGATCGGTCGGGACAAGGGGGCCCGGCGAACCTGTGGACAACTCATCGGGGAGGATCACTGCCATGACCGCAATCGACCCGGCCCGCACCGTCTCGGTCGTCGGTACCGGGACCATGGGCCAGGGCATCGCCCAGGTCGCCCTGCTCGCGGGCCACCCCGTGCGGCTGTACGACGCCGCACCCGGCCGCGCCGCGGAGGCCGGGCGCGGCATCGCCGCCCGCCTCGGCCGCCTCGTGGACAAGGGCAAACTCGACGCGGCCCGCCGGGACGCGGCCCTCGAACGCCTGCGCCCCGCCACGGACCTGGCCGAACTCGCCGACTCGGCGCTCGTCATCGAGGCGATTCTCGAACAACTCGAGGCCAAACAGAAGCTGTTCGGCGCGCTGGAATCGGTCGTTCCGGACGACTGCCTGCTCGCCACCAACACCTCCTCGCTCTCCGTGACCGCCGTAGGCGGCACCCTGCGCCTGCCCGGCCGCCTCGTCGGCCTGCATTTCTTCAACCCGGCCCCGCTCCTGCCGCTGGTGGAGGTCGTCCGCGGCTTCGCCACGGACCAGGCCGCCGCCGACCGTGCGCGCGCCACCGTTGCCGCTTGGGGAAAGATGCCGGTGAGCTGCGCCGACACCCCCGGCTTCATCGTCAACCGCGTGGCCCGCCCCTTCTACGCCGAGGCCTTCCGCGTCCTCGAGGAGGGCGGCGCGGACCCCGCCACCATCGACGCGGTGCTGCGCGAGAGCGGCGGCTTCGCCATGGGACCCTTCGAGCTGACCGACCTCATCGGCCAGGATGTGAACAACGCCGTCACCCGTTCGGTCTACGAGGCGTTCTTCCACGACCCGAAGTTCGCCCCCTCCCTGGCCCAGCAGCGGCTGGTGCAGGCGGGCCTGCTGGGGCGCAAGACCGGCCGCGGCTGGTACGACCACGCGGAGGGCGCCGAGCGACCCGCGCCGCACACGGCGGAGCCCTGCGACGCCCCGGCCGCGCTCGTCCTGCACGGCGAGCTGCCCGGCCCGGCCGCGGCGCTGCGCGCGATGGCCGAGGAGGCCGGCATCAAGGTCACCCAGGTGACCGGCAGCCCGTCCGCGGGGTTCTTCGAGCTCCCGGGCGGGACGCCGCTGCACCTGACCAACGGCGGCTCCGCCACCACCAACGACCCCTCGCGCCCCCGCATCCACTTCGACCTGGCCCTCGACTACCGCACCTGCGCGCGCGTGGCGCTCGCCCCGTCCGATGCCGCCCCGCCGCAGGACGTACGGGCCGCCACCGGCCTGTTCCAGGCGCTCGGCAAGCGGGTCAGCGTCATCGACGACGTCCCCGGGATGATCGTCGCCCGTACCGTCGTCATGCTGGTGGACCTGGCCTTCGACGCGGTCGGACGGACGGTGGCCGCAGCCGAGGACGTCGACACCGCCATGCGGCTGGGCGTGAACTACCCGCTCGGACCGCTCGAGTGGGGCCGTGCGCTGGGCGCCGGCTGGGTCGAGACGGTCCTGTCCTATCTGCACGAGGAATACCCCGGCGGCCGCTACGCCGCCTGTCAGCCCCTGCGCCGCCGTGCGGCCGTCGAAGAGAGCCTGTTGTAATCATGACCATGGCCAAGCGCGACACCTACACGCCCGAATCGCTGCTCGCGGTCGCCGTCACGGTGTTCAACGAGCGGGGCTACGACGGCACCTCCATGGAGCACCTCTCCAAGGCTGCCGGGATCTCCAAGTCCTCGATCTACCACCACGTCAAGGGCAAGGAGGAGCTGCTCCGGCTCGCCATAAGCCGGGCGCTCGACGAGCTCTTCGCCGTCCTCCAGGAGCCGGGCGCCACCGGCGGCCGGGCGATCGACCGGCTGGAGTACGTCACCCGGCGCACGGTCGGGGTGCTCATGGCCGAGCTGCCCTATGTGACGCTGCTGCTGCGGGTGCGGGGCAACACGGACACCGAGCGCTGGGCCATGGAGCGCCGCCGCGAGTTCGACCACCAGGTCGCCGAGCTCCTGAAGGAGGCCGCCGCCGACGGCGACCTCCGGGAGGACGTGGACGTCCGGCTGGCGACCAGGCTGCTCTTCGGAATGATCAATTCGATCGTGGAGTGGTACCGGCCGGGCCGCGGCGGCGCGGCCACCAGCGACGAGGTCGCCGACGCCGTCGTCCACACGGCGTTCTCAGGCCTGCGCACGTACCGCTGACCCATCGGACACCCCCTAGCGGCCCTCGTCGAGGGGACGGTCCTCCCTGGGCCGCCGGTCCTCCTTGAGGTCCGTCTCCTCGAAGACCAGTAACGTCCGGGTGCTGAGCACCTCGTCGATGGCCTGGATGCGGGTGAGGACCAGTTCGCGCAGCGCTCGGTTGTCCCTGGTGTGCACGAGCAGCAGGACGTCGAAGTCGCCGCTGACCAGCGCGATGTGGGCGACGCCGGGCAGCTCCCGCAGCTGCTCGCGAACCGTCCGCCAGGAGTTCTGGACGATCTTCATCGTGATGTACGCCGACGCGCCGTGGCCGGCCCGCTCCTGGTCCACCCGGGCGCCGAAGCCCCGGATCACCCCGTCGTCGATGAGCCGGTTGACCCGCGCGTAGGCGTTGGCCCGCGAGACGTGGACGCGCTCGGCCACGGACCGTATGGACGCCCGTCCGTCGCTCTGGAGCATGCGCAGGATCGAGCGATCGATGTCGTCGAGCGGTCGGGCCGGCGCCCTGCCGCCCGAAAAGGCCATCTGTTCGTCCGGCATACCGCCATGCCTCCCCTTCATGGACGCCCTGTCCATATCTCAGGTTGTGGAGAACCGTTTGTCCACAGGCTCGGGCCGCCTGTAGCCAAAAAGTGCCGTCGACCGAACAATCGGTAGGGAGAGCGCAGGACGCTTTCCGGTCAAGCTCGTCCCAAGAGGAGGTGCTCGTCATGACGGTTCTGGAGCAGCCCGGCTCGTACCGGCCGACCCCGCCGCCGGCCTGGCAACCCCGTACCGACCCCGCGCCGCTGCTGCCCGACGCGGAGCCCTACCGTCTGCTGGGCACCGAGGCCGCCGCCGCGCTCGACCCGGCCCTGCTGAAGCGGCTGTACGGGCACCTCGTGCGCGGCCGCCGCTACAACGCCCAGGCCACCGCGCTCACCCGGCAGGGCCGGCTCGCCGTCTACCCCTCCTCCACCGGCCAGGAGGCCTGCGAGGTCGCGGCCGCCCTGGTCCTCCAGGAGCGCGACTGGCTCTTCCCCAGCTACCGCGACACCCTGGCCGCCGTCGCCCGCGGCATGGACCCCGTGCAGGCCCTGACCCTGCTGCGCGGCGACTGGCACACCGGCTACGACCCGCACGAACACCGCGTCGCCCCCCTGTGCACCCCGCTGGCCACCCAGCTCCCCCACGCGGTCGGGCTCGCCCACGCCGCGCGGCTCAAGGGCGACGACGTCGTCGCGCTCGCCATGGTCGGTGACGGAGGCACCAGCGAGGGCGACTTCCACGAGGCGCTCAACTTCGCCGCCGTCTGGCGCGCACCCGTCGTCTTCCTCGTCCAGAACAACGGCTTCGCCATCTCCGTCCCCCTCGCCAAGCAGACCGCCGCCCCCTCCCTCGCCCACAAGGCCGTCGGCTACGGCATGCCCGGCCGACTGGTCGACGGCAACGACGCCCCCGCCGTCCACGCGGTGCTCTCCGAGGCCGTGCACCGCGCCCGCGCGGGCGGCGGCCCCACGCTGGTGGAGGCCGTCACCTACCGCATCGAAGCCCACACCAACGCCGACGACGCCACCCGCTACCGCAGCGACGCCGAGGTCGAGGCCTGGCGCGCCCACGACCCGATCACCCTCCTGGAGCGGGAACTGACCCGCCGCGAGCTGCTGGACGAGAACGCGATACGGGCCGAACAGGACGCGGCCGAGCGCATGGCAGCCGATCTGCGCGAGCGGATGAACCAGGACCCCGCGCTCGACCCGATGGAATTGTTCACACATGTTTACGCCGAACAGACTGCCCAACTGCGCGAGCAAGCAGCACAATTGCGTGCTGAGCTGACCGCGGCGGGGGAGCTCGCGGGCCCCCTGGAGGGCGGCCCCCAGGAAGGAAGGCAGCGATGACCACCGCGCCTGTCGAAGCCGGCCGCAAGCCCGTCACCATGGCGCAGGCCCTGGGCCGCGCCCTGCGCGACGCCATGGCCGACGACCCGGCCGTCCACGTCCTCGGCGAGGACGTCGGCACCCTGGGCGGCGTCTTCCGGGTCACCGACGGGCTGGCCAAGGAGTTCGGCGAGGACCGCTGCACGGACACCCCCCTCGCCGAGGCCGGCATCCTCGGCACGGCCGTCGGCATGGCCATGTACGGGCTGCGGCCCGTGGTGGAGATGCAGTTCGACGCCTTCGCCTACCCGGCCCTCGAGCAGCTGATCAGCCACGTCTCCCGGATGCGCAACCGCACGCGCGGCGCGATGCCCATGCCGATCACCGTGCGCGTGCCCTACGGTGGCGGCATCGGCGGCGTCGAGCACCACAGCGACTCCTCCGAGGCCCTCTACCTGGCCACGCCCGGCCTGCACGTGGTCACCCCGGCGACCGTCGCCGACGCCTACGGGCTGCTGCGCGCCGCGATCGCCTCCGACGACCCCGTGATCTTCCTGGAGCCCAAGCGGCTCTACTGGTCGAAGGCCGATTGGGATCCCGGACGGCCGGAACCCGTCCCCGGCATCGGACAGGCGCTCGTCCGCCGCCCCGGCACCTCCGCGACGCTCATCACCTACGGGCCGTCGGTGCCGGTCTGCATGGAGGCGGCCGAGGCCGCCACCGCCGAGGGCTGGGACCTCGAGGTCGTCGACCTCAGATCGCTGATGCCCTTCGACGAGGAGACCGTCTGCGCCTCCGTGCGCCGCACCGGACGCGCCGTCGTCGTCCACGAGGCACCCGGCTTCGGCGGCCCCGGCGGGGAGATCGCGGCCCGGGTCACCGAGCGCTGCTTCCACCACCTGGAGGCGCCGGTGCTGCGCGTCGCCGGGCTCGACATCCCCTACCCGCCGCCCATGCTGGAGAAGCACCATCTGCCCGGCGTGGACCGGGTGCTGGACGCCGTGGCGCGCCTGCAGTGGGAATCGGAATGGACCGTTGACGAATATGAGAGTGGTGCGCGCTGATGGCTGTGGTGCGCGAGTTCACGCTGCCCGACCTGGGTGAAGGACTCACGGAGGCACAGGTCGTCCGCTGGCTGGTGAACGTCGGCGACGTGGTCGTCGTCGACCAGCCCGTGGTCGAGGTCGAGACGGCGAAGGCGATGGTGGAGGTCCCCTGCCCCTACGGGGGCGTGGTCACCGCCCGCTTCGGCGAGGAGGGCACCGAACTGCCCGTCGGGGCCCCGCTGCTGACGGTGGCGGTCGGCGAGCCGGCAACACCGTCGGCGGCCGAGCCGGCCGGCGGATCCGGGGCGGGCTCGGGCCGCCGTCACGGCGACGGCTCGGGTGCAGGCGCCGGTGACGGTTCGGGCGACAGCGCGGGCAGCCGCGGATCGCACGAGGCCGCCGGCCGGAGCCAGGACGCCGGTTCGGGCAATGTGCTGGTCGGCTACGGCACCCAGGCGCCCGCGGCACGGCGCCGCAGGGTCCGTCCGACGAGCCGCGAGACCGCCCGCCCCGCCGAGCGGACGCCCGCGCCCACGTCGATCGCGGTGATCTCCCCGCTCGTACGGCGCCTCGCCCGCGAACGCGGCGTCGACCTCGGCCAGGTGCGCGGCACCGGCCCGGACGGGCTGATACTCCGGGCCGACGTCGACCGGGCGGCGGAAGCGGCACAGGCGGCGGCACGGACGGCCCACACCGCCCAGGCGGTGCCGGCCGGCCAGGCGGCGGCCGCGGGTGCGGGGTCCGCCCAGGCGCCCCGTCCCGCCACGCGCCCCGAGGCGGCCGGGGCCGGACGCCGCGTCGCGGCCGGCCGCCCGAGGACCGACGGGCTGCGCGTACCGCTGCGCGGCATGCGCGGCCTGGCCGCCGAGAAGCTCAGCCGCAGCCGCCGGGAGATCCCGGACGCGACGTGCTGGGTGGACGCGGACGCCACCGAGCTCATCGCCGCCCGCCGCGCGATGAACGCCTCCGGCGGGGCCAAGGTCTCCCTGCTGGCCCTCCTGGCGCGCATCTGCACGGCGGCCCTGGCGAAGTACCCCGAGCTCAACGCCACCGTGGACGTCGAGGCCCAGGAGATCGTCCGGCTGCCCGACGTGCACCTGGGCTTCGCCGCCCAGACCGACCGGGGCCTGGTCGTGCCCGTCGTACGGGACGCCAACGCGCGCAACGCGGTCGAGCTGTCGGTGGAGATGGCCCGGCTGACCGAGGCCGCGCGGGCGGGCAAGCTCAGCCCGGCCGAGCTCACCGGCGGCACGTTCACCCTCAACAACTACGGGGTGTTCGGCGTCGACGGCTCCACGCCGATCATCAACCACCCCGAGGCGGCCATGCTCGGCGTCGGCCGGATAGCACCCAAGCCCTGGGTCCACGAGGGCGAGTTGGCCGTCCGGCAGGTGGTGCAGCTGTCCTTCACCTTCGACCACAGGGTGTGCGACGGAGGCACGGCGGGAGGGTTCCTGCGGTACGTCGCCGACTGCGTCGAGCAGCCGGCGGTGCTACTGCGCACCGTCTGACCGACGGCCGCCGTGGGGCCTCCGGCCGACGGCTCCCGCGGGGCGCCGTTGGCCATACTCGACGGATGACGGTTTACGACGCGGTAGTGCTCGCCGGAGGCGCCGCACGGCGCCTGGGCGGGGCGGACAAGCCCGGCGTCCGTGTGGGCGGGCGGGCCCTCCTCGACCGGGTGCTGGGCGCCTGCGGCGGCGCCGGGCGCACCGTGGTGGTGGGGCCACGCCGTCCCACGGTCCGCCTGGTGACCTGGTGCCGCGAGGAGCCCGCCGGCGGCGGCCCCCTGGCCGCGCTGGACGCCGGTCTGCGCCGCGTCCGGGCCGAGCGGGTGCTCGTCCTCTCGGCCGACCTGCCGTTCCTGGACGCGCGGACCACAACGGACCTGCTCGCGGAGCTCGAGACTGCGGCAGCGGCCGACGGCGTCGTCCTGACCGACCCCGGCGGGCGGGAGCAGCCGCTGGTGGCCGCGTACCGCACCGAGTCGCTGCGGCGCGAGCTCGGGCTGCTCGCCGCCGAGCACGGCACGCTCACCGGCCTGCCGGTGCGGCTGCTCACCACCGAGCTCTCGCTCGCCCGCGTCCACCACCCCACCGCGTCCTTCGACTGCGACACCTGGGAGGACATCGGCACCGCCCGCGCGCGCATCAGGGACGATGGGAGCGTGCTGGATGAATGGATCTCCGCTGCCAAGGCCGAGCTCGGCATCGAACTCGACGTCGACACGGCCGGCCTCCTCGACCTCGCCCGCGACGCCGCGCACGGCGTGGCGCGGCCCGCCGCGCCCCTGACGACCTTCCTCGTCGGTTACGTGGCCGCGCAACGCGGCGGCGGGCCGGAGGCGGTGGCCCAGGCGATCCGCGAGGCCGGGGCGCTGGCCGCGCGGTGGGCGGAAGAAGGCCGGAAGCCGGACGGCGCGTCATGAGCGGGCGGGAAGGCGACGCGGGCCTCGACCGGGCCACGGACGAGGCGCTGGCCCTCGTGGCCGACGAGCGCCGTGCCGGGCCCGGCGCCGTGCCGGGCTCGACCAGTGATCACCTCTCATTGGGCTCGGCCGGTTTCTTCGACTTCGTCGAGGACCCGTTCGAGGCCGAGACCGCCGCAGCGCCCACCCCCGCCCGAGCCGGCACCGCCGCAGCCGACACCCCCGGCGACGAGCTCGACGTGCCCTTCGCGGGCGTCCGGTTCTACGACACGATGCGGCGAAGCGAAGAGCGGGACGAAGAGCGGCAGCATAGGCATCCCGCCATTCCGGCCCTCCCCGCACCCGCCGTGTCTACCCCCCCGGCGGATCCCCCCATGTCAGACGCCACGCCAGACGCCACGCCGGACGCCATGCCACAGACGCACCCCTCCTGGGCCGCAGCCCGCCGTACCGCCGCCCAGGCCGCCCGGCCCCTCGCACCCTCCGTGCGTCCCCTGGGGGACGCCCTCGGGCATCTGCTCGCCGTGCGGCTGACCGCGCTCACCGACCTGCCGTCCTTCGACACCTCCGCCATGGACGGCTGGGCCGTCGCCGGCCCCGGCCCCTGGCGGCTGCCCAAGGACGACGCCGGGGTCCTCGCCGGCCGCGCCGACGCCGGCCCGATCGGCGACGGCGAGGCCGTGCGCATCGCCACCGGCGCCCGCGTACCGCCCGGCGCCACCGCCGTCCTGCGCAGCGAGCACGGCACCGTGCGGCTCGACGAGGAGCTGTACGCGAGCCGGCACCTCACCCAGGGCCAGGACATCCGCCCCAAGGGCCAGGAGTGCCGCACGGGCGACGAACTGCTGCCCGCCGGCACGCCCGTCACCCCCGCCGTGCTCGGGCTGGCCGCGGCCGCCGGGTACGACCAGCTGCGCGTCGTCCCCCGGCCCCGCGTCGAGGTGCTGGTCCTCGGCGACGAACTGCTGCGCGAGGGGCTCCCCCACGACGGGCTCATCCGCGACGCCCTCGGCCCCATGCTCACCCCCTGGCTGCGCGCGCTGGGCGCCGAGGTGACCGCGACCCGCTGCCTGGGCGACGACGAGACGGCGCTGCGCGCCGCCCTGGAGGCCAGCGACGCCGACGTCGTCGTGACCACCGGCGGCACGGCCGCGGGCCCCGTCGACCACGTCCACCCCACGCTGCGCCGGCTCGGCGCCGAGCTGCTGGTCGACGGCGTCGCCGTCCGTCCGGGCCACCCCATGCTGCTCGCCCGCCTCACACCGGGACGGCACCTGGTGGGCCTGCCCGGCAACCCCCTCGCCGCCGTCGCGGGCCTGCACACCCTCGCCGGCCCCCTGCTGCGCACGCTCGCGGGTCGCCCGCCGGCCGAGCCGCGCCGGGCCGGGCTCACCGAGGCCGTCCCCGGCCACCCCACCCACACCCGGCTCGTCCCCGTGGTGCTGCGCGCCGGCGGAGCCCACCCGCTGCGCTTCCACGGCCCGGCCATGCTGCGCGGCCTCGCGGCCGCCGAGGCGCTGGCCGTCGTCCCGCCGGGCGGCGCAGAACGCGGCGACGCAATCGACCTCCTGGACCTGGGCCCGGTCGGCCCGGTCCCGGAGACGGGCCCGTACCCGGGAGGCGGCCGGTGAACCTCCCCCGCCACGACGCCGCGGCGCGCGAGAGCCATCACGAGAGCGACTTCCGGGTCCTGCTGCCGCGCTACACCGTGGCCCCGATACGGCAGGTCGGCCGGCGTCTGCTGCTCGCCCTGGGCGTCATGGTCGCCACGGTCTTCATCGTCTACACCGACCGGGCCGGCTACCACGACAACGCCGACAACAGCGTCGACTTCCTCGACGCCGTCTACTACTCCACCGTCACCCTGTCCACCACCGGATACGGCGACATCGTCCCCTACAGCGACAGCGCCCGGCTGACGAACGTGCTGCTGGTGACGCCCCTCCGTGTCCTCTTCCTGATCATCCTGGTCGGCACCACCCTCGAGGTCCTCACCGAGCGCACCCGCGAGCAATGGCGTTTGACCCGATGGAGGTCCGCTTTGAGAGATCACACCGTCGTCGTCGGCTTCGGCACCAAGGGCCGTTCGGCCGCGCAGACGATCTGCGGGCCGGCCGCCTCGATCCGCGAGAAGGAGAGGATCGTCGTCGTCGACCCCAACCCCAAGGTCGTCGAGGCGGCCACCGCCCACGGCTACGCGGGCGTGGTGGGGGACGCGACCCGCAGCGACGTCCTGCTGCGCGCCGAGGTCCAGAAGGCCCGGCAGATCATCATCGCCACCCAGCGCGACGACACTGCCGTCCTCGTCACCCTGACCGCCCGTCAGCTCAACCGTGCCGCGAAGATCGTCGCCGCCGTGCGGGAGGAGGAGAACGCCCCGCTGCTGCGGCAGTCCGGAGCGGACGCGGTCATCACCAGCGCCAGCGCCGCGGGCCGGCTGCTGGGCATGTCCGTGCTCAGCCCCAGCGCCGGCACCGTCATGGAGGACCTGATCCAGAAGGGCAGTGGCCTCGACCTCGTCGAACGGCCCGTCGTCAAGGCCGAGGTGGGGCGCATGGTGCGCGACACGGACGACCTCGTGGTGTCCGTGCTGCGCGGCCACCGGCTGCTCGGCTACGACGACCCGGAGGCGAGCCCGCTCAAGGCCACGGACCGGCTGATCACGATCGTGCGGGCGCGCCCGGCCGGCACCGAGGAGTAGCGCGCGCCCCGGGAATTCGGATGCCGCCGGTAGTAGTTTCGCCAGCATGCATGCGATCACCATTCCCGTTCCCGGCGGACCCGAGGCCCTGGTGTGGGCCGAGGTCCCCGACCCCGTGCCCGCCGAGGGCGAGGTCCTGATCGACGTTGTGGCCAGCGGCGTCAACCGCGCCGACGTGGTGCAGCGGCAGGGCTTCTACGACCCGCCGCCCGGTGCCTCCCCCTACCCGGGGCTGGAGGTCTCCGGCCGGATCGCGGCGCTGGGGCCGGGCGTGAGCGGCTGGTCGGTCGGCGACGAGGTGTGCGCGCTGCTGGCCGGCGGCGGCTACGCGGAGAAGGTCTGCGCGCCGGCGGGCCAGTTGCTGCCCGTGCCCGACGGGATGGACCTCGTCTCGGCGGCGTCGCTGCCGGAGGTGACCGCCACCGTCTGGTCGAACGTGTTCATGGTGGCCGGACTGCGCCCCGGCGAGACGTTCCTGGTGCACGGCGGCGGCAGCGGCATCGGCACGATGGCCGTGCAGCTGGCCAAGGCGGTCGGCGCCCGGGTCGCGGTCACGGCCGGCGGACAGGACAAGCTGGAGCGCTGCCGCGAACTGGGCGCGGACATCCTCATCGACTACCGGCAGCAGGACTTCGTCGAGGAACTGCACAAGGTGACCGGCGGCATCGGCGCGGACGTCATCCTCGACATCATCGGGGCCAAGTACCTCGCCCAGAACATCGACGCCCTCGCCGTCAATGGCAGGTTGACCATCATCGGCCTCCAGGGAGGCCGCAAGGCCGAACTGGACCTGGCCGCGCTGCTCACCAAGCGCGCGGCGGTGGCGGGCACTTCGCTGCGCGCCCGGCCGCTCGCGGAGAAGGCGGCAATCGTGGCCGCCGTGCGCGAGCACGTGTGGCCGCTGATCGCCGGAGGGCGGGTACGGGCGGTCGTCGACCGCACGCTGCCGCTGCGGGAAGCGGTGACGGCGCACCGGGTGCTCGAGGAGAGCTCCCACGTCGGCAAGGTGCTCCTCACTACGTGAGGAGCCACCGGCCGGGCTCGCCCGCCGTCACCCGACCGGCCGCTCAGCGCGCCCCGTGGCACAGCGCGTGTGAGGGTGGGGATGTCCGTAGGGGGGTGACTCTCGCGGAGGGTGCGACATGGACGGTGCAGCACGGGCGGCGGTCCTGGTCGGGCTGGCGGTGTCGGCCGCGCTGATATCCACCGGGGCCGCGCGGGCGGACGATCCGGACCCCTCGGCCCCGCCTCCTTCGGCGCCCGTCCCGGCCACGACGTCCACCACGGTCTTCCCGTCCTCGCCGCCGTCACCCGGAGCCAGTGAACTGGCCGGAACCGTGGCCGGCGTGGGGCGTGAGCACCCGGGCCGGGCGGCCGAACCGTCCCCGTCCGGGCGGCCGGGCATCCGGTCGCCGCGCGCCCCGCACCCGCAGGACGGACAGCAGCCGGCGGACGAGCGGGAGCAGACGGCGGCCGAGGAAGGGCCCAGCCCCCACCCTGGGCCGCCGCGCGCCCCCGCCCGCCGTGCCGCGCCGGAGCGGGAGCGGCAGGACGCCGGCGCCACCGACCGGGAGCGGGTGATGCGGGTGCTGCCGCTGGGCACGGGCATGGCGCTCGCCGGGCTCGGGCTGGGCTTCATCGGACTGCGCCTGCGGCGGCGGTAGGCCGCCCGGCGGCCCGGCGGGGGCGCGCCGGACCGGACGGAACGGGCGTGCGCCCCGGAAAGTCGTGCGCCCCCGCGCGCCCCCGCGTTGGATCAGGTGTGTACGGGGGCATCACCAGGGGGAAATCACCTGTGCGAGAGAATGGCGGCATGGATATGCCGAGGAATGAACGGTCGCAGGAGAGCCCGCACGTCCTGGTCGTAGGCCCGGACGGCATGGCTCTCGGCAGCGCCAGCCCCGGCGGCGGGGAGGGCGACGACGAGTCGCGCGAGGTCCCGGTGACGGAGATGGTGGAACAGCCCGCCAAGGTCATGCGCATCGGCAGCATGATCAAGCAGCTGCTGGAGGAGGTGCGCGCCGCACCTCTGGACGAGGCGAGCCGCGTCAGGCTCAAGGAGATCCACCACAGCTCCGTCAAGGAGCTGGAGGACGGGCTCGCTCCCGAGCTCGTCGAGGAGCTGGAGCGCCTGTCGCTGCCCTTCACGGACGAGACGATCCCGACCGAGGCGGAACTGCGCATCGCGCAGGCCCAGTTGGTCGGCTGGCTCGAGGGGCTCTTCCACGGCATCCAGACCGCGCTGTTCGCCCAGCAGATGGCCGCACGAGCCCAGCTGGAGCAGATGCGCCGGGCCCTGCCGGCCGGTGTGGCGGGCGACGACGAGCACGACGCCCAGCAGCACGGCGGCGCCCGCTCGGGCCCGTACCTGTAGGCCCCGACAGGCCAGGGCGGACGTCCGGACGTAGGACGCAGGTACGGCGAGGGCCGGTTGTCGATGCGACAACCGGCCCTCGCCGTACACGCCCCCAGGTTCTAGGAAGGCGCCTCACCCGTCGAGACGGTCAGCACGAACTGGCCGGTGTTCGGGTCGAAGGGGTCGCCCGAGTCGGGGAGCTGGGTCATCACGGTGCCCTTGCCCCACGTGTTCTCGTTCACCGTGTCGACCCGGTACTTCCATCCGGCGGCGACGAGGCACGCCTTCACCGAGTCGATGTAGATGTACTTGAAGTCCGGGGCGCTCTTCTTGGTCTTGTCCCGGTAGTTGTCGTAGGCCTTCGTGCACCGCTCGGCGTCGATGGTCTTGGACTTGTCGCCTTCCTTGACCTTCGCCTGGGTGCCGCCGGTGGCGCCGCCCGTGCCGCCGGCGGTGACGCCGCCGCCCGTGGTGGCCGAGGACGGGGCCTGGGTGGGCTTGTCGTCGGCCTCGTTCTTCTTGCCGCCGCCGTTCAGGGCGATGGCGGCGATGACGCCGATGACCGCGAGCACCGCGACGACACCCGAGCCGATGAGGACCGGCTTGTTGCTCTTTCCACCGGAACCGCCCGAGGCGGGCGCCGAGGGAGAGGTGTAGGGCGGCGGCGTGCTCGGACCGGGCTGGTACGGCTGCGGGGTCGTGGCGTAGCCCTGGGGGCCCGGAGCGGGCGTGGAGGGGCCGTAGCCGCCGTTGTACGGGCTCTGGGCGGTGGACTGGGGCTGGTACGGGGTCTGGACGCTCTGCGGCCCGGGAGCGGGCGTCTGGCCGTCCACGGGCGGGAAGACGGCCGAGCTGACGCCGGCGCCGCTGCGGGCCGGGGGGCCGCCCGCGATGATGATCGGCGAGGGCGCCGACATCGCCGTGCCCGCCACGCGCGCGCACTCGTCACGCATCGCCTCGGCGCTCGGGAAGCGCTCGTTCGGGTTCTTCTTCAGAGCGCGCAGGACGAGCGCGTCCACGGCCGGCGGGATCGACCGGTTGATCGTGGAGGGCGCGACCGGCTCCTCCTGGACGTGCGCGTAGGCGATGGCCAGCGGCGAGTCCGCGTCGAACGGCAGCCGGCCCGTCAGCAGCTCGAAGAGCATGATCCCGACCGAATACAGGTCGGAACGGGCGTCCACACCGCGTCCCAGGGCCTGCTCGGGCGAGAGGTACTGCGGGGTGCCGACGACCATGCCGGTCTGCGTCATCGAGGTGACGCCGGACTGCATGGCGCGGGCGATGCCGAAGTCCATGACCTTGACCACGTTGCGCTTGGTCATCATCACGTTGCCGGGCTTGATGTCGCGGTGGACCAGGCCCATCTCGTGGCTGACCTCGAGCGCGGCGAGCACATCGGCTGTGATCTTCAACGCCTTCTCGGTGGGCATCGCGCCGTACTGGGCGACGTCCGCGTCGAGCACCGAGCGCAGCGGCTGGCCCTCGACGTACTCCATGACGATGTACGGCATGGTCGACCCGTCCAGGTCGTCCTCGCCCGTGTCGAACACCGAGACGATGTTGGTGTGCGTGAGCTTGGCCACCGACTGCGCCTCGCGCCGGAAGCGCTCGCGGAAGGAGGACTCGCGGCCCAGCTCGGTGTGCAGGGTCTTGATCGCGACCTGGCGGTCCAGGACCGAGTCGTAGGCCAGGTGCACGGACGCCATGCCGCCCTCGCCGAGCAGATCGCGCAGCTGGTAGCGGCCGCCGCCGACAGATCGTCCCGCGTAACGGCCCTGTGCGCCGTCCTGGCTCATGGTGTTACTTCCCCCTCGGCGCACTGCCTGCTCGAACAGGCTCACCGTGGGGCCTGCTCAAAGGTCTGATCCAGCTGTTCTTCGTCGTATCCCGGCCAAGTCTGCCCCAGGCCACGGGCACGTCAAGCCGCGTGCCCGTTCCGTGACCGGATGCGCGACAAGGTGTCACGGGATTTGCCTTGCTCGTGCCGGTACGGGTTTGATAGCCGGTCCATCCCGGACCGGCACGTGGCCCGGAGGCTGTAGCGTGCCTTAGCGGAAGACAGCTTTCTCGAGTTCCACCCGCGCGATCGCCTCCGATGCGAGCGGACCAGATACGACGGCGAGGACTGATGGCACAGACGCAGAGCGCCCAGGGTCCGTCCGACCCTGACGCCAACGGGGGCGGAATGCCCGATGTGCCTGAAATGTGGGGTAACGGCGGACTGGTCGGCGACGGCCGCTACCGCCTCACCCACCGACTGGGCCGCGGCGGCATGGCCGAGGTCTTCGCCGCCGAGGACGTGCGCCTCGGCCGCACGGTGGCGGTGAAGCTGCTCCGCGCCGACCTCGCCGAGGACCCGGTCTCCAAGGCCCGCTTCACCCGCGAGGCACAGTCGGTCGCCGGCCTGAACCACCACGCCGTGGTCGCCGTCTACGACTCCGGCGAGGACACCGTCGGCCGCAACGTCGTGCCGTACATCGTCATGGAGCTGGTCGAAGGCCGCACCATTCGCGACCTGTTGCTCAACGCCGAGGCCCCGCCGCCCGAGCAGGCGCTGATCATCGTCTCGGGCGTGCTCGAGGCGCTGGCCTACAGCCACCAGCACGGCATCGTGCACCGCGACATCAAGCCCGCCAACGTGATCATCACCAACACGGGCGCCGTCAAGGTCATGGACTTCGGCATCGCCCGCGCCCTGCACGGCGCGGCGTCCACCATGACCCAGACCGGCATGGTCATGGGCACCCCGCAGTACCTCTCGCCCGAGCAGGCCCTCGGCAAGACCGTCGACGCCCGCTCGGACCTCTATGCGACCGGCTGTCTGCTGTACGAACTGCTGGCCCTGCGCCCGCCGTTCACCGGCGAGACCCCGCTGTCGGTGGTCTACCAGCACGTCCAGGACACCGCGGTGCCGCCGTCCCAGGTGCTGGAGACGGTGCCGCCGGAGCTGGACGGGCTCGTCATGCGCTCCCTGGCCAAGGACCCGGACGACCGGTTCCAGAGCGCCGAGGAGATGCGCGGGCTGGTCCAGTACGGGCTGCAGATGCTGCACGACGCCGGCAGCCACACGGGCGTGTGGAACACCGGCCCCATCGACCACGCCACCGCCGCCACACAGGTGATCGGCGGCGCCGGCATGGGCGCCACCACGGCCATGCCGCACCCGCAGCACGGCGACACCTCGCAGCAGCCGATCCTGCCGCAGCGGCAGGGCGCCGACAGCGGTGGCTTCGACGGCTACAACGGCGGCCCCGGCAGCCGCCGTCCGGGCGGCAGCGGCAAGGGCAAGGTGTGGCTGATGGCCGCACTGGCGCTGGTCGCGGTCGTGGCGGGCATCGCGTTCGTGATCAAGAACAGCAACGCCACCGCCGGCAAGAGCGAGAAGAACGAGCCGAGGCAGTCCACCGTCTCCACCTCGCCGAGCGCCAACAGCAGTAAGGACCCGAAGAAGCAGAGTCCTACGCCTCACGAGCAGGGCGGCACCACCGGCGGCACCGGTGAGCGGGACAGCGACTCGGACTCGGACAACGACACGGGCAACTGGCCGACCAAGGACCCGCAGACGCAGCCGCCGACGGGCCCCCCGACGGGCCAGCCGTCGCCGGACCCGCAGCCGTCGAACCAGCCGTCCACCGGCCCGACGGGCGACAACAAGCCGCCGACGCAGGGCCCCAACCCGCCGACCGCCGACCCGGCCACCCAGGGCACCACCAACCAGGGCCCGACCGGCGGCTGAACCACCCATAACTGAATCGACCGAGCCGGGCCCCCGTGGCCCGGCTCGGTCGTTTTCGGTCCGCTAGCGCCGCTCAGTCGGTGAACGCCTCCCGTACCGACTCGTACGCGCGCGTCCACCACACCGACAGCGCCGCCGAGGCCGGGAAACCGGGGTCGGCGCGCAGGTCGCCGAGCTGATAGCGCCAGCGCAGCATCCAGAAGTCGTTGAGCCGTTCCCACCACACCCGGTGCACCGCCGCGGCCAGTTCGGCCGCGTCGGCGCCGGTCGCGCGGCGGTACGCGCGCGAGTACGGCCGCAGCTTCGCCAGGTCCAGCGTGCCGTCGGGCTTCAGGAAGAAGATCACCGCCGCGCGCACCGCCTCCTCGGCGCGCGGCTGGACGCCCAGCCGGTCCCAGTCGACGATCGCGGCGGGCTCGCCGCCCCGGTAGAGCAGGTTGAGCGGGTGGAAGTCGCCGTGCACCCAGCCCCGGGCCGGGGTCGCGGCGGGCGGCGGACGGCGGTGGGCGTGCCGTTCCAGCAGGGCGCGGCGCTCGACGAGGCGGTGCTCGGCCAGTTCGTCGAAGGAATCGCGCGGACGGGCCCGTACGAGGCCCAGGAGCTCCTCGATGAGGGCGAAGGTGTCCTCGGGCGCCGCCGCGGCGTCCGAGCCGCCCAGCGGGCCCGTACAGCCGCCCTCGGGGCCCTCCATGACCTCCTCCAGGCACAGGTGCACATGGCCCAGCAGGGTGCCCAGCCGGTCGGACTGGGCCGAGGTGAGCTCGCCGCCGTCGCGGTGGTGGCCCTCGATCCAGGGGTGCAGGGCGTAGCAGCGGCCGCCGAGGACGGCGACGGTGTTGCCGTCGGCGTCGGCGACGGGCGGGGCGACGGGCAGGCCCAGGGCGTCCAGGCGGCGGGTGACCTCGTGCTGGCGGGCGATGGCCTCGCGGTCGCCGTCCAGGTGGTGCTTGAGGAAGAAGCGGCCGCGGGTGGTGGAGAGGCGGTAGCCGCGGTTGAGGAGGCCTTCGGTCAGCGTTTCGCAGGCCACGGGCTCGCCGGCGCCGTCGTAGCGGCGCAGGAGCGTGCGCAGGGTGCCGGTGTCGGGGCCGGTGTCGGGTGGGGCATCGGTGACAAGTGAGCGCGGCACGCCCCAAATGTTAGTTCACGCTGAGTGCTCGACCCGTCGCGCGGGTACGCCTTCGAGGTGGTGCAATGAGATGAACTGAGGTTCTATGCACAGGTATTCGGGAATGAAGGGCGCGTCGTCGGCGGTGTGCGGGGCGCGGCCGAAGAGATCCAGTTCCGCCGGGCCGGGGACGAAGATCCGGGCCGTGCCGACGAACTCCACGGTCCACACCGACTCGTCGCCCTCCTCGCGCCCGGCGAGGTTGTCGGCGCCGTAGGCCACCACGCTGCCGTCGCAGGCCTGGGCGTAGCCGAAGCCGCCGTGCAGCCGCAGCAGCACCCGCCCGTCGACGACGATGTGCCGGGCGACGGTCACGAACGGGAGTGCGCGCATGCTGACCGACACCCGC
This sequence comes from Streptomyces sp. NPDC053048, assembly GCF_044547045.1. Taxonomy (NCBI): domain Bacteria; kingdom Bacillati; phylum Actinomycetota; class Actinomycetes; order Kitasatosporales; family Streptomycetaceae; genus Streptomyces; species Streptomyces sp. NPDC053048. The sequence goes on from NZ_JBITZS010000012.1 coordinate 64,243, forward strand.
CCGTACGGGGTGCGGGCCAGTAGTTCGAGTGCCCGGTTATTCATCGGAGGGCTCGGAGGGATCGGAAGGCGCTGCAAGCATGGGCACCACTGTGCACCGCCGTACGCCGGGCACGTAGAGGCACCCGCCCCTATGTGCGCAGGGCCCTTGGTCCCTAGGGCGTGGCCGACCGGTCGGCACGGGCCCATCGGATACGCCCTAGCGCTTCTCCGCCTGGAGACGGGCCACGTAGGCCGCCGCCTGGGAGCGGCGTTCCATGCCCAGTTTGGAGAGCAGGCTGGAGACGTAGTTCTTGATGGTCTTCTCCGCCAGGTGCAGGCGCTCGCCGATGGCGCGGTTGGTCAGGCCCTCGCCGATCAGGTCGAGAATGCGGCGCTCCTGCTCGGTGAGGGAGGCGAGCCGGTTGTCGCCGCCCGAGGCCTTGCCGTCGCGCAGCCGTTCCAGCACCCGGGCGGTCGCCACCGGGTCCAGCAGGGATTTCCCGGCGGCCACGTCACGGACGGCCGAGAGCAGCTCATTGCCCCGAATGGCCTTGAGGACATAGCCGGCCGCGCCCGCCATGATGGCGTCGAAGAGCGCCTCGTCATCGGCGTAGGAGGTGAGCATCAGGCATTTGATGTTTTCGTCCTGCGAACGGATCTCACGGCATACTTCGACTCCACTGCCATCCGGAAGGCGAACGTCCAGTACGGCGACGTCGGGCCGGGTGGCGGGAATGCGCACGAGTGCGTCCGCTGCGGTGCCGGCCTCGCCGACCACCTCGATGTCCTCTTCGGACGCGAGCAACTCATGGACGCCGCGACGTACGACTTCATGGTCGTCAAGCAGAAATACCGTGATTTTTCCTTGTTCGCGCACGCAGCCAGTCTCACACATCGGCTCTTCCCCTGCTCTTGTCCTCCGGGATAACGTGCCCCCGTTCCGGCGGCTCGCAAGGCGCTGACCAGTGGATTGGCCCCCGCATTGGCCCGGCTTTCTCGATTTACTTGGAAATCCAAGCAAAATCGCAGGTCAGGCGGGGTTTCGCAGGAATGCCGCGTACTGGGTAACGTGCTTATTGCAGGCCATTCGCCGGGGCGACCTGTCACGCCCGGTTCCGGCCTCGGCACACCCACCCCGTGTGCCGTCGGGGATCGAGCGAGCCTCTCTCCGCCTGGCGGTGGAGAGACCCCCTCTGGCCGCCGGCGACCCCGGGGGCCGGACAGACGGAGGAGCACACGTGACCGTGGACAGCACTGCCGCGCGCAAGCCACGACGCAGCAGCAGCAAGCGCGCCGGCGCCAAGAAGGCGGCCGGCGAGCCCGAGCTCGTACAGCTGCTGACGCCGGAGGGCGAGCGGGTCGAGCACCCGGACTACTCCATCGACCTGTCGCCCGAGGAACTGCGTGGTCTGTACCGCGACATGGTGCTGACCCGCCGCTTCGACGGCGAGGCGACGACGCTGCAGCGCCAGGGCGAACTGGGTCTGTGGGCCTCGCTGCTGGGCCAGGAGGCCGCGCAGATCGGCTCCGGCCGTGCGACGCGCGACGACGACTACGTCTTCCCGACCTACCGCGAGCACGGCGTGGCCTGGTGCCGCGGGGTCGACCCGACGAACCTGCTGGGCATGTTCCGCGGCGTCAACCACGGCGGCTGGGATCCCAACGAGAACAACTTCCACCTCTACACCATCGTCATCGGCTCGCAGGCGCTGCACGCGACCGGCTACGCGATGGGCATCGCCAAGGACGGCGCCGACTCCGCCGTGATCGCCTACTTCGGCGACGGCGCCTCCAGCCAGGGCGACGTGGCCGAGGCCTTCACCTTCGCGGCCGTCTACAACGCGCCGGTCGTCTTCTTCTGCCAGAACAACCAGTGGGCGATCTCCGAGCCCACCGAGCGGCAGACCCGCGTCCCGCTCTACCAGCGCGCCCAGGGCTACGGCTTCCCCGGCGTCCGGGTGGACGGCAACGACGTGCTGGCCGTGCTCGCCGTGACCAAGGCCGCGCTGGAGCGCGCCCGCACCGGCGAGGGCCCGATGCTGGTCGAGGCGTTCACCTACCGCATGGGCGCCCACACCACCTCCGACGACCCCACCCGCTACCGCCGCGACGAGGAGCGGGAGCTGTGGGAGGCCAAGGACCCCATCCTGCGCCTGCGCGCGTACCTGGAGAAGCAGGGCCTGGCGGACGAGGAGTTCTTCGCGGCGCTCGAGACCGAGAGCGACGCGCTCGCCAAGCGGGTGCGCGACACCGTGCGCACCATGCCCGACCCCGACCACCTGGCGATGTTCGAGCACACCTACGCCGACGGTCACGCGCTGGTCGACGAGGAGCGCGCGCAGTTCGCCGCGTACCAGGCTTCGTTCGCAGAGGAGAGCAAGTAGTCATGAGCACCGAGAAGCTCACGATCGCCAAGGCGATCAACGCCTCCCTGCGCACCGCCCTGGAGACCGACCCCAAGGTCCTGATCATGGGCGAGGACGTCGGCAAGCTCGGCGGCGTCTTCCGCGTCACCGACGGGCTGCAGAAGGACTTCGGCGAGGACCGGGTCATCGACACCCCGCTCGCCGAGTCGGGCATCGTCGGCACCGCCATCGGCATGGCGCTGCGCGGCTACCGGCCGGTGGTGGAGATCCAGTTCGACGGGTTCGTCTTCCCCGCCTACGACCAGATCGTCACCCAGCTGGCGAAGATGCACGCCCGCGCGCTCGGCAAGATCAAGCTGCCGGTCGTCATCCGCATCCCCTACGGCGGCGCGATCGGCGCGGTCGAGCACCACAGCGAGTCGCCCGAGGCCCTGTTCGCGCACGTCGCGGGCCTGAAGGTGATCTCGCCGTCGAACGCCGCCGACGCGTACTGGATGATGCAGCAGGCCATCCAGAGCGACGACCCGGTCATCTACTTCGAGCCCAAGCGCCGCTACCACGACCGCGGCGAGGTCGACACGGCCGCGATCCCGGGCCCGCTGCACGCCGCCCGCACCGTCCGCGAGGGCACCGACCTGACGCTGGTCGCGTACGGGCCGATGGTCAAGACCTGTCTGGAGGCCGCGGCCGCGGCCGAGGAGGAGGGCAAGTCGCTGGAGGTCCTGGACCTGCGGTCGGTCTCGCCCATCGATTTCGACGCCATCCAGCGGTCCGTGGAGAAGACCCGCCGCCTGGTCGTCGTCCACGAGGCCCCCGTCTTCTTCGGCTCCGGTGCCGAGATCGCCGCCCGGATCACCGAGCGCTGCTTCTACCACCTGGAGGCCCCGGTCCTGCGGGTCGGCGGCTACCACGCGCCCTACCCGCCGTCCCGGCTCGAGGACGAGTACCTGCCGGGCCTGGACCGGGTGCTCGACTCCGTCGACCGCGCGCTCGCGTACTGAGGCTGAGGAGAGTCGTGACGATGACTGCAAGCACCGCCAACACCGGCCAGCGGTTCCGCGAGTTCAAGATGCCCGACGTGGGCGAGGGACTGACCGAGGCCGAGATCCTCAAGTGGTACGTGGGCGTCGGCGACCCCGTCACCGACGGGCAGGTGGTCTGCGAGGTCGAGACCGCCAAGGCGGCCGTGGAGCTGCCGATCCCCTTCGACGGCGTGGTGCACGAGCTGCGCTTCGGCGAGGGCACGACGGTCGACGTCGGCCAGGTGATCATCTCGGTGGACACCCAGCCCGGCGCGGGGCCCGCGGAGGAGGCCCCGGCCTCGACCGCCGCCCACGCCGAGCGCTCGGCCGCCTCGGCGCTCGCGGAGGAGCCCGAGCAGCAGGGCCGCCAGGCCGTGCTCGTCGGCTACGGCGCCGCGCCGTCCTCCACCAAGCGCCGTGCGCGCAAGCCGCAGCCGGGCGCCGCGGCGCAGCCGCTGGCCGCCGCCATCCAGGCCGAGATGAACGGGCACCCGGCTCCGGCCGCTCCCGCCCCGGCGCCCGCCGCCGCACCGGCCGCCGCCCGGCCGCTGGCCAAGCCGCCCGTGCGCAAGCTGGCCAAGGACCTGGGCGTCGACCTGGCGACGGTCGTACCGACCGGCGAGGGCGGCGTCGTCACCCGTGACGACGTCCACGCCGCCGTCTCCGCCCGGGTGGCCGCCGCCGAAGCGGTCGCCGAGCCCGCCGCCGCCGAGGCCGCGCCGGCGGCACCGGTCGCACCGGTCGCCTGGCAGGGCCGCGAGACCCGCATCCCCGTCAAGGGCGTCCGCAAGGCCACCGCCCAGGCCATGGTGGCCAGCGCCTTCACCGCGCCGCACGTCACGGAGTTCGTCACCGTCGACGTCACCCGCACGATGAAGCTCGTCCAGAAGCTCAAGGACGACCCCGACATGGCGGGCCTGCGGATCAACCCGCTGCTGCTGATCGCCAAGGCACTGCTGGTGGCGATCCGGCGCAACCCGGACGTCAACGCCGCCTGGGACGAGGACAACCAGGAGATCGTCCGCAAGGACTACGTGAACCTGGGCATCGCCGCCGCCACCCCGCGCGGCCTGATCGTCCCGAACATCAAGGAGGCCCAGGCCAAGACGCTCCCCGAGCTGTCGCAGGCCCTGGCCGACCTGGTGGCCACCGCCCGTGAGGGCAGGACGAGCCCGGCGGACATGTCCGGCGGCACGGTCACGATCACCAACGTCGGCGTCTTCGGCGTCGACACCGGCACGCCCATCATCAACCCGGGCGAGTCCGCGATCCTGGCCGTCGGCGCGATCAAGCTCCAGCCGTGGGTGCACAAGGGCAAGGTCAAGCCGCGCCACGTCACCACCCTGGCGCTGTCCTTCGACCACCGTCTGATCGACGGCGAGCTGGGCTCCCGCTTCCTCGCCGACATCGCGGCCGTCCTCGAGAACCCCCAGCGGCTGATCACCTGGGCGTAACACCGGACGGGGAACGGGCGTAGCACCGGACGCCGGAATCCGGACCGGGGATGCGGGCGCGAAACCGCATCCCCGGTCTGGAAAACCGCCCCCTCAGGGCGGAAGAAACGCACAGGCCAGAGGGCCCGGACACCCACTCCTCGCCCCCCTCCAGCGAGGAGGGAGCAGTCGTCCGGGCCCTCTGGCGGCGTGCTGAGCGGCCTCGGGACACCACCCCCCACAGGGGGTGGAATGGCCCGTGCTGCGCAATTTACTTAAGATTGACCGACACTTGCACTGTCGGAATTGGAGGCCGCGCCTTGACGGCCGAGGTGGACCACATGGGCGACGGTGAATCCATCAGTCGCCTGCTCCGCGCCTGGCGGGCACGCGTCGACGCGAGGACCGTGCCGGAGCTGCGCGGGGTGTTTCCCAGACCGGGCCGTCGGCTTTCGCAGAAGCACGTGGCCCGGATGACGGGCGTCAGCGAGGGCTGGTACCGCGCCCTGGAGGCCGGCCGCCGCCAGGACTTCTCCGAGGCGTTCCTGCTGCGCGTCGCCCAGGCGCTCCGGCTCGGCGAGGCCGAGCGGCTCACCCTCTTCCTGGCCGTCTCCGGCCGCCGCCCCCCGGAACCGGCCGGGACGCGCGCCGACCTGCCCCCGGGCGTCAAGGCCCTGCTCGAACAGCAGGTCTCCTACCCCGCCTACCTCTCCGACGTCGCCTGGAACGTCGTCGCCACCAACTCCCTGATGGGCGAGTGGTTCCCGTGGGTGCGCCGCCCCCGGCCCAACCTCATGCGCTGGGCCCTGCTGCACCCCGAGGCCCGCGAGCAGATGCTCGACTGGGAGAACAGCTGCGCCCGCGTCTACCTCGCCATGCTGCGCGTCGCCGCCAACAGCAACCCCCGCAACGAGGAACTGCGCGCCCTCGTCCACGAGATCCTGGACGCCGACGCCGACTGCCGCCGCATCTGGGCCGAGGAGCACGACGTCGTCGAGCACCGCGACGGTCATGTCTTCAGGCTGCGCCTGCCGTACCACGGGAACGCCGAGATCCGGGTGACGTCCCATGTGCTGCTGCCCATACAGCGCACCGACCTGCGGTTCGTCTTCATCACCCCCGCCGACGGCTGGGCCGGCGTATAGCGGGAGCGCGACGGCCGTTACGCCCGCGCATTTCTGACAACCCGTCGATCGTCCGGATCGCGGACGCCCCCTCACCAGGCATCTGTGTTGTATCTATGCTGTGCGCATGTCTTCCGCACCCGCCGTCCAGGTCAGACAGCCCCCCGCCGCCGAGCGGGTGTACGCGCACGTCAAGGACGGCGTACTGCAACGGCGCTACGAAGGGGGCACGCTCCTGACCGAAGGCGACCTCGCCGAGGCCGTGGGGGTCTCCCGGACGCCTGTGCGCGAGGCGCTGCTGCGGCTGGAGGGCGAGGGGCTGCTCAAGCTCTACCCGAAGAAGGGGGCGCTCGTGCTCGCCGTCTCCGCCCAGGAGATCGCCGACGTGGTGGAGACCCGGCTGCTGGTGGAGAAGCACGCGGCCGCCAAGGCCGTCCCGGCCCCGCCCGCGCTGCTCGAACGCCTCGAGGAACTGGTCGCCGACATGCGCCGCCAGGCCGCCGCCGGCGACCTGGCCGCCGTCTCCCTCAGCGACCGCGCCTTCCACGCCGAGATCGTGCGCAGCGCCGGAAACCGCATCCTGTCCGGCCTCTACGAGCAGCTGCGCGACCGGCAGCTGCGGATGGGCGTCGCCGTGATGCACGCCCACCCCGACCGGATCGCCAAGAACATCGCCGAACACACCGAGATCCTCGAGGCCCTGCGCTCCGGGGACGCCGCCGCCGCGATCGCCGTCGTCGACCGCCACGTCAGCTGGGTCCGCAATCTGGCCCGGGGGGAGACCCGATGAGCTCAGGCCCGCCGGCACTGCCCGGTGATCCACCCGGCGGACGCCGGGTGCTGGCCGTGTGGGGGACCGGCGTCGCGGTCTACTTCGTCGCGATCGTCTTCCGGACCAGCCTGGGCGTCGCCGGCATCGACGCCGCCGACCGCTTCGGCATCAACGCCTCGGCCCTGTCGACCTTCTCCATACTCCAGCTCCTGGTCTACGCCGGAATGCAGATACCCGTCGGCCTGCTGGTCGACCGGCTCGGCACCAGGAAGGTGCTGGCCCTGGGCGTCGTGCTGTTCACCTCCGGACAGCTGGGCTTCGCCCTCGCGCACTCCTACCCCGCCGCCCTCGCCTGCCGGGCGCTGCTCGGCTGCGGCGACGCCATGACGTTCATCAGCGTGCTGCGCCTGGGCGCGCGCTGGTTCCCCGCCCGCACCGGCCCGATGATCGCGCAGGTGGCGGCCCTGTTCGGAATGGCGGGCAACCTGATCTCGACGCTGGTACTGGCCCGGCTGCTGCACAGCGCCGGTTGGACGGCGACCTTCGCGGGCAGCGCCGGAGCGGGCGTGGTCGTCCTCGTCCTGATGCTGGCCTTCCTCAAGGACCACCCCGAGGGCCACGAGCCCGCGCCGGGACCGCGCCCCGCGAAGGGCTTCGTCCGCCGACAGATCGCGCGGGCCTGGCGCGAGCCCGGCACCCGGCTGGGGCTGTGGGCGCACTTCACCACCCAGTTCCCCGCGATGGTCTTCCTCCTGCTGTGGGGGATGCCGTTCCTGGTCGAGGCCCAGGGCCTCACCCGCGGGACGGCCGGCTCGCTGCTGACGCTGATCGTGCTGGTCAACATGGCGGTCGGCCTGGTCTATGGACAGATCATCGGCCGCCACCACGCCGCCCGGCTGCCCCTGGTGCTGGGCACGCTGGCGGCGACGGCCCTGCTGTGGGCGGCGGTCCTCGCCTGGCCCGGGGCGCACGCCCCCATGTGGCTGCTGATCACGCTGTGCGCGGTGCTCGGCGCCTGCGGACCCGCCTCGATGATCGGCTTCGACTTCGCGCGTCCCGCCAACCCGCCCGAGCGGCAGGGCACCGCCTCCGGCATCGTCAACATGGGCGGCTTCATCGCCTCCATCACCACGCTGCTGGCCGTGGGCGTGCTGCTCGACGCGACCGGCGGGAACTACCGGATCGCCTTCGCCTCAGTCTTCGTCCTCCAGGCGCTGGGACTCACCCAGATCCTGCGGCTGCGCGGCCGGGCCCAGCGGCGCGAGCGGGAGCGGATCGTCGCCTCGCGTGTGGAGACCGTGCACGTGCCCGTGTGAACCGGGGCGGGGGCGGGGGCGCGGGCCGGGCCGGTGCCGGGCCGTCAGCGCGTGACCGCGAACTCCCGCAGGATCGCCCCCGCCAGCTGCCGGTCCCCCTCGACCTTGATGTGGTCGGCGACCGCCTCCGGCCGCACCCGCCCGCACGCCAGCCGGGCGTACGTCTCCCAGTCCAGCGCGAACGTCACCGTCGGCCCCAGCGAGACGCTGCTGTCGATCGTCCCCTTGCCCTGCGGCCCGACCCGAACGGTCCGCAGGAACTCCAGCGGGCCGTGCACGTCGAACGCCGCCGTCGAACCCGGCCCGGCCCCGGCCTTCTTGGCGACCACGTCCGGCAGCGCGAGCAGCAGCACGTCCCGGGCGACGACCGCGGCCGGGGAGTCCAGGTTCCCCGGCATCCCCAGCGCCCGCCGCACGTCCTGCTCGTGCGTCCACACGTCGAACGCCCGCAGCGCCAGCATCCGTTCGAGGGTGTGCTCGGCGGCACTGCCCAGCGGCCAGCGCACCGTCGTCTGCGGCGAGCGGTGCTCGTTGCGCAGCTGACGGCAGCGCCGGATGATCGTGTACTCGAGCTCGGAGGTCATCTCCAGGGCCGTGTGGCAGCGCCGCACGTCGACCTGCACCTCGATGTAGCGCGAGAACTCGTCGGTCACGTGCCGCAGATCGCGCGGCAGCGTGTGGATCGGCCGCGGTTCGCCCAGCATTTCGCACTCCACGCCGATGATGTGCGAGACCACGTCGCGCACGGACCACCCCGGGCACTCGGTGGCCCGGTTCCAGTCGCTCTCGGCGAGCGTTTTCACCAACTCGTTGACGGATTCGATGGAGTGGGTCCAGGCGTCGATGGCGGGCTGAAGACTCGGGTGGACTGTCACGGGCGGATCCCTCGGCGGTGCTGGGCGGCGGGTGCGTGCGCGTGGGCGGCAAGTGGTGTCTGGGTTCTACGCAGTTAAGTTACGCTGCGGACGGTCGCCCCGGCAGAGGTTTCGTGTGACGCATGCGGAGAGTGGTGGTACTGTGCGCGCCTCTTTGATCCAGCTCGGTGTGGACGACGATGAGACCGCCGCCGCCCGCCGCGAACGCGCCGCCGCCCTCGTACGGCGGCAACAGGGCAGTGACCTGGTGGTCCTCCCTGAGCTGTGGCCCGTGGGCGCCTTCGCCTACGAGGCCTTCGACCGCGAGGCCGAGCCGCTGGACGGGCCGACGGCCGAGGCCATGTCGCACGCGGCACGGGACGCGGGGGCCTGGCTGCACGCCGGTTCCATCGTCGAACGCTCCTCCGAGGGGCCGATGTACAACACCTCCCTCGTCTTCTCCCCGGCCGGCGCCCTGGTGCGCGTCTACCGCAAGATCCACCGCTTCGGCTTCGACAAGGGCGAGGCCGTCCTGATGGGCGCGGGCGACCGCCCCGTCACCGTCCGCCTCCCGGACACCACGCTCGGCCTGGCCACCTGCTACGACCTGCGCTTCCCCGAGCTCTTCCGCGCCCTGACCGACGCCGGTGCCCACACCTTCGTCGTCCCGGCCGGCTGGCCCGAGCGCCGCCGCGAACACTGGACCCTGCTCGCCCGCGCCCGCGCGGTGGAGAACCAGTCCTACGTCCTGGCCTGCGGCACCGCCGGCACCCACGCGGGCGTCCAGCAGGCGGGCCACAGCATCGTCGTCGACCCCTGGGGCGAGGTCCTGGCCGAGGCGGGCCACGACGAGGAGGTCCTGACCGTCGACCTGGACCCGGGCCGGGTGGCGAAGACACGGGAGGAGTTCCCGGCGCTGAAGGACAGGGTGTTGGGGCGCTGACGCGCATCCGCGGGAGGCGGTTGCTAGTCCGCGTAGTCCTTCAGCTTCTCGGTTTCGAGGGTGATGCCGACGGGCTGGGGAATCTCGACGACCTTGCCGAAGGTCCACGACCTGCTGAGGCGGTACTTTCCGTGATCCGGCTCGTGGTGGACGGTGAGGGTGCAGTCGTCCCGGTCGATGAGCAGGTAGACCGGAATCCCGGCAGCCGCGTATCCGTCGCGCTTCTCCCGGCGGTCGCGCCGATCGGTGTCCGGATCGCCCGACGTGATCTCGACAGCCATCAGGACCCCGTCAGGATCGGCCCACTCGCCCTGCCCGGCGAAGTACTCCTCGGGCGCGAGGGTGCCGTCCGGGCGCGCTCGTCCCTTGCGGTAGGCCTCGACCTTCAGCCCCTGCTCAGGAAACAGCGACAGCTCCGGACGCTGTTGCATGCACTGTTTGATGAGCCACATCAGCATCTGACCGTGATTCCCGTCCGGCACGGGCTTGACCTCGATCTTTCCGTTGATGAACTCCAACCTGATGGTTTCGGGAGCCCTGCGGGCCAGCTCCTCGAAATCCTCAGTGAGTACCTGAGGCTGGTCAGCGGTGCTGGGGGTCATGGCGTCGCCTCCTCCCCCCAATGGTGCCCCGATGACGGGAGGCGCGTCGTGCACAGCGGTCATGCGCGGATCCTTTCGCTCGAGCGGGCAGCCGCCCGCAGCTCCGCGACGCGGGCGCGGACCTCGTCCGCACGCTCGGGCGGCTCCGGGGGACGCGGCTCGCCCCGGCAGTCCCGGCACAGCCCACCCGGCAGTGCCTCCGGGCGGCCCGGTACGCCGCAGACGGCGCACTCCATGTAGCGCAGGGGCGCCGGGCGGGGCTCCGGCTCCGGCTCCCGCTCCGGCGGCAGCCTGTCGATCAGGCGGCGGCGTGTCAGCCCGCCCGGAGACTCGACCTCGGGCGGCAGTCTCTCCGTGAGCGCACGGATGATCTCCGGCTCGGTCGCCCCACGCGCCAGCCACTCCGCCGCGAGCGGCTCCAGTGCCGCGCACTCCGCCGCCGACAGCGCCAGCCGGGAATCGGTCCTGATCAGCCTCGCCAGCACCGCGTACGCCCGCGATTGCGCGGGGCGGCCCGCGGGCGGCGGCGGGGGTGGTGCCGGTGCCGGTGCCTCGTCCTCGTCCGGGACGTCGCCGCGCAGGAAGCCCGCCCACCACGCGTCGTCCCGCGCGGTCCGCGAGAAGTACGTACGGGTCACCCAGCGCTTGCCGTCCTCGGTGAGCAGGTGCTCCTTGACCCGCCGCAGGTGCCCGGCCTCGGTGAGCCGCTTGAGCGCCGTCCGGCAGGCCGCCTGGCCGTACTCGGGGCTCTCCTTGGCCAGCGTCTTGGCATCCATCGCCGCTCCCTCGGGAAGGCGGTCGATCAGTGCCGCGATCGCCGCTTCACGCCTGGGCAGGTGTGCGAAGTCGCCCTTGCGGCGGGCGGTTTGGCCGGGCGCGCTGTGTTTCCCGTAGCCGGGGTTGGCCATGGAGCGTGCGGGGGCAAGCGGAACGGCACTAGAGTTGGCAGAAGCCACGGATCGAACCTCTATCTTCGATCTCGGAGGTCAGGCCCCGGCATGGTGTTGCTAGCACCCGCCGGGGCCGTTTGTTGTTGCGCACGCTAGACGGTCGCAACGCGGCGTCGCAACCTGATCACAAAAAGTCATCTGCGCGTGCTATGGCGGCACTTGGGTGGGTGGGTGGGTTGTACCAACCCACCCATTCCTTGGATAAAGGGCTCGGGTTCCGCGGCCCGGGGCCCGGAGCTCAAAAAGTCGCGCCGCCAGGTGGCTGTGACACCACGTTCATGCGGGGATGGCACGCTTGAACCATGAACCATGCTTCTCGTGCCCGCGTCCGTGCCCCCGAACTGATCGGCAAGGGTGGCTGGCTCAACACCGGCGGGAAGGAACTCAGCCTCGCCGAGCTCCGAGGTAAGTGCGTTGTTGTCGATTTCTGGACGTTCTGCTGTGTGAACTGCCTGCACGTCCTCGACGAGCTCCGTGAGCTCGAGGAAGCGCACCGCGACACCGTGGTGATCGTCGGCGTGCACTCGCCGAAGTTCGTGCACGAGGCCGAGCACCAGGCCGTCGTCGACGCCGTCGAGCGGTACGAGGTGCACCACCCCGTCCTGGACGACCCCGAGCTCGCCACGTGGAAGCAGTACGCCGTCCGCGCCTGGCCCACGCTCGTGGTGATCGACCCCGAGGGCTACATCGTCGCCCAGCACGCGGGCGAGGGGCACGCCCACGCGATCGCGAAGCTGGTCGAGGAGCTGGAGGCCGTGCACGAGGCCAAGGGGACGCTGCGGCGCGGCGACGGGCCCTACGTCGCCCCCGAGCCGGTCGCCACCGATCTGCGCTTCCCCGGCAAGGCCGTGCTGCTGCCCAGCGGCAACTTCCTGGTCTCCGACTCCACCCGGCACCAGCTGGTGGAGCTGGCCGCCGACGGCGAGACGGTCGTGCGCCGCGTCGGCACCGGCGAGCGCGGGTTCACCGACAGCCCCGCGAGCTTCAGCGAGCCGCAGGGCCTGGCGCTGCTGCCCGACGGCACCGTGATCGTCGCGGACACCGTCAACCACGCGCTGCGCACGTACGACCCGGCCACCGGCGAGGTGCGCACGGTCGCCGGGACCGGTCGCCAGTGGTGGCAGGGCTCGGCGACCTCCGGCGCCGCCCGTGAGGTCGACCTGTCCTCGCCCTGGGACGTGGCCTGGTTCGCCGACCGGGTGTGGATTGCCATGGCGGGCGTGCACCAGCTGTGGACGTACGACCCGGCCACGGCCACGGTCGCCGTGGCGGCCGGCACCACCAACGAGGGCCTGGTCGACGGGCCGGCGGCCGAGGCCTGGTTCGCCCAGCCGTCCGGGCTCGCCGCCGCCGGGGACCGGCTGTGGCTCGCGGACTCCGAGACCTCGGCGCTGCGCTGGGTCGAGCGGGACGGTGACGGCTTCGCCGTCCGCACGGCCGTCGGCGCCGGGCTCTTCGACTTCGGGCACCGGGACGGCGACGCCGCGCAGGCCCTGCTGCAGCACCCGCTCGGCGTCACCGCGCTGCCCGACGGGTCGGTGGCCGTCTCGGACACCTACAACCACGCGCTGCGCCGCTACGACCCGGCGACGGGCCAGGTCACCACGCTCGCCACGGATCTGCGCGAGCCGTCGGACGCCGTGCTCGCCGGCGAAGACATCGTGGTCGTCGAGTCCGCCCGGCACCGGCTGACGCGGCTGCGGCTGCCGGAGGAGGCCGTGCGGGTCGAGGCCGTCGAGCACCACACGCGGCGTGAGGCGACGGAGGTCGCCGCCGGCAGGCTGCTGCTGGACGTGGTCTTCCAGGCGCCGGCCGGCCAGAAGCTGGACACCCGCTACGGGCCGTCGACGCGGCTGCTGGTCAGCTCCACGCCGCCCGGTCTGCTCGCCGAGGGCGCGGGCCAGGGCACCGATCTCAGCCGTGAGCTGGTGCTGGCGGACGGGGTGGACGAGGGCGTGCTGCACGTCTCGGCGATGGCGGCCTCGTGCGACGACGACCCGGCCAACGAGTACCCCGCCTGCCATGTGCACCAGCAGGACTGGGGTGTTCCGGTCCGGGTGGTGGCCGGTGGCGCCGAGCGGCTGCCGCTGGTGCTGGCGGGGCTGGACGCCTGAGCGCGAGGCGACGGTCGAGTGCTCGGCCCCGGCCGAGCGCTCAGCGCACGAACCGGTGGTCCTCCTCGATGACGGGGGCCGCCGGGCGCGGCGGCTGCATCCTGCGGCGCTTGAACACGCTCACATAGGCGCTCAGCCCCAGCAGGCCGGCCGCCATGAGGATCAGGCCCACCAGGGGGATGTTCATGCCCTCGATGTGCCAGTCGACCGCGAAGGTGAGGATGCCCCCCGCCGCGATCAGACCGATGCACCATCCCATTCCCATGGGGAAACGCCTCCCGTTGTGATCGGCCGTGCCGTGAGTGGCCGGCCCGGACAGGGCGGGTACCCCGGTCCGGGACGGCCAATCAGGGATCGGGGCCGGCTCGCCGGTCGGCGGCTACCACTCGAGGGCGGTGGCCTCGTCGTACAGCCAGTACGTCGTGCGGGCGGAGTCGTCGATGTGCAGCTTTCCGCCCGGCGCGGCGGCCTGCGCCGGGTCGCCCTCGATGGGGTCGCCCTTGGGCGTCTGGAAGGTGACGGAGATCCGCTGGGCGTCGCGGCCCTTGCCGCCGGAGCCGTCGGCGGCGGAGGTCCGCACCCCGGCGTAGGCGGACTTGCCGGGCTTGAGCCCGATGCGGTCCTGCGGCTTGCTCTCCTCGACGACCACGGCTGTGGCCTGATCCTGGTCGAAGCGCAGGAAGGGGAAGCCGTAGGCGAAGCAGGTGGACTCGGAGGTGTTGGTCGCCACCAGCAGGACGTGGTTGACGGGCGACTTCACCGCCCTGACCTCGAGCTTGACGTCACCGGGCGCACAGGCGTCGCCCTTGTCCTGGGGCTTGGGCTTCTCGTCGGCGACGCTGTCCTGGCCTCCGCTGCCGCCGTCGCCGCTCGCCTCGTCGCCCGCCTCGGCCGGGGCACCGGAGGCCTGGCCGTCGGCCTTGGCCTTGTCGTCCTTGCCGCCGTCACCGTCGCCGCCGCATGCGGTCAGGGTCAGGGCGGCGACGGCAGTGAGCGCTGCGGCGGCGATCCGCAGGGTGCGGGTGGTCATGGTGCTTCCCCCGGTGGGATGTTCGAGTCGGTAGGCGCTGTGTATATCAGCCTTCGAGGAAGGCGGTGAGCGCGGCGGCCAGCAGGTACGGGTCGTCCGCGCCGCACAGCTCGCGCGCCGAGTGCATGGACAGGATGGCCACGCCGATGTCCACGGTGGTGATGCCGTGCCGGGCGGCCGTGATGGGGCCGATCGTCGTACCGCAGGGCATCGCGTTGTTGGACACGAAGTGCTGCAGGGGAACGCCGGCCCGCTCGCACGCGGCGGCGAAGACGGCCCGGCCGCTGCCGTCGGTGGCGTAGCGCTGGTTGACGTTGACCTTCAGCAGCGGGCCGCCGTTGGGCATCGGGTGGTGGTCCGGGTCGTGGCGCTCCGGGTAGTTGGGGTGCACGGCGTGGCCGGTGTCGGAGGACAGGCAGACGGTGCCGGCGAAGGCGCGGGCCCGGTCCTCGTAGGTGCCGCCGCGTGCGAAGACCGAACGTTCGAGGACGTTGCCGAGCAGGGGTCCCTCGGCGCCGGTGTCGGACTGGCTGCCGTTCTCCTCGTGGTCGAAGGCGGCCAGCACGGGGATGCACGGCAGGCTCGCGGAGGTGGTCGCGGTGGTCAGCGCGGCCAGGCCGGCGTGGACGGACAGCAGGTTGTCCATGCGCGGGCCGGCCAGCAGCTCGCGGTCGCGGCCGAGGTAGGCGGGGGCCTCGACGCTGTGGACCATCAGGTCCCAGCCGCCGACCTGTGCGGCGTCCAGGCCCGCCTCCTGGGCGACGAAGCGGATCAGGTCGCCCTCGTCGACCTTGCCCAGGCCCCAAATGGGCGTCATGTGGCGCTGCTTGTCGAGCTTGAGGCCGTCGTGGTTGACGGTGCGGTCGAGGTGCACGGCGAGCTGCGGGACGCGCAGCAGCGGGCGGTCGATGTTGACGAGGTGGTGGCTGCCGTCGCGCAGGGTGAGCCGGCCGGAGAGGCCGAGGTCGCGGTCGAGCCAGGTGTTGAGCAGGGTGCCGCCGTAGAGCTCGACGGCCACCTGGCGCCAGCCGTGGGAGCCGGTGTCGGGCAGCGGCTTGACGCGCAGGTTCGGGGAGTCGGTGTGGGCGCCGATGATGCGGAACGGGGTGGCGGCGGTGGCCCCTTCCGGTACGTACCAGGCGATGATGGCACCGCCGCGCGTCACGTATCGGCCGCCGGCCTGTGCGTCCCAGGCGTCGGTTTCCGCGACCTGGCGGAAACCGGCCTTCTCCAGCCGCTCGGCGGTGTTGGCCACCGCGTGGTACGGCGACGGACTGGCCGCGAGGAAGGTCATCAGGTCGTCGGTGTGGCCGCGGTCGAAGCGGTGCGCAGAGCTCATGGCCTCAGGATAGGGACAAGGGGCAGGAGCCGGGCGTTCCTTTCGGTGCCCGGCTCCCGCCCCTGGAGTCCCCGTGTCGTCGGGCGACTTGGAAAGCGGTCCTTGGAACGAGGTTCTTGGAACGAGGTTCCTAGAACGCGGCCTCGTCCAGCTCCATCAGGGAGTTGTCGACGGCCTCGGCGAGCGAGCGCTCGACGGAGACGCGCGGCAGGATGTCGGTGGTGAAGAACTTCGCCGCCGCGATCTTGCCGGTGTAGAACGCCTTGTCCTTGGCGGAGGCGCCGGCCAGCTTCTCGGCGGCCACGGCCGCGCCCTTGAGCAGCAGGTAGGCGACGACGACGTCACCGGAGGCCAGCAGCAGGCGGGTGGTGTTCAGGCCGACCTTGTAGATGTTCTTGACGTCCTCGCCGGTGGCGGTGAGGTCGGTGATCATCTTGCCGACGATCGCCTCCAGGTCCACCGCGGCCTTGGCGAGCGCACCGCGGGCGCCGGCCAGGTCCTCGCCGCCGGCCTCGGAGGCAAGGAACTTCTTGATCTCCTCGGAGAGGGTGTTCAGGGCCTGGCCCTGGTCACGGACGATCTTCCGGAAGAAGAAGTCCTGGCCCTGGATCGCCGTGGTGCCCTCGTAGAGGGTGTCGATCTTCGCGTCGCGGATGTACTGCTCGATCGGGTACTCCTGCAGGTACCCGGAGCCGCCGAAGGTCTGCAGCGACTGGGCGAGCTGCTCGTAGGACTTCTCGGAGCCGTAGCCCTTGACGATCGGCAGGAGCAGGTCGTTGAGGCCGTGCAGGGCCTTGGCGTCCTCGCCCGCGGCCTCCTTGACCACGATCTCGTCCTGGACGGAGGCGGTGTAGAGGACCAGGGCGCGCATGCCCTCCGCGTACGCCTTCTGCGTCATCAGCGAGCGGCGCACGTCGGGGTGGTGGGTGATGGTGACCTTGGGCGCGGTCTTGTCCATGAAGTTGGCCAGGTCCGGACCCTGCACCCGCTCCTTGGCGTACTCCAGCGCGTTGAGGTAGCCGGTGGAGAGGGTGGCGATCGCCTTCGTGCCGACCATCATGCGGGCGAACTCGATGATCATGAACATCTGGCGGATGCCGTCGTGCTTCTCGCCGATGAGCCAGCCCTTGGCGGGGTGCTTGTCGCCGAAGGTCATCTCGCACGTGTTGGAGGCCTTCAGGCCCATCTTGTGCTCGACGTTGGTGGCGTAGACGCCGTTGCGCTCGCCCAG
Organism: Streptomyces sp. NPDC053048; assembly: GCF_044547045.1. Lineage (NCBI taxonomy): Bacteria > Bacillati > Actinomycetota > Actinomycetes > Kitasatosporales > Streptomycetaceae > Streptomyces > Streptomyces sp. NPDC053048. The sequence continues at coordinate 81,320 of NZ_JBITZS010000012.1, forward strand.
CTCGCCGGTCTCGAAGTCGAACTCGTACTTCGGCACGAGGAAGAGGGACAGGCCCTTGGTGCCCGGTCCGGCGCCCTCGGGGCGGGCGAGGACGTAGTGGAGGATGTTCTCCGCCATGTCGTGCTCACCCGAGGTGATGAAGCGCTTCACGCCCTCGATGTGCCAGGAGCCGTCCTCCTGCTGCACGGCCTTGGTGCGGCCGGCGCCCACGTCCGAGCCGGCGTCCGGCTCGGTCAGCACCATGGTGGAGCCCCACTGCTTCTCCACCGCGATCTTCGCGATGTGCTTCTGCTGCTCCGTGCCCTCCTCGAAGAGGATGCCGGCGAACGCCGGGCCCGAGGAGTACATCCAGACGGCCGGGTTGGAACCCAGGATGGACTCGGCGTAGGCCCAGATCAGCGAGCGCGGGGCGGTGGTGCCGCCGATCTCCTCCGGGATGCCCAGGCGCCACCACTCGGCGTCCATGTACGCCTGGTAGCTCTTCTTGAAGGTCTCCGGAACCGGGGCGGTGTTGGTCTCGGGGTCGAAGACCGGGGGGTTGCGGTCCGCGTCGGCGTAGGAGTCGGCCAGCTCGTTCTCCGAGAGGCGCGTGATCTCCGACAGGATGTCCTTGGCGGTCTCGACGTCCATCTCCGCGAACGGACCGGAGCCGTACAGCTTGTCGCGGCCGAGAACCTCGAAGAGGTTGAACTCGATATCGCGGAGATTCGACTTGTAGTGGCCCATGACAGACGGCTCCGTAGGTGACGGGAGGGCGATCCTCTGTGCGTACCGGTCAGTAAGCAGCATGATGCTACCCAGCGGTAACAAGACGCAAGACCTGATCGCCCAACTGTGACTCGTTACGCTTTGGCCCATGTACGGCTACGACCAGAACGCGGCACAGCAGGGCTACGCGCCTCCGCAGCAGCCCGGTGGCTACGGCGAGCAGCCGCTCTACCCCGAGCCGTCGCCCCCGTCGCTCGCCGACGCGGTACGGGCCTTCACCACGGGACAGATGTCCGCCGAGGACTTCCAGACGATCTTCGCCAACTCCAAGGTCTACTGCCCGCGCGGCGACAACCCCGGGTTCCTGGCGCTGCACAACACCCAGCAGCCGGTGATCCCGATGTTCACCTCGCTCAAGGAGCTGCGCCGGTACGCGGGCAAGGAGTCCAAGTACTTCGTGATCACCGGCGCCGAGGTGCTGGACCTGCTGCCCACGGGCTACGGGTTCGTCCTGGACATGGAGGGCGACCACCGCATCGTCTTCGACGCGAAGTCGGTGGAGCAGATGGTCGACTTCGCGATGCGCCGGATGTACGGCTGAGCGGCGGCTACCCGGTCGCGCGTTCGTAGAGTCGCTTGATCGCGCTGCCGAAGTAGGGGCTGTACGAGGTCTCCTCGTCGCCGCCCTCGTCCTTGCCGCCCAGGACCCCGATGATCGTGCCCAGGCCGGTGGCGGCGTCCACGTCGGTGAGGAACGGGCTGCCGCTGGTGCCGTTGGGCAGGCCGGCGCAGTCGAAGCGCAGCTGGGTGCGGCTCTCGGTGTCCGTCGTGTTCTGGCAGGACAGTGGGCGTTCCCCGCTGTTGGGGTAGCCCAGAACCCGGGCGGGCCGGCGCGTCGGCGGGTCGAAGCGGATGCGCTCCGCGCCGGTGATTCGTTCGAGGGGCGTGCGGCCTTCGACCGGGCGGACCCGCAGGAATGCCACGTCGTGGTCCGGGTCGCGGTCCGCGGCCCACTCCGGGTCGATGTCGATGGAGGTCGGCACCCACACCCCGTACGGGGCCTCCCCGTCCCGGTAGCCCGGCACGAAGGCGACGTCGGTGCGGAAACCGCCCTGGTGCACGCAGTGCGCCGCGGTGACGACCAGGTCCTCGGTGCGGCTGTGCACCACGCTCGCCGTGCAGCCGTGCCCGGGTGCACCCCCGGCGGTGTAGAACAGCGGGCCGACGGCCGCCGAGGGCTCGGCCTCCTTCGCGGCCGGGGGGTCCGAGGGGGTCAGCGGGTCCTTCCGGCCGGCGTCCCGTCCGGCGGGCGCGTTCAGCGGGGCGGGTGCCGAGGCGTCGACGCGCACGGCGGACCTCATCGCCTCGCCCGTCTCCTCGGCCCGTTCCTTCGGCTGCTCGAAGTGGCCGGTGGCGTCGCCGTCGGCCGTCGGGCCGCCCGTCGCCGGCACGCGGCCCGCCACGAGCAGGCCGACGACGGCGAGGACCGCCACGGCGGCGGCGAGGACGGCGTGTTTCAGGCGCATTGATCAAGTGTCCCTCTTCGGGGTGCGAGCCCCCCTCCGGGAATACGCGCACCCTTGCAGATGGTTCATTGTTCAACTAACTTTGACGGCGCCAACCACCCGAGGAGGCCGCAATGCCCGCCGTGACCGTAGAGAACCCGCTGGTCCTGCCCCGTGTCGCCGCTCCCGCGCAGGCGCGGCAGCGCCCGGTGCTGTACGTCGGCACCGCGCCGGCAGGCTTCGAGGGCGAGGGCTTCCCCGTGCGCAGGGCGTTCGCGGGGATCGACTACCGCCACCTCGACCCGTTCATCATGATGGACCAGATGGGTGAGGTGGATTACGCCGCCGGCGAGCCCAAGGGCACCCCCTGGCACCCCCACCGCGGCTTCGAGACCGTCACCTACCTGATCGACGGCACCTTCGTGCACCAGGACACCCACGGGGGCGGCGGCACGATCAAGGACGGCGACACCCAGTGGATGACCGCCGGCTCCGGTCTGCTGCACATCGAGGCCCCGCCGGAGGCCCTGGTCGCCAGCGGCGGGCTCTTCCACGGCCTCCAGCTGTGGGTGAACCTGCCGCGCAAGGACAAGATGATGCCGCCCCGCTACCAGGACATCGGCGGCGGCAAGGTCAGGCTGCTGACCTCCTCGGACGGCGGCGCGCTGGTGCGCCTGATCGCCGGTGAGATCGGCGGTCACCAGGGGCCGGGCATCACCCACACGCCCATCACGATGACGCACATATCGCTGCGCCCCGGCGCCGAGCTCACCCTGCCCTGGCGCCCCGACTTCAACGCCCTGGCCTACGGGCTCGCCGGCCACGGCACCGCGGGCGCCGAGCGGCGGCCGTTCGGCACGGGCCGGACCGTGGTCTTCGGAGAGGGCGACGCGATCACCGTCAGGGCCGACGACGCGCAGGACTCGCGCAGCGAGGACTTCGAGTTCGTGCTGCTGGGCGGGCAGCCGATCCGCGAGCCGATGCGGCACTACGGGCCGTTCGTGATGAACACCGACGCCGAGCTGGCGCAGGCCTTCGAGGACTTCCGGGCCGGGCGGCTCGGCACGGTCCCCGCCGACGCGGCCTGACCCGGCATCGGGCCCGCCGGGCTCGGTGATCGGCCTCTGATCGGCCTCTGATCGGCCCCACCGGGCTCGGGTGATCGGCCCCGCCGGGCTCAGGTGATCGCCTCGAAGTCCTCCTCCGAGGCGGCCTCGTAGAGCTCGAACCAGATGTTCTTGCCCTCGCCCCGCGGATCGACCCCCCACGCCCCGGCCAGCAGCTCCATCAGCACCAGGCCGCGCCCGGAGGAGGCCATCTCCCCCGGGTGGCGGCGGTGCGGCAGCTCGTCGCTGGCGTCCTCGACGTCCACGCGCACCCGGCGCCCGCCGGGCCGCCCCGATATCTCCGCGATCAGCAGCGCGTCCCCGTCCGTGTGCACCAGGACGTTGGTGACCATCTCGGAGACCATCAGCACCGCCGAGTCGGTCTGGTCGGGGTCGGGCCAGTCGTGCATCAGGTCGCGGATCTGCTGCCGGGCCTCCGCGATGCGCTCCGGCTCGGCCTGCGCGACGGTCAGCACCGTGCGCCGGGGCGGGCGCGGGACGGCGGGCGGGGCGCCGACCCCGGTGGGGGCCGGCAGGTCGCGGCGCAGGAGCAGCAGGGCGATGTCGTCCTCGCGGCGGTCGATGAGCGGCCCGGTCGTGTAGTGCGAGGGCGGCCCGTGGACGGCCTGGACGAGCGCGTCGGCCAGCTTCTCCAGGCCGCCGCCGTCGCCGTCGCCGTCCGGCGGATGGCCCTCGACGACCTCGCGCAGCCGGTTCCAGCCGGTCTCCAGGTCGTGGCCGCCGGTCTCGATGAGCCCGTCGGTGCACACCAGCATCGTCTCGCCCGGTTCGAGGACGATCCGCGTGGTGGGGTAGTCGGTGTCCGGGACGATGCCCAGCGGCAGCCCGCCCGCCGTGGGACGGACGAGCATGGTGCCGTCGCTGAGCCGGATCGCCGGATCGGGGTGGCCGGCGCGGGCGATGACCAGCGTCCCGCTGCTGGGGCAGGCCTCGATGTAGAGGCAGGTGGCGAAGCGCTGCTCCGCGCCTTCGTCGCCGTCGCCGTTGATCCCGGCCAGGAAGCGGGAGGCCCGCGAGAGCACCGCGTCGGGGTGGTGGCCCTCGGAGGCGTAGGCGCGCAGGGCGATCCGCAGCTGGCCCATCAGCCCGGCCGCCCGCACGTCGTGCCCCTGGACGTCGCCGATGACCAGGGCGATCTTCCCGGAGGGCAGCGGGATCATGTCGTACCAGTCGCCGCCCACCTCCAGCCCGCCGCCGGTGGGCACGTAGCGCGCCGCCACCGACATGCCGGGCACGTCGGGCTGCACGGTGGGCATCATCGAGCGCTGCAGGCCGACGGTCAGCTCGCGCTCGGACTCGTGGACGCTGGCCCGGCCCAGGGCCTGGGCGAGCATCCGGGCGACGGTGGTGAGCACCGAGCGCTCGTCGGGGGTGAAGGAGACCGGGATGCTGAAGCCGGCCATCCAGGCGCCGATGGTGCGGCCCGCGTTGATCAGTGGCAGGAAGGCCCAGGAGCGCCGGCCGAAGTGTTCCACCAGCGGGTAGATGGTGGGGAAGCGGCGCCGGTAGTCGTCGGGGGAGGGCAGGTAGACCGCGCGGCCGGTGCGGATGACCTCGGCGGCCGGGTAGCCGGTGTCCATGGGCTGGTCCAGGAACTCCTCCATGTCCCCGGGCGCGTAGCCGTGGTGGCCGATGAGCTTGACCCGCCCGCCCTCGCTGACGAACACGGCCAGCCCCGACGGCTCGAAGCCCGGCATCGACAGGGTCGCCGCCACCCGCAGCACCTCGGCCGTCGAGCGTGCCTCGGCCAGCGCCCGGCCGGCGTCGAGCAGGAAGGCCTCGCGGTTGCGCCGCCAGTCGCCCGTGACCGGGGTGCGGGCGGCGGAGGTGCCCTGCTGCGGCTCGGGGACCTCCTCGAGGGTGCCCACGAGTTTGTAGTCACCGCCGTGCCCGAAGGGCTTGGTGCGGCTGCGCACGGTCCGCAGCACCCGGCCCTCCTCGTCCACGATCCGGATGCGGGCCTCGGCCAGCGTGCCCTCGGCCACGGCGAGGTTGATGATGCCCTGCACCTCCACCCAGTCCACGGCGTGGAAGCGGGCGCGGGCGGCCGACTCCGACAGCTCCACCCGGGTGGGCGGCAGGCCGAGCAGCCGCGCGGCCTCGGCGTCGAAGGTGACCCTGCGCGAGACGTTGTCCCAGTGCCACAGGCCGGTCGCGACGGCGGCCAGTACGTCCTCGGTGCGCATTGCCCCACCTTATGCAGGTATGCACAGGGGAGACCACCGATGCCGGGTGGGGCAGTACCCTTGCTTGGTGCTGTATGCACTGTGCGGCGCACCTGACGACCAACGCCCTCGACCACGACTTGGATGAACGATGCATCGGTACCGGTCCCACAACTGCGGCGAGCTCCGTGCGGCTGACGTCGACACCGACGTCCGTCTGAGTGGCTGGCTGCACAATCGGCGCGACCTGGGCGGCATCCTCTTCATCGATCTGCGCGACCACCACGGTCTGGTCCAGCTCGTGGCCCGGCCCGGCACCGCCGCCAACGAGGCGCTGAGCCACCTGACCAAGGAGACCGTCGTCCGCGTCGACGGCAAGGTCATGAGCCGTGGCGCCGAGAACGTCAACCCCGAGCTGCCCACCGGTGAGATCGAGATCGAGGTCACCGAGGTCGAGGTGCTCGGTGCCGCCGAGCAGATCCCCTTCACCATCAACACCGAGGACGGGGTGAACGAGGAGCGCCGTCTGGAGTACCGCTTCCTCGACCTGCGCCGCGAGCGCATGCACAGCAACATCATGCTGCGCTCCGCCGTCATCTCCTCCATCCGCGAGAAGATGACGAACCTCGGCTTCAACGAGATGGCCACCCCGATCCTGTCCGCCACCTCCCCCGAGGGCGCGCGCGACTTCCTGGTGCCCTCCCGTCTGCACGCCGGCAAGTTCTACGCGCTGCCGCAGGCCCCCCAGCAGTTCAAGCAGCTGCTGATGATCGCGGGCTTCGACCGCTACTTCCAGATCGCGCCCTGCTTCCGTGACGAGGACGCCCGCGCCGACCGCTCGCCGGGCGAGTTCTACCAGCTCGACATGGAGATGTCCTTCGTCGAGCAGGAGGACGTCTTCCAGGTCATCGAGAAGGTCATGACCGACCTCTTCGAGGAGTTCGGCAACGGCCGCCACGTCACCTCCCCCTTCCCGCGCATCCCCTTCCGCGAGGCGATGCTCAAGTACGGCTCCGACAAGCCGGACCTGCGGGCGCGGCTGGAGCTCGTCGACGTCACCGACGTCTTCGAGGGCTCGGAGTTCAAGGCCTTCGCCGGCAAGCACGTGCGTGCCCTCGCGGTGCCCGCCGTCCAGGACCAGCCGCGCAAGTTCTTCGACGGCCTGGGCGACTTCGCCGTCGAGCAGGGCGCCAAGGGCCTGGCCTGGGTCCGCGTGGGCGAGGGCAACCAGCTCTCCGGCCCGATCGCCAAGTTCCTCACCGCCGAGAACGTCGAGGCGCTCGCCGGCCGCCTGGGCCTCGAGCCCGGCCACGCGGTCTTCTTCGGCGCGGGCGACTTCGACGAGGTCTCCAAGATCATGGGCGCCGTGCGCGTCGAGGCCGCCAAGCGCGCCGGCCAGTTCGAGGAGAACGTCTTCCGCTTCTGCTGGATCGTCGACTTCCCGATGTTCGAGAAGAACGAGGACACCGGCCAGATCGAGTTCTCCCACAACCCGTTCTCCATGCCCCAGGGCGGCCTCGAGGCCCTGGAGACGATGGACCCGCTGGACATCCTGGCCTGGCAGTACGACATCGTCTGCAACGGCACCGAGCTGTCCTCCGGCGCCATCCGGAACCACGAGCCCGAGGTCATGTACAAGGCCTTCGAGATCGCCGGTTACTCCAAGGAGGACGTCGAGCGCGAGTTCGGCGGCATGCTGCGCGCGTTCAAGTTCGGCGCCCCGCCGCACGGCGGCATCGCCCCCGGCATCGACCGCATGGTGATGCTGCTGGCCGACGAGCCGAACATCCGCGAGACCATCGCCTTCCCGCTCAACGGCAACGCCCAGGACCTGCTGATGGGCGCCCCGAGCGAGGTCGACGACGCCCGCCTGAAGGAGCTCCACCTGAGCATCTACAAGGGCGCGGCCAAGGCGACGCCGTACAAGCCGACGAAGTAACCGTCACCCGGCATGCGAAGGGGCCCGGCAGCCGTGCTGCCGGGCCCCTTCGCATCCCCCCGTCGTTCCCGTCCGTTTCAGACCAGGGCGGCCTCTATCGGCACTCTCGGGCAGCAGCCCGCCGCCTGGTGGACCGCGCGCGAGAGCCGGCCCGGCGTCAGCCGGTCGGCCCGGAGCACGGACCGCACCCCGTACTCCGCGACCGCCATCAGCTCGGTCTCGCCCAGCTCCTGCGCGACCAGCACCAGCGGCGCGCGGCCCGCGCGCGCCAGGCGGCGCAGCTCGTCCGGGCCGTCCTGGTCGTGCCGGCCCATGACCAGGATGTCGACGGCGGCGTCCTCGTCCCCCCGGACCACGCCGACCCCGGGCAGGGCCCGCAGCTGCCGGACGATGCGGTGGCGGCCCAGCTCGTCGGCGGCACGGACGTTCACGGTGATGCGTTTCTCGAACACTGCTCTTCCTCGTCTTCCCCCGCGTCTCGTCCTTCCCATCGTGTGCTCGGGGGCTGAACGAACGATTGCCGATCGATCAACGGCCTAGCCGTTGCCCTCCTTCAGGGCGATCCCCTGGAGGTTGTAGAGGGTGCCGTCGGCGGACTCGGCCTTGGACGGGTAGAGGATCTGCGCCCGTACGTCGAGTGGGGTGTTGGGCTCGATGCTGTGCCCCGTCGCGGGCGACTCGAGGACGACGTGCCCGTCGACGCTGCCGTCCTTGACCACGGTGTACCAGTGCTGGTTGTACTGCGGGTTGAACCGGCCGGGCACGGGCAGGTCGAAGACCAGCTGCCACTGCTGGATCCGGTTCTTGCTGGCCGCCAGCTCGAAGAGGAACGACCACACGTAGCCCTTGGCCTCGGGCGGCCAGGACTGCTCGAAGCCCGTCTTCTCCTTGACGGTGATGTCGATCTTCGGGGGCGTGACCTTGGTGGTGAAGGAGGCGGACTTGTAGGGCGAGGTGTTGGTGACCTTCTTGGTGTCGATCTTCGAGGTGACGGTGAGGTCGCCGGTCCAGTTCTGCTGGATCGTGCCGCTGATGCGGATGACCGCCTTGCCGCCCTTGGGGAGCTTCAGGGGCTGGGTGAACGCGCCGCCGTCAACCGTGCCCTGACCGGCGGTGGCACCGCCGGAGAGCTGGGGAGCGTCGAACTTCACCCCCGTGAGCTGTGCCGGGAAGGCGCCGGTGAGGTCCGCCTCGGCGACGTCGCCCGGCCCGTTGTTCTGGACGGTCATGGCGTACGAGACGGGCTTCCCCGAGTCCGCGACCGCCGGGCCCCGCATCCCCAGCGGGACGTCGGCCGTCGGCGGCGCGGTCACCTTGGTGGTGACGGAGTCGGAGTACTTCGTCGCGATGTTCGATCGGGTCTCCGAGGCGATCGTGGCATCGCAGGTGATGTCACCGACGACACCGGTGTTGATCGTCCCGTTCAGCGGGATGACGGCGCCGCCGCCCTTGGGGAGGACCAGTGGCTGGGTGAACGTGCCGTTGGTGATGGTCCCGGCACCGGCGGTCGCGCCGCCGGTGAGCTCGATCGTCCCGAAGACCGTGCCTGAGACCTCGGTGGGGAGCTTGCCTGTCACCTTGGCGTCGGGCACGGCGTTGGGGCCCTTGTTCGACACCGTGATCCGGTAGCCGATCGGCGAACCAGCCGTCGCGGCCTGCGGCCCGGCCATCGCCAGCGGCATCTCGGCCGGGAGCGTGACCGCCAGATCGCGGACCTCGTAGTTGTTGGTGCACATACCGGTGGCCGCCGAGAGGCCCAGTTTGAGCGTGGCGGGCAGCGCCGCCTGGCCGGTCGCGTTCCTCAGGTCGTAGTCGATCAGCCGCTGCCAGGCGTTGTCCTTGCGGACGGAGACCGTCACCACGCGGTCGACGACCGTCAGCAGCACCCGCGTGGGGCTCTGCCGGCTCAGGCTGAGCGCCGGCAGCCCGGCCCCGGTGAGATAGCGGTAGCCGTCGTACTGGTCGCCCGAGCCGCGCAGCACGACGTTGTTCGGCCTCGGTCCCGGTCCGCCGTTACCGGCCTGGTTCGGATCGGAGAACGAGCCGTACTGGTCGACGCCGATGCCGATGTAGCCCTTGGTCACGCCGGGCTTCTGCTCCGCTCCGCCTTTCTGGTAGCAGGCATAGCCCAGCGCCCCGCCCGGACCGCCCGCCCCGGTCTCGTACGCGCCGTCGATCAGGAAGAACGACATGCCGTCGGCGACGGTCGAGGACCCGCCGTGGGCCGCGAGGTCGAACTCCACCGAGATGCCGTCGGTGCTGGGGAAGGCGATGTTCAGCAGGGCGGTGCCCGCCTGGTAGGTCTGCGCCTGGGTGAGGCTGAGCCAGCCCTCTCCGGTCATCTTCGCCGAGCCGTACAGCTTCCAGTCGGGCGGAACGGTGGTGCCTGCGAACGACTGCTTGTAGGGGAAGAGCGACATCAGAGGGACCTCCGGTGTGCGAACCCGTCGCGTACGCGAAGAACAGACGGACCGTACGCCGGGCCCACGCCGGTCACAGGGGCGCCTACGAGCCAGCCGGTGACATCCGGACAGGCGGCGGCCGGCGGCCTCTCCACCGGCGCCGGTTCCTGACAAGTGCGCCGTGGCCGTGGCCGGAACCGGCTCGGTAACCGTTTCTGCCGGCAGACCGGCGAGCGCGGCATGGCGTTAAATGCTCCACCGCCGTTCCGTATGCGTGAGGGCCCGGGACCGCCGTAGCGGTCCCGGGCCCTCACGGCCGGATGCCCGTCATGCTCAGGCGGCGGTCTCCCCGCCGCCGAAGCGCTCGGTGTACGAGGCCAGGTCGTCCTCGGTGATCTTCGCGAAGAGCACCGGCGGCACGGTGAACGGCGTGCCGGCCGGGACGAACGTCAGCGACTTCGCCTCGTCCTGGGTGACCCAGGTGGCGTTGTCGACCTCCAGCTGGAAGGCCGAGCGCATGGCGGCCGCCGAGGCCGGGATGAAGGGCTCGGAGACGATCGCGTAGAGGTGGATGAGGTTCATCGCCGTGCGCAGGGTGAGCGCGGCGCCCTCGGGGTCGGTCTTGATCTCCAGCCAGGGGGCCTTGGTCTCCAGGTAGGAGTTGCCCGCGCTCCACAGGGCGCGCAGCGCCTGCGCAGCCTTGCGGAACTGCAGCTCCTCCAGGTGCCGCTCGTACTCCGCGAGCAGCTCGGCGATCTGGCGGCCCAGCTCGGCCTCGGCCTCGCCCTCCTCGTTGCCGGCCGGGACGTTGTCGCCGAAGCGCTTGCGGGAGAAGGACAGCACGCGGTTGACGAAGTTGCCGAGGGTGTCGGCGAGGTCCTTGTTGACCGAGGCGGCGAAGTGCTCCCAGGTGAAGGAGGAGTCGTCGGACTCCGGCGCGTTGGCCATCAGGAAGTAGCGCCAGTAGTCGGCCGGCAGGATCTCCAGGGCGGCGTCGGTGAAGATGCCGCGCTTCTGCGAGGTGGAGAACTTGCCGCCGTAGTAGGTGAGCCAGTTGAAGGCCTTGACGTAGTCGACCTTCTTCCAGGGCTCGCGCGTGCCGAGCTCGGTGGCCGGGAACATCACCGTGTGGAACGGGACGTTGTCCTTGGCCATGAACTGCGTGTAGCGCACGTCCTCGGCCTCGTACCACCACGACTTCCAGTCGCGGTCCGCCTCGCCCTGCTCCGCCCACTCCTTCGTCGCGCCGATGTACTCGATCGGCGCGTCGAACCACACGTAGAAGACCTTGCCCTCGGCCGCCAGCTCCGGCCAGGTGTCGGCCGGGACGGGGACGCCCCAGTCCAGGTCACGGGTGATCGCCCGGTCGTTGAGGCCCTCGGTCAGCCACTTGCGGGCGATGGAGGAGGCCAGCACCGGCCAGTCCTTGCCGTGCTCGTCGATCCACGCCTCGACCTCGCCCTGCAGCTTCGACTGGAGCAGGAAGAGGTGCTTGGTCTCGCGCACCTCCAGCTCGCTGCTGCCGCTGATCGCCGAGCGGGCGTCGATCAGGTCCGTCGGGTCCAGTACGCGGGTGCAGTTCTCGCACTGGTCGCCGCGGGCCTTGTCGTAGCCGCAGTGCGGGCAGGTGCCCACGATGTAGCGGTCCGGCAGGAAGCGGCCGTCGGCGAGGGAGTACACCTGGCGGATCGACCGCTCCTCGATGAACCCGTTCTTCTGCAGCTGACGCGCGAAGTGCTGGGTGATCTCCCGGTTCGCCGGGGAGGAGCTGCGGCCGAAGTAGTCGAAGGACAGCTGGAAACCGTTGTAGATCGCCTTCTGCGCGTCGTGCTGCTGCGCGCAGAACTCGGCGACGGGCAGCCCGGCTTCCTTGGCGGCCAGCTCGGCCGGCGTGCCGTGCTCGTCGGTGGCGCAGATGTACAGCGCCTCGCGGCCGGTCTGGCGCAGGAAGCGGGTGTAGACGTCCGCCGGGAGCATGGACCCCACCATGTTGCCCAGGTGCTTGATCCCGTTGATGTACGGAAGGGCGCTGGTGATGAGGTGTCGAGCCATTGCGGCTGCTCCCTGGTCGGTGTGTGTGCAGATTGAGGTGCACCTTTAGCGTATCCGAGGGCCAGGGGCGTACCGCGCGGCGTTTATGACGGCTGTGTCAACGCATCCAGGCCCGCCAGGGCCGGGTGATCAGCTCCCGGTAGGTGTGGTGCGAGGGGTTGCGTCCCGCGTGCCGGAACGTCCAGCTCTGGGCCGTCGCCGCGTCCTCGTCCGGCTCCGATTCCGCTCCGCACACCACGCACTGCATGGCGTAGGTGACCGGCTCGGCGTCGGGCTCCCGGTCGGGCTGCAGCGTCCAGGTGCCGAAGAGGAAAACCGTTCGTGCGGTCACTGGTGCCACCCCCCGGGACCGTCGGCCGTCTCCTCCTCGGAGACGGGACGGGCGTGCTCGGGCGGGCAGTTCCACTCGAGCCCGCCGCGCGGCGGTCGTAGCTGTAGGTAACCGGCGTGGTGGTCCATGACCTGTCCGAGCCGACCGGTCCGGGTGTCGACGGCGTAGGCGCCGGGGGGAATTTCGTTGCTCACGCCCTATGCATGCCCACTCCGACGGCACCTGATCAGCCGGGCGGGTAAATACGGAGAGTGATATGCCGGGCCGTCGGGATGACGGCGGCCCGGCGGTGCGGGCCCGGCGCTCCCGTGTGCCCTAGGGGAGGATGCCGGCGGTGCGGGCCTCGGTCAGCCACTCGGGGAACTCGACCATGAGCTCCTTGTACAGCTCCTCGTCCGACATCAGCCGCGGCTCGCGGCCGGCGTGGAAGAAGCCGGCGTTGTCGACCACGCGCCGTTCCGGCACCGGCAGCTCGTCGAGCCTGCGCAGGAAGTCGAAGCCCTTGCCGTCGGGGTCGCCGAAGCCGACGAACTGCCAGAAGATGGGCAGCTTCGCCGCCTCGCACAGGGCGCGCTCGGCGGCGGGCTTGCTGTACGGGGCGCCGTCGGTCTGGAAGATGACGAAGGCGGGGTCGGTCGCGCCGGACTTCTTGTAGTGGTCGACGACGGCCTCGATGGCCCAGTGGTAGTTGGTCCGTCCCATGTGGCCGTAGGACTCGTGCAGCTGCTGGATGCGGCCGTCGTAGTCGGTCAGGTCCAGCTCGGCGGTGCCGTCGACGTCCGTGGAGAAGAAGACGACGGGCACGACGCCGTCGTCGTCGAGGTTGGCCGCGAGGCCCAGCGCCTGCTCGGCGAGGTGCTGGACGGTGCCGTCCTTGTAGTAGTTGCGCATCGAGCCGGAGCGGTCGAGGACGAGGTAGACGGCCGCCCGCCGGCCCGCCAGGCCGTGCTTGCGCAGCGAGACGCCGGCGGACTTGTAGAGGCTGACCAGCCCGGGGGCCGTCTCGCGCACCTTCTCCAGGCTGACGGCGGGCGTGCCGTCGGCGTCCCCGCGCGCCGGCTCGGGCTCGGGCTCCGGGCCGGGGGCGGGTTCGGTGCGGGGGCCGGGCTCGGGCCTGGGGGCCGGCTCGGGCTCCGGGACGGGCCTCGGCGTCGGCATCGGGCTCGGCCGGGGCTCGGGCTCCGGGACGGGCTCGGGCTCCGGGACCGGCTCCGGGCGGGGCGGTCCGGGCGTGGGGATCGGGCCGAGCGGACCCGGGTCGGGGACGGTCGGGCCGGTGCGCCCGGCACCCCGGTCGGTCGGCTGGGCCGGTACGGACACGGCGGCGGGAGCGGCGTCGTCGGGCCCCGCACTCTGCTGGGGCAGGCTCGGTTCGTCGCGCGTGGCTGTTCTCGACCGGCCGAACGCGTTCCGCAGCAGACTCCGAATGCCCATGGGGAGATGTCCTTCATGTGTCTCGGGTGCGAGTGAATTGTCCGTAGTGCGGGGAAAAATCCCCTGACTTGGCGACTACGTAAGGCTAGCCGTCAAGTCCCGTCCCGTCCGTTCACACCCGACACGCCGTGCGCGCGTGTCCTGTACGGGCGTACGGAGCCGCCTTTCCGGCGGTCGGCGGAATGGAGGATTCGGCCTCTCTCCACCTGCGCGTCGACCGGCCTTCATCCGGTGCGGGTAACCGCCCCCGACGGCATTCGTTGCCGCGAACACCGGAAGAAGCACAGGGCACGGGCAGGGCAAGAACAGGGCAACAAATGGGTGCAGGGCAACCCTTTCCGTCCGTACCCGCCTCTTTACCGGTGACCATTGCGGACCGAACACGAGTACCCAGCACGGGGGCAGGGAGTTGAGGGGCACATGGGCCTGACCAGCCGGTCACTCTTGTACACGGTGGTGTTCGTCGCCATTGTGTGTGTGGGGCTCACGATATGGCTCTGGCCGAGGCTCTCCGGGCGGGGCCCGCTGCCCGTGCTGGGCCGCCTGGGCGCGATCCTGGTGACACAGCTGACGATCATGTCCTCGGTGCTGCTCGCGGTGAATTCCGCCAATAGCTTCTACGGCACCTGGGGCGAGCTCATCGGTAAGTACGACCGGTCGCCGGGCCAGGTCACCCAGGGCGCCGACGCCGGCGCGAATGCGCGGATCGACACCGGTAAGGGCGGCCTGGTGCGGCCCGCCGGCTCGGAAGGCCTGGAGAAGGCCGGACTCCCCAAGGGGCCCAAGGACGAAGTCGGTGCGCTGGAGTCGGTGCGGCTGGTCGCCCGCCGCGCGAATGTCGTCGAGCCCGCGTTCGTCTATCTGCCGCCCCAGTATTTCCAGAAGCAGTACGAGCGCGCCCGCTTCCCCGTGATCGTGGCCATCAGCGGATACCCGGGCGGCATCAACAATCTCTCCCAGTACCTGCAGGTGCCGAAGACGGCGAGCACACTGATCTCCGAGAACCGGATGCAGCCCACCATCGTGGTGATGGTCCGGCCGACCATCGCCCCGCCGCGCGACACCGAGTGCGTGGACGTCCCCGGCGGCCCCCAGGCGGAGACCTACTTCACCAAGGACCTGCCCGAGGCCCTGCGCAGCGCCTACCGCGTCGGCCACGAGGCCAGCGCCTGGGGCGCCATGGGCTATTCCTCGGGCGGCACCTGCGCCCTCGAACTCGCGATGCGCCACCCCGGCGTCTATCCGGTGGCCGGCGCGCTCTCCGCCGATTACCGGATCAAGAACGATCTCACCACCGGCAATCTCTTCGGCGACGGCGAGGAGGGCAAGCGGCGCCAGCGCGAGCACGACCTGATCTGGCGGCTGAAGAACCTGCCCGTTCCGCATGTCTCGGTGCTCGTCACCAGCAGCGAGAAGGGCGAGAAGAACTACGCGGAGACCAAGAAGTTCCTCGACGCGGTCAAGGAACCCATGACGGCCGCGAAGATCATCCTTCCCGCCGGCAGCCATAACTTCACCACCTGGCGACGGGAGATCGCGCCCACCCTGGAGTGGATGGGCAAGCAGCTCACCTTTCCCCAGGACACGGCGGACAAGCGGAAGCCGTCCGACAAACAGCGCGAGGAAGACAAGAAGAAGGAAGAAGAGAAGAAGCGGGAAGAGCAGAAGAAGCAGGAAGAGGAGAAGAAGCGGGAAGAGGAGAACGAATAACGGCCCGTCATTCCCTTCGGACGCGCTCACCCGGCTCCGCCGTCACCGCGCAGGAGAACACCAGCTCGTCCTCCTGATGACCGCTGACGCGAGTGACGAACGAACCCGAGGCGTCGGGGCCTTCGCGCTCGGCGGCTATCCGGATCGGGCTGTCCAGCTCGGCGTAGCGGTGGAACGATCCGGCGAGGGCCGTCGGGAGGATCACCGGGTGCGGGGCGAGGGCGGTGGCCGCCTGCCGGGCGGCCTCCAGCAGCACCATCCCCGGGACGTGGTCGACGGGGTGGTCGAAGAGTATGGGGTGCCGCCCGTCCGCCCGCAGCGTCCAGCGGCCCGGCCGGGCATCGTCCTCCGCGCCCAGGACCACGTCGAACGCCGAGGCCCGGCCCACCGATCCGGGCGCCACCGCCGGTATGCCCGGCACCTCCGGGGTGCCCGGCGCCCGGTCGCCGCGCAGCCGGCGGTAGACCTCCGGCGAGGTGCAGGTGTAGGACGCGCTGCCGGTGGCGGCGACCTCGCCGTCGCGGCGGATCACCACGTCGTAGCGCATGGCCGACAGCACCCTGCCGCGCCGCCGCACGTCCGAGCAGACGACGTCCAGCTCCAGCTCCGCGGGAGCGGCGCCGATGTCCAGCCGCTCGGGGCGGACCGAGTACTCCAGATGCCACATCAGGAACTGGTAGCCCAGCGGCACGTCGAACTCGGCGTGCGCGAGGAGCGAGCCGATCTGCCGGATCGTCTCGGCGACCATCAGGGGATCGTGCCGCGTACCGTGGACCGGGGTGAAGAAGCTGTGCCCGCGAGGCCACTGGGCCCGTACCCGGAAGCGCTGCTCGTCCACTCTGCGCCAGCCGGTCAGCAGCACCTCGGCGACCGCCGCGCGGTGCACGAACTCCCGGGGCACCGTCGTGGTCAGCCGGGGCAGAGCCGGTGCGAAGGACCCGGGCACGGTGGTGGTCGGGTACATGATTCCCCCTCGGATCGATATGCAGAGCTGGCCGGTTGACCGACGATTGTCAAGGTGCGTGCCATCGGGTTTTCTTTTAGAGTGTTGACCTTCCGCGGTCAACGCCCTTCGGGGGGTCAAGATACAAGGCGGTTGACGGCCACTCAGCCATGATGTGATTTACCTCTCGCGTGCGGAACGTTCGTACTGGGCGGTTTAATTTTTCAGGGTTCTTCCGCCAATCAATGGAGGTCGATTGTGGCCGTGCCGCTGCGCCGGATACGCCTGGCCGCCGTCAATATCGACGGCGTCCTTCTGAATGACACGTTCAGCCCGATGATCCACCGCTTCGTCACCAGCCGCGGCGGGCGGTACACCGCCGAGGTGGAACGAGCGATCTTCTCCCAGCCGCAGCTCGTGGCCGCCCGCGCCATGGCCGGGGCGGCCGGCGTGGACTGGAGCCCGGAGCGGGTGCTGGAGGTCTACTTCGAGGAGCGCGCCGCCTACCTCGAACAGGACCCGATCCGCCTCCTCGACGGGGCCCTCGAACTCCTGCACAGGCTGCGCGCCCTCGGGCTGCGCACGGTCTGCTACGGCGGCCTGGACGCCTCGCACTTCACCCGCTACCTCGGTGAACACGCCGGCCTCTTCGACGGCCCCGGGTATGTATGCACCAACGATTTCCGGCCAGGAATCACCGAGATCACCACGGACGTCTTCGGGCTCGGGTATGACGAGGCCCTTTTCGTCGACGACGTGGCCCGGGTCGCGGAGTCCGCGCGCTCGCTGGGCGTGGCCTTCATCGGCCATCCGTCCGGCTTCGAGCACGGATTCCAGGGCGAGTTGATGCGCGCGGCGGGCGTGCGGCACGTGGTCGGTTCGCTTGCCGACATCGACGAGGCGCTGCTGCGCACCGTCGACGCGGAGATGGAGGCCGGGACCCACTGGACGGGCTCCGGCGCGTACGAGAACGAGAAGGGCGGGAACGATGACCGGTGAGAACGGGCTGCTCCGGGGCAGGGTCGCACTGATCACGGGTGCCAGCAGCGGTATCGGAGCGGCGTCCGCGCGGGTGTTCGCCAGGGAGGGTGCGACGGTCGTCCTGGCCGCCCGGCGCGAGGACCGGCTGCGCGAGCTGGTGGACGAGCTGAAGGGCAAGGGCGCCGAGGCCGCGTACGTGGTCACCGACGTGACCCGGCGCGAGGACGCCAGGCGGGCCGTGGAGTTCGCGGTCGAGCGCTACGGCCGGCTGGACTCGGCGTTCAACAACGCCGGTTGGGGCATGGGCCGCACCCCGCTGCACCTGATGGACGACGCCACGTACGACAGCATCATGGACGTCAACGCCCGCGGTGTGTGGAACTGCCTGCGCGACGAGGTCGCCGCGATGCTCGCCTCCGGCAACGGCGGCACCATCGTCAACAACAGCAGCGTCGGCGGGCTGTTGGCGACGCCGGTCGCCGCCCCCTATGTGGCGGCGAAGCACGCGGTCATCGGCCTGACGAAGGCAGCGGCCGCCGAGTACGCGACCCAGGGCATCCGGGTGAACGCCGTGGCCCCGGGCACCACGCGCAGTGAGGTCGTCGCCGACTGGTTCGCGCAGAACCCGGGCATCGAGGAGGCGCTGCACGCGGCGACCCCGCAGCCGCGCACCGCGGAGCCCGAGGAGATCGCCCAGGCCGCCGCGTGGCTGCTCAGCGACCGGGCGTCCTTTGTCACCGGCGCCACGATGCCGGTGGACGGCGGATTCACGATGGTGTGATTCCGGGGGTGCGATTCGGCTTGGTGTGCGGGATTCACCAGGGTGAGAATTGCGCCAGATTGCGAGGCCGGGCTTGATAGGATACGGACTCGCCGGTTTGATTTCGGGGGCGACAACCGCACCAGGGGGGTGCACCTGTCGCCCTCGCCGCCGATACGCGGCGAAGCGACCCAATTGATCCGGAGGCAACCGTGGCAAAGCAGGACCGTGCGATCAGGACTCGCCAGTCCATTCTGGAAGCGGCCGCGGTGGTGTTCGACGAGCGGGGCTACGACGCCGCCACCATTACGGAGATCCTCGCGCGGGCCGAGGTGACCAAGGGGGCGCTGTATTTCCACTTCGCCTCCAAGGAGGAACTGGCGCTCGCCGTCATAGACGCCCAGATGTCGACCGTGCCGGAACCGGCCGCACTGACCGGATCCTGCAAGATGCAGGACCTGGTCGACATGGGCATGATCTTCGCCTACCGGCTGCTCGACGACCCGCTGCTGCGCGGCAGCGTCCGGCTCACGCTGGAGCACGGCTCGTCGAACCTCAACCGGGCCAGCCCCTTCAACGGCTGGACCGAGGTCCACACCCGGGTCCTGCTGGAGGGCAAGGAGCGCGGCGAGGTGCTGCCCCACGTGGTGCCCGCCGACACCGCCGAGCTGATCGTCGGGGCGTACGCGGGCATCAACACCATGTCGCAGGCGGTCACCAACCGCGCCGATCTCGAGCGCCGGGCCACCGTGCTGTACGAGCACCTGATGCCCAGCGTGGCGGTGCCCTCGGTGCTGGCCCGGCTCGACATGGGCCCCGGCCGCGGTGCCCGTGCGCTGGCGCTGGCCGAGGCGGAGCGGGCGCGCGCCGAACGGGCGCAGTCCGGGCACCTCATTGCCGCCGGCTGATCGATTCGGTGAAACCGACCCGGCCCGGCGGCGGTGATCAAACCGTCGTGCCGGTATCGGGGCAACGGAAGGGCGGCTCGATTCACCGGGTGGTGGCCGGTTCCGTCTCCTCCCGGCCCGCGTCCGTCCGGTCGGCCGAGTCGAGGATCTCCAGGGCGACCCGGAGGAGGGCGGCGCGCTTGTCCTCGGGGTCGCCCTTCAGCGTCTCCAGGGTGAACGCGCCGTGGTGGACCGTCAGCAACGCGCTGGAGAACCGGACAGAGGTCTCCAGTGCTCCGTCACCCGCGTGGATGAGCCGCGAGACGGCCGTCACCCGCTCGCGCAGGGCCTCGCCGATGCTGAGCTCCCGCAGCGTCGCCTGGTTCTCCTGGAGGATGCGGTAGATGGGAGCGGCGTCGCGCAGGGCGACGCTGTAGCGCCGCAGCAGCTCGCGCTTGGTCTCCAGGGTGGGCGGCTGGGCCTCGCCCCAGGCGATGAGCTCGTCGACCGGCCGGCCGAGCTGGTCGGAGAGGGCGCTGAGGATGTCCTCCTTGGTCTTGAAGTGGTAGTACAGCGCGGCCTTGGTGACCCCGAGCTCCTCGGCGATCTCCCGCAACGACGTCTTCTCGTAGCCGCGCGAGACGAACAGGGCCAGTGCCGTCCTCTGGATGCGCTCGCGGGTGTCGCTCTTGCGGGGCTGTGGGGTGGTGCCCATGGGCTCACTCTCCTGCTGTCCGTCGTCCGTCGTCCGTGCACTCAATTAGCCCGTCGGCAAGTAAGCGCAGGTGGGGCTCCCCGACACGTTAGGGGAGAAAGATCGGCCCGCAGGACACAGTCGGTACGGCGATACCGCTGCCGACCGGTACGTCCGGCGGCGTAGGCCCGGTGGTCGGGGCGTCCGCCGCCGCCTCTGCGCAGGGTGCCGGGCGCGGGTCCGGCCCGGCCGGCGCGGATTTCCCGTGAACAAAACTTCCCGCTGGTCACCGTCGCCGCGGTCAACGCGCTGCCACGGCGCCCGCGCGGAGCGGGGCGGCTGGCCGGTTCCTTATGGCCGGGAACTTTCGTTCAACGGTATCTAACCGGGCGGCAAGCAAGGAGAAAGCATACTTGACGCCCGGTTAGGAGGTGCATACTCTTCCGGCGGAGCTGGCTGGCCTGGCGGCAAGTATGTAAACGCGACTGGACCGAGGGGATGGTGCGCGTCGAGATGGCACGAAACATGGCTGCCGCGATCGACTACTACGCCGCACACGACTACGACGCGGTGGACGAGCACCGGGCGGTGGACGACCACGGCGCGGACGGCTGGGTGGTGGAAGAGCCCATACCCGCGGTCTTCGAGGGGCTGAGCGTTCCGGTGCGGACCGCGGCCTCGCTGCTCGGGCTGACGCCATGGACCGTCGCCCACCTGATAGAGCGCGGCGAATTGCGCAGCGAACGTGGCGGGCAATATCGCTATGTCACGCTGACCAGCATTTTTTCCTATCGGCGGCTGACACGTTGATGTCTGTTTCGCGGTAGCACCACTCACTGGCTCGAATGAGTGAAAGCCGGTTGAATGCCCGGAACTTCCCGAAAGGGCCGGAGTTATTCAGAACGCTTTCTCAGTGGGGGCGCTACTCGATCGAAAGGCAATAGACGTGCTCAAGAAGGTACTCGCGACGGCCGCCGTGACGGCTTCCGCGGTCGGCGCCATCGCCTCCCCCGCGATGGCCATCGGGAACGACCAGGACGTCCTCAACGCCAATGGTGCCAAGACCGGCTACGGCAACACCAAGACGGGCGGCAAGGAAAGCCCGCAGATGAGCCTGATCCAGGGCACGCTCAACAAGCCCTGCATCGGCATCGGCAAGGTCGGCATCCAGTCCGTCCTCGCCCTCCTGCTCAACGTCGGCATCCAGGACATCCCGATCCTCACGTCCCAGCAGCAGCAGCAGTGCACCGACAACTCCACGATCAACGACGGCGACGACCCGCTGTCGCACATCCTGGACGAGATTCCGATCCTGTCGGGCAACGGCTCCGGGAACGAGGGCGCCCTCTTCGGCGGCGAGCACGGACACGGCGGCCACTGACGGCAGTCCTCCCGGAATTCCGGGAAATCCCCCTGCGGCGGATGTGCGGGATCCGCTACGGGGGGATTCCCCTTTTCCGGACCATGGTTTGATAATTCCGGCCGCTGGGCCGAAAGACTGAAGCCCGATAACCTTTGCGGGCGGCTTCCGGTTAGACATGGCGTTCTTGTCATTCGTCGACTCGGAGCGAAGGAACCACTGTGCTCAAAAAGGTAATGGCCACGGCCGCGCTCGCCGTCTCCGCAGTCGGTGGCGCCGCCGGTCCGGCCCTGGCGGCCGGTGGCGGTGATACGCAGGACGTCATCAACGCCAACGGCGCCGGCCAGATGTACGGGAACACCTACACCGGCGGCTACATGAGCCCGCAGATGGGGCTCATCAACGGCTCGCTCAACAAGCCGTGCATCGCCATCGGCAAGCTGGGCGCCCAGTCGCTGCTCGCGCTGATCAACGTCGGCATCCAGGACGTTCCGATCCTGTCCTCGCAGCAACAGCAGCAGTGCACCGAGAACTCCACGATCAACGACGGCGACGACCCGCTGTCGCACATCCTGGACGACATCCCGATCCTGTCCGGCAACGGCTCGGGCAACGAGGGCCACGGGCTCTTCGGCGGCCTCGGCCGCCACGGCCACGACGGACACGGACACGGGCACGGTCACGGGCACGACGGCCACCACTGACCGTCCCCCGAGGAGCAGAACCGCCCCCCGGCGATCCCGGGGGGCGGTTCTTTGCGGCCCCCGGACGGGCGTACCCCCGTTCGGACGCCCGTCCGGCTTCCGCCGTGGCGCAATTATGCAGGCCGAATCCGGTCAGCCCTCGTAGTAGACCGTGAGCACCGCGCCGCCGATCTCCACGCGCCGCTGCCCGTGGCCCTCCCCCCGGCGCAGCGCGCGCAGGCAGGCGCGGAACATGGCCATCTCCTCGCGGTCGAGGACGGCGGCCGCCAGGTCGAGGAGTTCGGCGACGCTCCGGTCGGTGAGCACATCGGGCAGGTCCCCGGAGAGCAGGACGACGGATTCCCCGGTGCGTCCCCGGACGACGGCGTTGGACGTCGAGCCACCACTGACAACGAGCACGCAATTCCCCCCTGGCCTCGGCAGAGCGAGACGATATCCGGGAAGCGGCGTGATCCTCGGCCGGACGGGAATATTCGCTGGAATCAACTGTTCCGGGAACCGCGGCAGTTCGGCGCGGCGTCCGGTACGCGCGCGTGGCGCCTCTGCGGCCGGCTCAGTCCTCGGCGGGTGGCTCCTTGGGGGCGCGTTCGAGGAGCGATTCGACCAGTGCCGCCACATGCCTCCGGTCGTCGGAGGACAGCCGCTGGACGCTGGCGATCAGCAGGTCCACCTCGGGGTCCGGGCGGGACTCCGGTGCCTCCTCGTCCGCCGGGTAGAGGTGGATGCCGCAGGCCTCGGCGGCCGCGCGCCGCACGGTGTCCAGGGGGAGTTCGAGGCCCCGGGACAGTCCTTCGAGCGTGGCGGGCTGCGGCATGCGCACCAGGCGCTCGGCGGTGGCCAGGTGGTGCACGGTCGAGCGAGGGATGCCGCCCCTGCGGGCGACGTCCCCGTAGGACCACCCCTGCCGGTCCAGGCGCTGTCTCATCATCTGCTGCAGTGCGTTGGCCACTGACGGTCGCTTCCTGCTCTCGGCGGTTCGGCTCTCGGCTGGCTCGGCCCTCGGGTGGAACCGATTCTACGGGCGGCCCTCGGGCGAACCGCTTGCGCGGTGCCGACGACCGCCACTACTGTCCAATCTCGTTGGACAGCACGTCCGATCGCATCGGACGCGGGCTGGGGGGTCCTGCCCGTGCCCGGCGTCTTTATTCGCGCACTCCGCGAACAACCATCCCGGAGGGGGACAACCATGCTCGACGCGCATGAGCTCGAGGCCGAGTCCGCTGAGCTGCTGCCCGGTCGTGAGGCCCTGGGCAAGCTGAAGTTCAGCTTCACCCGCACCACGAACGTCACCAAGCACGTCGCCAACGTCTCGGCGCACAACTCGTCGGCGGCGCTCAACGCCTTCTCGCCGGACGCCGTCGCGCAGTCCGCGGCCGGCCAGTCGATCGCCATTTCGCAGTAGTGCGCCGCGGGCCACCGTCGCCCGCAACAGGCGTGCAACAGCACGTCACAGAACGGTCCGCGAGCCGGACCGGTCGCAAGCACCCTCGTTGGACACGTCGTTGGACAGAAAGGCATCGCCATGAGCATGAACCCGAACGAGCTCGAGGCCGAGTCCGCTGAGCTGCTGCCCGGCCGTGAGGCCCTGGGCAAGCTGAAGTTCAGCTTCACCCGCACCACGAACGTCACCAAGCACGTGGCCACCGTCCACGCGAGCAACGAGTCGCTGGCCGTCAACCAGGTCTCGCCGTTCGCGGTGGCGCAGTCCGAGGCGACGCAGGTCATCTCGATCAAGCAGTAGCCCGGCCCACACACTCGGCGGGCCGCGTCCAGGGGAAGCGCGGTCCGCCGATCAGGGGGGGAGAACAGCGGTTTCGCCGAGGGGGAGGAACGTGGATGACGGTGGTCGGAGACCACGAGGCCGGCCGCAGCCGCCATCGCAGTAACGGCGAGACCGCGACGATCCAGATCGACACCGGGGTGTCCGACGTCCGGACAGGGGACGCCGGCGCCCCGGTGCCGGGGCCCGGGGGCTTTCCGTACGCCGCCACGCGCGCGTGCGGGGAGGGGGAGCCCGAGGCCACCACCGTGCGGCTGCCGCTCGCGAAGCAGCCCGAGCCGCCGCCGCGGCCCGAGGCGGGATCCGTCGTCCCACGCCTCGGTGCCGGGCTGCGGCTGCACGGCGAGTACCAGGGCTCGGGCTTCAACGAGCCCAAGTACATCGCCCGTCGGGGCGACGGCCAGGTCGTGCAGCTCTCCCGGCTGCTGCACCTGGTCGCGTCCGCCATCGACGGCGTGCGTGACCTGAACGCCGTCGCCCGCGAGGTCAGCACCGAGTTCGGTCGCGAGGTCAGCGCCGACAACGTCGCCTACCTGGTGGAGAAGAAGCTCGAACCGCTCGGCATCACCGTGCCGCACGGCCAGGAGAGCGACGAGGTCGACGGCCCCCGCTCGGACCTGCTGCTCAGCCTCAAGGGCCACCGCGTCATCTTCAACGAGAAGCGGGTGGCCGTCATCGCCCGCTCGCTGGCCTGGCTGCACCGGCCGCCCGTCGTGGTCGCCGTCCTGCTGCTGGCCGTCGCCATGGACGTATGGCTCTTCGCCTTCCACGGCGCCATGGAGCCCGTACTCAGCGTCCTCGACCAGCCGTTGCTGCTGCTCGTGGTCTTCGTGCTGACGGTCGCCTCCCTCGTCTTCCACGAGTTCGGGCACGCCTCGGCCTGCAGATACGACGGCGCCCATCCCGGCTGCATCGGCTGCGGCATCTTCCTGATCTGGCCCTCGATGTACACAGACGTCACCGACGTCTACCGGCTCGGGCGCGCCGGGCGGATCCGCACCGACCTGGGCGGCGTCTACTTCAACGTCGTCTTCATGCTGCTGCTGACCGGCGCGTACTTCGTCACCGGCGAGCCGTTCCTGCTCTGCGCCGTCTACCTCGGCCACTTCGAGGTGCTGGAACAGCTGATGCCGGCGGTCCGGCTCGACGGCTACTTCATCCTCGGCGACCTCGCCGGGGTGCCGGACCTCTACGGCAAGATCAAGCCGATCCTGCTGAGCATGATCCCGGGCCGCAAGCCCGACCCGGCCGTGGCCGACCTCAAGCGCAAGACCCGGATCATCGTCACCACCTGGGTGCTGACGATGGTGCCCTTCCTGGTCGGCGAGCTCTGCTACGCGCTGTGGAACCTGCCCCGCCTGGTCGCCACGGGAATGCGCTCGCTCACCAACCAGCTCACCGGCACCTACGAGGCGTTCGCCGAGGGCGAGCTCCTGGCCGGGCTCGCCGGTGTGCTCGGCAGCCTCATGCTCATCGTGCCGCTGGCCGGCATGACGTACCTGTCGATCCGGCTGACCGGGCGACTGGGCCGCAACGCCCTGCGCGCCACGGCCGAACGTCCGCGGCTGCGAGCCGGACTGGTGCTCGCCGTGGCCGCCGTCGCGACCACCCTGGCCTACGCCTGGACCAGCGGCGTCACGCCCAAGCCGCTGCCCGCCGAGCCGCCGATCGCCCCGATCCTGCAGCCGCACGTGCCCAAGGCCCCCGCGTCGCCCAGCCCCTCGCTCCCGGGCCACGACCCGTCGCAGGACGACGCGCCGGGGGCCTGGGCCCCGGACGGTGCCGCCCCCGTACCGACGCCGCTGCCCTGGCGCACCCCGCCCGCCGTCCCGGGCCTGCCGACCCTGCCGGCCCCCGCACCGGCCGAGCCGGGCGCCCCGGCCGCCGCGCCCGCCCCGGCCCCCAAGCCCACCACGCAGGCCACGGCCCCGGTCGTCCTGCCGCCCACCATGCCTCCCGCACTGCCCCCCGCCCTGCCGCCGTCCGCCCCGCCCAAGCCCGCGCCGAGCGCCACGACCGCGCCCCCGACGGTCGCGCCCACGACGCCCGCTCCGGCACCCGCCCCGACGGCGAGCCCGTCCGACGCGGCCACCAGCCCGGCGCCCTCGGCGCCGGAGACGTCGCCGCCACCGTCACCGTGAACCGTCCAAGGAGAAGACCGTGAACGCCTTTCTCTCCCGCCACTTCCTGCGCCTGGGCCTGCTGGCCGCCGGTATCGCCACCGTCACGACGGCGGGCCCCGCCCAGGCCGCCGAGGCCGTCGCCGTCGCCCACGACGCCGTCCGCACCACCGCCAACCACCGCCACCACACCCAGTTCCGCGACAGCTTCTCCGTCCGCCAGCTCGGCACCGTCGCCGCGGCCCGCGTGGGCAACCACGCCACCGCCCGGTCGGTGGGCTGCACGGCCGACGACGCCTGCCGGTCGGTGGCCCTGTCCTTCCAGATCGTCACGTACTCGGGCGAGCGCGTCCGCCTGGCCGCGGTCAACGCCGGCCGCGCCACCAACGACCACTGCACCGGCTGCCAGACCCTGGCGGGCGCCTACCAGTTCGTCGTCGTGACCCCGAAGGCCACCCGCCTCACCCCGGCGGCCCAGCGCCGCCTCGCCGACATCCACCGCCGCCTGGACGCCCTGGGCGCCTCCCGCCTCCCGGCCGCCGAACTGAAGAAGGAGGCCGACGGCCTGGCCGCCGAGGTCGCCTCGCTCCTCGCCGACCCCGCCTCCACGGCCACCGCCCCCTCCGCCCGGCCGACCGTGAAGGTCCACCGGCAGCTGGACGGGTGGCCCCGCCGCTGACGGCACGCCGCCCGCCCCTGCGGAATAATCCCGATCATGAGGCTCACCGGGTCGCACCAGCGGCTGCTCGCCGATCTGGCCGCCGTCGGGGCGCCGTACCCGCTCGTCCTCGCGGGCGGGTACGCGCTCGGGGCGCACGGCCTGGTGGACCGCCCGTGCCGGGACGTGGAGCTGGCCACCGACAGCGCGGTGCCGATGACGGACATCGCGGCGGTGGTCCGCTCCGGACTGACCGAACGCGGCTGGAGCGTCCGGCACTCCGACGCCGGCCCGCTCGAGGCACGCTTCCTGCTGACCGGCACCGGGACGGCGGAGGGGGCGGTGGAGGAGTGCACGGTGATCCTCCTCAAGGAGACGATGTGGCGGCCGCCCGTACACACCGAGTACGGGCTCGTCCTCGCCGCCGAGGACGCCGCCGGCATCCGTGTGCGCGCCCTGGCCGACCAGGGGCTGGCCCCCGACCTGGTCGACGCCCGCGCGGCCTCCGGCCGCTGGTCCCGCCCCGACCTCGAGGAACTGGCCCGCCGCCACGCCCCCGACACCTTCGACCTCACCGATCTGCAGGCCCGCCTCGAGGGTTCCGACTGGATCGACGACGCCGAGTTCGCCGCCTGCGGCCTCGACGAGGACGGCATCGCGGAACTGCGCCGCTGGGCGCACGCCTGGGCCGACGACATCGCCGAACGGCTGGCGGAGGAGGCGCCCTACGAGGAGGACGAGGGCGGCTGAGGGCCAGCGGTCCCGCTGAGCCCATCGTGCCCTCCTGTGGCCCGAGTTCCGCAGGAGCACGCTACTGCGGAAGCTTCGCCTCCACCGTCGGCCGGGGAATCCCTCAACAGCGGACCGGCTGGCCGCTCTGGCGGATGATGTTGTCGGCGGACATCCAGCCCGCGGTCTTCGTCCCCTCGACGCGGACGTAAATCCACTTGTGACCGTAGGAGTTCTCGACGGAGCAGTGGAACCAGAGCTTCGTGCCGGACTTGACCTTGGACACGGCGGAGCAGACCTTGTAGGGCCCTGTCAGCACATAGCGGTCGCCGGTCAGGTAACCGTACGTGCCCGGCTTCGGATCCTTGTGCTTCCATCCGGCGCAACTCGTCGACACGGGACTGGGCGTGGCCTTCGTGGCACTGGGCTTGGCCGTCGGAGAGGCCGCCGAGGGCGAGGGAGAGGGCGAGCCGGAGGGCTTCCCGGACGGCGAGGCGCTCGGGGAGTTCGCGTCGGCGCTCGCCGCACCCCCGCTCGGCTGTCCACCGGCCGCCGGGGAGCCGGCCGCGGGCGGCGCCGCCTGTGGCTCGTCCCCGTTCTTGCCGCTGTCCTTGCCGGCCAGGGCGTACGTGACGCCGCCCCCGACGAGCACGACGAGAGCGGCCGCCGCTGCGACGAGGGCGCGGTTGCGACGCCGGGCGGGCTGCGGGGAGCCGGCCTGCGGGGAGCCGGCGTGCGGAGGCTGTGGTGCGGGCTGCTGGAACGACGGCGGGGCGGGCTGCTGGAACGGCTGCGGGGAAGGCTGAGGGAACGGCTGCGGGGCGCCGAACCCGGGCGGCGGGGCGGCCCCGAACGCCGGCGCGGCCCCGAACCCCGGCGGCGGGCCCGGAGCGACAGCCTGCGTCGGCATGGGAGTGACGGGGATGGGGGCAGGGGCGGGGGCCTGCGGCGGCGTGGGTGCCGGCGCCGCGTGCCCGGGGGCCTGGCCCGCCGCCACTCGCTCCAGCATCTCGCGCGCCTGGTCGGCACTCGGCCGGCTCTCCGGCTCCTTCGCCATCAGCGCCAGCAGCACCGGCGTCAGCGCTCCCGCGCGCTGGGGCTCCGGCAGCGGCTCGGTGACGATCGCCGACAAGGTGGACCACACGGATGTGCGGCGGAACGGTGACGTTCCCTCCACCGCCGCGTACAGCGTCATGCCGAGCGACCAGATGTCCGACGCCGGGCCCGGCTCCTTGCCCTGTGCGCGCTCGGGCGGCAGGTAGTCGAGGGAGCCGACGAGCTGACCGCTCTGGGTCAGCTTGGCCATGGCCTCGTCGCCGGAGGCCTCCATGCTGGCGATGCCGAAATCGGTGAGCACGACCCGGCCGCCGTGCTCCAGCAGCACGTTCCCCGGCTTGACGTCCCGGTGCAGCACACCGGCCTTGTGCGCGGCGTCGAGCGCGTCCATCAGCTTGGCGCCGATCGCCGCGGCCTCGCCCGGATCGAGCGCGCCGCGCTCCGCCAGCACGTCGTCGAGTGAGGGCCCGTCGACGAGCTCCATGACGATGACCGGGAGTCCCTGCTCCTCGGTCACGTCGTGCACGGTGACCACGCCCGCGTGCCGGATGCGGGCGGCCGCCTGTGCCTCCCGCTGCATCCGGGTGCGCAGGTCGAGGAGTTCGGGCGTGGTGGCGTCGGTGAAGGCCCGCAGGACCTTGACGGCGACCTCCCGGTTCAGCAGCTCGTCCACCGCTCGGGCGACCACGCCCATCCCACCGCGCCCGATCATCGCGGTCACCCGGTAGCGGCCACCGAGCACCTTGCCTATCAGCTCGTCGCCGTTCGCTTCCCCCGTCGTCACCGCACGCTCCGTTCCCTCACCACTCGTCGTTCACCATCCGGCGGCTCCAAGACCATCCGGCGGCCCCAAGAGTAGAGGCAGCGCGCCGGAAGGACGGCGATCGCCCGGACCGCGATCGGCCGGGCGCTACCGGTCGTCCGGCCCGGCGCCCAGCAGACCCGCCTCATAGGCCATGACGACCGCCTGGGTGCGGTTGTTCGCGTCCAGTTTGGTGAGCACGTTGCCCACGTGCGTCTTGACGGTCTCCAGGCTCAACCGCAGCGCGGTGGCGGCGCCTTGGTTGGAGTGGCCCTCTGCCATCAGCCGCAGGATCTCGATCTCGCGTCCGGTGAGCAGGGCGGCCCGGCCGGCGGCGCCGTCCCGCCGAGCCGGCCTGGCCGTGGCCAGCCGGCGGACGGCGTCCGGGAACAGCAGGGAGTCACCGGCGGCCACCAGCCGGATGGCGTGGGCGATCTGCCGTGAGGGCGCCCGCTTGCGGATGAATCCGCTGGCGCCCGCCCGCAGCGCGTCGTAGACGTGCTCGTCGTTCTCGAAGGTGGTGATCACGACGACCTTCGGCGGGTCGGCCAGCGCGGACCGCAGCCGCCGGGTCGCCTCGATGCCGTCCACCTCGGGCATCCGCACGTCCATCAGCACGACGTCCGGGCGCAGCCGCTCGACCATCGGCAGTACCTCGGCGCCGTCGGCCGCCTCCCCGACGACGTCGATGTCGGGCTTCGCCGACAGCAGGGCCCGCAGTCCGGTGCGCGTGAGTTCGTCGTCGTCGACGACGAGGACGGTGACCGGCGGGTCGGAGAGGGCGGCGGCCGGTCCGTCGTTCGGATTCATGGCGCCGACCGTAGCGGTATGCGTGCCGCCAGCCGCCAGTGCGTCCCGGTCCCGCCGTCGTCGTCCGTGCGTCCCGCGGACACCTCGCCGCGCAGCAGCCGCACCCGCTCGGTGATCCCGGTCAGCCCGTGCCCGCCTTCCCCGCCGGGTCGGGACGGGCGGAACGGGCGTGCGGGCACCGTGACGTCGACCGGGTTGACGATCTCGACCTCCAGCCAGCCGTCCCGGGTGGCGACCCGCAGGCTGATGCCCGCGGACTTCCCGCTGTGCCGCAGGGCGTTGGTCAGCCCCTCCTGGACGATGCGGTAGGCCTCCCGCGACACCGTGGCGGGCACGCGCGCGAGGTCGCCGGAGGTCGCCACGTCCAGCGCGGCCCCTGTCCGCCGGACCCGCTCGGTCAGGGGGCCGAGGTCGGCGAGGGTGTGCTGCGGTGTGGTGGGCGACGTGCCCTGCCGCAGGACGCCCAGCACATGGTCGAGGTCGTCCATCGCCGCACGGGACGTCTCCTCGATGCTGCTGAGGGCGCGCCGGGCCGCTTGGGGATCGCTGTCCATCAGTTCCCCCGCGACGGCGGCCTGGATGGTGGACGCCGTCAGGGTGTGCCCGATCGAGTCGTGCAACTCCTGGGCCAGCCGGTTGCGCTGGGCCAGCAGATCCCGCTGCTCCTCCACGGCGGCCAGCCGCTCGGCCGGCCCGTGTCCGAGGAGGAACGCGCCGAGCAGCCGCATGACGGCCGTGCCGGCGACGGTCATGTATCCGGCGAACAGCAGGGACCCGGCGCAGACGACCGCCGTCCACAGGCCCTGCGGTCCACCGCTCACCCGGACGGTCCACCCGAGGCTCTCCACCGGACCGCCGCCGCTCAGCCAGACCGAGGGGAACGCGACGGCCGCGAACAGCGACAGGCAGCTCAGCGCCGTCACCGCCGCACCGACCGTCAGGTGCGCGGCCAGATGGGCCGTCGTCCGGAGCCGGTTCACCCACGGGGACGCCGACGACGCCAGCGGGACGGGCAGCCCCGTGCCGAGCAGCCGGTTGGCCAGCCGTACGCATCCCCGGCGCGCCGCACGCGGAGCGCCCATGGCCACGAGCACCGCGCACAGCACGAGGCCGAACGTCACGGCACGAGGTCCCGCGGGCCACCGCGACGGGGTGGCGAAGAGCGCCACGAGCAGCGGCGGCAGGCTCATGGCCGCGCCGAGAAACGCGTACGCCCCACCCCGGTAGGCGGCCCTGCTGAAGAGCGGCCTGATCATCGTCTTCACCAGCCGCACGCTACCTTCGGCCCCGCGCGGCGCACCTCCCCCGAAAGAGCCGGAAACAGGGCCCCTCAGCAGGGGGATTCCGCATTCCCCCGGTGCCGCGATGCGGGGGATTGCCTGCGGCTGCGAGCGTTCCGCGCATGAAAACGACTCGACCGGAGGCCCGTGCCTCCCTCGCCGCGAAGGCGGGCGCGGCCGCGTGGATCGTGGCCGGCGTGCAGTTCCTCGTCGTCCAGCTGGTGGTGCAGTCCGCCTGGCACACGCCCTACAGCTGGGCGCGCAACAACATCAGCGATCTCGGCAACGTCGGGTGCGGGACGTGGGACGAATCCCGGCCGCGGTACGTGTGTTCACCGCTGCACGACGCCATGAACACCTCGTTCGTCGTCCACGGCGTCCTGCTGCTCGTCGGCGGGCTGCTGATCGGTGCCCGGGGCTGGGGGCGCGGGCGGTGGTCGGTGACCGCCCGGATCCTGTTCGCCGTCAATGCCGGCGGGTGGGTGCTGGTCGGCTTCGTCCCCGCGGACGTCAACGAGGATCTGCACGTCCTGGGCGCGCTCGTCATCATGGGGCTGGGCAACATCGGACTCGTCTGCGCCGGATTCGCCCCGCGCGCCTCCCTGTTCGGCCGGATGCGGCCCGTGACGCTGCTGATGGCGGCGGCCGCGGTGGCCGCCGCCTGGATGTTCTTCGGTCAGCACGATCCCGGCATCGGGCTGGGCGGCATGGAACGGATCGCGGCCTTCGCCCTGGACGGCTGGGTCTTTGTCATGGCCCTCGCCGTGTTCGTCAGCGGGAGGTTCGTCAGCCGGACGTTCGTCAGTGGGGCCGCCGTCAGTGCGACGGCCGGGACTTCTGCCCGACGCGCGTGATGGTCACGGTGGTGGGCCCCCAGGTCGAGGTGACGCCTTTGGACGTCAGGCAGGCCGTGAGGCTGGAAGCGAGCAGCGTGACCTCGGTGACGACCGTGGCCCCGGTGAAGGCGCCCGAGGTGATGCGGCCGGTGCTGACGGTGACCATGTTTCCCCCGGGGCGCACGGCCGCGACGCTGCGGATGGCGGCCGTCGAGGTCTTCCCCTTGTTCCAGTGGAAGATCAGGGTGCCGGACGCGGGACCGGCGAGGCAGGACAGCGTTCCGGAGGAGTCGCCTCCGAATGTGGCGCGGCTGAAGCGGGGATCGGACGTGACCGGGCAGCCGACGGCCGCGCGCGAGCTGATGGCGGTGGGTTTGGGGGTGAGGGTCAGCCCGGGGGAGTACCGCGCGGACACCGTTCCCGCGCACTCCAGCAGCACGGGCGGACCCGGGCTGTCGTCGCCGGCGTGTGCCGTGGGCGTGAGCGTGAGGGCGAGCAGGGCGGCGGCCGTGGCGCACCAGGCCTTCCGCAGGAATCTCGTCGGCACGGAACGTCCTTCCTGGATGTCGCTGGTTGTCGCTTGATGTCGCTTGATATCGGGGAGCGGCAGTGGGACGACGATCTCGGCTCAGTTCCGGCGTACGTCGACCGCCACCGTGCTGCACTGGTTGTCGGCGGCGGTGTAGACGAGGCCGTCGTTGCGGACGCCGAAGGGCCCGAGGTCCACGAGGGCGCGCGTCAGATGGGCCCCTTCGACGCGGACCTCGCCGACCTCAGGGCAGGCGTCGAGGACGGCCGCTCCCAGTTGGTGGAACGTGTGCTGGCTGGAGCGGCTGGTGTGTGCGGTGAACCCCTCCTCGACCGCGCGCCGGGCGCGGTGCCGGCAGTCCCCGTAGCCCGCGTCGCCGGCGTCGTACGTCCCCGCGTACAGCCAGCCGATGTCCAGCCGGGCGCCGAAGACGCGGTCGGTGAAGGAAGGGGTCGTGGTGAAGGCGTCCCGGGCGAAGCCGGTGAAGGTCGCGCCGCCGGTGACGAACAGCTCCACGTCCAGCAGACCGCCGCGCACGGCGCTCTCGCCGTCCCGCGCCAGGACGACCTGGACGTGGTCGTGCGGGGGCCGCGCGGCGGCGAAGTGCCGGATGCCGGGCATTGGTTCGTCGCCCGGCCCGGGGGCCGGCAGCGGGGCGGGCTCCGAGGCGGTGATGCGCAGGTCGACGGTGTGCGCCGCCGGGACGGCGCCGAGGAAGTGCCGGGCGAGGGCGAGCGCGTAGGTCTCGGGCTCGGAGGCGGTGTGGCGGCCGGCCAGCGCCAGGACGGCGTTGTTGATCGCACCGGTCGGGAGCAGGCGGGTGTTGTCGCCGTCCCGGTAGACCTCCGGAAGGTCGACCAGCAGGCGGACGTCGACGCGCATTCTGCGGACTCTTCGCGGTTCGCCGTCCCTGTTCACGAGCAGGAATTCGAGCCCCGATTCGCCGTATGCGTGCCGGCCGATGGAATGCCCCATCGCCCTCCGTTCCACTGGTCTTCCACTGGGTTGTCCACTGGTCCGGGAATGCGGTCCGGTGCGTGTTCCGGACACGATGGCAGTGGCTCCAACGCCGGTCAATATGAGCCGTATTCATATGACTTTCGTACCGCGAGGGCGTATGGACACGCCGGTTCACCGATGCCACGGTGGAGCCCGACAGTGAGGAGTGGCACTCATGCCGAGCTCCTTCGTTCTGCCCGGGTCCGTGCAGGTCGCCGTCGTGGGGGCGGGGCCGGTGGGGCTGTGGCTGGCCGGCGAACTGGCCCTGCACGGCGTCGGCTGCGCGGTTCTCGAACGCGAGCCGCACATCGCTCCCGTGACGCGCGCGCTGATGCTGCACGCCCGCACCCTGGAATACCTCGACATGCGGGGCTTGGCCGACGCCTTCGTCGCCGACGGACACCGGTGTATGCGTTACCCGTTGGGCGCCGACGGCGTTTTCGCGCCCTTCAGCGCATTGGACAGCCCCTTTCCTCACGCGCTCGCCCTCCCGCAATTCCGGACGACGTCCCTGCTCGAGGAACACGCCCTGAAGAACGGGGCTTCGGTGTTCCGCGGCGTGGACGTCACCGGTCTGCGGCAGGGGGACGAGGACGTGGAGCTGACGACACGCCGTGCCGGGCGGAACCACCGGCTCCGGGCCGCGTACGTCGCCGGGTGCGACGGCGCGCGGAGCACGGTCCGGCGGCTCGCCGGCATTGCCGCGCCCCGGCACGTCTATCCGTACGACGTGACGTCCGTCGACGCGCGGCTGACCGTGGAACGACGACAGCCCTGGAGCGCCCGCGGCCGGCACGGGATGGCGATCGTGCTGCCCTTCGGGGACGGCCACGCGCGCGTGGTCCTCTACGACTACCGGCACCGGCCGGACCCGGGCGACGGTGCGGGGGACGGTACGGACGGTGTCCCGGACACCGTGCGGGCCCGGCTCCGCGCCCAGGCACTGCTCGCGGAGATCACCCGCGGCACGGTGGACCTGCGGGACGTGACGTGGGTCAGCCGGTACCGCTGCGAGCGGCGGCACGCGCTGCGGTACCGCGACCGCCGCGTGCTCCTGGCCGGTGACGCCGCCCACGTCCACCCGCCCACCGGCGGCCAGGGACTCAACACCGGGATCGCCGACGCCATGGCCCTCGGCTGGCGCCTCGCCGCGGCCGTCACCGAGTCCCGGCACGGGCACCTGCTGGACGCCTACGCCGACGAACGGCGGCGCGCCGCGGGCCGCGTCCTCGGCCTGACCGCCGCCCTGCTGCACTTCAACGCGGCACCTTCGGCGTGGGCCGAGCCCCTGCGCGCCGCCGCCCTGCTCGGTGCCCGGCTGCCGGCCGTGCACCGCCGCCTCGCCACCGTGCTGGCGGGGCTCTCCCCGCCCCTCGGCGGTACGGGCAGCCGGCCCCGGGGCGGATGGCGCGCGCCCGACGTGCCCCTGCTGACCGCCGGTGCGGACGGTCCCGTCCGCCTCTTCGAGGCACTGCGCGACGGTCACCATGTGCACCTGATGCCACCGGACGGCGGCCCCGACCCGCGCGCCGCGGCGTTGGAGCACCCCCTGACGACCGTGTGTTCCGCGGCGTTCCGGCGGGCACGCGTGATCCGCCCGGACGGGCACTTCCTGTGACCCTCCGGACAACCGCCCGGAGCGCGAAGCGACGTGCGCGCCGGGCACGCACCGCCGTGCTTCCCTGCCGTCTCGCCCTGCTCTGCGGCGCCCTGGCCATCGCGGCCCCCACGGCCGCCCTCCCGGTGATCTCCCACGATCTGCACCTGGGGCCCGCGCAGACGTCGGCGGTCGCCGCCGCCCACCAGCTGGCGTGCGGTCCGCTGCAGCTCGGGGCCGGCCGGCTCGCCGACCGGTACGGGCCGCGGCGCGTCCTGGCCGCCGCGCTGGCCCTCTTCGCCGCGGGCGGCCTGCTCGCGGCCACGGCCGTGAACGGCCCGTCCCTGATCGCCGCGCGGCTGATGCAGGGAGCGGGCGGCTCCGCCCTGTCGCCGGTCAGTCTGGCGCTGGTCCTGCGAGGGTGCCCGGCCCCCGAGGACGAGCCGCGGGCGGTCGCCGGGTGGGTGGCGACCGCGGCCCTCGCCTCGTCCCTCGGCCCACTGCTGGGCGGCTCGCTCGCCGGCGAGCTCGGCTGGCCCGCGGTCTTCGCCGCCCTGGCCGCCCTCGCCGCGTGCACGCTCGCCGGCGTGCTCGCCCTGCCGACCGGCGGGGGCGTACGGAACCCCGCACCACTGGACGTGCGGGGGATCGCCCTGTGCACGGCGACAGCGGGAGCGGTGCTCGTCGCGCTGACCCTTCCGGCCGCCGGGGCGCCGGCCCCGGCGGCGGCCGCCGCCGCAGCGACCGCCGGCGGGCTGCTGGCACTGACGCTCCGGCACGCCCGGCGGCAGGACCACGCGGCCCTCGACACCCGGCTGCTGCGCGAATCACCCGCGCGGCGCGCCCTGTTGGTGCTCCTCGCCCTGTTCTGCGCCCACGCGGCCTTCGCCCACCTCACCTGGTTCGCGCTCGCCCACGGCCACGGGCTCGGCCCGCTGCGCTCGTCCCTCGTGACCCTGCCGTCGGCGCTGCCCGCTGTCGTCGCGAGCCGCCTGGCCGCGGCGCGGGCGGGCCGCCCGCTGATGCGGGCCGGGCTGCTGTGTCTGGCCGTCGGCCTGCTCACCGGATCCGCCGGCTACCGGGACCCCACGCCGCTGTGGCTGACGGGCTGCGCCTGCGCACTGGCCGGATGCGGGCTGGGGCTGGCCAACGGAGCCGCCATGGCCACCGTCACCGCACGCCGTGACCCCCGGCACACCGCGGCGGCCACCGCGACGGCCACGGCCTTCGCCATGCTGGGCGGCGCCTCGGGCCCGGCGGTAGCGGCCGCGGCCCTTACAGCGCTCACACCCGGAACCCCATGGCCGTACCCGCCGCAGGCCACGCACCTCACCCTGTCCCTGCTCGCCCTCACCACAGCGGCAACGGCCCTCACCCTCACCCGCAGGTCCAGGAACGACGAGAGCCGATCCCCGCGAAGTGCGGAAGACCGGCTCTGACCTGGTTCGGGAAGCCCAGGTGGTCGGGCCGTACGGCGGCCCTGCTCAGAGGACCGCCGCATGGCGTCGTCAGATCCGCCTCTCGATGGTGATGTACGGATCCCACTTGAAGTAGCCCAGCCGGTTCTTGCCGTCGAGCAGCTGGAAGTAGAACTGGTACTGGACCCTTCCCGTTTTCAGGATGTCCGTGGTCCAGTAGTGGTCCTTGATTTCCTGTATCTCGAAGTCGGTGGTCCCGTTCTTCGGCACCGGGACGACGCGTTCGGCCACCCTGACCTCAGGCGGGCTGATGAGGTTCCCGCCACTCTGCGGCACGAACTTGTACAGCAGGGCGCTGTAGTCGAAATTGAGCGACAGCGTCGTCTCGCGCCACCGGATGATATCGCCCGGAGTCGCTTTGACGTTCAGTTCGGCGCCCGGGTATCCGATGACACGGTCCTGGCGAGTCGTCATGTAGATCAGGTTCGATGCGACGGTCGTCGGACTCGTGGGGTTCTGCGAGGGGTTCGGATACCTCTTGTGGATGGTGAACGCGTCGAACGAGATCAGCACGTTGACGATTTGTGAGACTTCCCGGGGAAGGTCTTGGGCCTGTTCTTCGTCCGTCGTCATGGATCCTTCTTTCCTGCGGCCCTTTTCGCGTTTCGAATCCGCGATGGCGCCGCATGAATTCCGCTGTCCTGTGCGACTTTCGTCCGTCACACTCCCAGGATCCAAATATCTCGGCAAGCACAGTATTCGGACATGCGTAATTTTTGGACGAGGGAATGCCATTCCAATTTGCATAAGTGATGCCGGAAGGTGTGTTCCGGAAGTTCGATGCCGGGGGAAGGCCTTCTCACCTGCGTCACGCAGGCACCTTGCGGCGCTTCCTCTCGGGCACTCTTCGCTTCCGGCGGGGCGAACGGTGCCCGGTGGGGCGGCCGGGGCGGAGATGGCCTGCGACCGAGGCAATGCGATTGAGACCAGGCCTCATGGCGGAAAGCGGCATGGGCCGATGTGGCCGGCCCGCCCGTTCTGGTGCGCGACGCGCTGGAACGGTCTAGACAACGAACAAGGCCCAGGTCGCCGACCTGGGCCTTTCGTATGGAGCGGGCGACGAGAATCGAACTCGCGCTCTGAGCTTGGGAAGCTCATGTTCTACCATTAAACTACGCCCGCGTGAGGGCGCCCCGTAGGGCGTCGCATCGTCGCACACTGTACCTCATCGAAGGCCTCCGTCGCACTTGTCGCGGGGGCCTTCTTCTCGTGTGAGGGGGGTGTGGGGGCGTGGGGGATGCGTGCGTGGGGGGCGGGAGTTGGGGCGTACCGTGGGGCGCGGCAATCGATCGGGGGGTGGTCGGGGTGCCGCGTTCAAGGCCGTCCGATAGATCCCCTAATGTGGCTTTTCTCGTCACGTTCATGGGGAAAGGGAGCTCGATGGAGCGCACCGTCGTTCGTTGTGCCGAAGGGCACGTGTTCAGCACCGCTTCGTTCCCGATGCAGCACCTCGGCGCCGGCCGGATCGGCCCCGGACGGCTGCTGCGCTGCCCGCGCTGCGCGCGGTTGCGGCAGTCCGTGCCGGTGGGTGTCGACAAGAGGTGAGCCGGGTGCGGGCCCGGGGCCGGGCGGCCCCGGGCCCGCGTTGTCAGGTTGTCCGTCTTCTTTGCGTATCCTCGAGGCGTGCTTCTCTCAGACAAGGACATCCGGGCCGAGATCGACGCCGGCCGAGTGCGGATCGACCCGTTCGACGAATCGATGGTGCAGCCGTCGAGCATCGATGTGCGGCTCGACCGCTACTTCCGGGTGTTCGAGAACCACCGGTACCCGCACATCGACCCCGCGGTCGAGCAGGCGGACCTCACGCGTGAGGTGGTGCCGGAGGGTGACGAGGCGTTCATCCTGCACCCGGGCGAGTTCGTGCTGGCCTCGACGTACGAGGTGATCACGCTCCCCGACGACGTCGCCTCGCGACTGGAGGGCAAGTCCAGCCTCGGCCGGCTCGGCCTCCTGACGCACTCCACGGCCGGCTTCATCGACCCGGGCTTCTCCGGGCACGTGACGCTGGAGCTGTCGAACATGGCCACGCTCCCGATCAAGCTGTGGCCCGGGATGAAGATCGGCCAGCTGTGCATGTTCCGGCTGACCTCGCCGGTCGAGCATCCCTACGGGTCCGCGAAGCACGGTTCCCGGTACCAGGGCCAGCGCGGGCCGACGCCCTCGCGGTCCTTCCAGAATTTCCACCGCACGCAGGTCTGAGCGACCAGGGAACAAGGCGAAGAGCAACAGTGAGTGAGATCCGCGAGAACCTGACCTACCCGATCTTCGGGCAGGCCATCCGTGAGCTGGCGCAGACCATCGCGGACGACGGCTACGAGCCGGACATCATCCTGTCCATCGCGCGTGGCGGCGTCTTCGTCGCGGGCGGTCTCGCCTACGCGCTGGACTGCAAGAACATCCACCTGGTGAACGTCGAGTTCTACACCGGTGTGGGTTCGACGCTCGAGATGCCCGTCATGCTGGCGCCCGTCCCCAACGCGATCGACTTCTCCAACAAGAAGGTCCTCATCGCGGACGACGTCGCCGACACCGGCAAGACGCTCAAGCTGGTGCACGACTTCTGCCTCGACCACGTCGCCGAGGTGCGCAGCGCGGTCATCTACGAGAAGCCGCAGTCGCTGGTGAAGTGCGAGTACGTCTGGAAGCGCACCGACGAGTGGATCAACTTCCCGTGGTCGGTCGAGCCGCCGGTCGTCCGCCGCGAGGGCCAGGTCCTCGACGCCTGAGCCCCCCCGGGGACGTACCGCAAGCGAACGGGAGAGGGCCCCGGGGGCGGGCGGGGGGGGGGGGGGGGGGGGGGGGGGCCCGGGGGGGCGCCGCGCCAGGGGGGGGGGCCCGGTGAATGCCGACCGCCGCCGGTCAGTGCGGGCGGCGGGAGGG
>NZ_JBITZS010000012.1:120585-176491 GCF_044547045.1 Streptomyces sp. NPDC053048
GGGTGTGGGGTGGTTCGGCGTCGCTCCGTCCCGCCCCGCCCCCGCCCCCCCCCCCCCCCCCCGCCCGGCGCCGCGCCCGCCCCCCCCCCCCCCCCCCCCCCCCCCCCCCCCCCCCCCCCCCTCTCCCGTGGCTGCCGTCCGGCTAGAGCGTGCCCAGCTTCATCAGCGACAGCAGCGCTATCAGCTGGATCGCCGAAGCGCCCAGCGCCCTCGGCCAGGGCAGGTCGTGCGACTTGGCGACCATCGAGGTCAGCAGCGCGCCGCCGGCGAGCCAGGTGGCCCAGCCCAGCACCTGCACCAGCGTGCTGTCGCCGCCCAGGAACATCGCGAAGAGCAGCCGAGGCGCGTCCGAGATCGACATGATCAGCATCGACAGGCCGACCGTCGGCTGCCACAGCCCGTCGCCGCCGAGCTGCCGGGCGAGCGTGTGGGTGACCGCGCCCATGATCGCCCCGGCGATCACCACGACCACGCCGGTGATCAGCACCGCCGGCAGGCTGTTGGCGAGCGAGGCGTTCAGCACGTCCTCGCGGGCCTTGTCGAAGCCGAAGACGGCGAGCAGGCCGTAGACGAACGTGACGATCAGCGCCGGACCCCACACCGCGTGGTCGCGCATCTGCCAGAAGGTGGCCTGCGGGCGCAGCACGATGCCGCTCAGCAGGTCCTTCCAGTGCAGCCGCGGCCCGGCGGGCGGGGCGGGCGCCCCGGCGTCGCCGTACGGGCCGTCGCCGCCGTCGTACGAGCCGTAGGCGTCCGGCGCCTCACCGAGGCTGAACTGCTGGGTACGGCCCGGATCGCCGGCGCCGCGCCCGTAGTACGGATCGTGGGCGCCCTGCCCGCCGCCGTACGGCTGCTGCCCGTACCCGGGCGGGGGCGGCGCCTGGTGCTGCTGCCCGCCGCCGAAGTACTCCGGCTCGTCGTACCCGCCCTGCTGCTGCCACTGCTGCCGGCCGCCGCCGTAACCGGGTATGCCGGGCTGCCCCGGCGCGCCCTGCCCGCCCTGCCCGCCGTAGGGAGCCTGCTGTCCTTGCCGCGCGGGCCCGGGGTCGTGCGAGTCCCGTCCGCGTCCCATCCTGAATCCAGCCACGGTTCGAACGTACCCGGTCCCGGCGCGTGCGGGCGCCGGGGCGGGGGCGACGGGCCCGGCATTGCGGCCGACCTGTGACATCCCTTAGGGGAAAGTCCCGGGTCGGCCGCTCCCCAGGTGGGCCTTCGGGGTGAGGCTTCTTCAGGAGATCAGCGCGGCTTCAGGAGATCAGCGCGTCGATGCCGCCGGTGTTGTCGATCATCCGCCGCAGCACGCGCAGCGCGGCCACGTACTCCTCGTCGGTGATGCCGTCGTGGATCTCCGAGCGCACCCGCGTGACGACCTCCTTGGTGCGCGCCTTGGCCTCGCGGCCGGCGTCGGTGAGGTGGAGGAGGCCGTCGCCGTCGGCAGTGAGCCAGCCGCGGGCGAGCAGGCTGTCGGCCGCCTGGCCGATCTCGGGCGAGCCGATGCCGACGACGGGGCGCAGCCGCTCGCCGATCTGCTCGCGCCGGAGTCCGGCCTCGCCGGCGTTGTGGACGTGGTTGAGGATCCACCACTGCGGCTGGGTGATGTCGACATGGGCCATCGCGGTCCGGATGTGCCGGATGACGGCCTCGTGGGCCACCCAGCTCCAGTAGCCGATGGGCTGTGCGGCGAGGGAGTCGAAGTCGGTGGGGGTGTGGGGATCGGCGGGGTTGGTCGTCGGCTGCGTCGTCGTCTTTGTCGTCGTCGTCATGGGAACGACGCTATGACCTCAACCTTGCTTGAGCTCAAGTGTGTTGGCGGTCACGGAAAAGGCCGGGCCCCGCGGTTGCCCGCGGGGCCCGGCCGTACGCACGCACGCGCGCGTGGCGCGCTTTTTTCTCCGGCCTACTTCACCGGCTCCGGGTCCGGCTCCGGGGCGTTCGCCGTCTCGCCGTCACCGTTCTCGTCGCCCTCCGGGGCGAGGGGCGTCCTGACGGACTCCAGCAGCAGCTGGGCGACGTCCACGACCTGGATGGACTCCTTCGCCTTGCCGTCGTTCTTCTTGCCGTTGACCGAGTCGGTCAGCATGACGAGGCAGAACGGGCAGGCGGTCGAGACGATGTCGGGGTTGAG
The DNA here is from genome assembly GCF_044547045.1 of Streptomyces sp. NPDC053048. NCBI lineage: Bacteria > Bacillati > Actinomycetota > Actinomycetes > Kitasatosporales > Streptomycetaceae > Streptomyces > Streptomyces sp. NPDC053048. Next base: position 122,711 of record NZ_JBITZS010000012.1, read on the forward strand.
GGACAGCGCCTCGTCCACGCGCTCGTTGTTGATGCGCTTGCCGATGCGCTCCTCCATCCACATGCGCGCGCCGCCGGCGCCGCAGCAGAAGCCGCGCTCCTTGTGACGGTGCATCTCCTCGTTGCGCAGGCCCGGCACCTTGGCGATGATCTCGCGCGGCGGCGTGTAGACCTTGTTGTGGCGGCCCAGGTAGCAGGGGTCGTGGTAGGTGATCAGACCCTCGACCGGGGTGACGGGGATCAGCTTGCCCTCGTCGATGAGGTGCTGCAGCAGCTGGGTGTGGTGGATGACCTCGTACTCGCCGCCGAGCTGCGGGTACTCGTTGGCGATGGTGTTGAAGCAGTGCGGGCAGGTCGCGACGATCTTCTTCTTCGCCTTCTCGACCTTGACGCCCTCCTCGGCATCCTCGCCGAACGCCATGTTCAGCATCTCGACGTTCTGCTGGCCGAGCTGCTGGAAGAGGAACTCGTTGCCCAGGCGGCGGGCGGAGTCACCGGTGCACGCCTCGTCGCCGCCCATGATGGCGAACTTCACGCCCGCCATGTGCAGCAGCTCGGCGAAGGCCTTCGTGGTCTTCTTGGCGCGGTCCTCCAGGGCGCCGGCGCAGCCGACCCAGTAGAGGTAGTCGACCTCGGTGAGGTCCTCGATGTCCTTGCCGACGACCGGAACCTCGAAGTCGACCTCCTTGGTCCACTGCAGGCGCTGCTTCTTGGCCAGGCCCCAGGGGTTGCCCTTCTTCTCCAGGTTCTTGAGCATCGTGCCCGCCTCGGACGGGAAGGAGCTCTCGATCATCACCTGGTAGCGGCGCATGTCGACGATGTGGTCGACGTGCTCGATGTCGACCGGGCACTGCTCGACGCAGGCGCCGCAGGTCGTGCAGGACCACAGCACGTCCGGGTCGATGACGCCGCTCTCCTCGAGCGTGCCGATCAGCGGGCGCTCGGCCTCGGCCAGCGCCGCGGCCGGAACGTCCTTCAGCTGCTCCTCGGTCGCCTTCTCCTCGCCCTCGGCGGACTTCCCGCCGCCGGCGAGCAGGTACGGGGCCTTGGCGTGCGCGTGGTCGCGCAGCGCCATGATGAGCAGCTTCGGCGACAGCGGCTTGCCGGTGTTCCAGGCGGGGCACTGCGACTGGCAGCGGCCGCACTCGGTGCAGGTGGAGAAGTCGAGGATGCCCTTCCAGGAGAACTCCTCGACCTTGGAGACGCCGAAGACGTCGTCCTCGCCCGGGTCCTCGAAGTCGATCGGCTTGCCCGCGCTGGTCATCGGCTGCAGTGCGCCGAGTGCCACGTCACCGGACGCCTCGCGCTTGAACCAAATGTTGGGGAAGGCGAGGAAGCGGTGCCAGGCCACGCCCATGTCGGTCTTCAGGGAGACCGTGATCATCCAGATGAAGGACGTCGCGATCTTCAGGCCGGCGAAGAAGTAGGTGAGGTTCTGGAGCGTGGAGACGTCCATCCCCTGCAGCCACGAGACGACCGGGTACGAGACGAAGAACGAGGCCTCGTAGCCGTCCACGTGGTGCTGCGCGCCCTCGAGCGCGTGCAGCATGAAGATGCAGATGCCGACGATGAGGATGACGGACTCGACGAAGTACGCCTGGCCGGTGTTGGAGCCGGCGAAGCGGGACTTGCGGCCCGGCTTGCCCGGCCGGTTCAGCTGCCGGATGACGATGAGCGTCAGGATGCCGAGCGCGGTCATCGTGCCGAGGAACTCGACGAAGACGTTGTACGGCGCCCAGTCGCCGATGACCGGCAGGATCCAGTCGGCCTGGAAGAGCTGGCCGATGGCGTTGACGATCGTCAGCAGCAGCGAGAAGAAGCCCACCGCCACGAACCAGTGCGCCACGCCGACGACGCCCCAGCGGTTCATCCGCGTGTGCCCGAGGAATTCCTTGGCGACGGTTACGGTGCGCTGTGCGGGATCGTCCGTGCGGGTACCGGCGGGTACGGGCTGGCCTAGCCGTACGAAGCGGTAGATCTGCAGGATGGCACGGCCGAACAGCGCGACGCCGACCGCGATGAGGACCAGCGACACGATGATCGCGGCGAGTTGCATGGAGGGCTCCTCGAACCTGCGAGAGCGGGATTACTAATCGGTAACTTATGCAGTCCGTACGAGACTACTCACTCACCCGCGCGCGATATACCCGCATCGCCGGTGATCTGTGTCGCTCAGGCATGCCTTAGGTGGTGCCTGCGGGTGACCCGCCTTCCAGTGTGCTCTCGGTTCTCCGCGGGCGACTGACTGTGAAGCGGACATAAAAGTTGAGCGGGCTCGACTCAGGTCTGTTGACAGGTTTGCGGGGGGTGTTGCACCCTTGAGTCCGTTCCACTCAAGTCAGCTGGAGGAATCGACATGGCACGTGCGGTCGGCATCGACCTGGGTACGACGAACTCCGTCGTCAGTGTTCTCGAAGGCGGTGAGCCCACCGTCATCACCAACGCCGAGGGCGCCAGGACCACGCCGTCCGTCGTCGCCTTCGCGAAGAACGGTGAGGTGCTCGTCGGCGAGGTCGCCAAGCGCCAGGCCGTCACCAACGTCGATCGGACGATCCGCTCGGTCAAGCGCCACATGGGCACTGACTGGAAGATCAACATCGACGGCAAGGACTTCAACCCGCAGCAGATGAGCGCCTTCATCCTGCAGAAGCTCAAGCGGGATGCCGAGGCCTACCTGGGCGAGAAGGTCGTCGACGCGGTCATCACCGTCCCGGCGTACTTCAACGACTCCGAGCGCCAGGCCACCAAGGAGGCCGGTGAGATCGCGGGTCTGAACGTCCTGCGCATCGTCAACGAGCCCACCGCGGCCGCCCTGGCCTACGGCCTCGACAAGGACGACCAGACCATCCTGGTCTTCGACCTCGGTGGCGGCACCTTCGACGTCTCGCTCCTCGAGATCGGCGACGGCGTCGTGGAGGTCAAGGCGACCAACGGCGACAACCACCTCGGTGGTGACGACTGGGACCAGCGCGTCGTCGACTACCTGGTCAAGCAGTTCGCCAACGGCCACGGCGTCGACCTGTCCAAGGACAAGATGGCGCTGCAGCGTCTGCGCGAGGCCGCCGAGAAGGCGAAGATCGAGCTGTCCTCGTCCACCGAGACCTCGATCAACCTGCCCTACATCACGGCGTCCGCCGAGGGCCCGCTGCACCTGGACGAGAAGCTCACCCGCGCCCAGTTCCAGCAGCTGACCGCGGACCTGCTCGAGCGCTGCAAGACCCCGTTCCACAACGTCATCAAGGACGCCGGCATCAGCCTGTCCGAGATCGACCACGTGGTCCTGGTCGGCGGCTCCACCCGTATGCCCGCCGTCGCCGAGCTCGTCAAGGAGCTGACCGGCGGCAAGGAGGCCAACAAGGGTGTGAACCCGGACGAGGTCGTCGCCATCGGCGCCTCGCTCCAGGCCGGTGTCCTCAAGGGTGAGGTCAAGGACGTCCTGCTCCTCGACGTGACCCCGCTGTCCCTCGGCATCGAGACCAAGGGCGGCATCATGACCAAGCTGATCGAGCGCAACACCACGATCCCGACCAAGCGCTCCGAGATCTTCACGACGGCCGAGGACAACCAGCCGTCCGTGCAGATCCAGGTCTACCAGGGCGAGCGCGAGATCGCGGCGTACAACAAGAAGCTCGGCATGTTCGAGCTGACCGGTCTGCCGCCGGCCCCGCGTGGCGTCCCGCAGATCGAGGTCTCCTTCGACATCGACGCCAACGGCATCATGCACGTGACCGCGAAGGACCTGGGCACGGGCAAGGAGCAGAAGATGACCGTCACCGGCGGCTCCTCGCTCGCCAAGGACGAGGTCGACCGCATGCGCCAGGAGGCCGAGCAGTACGCGGAGGAGGACCACCGCCGCCGCGAGGCCGCCGAGACCCGCAACCAGGGCGAGCAGCTCGTCTACCAGACCGAGAAGTTCCTCAAGGACAACGAGGACAAGGTCCCCGGCGAGGTCAAGACCGAGGTCGAGACCGCCGTGGCCGAGCTGAAGGAGAAGCTCAAGGGCGAGGACACGGCCGAGATCCGCACCGCGACCGAGAAGGTCGCCGCGGTCAGCCAGAAGCTCGGCCAGGCCATGTACGCCGACGCCCAGGCCACTCAGGCCGCGGGCGGCGCCGAGGGCGCCGGTGCCGGTGCCGGTGCCGCGGGCGCCAAGGCCGAGGACGACGTCGTCGACGCCGAGATCGTGGACGACGAGAAGCCGAAGGGCGGTGCGTCGGCGTGACGGAGGAGACCCCGGGCTTCGACGAGAACGAGAAGCCTGAAGGCCCCTCCGACGCCACCACTCCCGACGACGCGGCGAAGGCCGCCGGGTCCGCCGACAAGGCGGGCCCGGCCGGCCCGGCCCCCACGGGCGAGGAACTCGTCGAGGTAGGCCTCCAGGCACAGCTGGACCAGGCCCAGGCCGCGCTCAACGAGCGCACCGCGGACCTCCAGCGGCTTCAGGCCGAGTACCAGAACTACCGTCGCCGTGTGGAGCGGGACCGTGCCACGGTCAAGGAGATCGCCGTCGCGAACCTCCTGTCCGAGCTCCTGCCCACGCTCGACGACATCGGTCGCGCCCGTGACCACGGCGAGCTCGTCGGCGGCTTCAAGTCCGTCGCCGAGTCGCTGGAGACGGTCGTGTCGAAGATGGGTCTGCAGCAGTTCGGCAAGGAGGGCGAGCCCTTCGACCCGCTGGTGCACGAGGCCCTGATGCACAGCTACGCGCCGGACGTCACCGAGACCACGTGCGTGCAGATCCTGCAGCCGGGGTATCGGATCGGCGACCGGACGATCCGCCCGGCGCGGGTCGCGGTCGCCGAGCCGCAGCCGGGCGCGAGCCCGAAGGCCGACGAGGCGTCGGACGAGGAGAGCGGTGGCCCGGAAGAGGGCTGACGCCCTGGGTGACGGGAAGGAGGGACGTCGGGGATGAGCCTGAGCAGGGACTTGCTGGAGAAGGACCTCTACAAGGTCCTCGGCGTTCCCAAGGACGCCACCGAAGCGGAGATCAAGAAGGCGTACCGGAAGCTCGCCCGCGAGTACCACCCGGACGCCAACAAGGGCGACTCCTCGGCCGAGGAGCGCTTCAAGGAGATCTCCGAGGCGAACGACGTCCTTGCCGACGCCAAGCGCCGCAAGGAGTACGACGAGGCGCGCGCCCTGTTCGGCAACGGCGGTTTCCGCCCGGGGCCGGGCGGCGGCGGCTCGTTCAACTTCGACCTGGGTGACCTCTTCGGGGGCGCCCAGGGCGGCGGTGGTGCCGGGGCCGGCGGCTTCGGCGGCGGCCTGGGCGATGTGTTCGGCGGCCTGTTCAACCGGGGCGGTACGAGCACGCGCACCCAGCCGCGCCGCGGCCAGGACATCGAGTCCGAGGTGACGCTCAACTTCACCGAGGCGGTGGAGGGGGCCACGGTCCCGCTGCGGATGTCCTCCTCGGCGGCGTGCAAGAACTGCTCCGGCACCGGAGACAAGAACGGCACGCCCCGCGTCTGCCCGACCTGCGTCGGCACCGGCCAGGTGTCGCGCGGCACGGGCGGCGGCTTCTCGCTGACCGACCCCTGCCCCGACTGCAAGGGGCGCGGGCTGATCCCCGAGAACCCCTGCGACGTCTGCCACGGCAGCGGGCGGGCCAAGTCGGCGCGCACGATGCAGGTCCGCATCCCCGCCGGCGTCTCCGACGGCCAGCGGATCCGGCTGCGGGGCAAGGGCGCACCGGGCGAGCGCGGCGGCCCCAACGGCGATCTGTACGTCGTCGTCCACGTCGGCACGCACCCGGTCTTCGGGCGCAAGGACGACAACCTCACCGTCACCGTGCCCGTCACCTTCGTGGAGGCGGCGCTGGGCGGCGAGGTGAAGGTCCCCACGCTCGGCGGGCCGCCGGTGACCCTGAAGCTGCCCGCGGGCACGCCCAACGGCCGCACCATGCGCGCCCGCGGCAAGGGCGCGGTACGCAAGGACGGCACTCGCGGCGACCTCCTGGTCACCGTCGAGGTGGCCGTTCCCAAGGACCTCGGCGACAAGGCCCGGGAAGCCCTGGAGGCCTACCGCGAGGCGACCGCGGGTGAGGACCCGCGAGCGGAGCTGTTCCAGGCCTCGAAGGGAGCGTGAACCCCATGGAAGGTGTCGGCCGCCGACGCAACCCCTATGAGCTGACCGACGAGTCGCCGGTCTACGTCATCTCCGTCGCCGCCCAGCTCTCGGGGCTGCATCCGCAGACCCTGCGGCAGTACGACCGCCTCGGCCTGGTCTCCCCGGACCGCACGGCCGGGCGCGGTCGGCGCTACTCGGCGCGCGACATCGAGCTGCTGCGGCAGGTCCAGCAGCTGAGCCAGGACGAGGGCATCAACCTGGCCGGCATCAAGCGCATCATCGAGCTGGAGAACCAGGTGGCGGCGCTCAGTGCCCGTGTCGCCGAGCTCCAGGCCGTCGCCGACGGCGCGGCGGCGGCCATGCAGCAGCGCGAGGCCCAGGTCCACGCCTCGTACCGCCGCGACCTGGTGCCGTACCAGGACGTCCAGCAGGCCGGCGCGCTGGTCGTCTGGCGTCCGCGGCGGGACCGGGAACGCTGACATCGCACGGCGGGGCCGGGAGAGCGGCAGCTCTCCCGGCCCTTTCGCTTGCCCGGCTCCTTTGCCCCGCGTGCTCACGCGGAGTTATCCACAGGCCTGGACGGTGACGGTGAGTGGCCGGGACACTCGGGGCATGACGGGGGACGGGACTTCATTGCGGGCCCTGGCGGATGCCCAGGGCGGGGTGGTGCTCACGGCGCAGGCACTGGCCGGGGGCTGGACGCGGGGGCGGCTGAGCCGGTTCCTGGCGGCGGAGGGGTGGACGCGCGTCCGGCCGGGGGTGTGGCTGGTGCCGGGGCGCGAGGTGGGACCGGCGGAGTTGCTGTGGACGCATCAGCTGCTGCGGCCGGAGCTGGTGGCCAGTCACTGGTCGGCGGCGCTGCTGCACGGCGTGGAGATCCGGCCGGTCGACAGGGTCGAGTTCACCAGAGCCGGAGGCGGGGCAGTGGCCGGGGCCGGTGCCGTGACGGGGGCGACGCTGCACCGGCTGCCGCTGGAACCGGGGGAGGTGACCCGCGTGGCGGGCCTGCGGGCGACCACGATCGCCCGGACGATGGCGGATCTGCTCAGAGCGGGCCCCCGGGACGACGTCCTGGTGGCCGTCGATTCGGCCCTGAGCTGGCGGCACGGCGGGGCGGCGGGGGCACGGGGGTCGCGCAGACCGCCGCTCACCACGCTCGACGCGATCGGACGGGCCCTGACGGCCGCGCCCTCGCTGCGCGGCGCACGCGTGGCCGCCTGGTGGCTGGCGATGGCGGACCCCAGGGCGGGATCACCGGCCGAGACGGTCGCCCGGCTGCGGATGCACGACGCCGGGCTGTGTCCCGAGACCCAGGTGATGCTCGTGGTCCCGGACAGCGGCCGCCGGGTCTACCCCGACTTCCTCTTCCGGCCGCAGGGGGTCGCCGTGGAGACCGAGGGGTACGCCTGGCACGGCAGCAGGGCGCAGCACCAGCGGGACGTCATACGGTTCAACGACCTGGCGGCGTGCCCGGAGGTGCGCCGGGTCCTGCGGTTCACCACGGCCGACGTCTATCACCGGCCGGCCATGATGATCCGCGACATCCGCAACGCGCTGGGGTGAGGGCCCGGGTGGTGAGGGCCTGGGGGTGGTGAGGGCCCGGGGTTCAGCCGCGGCCCATGGCCCGGGTGACGGTGATCTCGATGACGATCCGGTCGGGGTTGGGCAGCGGGGTCCGCTGGTAGCGCTCGGCGTAGCGGGCGACGGCGTCGGCCACGGCGGCCTCCTCGGTACGGACGACCGCGCGGCCCTCGAGGGTGGCCCAGCGCTTGCCCTCCAGCTGGCAGACCGCGACGCGTGCGCCGTCGGGTCCGGCGGCCAGCACATTGAGGGCCTTGCGGCTGTTCTTGCCGGTGATGACCCGGGCGATGCCGGCCTCCGGGTCGAAGGTGACGCCGACGGGGACGACGTGCGGGGAGCCGTCGGGACGGGGGGTGGTGAGGGTGCATATGTGCCGCTCGCGCCAGAAGGCGAGGTAGGCGGGGTCGGGGTTGCGGAGGTCCTGGGCCATGACGGGAAGCCTAGGGGGCGCGGGTGCCTCGCGGTCGCGTGTCCCGGCCGCGGGGGCTTCACTCACAAGTGGGGCATTTCGCCGGTCCACGCTACCGAAGACGAGGTTGAGTGGAATAGACTCAACTTATCGCATGTTGCTTCCAGCAAGATGGTGTGACGAGGTATGAGGAGGAGCCCCGAGCCGTGGATGCCGAGCTGACCAACAAGAGCCGGGAGGCGCTCAGCGCCGCGAACGACCGGGCCGTGTCGGCGGGCCACGCCGACATGACGCCCGCGCATCTGCTGCTGGCCCTGCTCGCCGGCCGGGACAACGAGAACGTCATGGACCTGCTGGCCGCCGTGGACGCCGACGCCGCCGCGCTGCGCTCGGGGGCCGAGCGGCAGCTCGCGGGGCTGCCCAGCGTGCAGGGCTCCACGGTGGCGCCCCCGCAGCCCAACCGGGAGCTGCTGGCGGCCCTGGCGGACGCCTCGGAGCGGGCGCGCGACCTGGGCGACGAGTACATCTCCACCGAGCACCTGCTCATCGGTCTCGCCGCCAAGGGCGGGCGCACCGGCGAGCTGCTGGCGGACCAGGGCGCCGCGCCGAAGAGGCTGCTGCAGGCCTTCGAGAGCGCCCGCGGCGGGCAGCGGGTGACGAGCGCCGACCCGGAGGGCACGTACAAGGCGCTGGAGAAGTTCGGCACCGACTTCACCGCCGCCGCGCGGGAGGGCAAGCTCGACCCCGTCATCGGCCGTGACCACGAGATCCGCCGTGTCGTCCAGGTGCTCTCCCGGCGCACCAAGAACAACCCCGTCCTCATCGGCGAGCCCGGCGTCGGCAAGACCGCCGTTGTCGAGGGGCTGGCGCAGCGGATAGTGAAGGGCGACGTTCCCGAGTCGCTGAAGAACAAGCGCCTGGTCGCGCTCGACCTGGGCGCGATGGTCGCGGGCGCGAAGTACCGCGGCGAGTTCGAGGAGCGACTCAAGACCGTCCTGGCCGAGATCAAGGCCAGCGAGGGCCGGATCATCACCTTCATCGACGAGCTGCACACCGTCGTCGGGGCCGGCGCCGGCGGCGACTCCGCCATGGACGCCGGGAACATGCTCAAGCCCATGCTGGCGCGCGGCGAGCTGCGCATGGTCGGCGCGACCACCCTCGACGAGTACCGCGAGCGGATCGAGAAGGACCCGGCGCTCGAGCGGCGCTTCCAGCAGGTGCTGGTCGCCGAGCCGTCCGTCGAGGACTCGATCGCCATCCTGCGCGGCCTCAAGGGCCGCTACGAGGCGCACCACAAGGTGCAGATCGCCGACTCCGCGCTGGTCGCGGCCGCCACCCTGTCCGACCGGTACATCACCTCCCGCTTCCTGCCGGACAAGGCCATCGACCTCGTCGACGAGGCCGCCTCCCGGCTGCGCATGGAGATCGACTCCTCGCCCGTCGAGATCGACGAGCTGCAGCGCGCCGTCGACCGGCTGCGGATGGAGGAGCTGGCGCTGAAGAACGAGTCCGACGAGGCCAGCAAGGAGCGCCTGGCCAAGCTGCGCCGCGACCTCGCCGACAAGGAGGAGGAGCTGCGGGGCCTGACCGCGCGCTGGGAGAAGGAGAAGCAGTCCCTCAACCGGGTGGGCGAGCTCAAGGAGCGCCTCGACGAGCTGCGCGGCCAGGCCGAGCGCGCCCAGCGCGACGGCGACTTCGACACGGCCTCCAAGCTGCTCTACGGCGAGATCCCGGGCGTCGAACGGGAGCTGGAGGAGGCCGCGAAGGCGGAGGCCGAGGCCGAGCAGGAGGCCGCGTCCAAGGACCTCATGGTCAAGGAGGAGGTCGGCCCGGACGACATCGCCGACGTCGTCGCCTCCTGGACCGGCATCCCGGCCGGCCGCCTGCTGGAGGGCGAGACGCAGAAGCTGCTGCGCATGGAGGACGAGCTGGGCAAGCGGCTGATCGGCCAGAGCGAGGCCGTACGGGCCGTCTCGGACGCCGTGCGCCGCTCCCGGGCCGGCATCGCCGACCCCGACCGCCCCACCGGCTCCTTCCTCTTCCTCGGCCCGACCGGTGTCGGCAAGACCGAGCTCGCCAAGGCGCTCGCGGACTTCCTCTTCGACGACGAGCGGGCGATGGTCCGCATCGACATGAGCGAGTACAGCGAGAAGCACTCCGTCGCCCGTCTGGTCGGCGCGCCGCCCGGCTACGTCGGCTACGAGGAGGGCGGCCAGCTCACCGAGGCCGTGCGCCGGCGCCCGTACACCGTCGTCCTGCTCGACGAGGTGGAGAAGGCCCACCACGAGGTCTTCGACATCCTGCTGCAGGTCCTCGACGACGGCCGGCTCACCGACGGCCAGGGCCGGACGGTGGATTTCCGCAACACCATCCTCATCCTGACCTCCAACCTCGGCTCGATGTTCCTGGTGGACCCCGCGCTGAACGAGGAGCAGAAGAAGGAGAGGGTGCTGGAGACGGTACGGGCCTCCTTCCGCCCGGAATTCCTCAACCGGCTCGACGACGTCGTGGTCTTCCACCCGCTGGGCACCGAGCAGCTGGGGCGGATCGCCCGGATCCAGATCGGCCACCTGCAGCGCAGGCTCGCCGACCGTCGGCTGACGCTCGAGGTCAGCGATGCCGCGCTGGCCTGGCTGGCGGCGCTGGGGCACGTCCCGGAGGCCGAAGGCGGAGAGGCGCCGGACCTCAGCTACGGCGCCCGCCCGCTGCGCCGTCTGGTCCAGACCTCCATCGGCGACCGGCTCGCCCGCGCGATCCTGGGAGGAGAGGTGCGCGACGGCGACACCGTCCGTGTCGACGTCGCCCGGGGAGGCAGGTCGCTGGAGGTTTCGCCCGCCCGCGAGAGCGTGGCGGCGAAATCCCTGTGACAACAGGCCGGGCGGGGGTTGCCAGCTCCCGCCCGTGATGGGGGAGGATGGCGTCAGACCGTACGAAGGGAAAATCACGGTGAGCATCGACCCGTCCTCGATTCCGAATTTCGGGGGCCAGCCCGAACCGCAGCCTGAGGCGGGCCCGACCGGCCCCGTCATCCCCGACCAGGACCTGGTCAAGCAGCTCCTCGAGCAGATGGAGCTGAAGTACGTCGTGGACGACGAGGGCGACCTCGCCGCGCCGTGGGAGCAGTTCCGGACGTACTTCATGTTCCGGGGCGAGGAGGAGCAGCAGGTCTTCTCCGTGCGCACGTTCTACGACCGTCCGCACGGCATCGAGGAGAAGTCCAAGCTCCTCGAGGTCATCGACGACTGGAACCGCCGCACCCTGTGGCCGAAGGTCTACACGCACACCCACGACGACGGCACCGTCCGCATGATCGGCGAGGCGCAGATGCTGATCGGCGTCGGCGTCGCCCTGGAGCACTTCGTCTCCAGCACGGTCAGCTGGGTGCGCGCCTCGATCGAGTTCGACAAGTGGCTGGTCGAGCAGCTCGGCCTCGAGGCCGACATCGAGTCCGACGACGACAAGCCGGACGACGAGGCGTAGTCCCGACGACGAGGCGGTCCCCGCGGGGCCCAAGGCCTCGCACGGCACCACCGCCTCACATCGGGACCTTGGCCACGGCCAGCAGGTACGTCCCGTAGAAGTACGAGAGCCCGGCCAGCGCGCCCGCCGTCACGGCGAGGGTGCGCGGCCGGGCTCTTGCCATGGCCACGGCCGCCGGCAGCAGCAGCGGGAAGGCCGGCAGCAGGAAGCGCGGCTTGGAGGCGAAGTAGCTGGAGCCGCCGACCGCGATGACGGTCAGCACCAGCACATACACCAGCAAGGCGGCCGGTGGCCGGTCCAGGGCGAGGAAGACCAGCGCGATCAGCGCGGCGCCCAGGATCGCCAGGGTGACGTAGTACGCCATGTAGTCGCGCGCGGTGATCAGGTGCCGGACGAAGAGGAAGGCGTCCCGCCCGAAGTCGAAGCGCGACCCCCACAGCCGCTGTACCTCGAAGTAGCCCAGCAGCCCGTGCCCGGAGCGCAGTCCGGCCCAGGCGACGTACCCCGCCCAGCCCAGCGGCGCCATGGCCGCGCCCGCCCACAGCCGCCGGTCCGCGCGCGCCCCCCGGTCACGCCACAGGACGAGCCCGGCCGCACAGCACACGGCGGCGGCCACCGCGATCGCGTTGGGCCGGGAGAGCCCGGCCAGCAGGGCGAGCGAGCCCGCCCACAGCCACCGGCCCGTGATCGCGGCGTAGAGCGTCCAGGCCGCCAGCGCCGTCATCAGGGACTCGGTGTAGGCCATGGTCTGCACGATCGCGTGCGGCAACAGCCCCCACAGCAGCACCAGCAGCGTCCCCACCCGGCGCCCGTGCAGCCGCTCGCCGACCGCATAGACGCCCCAGGCCGCCGCGCCCGCCGCCGCCCACGCCACCAGCAGCCCGGCGCTGACGACGGTCACCGGCAGCAGGCTCGCCACCCCCCGCACCAGCCCGGGGAAGAGCGGGAAGAAGGCGAGGTCGTTGTAGAACACCCCGCGCGTGGTGGGCGACGGGACGACCAGCCCGTAGCCGTTGCGCGCGATGCCCGCGTACCAGATGCCGTCCCAGAGATGCCCGAGCAGCGTGCGCGGGTGTTTGCCGACCCACCAGGCCCACGTCGCCATCACCGACATGCCGGTCAGCCGGACGGCGGCGTACAGCCCGAGCGCGGGCAGGGCCCGCAGCAGTGCCTCGCGGACGCGGTCCACGCGGTCGGCACGCCGGTCGCCCCGGGTGGTGCCGCGCGGTTCCGGGGCCCGGACGGGCGCTGCGACGCGGTGAATTGCTGGGCCGGCGGACACGGGGGCACCTCCGGTGCGGGACTACGGGAAGTGGAGGCTGGCCGACGGCATTTCCGGATGGCAACCCGGCGGCATACCGACCATGCGGCCCGTGCCTCGCGCGCGCGACCTGCAGCGCCCGTAAGCGGTGCACCTTCCACCCGCTCGGGTGCACCCCGGGGTGTTGCCCTTCCGCCGGGCCGCTTCATGTGCTGTGCCCGCGCTCGTGATCTGCCTATGGTGAGGCCGATCGTCAGGAGTCGATGGTGGACCGAGGGGAGCGGGACCGGATGGCACAGGACGCGGGGAGCACCGGGCACGGCGAGTGGAGCCCGGCGGCGCGGGTGCGCGGGCTGGGGACGTCGGTGTTCACGGAGATGACCGAACTGGCCCGGCGCACGGGCGCGGTGAACCTGGGTCAGGGGGTGCCCGAACTGGACGCCCCCGGCCCGCTGCTGCGGGACGTCGCGGACACGGTGCTGGCGGGCGGTAACCAGTACCCGCCCGCCCACGGCTTCCCGGCGCTGCGCGAGGCCGTCGCCGCGCACCAGGCCCGGCGCTACGGGCTCGCCTACGAGCCGCAGCGCGAGGTGCTGGTCACCACGGGCGCGACGGAGGCGCTGGCGGCGACGCTGCTGGCGCTGTGCGACCCGGGCGACGAGGTGATCGCCTTCGACCCCTGCTACGACGCCTACCCGGCGGGGGCGCGCTTCGCGGGCGCCCGGCTCGTGCCCGTCCCGCTGGCGGAGGACGGCGAGGGAGAAGCCGGAGGGGCCGGAGGGGCCGGCTTTGTGCTGGACGAGGACGCGCTGCGCGCCGCCGTCACCGGGCGCACGCGCGTCCTGCTGCTCAACACGCCGCACAACCCCACCGGCAAGGTCTTCACCGCCGCGGAACTGGCGGTCATCGCGCGGCTGTGCGAGGAGCACGACCTGACGGTCGTCACGGACGAGGTGTACGAGCACCTGGTCTACGACGACGCCGTGCACCGCACGATCGCCGCCCTGCCGGGGATGCGGGAACGGACGCTGACGATCTCCTCGGCCGGCAAGACCTTCAACGTCACCGGCTGGAAGGTGGGCTGGGTGTGCGGCCCGGCGCACCTGGTGGCGGCCGTGGCGGCCGCGAAGCAGTTCCTGACCTACGCCTCCGGCACGCCGTACCAGGAGGCGCTCGCGCGGGCCCTGGGGGGCGTGGAGGCGTGGGCGGTGGAGCTCAGGGGGACGCTGCGCCGCAACCGGGACCTGCTGAGCGCGGGGCTCGCGCGCGCGGGTCTGCGCCCCCACCGCGCGGACGCGGGGTATTTCGTGCAGGCGGACATCCGCGCGTGGGGGCACGCGGACGGCGTGCGATTCTGTCGTGAACTCCCTTCGCGCGCCGGGGTGGTGGCCATTCCCACATCCGCCTTCCAAATGCGCCCCGACGCCCCCTCCTATCTGGTGCGTTTCTCCTTCTGCAAGCGGGAGAAGTCGGTGCTCGAGGCCGTGGAGAAGCTGGTCAACGCCGTTTGACCGATGGATTTGCAACTGGCTCATGCTCAATCGCATATGCGTCCGGCGGGATATCGGGCATCGGTGTCATGCATCGGACGCCGGTGTGTTGAACATTTGAGCTGCATGGCCCTCGCGTGGATGGAAAGTTGCAGATGATGGGTAAAACTGCTGTGGGCGCGGCTCATTCGTGATTCCCTCTCATTCAGAGCCACGTTGAGAGACAACTCCTCGGAATCGCCGGAATCCGGAACCTCATCCACCGGAGCGGAACCAGGGGCCCTCGAATGTGGGCATGCGCCGGCGCACCCGAAAGGAAATCTGGTCCTCCTCGGGGCGGGCCGGCGCACCCTCCACTGCTCGCTCGCGGAGCCGACCCATGCTCACCACCCTCAAGACCACCTACACCGATACCCGCGCCGCCGATCTCGCCTGGTGTCTGGGGAAGGAGCCCCTTCCCGCGCTGGCGGTCCTCGACCTGCGACTGGACGGGGCGGCCGTGCAGTTGCGCCTGCTGGGCGCCTCCCACCAGGTCATACTCGAAGAGGAGGGCGGGCTCTGTTCGGAGACGGTCGCCTGCATAGCCGGCAGCAGCACCCCCCTGCCGCTGGGCGTCGCCAAGCGCGTCGGCGCATGGGAGTACGAGTTCGCGGCGCGCGTCGAGACCCTCTCCGACTGCTCGTTCGCCGGCCGGGCCCAGGAGCTGCTGGCCCTGGTCGCCGAGCATCCGCAGGGCCTGGCCGGAACGTTTCCGGGCAGCCCCCACGCCTTCACCGCGCTGCTCGCCCAGCGCCAGGACGGGCAGATAAGCTGGCGCACCTGGCACGCCTACCCCCAGGAGGGACGGCTGGTCGCCACCCGGACCCGAGTGGGTGTGCGGATGACCGCGCCGCTCTGAGGCCACCGGAGGCTCCCCCGTTACCGCTGGGCCCAGCATTGAACCCGTGTGGGTGACAAAGGGGATGCCGGTTCGTGACGTAGCGTTCCCGCATGGTCCACCACCGCCCGGTACCAGCGCGGCTGCCCGTACCGGCCGGGCTCGGCCGCCTCCTCGTCCTGACCACGGTCTTCATCTGCGCCGCCTGCGGGCTGGTGTACGAGCTCGAACTCGTCGCCCTGGCCTCGTACTTGATCGGCGACTCGGTCACCCAGGCCTCCGTCGTCCTGTCGGTGATGGTCTTCGCCATGGGCGTCGGCTCGCTGCTCGCCAAACGGCTGCGCGCCCGCGCGGCCCTCGGGTTCGCCGCGGTCGAGGCGGTGCTGGCGCTCACCGGCGGCCTGTCGGCGATGGCGCTCTACGCCTGTTTCGCCTGGTACGGGCAGGCCCGGCTCGCCCTGGTGGGGTTCTCGCTCGCGATCGGGGTGCTGATCGGCGCCGAGGTGCCGCTGCTGATGACCCTCATCCAGCGCATCCGCCGCCAGGACGCGGGCTGCGCGGTCGCCGACCTGTTCGCCGCCGACTACGTGGGAGCGCTGGTCGGCGGTCTGGCCTTCCCGTTCCTGCTGCTGCCGGTGCTCGGGCAGTTGACGGGCGCGCTGCTGACCGGAGCGGTCAACGCCGTCGCCGGCGGGGCGCTGGTGCTCTGGCTCTTCCGCGGCGACCTGAGCATACGCACGCGCTGGACGCTGGTCGCCGCGAACGCGCTGGTCCTGGTGGTGCTGGCGCTCTGCTCGGTGCTCACCGGCCCCTTCGAACGGGCTGCCCGCAACGCCGTGTACGGCACGGACGTACGGGTCGCCGTCCAGTCGGAGGTCCAGGAGGTCGTGCTGACCGGCGGCGGCGTCAGCGGACGGCCGCTCTCCCTCTTCCTCGACGGCCGGCTGCGGGTCAGCGGCGAGGACGAGTACCGCTACCACGAGGCCCTGGTCCATCCCGCCATGGCCGGGCCGCGCCGCCGGATCCTGGTCCTCGGCGGGGGCGACGGCCTCGCCGTGCGCGAGGTGCTGCGCTACCGGGACGTCGCCTCCGTGACCGTCGTCGAGCTCGACTCCGCGGTGCTGCGGCTGGCCCGCACCGACCCGGACCTGGTCGCCCTCAACCGGCGCGCCTACCGCGATCCGCGGGTGCGCGTCGTGTCCGCCGACGCCTTCGAATGGCTGCGCGGCGCCACCCGCGGCCCGTTCGACGTGGTGATCTCCGATCTGCCCGACCCCGGGGTGACGCCCAGCGCCAAGCTGTACTCCCAGGAGTTCTACGGCCTGGTGGCGCGGGCGCTGGCCCCCGGCGGCCGAATAGCCGTCCACGGGGGCGACCTCGACGCCCGGCCTCGCGTCTTCTGGACCGTGGACGCGACGGTCCGTTCCGTGGGGCTGCGGACCGCGCCCTACGAGGTCCGGGCCCCGGCCGCGCACGGGCAGCGGCGCCAGGGGTGGGCGTTCGTGCTGGCCGCCCGGTCGCCCGTCCGGCTGCGGCTGCCGGATGCCCGGCCCGAGCTGCCGCATCTGACGCAGGAGACGCTCAGCGCCGAGGGGCGTGACGCCGCGCTCCGCAGGGAACCGGGGCTGCTGCCGTCCACATTGATGCACCCGCGCTACGCGGGGTAGACCGGCTAACCGCGCGGCCGGCGCAGGGAGGCGCGGAAGGCGCCGGGGGACAGGCCCGCGCGATGGTGGAAGAACTTGGAGAAGTTCGCCGCGTCGTCGAAACCGAGCCGTTCGGTGATCCGCGCGGCGGGCAGATCGCTGTGCGCGAGCAGCCGCTTGGCCTCCAGCATCACCCGGAGATCGATGAACTCCTTGGCCCCCACCCCGGCCGCCGCCTGCGTGGCCCGCGAGAGGGTGCGGGAGGAATAGCCCAGCGTCCGGGCGTAGTCGGCGACCCGGCGGCGGGTGGCGAAGTCCCGCTCGACCGCGGCGCGGAAGCGCAGGAACGTGTCGTCGCCCGCGGGTACGCCGCCCACGGCGGCGATGGCGTGCGCGAGACGCAGCACCAGCACGGAGAACAGATGGCGCAGGACGTCCGTGTGGATGCCGGCGGGCAGCCCGCTGCCGGTGCGGTAGTCGGTGGCCAGGTGGCGCACGGCGCAGAAGACGGCCTCCCGGTCGCCCCCGGCGGGCCGCCACAGCACCGGGCGGAAGGGGTCGTCGGCGGTCGCTGCGACCGTGCTGCCGGGCGGCAGGAAGCCGGGGTCGACGAGGACGACCGTGCCCTCGAGCTCCGTGACGCCCTCACCGAACTGCTGCACCTGCCCCGGGCGCACCCACAGCACCGAGCCGGGACCGAGCCGGTAGGTGGCGAAGTCCACGATGTGCGAGGCCGTGCCGGAGTCGACGGTGACGATCTGGTGGAACTCCAGCCGTTGCGGCCGGGTCAGCAGGCCCTCCGCCGCGCGCTCGCGGAGCTCGGCGAGCGTCATCACCTCCAGTCCGGCGGGGGCGCCGGGCGGGGCGTCGTAGGCGAGGTCGACGATCCCGTCGGTATCGTCGCGCTCGCCATCCGGGTCGTTGTGTCGCGTTTTCACCATGAGCAGACGCGAGCCTACCTGGCCGGGCGCCGGTGGCCTGCCTAGCGTGGTCATTCGGCACAACCGTGCCGTTCATCCGCCCTCGAGCGGCCCCAGTCTCGAGCGGTTCCGACAGGAGACACCCCCCATGGCCAAGATCGCCCTCTTCGGTGCCACCGGCACGATCGGCAGCCGCGTCCTGCGCGAGGCGCTGGACCGCGGACACCAGGTCACGGCGGTCGTCCGTGACCCCGCCAAGCTCACCGAGAGCCACGCCAACCTCACGGTCACCACCGGTGACGTCCTCGACCCCGCCTCCGTCGCCGAGGTGGCCCAGGGCCAGGACGTCGTGGTCAGCGCGGTCGGCGGCGGTGACGGTCCCGGCCATGTCGCCACCATCGAGCCCGCGGCGAAGTCGCTGGTGACGGGCCTGCGCACGCTCGGCGACGCGGCCCCGCGGCTGGTGGCGGTCGGCGGCGCGGGCTCGCTGCGCACGCCGGACGGCAAGCAGGTGTGGGACGCGGAGGGGCTCCCGGAGTTCCTGCTGCAGATCATGCACGCGCACGGCGACGCGCTGGACTTCTACCGCACCGTCTCCGACGTGCGCTGGACCAACCTCAGCCCCGCGGGCCTCATCGAGCCCGGCGAGCGCACCGGCACCTACCGCACGTCGCTGGACGACCTCGTCGTGGACGCGGACGGCAAGAGCCGGATCTCCGCCGAGGACTACGCGGTGGCGCTCATCGACGAGATCGAGACGCCGAAGCACGTCGGTGAGCGCTTCACTGTCGGAGACTGACCGTCTTCTGACGGAAAGTTCGACCGGAGCCCACCGGGGCGGTACCCGTACGGGGCCCGGTGGGTAGGCTCGCTAGCTATGGAGCATGAGGTGTTCGTTCCGTTTCCCGTCGGTGCGGTGCGGCGAGTTCTTTCCGACCCCGCGCGCGTCGCGCGCTGCGTTCCCGGCCTGCAGCAGGACGCCTCGGCGGGCGCCGCCCTCGCGGGGCGCCTGCGGCTGCGCATCGGCGGCTCGACGATCACCTACCGCGGGGCGCTGCGGCTGACCGAGCGGGACGGCTCGTACGAACTGTCCGGCGAGGGCACGGAGGCGCGGGGCTCGGGCACGGTCACGCTCGCGCTGAGCGCGCTGCCGGAGGAGATGCCCGGCGGTACCCGGCTGAGCTGCACCGGAACGGTGGGCGGCGCGGGGCGGCTCGCGGAGTTCGACGACAGGACCGCGGAGTCCGCGGCGCGGCGGCTGCTGGACCGGTTCGCCGCCGCCCTGGCCGAGGAGCTGCGCGCCGACGCCGCCTCGGCGGTCTCCGCCCCCACCACCCCCGAGGCGGAGGCCGGCCCGGTCGCGGACGCCGGGAACGCCGGGAACGCCGAGAACGCCGAGGATGCTTCCGGCTTCGAGGGCGACTCGCTCGAGGAGGGCTCGCTGGAGAACGAGCTCGAGGACGACGAGCCGCCGGCCGAGGCCGCCCATGCCCGCCGCACCATGATCGGCCGCAGTGCCGAGGAGGTCGACCACGCCCCGCCGCGGGGGCGGTACGCCCCCGTTCCCGCCCCCGAGACGGCGTCCGGCACGGCGGTGCTGCGCTGGGTGGCGCCGGCGGCCGCGATCGCCCTGGCGGGCGCGGTGGTGGTGACCCGCGCGCTGCGGCGAAAGCGCTGACTCCGCGCCCCGGCAGGCCCCCTCAGCTTGTCCGAATCGGTGGGTATGCCCAGGTCCCAGGGCATAGGGTCGGGGCGTGAGCGATGACGTACGGCTGAGCGCCAAAGACGCCGAAGTGACCCTGGACCCCCGCAACGGCTGCCGTGTGAGCAGCCTCGTGATCGGCGGTACCGAACTCCTGCGGCAGGGGGCGCGCTACGGCGCGTTCCCCATGGTCCCGTGGTGCGGCCGCATCGAGCACGGCCGCTTCCGCAACGGCGGCGAGACGCACCGGATGCCGCTCAACTCCCCGCCGCACGCCATCCACGGCACGGGCCGGGACGCCGCCTGGCACACGGCCCGCGCCGAGGAGCGCAGTGCCGCGTTCACCTACGACCTCGCCGAACCGTGGCCGTACAGCGGCCGCGTCACCCAGCTGGCCGAGCTGACGGACGATTCCCTCACCCTGACCATGGGCGTCGAGACCTACGACGACTCGTTCCCGGCGCAGGCCGGCTGGCACCCCTGGTTCCTGCGCAACCTGGGCACCGGCAAGGACGTGGAGATCGACTTCCGGCCCGCCTGGCAGGAGCAGCGAGGCGAGGACCACCTGCCCACCGGCCGGCGCATCGACCCCCGCCCCGGCCCCTGGGACGACTGCTTCGGGATGCCCGACGGCGTCGACGTCACCCTCACCTGGCCCGGCGCCCTGGAGCTGAGGATCACCAGCCGGGCCGAGTGGGTCGTGGTCTACGACGAGCAGAGCGAGGCGGTCTGCGTCGAGCCGCAGTCCGGTCCCCCGAACGGGCTGAACACCCACCCGCGCCTCGTCACGCCGATCGACCCCCTGGAGATCTCCACGACGTGGACCTGGCGGTCGCTGGCCTAAGCTCATGGCCATGAGCGATGCGCGTGACGCCCTGCTGCAGCAGATCAAGGACAAGGCCGTGGTGCACGGCAAGGTGACCCTCTCCTCCGGCAAGGAGGCCGACTACTACATCGACCTGCGCCGGATCACCCTCGACGCCGAGGCGGCGCCGCTGGTCGGCCAGGTGATGCTGGACGCCACGGCGGACCTGGACTTCGACGCCGTGGGCGGACTGACCCTGGGTGCCGATCCGGTCGCCACTTCGATGCTGCACGCGGCCGCCGCCCGTGGCCGCAAGCTGGACGCCTTCGTCGTCCGCAAGGCCCAGAAGACGCACGGCATGCAGCGCCGCATCGAGGGCCCGGACATCAAGGGCCGCCGGGTGCTCGTCGTCGAGGACACCTCCACCACCGGCGGCTCCCCGCTGACCGCCGTCGAGGCGGCCCGCGAGGCCGGTGCCGAGGTCGTCGCGGTGGCGACCATCGTCGACCGCGGAGCGGAATCGGCCATCGAGGGCGCGGGCCTGCGTTATGTGACGGGTTACTCGCTGGGAGACCTGGGTCTGTCCTGACCTGCGGTTTTCTTTCGGAATTCGTTCAGAGCGTCGCCAGGGGGCGCGTGGTTTCACGTGAAACCACGCGCCCTTTGCACAGGTGCGTGGTCCTCATGTGGAGTAATACGGGGAGTCTGGGAAGATGGGTCCGACGATGACCGTCGCCCCCTAGGTCAGGGCCCGTATTTCGCCCGTACCCGCACATCACAAGGAGCGGACAGATGCCCATCGCAACCCCCGAGGTCTACAACGAGATGCTCGACCGGGCGAAGGCAGGCAAGTTCGCCTACCCGGCCATCAACGTGACCTCCACGCAGACTCTCCACGCCGCGCTGCGCGGCTTCGCCGAGGCGGAGAGCGACGGCATCATCCAGATCTCCACCGGTGGCGCGGAATTCCTGGGCGGCCAGTACAGCAAGGACATGGTCTCGGGCGCCGTCGCGCTCGCCGAGTTCGCGCACGTGGTGGCCAAGAAGTACCCGGTGAACATCGCGCTGCACACCGACCACTGCCCGAAGGACAAGCTGGACGGCTACGTCCGTCCGCTGCTGGCCATCTCGCAGGAGCGCGTCGCCGCCGGTCAGAACCCGCTCTTCCAGTCCCACATGTGGGACGGCTCCGCCGAGAAGCTCGACGAGAACCTGGCCATCGCCAAGGAGCTGCTCGCCGAGGCCGTGAAGGCGAAGATCATCCTCGAGGTCGAGATCACCCCGACCGGTGGCGAGGAGGACGGCGTCTCCCACGAGATCAACGACGACCTCTACACCACCGTCGCGGACGTGGAGCGCACCGCCGAGGCGCTGGGCCTGGGCGAGAAGGGCCGCTACCTGCTGGCCGCCTCCTTCGGCAACGTCCACGGCGTCTACAAGCCGGGCAACGTCGTGCTGCGTCCGGAGCTGCTGCGCGAGCTCCAGGACGGCATCGCCGCCAAGCACGGCAAGGCCGACCCGTTCGACTTCGTCTTCCACGGCGGCTCCGGCTCCACGGAGGAGGAGATCCGCACCGCGCTGGAGAACGGCGTCGTGAAGATGAACCTCGACACCGACACCCAGTACGCCTTCACCCGTCCGGTGGCGGCCCACATGTTCAAGAACTACGACGGCGTCCTGAAGGTCGACGGCGAGGTCGGCGACAAGAAGACCTACGACCCGCGCACCTGGGGCAAGCTGGCCGAGGCGAGCATGGCCGAGCGCGTCGCCAAGGCCTGCGCCGACCTGCGTTCCACGGGCACCAAGCTGAAGTAGGCGCGGGAAGCCGACGTAGGCGCGAGCCGCCGACGCGAGCGCGAGCGAGGGGCCCGGCACGGTTTTCCGTGCCGGGCCCCTTTGCGTGTGCACCGGTTGCGTCTGCACTGGCCGTGGCGGTGCCGCCCGGGGATCATCCAGGTATGAGCGACTCGGCAACGGAGGCCGGCGCCGTCCGTCTCCGCACGTCCGTGGGGCGCTGGGTGCTGCTGACGACCGTCCTCGGGTCGGGCCTGGCGCTGCTGGACAGCACCGTCGTCAACGTCGCGCTCCCGCACATCGGCCGCGACCTCGACGCCGACCTCGGCGCCCTGCAGTGGATCGTCAACGCCTACATGCTCACCCTCGCCGGGCTGATCCTGCTCGGCGGCTCGCTGGGCGACCGCTACGGGCGGCGGCGGGTGTTCGTGATCGGCGTCGTGTGGTTCGCGCTGGCCTCGCTGCTGTGCGGGGTGGCGCCGGACGCCGAGGTGCTGATCGCCGCGCGGGCCCTGCAGGGCGTCGGCGGCGCGCTGCTCACACCGGGCTCGCTGGCGCTCATCCAGGCGGTCTTCCACCCCGACGACCGGGCGGCCGCCGTGGGCGCCTGGTCGGGCCTGGGCGGGGTCGCGGCGGCCGTCGGGCCGTTCGTCGGCGGCTGGCTGGTGGACGGGCCGGGCTGGCGCTGGGTCTTCCTGATCAACCTGCCGCCGGCCGCGCTCTGCGTCCTGGTCGCCCTGCGGCACGTGCCGGAGACCCTCCCCGACGGAGGCACGGCAGGTGCTCCGCGCGGCCGCTACGACGTCTCCGGCGCCGCCCTGGGCGC
The DNA here is from genome assembly GCF_044547045.1 of Streptomyces sp. NPDC053048. NCBI lineage: Bacteria > Bacillati > Actinomycetota > Actinomycetes > Kitasatosporales > Streptomycetaceae > Streptomyces > Streptomyces sp. NPDC053048. The sequence continues at coordinate 145,570 of NZ_JBITZS010000012.1, forward strand.
CCTGTCCCTGGCCGCGGTGACGTACGCGCTGATCGCCGCCCCCGACCGGGGCGCCTCGGCCTGGGTGATCGTCCCGGCGGTCGTCGGCCTGTTGCTGGGCGTTGCGTTCGTGTACGTCGAGGGGCGGCGCGACGAGCCGATGCTGCCACTGGAGGTCTTCGGCATCCGGCAGTTCTCGGCGATCAACATCGTCACGCTCTTCGTCTACGCGGCGTTCAGCGGGTTCTTCTTCCTCTCGGTGATCCAGCTGCAGGTGGTGGTGGGCTGGTCGGCCCTGGAGGCGGGCATGGCGCTGCTGCCGACGACCGTGCTGATGCTGCTGCTGTCGGCCCGTTCCGGGCGGATGGCGCAGCGTATCGGGGCCCGCATCCCGCTGACCGTCGGACCGCTGCTGTGCGCGGTGGGCATGCTGCTGATGACGAGGGCCGGGGCGGGCGCGGTGTACTGGCGCGACGTGCTGCCGGGCCTGCTCGTGCTGGGCCTGGGCATGGTGGTGCTGGTGGCGCCGCTGACCGCGACGGTCCTCGCCTCCGTCGACGTCACCCGCGCGGGCCTGGCCAGCGGCATCAACAACGCCGCCGCGCGGGCCGCCGGGCTGATCGCGGTGGCGGCGCTTCCGCTGGCGGCGGGCATGGGGCCGGACGCGTACCGGGATCCGCAGGCGTTCTCCAGGACGTTCGACCGCGCGATGCTGCTGTGCGCCGGGCTGCTGGTGGTCGGGGCCGCGCTGGCCTGGGCCACGGTCCGGGCCCCCGAGCGGCGTGTGTGTCACCCGGAGTGCGAGTACCACTGCGGCGTCACCTCGCCACCGCTGGACCCGGGCGACGCGTAGGGCGTGTCCGGGCCGCAGGACGGCCCGCAGGGCGCCCAGGGCGTCGCGGGCCGGACGGACCTCGCGGGCACGCCCCGGGGGCCGTCCGGCGGGCCGGTACGGGCCCGGCACGGCCTTCGGCCCTCGTCACCGGCTGCGGCAGACTGGGGCTCATGTCCATTCACGAGAACCTTCTCGGGGGCCCGGCCCCGACCCACCTGCCCGACGACCCCGAGCCGCGCGAGCTGCTGGCCTCCGGCGCGGCCCCCGCCGAGGTCGCCGCCAAGTACCCGGCGTCCTCGCTCGCCTGGGCCCAGCTCGCGGACGAGGCCTTCGAGGCCGGCCGCGTCGTCGAGTCGTACGCCTACGCCCGCACCGGCTACCACCGCGGCCTCGACGCGCTGCGCCGCAACGGCTGGAAGGGCCACGGCCCGGTGCCCTTCGAGCACGAGCCCAACCGCGGCTTCCTGCGCGCCCTGCACGCCCTCGCGCGCGCCGCGCAGTCGATCGGCGAGCAGGAGGAGTACGAGCGCTGCTCGACCTTCCTGCGCGACAGCTCCCCGACGGCCGCCAACACCCTGGGCTGAGCCGCCCCGCACGGCACCGGACACCACTCTCGGCTCTTGCCGTAGGTGGTGTCCGGGTCGCATGATGCGCGCAGGGGACCGGGGCTCCGATGCCGGCAGGAAGGGGCGGACCGCTACCCGGAAGCCACGCGCCCAGGAGTACGCGATGCCGCATCCGCAGCCACCCTTCCCCCCGGCCCCCGAGGCCACCCGCCCGGAGACCGCCGCGTCCCCGAACCTCGAATTCCAGGGCACGACCCCGTACGAGGACTACGTACGGGCCGAGGTCCTCACCCGGCTCCAGCATCCGCTGTCCGACGACCCCGGCGAGATGGTCTTCCTCGTCACCACCCAGGTGATGGAGCTGTGGTTCACCGTCATCGTCCACGAGTGGCACACCGCCGCGCGCGCCCTGCGCGGGGACGACCTGCCCGTCGCCATGGCGGCGCTCAAGCGCTCGACGTACGAGCTCGCCTCGCTCAACGCCTCCTGGGAGCCACTGGCGCACCTGACGCCCGCCCAGTTCAACGCCTTCCGCGCGGCGCTCGGCGAGGCGTCCGGCTTCCAGTCGGCGACCTACCGGCGCCTGGAGTTCCTGCTGGGCGAGAAGTCCCCGGCCATGCTCGTCCCCTACCGCAACGCGCCCCGCACGCACGCCGAGCTGACCGAGGCGCTGCACGCCCCGAGCCTGTACGACGAGGTGCTGCGCTGGCTCGCGCGGCGCGGCCACGCGATACCCGCCGACGTCCTCGACCGCGACCCCGCCCAGCGGTACGCGCCGGTCCAGGCCGTGGAGGACGTGTGGCAGCGCGTCTACGCGGGTGATCAGGGCAGCGAGGAGTGCCGCCTGGGCGAGGCCCTGACGGAGGTCGCGGAGCTCGTCTGGCGCTGGCGCAACGACCATCTCGTCGCGACCCGGCGGGCGATGGGCGCCAAGGTGGGCAGCGGGGGCTCGGCCGGCGTCGCCTGGCTGGAGAAACGTGCCACCAAGCACGTCTTCCCCGAGCTGTGGACGGCGCGCAGCAATGTCTGACAGCACAGGGTCGAAGTCCGACCGCACACGGGACGAACTGGCGGCCGAGGCCCTGGAGCTGGACGCCGCCGACCCGCTGCGCACCAAGCGCGCGGAGTTCGTCCTGGACGACGAAGTTGTCTACCTCGACGGCAACTCCCTGGGCGCCCTGCCCCGCGCCGTCGCCGGGCGCGTGGCCGACGTGGTGGAGCGCCAGTGGGGGCGGCTGGGCATCCGGTCGTGGACGGAGTCCGGGTGGTGGACGGCGCCCGAGCGGGTCGGCGCCCGTGTCGCGGCGCTCGTCGGCGCCGGGCCGGGCCAGGTCGTGGTGGGTGACTCGACAAGCGTCAACGTCTTCAAGGCGGTTGTCGCCGCCGTCCGCCTCGCCGGGCGGGACGGCGGCGGCCGCGACGAGATCCTCGTCGACGCCGCCACCTTCCCCACCGACGGCTACATCGCCGAATCCGCCGCCCGCATGACCGGCTGCCGAGTGCGTGCCGTCGACGCCGGCTCCGTCGCCGCCGAGGCCGGACCGCGGACCGCCGTCGCGCTCGTCAACCACGTCGACTACCGCACCGGCCGGCTGCACGACCTGCCCGGCACGACCGCCGCCGTCCACGCCGCCGGCGCGCGCGTCGTGTGGGACCTGTGCCACAGCGCGGGCGCGCTGCCGGTCGGACTGGACGCGCACGACGTGGACTTCGCGGTCGGCTGCACCTACAAGTACCTCAACGGCGGCCCCGGTTCGCCCGCCTACCTGTACGTCCGCCGGGACTTGCAGCCCCGCTTCGACTCGCCGCTGCCCGGCTGGAACTCCCACGCCGACCCCTTCGGCATGGCGCCCGCCTACACGCCCGCCGACGGTGCCGCGCGCGGCCGGGTCGGCACGCCCGACATCCTCTCCCTGCTCGCCCTGGAGGCCGCCCTCGACGTCTGGGACGGCGTCGCCGTCGAGGCGGTACGGGCCAAGAGCCTGGCCCTCACCGACTTCTTCCTGCGCTGCGTCCGGGCGTACGTACCTGCCGGGCGCGCCGAGCCCGTCACGCCCGCCGCGCACGACGAGCGCGGCAGCCAGGTCTCGCTGCGGTGCGAACCGGACGCGGAACGGGTGATGGCCGAGCTCGTCCGCCGGGGCGTCGTCGGCGACTTCCGCCCCCCGGACGTGCTGCGCTTCGGCTTCACACCGCTGTACACGGGCTTCGCCGACACCGAGCGCGCGGCGCGCGTGCTCGGTGAGGTCCTGGCCGGGTGAGCGAGGCGGACGCCCTATTCGGCCTGCCGTACGTGCCACCGGACCGGACCGTCGCGTACGGCCCGCATCCCAGCCAGGTGGTCGACCTCTACGGGCCGCGGCGCGCGGCGGCCCGGGTGACGCTGCTGCACGGCGGTTTCTGGCGCGAGGCGTACGACCGCCGGCACCTGGCCCCGCTGGCGGCTGCGCTGGCCGACGAGGGGCTGTCGGTCGCGCTGACGGAGTACCGGCGGGTGGGCGGCGACGGCGGCTGGCCGGCGACGTTCGACGACGTCCTGGCGGCCGTCCGCACGGCCGCCGGGACCGCCCGGCGGCACGTCGTGGCCGGCCACTCGGCGGGCGGCCACCTCGCGCTGCTGGTCGCCGCGCACACGACCGCAGTGGACGGCGTGGTGGCGGTCGCCCCCGTCGCCGACCTCGCGCGGGCGCGGACGCTCGGGCTGAGCGCGGACGCCGTCACCGCGTTCGTCCGGGCGGCCGACGAGGCACGGGCGGATCCCATGCGGCTGCCGCCGCCACGGGTGCCGGTCACGCTGCTGCACGGGACGTGCGACCCGGAGGTACCGCCCGGCTTCTCGGAGGCCTACGCCCGCCGTGTCCCCTCGGCGGCCTTCCGCCCGCTGCCCGGCACCGGCCACTACGCGCCCGTGACGCCGGGCACGCGCGCGTACACGGCCCTGCTGGCGGCCGTCCGGGACCACGCCGGGCGCGCGTAGTACTTGAGACGGACCCCCGGATATCCCCTTCCGTGCGGACGCCGTACGCACGGCCCGTTGCCTACCGTGGAGTGCGTGATGGACACCCATGAGACGAACGGCGGCGGCCTGCGCAGCGAGATGCGCATCGCGAGGAGTGCCCTCGAGGGCATACGCCGGGACCTGTTCACCGACCCGTTCGCCTTCCGGCCCCTCCCGCCGCTCGGCGGCAGGGGCCGGTACACGCGGTGGCTGCCGCACGCCGCCGTCGTCATGCTCACGAACCTGGTCATGCTGGGGTCGCTGGCGTACGAGCCCAGCCCGGCCGGCGTGCTGCTCGCGCTGTTCGTGGGGGCGCCGCTGCTGATGACGCTGTTCCGGCCGGTCGGCGCCTGGTGGCTGTCGATGGGCTCGCTCTTCGTCACCGGCGTCGTCACCGGCGCCGCGCCCTGGACGCCGACCGGCCTCGTCTCGCACATGGCGGTCATGGTGATCGTCACGATCCGCACCCGGCCGCGCATGGCGGCCTGGATGTGGCTGCTGACCGCCGCGTGCGGGGTGTTCCTCGGGATCCTGCGCGGCTCCGGCTACGACACCGGAACGCTCGAGCTGACGGTGATGGCCGGCATGGTCCTCGTCGCCGTCGCCGCCGTCCGCGGCCTGACCGAGTCCCGGCAGCAGGTCGCGGCCCAGGCCGCCGTCACCGAGGAGGAGCGCTCGCGCCGCACGGTGCTGGAGGAGCGCACGACGATCGCCCGCGAGCTGCACGACGTGGTCGCCCATCACATGTCCGTCGTCGCCATCCAGGCCGAGGCCGCGCCGTACCGGGTGCAGGACACGCCGCCGGAGCTGGCCGCCGCATTCCAGACGATCCGGGAGAACGCCGTCGCCGCCCTGACGGAGCTGCGGCGCGTGCTGGGCGTCGTGCGGTCGGAGAACCCCGACGCCTTCGCCGACCCCGAGGCCCCGCAGCCCACGCTCGCCGCCCTGCCGGCGCTGATCGAGAACGTCCGCTCGGCCGGGCTGGCCGTCGAGCACGTCACCACCGGTGCGGTGCGGCCGCTGCCGCAGGGTGTGGAGCTGTCGGCGTACCGGATCGTGCAGGAGGCGCTGAGCAACGTCCTGCGCCACGCACCCGGCGCCCACGCGCGCGTGGAGGTCTCCTACGTCCTCGGCGGCCTCGGGCTGCGGGTCGTCAACGGCCGCCCGGACCGGCTGGCCAAGCCCTCCCCGGGCGCCGGGCACGGCGTCCTGGGCATGCGCGAGCGGGTCGGCATGCTCGGCGGCGGGATGACCGCGCAGGCGACGGACGACGGCGGCTACGAGGTCGCGGCCTTCCTGCCCGTCGGCGCCCCGGGTGAGGCGGCCGCGTGAGTGCCCCCAACGTCGCCGGCACCATCCGCGTGCTGATCGTCGACGACCAGATGATGGTCCGCGAGGGCTTCTCCGTCCTCCTCAACGCCCAGCCCGACATCGAGGTCGTCGGCGAGGCCGTGGACGGCCGCCAGGCCCTGCGGAAGGTGGCCGAGCTGCGCCCGGACGTCGTGCTGATGGACATCCGCATGCCGGAGCTCAACGGCCTGGACGCGACCCGCGAGATCGTCGCCGCCGACGCGGACGCCAAGGTGCTGGTGCTGACCACCTTCGACCTGGACGAGTACGTCTACCAGGCGCTGCGCGCCGGAGCGAGCGGCTTCCTGCTCAAGGACGCCTCCGCCCGGCAGCTCGCCGACGGCGTGCGCGTGGTGGCGGCCGGGGAGGCCCTGCTCGCGCCGACCGTCACCAAGCGCCTCATCCAGGAGTTCTCCCGCCTGGGCGCGCCCAAGGCGCCCACGCAGGAGCGCGTCGCCGATCTGACCGAGCGCGAGACGGAGGTGCTGGTCCTGGTGGCCCAGGGCCGCTCGAACTCCGAGATCGCCGGACGGCTCGTCGTCGCCGAGTCGACCGTCAAGACGCACGTCAGCCGCATCCTGGTGAAGCTCGGCCTGCGCGACCGCACGCAGGCCGCCGTCTTCGCGTACGAGGCGGGCCTGGTCACCCCGGGCGGTTAGGGGGTGTCCGACGGGTCGGCACGGGCCCTGCGGCGCCCGGCACGGCGCCTCGCCGCGTTGTCGCATCAGCCGAGGACGCCCAGTCCGAGGCCGATGCTCCGCCTTGCGATCCACCGCACCGGACACCGCAGGACCCGCGCCGACCCATCGGACACCCCCTAAGGCGTGCCCGGCGGGTCACCACGGGCCGCGTCGGACATGAACTGGGGCGCAGGCCCGCGCGGCCCCTGGCGGCCCTCCAGGCCGCCTACGGGCGCGGCAGCGTCAGCCGCCACGCCTCCCGCTGTGCCGTCCAGGTACGCGTGCGTACCGGCCCGCGTATGCGGTTGTCCGCGCGGTAGCGGAAGTCCGGCCCGGAGACGGTGACCGCGCGGGCGCGGGCGCGTACCGGCTCGTCCCCGGCGCGCTGCTGGACGACGACCTCGGCCAGGCCGTCCACCGCCGAGACCGCGACACGCCCGACCGGCCGGTCGAGATCGGCCAGCAGCACCCCGTCCGCCTCCACCCGCAGCCGGGTGCACGCGGGCAGCGGATGCCGCCCGCCGGGCCCCGACAGCAGGGTCAGCGCCGTACGGGCCGTACGGGCGGCCGGCGACCACCACGACTGGTGCCCGCCGCTGTCGCCCGGCGCGGCCCCCGCCTCGCCCGGCACCCCGCCGGCGCCCTCCACGCCCGGCCCCGGCCCGCCGACCGCGCGGTGGGCGGCCCCCGCGGGCACCCACAGCCCGCCCAGGACCACGCCGTCGCTGTCGTCGGCCAGCAGCCCCAGCCGCCGCTCCACGCCGTCCAGCACGGCCCGTGCGGCCGCCACGGCACTCAGCGGCACGCCGAGCACCCGGGCCACGGAGACGGCCGGCAGGGCGCCCACCGGCACCCACGCCAGGGGCGCCACGGACAGCTCGCGGCGCCGGTGCAGCAGCCCGACGACGCGCAGCAGGGCGCGGTCGTCGCCGATGACGACCGTCCGGCGGCGTCCGCGTCTGGCGACGGCTCGGGCCACCTCCTCCGGCCCGTTCGGGAGGCAGATTTTGGCCACCGCTCCGGCGCACAACACGTCCCGCGCGATCCGCGTGGACTCGCCGTCCACGCGCCTCGCGGCCGGGTCGATGACGACGAGCAGCTGCGCTCCGGTCGGGTCTGCAGCCGACACCTTCGTCCTTCCTCAGGTAATCTCTCGGTGCAAGAGCCCCTGTCGCTGTTGCGCCAGGGGCTTCGTCTATCCGGGGCACCGGTTCGACGGCTCTAGTGGTGGTGAACGCCCGAATCAAGCGGGCTCCCGCCACCTGTGCACGTTGGACATGCCCCGCCCGGAAGGGGTGTACGCCTGTGCCCGCACTTGTGCTGCTCGGTGCTCAGTGGGGTGACGAGGGCAAGGGAAAGGCCACCGACCTGCTCGGTGGATCCGTCGACTACGTGGTGCGCTACCAAGGTGGCAACAACGCCGGCCACACGGTCGTCGTGGGTGACCAGAAATATGCGCTCCACCTCCTCCCTTCCGGAATCCTCTCGCCGGGGTGCACCCCGGTCATCGGCAACGGCGTCGTCGTCGACCCGGCGGTCCTGCTCTCCGAGCTGAGCGGACTCAACGAGCGCGGTGTCGACACGTCCAAGCTGCTGATCAGCGGTAACGCGCACCTGATCACGCCGTACCACACGACTGTCGACAAGGTGACGGAACGCTTCCTCGGCAAGCGGAAGATCGGCACCACCGGCCGCGGCATCGGCCCGACCTACGCGGACAAGATCAACCGCGTGGGCATCCGGGTCCAGGACCTGTACGACGAGTCGATCCTGGAGCAGAAGGTCGAGGCCGCTCTCGACTTCAAGAACCAGATCCTGGCGAAGCTCTACAACCGCCGCGCCATCGAGTCCGGCAAGATCGTCGAGGAGCTGCTGGGCTACGCCGAGCAGATCAAGCCGTACGTCGCCGACACCACGCTGATCCTCAACAACGCCATCGACGAGGGCAAGGTCGTCCTCTTCGAGGGCGGCCAGGGCACGCTGCTGGACGTCGACCACGGCACGTACCCCTTCGTCACCTCCTCCAACCCGACCGCGGGCGGCGCCTGCACGGGTGCGGGCGTGGGCCCGACGAAGATCAACCGCGTGATCGGCATCCTCAAGGCCTACACCACGCGTGTCGGCGCCGGCCCGTTCCCGACCGAGCTGTTCGACAAGGACGGCGAGGCGCTGCGCACCATCGGTGGCGAGCGCGGCGTGACCACCGGCCGTGACCGCCGCTGCGGCTGGTTCGACGCGGTCATCGCCCGCTACGCGACCCGCGTCAACGGCCTGACGGACTTCTTCCTCACCAAGCTGGACGTGCTGACCGGCTGGGAGCAGATCCCCGTCTGCGTCGCGTACGAGATCGACGGCAAGCGCGTCGAGGAGCTGCCCTACAGCCAGAGCGACTTCCACCACGCCAAGCCGATCTACGAGATGCTGCCGGGCTGGTCCGAGGACATCTCCAAGGCCCAGACCTTCTCCGACCTGCCGAAGAACGCGCAGGCGTACGTGAAGGCGCTGGAGGAGATGTCGGGCGCGCCGATCTCCGCGATCGGCGTCGGTCCGGGCCGCACCGAGACGATCGAGATCAACTCGTTCCTGTCGTAGGCGGCACGCGCGCGTGCACGGCGCCCCGGTGGCTCACGGCCACCGGGGCGCCGTCGTCCGTCCGGCCTCAGTAGATCTTGCGGTAGACCAGCGACGCGTCCTTGGTGTCCGAGTCGCTGAAGTCGCGCCGCACCCTGCCGTCCGGCAGCATGACCAGCTCGGACGACGAGCCGGGCTGGCAGGCCGACTTGGGCATGGCCCGGGTGACGCTGGACGGACCGAGGCGCAGCGGGCCTCCGCCGGTGCCGCCGCCGGTGGCGGTCGTCCGCCAGGTGCAGACGTAGGAGGTGCCGTCGTCCAGGACGCCGCTTCCGTCGATGGTGACGTCGACGACCGAGCCCCCGGAGATGGTGAGGGTCCGGGTGTTCACGCGCGAGCCGCTGCCGAAGCTCGACTGCCATGTGCCGAGGTACGCCTGCGGGCCCGTGCCGGGCGAGGTGGCGGCGCCGGTCGTCGGCGGGGTCGGCGGCGGCGTGGGCTGTGTCGTCGGATGCGCGGTAGGACCGGACGACGGCCTGTGGGTGGCCGCCGAGGGGCTGGGGGCCGGGCCGGGGGAGCGCGCGTCGTCCTCGGTGTGGCGGTTGAGCAGGAAGACGGTCCCGCCGCCGGCGAGCAGCCCGGCGGCCACGATCGCCGCCACGATGTAGGGCGCCTTCGAACGGGGCGGTACCGGCGCGGGGTGACCGTAGGGCGCCTGCCCGTACGGGGCCGGGCCGTACGGGCCGGGGTAGCCGTATCCGGTGCCGGGCGCGGGCGGCGGCAGGGGCTGCCCGGAGTGCGCGGTGACCGTCGGCGGCTCGGCGGGACGGGCGTCCCGCGGCTCCACGCGGGTGGGCGACTCGGCGGCCGGGGTGGGTATGGACCCGGCGGCCCCGACGGCCGTGGCGGGGTGCGCCGGGCTCTCCACGTCGAGCAGCTGCACCGCGTGCCGGCCGAGCTGGGCGACGAGGCCGCCCGGCAGCCAGGGCTCCGCCGACCGCAGGTCGCTCAGCACGTCCTCGACGCCCGTGCGCTCCAGGACCTGCTGGGGCGAGGGCCGGTCGGCGGGGTCCTTGGCGAGGAACGCGGTGATCAGCGGGCGCAGCGTGGGCGGCACGCCGGTGAGGTCCGGCTCCTCCTCCGCGATGCGGTACATCAGCGCGTGGACGCCGCTGTCGGCCGTGCCGAACGGCATGGTGCCGGTCGCCGCGTACGCCAGCACCGAGCCGAGGCAGAAGACGTCGCTGGCGGGCGTGATCTGCGCGCCGCGCACCTGCTCGGGCGACATGAAGCCGGGCGAGCCGACGGCCGCGCCCGTGCGGGTCAGGCCGCCGTCGGTGACGGTCTCCAGGGCGCGGGCGATGCCGAAGTCGATGACGCGCGGCCCGTCGAGGGTGACCAGCACGTTCGAGGGCTTGAGGTCGCGGTGGACGATCCCGGCGGCGTGGATGGACTGCAGCGCGCGGGCGAGCCCGGCGCCGAGGATGCGCACGGACCGCTCGGGCAGCGGGCCGTAGTCGGTGTCGACGACCTGGCGCAGCGAGGGCCCGGCGATGTAGCCCGTGGCGACCCAGGGGACGTCGGCCTCGGTGTCGGCGTCGAGGACGGGAGCCGTCCATTCCCCGCCGACCTGCCGGGCGGCGCGCACCTCCTGGCGGAAGCGGCGCCGGAACTCCTCCTGGCCGGCGAGTTCCGGCTGGACGAGCTTGACGGCCACCGTGCGGCCGCGGTCGGAGCGGGCGAGATAGACCCGGCCCATGCCGCCCGCCCCCAGCCTGCCGAGCAGGCGATAGGCACCGAGTTCTCGCGGGTCTTCCGGCGACAGGTCTTCCATGCCGGCTGCTCCTTCCCCCATGTTTCGTCGCGGGGAGAATAGCGGCACGGCAAAGGGCCGGGTATCCGCACGGTCGAGAAGTGCGGTCCCGGCCCTTGTCGTTCCGGCCCCCGGAGGGTACGGCCCGTCCGGGCGGGCGCCCCGGGGGCCGCGGGGCGGCCGTCCGGCCCGTCCCGTCCGCCCGGTCGCCGGACCGGTTGTCAGGCCGGTCGTCAGACCGCTCGTCAGACCGCTCGTCAGGCCGGAAGGATGTTCTCCGCCTGCGGGCCTTTCTGGCCCTGCGTGATGTCGAACGTCACCTTCTGGCCCTGCGTGAGTTCCCGGTAACCCTGACTGACGATGTTGGAGTAGTGGGCGAAGACGTCGGCGCCTCCGCCGTCCTGCTGGATGAAGCCGAAGCCCTTTTCCGAGTTGAACCACTTGACGATGCCGGTAGCCAAGACGATCTCCTTATCGGGGGCGTGCGGAGGAATTCCGCGCGCCCATGGAAAAACGCAAGTGCGCCCGAGGTCACGGACCTTCAGGCGCACATGACAAATGGGTACCAAACTGCAACCGCAAAGGACCGTAGCAGGCGAATGCCCGCGAATTGGGATTTCCCGTACGGCGATTTGTGTGGTCTCGCACCGTACGGCGGTACCCGGCACTGTGTCCGGGAGCGCGCGGGTGGGCCCAACAGAGTGCCGGTACCGGCCGGAAGCCCGCGCTCCCTAGGCTCGCCCGTACCGGCAGGCTCGGCCCGTACGGCGCCCGAGCCGCTGCCGGGGCACGTCCGCACGCTTCCCCCACTGCCCTCACCTCCTTCGACCAGAGGTACGCCCGTGAGCACGCAGCCCGATCCCTCCCTCGGCGCGGCGGTCAAGGCCGCCGACCGCGCGCACGTCTTCCACTCCTGGTCCGCGCAGACCCTGATCGAGCCGGTGGCCGTGGCCGGCGCCGAGGGCTCGTACTTCTGGGACCACGACGGCAACCGCTACCTCGACTTCTCCTCCCAGCTGGTCAACACCAACATCGGCCACCAGCACCCCAAGGTCGTCGCCGCGATCCAGGAACAGGCGGGACGGCTGTGCACGATCGCGCCCGGCTTCGCGGTGGACGTACGGTCCGAGGCCGCCCGGCTGATCGCCGAACGCACCCCCGGCGACCTCGACAAGATCTTCTTCACCAACGGAGGCGCCGAGGCCGTCGAGAACGCCGTCCGGATGGCCCGGCTGCACACCGGCCGCCCCAAGGTGCTCAGCGCCTACCGCTCGTACCACGGCGCGACCGCCGCCGCGATCAACCTCACCGGCGACCCGCGCCGCTGGCCCTCCGACACCGCCTCCGCGGGCGTCGTGCGCTTCTGGGGGCCGTTCCCGTACCGCTCGCCCTTCCACGCCGCCTCCGAGGAGCAGGAGTGCGAGCGCGCGCTGCGCCACCTCGAGGACACGGTCGTCTTCGAGGGGCCGGGGACGATCGCCGCGATCGTCCTGGAGACCGTGCCCGGCACGGCCGGGATCCTGGTGCCTCCGCCCGGTTACCTCGCCGGTGTGCGCGCGATCTGCGACCGGTACGGCATCGTCTTCGTCCTCGACGAGGTCATGTCCGGCTTCGGCCGCACGGGCCGCTGGTTCGCCGCCGACCACTTCGGCGTCACCCCCGACCTGCTCACCTTCGCCAAGGGCGTCAACTCCGGCTATGTGCCGCTGGGCGGCGTTGCGATCTCCGGCGAGATCGCGGCCACGTTCGACGAGCGCCCCTATCCGGGCGGACTCACCTACTCCGGGCACCCGCTCGCCTGCGCCTCCGCCGTGGCGACGATCAACGCCATGGCCGAGGAGGGCATCGTGGAGAACGCCGCCCGCATCGGCGCGGACGTCCTCGGCCCCGGGCTGCGCGAACTCGCCGGGCGGCACCCGTCGGTGGGCGAGGTGCGCGGGCTGGGCGCGTTCTGGGCGGTGGAACTGGTCCGCGACCGGGCCACCCGCGAGCCGCTGGTCCCGTACGCGGCGACCGGCGAGGCGGCCGCCCCCATGGGCGCCTTCACCGCCGCCTGCCGGGAGGCGGGCCTGTGGCCGTTCGTGAACATGAACCGCACCCACGTCGTGCCGCCGTGCACCATCACCGAGGCCGAGGCGAAGGAAGGCCTGGCGGCCCTGGACCAGGCGCTGACGGTCGCGGACGCGTACGTCTCCTGACGGGCCCGCCCGCCACCGCCCCGGCCGGCGGGAGGATCCGGTAGCGTTCGCCCTTCCCGCCCGCACGGGATATATCGCCCGTGACGGCCCTCGCATATCGTTGCGGGGGCCGTTCGCACGCCAGGCGCGCGGCAGGGAAAGGGAGACGGAGAACGATGTCCGGCAGCGAGACTGTCAAGCGCACCACGCTGCGCTCACAGATCGCCGAGGCGCTGCGCGACGAGGTGATCGCCGGGCGGCTCCCGGCGGGCCGGCAGTTCACCGTCAAGGAGATCGCCGAGCAGTACGGGGTCTCGGCGACGCCCGTGCGCGAGGCGCTGCTCGACCTGTGCTCGCAGGGGCTGCTCGAGGTGGAGCTGCACCGCAGCTACCGGGTGCGCGAGTTCTCGTACGCCGACTTCCGGGACATGATCGAGGCCCGCACCCTGATCGTCGAGGGCATGTTCCGCCTCCCGCACAGCCCCGGCGGCGTGGGCGGTCCGCCCATCACCGAGCGGGCGCTGGCGGCCGCGACGCCGCAGGCGCTGGCCTCGGTGCGACGCCGGGCGGAGGAGGCCGGGCGGGCCGCGCTGGCGGGGGACCTGGACATTCTCATCGGCTACGACCTGCGGTTCTGGCGGGAGATGGCCGGACTGGTGGGAAATCCGTATATATCGGGCTTCCTTGACCGGGTGCGGGTGCAGAGCTGGGTCTTCACGGTGCCGCTGCTGCGGCGCCTGGGCGACCTGCGGGGGCGGCTGTGGCACGGCCACTCCGAGCTGGTGGAGGCGGTGGCCTGCCGCGACGTGGCACGCGCGCAGCAGATCATCGCCGCGTACAACCAGCACTCGCTGGCGCTGATCGACGGCTTGACCCGGCAGACCGATCACGGTTCGACCACATAAGGTCGAAGTCGCTCGCCGTCGTCGACAAACGGAATGTGATTCGAAATGAAGCCGGCACCGGACCGACCGTCGGATCCGTCCGGGAGGGCCACCGGGCCACGAGTCGACCCGTCCGCCGGCCCACCTGCCCCACGGTCCCCCGAACCGTCCGCCGACCTGTCGGTGATCGTCCCCGCGTACAACGAGGAGGACCGGCTCGCCCCGACGCTGCGCGCGATACGGGCGCACCTGGCGACCCTCGGACCCCTGCGCTGGGAACTGATCGTCGTCGACGACGGCTCGAGCGACGGCACGGCCGCCGTCACCGAGGCCGCCGCGGCCGAGGAGCCGCGCATCCGGCTGCTGCGCACTCCCGACAACCGCGGCAAGGGCCACGCCGTACGCACCGGCGTGCTCGCCTCGAGCGGCCGCCGCGTGCTGGTCACCGACGCCGACCTGGCCACCCCCATCGAGGAGATGGACCTCCTCCAGGAGCGGCTGGAGCGGGGCGCCGCCGCGGCCGTCGGCTCCCGCGCACTGCCCGGATCGCGCATCGACGTGCACCAGAACCCGCTGCGCGAGCTCATGGGCCGCGTCGGCGCCCGGCTGATACGCGCGGCCGCCGTGCCCGGCATACGCGACACCCAGTGCGGCTTCAAGCTCTTCGACGGGGACAAGGTCCGTACCGCCTTCGCCGGCTCCCGCCTCGACGGCTGGAGCTACGACGTCGAGATCCTGCGCTTCTTCCACCAGATGGACTGGGAGGTCGCCGAAGTGCCCGTCCGCTGGGCCCATCAGCCCGGTTCCAAGGTCCGCCCGCTGGCCTACCCCCGCGTCCTCGCGGACCTCCTGCGACTGCGCTGGCGCGCGGTGCGTCCCGCGCAACTGGCGATACCCGCGATCTTCCTCTTCCTCTCCTTCGTGCTCTACGGCGGGCTGTGGGGCGGCCTCGGCAGCAGCTACCTCGCCGACTCCGGCTCCGACCAGCAGCAGTGGGAATGGTTCTTCGCGGTCACCGCCGACAACGTCGCGCATCTGCGGAATCCGTTCTTCAGCGAGCTGCAGAACGCCCCGCTCGGGGTGAACCTCATGGCGAACACCGCCATGCTGGGCCTGTCCGTCCCGCTCGCGCCCCTCACGCTCGCCCTGGGCGCCCACGTCACCTGGGCCGTCGTGCTCACCGGCGGGCTGGCCGCGACCGCCTGCTCCTGGTACTGGCTGATAGCCAAGCGCTTCGTGCGCTCCCGCTGGGCGGCCGCGCTGGGCGGCGGCTTCTGCGCCTTCGCGCCGCCGATGATCTCGCACGGCAACGCGCACCCCAACTTCCTGGTGCTCTTCATGATGCCGCTGATCATCGATCGGATGCTGCGGCTGTGCGAGGGCGGGCGGCGGCACACACGCGACGCCGTCGTCCTCGGCCTGTTCCTCGCCTACCAGATCTTCCTCGGTGAAGAGGCACTGCTGCTGGCCGTCACCGGCCTCGCCCTCTTCGCCCTCGGCTACGCGATCGCCTCCCCGGACGTCACCAGGGCCGTCGCCGGGCCCCTGCTGCGCGGCCTGTGCGTCGCCGCGCTGGTGTCCGTCCCCCTGGTGATCGGACCCGTCGCCTGGCAGTTCTACGGTCCGCAGAGCTACCACAGCGTGCTGCACGGGCAGGTCGGCAACCACCCGATGGCCCTGCTGGAGTTCGCCACCCGCTCGCTGGCCGGCGACGAGAAGGTCGCGGCCTCGCTGTCGCTCAACCGGACCGAGGAGAACGCCTTCTTCGGCTGGCCGCTGGTCCTCGTCACCGTCGCGATCGTCGCCCACCTGCGCGACCAGCCACGCGCGCGTGCCCTGGGTTTCACCGCGCTGGCCGCCGCCGTCCTCTCCCTGGGCCAGAACATCCCGCTGCTGGGCACCGACAAGACCCTGCCCGGACCGTGGCGCGTCGTGGCACAGATGCCGTTCTTCGAGTCGGTCATCGAGTCGCGGATGGCGATGGTCTGCGTGCCCGCCCTCGGCATCCTCCTCGCCCTCGCCTGCGACCGGCTGGCCCTGCGGCGCGTCCGCAGCGAACGCGAGAGCTCGCGCCGGGTGCTCGGCTGGGCGGCCCTGGCGGTGGCCGTCCTGCCGCTGGTGCCCACCCCGTACCGGATCGTCGAGCGGGCGCCCGTGCCCGCGTTCGTCGCCGACGGCACCTGGCGCGAGTACGTACGCCCCGGCCGCTCGCTGGTGCCCGTACCGGTCCCCTCGCCGTCCGACACCGCCGCCCTGGGCTGGCAGATCGACGCGGACCTCGGCTTCCGTTTCCCCGGCGGCTACTTCAACGGTCCGTGGGGCCCCGAGCGCATCGGCATCTACGGGCCCCAGCCGCGCCCCACGTCCGATCTGCTGGGCAAGGTCCGCGAGAGCGGCAAGGTGCCCGCCATCGGGCCGCAGCAGCGCCGTGAGTTCGCCTGGGACCTCGCCTACTGGCGCGCGGACTCCCTCGTCCTCGCCCGGCAGGACAACGAGGACGCCCTGCGCCGGGCGGTGACGCAGCTGGCCGGCAAGGAGCCGAAGCGGGCCGGCGACGTATGGGTGTGGGACGTGCGGGACTCCGGCTGACGGCAGCTGTGGCGGACGGCAACGGCCGGCGGGCGCGAGCCGCCGGCCGGCCGTGCGCGGACCGTGCGGAGCGCGGGATTCCATGTCCGTCGCCCCTGTGTGACAACCGGCTGAGCGGCACTACTCTGGCCCGACCATCGCATGCCCCGACCATCGCAGCAATGCGAAGACGAGAGTGAGTTCACGTGGCCTGTGACCTCTGGCTAGTGCCCCTTGTCGACGTGCTGTGCCACAGCCCCGACAACCCCTTCGCCGAGGAGATCGCCGCGTACGACAAGGCGCTCGGTGACGCCGGACTGCCTCCCGTGCCCGTCTTCGGCTACATGCCGGGCCTCTCCGGCGACGTGGCCCCGGTCGCGGGCTTCGACTACGACGCGCTGCACTTCCTGCGCCGCGCCCACCTGCTGAACCTGTGCGGGCTGGCCGTCACTCCCGTGGATGAACTCGGTGGTGACTACGAGCAGTTGCTGGAAATGTTCGAGGCCACCGCCCAGCAGTCCCACCTCGTCTGGCACTACGACCACGCGGGCGCCTACGTCCCCGTGGACTTCGCGCATCCGCTCTCGAACGAGGAACTCCTCGAGGGTGGCGGTCCGTTGGGGTCCAGCCATGGCCTGCTGCGCGAACTACACGCCGTGGCGCCGGTGCTGGGCATCGACCCGGACAACCCGCCCGCCGCGCCCGCCGCTCCCGACCGCCCGACGGGCCTCGAGGAGCGCGCCGCGCCGGGACCGCGCGACGACAGCCCCTTCGCCCGGGAGCGCCACGTATGGCTGGGGCTCCACGCGGCGGCCACCCGGAGCCTGGGCCAGGGCTCGATGATCGTCTTCAGCTGAGGGCACGGTTCCGGGGCCGGGCCCCGGAACCGCCGCTCAGGTCAGCGCCGGCGCGACGCCCTAGCGCGGTGACTCCGGCGGCCGCTGCCGCGGCATGTTCGGCCGTGTGTGCGGCGGCATCGGGAACCGCCCCACCGGACCGCCACCCTCGCCCCGCGGCCCCCACGCCACCAGCGACTGCGTCAGCAGCGGCGCGGGCCCCGCCCGGAACTCCACCATCCAGTCGGCCGTCTCGGCCCGTACGAGCTCCGAGACGTCCTCGGAGAACCGCCGCAGCACGGTCAGACACCGCTCGGCGGCCTCGCTCGCCGTGCCCTCCGTCGGCCCGAGCACCTCCCGCACGCACTCCGACGCCCAGTCGAACTGCAGCACCTCCAGCCGCCGCTGCACCGCCTGTGCCGTGGCCACCGCCCGCATCCAGCCGGACGTCAGCCCGAAGTAGCGGTCGCACGCCACGCACGCCACCGCGCCGAGCAGCGCCAGGAACGCCCACGCGGACCCGGTGCGCAGCACCTTGGTCAGCTCCAGCAGCGGCAGGGAGGCCCCGATCACCGCGCAGAATGCCGCGCCCAGGCGCAAACCGCGCGCCCAGCGGCGCTTCCACGCCCGGTCGGTCAGATACCAGTCGGCCAGATTGAGCGCCCCGGCCTCGACCCATCTGTACAGCTCGTCCAGCCGCTCGGCGGGCTCGCCCCAGTCCCCGAGCGGGAAGGACCGGCCGCGCAGGTCGTCCCGGTGCTGCCCCCCTTGGTGGCCGCCCTTTTCCCTCGGGAGCCCCTCGGGTTGCATCTCAGGCTGGCTCACCCCTGCACTCCCTCTCAGCCGTGTGCGTTATCCGTGATCGCAGCCTCCTTCCTACCGCCGAACGGTTGGCGTTGGGCACAGGATCGAGCCTTTTCCGTCCGTAAGTGCGGCGGAATCAGGTATAGGAGGCTTGCGGGCATCACCCGAAAGAGGGCGGCCCGGTCCGCCCAGTGACGCCCCACGGGCGCCGAAACGTTCTGACGAGAGGTTCCTACGAGTCGGCGGCGGCCCCCGAGTCGTAGTGATCGACAAGGCAGGCAATAGGGTGGGGCCCGTGAAGGTCCTCGTCATCGGCGGCGGCGCCCGCGAACACGCCCTGTGCCGCTCTCTGTCCCTCGACCCCGACGTCACCGCGCTGCACTGCGCCCCCGGCAACGCCGGGATCGCCGAGGTCGCCGAGGTGCACACCGTGGACGCGCTGGACGGCGCGGCCGTCGCCGGGCTGGCCGCGTCACTGGGCGCGGACCTGGTGGTCATCGGCCCGGAGGCCCCGCTGGTCGCGGGCGTCGCCGACGTGCTGCGCGAGCGCGGCTTCCCCGTCTTCGGCCCGTCGGCGGAGGCGGCCCGGCTGGAGGGCTCCAAGGCCTTCGCCAAGGACGTCATGGCCTCCGCGAACGTTCCCACCGCCCGCAGCTACGTCTGCACCACCCCCGACGAGATCGACGCGGCCCTCGACGCGTTCGGCGCCCCCTACGTCGTCAAGGACGACGGCCTGGCCGCCGGCAAGGGCGTCGTCGTCACCTCCGACCTGGCGGCCGCCCGCGAGCACGCGCTGGCCTGCTCGCGCGTGGTGATCGAGGAGTTCCTGGACGGCCCCGAGGTCTCCCTCTTCGCCATCACCGACGGCGAGACGGTCCTGCCCCTGCAGCCCGCGCAGGACTTCAAGCGCGCCCTGGACGCGGACGAGGGCCCGAACACCGGCGGCATGGGCGCCTACTCCCCGCTGCCCTGGGCCGACCCCAAGCTGGTCGACGAGGTGCTGCGGACCGTGCTGCAGCCCACCGTGGACGAGCTGCGCCGCCGGGGCACGCCCTTCTCCGGACTGCTCTACGCGGGCCTGGCGATCACCTCGCGCGGTGTGCGGGTCATCGAGTTCAACGCCCGCTTCGGCGACCCGGAGACCCAGGTCGTGCTGGCCCGCCTGAAGACCCCGCTGGCGAGCGTCCTGCTGAACGCCGCCACCGGCAACCTGGCCGCCGAGCCGCCGCTGCGCTGGAGCGACAGCGCGGCCGTGACGGTCGTCATCGCCTCGCACAACTACCCGGGCACCCCGCGCACCGGCGACGTGATCGAGGGCCTGACCGAGGCGGCCGAGGTGGACCGGGCCTACGTCCTGCACGCGGGCACCGCCCACGACGCCGAGGGCCGCGTGGTCAGCGCCGGCGGCCGCGTCCTGTCCGTGACCGCGACCGGCGACGACCTGACCCGGGCCCGCACGCGCGCGTACGAGGCGGTCTCCCGCATCCACCTGGACGGCTCCCACCACCGCACGGACATCGCGGCCAAGGCGGCATCGGCCTGACGCCGAACCGCGGCCGGCAAACCGGCCCCGCCCACCCCCGCCCCAGCCGAACGAAGTGCCCGGCCGCGCGCAGCGCACCAGGCTTTGCCCAAAGCCATTCCATCGGGTGACCGCTAGCCCAACCGGCTGACGCGCGCCCCACCCCCAACTAGGGTGCGGCGAAGGCCTGCTGCGCGTCCGGCAACTGGCCCACCGGCATTGCGATGTCAGAGGCCGGTGCCACAGTGGGGGTGGTAAGCAACGCCGACGGCGTCGGCCCCGGACCGGTCCCATGCCGGCACCTGGGCAGAGCACTACAGGCAACTGGGGGTGATCGGTCCCGTGGCAGGTCCGGAAGCAGGCGCGCTGGCCGCGCGCACCCGAGCCCTCGCCGTGCTGCGCGTGCGCGGCGCCGCGCTCGCGGTCGCTCTGCTGCCCGCCGCGGCGGCGGTCGTCCTGGCGGCGGGCTCCGCCATGGGCCGCATCCCCGACGGCTCCGTCTGGGACGTCGTCCGCCCGGTCGTCTCCGCCCTCGCCGTGCTGTCGCTGCTGCTGGCGGCCGGGGTCGCCGTCGTCGTCGCCCGCGCCCGGCCGGCCCTGAGCCCCACCGTCCCCATCCCGGAGGAGACGGCCCCCGACCTTTACCGCCTGGTCCGTGACCTCGCCGAGCGGCTGGACGTGCCCGCCCCCTCCGCCATAGCCCTCACGCCCGACTGCGACAGCTGGCTGGAGGACCGTACGCACCCCGCGCACGGCCCTCCGCGCGAGCGGGCAGTACCGCGCCGCCGGGCGGGTGCCGCCCCGGTACTGGTGATCGGCTCGCCGTTCCTGTGGTGGATGCGTGTCGCCGAGCTGCGGGCCCTGCTGGCGCCGGTCGTGGCGGGCACGGGCCCGGCCGCCCATCCCGACATAGCGGCGGCCCGCCGCTTCGTGCGGGGCCTGGACGCGGCCGTGGCGGTCGCCGCCGGGCGGCCGCTGCTCGCCTTCGTCGGCTGGACGGCCCGGCTGCTGCTGCGCTCCTGCCGCGACCACGCCGCCGAGATGGAGCGCGGGGTGGCCGCGGCCGCCTCCGAGCGCGCCCAGGCGGTGGACTACGGCCTGCGGATCGTCGCCCAGGAGCAGGTGGGCCTGGCCTACGCCGGCTGGGACCGGCTGCTGAACCGCGTCGCGCTGCCCGCGTGGCGGATGGGCCGCTGGCCCTCCCGCCTGGACGCCGGCGTGGTCTCCGCCCTGACCGAGCTCTCCCGCCGCGACCGGCTGGCGGAAGGCTTCGCCTCCCGGCTGGGCGAGCGCCCCGCGTGCGACCTGCTGGAGGAGCCGGGCCTCATCGACGAGGCCGCGTCCCTGCTGGCCGCCCGGCTCTTCCACGGCGGCCCTCCCGAGCCCGGCCCGGACTGGTCGCCGGTCTCCTGGAGCCAGTACCCGGAGGAGGTCGTGGACCGCAAGTGGCGGCTGGAGGCCGCCCGCCTGCACCGCGTCCTCGACGACATCGCCGCCCGCGGCGCCCTGGCCGGGGCACCGGCGGGCGGCACGCCCGCCCCCCTGGTGCCCGATCCCACGCCCGCCGCGCCCACGGTCGCCCGCGTCCTCGAGCGCCTGACCGGCCCGGCCGGCGGCGGGGTCGGCGAGGAGCTGGAGCTGCGGCTGAGCGCCGAGGTGGCCCGTGAGGCGGCCCGCGAGGAGCGCGCGGCCGAGCGCCGCGGCACGTTCGGCGCCGCCGCCGGCTCCTGGGTCGACGGCCTGGCCCCGCTGTTCCCGCTGCAGCCGCCGCGCAGCGGCCGGGAGCTGCTGGCCGACCATGTGACGGCCATGGTGTGCTGCGCCGCCGTCGACACCGCCGGCGCCACTCCCGGCCTGGACTGGCTCGACGGCCCCGCCCTGCTCGTCGGCGGCGCCCGCCGCGCCGACCTGACCCGTACCGTCCTCAGCCTGATCGAGGACGGCGACGGCGAGCCCCTGCGCGCCTGGCTCGGCGAGATCGGGGTGCGCCCCGAGAAGCCCGTCCGGCTCGGGTGAAACGGTCCCGTCACCGCGGTTCCGTTCCCACCGTCCGGTCTCCCCGGTCCCGTCCCCACGGCCCCGCCCCCGTCACGGACGGTGAAGCGGTGACTGTGCGTAGAGGCCGAGCCATCACTTCCGGGGAATTTGCCGACGAACAGTGACGAGCCAGGTGTGTCCTGTGATCTGCTGGGAAACCGAATGGGTATGCGGTGACCCAGGGGAGGGAGAGCCCACATGGGGATGGATCGGATCCGGCGCTGGGAATCCGGGGCACTCGCACACGCCGTCTCGGACCCCTTCGGGCAGGGCCCGCTGCCCTGGCTGCGCGGCGGCGAGTACTACTTCGACGGCACCGGCCAGATCATCCCCTGGTACGTGGACCCGGTGGTCGCCCCGGCCGGCGCGCGCGTCCCGCCCCCGCGCAGACCCGGGCCCCGCACCGCCGACGACGTCCACTGCCAGATCAAGGGCTTCGCCACCGACAGCGCGGTGGCCCCCGGCGAGGCCGTGGACTTCCGCATCACCGTGGATCCCCCGCAGCAGTTCGCCGTCGACATCTACCGCATCGGTCACTACGGCGGCGTCGGCGCCTCGAAGATCACCACCAGCCCCCGGCTGTCGGGCATCGTCCAGCCGCCCCCGCTCACCGTGGACCGCACGGTCTCCTGCCACCACTGGTGGCTCTCCTGGCGGCTGCAGATCCCCGCCTTCTGGAGCACCGGCGCCTACGTCGCCGTCCTGACCACCGCCGACGGGTACCGCAGCCACATCCCCTTCACCGTCCGCGACAGCGCCCCCGCCGACCTGCTGCTCGTCCTGCCCGACATCACCTGGCAGGCCTATAACCTCTACCCCGAGGACGGCCGCACCGGCGCCAGCCTCTACCACGCCTGGGACGACAGCGGGCGGCTCCTCGGCGAGGAGGGCGCGGCCACCACCGTCTCCTTCGACCGCCCCTACGCCGGTGCCGGACTGCCGCTGCACGTCGGCCACGCGTACGACTTCATCCGCTGGGCCGAGCGCTACGGCTACGACCTCGCCTACGCCGAGACCCGCGACCTGCACGCCGGACGAATCGATCCGGCACGCTACCGGGGCATCGTCTTCCCCGGCCACGACGAGTACTGGTCGCCGGCCATGCGCCGGGCCGCCGAGGACGCCCGCGACGGCGGCACCTCGCTGGTCTTCCTCTCCTCCAACACCATGTACTGGCAGGTCGAGCTCGCCCCCTCGCCGGCCGGCCCCGACCACCTGCTGACCTGCCGCAAGCGCCGCGGCCCCGGCCGCTCGGCGCTCTGGCGCGAGATGTCGCCGCCCGAGCAGCAGCTGCTCGGCATCCAGTACGCGGGCCGGGTGCCCGAGCCCGCCCCGCTGGTCGTCCGCAACGCCGACCACTGGCTGTGGGAGGCCACGGGCGCGGGCGAGGGCGACGAGCTGCCCGGCCTGGTCGCGGGCGAGGCCGACCGCTACTTCCCCCGAACGGCCCTGCCCGAGCACACCCGCCGCATCCTGCTGGCCCACTCCCCCTACGAGGACGGCGACGGCGCGCGGCGGCACCAGGAGACCTCCCTGTACCGCGCCCCCAGCGGCGCCCTGGTCTTCGCCTCCGGCACCTTCGCCTGGTCCCCGGCCCTGGACCGGCCCGGCCACGTCGACGCCCGCGTCCAGCGGGCCACCGCCAACCTCCTGGACCGCATCTGCAAGCGGGCCTGACCCTGACCGCAACGCTTTCCGGACCGTGCGGCAGAATCGAGGTGTTTGGACAAACCACCAGGAGGACGCGTGTCCGGATTCGTCGAGAAGCCCAAGCCGATCGAGGTGCCGGGCCTGACCCACCTGCACACCGGCAAGGTCCGCGACCTCTACCGCGACGAGGCCGGCCGGCTCGTGATGGTCGCCAGCGACCGCATGTCCGCCTACGACTGGGTGCTGCCCACCGAGATCCCCGACAAGGGCCGCGTCCTCACCCAGCTGTCGCTGTGGTGGTTCGACCGCCTGCGCGACCTCGCCCCGCACCACGTGATCTCCACCGACCTGCCCGCCGGCGCCCCCGCCGACTGGGAGGGCCGCACCCTGATCTGTCGCTCCCTCGACATGGTCCCCGTCGAGTGCGTCGCCCGCGGCTACCTCACCGGCTCCGGCCTCGCCGAGTACGAGCAGACCCGCACCGTCTGCGGGCTCGCCCTGCCCGAGGGCCTGACCGACGGCTCCGAACTGCCCTCCCCGATCTTCACCCCGGCCACCAAGGCCGAGGTCGGCGAGCACGACGAGAACGTCTCCTACGAGGAGACCGCCCGCCGGGTCGGCGCCGAGACCGCGGCCCTGCTGCGCCAGACGACCCTGGCCGTCTACGGCCGCGCCCGCGACATCGCCCGCGACCGGGGCATCATCCTGGCCGACACCAAGTTCGAGTTCGGCTACGCGGACGGCGAGCTGGTACTCGCCGACGAGGTGCTCACCCCGGACTCCTCCCGCTTCTGGCCCGCCGAGACCTGGGAGCCGGGGCGGCCGCAGCCCTCCTTCGACAAGCAGTTCGTCCGCGACTGGCTGACGTCGCCCGCCTCGGGCTGGGACCGCCACGGCCAGCTGCCGCCGCCGGAGCTGCCCCAGGAGATCGTCGAGCGCACGCGCGCCAAGTACGTGGAGGCCTACGAGCGCCTGACCGGCACGAAGTGGGCGTAGGCGGGCCCGCGGCCGGCCGGGGGGCTCCCTAAGAGCCCTCTCAGAGTGGGCATGCCATCGTGGGGACACCGCACAGGAACCCGTACCCCGCCGGAGGCGCCATGCCCCAGACGTCGACGCCCGTACTGGTCGTGGACGACGACCCCGACGTACGGGCCGCCGTCGTCGACAGCCTCGCCGTCGAGGGCTACACGGTGCGCGAGGCCGGCGACGGCCTGGAGGCCCTGTCCGCCGTCGCGAGCGCGGCGCCGCGCGCCATCGTGCTCGACCTCGCCATGCCCGTGCTCGACGGCCTCGCCGTCTGCCGGCGGCTGCGCGAACTCGGCGACCGGACGCCCGTCCTCGTCCTCACCGCACGCGACGCCGTCTCCGACCGGGTCGCCGGCCTGGACGCGGGAGCCGACGACTACCTCGTCAAGCCCTTCGCGCTCGACGAACTGCTGGCCCGCCTGCGCGCCCTGCTGCGCCGGGCGGCTCCGGCCGAACCTGCGGGGGAGAGCGCGGAATTGGCCTTCGCCGACCTGCGCGTCGATCCCCTCACCCGCACCGGGGAGCGCGGGGGGACCGTCCTGGAGTTCACCCGCACCGAATTCGCGCTGCTGGAGGTGCTGCTGCGCCACCCGGGACAGGTGCTGCCGCGTGAGGTGATCCAGGAACGCGTCTGGGGCGCCGACTTCGGCCCCGAGTCCAACTCCCTGGCCGTCTACATCGGCTACTTGCGGCGCAAGCTGGAGGCGGGCGGCGCACCGCGGCTCGTGCACACCGTGCACGGCGTCGGCTACCGGCTGGCGGAGCGGTGATCGGGACCGGGGGGCTGCTGAGCCGCAGGCCCCTGCGGACCCGGCTGGCGCTCGTCACCTCCGCGGCGGTGGCCCTGGTCGCCCTCGGCGTGCTGGCCGCGGCCTATGTGGTCATCCGCTACGAACTCGTACGCCAGCTGGACCTGCAGCTCAAGCAGCAGGCCGGGCTCATTGCCCAGCAGAGCCGCGGTGGTGCCGACAGCGGCGTCCTGTACGACCAGTGCGCCTGGCGGGCCGCGCCCGCCTGCGCCCAGATCGTCCGCGCCGACCCTGCGGCCGCCGGGCAGAGCGGGCTGGTGCTGCCGGTCACCGGGGCGTCGCGCCGCGTCGCGGCCGGCACGCTCGGCGCGTACTACAGCGACATCACCCACGACGGCCGCCCCATGCGGATGCTGACCACCCCGCTGCCGGGCAGGGCCGGGCGCGCACTGCAGGTGGCGGCCCGCTCCGACACCGTCGGCCAGAGCGTGGAACAGGCCGGGCTGTACCTGGGGGCGGTCGGCGCCGGGGGAGTGCTGCTGGCGGCGGGCCTGGGCTATGTGGCCTCGCGCACCTCCCTGCGGCCCGTCACCCGGCTCACGTCCACCGCCGAGCGCATCGCCGCCACCCGCGACCCCGCCCACCGCATCGAGATGCCGCACTACGAGGCTCGCCGCCAGGACGAGATCACCCGCCTCGCGACCAGCTTCAACATCATGCTCGGCGAACTGGAGGAGGCCGTCGCCGCCCAACGACGGCTCGTCGCCGACGCCTCCCACGAACTGCGCACCCCGCTCACCGCGCTGCGCACCAACGCCGAACTGCTCGCCCGCGCCGACCGGCTCACCGTGGCCCAGCGCGAGCGCGCCTCGGACGCCCTGGGCCGGCAGCTGCGCGAGGTGACCGGCATGGTCAACGACCTCATCGAGCTGGCGCGCGACGAGGAGCCGCGGCCGCTGGTCGAGCAGGTCCGGCTGGACCGGCTCGCCGAACGCTGCGTGGCCGACGCCCGGAGCCACTGGCCGGGCACGGTCTTCACCGCCGACCTGGACGAGGCCACGGTCGCGGGCGTGCCCGCCCGGCTCGCCCGGCTGCTGTCCAACCTGCTCGACAACGCGGCCAAGTTCAGCCCGGCCGGCGCCGTGGTCGAGGTGCGGCTGACCCATGCGGACGGCGCGCTCGACCTGACCGTCCGCGACCACGGCCCCGGCATCTCCGCCGAGGACCTGCCCCATGTCTTCGACCGCTTCTACCGATCCCGGCAGGCCCGCGCCCTTCCGGGCTCCGGCCTGGGCCTGGCGATGGCCCGCCAGATCGCCCGTGCGCACGGGGCGGAGCTCACGGCGGAGCAGGCCGCGACGGGCGGCGCCCTCTTCCGGCTGAGCTTTCCCGCAGGCTGAGCCCTATACCGGCCGGGCGCCGGGCGCCGGGCGTCGAGCGGTAGCCGCGGGAACGCCGAAGGCCCCGGTCGTTCCCGACCGGGGCCTTCGTTCTCTGAGCGGACGACGAGACTCGAACTCGCGACATCCACCTTGGCAAGGTGGTGCTCTACCAACTGAGCTACGTCCGCATTCGCCCCGCGCTCTCGTGCGGTGCGGGTACCACTATAGCCAACCCTGAGCACGTGCGATGCGCGCCGCCGCATGACGGTTCTCCGCGCCCAGCTTCAGCGCCGCCGCGGAGAGGTAATTGCGGACCGTCCCCTGTGTCAGCGAAGCCCGCTCGGCGATCTCCGAGATGGGTGCCCCGTCCTCCGCCAGCTCCAGCAGTTCCGCCTCTCGTGCGGACAGCGGCGAGTCCCCCGCGCTGATCGCGTCGGCCGCCAACTCCGGGTCCACATAACGGCTTCCTCCGTGCACGGTACGGATGATCTCGGCGAGCCGCTGGGCGGAGACGGTCTTCGGGACGAACCCACGCACTCCCGCCTCCAGCGCCCGCTTGAGATGTCCGGGCCGGCCGTGACCGGTCACGATCATGCTGCGGCAGCCCGGCAGTTCGGCCCGCAGGGATGTGGCGACCATCACACCGTCAGCCCCTGGCATTTGAAGATCCAGTACAGCCACGTCCGGCCGGTGCACCTTGGCCATGGCCAACGCCTCGGGGCCGGTGGCGGCCTCCGCCACGACCTGCAGATCGTCCTCCAGCCCCAGCAACGCGGCGAGCGCCCCACGGATCAGATGCTCGTCGTCGGCGAGCATGATCCGGATGGGGACGGCTCCGGTGGACTCCCCGCTCATGCGGTCCTTCCTTCCGATCGCACGGCCACGGCGGACACCCGGGCCTCCTCGGCCGCCCCTCCACCGGGAAAGGGGCCCGCCGGACGCGCCGGCGGCGGCGCCATGCCCGGCCCTGCCGCGTTCTCCGCCGCCGCCAGCGGGATCCTCGCCGTCACATGGAACGTCCGGTGCGCCCCGCGTTCCACCGTCAGCGTGCCGCCCAGCGCCGTCAGCCGCTCCCGCAGCCCCGCCAGCCCCGAGCCGCCCCCGGCCCCCGCAGGGGCGACGGCTGCTCCCCGTACGCCGTCGTTCTCCATCCGCAGCACCGCCACCCCGTCCACGACCCGCAGCCGCACCGCGCAGCGGCTCGCCTCCGCGTGCCGCAGCACGTTCGTCGTGGCCTCCCTGGCCACCCACGCCAGCGCCGATTGCACCGCCGACGGAAGATGTGCGCCGGCGTCGGCGTCGACGCGGCAGTGGATGCCCGCCGCGGCCAGCACCCCCTTGGCCCCCACGAGTTCGGTGTGCAGATCCGCCTCGCGGTAGCCGCGCACGACCTCCCGGAGCTCACGCTGCGACTCCTGCGCTATGCGCTGGACCTCGGTCATCTGGTCCACCGCGGCATCCGAACCCCGCCGCGAGAGCTGTACGGCGAGCTCGCTCTTGAGCGCGATCACCGCGAGGTTCCGCCCGAGGACGTCGTGCATGTCGCGCGAGAAGCGCAGCCGCTCCTCCGCCACCGCCAGCCGTGCCTGCGTCGCCCGCGCGGCCTCCGCCTCCCACAGCACCGCCAGGAACCACGCGGAGGAGCGCACCGTGGCCATGGCCCACACCCCGAGCAGGAACAACGCCACCGCCAATACGACGGAACCGATCAGCGGCGACCCGAGCGGGAGGAGCGCCAGCCCCACCGCCGCCCCCGCCCCGGCGCAGCCGGCCAGGAACGTGCGGACCCGGCGGGTGAGGATGCTGTACGAACCGAAGACCACCAGCCCGCCGTTCAGCAGCATCATGCCGTTCGCGTAGGGATCCCCCGGAGCTTTGCGCGCCACGAGCATGAACACCACGACGGTGGCGGCGAACAGCGCGGCCGCGAACGAGAGATGCCACCAGGGCGCCGGCTTCTTGCGCAGATAGTGCTCCAGCGCACGCCGGATCAGCTTCACCCCGTGAAGGGACTGGGCGAAGCCCAGGGCCAGCAGCAACCAGGCCAGCGGCGGCATGCCCTGCGGGCTGGTCGGCCACGCCACGGCGTTGACCACGGGAAAGATCCACGGCAGCCCGTAGAGCGTCCACCGCATATAGCTGTCGACCTGGGCTATCCGGCTCCGCCCCCGCCACTCGCGCACCCGCGACCGCACGCCCATGTGCCCCCCGTATCCCTTCCCTACCCCGGTCCCAACAGGCGCTCAGCGCCTCGGCTCCCAGCGGAACCACCGGCGTACAGCAAACACTCCCAGCCCCGACCAGACCAAAGCGGTCCCCAGCGCCCGCAGTGCCTCGCCCGCGTCCATCCCGCCCAGCCAGCCGCCCCGTATCAGGTCGATCACCGGTGTGAGCGGCAACAGACGGCACACGTCCGCGAGCGTCTCCGGCATGACCTCCACCGGCACGAACAGGCCCGAGCCCAGCAGCGAGACCAGGAACAGGGGCATGGTGACCAGCTGCGCGCTCTCCACCGTCTTCGCCTGGCCCGCCGTCACGGCGGCGAGTGTGACGCTGAGCACCACGCCCAGCACCAGACCGGCCAGCACCAGGTCGGGACGGGCGACCGCCCGCAGGTCCAGCAGGGCCACGCCGGCTATGAGCAGCAGCACGGACTGGGCCATGGCCACGGCCACCGCCGGCAGCGCGGTCCCGGAAAGTATCTCGGCGTCGCCGGCCTCGCCCGTGCGCAGCCGCTTGAGGACCAGCTCCTCCCGCCGCGCCACATAGGCGCTGACCAGGTTCTGGTAGACGGCGAAGAGCAGGATGTAGCCGAAGGACCCCGTCATCAGGACCTCGTTGGCCGTCATTCCGGTCTCTTCGAGGTCCACCCGTTCCATCGCCCCGCTCATCGCCCACACCATCGTGAGGGGCATCAGCAGGGCCATGTACAGGGCCATCCTGTTCCGCCCGAGCAGGGTCAGCTCGGCCCGCCCCAGCGCCAGCATCCGTCCGGCCGCCATCACTCGCCCCTCCCCGAGGTCGCGCCCGCTATCGCCAGGAACGCCTCTTCCAGCGAGGCGGTCCGCGCGTCGAGCCCTTCCAGCTCCATGTCCTTGTCCCGGGCCCACAGCAGCAGCCCGGTCAGCGTCCGCTGCAGCTCCCTGGTCTGCAGCTCTATCCGCCCCCCGCTCTCCTCGTGACCGACGACCCCCAGCTCGGCGAGCGGCGGCAGATCACCGACGAACCACCCGTCCGGCATCGCGAAGCGGATCCGCGCCGGATACGCTCCGATCACCTCGGCGGGCGTCCCGGTGGCCACGATCTGTCCCTCGCGCATGATCGCCAGCCGGTCGGCCAGTGCCTCGGCCTCCTCCAGGTAGTGCGTGGTGAGCAGCACGGTGGTGCCCTCCTCGCGCAGCCGCCGCACCAACTCCCACGTGGTGTGCCGCGCCTCGGGGTCGAGGCCGGTGGTCGGCTCGTCCAGGAAGAGCACCTCGGGCCGGCCGAGCAGGGCCAGCGCCAGGTCCAGCCGCCGGCGCTCACCACCGGAGAGCTGCTTGATGCGGACGCCCGCGCGCCCCGAGAGCCCCACCAGGCCGAGGGCCTCGTCGACGGGCCGCGCCCCGGTCGTACAGCCGGCCCACATCCGCACCGTCTCGGCGGCGGTCAGCTCGGAGGGGAAGCCGCCTTCCTGGAGCATCACCCCGATCCGTGGCCGCACCGCGCCCCGCTCCTCGTACGGATCGTGGCCCAGCACCCGTATGCGGCCCGCCGTGGGCCGGGCCAGGCCCTCCAGCAGCTCGACCGTGGAGGTCTTGCCCGCGCCGTTCGTCCCCAGCAGCGCGAACAGCTCGCCCCGCCGCACGGTGAAGGACACGTCCCGCACCGCCTCGTACCCCTTGTCCCCTGACTGCCCGTACCGCCGGCGCAGCCCCGAGACCTCGATCACACTCTCCCCGAAGTCCATGCTTCAAGGCTCCCGGCCGATCCGGCCCGGGGGCAGTGCGGCCTGTCATGACTTCGGATGACGAATGTCATCAGCCCGTCATCAGCCCCGCCGCGGGAACGCCGAAGGCCCCGGTCGTTCCCGACCGGGGCCTTCGTTCTCTGAGCGGACGACGAGACTCGAACTCGCGACATCCACCTTGGCAAGGTG
Source organism: Streptomyces sp. NPDC053048 (assembly GCF_044547045.1). NCBI lineage: Bacteria > Bacillati > Actinomycetota > Actinomycetes > Kitasatosporales > Streptomycetaceae > Streptomyces > Streptomyces sp. NPDC053048. The sequence goes on from NZ_JBITZS010000012.1 coordinate 176,135, forward strand.
GTGCTCTACCAACTGAGCTACGTCCGCATTCGCCCCGCGCTCTCGTGCGGTGCGTGCACCACTGTACCTGATCCACCGGAGTGGTCGGTAAGCGATGAGAGCGGGTGACAGGAATCGCACACTGCGCCTCCCTCTTGGAAAGAGGGCGCTCTACTACTGAGCTACACCCGCGCGTCCATCCATCCGGACCACGTACGTGGCCGGTTGAACGGTCAGAGCGGGTGACAGGAATCGCACACTGCGCCTCCCCCTTGGAAAGGGGGCGCTCTACTACTGAGCTACACCCGCGCGTCCATCCATCCGGACCACGTACGTGGCCGGTTGAACGGTCAGAGCGGGTGACAGGAATCGCACACT
>NZ_JBITZS010000012.1:176587-196823 GCF_044547045.1 Streptomyces sp. NPDC053048
CACTGCGCCTCCCCCTTGGAAAGGGGGCGCTCTACTACTGAGCTACACCCGCATGACCCCGAAGTTCCGGCCCGTTTCCCGGCCTTGCCCCTCGGCGTGATCCAGACTCTAGCTGATCATCCGGGGCTCTTGGCAAGTCGGGCCGTTCGAGGCCCCCGTCATCCGTTCGGCCGACGCCCCCCGCCGTCGGCTCCCGGTGGGCTCAGGCGACCTCAGGCGGCCTCGTTGAACGCCTCGTAGACCTTCTTGGGGATCCGTCCGCGCGGCGGGACCTCCATCCCGTGGGAGCGGGCCCACGCCCGCACCGCGGCCGGGTCGGGCGCGACGGCCGTGCGGCGGTAGGCCTTGCCCGAGCGGGACTGCTTGCGGCCCGCCTCCACGTAAGGCGCGAGGACACCTCGCAGTTTCTTCGCATTGGCAGTGTTCAGGTCGATCTCGTACGACTTGCCGTCGATCCCGAAGATGACGGTCTCCGCGGCTTCCCCGCCGTCGATGTCGTCGGAGAGTGTGACCACTACGCGCTGCGCCACGGATATGGGTCCTTTCGGCCGGTATCACCGCGTTGACCTGCGGCGATACGAGGGTTGCTGTTGTTCTCGGTCAATACATATTCATTTGTACAGCAAAAGGCAATGCATGGCGGAGCCCAGTTAATTCCGTCGGGGCGCCCCGACGCAATCGCGACGATGCGATCTTCCGGTGTTTTTCCCGGAATTTTTCCGAGCGTTCTCGTGGGGCCCTGCCGAAATGCGAAGGATAAGCCGAGCATATCTATGCGCGTAGATTTTTCGGGACTGTACTCTGACATCACCGCTTCAGCTCACGCACCACACACCGGGAGTGCCAGTGGCACGCGTCGTAGTCGACGTCATGCTCAAGCCGGAGATCCTCGACCCGCAGGGCCAGGCGGTGCAGCGCGCGCTGCCACGCCTGGGTTTCGAGGGGATCGCCGACGTCCGTCAGGGCAAGCGCTTTGAACTCGAGGTGGAGGGCCCGGTCGACGAGGCCGCCCTCGCCCGAATCCACGAGATGGCGGAAACGTTTCTCGCCAACACCGTGATCGAGAACTTCACCGTGCGAGTCGACTCGTGACCGCACGCGTAGGGGTCATCACCTTCCCCGGAACGCTGGACGACCGCGACACCCAGCGCGCCGTCCGGATCGCCGGGCTCGAGCCCGTGCCGCTCTGGCACCGCGACAAGGACCTCAAGCAGGTGGACGCCGTGGTCCTGCCCGGCGGTTTCTCCTACGGCGACTACCTGCGGGCGGGCGCCATCTCCCGCTTCTCGCCGGTCATGGAGACCGTCATCGACCAGGCCAGGGGCGGGATGCCCGTCCTCGGCATCTGCAACGGCTTCCAGGTGCTCACCGAGACCCACCTGCTGCCCGGCGCGATGCTGCGCAACAACCACCTGCACTTCATCTGCCGCGAGCAGAAGCTGCGGGTGGAGAACGCCACCACCGCCTGGACCACCGACTACGAAGCGGGCCAGGAGATCTCCGTCCCGCTGAAGAACATCGACGGCCGCTACGTGGCCGACGAGCGCACCCTGGACGAGCTCGAGGCGGAGGGCCGCGTCGCCTTCCGCTACCTCGACGGGAACCCCAACGGCTCGCTCCGCGACATCGCCGGCATCACCAACGCCGCCGGCAACGTCGTCGGCCTGATGCCGCACCCCGAGCACGCCGTCGAACCCCTCGTCGGCACCGGCCGCACGGACGGGCTCGGATTCTTCACCTCGATCCTCAAGAAGCTGGTCAGCGCCTCATGAGCCTCGACACCGTCAAGCACGCCAACGAGACCCCCGACGTCGACCAGCCCTGGGCCGAACTCGGCCTCAAGCAGGACGAGTACGAGCGCATCCGCACCATCCTCGGCCGCCGTCCCACCGGCGCCGAGCTGGCCATGTACAGCGTGATGTGGTCCGAGCACTGCTCGTACAAGTCGAGCAAGGTCCACCTGCGCCAGTTCGGCGAGAAGGCCCCCGAGAACGACGCCCTGCTCGTCGGCATCGGCGAGAACGCGGGCGTCGTCGACGTCGGCCAGGGCTACGCGGTGACCTTCAAGGTCGAGTCGCACAACCACCCCTCGTACATCGAGCCCTACCAGGGCGCGGCCACCGGCGTCGGCGGCATCGTCCGCGACATCCTCGCCATGGGCGCCCGACCCGTGGCCGTCATGGACCCGCTGCGCTTCGGCGCCGCGGACCACCCCGACACCAAGCGCGTCCTGCCGGGCGTCGTCGCGGGAATCGGCGGCTACGGCAACTGCCTGGGCCTGCCCAACATCGGCGGCGAGGTCGTCTTCGACTCCTGCTACCAGGGCAACCCGCTGGTCAACGCCCTGTGCGTCGGCGTGATGAAGCACGAGGACATCCACCTCGCCAAGGCCTCCGGCGCCGGCAACAAGGTCATCCTCTACGGCGCCCGCACCGGCGGCGACGGTATCGGCGGCGTCTCGGTCCTGGCGTCGGAGACCTTCGACGACTCGAAGTCCACCAAGCGCCCCGCTGTCCAGGTCGGCGACCCCTTCCAGGAGAAGCTCCTCATCGAGTGCACCCTGGAGATCTTCCGCGAGGACCTCGTGGACGGCATCCAGGACCTCGGCGGCGCCGGCCTGTCCTGCGCCACCAGCGAGCTGGCCAGCGCCGGCTCCGGCGGTATGCGCGTCGAGCTGGACCGGGTGCCGCTGCGCGACGCGACGCTCTCGCCCGAGGAGATCCTCATGAGCGAGTCGCAGGAGCGCATGTGCGCGATCGTCGAGCCGGGCAAGGTCGACCGCTTCCTCGAGATCTGCGAGAAGTGGGACGTCATCGCCACCGTCATCGGTGAAGTCACCGACGGCGAGCGGCTGGAGATCTTCTGGCACGGCGAGCAGATCGTCGACGTTCCGCCGCGCACCGTCGCCCACGAGGGCCCGGTGTACGAGCGCCCGTACGCCCGTCCGGACTGGCAGGACGCCCTCCAGGCCGACGACGCGGCCAAGCTCGCCCGCCCGGCCACCGCCGAGGAGCTGCGCGCGCAGGTACTCAAGGTCATCTCCTCCCCGAACCAGGCCTCGAAGTCCTGGATCACCGACCAGTACGACCGCTTCGTGCAGGGCAACACCGTGCTCGCCCAGCCCGAGGACTCGGGCATGGTCCGCATTGATGAGAACACCGACCTGGGCGTCGCGGTTGCGACGGACGGCAACGGCCGTTACGCCAAGCTCGACCCGTACACGGGCGCGCAGCTCGCGCTCGCCGAGTCGTACCGCAACGTGGCCGCCTCCGGCGCCCGCCCGCTGGCCATCTCCAACTGCCTGAACTTCGGTTCGCCGGAGGACCCGGCCGTCATGTGGCAGTTCGCGGAGGCCGCCCGCGGCCTGGCGGACGGCTGCCTGGCCCTGGGCACCCCGGTGACCGGCGGCAACGTCTCGCTCTACAACCAGACCGGCGAGACGGCCATCCACCCGACCCCCGTGGTCGCGGTGCTGGGCGTCATCGACGACGTCAACCGCCGTACGCCGATGGCGTTCTCGGACGAGGGCCACCTGCTCTACCTGCTGGGTGACACCAAGGAGGAGCTGGGCGGCTCGGCCTGGTCCCAGGTCGTCCACGACCACCTCGGCGGACTGCCGCCGGCCGTGGACCTGGACCGCGAGAAGCTGCTCGGCGAGATCCTGATCGCCGCCTCGCGCGACGGCATGATCGACGCCGCCCACGACCTGTCCGACGGCGGCCTGATCCAGGCCCTCGCCGAGTCGTGCCTGCGGGGAGGCAAGGGCGCCCGGATCGTCGTCCCCGACGGTCAGGACCCGTTCGTCTTCCTGTTCTCCGAGTCCGCGGGCCGCGCGGTCGTCGCCGTGCCGCGCAGCGAGGAGCTGCGCTTCGGCGACATGTGCGGAGCGCGGGGCCTGCCGGCGACGCGCATCGGCGTCGTCGACGGCGAAGCGATCGACATCCAGGGGCAGTTCAGCATTCCCCTGGCGGAGCTCCGGGAGGCGCACGAGTCGACGATTCCGGCGCTGCTCGCGTAGACGGGACAGCCGGCCGGGACCACCGGCCGGGGCCGCCGGGTCCGCCTGCCGGTCCCGTCGGCCCGGTCCTGGCCGGCACGGTCCCGACCGGTCCCGGCCGTTCCTGGCCGATGTCAGAGGGCCGCTCTAGGCTCGTCGGCATGTCTTCTCCGCGCAGGCCACGCCCCCGCAGTTACGACCCCGCCAAGGTGCGCGCTGCCCTGGACGGGCAGGTCCGGGTCGTATGCGAGGCGGTGGACGCCCTGTGCGCCGCGCCGGACGCGCGGGCACGGCTCGACGCGCCCACGCGGCTGGGGGAGTGGACGGTCCGCGAGCTGATCGCGCACCTCGTCCGTGCGCTCGAATCGCTGTCCCGGCGGTCGGGTACGCAGGACGCGCGCGTGCGCGCCGAGATCACCCTCACCGACTATGTGAACAGCGTCAGTTCACGGGCCGGCGAGATCGCGGCGGCGGCATCGGCCGGTGCCGCCGAGCTCGCCGCGGCGGAGCCGGCGGCGGTCGCCGCGCGGCTGCGCGAGGCTGCCGGAAAACTGGCCGCCGGCGCCGCGGGGACGGACCCTGCGGCTGTCGTACCGACGGCGGCCGGCGCCATGACCGTGGCCGACTTCCTGCTGACCCGGCTGCTCGAGATCGTCGTGCACGCCGACGACTTGGCGGCGGCCACCGGTACGCCCCTGCGGCACGACCGGCAGGCCCTCGCGGCCGTCACGCGCGTGCTCGCCGACACCCTGGCCGCCAAGGCCCCCGGCGGGTCCGTGGAAGTCCGTATCCCGCCATTCGCAGTTGTCCAGTGCGTGGCGGGCCCCAGACATACCCGCGGCACCCCGCAGAACGTGGTCGAGACCGATCCACTGACCTGGCTCCGGCTGGCCACGGGCAGGCTGAACTGGGCTGATGCCACTGAGGAAGCAGCCGTCACGGCCAGTGGCGAACGCGCCGACATCTCCGGTCAACTTCCCCTGCTCACCTGAGCGAAGGGCGCCCGGAGCCGTTCCCAGGGCAATCCCACGACATTTTCCGGCCACGAAAGGGTGATTCGCTGTGCCCGCCGAGTGGCTGTCCGTGGTGTGAGCCAATACCGGTGGTCCCCGGTTCGGATGAACCTCGTCCCTGCCATAGACTCAAGGTGTGCCTCGTGGTGACGGACGACTCAACCACGACCTGCTTCCCGGCGAAAAGGGCCCCCAGGACGCTTGCGGCGTCTTCGGTGTCTGGGCTCCGGGTGAAGAGGTCGCCAAACTCACCTATTTCGGGCTGTATGCGCTGCAGCACCGTGGACAGGAGTCCGCGGGCATCGCGGTGAGCAACGGCTCCCAGATCCTCGTTTTCAAGGACATGGGACTGGTTTCCCAGGTCTTCGACGAAACCTCCCTCGGCTCCCTCTCGGGCCATATCGCGGTCGGACACGCCCGCTACTCCACCACCGGAGCCTCGGTGTGGGAGAACGCGCAGCCGACCTTCCGGGCGACCGCCAACGGCTCCATCGCCCTGGGCCACAACGGCAACCTGGTCAATACCGCCGAGCTGGCGGAGATGGTCGCGGCGCTCCCCCGGGAGAACGGCCGGGCCACCCAGGTCGCGGCGACCAATGACACCGACCTGGTCACGGCCCTGCTGGCCGGCCAGACCGGTGACGACGGCAAGCCGCTGACGGTCGAGGAAGCCGCCGCCAAGGTGCTCCCCGACGTCAAGGGCGCCTTCTCGCTCGTCTTCATGGACGAGCACACCCTGTACGCCGCACGCGACCCGCAGGGCATCCGCCCGCTGGTCCTCGGCCGCCTGGAGCGCGGCTGGGTGGTGGCCTCCGAGACGGCCGCCCTGGACATCTGCGGCGCCAGCTTCGTCCGCGAGGTCGAGCCCGGCGAGCTGATCGCCATCGACGAGCAGGGCGTGCGCACCAGCCGCTTCGCCGACGCCCGCCCCAAGGGCTGCGTGTTCGAGTACGTCTACCTGGCGCGCCCGGACACCGACATCGCCGGCCGCAACGTCTACCTCTCCCGCGTGGAGATGGGCCGCCGGCTGGCCGCCGAGGCCCCGGCGGACGCCGACCTGGTGATAGCCACCCCGGAGTCCGGCACCCCCGCCGCCGTGGGCTACGCCGAGGCCAGTGGCATCCCGTACGGCTCGGGCCTGGTCAAGAACAGCTACGTCGGCCGTACGTTCATCCAGCCGAGCCAGACCATCCGCCAGCTGGGCATCCGGCTCAAGCTCAACCCGCTCAAGGAAGTCATCCGCGGCAAGCGCCTGGTGGTCGTCGACGACTCGATCGTCCGCGGCAACACCCAGCGCGCCCTGGTGCGGATGCTGCGCGAGGCCGGCGCGGCCGAGGTCCACATCCGGATCTCCTCCCCGCCGATCAAGTGGCCGTGCTTCTTCGGCATCGACTTCGCCACCCGCGCCGAGCTGATCGCCAACGGGATGACCGTCGAGGAGATCGGCCGGTCGCTGGGCGCGGACTCGCTCGCGTACATCTCCATCGACGGCATGATCGAGGCGACGACGATCGCCAAGCCGAACCTGTGCCGCGCCTGCTTCGACGGCGAGTACCCGATGGAGCTGCCCGACCCCGAGCTGCTCGGCAAGCACCTCCTCGAGACCGAGCTCGCGGGCGGCCCCGACGCCGCCGACGCGCTGCGTCGCCCGTGACGCTCGCGCACCGTAGTTACACACGACACGAAAGATCTCTGGATATGTCCTCCGAGACCACCGGTGCCAGCTACGCAGCCGCGGGCGTCGACATCGAGGCGGGCGACCGCGCCGTCGAACTGATGAAGGAATGGGTGAAGAAGGCCACCCGCCCGGAGGCCATCGGCGGCCTCGGCGGCTTCGCCGGCCTCTTCGACGCCAGCGCCCTCAAGCGGTACGAGCGCCCGCTCCTCGCGTCCGCCACGGACGGTGTCGGCACCAAGGTCGACATCGCCCGCCGCATGGGTGTCTACGACACCATCGGTCACGACCTGGTCGGCATGGTCGTGGACGACCTGGTCGTCTGCGGCGCCGAGCCGCTGTTCATGACCGACTACATCTGCGTCGGCAAGGTCTACCCGGAGCGGGTCGCCGCGATCGTCAAGGGCATCGCCGAGGGCTGCGTCCTCGCGGGCTGCGCCCTGGTCGGCGGGGAGACCGCCGAGCACCCCGGGCTGCTCGGCGCGGACGACTTCGACGTGGCCGGCGCCGGTACGGGCGTGGTCGAGGCGGACCAGCTGCTGGGCGCGGATCGCATCCGTACGGGTGACGTGGTCATCGCGATGGCCTCCTCGGGACTTCACTCGAACGGGTACTCGCTGGTCCGCCATGTGCTCTTCGACCGGGCGGGCTGGGAGCTGGACCGAGAGGTTCCGGAGTTCGGCCGGACGCTGGGCGAGGAGCTGCTGGAGCCCACCAAGATCTACTCGCTGGACTGCCTGGCCCTCACCCGCACGGCCGAGGTGCACGCCTTCTCGCACATCACCGGCGGCGGCCTGGCCAACAACCTCGCCCGGGTGATCCCCGACGGCCTGCACGCCACCGTGGACCGGTCGACCTGGGCGCCGGGCGCGGTCTTCGACCTGGTCGGGAAGCTGGGCGGGGTCGAGCGGCTCGAGCTGGAGAAGACCCTGAACATGGGCGTCGGCATGGTCGCCGTCGTACCGCAGGAGGCCGTGGACGTGGCGCTGACGACGTTCGCCGACCGGGGCGTGGAGGCCTGGGTCGCGGGAGAGATCACCGAGCGCGGCGATCACGCCGAGGCAGTGGCCCTCACTGGTGACTACTCCGCCTGATCAGCGGGAAGCGACCGCCCGGGACAGCGCGTCCCGGGCGGTACGCGCACGCCTTGGGCCGGCCGTCCGGTCGCAGGCAGCACAGAACCCGGCCCGGGGCGAGGCCCCGGACCGGGTCTGTGGAAGTTGTCGCGTCAAGCGCGGCGACGGTACGCGGACTGGTCGGACGTCTGCTCGTCCTCGTCCTCGTCGTCGTTGTAACGCGCCGCGTACTGGGCGTACGGGTCGTCGTCCAGCTCGTCGTCCTCAAGCGGCTCGCTGTTCGGCGGCTGCTTGATCGACGGCTGCGTTGCGCCCAGCTCATTGGCCAGACGTGAGAGGTCGGTCCCGCCGCTGTTGTACTTCAGCTGGCGGGCGACCTTTGTCTGCTTGGCCTTGGCCCGGCCGCGCCCCATGGCTCGACCCCCTCATTGACGGGGCTCGACGGCCCCAGAGTCTTGACACGCGTTCACGTTCATGAGTCAGAGCGGACCCCTGTGGGAGGGTGTCCGGCCTGTAGAGCTTCAACGGTACCTGCTTCCGCGGCCATACGGTACGTCGCCCGCATGACGTGCCACGCAGCAGAACCGGCGATGAGCCCTGTACTCGCTGGTCAGCTGCGATTTTAACGTGTCCTGGACGCCGACCCGCCGAGGGGTGGTGAGAGATCTCTCGCTCACCACCCCCCGGCGGCGTGTTCTGTGGGGATCGCTGTGCGGGTAGCGGACACTCACCCGGACCGAAAGCTCACCCGATCGGGTGAGGTGATTGCGAAGGGTTACCGCGACGCGCGCGCCTCGGCCATCCGCTGCTCGGCGAGCCGGTCGGCCGCCGCGGCCGGCGGGATACCGTCCGCTTTCGCCCGATCGAATATGGCCAAAGTCGTATCAAAGATCTTGGTCGCCTTGGCCTTCGCCCGCTCGAAGTCGAAACCGTGCAGCTCATCGGCGACCTGGATGACGCCACCCGCGTTCACCACATAGTCCGGGGCGTAGAGGATCCCGCGGTCGGCGAGGTCCTTCTCGACGCCCGGGTGGGCGAGCTGGTTGTTGGCCGCGCCGCAGACCACGGTGGCGGTCAGCGCGGCGACGGTCTCGTCGTTCAGGGCGCCGCCGAGGGCGCAGGGGGCGTAGACGTCCAGCGGGGTGCGGATCAGTACGTCCGCGTCCCTGACCGCCGTGACCTGCGGGTACCGGGCGGTGATCCGCTCGACGGCCTCGGCCCGCACGTCCGTGATCACGACCTCGGCGCCGTCCTCGACCAGGTGCTCCACCAGGTGGTGGCCGACCTTGCCCACGCCCGCGATGCCGACCCGACGGCCGCGCAGCGTCGGCTCGCCCCACTGCGCCCGCGCGGCGGCGCGCATGCCCTGGAAGACCCCGAAGGCCGTGAGGACGGAGGAGTCGCCGGCGCCGCCGTTCTCGGGCGAGCGGCCCGTGGTCCAGCGGTTCTCCCGGGCGACCACGTCCATGTCCCGCACATAGGTGCCGACGTCGCAGGCGGTGACATAACGGCCGCCGAGGGAGGCCACGAATCGTCCGTAGGTGAGCAACAGTTGTTCGGTCTTGATCAGATCGGGATCGCCGATGATCACTGCCTTACCGCCGCCGTGGTCGAGTCCCGCCAGGGCGTTCTTGTACGACATGCCGCGCGAGAGGTTGAGCGCGTCCAGCACCGCCTCCTCGTCGGAGGCGTACGGGTAGAAGCGCGTGCCGCCCAGGGCGGGGCCCAGGGCGGTGGAGTGGATGGCGATCACGGCCCGCAGGCCGCTCTCCCGGTCCTGGCAGAGAACGACCTGCTCATGGCCGCCCTGATCGGTCCGGAACAAGGTGTGCAGCACGCCGCTCGCGGCGCCGGAGGTGGGACGTACGTCAGTCACGGTGGTGACTCCATATGTCGCGGAGGTCGCCCTCCGAGGGGTGTTGGAGGGCCGGTTGCCCAAGAGGGTAAGACCTGCCGGCCCGGCGGGTCCGTCCCGTGCCGAGGATCACCCTCCCGTGCTCCGGTGCCGTGGGACGATTTGCACAGTATGGGGAAGGGCACCCGCGAATGCCTGCCGGTGCCCCACGGCTTGAGGGAGCGAGCGTGGGCCTGACGTCGTCGGTGACCGTCCCGTACGCGGCATATCTTCGGGTCTACGAACCGCTGGGCGCGTTCCCCGAGCCCGAGCGCGCGCACTGGGCCCGCTACGCCCGCCGCGAGACCTTCCCCGGTGTCCAGGACGAACTGCGACGTTCGCTCGCCGACTTGCTGCCCACGCCGCCCGTGCCGGTCCCGGTGCACGAGAGCGCCGACGCCTTCGTGGCGGTGGTGGACGGGGTGGTGTGCGTCTGTCCCTGGCGCACCCGGCTGCGCGGCTGGCTGGCGCTGGAGGGGCTGGCCGAGCGGTTCCCGCAGCCGGTCCTGGACGCCGTGCTGCCGCCCGTGGTGCGCCGCCAGGCGGAGGCGGACTACGAGCGCTGGCTGGAGCGCAACCCCGACGCCCGCCCGTGGATCAGGACCGCCACCTGGCAGGTGCCGCTGCGCTGGTTCGTGCTCTTCTCCGACGACGAGCGCGAGTACGGCAAGCGGGAGCCGGACTGCGAGGAGCTGGTGCTGCGCTACCGCACGCCCATGGTCCAGGCGCGGCGCCGGGTGGCCCGCGGCCTGCGCACGCTCCGGGACGCGATCGAGGAAGGTCCGTTGATCGACGGACTGGTGGACGTGGGGCGGTGGCTGGAAGAGTTCCATCCGCGGTCCCTGGTGGAACTGGACTACGGCGGACTTGTGCATATGGTTCCCGAAGCACAACTGGAAGAGGACCATTCCGCCGCCGACACGGCGGAGGGGCTGGCGGCGCTGCGGGCGGGTGACGGAGCGCGGGCCGGCGCGGCGTACGAGCGGCTGACGGAGCGTTGGCGCGCCATCAGGGACCGCCAGTTCGCGAACTGACCGGCGCGTGGCGACGGGCGGGGACGACGGGCGCGGCAACGGTGTCAGGACCTAGGTCCCGATCCGGGCCATTGCCGCAACCGTGACCTATCGCACTTACTTCAGGTCTTGCGCCCATCGCCCATCCTCGTGGCAAAATAGGACAAGGAGTCCGGGAAGGGCTCCTTCCGCCCAAGTAAGGGCGGATAGATCGGTATTGCACTCCTTGGCGGGTCTGATGACCCCTGATCTGATTGATCCCGCTGTGACTGATCGTCACGGCGGGGTGACTGTCCGCTATGGCATGGTCCATCGGCTTCCGTCGAGGTTGAACACCTGAGAGGGCAATTCCATCGGTTTGGCCGACGTGGCTGGACAGATGGTGTAGTTGTAGTGCCGAGGACAAGCCGTTCGTCCTATAACCGACTCGGCCCGCGTCCGCCATTTCGGGCAACGCGGGTCAAGGTGCAGAATTTAGAGGAAAGAACCGACGTGATGGTTCGGTTCTCCCGAGGAGGCCGCTCATGACCGCTCGCACCCCTGATGCCGAGCCGCTGCTGACCCCGGCTGAGGTTGCCACGATGTTCCGCGTGGACCCGAAGACGGTCACCCGCTGGGCCAAGGCTGGCAAGCTCACGTCCATCCGCACGCTCGGAGGACACCGGCGCTACCGCGAAGCGGAGGTCCGCGCCCTGCTGGCGGGCATTCCGCAGCAGCGCAGCGAGGCCTGACAACCGAATGACCGGGTGATTACCGGGGCCCCCAACCCGGCAGCCGCCCACCCCAAGCTCCACCTGCGCAACAAACGACCCGAGGCCTGCCCCAACAGGCGTCGTGCCCACCGACTTGGGTGAGTCGTCGATCGCGCTGGACTCCGCCGGGTCCAGCGCGATCTTTTTATGCCCGGACACCTGCCCGGACGTATGCCCTGACGCGTGCCCGGACGTATGCCCCGGCTTGTGCCCCGACGAGCCTCACTCGCGTCCGGGTGACCCCGCCCTGTGCCCCGGCGCCGGCCTCCGCTCCCCACCCCCAGGTAAGTGCAATTGCACATATTAAATTGACCGGGTGTAGGGAGGGGGTAAGTTCCCTCGCCTTTGTAACTCTTTCGGTGACTCCCGTCACAGCGCGCTGTGCTTGTAGCCCACCGTGCCTCTGCGGTAAAGGACTTGTCCGCTCCGGCGCGCCGGTCACCGCCGGTCACCGGGCGGGGTTCTCGTCCCACCGCTCCTGCGGCTCGCTCGCGGCCTCCTGGGCCAGCCGCAGGAGGCGATGACAGACCGGGCAGTGTCTGGTCAGGTGCCGGTAGCCGACGGCGGCGGCGAGGTGGGCACGCAGCAGCGCCCGGGTCTCATGCCGGATGCGCTCGCTCCGCTTCTCGGTCCGGATCGTCGTCATGGACGCGCACCTCCCACTGACTGGGTACCCCTGGCACGTGTCGCAGTCAAGGTCGGACGCACGAAGGCCCGGAACCGGGATGCGGATCCGGGCCTTCGAGCCGATGCCGACGGGCTCACGGGGCGTCGCGGTGCGTACGCCGCGGGCCGGACAACGACAAGACCCGCACCCCAGTCTAGGGTGCGGGTCTTGAATCGATGCGGTCCTGACGGGATTTGAACCCGCGGCCTCCACCTTGACAGGGTGGCGAGCACTCCAAACTGCTCCACAGGACCTTGCTTGCTTTCCCGCTCTCGCGGGGCTGCGAAACAAGACTCTACAGCAGGTCAGGGGGTGCGGTCGAACTCCCTCGGTGAGGCGTGGAGCACACCCCCGGCGAGCGCGTCCCCGGCGAGCACCCTCCCGGCGAGGACACCCCCGACCCGCCCTCCCTCACGGGGCCAGCTGGTCGATCGCCTTGACGATCCGCTTGTCGGAGACCGGGTAGGCGGTGCCGAGCGCGTGGGCGAAGTAGCTCACCCGGAGCTCCTCGATCATCCAGCGGATGTCGCGCGCCTCCTGCGGCACCGGCCGCCCCTTGGGGAACTGCTCCAGCAGCCACGCGTACTCGTCGTGCATCTCCCGCACCTTCGCCATCCGGGTGCGGTCCCGCTCGGCGTTGGTGGGCAGCTGCGTCAGCCGCCGGTCGACGGCCACCAGGTAACGCAGGAGGTCCGGCAGTCGCCGGACGCCGTGGGCGGTCACGAAGCCCGGCTTGATCAGCTCGGCCAGCTGCTCCTTGACGTCCGTGAGGGACGGCACCAGGGCGAGGCTGGTCGTGGCCTTCAGCCGGCGCTCGCAGGCCTGCCAGGCGGCCAGCACCTCCTGCACCCTGCGGATGGTGTCCAGCGTGGCGTCCACGATGTCGGCCCGCACCGCGTCGAAGAGCTTGCGGAAGGACTCCTCGTCCCAGACGGGCCCGCCGTGGGCCGCGATGAGCTTGTCGGCGGCGCCGGAGACGCAGTCGTCGAAGAGCGCCTGGATCGAGCCGTGCGGATTGCGCGACAGGGCGAGCTTCTGCTGGTTGCCGAGCTTGTCCTGGGCGAATTTCGCCGGGTTCGAGGGCAGGTTCAGCAGGATCAGCCGGCGGACGCCGGCCCACATCGCCTCGCGCTGCTCGGGCTCGGTGTCGAAGAGCCGCACGCCCACCGACGTGCCCTCGTCCACCAGCGCCGGGTACGCCTTGACGGGCTGGCCCGCCCGGCGCGTCTCGAAGGTGCGCGGGAGGGTGCCGACCGTCCACTGCGTCAGCCCCGAGCGCTGCTCGAGGCGGGTGCCGCCCGAGGACTCGGCCGCCTTCTCGAAGGCCTTGGTGATCGCCGCCTGCGTCTTCGGCTTGAGCTTCAGCCGCAGCGCCTCCAGGTCCTTGTCCTCGGCGATCTTGCGCTTGCGCTCGTCCACCACCCGGAAGGTGATCTTCAGGTGGTCGGGGACCTTGGCCAGGTCGAAGTCCTCGGCCTCCATCCGCACGGCCGTCATCCGGTGCAGCCCGCGCGCCAGCGCGGCGGTCAGCGGCTCCTGCAGCGGCACGGCCGAGTCCAGGAAGCGCTGGGCGAAGTTCGGCGCCGGGACGCAGTTGCGGCGGATCGGCTTGGGCAGCGAGCGGATCAGCTCCGTCACCAGGTCCTCACGCAGCCCCGGGATCTGCCAGTCGAAGCCCTCGGCCGAGACCTGGTTGAGCACCTGCAGCGGGACGTGCACGGTCACGCCGTCCGCGTCCGCGCCCGGCTCGAACTGGTACGTGACCTTGAACTTCAGCCGGCCCTGACGCCAGGAGTCCGGGTAGTCGTCCTTGGTGACGGCCTCGGCGTTCTCGTTGATGAGCATGGACTGCTCGAAATTGAGCAACTCCGGCTCTTCGCGCCGCTTGTTCTTCCACCACGAGTCGAAGTGCGCCCCGGACACCACGTGTTCGGGCAGCCGCTGGTCGTAGAAGTCGAACAGCGTCTCGTCGTCCACCAGGATGTCGCGGCGGCGCGCACGGTGCTCCAACTCCTCGACCTCGCCGAGGAGTTTGCGGTTGTCGTGGAAGAACTGGTGGTGCGTACGCCAGTCGCCCTCGACGAGCGCGTTGCGGATGAACAGCTCGCGGCTGGTCTCCGGATCGATCCGCCCGTAGTTGACCTTCCGCTGCGCCACGATCGGCACGCCGTAGAGCGTCACCCGCTCGTACGCCATCACCGCGGCCTGCTTCTGCTCCCAGTGCGGCTCGCTGTAGGTGCGCTTGACCAGGTGCTGCGCCAGCGGCTCGACCCATTCCGGCTCGATACGGGCGTTCACGCGCGCCCACAGCCGGGAGGTCTCCACCAGCTCCGCCGACATCACCCAGCGCGGCGGCTTCTTGAACAGCGCCGACCCGGGGAACACCGCGAACTTGGCGCTGCGGGCCCCGAGGAATTCATTGTTCTTGTCGGTGTCCTTGAGCCCGATGTGCGACAGCAGGCCCGCCAGCAGCGACTGGTGCACGCGCTCGGGCGCCGCCTCCTCCTCGGCGAGGTGGATGCCCATCGTCCTCGCGACCGAACGCAGCTGGTAGTAGATGTCCTGCCACTCACGTATGCGCAGGTAGTTCAGGTACTCCGACTTGCACATGCGGCGGAAGGCCGAGGACGACAGCGTCTGCTGCCGCTCGCGGATGTAGCGCCACAGGTTCAGGAAGGCGAGGAAGTCGCTCGTCTCGTCCTTGAACCGGGCGTGCTGCTGATCGGCCTGCTGCTGCTTCTCCGAGGGCCGCTCGCGCGGGTCCTGGATGGACAGCGCGGCCGCGATGACCATGACCTCGCGCGCACAGCCGTTGCGGTCCGCCTCCAGGACCATGCGGGCCAGCCGCGGGTCCACCGGGAGCTGCGAGAGCTTGCGCCCCAGCGGGGTCAGCCGCTTCTTCGGGTCCTTCTGCTGCGGGTCGATCGCCCCGAGCTCCTGCAGCAGGTCGACGCCGTCCTTGATGTTGCGCCGGTCCGGCGGGTCGATGAAGGGGAACTTCTCGATGTCACCGAGGCCCGCCGCGGTCATCTGCAGGATGACGGAGGCGAGGTTCGTCCGCAGGATCTCCGCGTCGGTGAACTCCGGGCGCGCGAGGAAGTCGTCCTCGGCGTACAGCCGGATGCACACGCCGTCGCTCGTACGGCCGCAGCGGCCCTTGCGCTGGTTGGCGCTGGCCTGCGAGACGGCCTCGATCGGCAGCCGCTGGACCTTGGTGCGGTGGCTGTAGCGGGAGATACGGGCGAAGCCGGGGTCGATGACGTACTTGATGCCCGGCACCGTCAGCGAGGTCTCGGCGACGTTGGTGGCCAGCACGATCCGCCGGCCGGTGTGCCGCTGGAAGACGCGGTGCTGCTCGGCGTGCGAAAGACGCGCGTAGAGCGGCAGGATCTCGGTGCTCTGCTGAACAGCGCCTCCGGCGCGGGTGAGCTTCTTCTGCAGCGCGTCCGCCGTGTCGCGGATCTCCCGCTCGCCGGAGAGGAAGACGAGGATGTCGCCCGGCCCCTCCTGCTGCAGCTCGTCGACGGCGTCGCAGATCGCGGTGATCTGGTCACGGTCGGCGTCGGTGGAGTCCTCCTCCAGCAACGGTCGGTAGCGCACCTCCACCGGATAGGTACGGCCCGAGACCTCGACGATGGGCGCGTCGCCGAAGTGGCGGGAGAAGCGCTCCGGGTCGATGGTCGCCGATGTGATCACGACCTTGAGGTCGGGGCGGCGGGGCAGCAGCTGGGCGAGGTAGCCCAGCAGGAAGTCGATGTTGAGGCTGCGCTCGTGCGCCTCGTCGATGATGATCGTGTCGTACTGGCGCAGCTCGCGGTCCGTCTGGATCTCGGCGAGCAGGATGCCGTCCGTCATCAGCTTGACCATGGTCTCGCCGCCGACCTGGTCGGTGAAGCGGACCTTCCAGCCGACCGCCTCGCCGAGCGGCGTGCGCAGCTCCTCGGCGACCCGCTCCGCGACGGTGCGGGCGGCGATCCGGCGGGGCTGGGTGTGCCCGATCAGGCCCTTGATCCCGCGGCCCAGCTCCAGACAGATCTTGGGGATCTGGGTGGTCTTGCCGGAGCCGGTCTCACCCGCGACGATCACGACCTGGTGGTCGCGTATCGCCTCGAGGATCACGTCCTTCTTCTGGCTGACCGGCAGCTGCTCGGGATAGCTGACGGCGGGCGCGGCGGCCCGGCGGCTCTCGACGCGCAGCTCGGCCTCGTCGGCCTCCGCGGCGATCTCGGCCAGCACGGCGGCACGCGCCTCGGGCTTGCGAATACGGCGCGCCCCGTCGAGCCGCCGCCCCAGCCGCTGCGCGTCGCGCAGCATCAGCTCGGGCAGGCGGGCGGCGAGGCCGTCGAAGGTGGCGGAGGCAGGCTGCGTAGACATACGAACCCCAGGATCGCACCAGCCGCCGCGAAGCGGCGAACGCATTTCGCGGGGCGCCGGGGACGCGCCCGGAAGGCGAGGGGGCACGGAAATCACCGAGGGACCCGGAAACACCGAGGCGGCCCGGAAAACACCGAGACCCCCGTCCGAGGACGGGGGTCTCACTGTGGCTGGGGCCGGGGTCGAACCGGCGACCTTCCGCTTTTCAGGCGGACGCTCGTACCAACTGAGCTACCCAGCCAGCGATCATCAAAGATGATCACAGCGGTCCTGACGGGATTTGAACCCGCGGCCTCCACCTTGACAGGGTGGCGAGCACTCCAAACTGCTCCACAGGACCAAGCTTATGTGCGAGAACCAGTCTCGCACACGGTAAAGCGTGCCCCCAACGGGATTCGAACCCGTGCTACCGCCTTGAAAGGGCGGCGTCCTGGGCCACTAGACGATGAGGGCTGATGGCCCACCTGGGCGCTTCGCAGCGCCTCGGGGACGTGAGAAGCATATGGGATGCGAGGACGGATCGCCAAAACGGTTTGCCGGAGCCCCCTCCCCGGGCCTGTCCGCGGGGCCTGTGTGCCGGACAATGGCGGGGTGCTGGAGATGACGCGCGAGGAGTTCGAGGAACTGGTCGCCGAGGGCCTGGACCGGATCCCGCAGGAGCTGACGCGGCTGATGGACAACGTCGCCGTGTTCGTCGAGGACGAGCCCGCGGCGGACGCCCCGGATCTGCTCGGGCTGTACGAGGGCACGCCGCTGACCGAGCGCGGCGAGTGGTACGCCGGGGTGCTGCCGGACCGCATCACGATCTACCGCGGGCCGACGCTGCGGATGTGCGGGAGCCGGGAGGAGGTCGTGGCCGAGGTGGAGGTGACGGTCGTTCACGAGGTCGCGCACCACTTCGGTATCGACGACGCGAGGCTGCACGCGCTGGGCTACGGCTGACCGGCGGGCGGGGCGCGGGCACGCGCGCGTGCGTGCCGGGGCGGCCGGGCGGCCGCGGGCGGCTGATCGGCGGCTGGGGCTACCGATGATCGTGGCCTGGGCTACGGATGATCGATGGCTGATGCGCGCACGCCCCGGCGTGTCCTGGGCGGGGCGGGGCCAGTTGGGCAGGAAGCCTGTCCCCTGTACCCGAAGGCGGTCTTCCCCATGCGCGCACTGTCGGCGCACGCGTCAGCGTTCACCCGTATCGCGGCCGCGGCCGTGGCCACTCTGGCCCTGGGCGGGTGCATGAGCGTGAGCGACCCCGGGCGCCCGGCGCCCTCGGGGGCGGGCAAGCAGCGCGAGAGCGGGGCGGAGCCCGACGGGGGCCTGCGGCTGCCGGCCGGCCGGGGCGGACGTACGGACGCGAAGGGGGCCAAGGGCGGCGCGAGCGGAAGCCCGGCCGCCAAGGGCGGACGATCGGGTTCCGCTTCGGCGGCGCCATCGGCCGCCCCGGGGGCCTCGCCGCCCGCCGGACGGCCGGACAAGCCGGACGCGCCGCACAAGCCCCCGGCCGGCTCCGGTCCGGGTACCCCGCCCGCGCCCGGCAAGCCGTCGGCGCCCCCGCAGCCGCCCACGCAGCCCCCGAGCAGCCAGGCGCCGCCGTCGCCGCCCTCGCAGCCGCCGTCGTCCGCCCCGCCGTCCCCGCAGCCGGGGCCGCAGGCGGGCCCGTCGTAGGGGCCCGGCGCAGGGGGGCCGGGCGGCCGCGGGGCTCAGCGGTAGGGTCTGTGTGGCGCAGGCCATGCGACAGCGGCTTGCGCGCCATGGCATTGGGTGCGTATGGTGGTAGATCGTTTGATCCCATTTGCCCGGCGCCTGACAGAAGCGCGCCGTGTGGCGCGTTCCTTACCTTGCCGTGGCTGACCGCATCGAGGCGGTCATTTGTGAAGCCGACACGGAGCTTGGGCGCGTGCCGAAACTCCGGAAGGTTTCGCATTTCGCATGTCCATTTCCACTGACACCACCACCATGCCCGAGGCCGACGAGATGATCGTCGAGACCGCCGAGGTCGTCGCCGAGGCCGTGGAGGCCGCTCAGGAGCCCACCGAGCCGCAGATCACCTTCGGTGACCTGGGCCTCGACGACGCGATCGTCCGCAAGCTGGCCCAGAACGGCGTGACCACGCCCTTCCCGATCCAGGCGGCGACCATCCCGGACGCCCTGGCCGGCAAGGACATCCTCGGCCGCGGCCGCACCGGCTCCGGCAAGACCCTCTCCTTCGGTCTGCCGCTGCTGTCGACGCTGGCCGGCGGTCACACCGAGAAGAAGCGCCCCCGCGGCCTGATCCTCACCCCGACCCGCGAGCTGGCGATGCAGGTCGCCGACGCCCTCCAGCCGTACGGCGACGTGCTCGGCCTGAAGATGAAGGTCGTCTGCGGCGGTACGTCCATGGGCAACCAGATCTACGCCCTGGAGCGCGGCGTCGACATCCTCGTCGCCACCCCGGGCCGCCTGCGCGACATCATCAACCGTGGTGCCGCCTCCCTCGACAAGGTCCAGGTCGCCGTCCTCGACGAGGCCGACCAGATGGCCGACATGGGCTTCCTGCCCGAGGTCACCGAGATCCTCGACCTGGTGCCGTCCGGCGGCCAGCGCCTGCTGTTCTCCGCGACGCTGGAGAACGAGATCGACACCCTCGTCAAGCGCTACCTGGTCAGCCCGGTCACGCACGAGGTCGACCCGTCCGCCGGTGCCGTCTCGACCATGACCCACCACGTCCTCGTCGTGAAGCCGAAGGACAAGGCCCCGGTCACGGCCGCCATCGCCGCCCGCAAGGGCCGCACCATCATCTTCGTCCGCACCCAGATGGGCGCCGACCGCGTCGCCGAGCAGCTGCTCGACGCCGGTGTCCGCGCGGACGCGCTGCACGGCGGTATGACCCAGGGCGCCCGTACCCGCGTCCTGGAGGACTTCAAGGCCGGCTACGTCAACTGCCTGGTCGCCACCGACGTCGCCGCCCGCGGCATCCACGTCGACGGCATCGACCTGGTCCTGAACGTCGACCCCGCCGGTGACCACAAGGACTACCTGCACCGCTCGGGCCGCACCGCGCGTGCCGGCCAGTCCGGCACGGTCGTCTCCCTGGCCCTGCCGCACCAGCGCAAGCAGATCTTCCGCCTGATGGAGGACGCGGGCGTCGACGCTTCGCGCCACATCGTCGGCGGCGCCGGCGCCTTCGACGAGGACGTCGCCAAGATCACCGGCGCCCGTTCCCTCACCGAGGTCCAGGCCGACTCCGCCTCCAACGCCGCCAAGCAGGCCGAGCGCGAGCTGGCCGACCTCAACCGCCAGGTCGAGCGCGCCCAGCGCCGTGCGGCGGAGCTCCGCGAGGAGGCCGACCGCCTGCTGGCCCGCGCCGCCCGCGAGCGCGGTGAGGACCCGGAGGCCGCGGTGGCCGCCGCTGCCGAGGAGGCCCAGGCCGAGGCCGCCGCCGAGGCTGCGGCCGCGCCCGCCGCGGCCGTCCCGGCGCAGACCGCGCCCGCCCACGAGCGCCGCGACGAGCGGGGCAACTTCGAGCGCCGCGGCGACCGCCGTGACGACCGCGGTGGCGACCGTGGCGGCTTCCGCCGCGACGACCGTCGTGACGAGCGCGGTGGCGACCGTGGTGGTTTCCGCCGTGACGACCGTCGTGACGACCGCGGTGGCTTCCGCCGTGACGACCGCCCCTCCGGCGGCTTCCGTCGCGACGACCGTGACGGCGACCGTGGTGGTTTCCGCCGTGACGACCGTCGTGACGACCGCGGTGGCTTCCGCCGTGACGACCGCCCCTCCGGCGGCTTCCGTCGCGACGACC
>NZ_JBITZS010000012.1:196916-235560 GCF_044547045.1 Streptomyces sp. NPDC053048
ACGGACCGTCGCGATGACCGCGGTGGCTTCCGCCGTGACGACCGCCCCTCCGGTGGTTTCCGTCGTGAGGACCGTGACGGCGACCGTGGTGGTTTCCGCCGTGACGACCGTCGTGACGACCGTGGCGGCTTCCGCCGTGACGACCGCCCCTCCGGCGGCTTCCGTCGCGACGACCGCCCCTCCGGCGGCTTCCGCTCCGGCGGCAGCGACCGTCCGTTCAACCGTGACCGCCGCGACGACAACCGCCCCTCCGGCGGTTACCGCTCGGGCAGCAGCGACCGTCCGTACGGCCGCCGCGACGACCACCGTGGCGCCAACTCCTCGTTCGGCCGCCGCGACGACAAGCCGCGCTGGAAGCGCAACGGCTGATCGCACCAGCTGATCTGAGGGCCCGTTCGGCACGCTCGTGCCGCACGGGCCCTCGTGCGTCCGGCCCCATCGCCTCTTCGTACAACTGCCTGAGCCGCCATTGGCCATAAGGACTCGGGCTCCGGCGGTCGGCCGGGCTATGCTGCGGTGTGCGGGCCGTTAGCTCAATTGGCAGAGCAGTGGACTTTTAATCCATTGGTTGTGGGTTCGAGTCCCACACGGCCTACCGCGGAGGCCCAGGTCGGATTCGTCTGACCTGGGCCTCTTTGCGTTGTCCGGGGGCGGTGCAGGGGGCGTGCCGGGGAGCTCGTCCGGGATGTCGCCGGATGTCGCGGGGCTCGGCCCGGTCCGGTTCGGTGAGGGTGGTGCGGGCCGGCGGGTGGGGTCGCCACACGTGCGGGTGGTCGCGGGGGCATTCCGGTCCGGTTTCGCGAGGGTTTGCCGGTGATGGGGTGGTGAGGGCGGCCCTAGGGTGACGGACCCCGGATCGGAAGTGCCGGAGGTATGTGCGCCATGAGGCATATGCGGCTGCTGCGCTCCAGGCCCGTGCGGGTGCTGTGGCTGTCGATGGCGTTGTCCGTCCTGGGCGACCGCCTCTACGGGCTGGCGGCGATGTGGGTGGTGTACGAGTCGACCGGCTCGTCCTCCCTGATGGGGCTGGTCGGCGTCGTCGAGTCGCTGCCGTACATCGCCGTCGGCGCCCTCGGCTCGGTGGTGGCGCGCTTCACCTGCTGGCGCTCGCTGGCCCGCGTCGACGCCGGGCGCGCTCTCGTGGCCGTCGCCGTGCCCGTGCTGTGGTCGCCGGACCCGCCGGGCTTCGTGGTGATGCTCGTCCTCGTCCTGCTGCTCGGCTGCCTCAGCGCCGTCTTCGAGCCCAACCTCGGGGCGCTGATCCCGCAGTTGGTCGAGCCGGCGGAGGTGCCGCAGGTGAGCGCGCTGTTCGACCTCACCGCGCGCGTGGCGGCCGCCGTCGGCCAGGGCGGCGTGGGGGCGCTCCTGGTGCTCGTGCCCGAGATCCACCTCTTCGCGATCGACGGGTTCACCTTCGCCGTGTCGGCCGTCGCCCTCGGCTGGCTCGGGCGGCGCACGGCACTGGCCACGGCGGGCGTGCGCGTCCCGTCCGTCTCCGTCCCGGCGGTACGGGCCTGGCCGGTACTGCGGGCGCACCCGCGCGTGGCCGTCGCGGTCGCCGTGCACGGGGTGGCCCTGTTCACCGCCGCGGTCTCCACCGTCGGCCTGCCCCCGCTGCTCGTCACCCGCTTCGGCCAGGGAGCCGCCGGCTACGGGCTGGCCCTCGGCGCCACCGCGGCCGGCGGGCTGGCCGGCAACCTGCTCACCGGCCACCTGCCCAGCCGCCTGCCCTGGCTCGCCACCTACTGCCTGGCCTGGACGGCTGCCGGCCTCTCGCTGGCCGGGCTCGGCGTCGCCGACTCGATGACGATGGTCATCGCGCTGTGCGTGACCTCCGGGCTGCTCTTCCCCGTCACGGCGGTGACGCTGCGCGCCCACCTGTCCTGCTTCGCGCCGGCGGAGCGGCTGCGGCTGCTCACGGTCGACCAGACGGCGGTCCGCACGGCCGGCACGGCCGGACTGCTGCTGCTCCCGTTCGCCGTGGACGCCGCTCCGGCCGGCTCGTTCGTGGGGGCGGGGCTGCTGCTGTCGGCCCTGGCACTGGCGGGGTGGTCGGTGGCGGGGTGGTGGACGGGCGGGCGGAAGGGGGCCTAGGGCGTGTTCGGTGGTCGGCACGGGCCCTGGGGAGCGCCGCTGGTACTAGATCGTCTGGCCCGTGTCCGCCAGCACGATCTCCCGGATGCAGACGTTCTGCGGCTGCCGGTAGCAGTACAGGATCGCCCGCGCGACGTCGTCCGCGCTCAGCCCGCCCTCCAGCGAGGCCTCCGCCGCCTGGTACGCGGCCCGGGTCTCGGCGTCCGTGATGTGCGAGCTGAGCTCGGTGGCCGCGTAGCCCGGCGCGATGACGGTGACGCGCACGCCGTGCGGCGCCGCCATCTCGCGGACGGCCTCGGAGGCGGCGTGCACCGCGGCTTTCGTGGCGCAGTAGATCGCGTTCGACCCGAAGGTCTTGCGGCCGGCGATCGAGCTGATGTTGATGATCGTGCCGCGGCCGCGTTCGGCCATGCCGGGCAGGACGGCGTGCACGCCGTTGAGGACGCCGCGCACATTGACGTCGATCATCCGGTCCCATTCGACCGGATCCTGCTCGAGGGGGTCGCCGGTGAGCATGACGCCGGCGCTGTTGACGATCGCGTCCGCCGGACCGAACTCGGCCTCCGCCTCCCGCACGGCCGTCACCACGGCCGCCCGGTCGGTGACGTCGACCGGGCGGGACATCGTCTTGGGCAGGCCGAGGGACTCGAGACGGTCGGTGCGCCGGGCCAGGAGCAGCAGCGGGTGGCCGTCCTCCGCGAACCACCGCGCGCACGCGGCGCCGAACCCGGAGCTGGCCCCGGTGATGACGACGAGTCCAAGGGTCATGACGCGCACGCTAGGTGCGCCTGTGGCGGTGCGCCCGTTGCGCCGGGCGTTCGGGGGACGCCCCTGCGAGTGGCGTCAGCGGCCGGCCGGGGCGGTTCACCCGGTCCACGGTCGGCCTCGCGCCAGTTGGTGAAAACCCCGCCCCCGTCCCGTGTTCGCGCCGCTACGGTAAGTGCGCGGGGTGGGGTTCGGCGTGGCGAGGCTCGGGAGGTCGGCAGCATGGCGAAGACGCGAGCGGGCGGGGGCGAGGGCGAGAGCATGGGCTACGGCGAGCCGAACGACGAGGTCGGTGGCCCCGACCACGGCCATGAGCGCGGCCCCGGTGACGGTCCCGCTTCCGCTCCCGGGTGCGCCCGCCCGGGCGGCGAGCCCGAGCCGACCCCGGCCGAGCACGTGGAGGAGCTGCTGAAACGGGCGCAGAACGGGTTCGAGATCGGCGAACGGGTGCTGGAGCGGCTGGGCACCGCGCTGATGCACCAGGCCGAGCTCCGCTCGTACCGCCAGCGCAACGACGAGGACCGCTCCCTGCGGTGCAACACCTACCGGCACATCTTCCTCCTCGCGGACGGCAGCAGCCTGCTGCTCCACGAGCTCGAGCACGACACCGGCCCGGACGAGCGTTTCCTGTACGAGCTGTACACGGACGAGAACGCGCTGGACGCCGCCGAGCGCCGCGTGCACGACCGGATCGGCGGGGGAGGCATCGGCCCGGGGAGCGAGGCGGAGGAGCTGCCGGCCTGGCTGGCGGAGGAGCTGCTGCTCGCCATGGGCCCGACGCGGCCCCGGCGGGAGTACGTGTCCGAGGCCTCGCCCGACCACGCCCGCCGGCTGTTGCGGCGCGCGGAGAACGCGGACGGGCCGGGCGAGGTGGTGCGCGAGCTGCTCGAGGGGGCGCTCGGCCACCACATCGCGCTGATCACCAAGCCCAGGCGCCGGGGCGCGGGCCGGGACGCCACCTGGTGCCGGTTCTACGAGCACGCGTTCCTGCTCGAGGGCGGGGGCGAGGTCAGCCTCTGGGAGCTGGAGCACAACATGACGGCCGACGGCCGGCTCGTGTGTGAGGTCTATCTCGACGAGGCCGAGGCCGAGGTCGCGGCGGATCGGCATGCCCGCGCGCAGGGGGTGGAGTTATAGGGCCGGCGGGGAGGGCCTGGACGTCCGGGCCGGCCTCGTGCCGTCGCGGGCACGGGCGTATGGGCTGCAATGGTCATGTACGCGCCATTGCGCCCGCCGTTCCGTGCTACGATTGTTCGAGTTGCAGTTGTGGTACCCATGAACTCGTGTGCGCCTCGGTCATGTAGCCGATGGCGCATTTTTGTTTTCGCCGGTCTATTTCCGGTTTGGGGCCCATCCCATCACTAAGGAGACAGACATGGCGACCGGCACCGTGAAGTGGTTCAACTCGGAAAAGGGCTTCGGCTTCATCGAGCAGGACGGCGGCGGCCCCGACGTCTTCGCCCACTACTCGAACATCGCCTCCAACGGCTTCCGTGAGCTCTTCGAGGGCCAGAAGGTCTCGTTCGACGTCACGCAGGGCCAGAAGGGCCTGCAGGCGGAGAACATCGTCACCATCTGACGATCCGAAGCGCTCAGCGCTGACGCTCACGATGGGGCCCGCACCACGGTGCGGGCCCCATCGTCGCGTCCGTCCGAACAGGGGGCCTTGCACCCCATTGAGGGAAGGTCCCCGAATGTCTCGCTCCGCCGCACGCCCCGCTGGTTCCGAGCAGCGCCCCACCCGTTCCGAGCGCCCGGCGCGCTCCGAGCGGCCCGCACAGTCCGAGCGCCTCAAGCGTTCCGAGCACTCCGAGCGTTCGCCCCGTTCGTCGCGTCCCGCGCGTTCCTCGCGCCCCTCGCGTTCGCGCGGTGGCGAGGGCGGCGGCCGGCAGCAGGAGGCGCGCCGTCGTCCCGTCGAGCCCCAGGGCGAGTTCGAGACGCCGGTGAGCACGACTCCGGCGCTTCCGCCGGTCGGCTCCTTCGCCGAGCTGGACATGCCCGCCGGCCTGCTCAACACGCTGACGCGCGAAGGCGTCACCGAGCCGTTCCCGATCCAGGCCGCGACCCTGCCCAACTCGCTGGCGGGCCGGGACGTCCTCGGCCGCGGGCGGACGGGTTCCGGCAAGACCCTGGCCTTCGGCCTGGCGCTGCTGGCCCGTACCGCCGGGCGCCGGGCGGAGCCGGGACGTCCGCTCGCGCTCGTCCTCGTCCCCACCCGTGAGCTCGCGCAGCAGGTCACCGACTCGCTCAGCCCGTACGCGACCGCCGTCAACCTGCGGATGACCACGGTCGTCGGTGGCATGTCCATCGGCCGCCAGGCCCAGTCCCTCGCGCGCGGCGCGGAGGTGCTGGTCGCGACGCCGGGCCGGCTCGCGGACCTCATCCAGCGCGGCGACTGCAAGCTCGGCGACGTGGCGATCACGGTCCTGGACGAGGCCGACCAGATGGCCGACATGGGCTTCCTGCCGCAGGTCACCCGGCTGCTCGACCAGGTCGACCCGGACGGCCAGCGGATGCTGTTCAGCGCGACGCTGGACCGCAACGTGGACCGCCTCGTCCGCCGCTTCCTCAGCGACCCGGTCACGCACTCCGTCGACCCGTCCGCCGGCGCGGTCGTCACGATGGAGCACCACCTGCTGCACGTCGCGGACGAGACGGTGAAGAAGACCGTCGTCACCCGGATCGCGGCACGCGAGGGCCGCGTGATCATGTTCGTGGACACCAAGCGGGGCGCCGACCGGCTGGTCAAGCGACTGCTGTCCGAGGGCGTACGAGCCGCCGCGCTGCACGGCGGCAAGAGCCAGCCGCAGCGCAACCGCGTGCTGGAGCAGTTCCGCACCGACCAGGTCACCGCGCTCATCGCGACGAACGTCGCGGCGCGCGGCATCCACATCGACGGCCTCGACCTGGTCGTCAACATCGACCCGCCCGTCGACCACAAGGACTACCTGCACCGTGGCGGCCGTACGGCCCGTGCGGGGGAGTCCGGCACCGTCGTCACGCTGGTGCTGCCGGAGCAGCGCCGCGAGATGAGCCGGATGATGGCGACCGCGAAGATCACGCCCCAGACGGCCAGGGTGCAGCCGGAGGACCCGGAGCTCGCCCGCGTCACGGGCGCGCGTCAGCCCAGCGGGGTCCCGGTGGTCATAGCGCCGCCGCAGCAGCCGCAGGCGCAGGCCCCGAAGCGGCAGTCGCAGTCGCAGACGCGGACGCGGGTGCGGCGCCAGCCGCAGGGGCAGCGGTCCGGTGGGCCGGGGCAGGGCCAGAGTCAGCGGTCCGGTGGTCAGGGCTCGGGCCAGGGGCAGCGGTCCGGCGGTCAGGGCTCCGGGCAGGGGCCGTCGCAGGGGCGTCCCGCGCGGGCCGGCGGCTCCGGCCGTCCGCGTCGACGCGGCGGCAACGGCGGCAGCGGCGGCAGCCGCCCGTCGGCGAGCTGACCGCGGGCTGAAGGCAGTACGGGGGCGGGCCGACGGCCCGCCCCCACCCCCCTCGTTCGGCGCAACCCCGTTCGCCCACCTCCGCCACACCCGCAAGGGTGAGACGCAATGCGTAACGGCGTCCGGCGGTCAGGAGAGCACACGGTGGGGAAGCGGCACGACGGGCTCGAGGTCGAACAGCTCAAGCGGCTCAAGCAGCTCAAGCAGGTCGAACAGCTCAAGCAGCTCGGGCAGCGCCCTGTGCGGGGCCGCTCGGTCCGGGCGCGCGGGCTGCCCGTCGCTCTGATCGCCGCCGGCATCCTCTTCGACACGCTCACGCCCCCGAAGTACTCCTCGGCCCCCTTCTTCGCCTCCGCCCCGCTCGTCGCGGCACCACTTCTCTCCCCGCGCGGCACGCTCGTCACCGCGCTCATGGCCCTGGCGGCCATGATCGGGCTCACGGTGGGCCACCAGGCACCCGAGACGGGCGAGTCCGTGACCGAGGTCGTGACCGTCCTGACCGTCGGCGCCCTCGCCCTCGGCATCAACCACGTCGTCCACCGCGGCGACCGCCGGCTGGCGTCCGTGCGCGGCATCGCGGAGGCGGCCCAGCGCGCCGTGCTCCCCGCGCCCCCGTCCCGTATCGCCGGGCTGCGCGTCGCCGCGCGCTACGTGGCGGCGCAGGCCGACGCCCGGATCGGCGGCGACCTGTACGCGGTGCAGGACACCCCGCACGGCGTGCGCGTCATCGTCGGCGACGTCCGCGGCAAGGGACTCGGTGCCGTCGAGGCGGTCGCGGTGGTGGTCGGCGCGTTCCGGGAGGCGGCGGAGCAGGAGCGCACGCTGGAGGGGCTTGCGGCGCGGCTGGAGCGCGCATTGCAGCGCGAGGGCGCACGACGGGCAAACCTCGAGGAGAGCGAGGGCTTCACCACCGCCGTGCTCGCCGAGGTCTCGCCCGGCACCGGCTCGCTGCGCCTGGTCAACCGCGGCCACCCGCCGCCGCTCCTGCTCTACCCGGACGGCGTCGTCGGCGAGGCGCACCCCGCCGTGCCCGCGCTGCCGCTGGGCATGGGGGAGCTGGGCGCGTGGCCGGACCGGGTGGAGGAGTGGGAGTTCCCGGCCGGCGCGACCCTGCTGCTGTTCACCGACGGGGTGACCGAGGCGCGGGACGCGAGCGGCACCTTCTACGACCCCCGGCGGCGCCTGCACGGCAGGCAGTTCAAGAACCCGGAGACGCTGCTGGACGCCCTCACCGCGGACGTCGTCCGCCACGCGGGCGGCCCGTCGGACGACGACATGGCCCTCCTCGCCATCCGGCGCGTCGACGGCCGTCACCGCCCGGCCACCGCCGTCGCCACCGTCACCCAGCCGATCGCGCAGGTGACCGCGCGTACGGTCCGCATTCAGCCGGATAACGACTGACGAACGGTCAAGTCCGATGTAGCGCGAACTCACTCCAAGAGGCGTACGGATTCATGCTTTCGGCTTGGATTCCAGCCGCCATGTCTATTAACGTTCGATAACGCAGCGCGGTCGTTGCAACCGTCGCAAGAGGCGGCACCGCGTGCCTTCGCCGAATCCCGTGGGTGGAACCGGGGAACCATCAACCTTTGGGGTGAATCGGGCCGCACACCGGTCCGTAGGAGACCTTCCTGCTCCGAACCCGTCAGCTAACCCGGTAGGCGAGTCGGAAGGAAAGGAGTGCGCCTCCGTGGCGTCCAACAGGACTGATCTGGACGGCAGTTCGTACGACCCGACGAACGTCCCCCACCGCCCCGCCGGCGACGAGGAGCCGTGGGCCGAGTGGAACCCCTCCGAGGAGTCGGTGGCGCCTCCCGCCCGCGGCAGACACCGCGTCGTCAAGCAGCGCGGCGGCACGATGGCCCGCAGCGGCGCCGTGCTCGGCGTCGGCGTGATCGCGGCGGTCGGCGCGGGCGGCATGGCGAGCGCCCAGGACCGTCCGGCGGCGGCAATCTCCGTGCCGGACCTGGCCCAGAAGATCCCGGGCGTCGGCTCGCTCCTGGCGAGTGAGGCAGAGAAGGACAGTGACGCCACCGGCGCCGGTGGTGTGGATGGCGCTGGTGGTGCGGGCGGGGCCGGTGGCGTACAGACGACCGCGGCCGCCGGCCACAGCACCGCCGACGCGGGCGAGGCGCTGCGCGCCCGCATCCTGCAGCAAGCGGAGCACCAGCAGAGCGCCGCGGACGCCTCGGCGCGCGAGAGCGCGGAGCGCTCGGCCGCGGAGTCGCAGCGCAAGGCGGCTGCGGAGAAGGCCGAGGCGCACGAGGCGGAAGAGACGAAGAAGGCCGAGCAGGCGGAGAAGGGCGACGGTCAGGAGGCCGGGCCCGAGGAGCGGTCGGCGTCCGCCGGGGACAACGCCTCCGGCTCGGACTCCGGCTCCGGCGCCGACTCCGGGGGCGAACGTTCGTCCGACCGCCGCGCGGACCGTTCCACGGGCGGAGGCGCCCGTACCGGTTCGTACACGCTGCCCGTGGGCTCGTACACGCTCACCGCCGGCTTCGGTCAGTCGGGCAACATGTGGTCCGCGAACCACACCGGCGAGGACTTCGCCGCCCCGACCGGCACCCCGGTCAAGGCGGTGGGCGGCGGCACGGTCACCCAGGCGGGGTGGGCGGGCGCGTACGGCTACCGGATCGTGCTGACGCTCAACGACGGCACCGAGATCTGGTACTGCCACCTGTCGTCGATGGTCGTGACGTCGGGGAAGGTGGGCCCCGGCACGGTCATCGGGCGGGTCGGCGCGACGGGCAATGTCACCGGACCTCATCTGCACCTCGAGGTGCGGCCGGGCGGGGGCTCGCCGGTCGATCCGCTGTCATGGCTGAGGGGCAGGGGCCTGCAGCCGTAGCAGCGGGGGACCCCGCCCCCGCATCCAAATGATGTTTTGTCGGGATTGATTGGGAATGTTCTGTCGCCGATCGGGAAATCAGATCGTGTGACGACGACCGCGACCACGATCACCACCTCGGTGCCCGCGCGCCTGGACCGCCTCCCCTGGTCCCGGTGGCACTGGACGGTGGTGATCGGGCTCGGCACGGTGTGGGTGCTGGACGGCCTGGAGGTGACGGTCGTCGGCAATATCGCCGGCCGTCTCTCCGAGCAGGGCAGCGGCCTGTCGATCACCTCGGGCGGGGTGACGGGCCTGGCGGCGGCGCTCTATGTGGCGGGAGCGTGCTCCGGCGCGCTCTTCTTCGGCCGGCTGACCGATCTCTTCGGCCGTAAAAGACTCTTCATGGTCACCCT
Source organism: Streptomyces sp. NPDC053048 (assembly GCF_044547045.1). Lineage (NCBI taxonomy): Bacteria > Bacillati > Actinomycetota > Actinomycetes > Kitasatosporales > Streptomycetaceae > Streptomyces > Streptomyces sp. NPDC053048. The sequence continues at coordinate 206,453 of NZ_JBITZS010000012.1, forward strand.
GGCGGTGTACCTGGGCGCGACCGCGCTGACCGCGGTCTCGTACCACTCCTGGTGGTTCTTCGCCTTCCGTTTCCTGACGGGCTTCGGCATCGGAGGCGAGTACGCGGCCATCAACTCCGCCATCGACGAGCTGATCCCGGCCGTCTACCGGGGCCGGGTCGACCTGATCATCAACGGCAGCTTCTGGCTCGGCGCCATCGCGGGTTCGTTGTTGTCGATCCTGATGCTCGATACGAGCATTTTCGCCAAGGACGTGGGCTGGCGGCTGACCTTCGGCCTGGGCGTGATCCTGGGACTGGTGATCCTGCTGGTGCGGCGGCAGGTGCCGGAAAGTCCACGCTGGCTGTTCATCCACGGCCGGGGCGAGGAAGCCGAAGAGCTGGTGGCCTCGATCGAGAAGCGCGTCATGGCCGAGAAGCGCATCAAGCTGCCGGCCCCCAAGGGCAGGCTCACCATCCGGCAGCGCAAGAGCTTCGGCTTCCGCGACATCGCGCGCACGGTCTTCTCCGACTACCGCCGCCGCGCCGTCCTGGGGCTCGCCCTCTTCGTCGGCCAGGCGTTCCTCTACAACGCGATCACCTTCGGCTTCGGCGCCATCCTCACGCGCTTCTTCGGCGTGTCGACCTCCCACACGGGCTACTTCTTCGCCGTCATAGCGGTGGGCAATTTCCTCGGCCCGCTCCTCCTCGGCAAGCTCTTCGACACCGTCGGCCGGCGCATCATGATCTCCTCGACCTATCTGCTGGCCGGAGTGCTGCTCTTCGGCACGGCCTGGCTCTTCGGCTCGGGCCGGCTGAACGCCGTCACCCTCACCGCCTGCTGGGCCGTCGTGCTCTTCTTCGCCTCGGCGGGCGCGAGCAGTGCCTACCTCACGGTCTCCGAGATCTTCCCGATGGAGACCCGGGCCATGGCCATCGCCTTCTTCTACGCGGTGGGCACGGCGGCGGGCGGCATCAGCGGCCCGCTGCTCTTCGCCGCGCTCACGCAGAGCGGCGTGGTGGGTGACACGGTCCTGGCGTTCAGCATCGGCGCGGCGCTGATGTGCATGGGCGGCGTGGTGGCGGCGTTTCTGGCGGTACGAGCGGAAGGCCGCTCCCTCGAGGACATCGCGACCCCCCTGTCCGTCCACCCTCCGGATCCCCTGCCGGCACCGGCGCCTGCGGAATAACAGATTCGGCAGGGGAGTTGCACCATCGCATGGCTGACATTCACCCGGTTGGAACTCATCGCAAGATCGGCAGTCTCCTGGTCCATCCCCTGGCCCTGGGCGGCAACGTCTTCGGCTGGACGGCGGACGAGAAGCAGTCCTTCGCCGTCCTCGACGCGTACGCGGAGGCGGGCGGCAACTTCATCGACACGGCGGACGTCTACTCGGCCTGGGTGCCGGGCAACGAGGGCGGCGAGTCCGAGACCATCATCGGCAACTGGCTGGCGGCCCGCGGCAACCGCGACGAGATAGTGGTGGCCACGAAGGTCGGCAACGGTGTCCCGACGTACCGCGGCCTGGCCAAAAACGTCATCAGGGCTGATGTGGAGGCCTCGCTCCGCCGCCTGCGCACGGACTGCATCGACCTCTACTACACCCATGTGGACGACGAGTCGGTGCCGGTGGAGGAGATCATCACGACGCTGAACGAGCTGGTGGAGGAGGGCAAGGTCAGGGAGATCGGCGCGTCGAACATCACGGCGGATCGCCTGGACAAGTCCCTGACCTACTCGGATGCCGCCGGCCTGGCGAAGTACGTGGCGATCCAACCCCACTACAGCCTGGTCTCGCGCGACACGTACGAGGGCGAACTGGCGAAGGTGTCGGCGGCGCACGGCCTGGCGGCCATCCCGTACTTCGCCCTGGCGTCGGGCTTCCTGACGGGCAAGTACCGCCCGGGGACGAAGGTGGACAGCGCGCGGGCGGGCAGCGCCGCGGTCCACCTGGAATCGGAGCGAGGCCTGCGAGTCCTCACCGCCCTGGACGAGGTGGCGGCGGCCCACGACGCCGAGCTCGCCACGGTCGCCCTGGCCTGGCTGGCCGCCCAGCCGACCGTGGCCACCCCGCTGGCCAGCGCCCGCACGGTGGACCAGCTTCCGCCGCTGCTGGCGGTGGCGGACCTGAAGCTGACGGAGGCGGAGCTGGCGAGGCTGACGGAGGCGTCGGCGTAGGCCGGACGGTGGAGCGGCGTTGCTAGGGCCTGTCGTCACATTCCCGTCTGCCCCGCGGCGACAGGCCCTAGGAGGCGCGCCGCTCCACAACCCAGGAGGCGAGCGCGACGGCCCCGGCGACACCGAGAACGGACGGCCAGGCGCCCACCTTCTTGGCCAGCGGATGCGACCCGGCGAAGGCGGCGACGTACAGCCCACTGAGCCCGGCGGCCGCGCAGGCCCCGGCACGCTGATTCCACTGCTTGGCGGCCACCCCGCCGGCGACGGCGAGCGCCACCCCACCCAGCGGCCGCTTCTTGGTCCACCGGGCGACGCCGTACCCACCGACGAGCCCGCCGGCGGCGACGAGGGCGGTGGGAATGCGTGCTTCTGCGGCCATTACCGGGACCTCCACATCAAGAGACGATCTGCCTCATGCAGGCTAACTCCGCGTGCTGCGCGGGACGGCGGGGGCCCTCGCGGAGGGCGACACCCAGTAGCCGCCAGTTGCCGATACCGCTGGATGAAGTCCACTACGGGCGCTACGCTGCGAAGGCCATGTCCACCCGACCGGGGCCCCGGCCGGGACGCCGGACGCATCGGCCAGATGCGATCGCGCAGCATGGCGAAGCCCGCCACCAAGGGCGTGGTGACGGGCTCCGTGGAAAGACCACTGCTGTGGACCCCCCGCTAGCTTTCTTAGCGGGGGTCCTACGGCTTGTGCCTCACCTCCAGCCACCACCGGACAACTCCCCCGACGATCGCCGACACAAGGGCGGTGATCAGACGGAGCGACCAGTGGAGCAGGGCCCTTAGGAGGGCACGGTCTTTCTTCTTGCAGTGACGGCCCATAACGCGCCGTTCTTCCAGGTGGGCGTCGCCCACAGCCGTCAGGTCCTCCGGTCGGAGAACCCGGCCATGGGCGCGGCCGATCCCGGTGCACCGGGGGCCGCGCCCCAGTCGGGCTCCCCGTAAGAGGGTTGGCCGACCAGCCGCGGGCGTCCCGGACAGGCGGGTACGTCATGACGTCACGGGCGTGACTCTACAGGTCAGTGGCCCCAACTCGCGGTGATTCAGGTGCAGTTCGCATAGGGGCGTTGACGTGCTCGGCCGCTGCTAACGGCTGACGCGTGCCATGAGGCGCAGTTGCGACACATGGGCACGGACGTCGGCGCAGGCGTCGTCCGGGGCGGGCGCCGGGAGATCTCCGCGACAACTGCGACAGAGGCCGCCGGGGAGCGCTTCGGGCCAGCCGGGGATGCCGCAGCCGGTGCATTCCATGACGCGGCGGGGGCCAGGCAGAGACTCCGCCGCCTGCGGAGGAAGCGGAAGCTCGGGCGGCATCTTGTCGATGAGCCTCTTCCGGGTGAAGCCCCCTGGGCTGTGGATGACGGCGCTGGGGAGCCCGGCGGCGAGGATCCGGACGAGGTCGGGCGGCGTGATGCCGCGGCTGAGCCACTCGGTGGCAAGCTCTTCGAGGTCGGCGCACTCGGCGGCGGAAAGGGCGAGCCGGGGTTCGGTGCGACCGAGGGTGGCGAGGGCGAGGTAGGCGGGGGAGCAGGTGGGCCGAGCGGGCGCAGGTGTGGGCACAGGGATCGGATCCGGCTCAGGGCCGGGCTCAGGGCTCGACTGAGTAGCAGAGCCTTCCGTCAGGAAGCGGTCCCACCAGGCGTCGTCACGTGCGGTGCGGGAGAAGTGCGTACGGGAGACCCACTGCGTACGGTCGCTGGTGATCGTTTCGCGGAATCGCCGCAGATGACCGGCCTTGGAGAGGTTGTTGAGGGCGGTGGCCACGGCCTGCTGCCCGTAGGCGGGGATCTGTTTGGCGAGGGTCTTGATGTCGACGGCGGCACCGTCGGGAAGCCGGTCGATGAAGGCGGCGATGGCCGCCTCACGGGCGGGGAGATGCGCGAAGTCGCTGCGGGTGCGGGGCGCTTGATCGGGCGCGGATTGCTTGCCGTACCCGGCGGCGGCCATGGGGACAGCGGTAAGGTTGGCGTCAGCCATCGAGATCGTCTCGGCTTTCGATCTGGGTGGTCAGACCCCCGCTCGGTGCTGCTAACACCGGCGGGGGTTGTTCGTTGTGGCGCACGCTACACGCCGACAGCGGATGGTGGCGACCTGGTTGCCCAAAGTCATCTGAGTGCGCCGCGACGGGACTTGGGAGGGTGGGTGGGTTATCACCCACCACCCATTCCTTGGACAGAGCGCTCGAGTCCCGGCCCCCGAATCCCGAAGCTCAAGCCCCGACAAGCCGACCTGCGAAAACGCCCGCAGCGCCGCTGACCCAACCCCGGAACCCGAGCTCCGGCCCCAAGGCACCGCGCCCGTGGCGTGGCAGTGACCCGCGAGCGTCACACATCAGCGGTCAGAGCTGGTGAAGGCCGGGTAGAGGACGCGGCCAGGCAATCACCTCACCCGGTGGCAATGGTCGAGTACGTCCAGACGTCAGCCGGCATCTCGTGCTGAAGCTTCCAGGTGATGCCCATGGGACTGCTGCCTTCATGAGAGACGTACTCGGCCGGCCCGAGGAACATCCAGGGCTGGGGGCCGCCTATGTCGGTCTTCTTGTAGCGGCGGACGAACAAGAAGATGCTGGAGCCGTGTTCCTTGTGGGTCTGGTACCTCGCCCCCGTCGACGAGGTGCTCGACGTCCGGTTTTGGGTTTCCCAGTGGAAGAGCCAAGGACTCTTTGCGTAATCCTTGTAGCGCGTTTCTGGCGAGAAGTCTTTTTCATCCTTCTTGAGTGTGATGAGAAGAGCATCGATGTTCATGCTCTCGCACCACTTCACGCCTTCCTGGAAGTATCCGGGGAGAGGTCCGCCCAGGCCTGCCTGTTCCAGGGCGGGGAGTATCTCTTCCCGGCTGTAAGAGGCATGAATAGTCAAAGGGATGCCTGCTTGCGGTCCCACCATCGACACCGGCAGGTGCTCGGTGTGGTCGAGGTTGTACTGCAGTACCTGTCGCAACTCATTCCGAAGGGCGGTCTGATTGGCGAGCGACTTCAGACCCTCGGAGTACGAGGCAAAGCCTCCTCCGAGGGGCCAAAGGGAGAAGAACAACATGCGGGCGTACGCCTGCTCCCGCTCATCCAAGGATTCATACGGTGGGGCGTCATCTTCCAGCATGCGACTGTAGGCGGCGACGCGAGATGGATCATCTACGTGGAGGAAGGCTGAGACCCGCTTGAGCAGGGATTCTTCGCCTTCAGGCCCCGCTGAGGGGAGAAGGTCTGCCCTACGGAGAAGACGGGTCCAAGAGTTGTTGGAGCGGTAGAGCTCCTTCAGCTCCCGTCGGCTCTCGTGGAGGTAATCGGCGAGCTTGGGCTGGGCATAGGCCGCGACTTCCCGGGTCAGCTGTGTGACGTTGACATTGATCTGACTCTTGATGTTGTCGAGGATCCGCTGTTTTGACTTGCGGTCCAACACAATCTGGCAACCCGACGGCAGCAGCGGAAAGTCTTGCTCCATGCTGTCGACCAGACGGTTGCGCGTGAGATTGGTCAACGCACGGAACTGCTCCTCGAAGCGGAATTCCTTTCTGTGCTGTCCGATGAAGTCGAGGACGGTCAGTACCGCCTTGTCGGGGGTTCGTCGTAGACCGCGCCCGAGCTGCTGCAGGAAGACCGTGGCACTGTTGGTAGGACGCAGCAGAAGCAACGTGTCTACGTCGGGGATGTCCAGCCCTTCGTTGAACAGGTCGACGGAGAAGAGAACCTGGATCTTTCCGCCGCGTAGCTCAGCCAAAGCCTGCGCGCGCTCTGCGGGGGGAGTGGCGCCATCGAGTGCTTTGGCGTTGACGCCGGCCTTTCGGAAGAAGTCAGCCATGAAGTGGGCGTGGGCAACCGAGACGCAGAAGCCGAGGGCGCGCATGGAGCCGGAGTCTGAGACCTTGTCCTGGACAGCTTTAACGACTAGGCGAGCGCGAGCGTGGTTCCCGGTGAACACCTTGTTCAGTTCGTTGGTGTCATACGCTCCGCGCTTCCACGTCAGTCCCGCCAAGTCCACGCTGTCGGCGATCCCGAAGTAGTGAAAGGGGCTGAGAAGGTCGTTCTCCAACGCCTCCCACAGGCGCATCTCTGCGGCGATGTGGCCATCGAAGAACTCGTCTTGGACATTCCGGCCGTCCATCCGCTCAGGCGTGGCGGTCAGGCCGAGAAGCTCGATGGGTTTGAAGTGATCGATGATGCGCCGATATGTTGGCGAGACACCATGATGGAACTCGTCAATGACGATTACATCAAAGTGATCAGGAGCGAGGCGTTCGAGCGAACGAGCGTGGAGCGATTGAACGCTAGCGAAGACGTGCGTCCAGTCTTCTGGTACGTCACCTCCGACGAACAATTCCCCGAAGTTTGCATCGTTGAGTACCTGCTGGTAGGTGAGCAGGGACTGATTCAAGATCTCTTTACGATGAGCGACGAAGAGGAGCTTGAGGTTGCGGTCCTTGTGCTTCTTCTGTAGTGCCCGGTAGTCGAAAGCCGCCATCACTGTCTTACCGGTGCCGGTCGCGGCGACAAGAAGGTTCCGGTGGCGGTCGTGGACGTCGCGCTCGACTTGGAGCCGCTCCAGCATGTCCTTCTGATAGGGGTAGGGCTGGGCCTCCAGTCCGGACAGGCTGATGACGGGCTTATCGCCTCGCTGCTTTCCGCTGGCCTGCTCGAGGGCCGCATCCAAACGCTCAGCATCTTCGTCAGGGGAGTAGCGCTCGAAGGCGGGGTCACTCCAGTAGGCATCGAAGGTCGCCTCGAACTTCTTGAGCACAGCTGGGGTCGCCACCGACGACAGCCTGACATTCCACTCCAACCCGTCCAGGAGCGCGGCCCGAGAGAGGTTGGAGCTACCGACGTATGCGGTGTCGTACCCGCTGTTTCTGCGGATGAGCCAAGCCTTCGCATGGAGGCGGGTGGACCGAATCTCGTAGTTGACCTTGACCTCAGCGTTGAACTCTCGCGCCAGCCGGTCCAGCGCCTTCCGCTCGGTGGCGCCGATGTAGGTCGTCGTGATGACGCGGATGGGCACTCCGCGAGCAACTGCGCTCTTGAGTGACTCTTCGAGGACGCGTAGACCGTGCCACTTCACGAAAGCGCAGAGCAGATCGACGCGGTCGGCTGTCGCCAACTCGGCACGTAGCTCGAAGCCGAGGTTGGGGTCATCGGGGGCGTTGGTGAGGAGAGCGGTATCCGACAGTGGCGTAGCCGGTCGGATGGCGTAGACGCCAGGAGCTTCTTGTTCAGCGACGGCAAGCAACTGGCGCGGGCCGTCAGCGATGACCTCGATCCACTGCTTGGCGCCGTCGAGGTCACGCATGGACTCGAGGATGTGGTTGGCCGCCACCACCTGCTCGGACCCGGGCAGCGAGGCGAGGATGCGCTGAACGGTCTGGGCGATGTACCGCGCCAGTACATGCGGCGAGGAGTGCTCACCCACCGGCCGGGCGACGGTCTGCCAACCGTTAGCTTCCAGCTCCTGTAAGTGCGCTTCCATGCGCGAGGTGATCAGCTGCTCGTACAGGCCAGGCACTGGCGTTGGCTTCGTGCTCAAGGTGGCGCCCCCTCGTCTGCTCAAACGATGGTGATGTTCTACCAGTGTGGTGTGACAGCTAGTTGAGGAGTGCTCGCACCTCGCGGTGGTGGTCTCTTCCCAGGGTTGCGCGGCGAAGATGGTCTTCGACCAGATTGCGACTGATGTTGATCGACTGTGAGTAGGGTCTGGTCATGGGGATACGTGATCTGCTCCTGGGTGTTGGCGAGTCCTACGACGCTGCTCTGGGCACGGGAAAGGGTGTACCTGCCCAGGACCTCTTGCGTCAGGCGGGTGAAGTGCTGGCTCTGGATAGGCCAGTCGGACTCATGGCGAAGGGCTATGGGGGCAAGGGAAGTGCAGCTCGAACTCCGTGGATTGGGTTCTTTGACCCGGATATCACCGAAGATCCCAAGGAGGGGCTCTACCTTGCCTACATCTTCGCGGCCGACCTCAAGACAGTGGCCCTCACCCTCCAGCAAGGGGTAACGAAACTGATGGAACGGCTGCGGGGTGAGGAGCTTCGCGCCCATCTGTCTCCCCGTGCACAGATGCTCCGCAATGCGCTGCCTGCTGACATGGTGGCAGGCTGGGATGTGCGTCCGGACTTCAACTGCAACCTGGCACGCCCGTTGGCCTATGAGGCCGGCAGCGTGGTTGCACGCATCTACGAACTGGAGTCACTGCCCAGCGACTCAATGCTGTGCTACGACCTCTGGCATCTGGCTGACGTGCTTCGGGAGGCGGCCGTTGTTGCTGACGAGGTCTGGGCCGAGGGCGTGGTGGCCGAAGAACTGCAGGTGGGCTACGTCTCCACCGTCCATGCGCCGCCGGTCGCTGCTCAGCGCAAGCGCAAGCCCAACGGGCTTGCGGCCTTCAGGCCCAAGGACAGCAGCGCCTACATAGCCCACATCCGTGAGCAGACCATCGTCAAGACCCGAGCCCACGAAGATCTCATCAACCGTTTCGCGGAGTACATAGCGCAGCGAGGATTCACGCCGTTCACTGATCATCCGAAGGACCTCGAGCTGGAGAAGGATGGCCAGTGGTGGTTGGTGGAAGCCAAGGCGATCAAGCTCCACAACCCCACCTCGGCTGTACGTGAGGCTGTGGGACAGCTCTTTGAGTACAGTCACTTCCTCTTCGAGGAGAGCGACGGAGGGAAACCGCATCTCCTTGCCCTGTTCACCGAGGACATCAAGGCGTATGCCCCGTACCTCGAAGGCCTGGGTATAGCGTCCGTTTGGATGACGCCTGGAGGCTGGGAGGGATCTCCCTCTGCGGTCTCCTACGGCTTGGTCGACTGAGAGAAACGATTCGGCTCTGGTCAGGTGCCTAACCAGAGCCTGTTCCCGCATCAGCTGCGCTGCTCGCGCCTCTTCAGATCTACTGCCCCGGCGCCCGGTACCAAGCCGGGGCCTGCGGCATCGCCGGGCCCGCTGCCCCCCAGGGCTGCACCGGCAGTCCCCCGAAAGCCATCGGGCCGCCGAACGGTTGCGGTACGCCCGCCGTGGCCTGGGCCAGGGCCGGTTGGGCTATGGACTTGCGTTGCCACAGGTGGTGCAGCAGTTCCTGTTCCCTTGCCGTGAAGTCCGGGTCCGGGGTGCCGCGGTGGGCGCGGTGGCGGAGGAAGGCCAGGGACGTGGCGAAGGATATGTACTCGGCGACCGTGCGGGCCGCGGTCGGGCCGCCCGTGCGGCGGGCCACGTCGCGGGCTATGCCCCGCGCGCGCATGGAGGAGAGGGCGTAGGGCTCGGGCGCGGTGATCCAGCCGGCGGCCTGGTAGGCGGGCAGGTGGGTCTGGACGGTGCGCAGTTCGTTCTGGCGGGACCAGATCGTCAGCCACGTCAGCAGGCCGAAGACCGGGACCATGAACAGGGCGTAGACCGCCAGGAAGCCCAGGCCGCCCAGGGTCGCCGAGCCGTTCCACAGGCCGTGCAGGAGCATGGCCGTCAGCAGGGCGACGACGGGTACGAGCACGCGCAGGACGCGGCGGTGCGTCGCCAGTGTCGCCGCCAGGCCGAAGCCCAGGCCCGTCATCGACGTGAAGAGCGGGTGCGCGAACGGCGACATCAGCACGCGGATGAAGAACGTGGCCGCCGTCGTCGAGTGCAGGCCCGTGTAGCCGAAGCTCTGGTCGGACGCGAAGGCGTTGCCCAGGTAGAGGATGTTCTCGGTGAAGGCGAAGCCCGTCGCCGTGATGCCGGCGATCACCACACCGTCGACGATGCCGTTGAAGTCGCGTCGCCGGAAGAGGTAGAGGAGGAGCACCGCCACGGCCTTGCCGCTCTCCTCCACCACCGGTGCCACAAACGTCGCGCCCACCGTCGAGACGTCGCCGCGCTCGGAGAAGTCGATCGTGGTGACGAGCCACTTCGTCGCCCAGCCATTGGCCAACAGCGACACCAGAGTGGCCGCGCACGCGCCCCAGGCGAAGGCGAAGGCCAGGTTCCGCCAGGGGGTGGGCTCGACCCGGTCCATCCAGCGGAACGCGGCTATCAGCAGTGGTACGGGCAGCACGGCCAGGCCCAGGCCCACCAGGAAGCCCTCGGTGCCGGTCTGCTCGCGCACCAGCGCGAGGATGATCAAGCCGCAGAGGGCCAGCAGGAGGAACAGCCCGCCGAGACGTATCGCCTTGTTGTCCCAGAGGGTGTCCCACAGGGCCCGGCGCGGCCTGTAGTGGGCGAACGCCGCAGGCGGCGGGGGCTGCTGAAGGGGCGCGGTCGCGGGCTCATGCACGCGTCGACCCTAACCAAGCCCCGCCGGGTGCCGTGACCGAATTCCGGCCCGGTCCCGGACGCGGCCCACCGTGCCGTCAGGCGTTCCCGCCCCTGCCGTCAGGCGCTCGCGCGGCGGCGGAACAGCAGGTCGTGGACGACGTGGCCCTTGTCCAGGCCCTGGCCCTCGAAGCGGGTCAGCGGGCGGAACTCCGGGCGCGGGGCGTAGCCGCCGTCGGCCTGGGTGTTCTCGAAGTCCGGACTGGCCGAGAGGACCTCCAGCATCTGCTCCGCGTACGGCTCCCAGTCCGTCGCGCAGTGCAGCAGGGCGCCGGGCGCCAGGCGGGTGGCGGCCAGCGCCAGGAACTCCGGCTGGATCAGCCGACGCTTGTGGTGGCGCTTCTTGGGCCAGGGGTCCGGGAAGTAGACGCGGATGCCGGCGAGGGCGTCGGGGGCGAGCATCTCGCGGAGCAGGATGATCGCGTCACCGTTCGCCACCCGGACGTTGTCCAGGCCCTTCTGCTCGGCCAGATTGAGCAGATTGCCCTGGCCGGGGGTGTGGACGTCGCAGGCGAGGATGCCCGTGCCCGGGTCCGCGGCGGCCATCTGCGCGGTGGCCTCGCCCATGCCGAAGCCGATCTCCAGGACGACGGGCAGCTGCGGGTCGCCGAAGAGCTCGCCGAGGTCCAGCCGGTTCATCCCGTCGATGTCCAGGCCCCACTTCGGCCACAGGCGGCGCAGTGCCTCACCCTGGCCCGTCGTGACGCGGCTGCGGCGCGGCTGGAACGAGCGGATGCGGCGCTCGTGGTGCGAGCCCGCCGGGTCCGGGGCCGGGCCGTCGGGGAACATCGGTTCCCGCCGGGCGCGGGGCGGAGCCGGGCTGGCGACTGGGGCGGTGGAGGCGTGGTTCTCGGGCACAGTTCCTCAAGTCTACGGGCGCCCGGCGCAACCGCGGGTGGTCGGCGGACGCGGCGGGCATCACATCATCCCGACATCGTCTCGCCCGATCGTGGTCTCGCCCGATCGTGTGATCAGGTCTGCGGTCGGCGTGGTGGCGCCCAGGCCGGGGCCGCCCTGCCTCGTACGCTCCTCGTGGCCCGGCCGCCGGGGTGGAGAACCCTCCCCGTTGCCTCCTTCTCATGCGGCCTCCCGTGCGACGGAACCGACCAGACCGACGGAACCCCTCATGCGACTGCGCCCCCACGCCCTCACCGCCACCCCGGCGGCCCTGATCGTCATCGTCGTACTGGCCGCCTCGCTGATCGCGAGCGCCGGCTGCGCCCCGGACCGTCACCCCCGCCACGACGGCGACAACGCCGCGCCGCGCAAGCGCGCCGCCCCCGCGAGCCAGTGGCGGCTGGTGTGGTCGGACGAATTCCGCGGGCCCGCCCGGCACCGCCCCGACCGCACCAAATGGGGCTTCGAAGTGGGCGGGGAACCCAAGTGGGGCAACCACGAGTGGCAGTACTACACCGACCGGCCGGCCAACGCCTCCCTCGACGGCCAGGGCCACCTCGCCGTCACCGCCCGCCGCGAGAAGCTGCGCGGCATGCGGTGCGCCGTCGGCCCCTGCGACATCACCTCGGCGCGGATGACGACCAAGGGGAGGTTCGCCCGCGCCTACGGCCGCTACGAGGCCCGCATCAAGATCCCCAAGGGGCAGGGGCTCTGGCCCGCCTTCTGGATGCTCGGCGCGAACGCGGACAAGGTCACATGGCCCGCCAACGGCGAGATCGACGTCATGGAGGCGCTCGGCAAGGAGCCCGGTACGGCGCACGGCGCCATCCACGGCCCCGGCTACGTCGCCCAGGGCCTGGAACGGCACACCGCACTGCCCGGCGGCGCCAGCCTGGCCGACGGCTTCCACACGTACCGGATCGACTGGACGCCAGGAAAGGTCACCTGGTTCCTCGACGGCAAGGCCTACGGAGAGGCCCGCAAGAGCCAGCTGCGGCGCGGCCAGAAGTGGGTCTTCGACCACCCCCACTATCTGCTGCTCAACCTGGCGGTGGGCGGCGACTGGCCGGGCCCGCCCGACAGGTCCACCCCCTTCCCTGCCCGGATGCTGGTCGACTACGTACGGGTGTACGCGCCCCGGCGCTGATACCCGCACTGCCCGCCCCGACCGTGCTGCCTCACGTACCCGCGCTGTCCGTCACCCGAGCCCCGCCAGCACCCTCCGCGCCACCTCCCGCCCGATCGGCAGCGCCGCCGTCGCCGCCGGCGACGGGGCGTTCAGTACGTGCACCATCCCCGGCGACTGGGCGAACAGGAAATCGTCGACGAGCGTGCCGTCGCGCAGCACCGCCTGCGCACGCACCCCGGACGGCGCCGGTATCAGGTCCTCGTCCCGTACCTGCGGCAGCAGCCGCCGCACCGCCCGCGTGAACGCGCTCCGCGACAGCGAGCGCCGCACCTCGCCCGACCCGTAGCGCCAGTGGCGCCGGGCTATCCGCCAGACCCCGGGGTACGCCACCGTCCGCGCCAGCTCGCCCGGCCGCACCGTGGACCAGCGGTACCCCTCGCGCGCCAGCGCCGGCACGGCGTTCGGGCCCACGTGCACGCCGCCGTCGACGCCCCGGGTGAGGTGGACGCCCAGGAACGGGAACGCGGGGTCCGGCACCGGGTAGACCAGGCCGCGCACCAGCTCCTCACGGCCGGCGGCCAGCTCGAAGTACTCGCCCCGGAAAGGGACGATCCGCATGCCCGGGTCGTCGCCCGCCAGCCGGGCCACCCGGTCGCTGTGCAGCCCCGCACAGTTGACCAGCGCCCTCGCCCGCAGCACCTCCCCCCGTGCCGTGCGCACCGCTACGGACGCGCCCCGCCGCCCGATGGCGCGCACCTCCGCCCCGTACCGCACCGCGGCCCCGGCGTCCTCCGCGAGCCGCGCCAGCTGCCCCGCCACCGCGCCGTAGTCGCACACGCCCGTCGTGCCCACGTGGATGGCGCCTATGCCCCGCACGGCCGGCTCGTACTCCGCCATCTGCGCCCGGCCCAGCTCCCGCACCGGGATGCCGTTGGCCCGGCCGCGCTGGACCAGGGCGTGCAAACGCGGCAGCTCGGCCCGCTCGGTGGCGACGATCAGCTTGCCCGTCACCTTGTGCGGCAGCCCGTGCTCGGCGCAGAACTTGACCATCTCCGCGGCACCGCGCACCGCGAACCGCGCCTTGTACGACCCCGGCCGGTAGTAGATCCCACTGTGGATCACTCCGCTGTTGCGCCCCGTCTGGTGGCGCGCCGGGCCGCTCTCCTTCTCCAGGACCACCACACGCGTGCCGGGCGCGGCGCGCGTGAGCGCGTACGCCGCCGACAGGCCCACGATCCCGCCCCCGACCACCAGCACATCGCAGTCGTGCGTCGTCACCACGTCACCTCCCCGCGCTCGCCGCCGCGAATGATCCTCAGCGCCTCACCCACGGGTCCCATCATGGCCTGTACCACTGACAACGATGCGCCTGATGGGATCACTCACGGGTAACCGGCCGACCGGCTGACCAGCCGACTGACCGACCGGCCGACCAGCCAGCCGACCGGCCAGCTGAAACCACCTGACCGACCGGCTGGACCGCCTGGACCGCCTGGACCGGCCGAAGGGATCATCCCCGCCTACGCCGGGGCGAACAGCAGCGGCCGCGCGCGCTCGCGCAGCTCCGCCACCCGGGGCTCGTTCCCGTACGGCTCCAGCCGGTGCAGCAGATCGCGTACGTACTCGGTCGTACGCGCCGACGAGATCCGTCCGGCGACCTCCACCGCCCGCGCCCCCGCCGCACACGCCGCGTCCAGGTTCCCCGACTCCAGCTCGGCCACCGCCGACACCACCAGTCGCAGGCCGTGCGAGCGTACGAACTCCTCCGTCGGCCGGGCCAGCGCCTGCTCCGTGAAGCGCTGTACCTGCCGTGGCATCCGCAGATCGCGGTAGCACTCGGCGGCGTCGGCGGCGAACCGCTCCGGCGAGTAGAAGTCCAGCCAGGACGGGTCGGCGTCGCCCGACCGGGCCCGCTCCAGCCACCCCTCGGCGGCCTTGAGCGCCGCCCCGCAGGCCGGCGCGTCCCCCGCCTTGGCCTGGGCGCGCGCCTCGACCAGCCGGAAGAAGCTCATCGTGCGGGCGGTGGCCAGCCCCCGGTTGCGCTCGAGGGCCGCCTGCGCCAGGTCCACGCCCTCGTCGGCGTAGCCGCGGTAGGTCGCCTGCAGGCTCATCGACGCCAGGACGTACCCGCCCAGCGGAACGTCCGCCGCCGCGCGGGCCAGCCGCAACGCCTGGATGTAATAGCGCTGGGCCGCCTCCTGCTGGCCGGTGTCGAACGCCATCCAGCCCGCCAGCCGCGTCAGTTCGGCCGTCGCGCCGAACAGCGCACGCCCCACGTCGTCGCTGTACGAACCCAGCAGCAGCGGCGCCGCGTCCACACGCAGGCACTCGGGCACCATCGACGAACGCCAGTCGCCGCCACCGTACTTGGAGTCCCAGCGCCGGGCGTCGTCGGCGGCCTCCCGCAGCTTGGTCACATCACTGTGGCCGACACGTTGCGGTAAACCGGCGTCCGGGCCAACGCCGTTGGTACTGCCCCCGCCGGCCCTCCGGGCGGTCTCCGCCTCCCTGGCCGCCTGCTCCGGCTCGCGCGCCACCGAACTGTCGGCGGGAGTTATCAGCCAGCGCGAGGCGGGGGTCGAATAGGCGCTGACGGAAAAGGATCCGGCCAGGCTCTGCCAGATGCCCCCACCACCGCGCCGACCGGCCAGATCCAGCCGGTAGAGCTCGGTCGCCGACCGCACCGCCTGGCCGACATCGCGCGGAAAGGAAAGCCCCACCTCCGGCGCTGGGTCCGCGTCCGCGAGCCCGATCTCGTGCAGCGGCACCGGACGGCCCAGCTTGGCCGCTATCGCGGCGGCGATCAGATGGGGGGCCGCGCCCTGCGGAACCATGCCCTTGGACACCCACCGGGCGACGGACGTCTTGTCGTAGCGAAGGGTCAGTCCGCGTTGCGCACCGAGGTCGTTGACCCTGCGCGCGAGACCGGCGTTGCTGATCCCGGCGAGGGCGAGGACAGTGCCCAGCTTCTCATTCGGCCCGCGTGGCTCCCTGGACATGCGCACCCCTCGACGAACGGCGCCCGCCCCGGCATAGGCACGAGGCATTCGTAAACCCAGCGTAGTTCGCCGCATCCCGACCGTTAAGAGGCGATGTCCCGGATGGCGAGATTCTGGTCCGTATGTGCGTGCATTAAGGGGCACGTGCTCCGGTTGTGTGTGGCCGTGCGCCCATCGTGCGCTCTGTCCGCGCCAACGCGGGCGGAGGTTCCATGGGGGAGCGTGGGTTGGCCCGCTGTACTGGATCCAGTGGGCTGGGGGAAGCCGTCGCCTCATTCCCCGCGGGCGGCGGAACGGTCCGGGAGGTGGCTCGCGCCTCCCGGACCGTGATGTCGCAGGCCGCGAGCCCGGACGCGGACGGACCCGCGGGCAGCCGCCCGTCGCGGGCGTCCGCGAGCCGCCGGTGCGGCGCGCACGGCGATACGTCCACGCGCGCGTGGACGGCCGGAAGCGCCCGGCCGCGGCCGGTGCGCAAACGCTGCGACAGTTGGCGAAAGCGTGTCGGCCAACCCTCGTCGGGCGGACGCCTCGAAATTGGCCGGATCCGGCCGTACGGCACATCCCGGGACGCGTGAGCTGACGGCCGACCGGTCGCCTCGCCGCGCCGCGTAGAGGGATGCCGCTCGGGTAGTGGCTATGACCGTGCCGCCTGCGCCGCACGTACGAGCCGTGACGAAACGCCACCATCCGGAGTTCTCAAGATGGTTGAGGGTCATGGTCCCCGCACGCCACCGCAATCAATGTGCTGCCCTGCGGATGTCGCAACCGTCGGCTCGCTGTGCATGATGACAGCTACCTATTCGTTGTCCACAGCCTGTGGAGGCGCGATGCGCTGGTTGGTGGGGTGGAGCTGCACCACCGCGGGCACCGACGACGGCGAAACCGCCGCGTGGGGCGGGCCCCCGGTCCACCCCGTCGGCGCCCGGCTCCTGTGGGGCCACCCCGCGCCCCTGTGGGCCGTCGGCGACTGGCGCCCCGACGAAGTCCGCGTCATCCGAGTCGATCATGCCACCCGCCTCGCCGTCCTCGGCCACTGCGGCGCCGGCGACGACGCCCTGCGCACCGCCCTGCTCGCCGCCCGCGGCGGCGCCCTGCGCCACCTCACCGCCTGGCCCGGCAGCTACACAGCCGTCGCCCAGGTCGGCCGACGCGTCACCGTCACTGGTGACCTCGCCGGCGCCCGGCCCGTCTTCCACACGCCCCTCGCCGGCGGCACCGCCTACGCCACCGCCGCGCTGCCGCTCGCCGACCTCGTCGAGGCTCAGCTCGACCTCGGCCACCTCGCCGCGCTCCTCGCCTGCCCCGACTCGCCGGAGGCCCTGGGCGACGGCACGCCCTACCGCGGAGTGCGACGCGTCCCGCCCGGCCACGCGCTCGTCCTGCGCGACGGCGCCCGAGACGTCACCGCATACGAACCCACCGCCTCCCTCGCCGTCGCCGCGCCCCAACTCGACGCCGCAGAAGCGGTGGAGGGCATCCGCGACGCGCTCGTCGAGGCCGTCCGCACCCGCCTCGTCCCGCCACGCCACACGACGACGACGCGCTACCGATTCGGGCGCCGCGACCCCGGCCCGGAACCCGATTCCGCCCCCGCGACGGAATCCGGTCGGCGGCACACCACACACACCGCATACAACGCGCACGCCACACACACCGCAGACGGCAGCGCCCCGGCCCCCGGCGTCGGCTCCGACCTGTCCGGAGGCATCGCCTCCGGCACCCTGGCTCTGCTCGCCGCCGGGCTGCCCGACCCCCCGAACACCTCCCACGGACCCGGACCCGGGGCGGCCCCCGGACGACGGCTGCTCGTCGTCACCTTCAACGACCTCGCGGCCGGCGGCGGCCCGTCCCGCGCGTCCGAACTGGAACGGGCCCGCGCCCTCGCCGCCGACCCCCGCCTGCACCACGTGATCGTCGCGGCGGGAGCGGAGGCCCTGCCGTACGCCGGCCTGGGCAGCGGCCCCCTGACCGACGAACCCGGACCCGCCCTCGCCCACGCCGGCCGGCACCGCCGGAGACTGTCCGCCGGCAGCGCGGACCACTTCGTCGGCCACGGCGCACGCCAGGTGCTGGACGCCCACCCCGCCCGGCTCGCCGACCTCCTGATGGACCGTCGGCGACGCCACCTGCTGCGTCCCGTCTCGGCACTGGCCCGCGCGGACAGCCAGTCCGCCCACGCGCTGTCCGTGCCGTTCACCGTCTACCGGGCGGCGCGCCGGCTGGCCCGTACGACCCACCGGGAGGGCCTGGAGGAGGCCGCGGCGCGACTGCCGTCCGTCAACGGCCTCCACGACGACGATGCGGCCGGAGCCCTGGACGCCTCGCTCGCGGCCCTCGTCTGGTGCAGGCCCGGCCCCGCCGCGCGCTGGCTCACGCATGAGGCCCTTGCTGAAGTATCGGTTCGCCTCCAGGCCGCCGCCGCCCGTCCGGGAGGGCTGCACCAACGTCCCGGCGAACGGCGCGCCGCCGCCGCGCTGAGCCGCCACGCGGCCGACCACCGCGTCCTCGAGCAGGCGGCCGAGGTGCACGGTCAGCGCCTGCACGCCCCCTTCCTCGACAACCAGGTCGTACGCGCCTGCCGCGCACTCCCCGAGGCGCTACGGGTCAGGCCGGGGGCGCGCGCGTCGGTACTGCGCGCCGCCCTGGCCGGTGCCGGCATCCGCGACCTGCCGCCCGGCTGGGGCGCCACCTCCCACGCCTCGCACGCGGCGGCCGTACGGGCCGGCCTCGGCGCGGCCGCCGGGCAGCTTCATGCGCTCTTCGAGGCACCCCTGCTCGCCGACGTCGGCCTGATCGAGGGCGCGGTCGTGCGGAACGCGCTGCGCGCGGCCGCCGAGGGCCGGCCGCTGCCGCTGGACGGGCTCGCCGAGATCGTCTCCACCGAGGTCTGGCTGCGTCGCCTCCTCGCCCGCCGCGGCAGCTGCTGGACGGGCACGGCCACGCCGTTCCGACGTGCGGTGGCGGGCGGCGTGGTGGTCCCCCGGCCGGGCTTCTGACGTGCGGGAACGAGGAATGGGGTACCGGGGGCCTTGCGAGGCCGAGCCGACCGGCCGGGCGGCCGCCCGCGCCCTCTTAAAATGGTTGGACGCGCGCAGGCGCGCCGGGCTCTACTCGGGCTCCGATCGGCAAGAGGAACCACGGTGGCCACGGTGGCTGGAATACGCGAAGAAGCAGAGCCCGGAACTGAAGCAGCCCCCGGAACAGAAGCAAACCCCGGAACGGCCGAACCCGCCCTGCGCGGGGACTGCGCGAACTGCTTCGGCCTGTGCTGCGTGGCACTGCCCTTCGCCGCTTCGGCGGACTTCGCGGTCAACAAGGCCGCCGGAAAGCCGTGCTCCAACTTGCAGAGCGACTTCCGCTGCGGCATTCACACCCGCCTCAGGAAGCAGGGCTTCCCCGGCTGCACCGTCTACGACTGCTTCGGCGCGGGACAGAAGGTCTCCCAGGTCACCTTCGGCGGCCGGGACTGGCGCCAGGCGCCGGACACCGCCCAGCAGATGTTCGACGTCTTCCCCGTCGTACGACAGCTCCATGAGCTGCTCTGGTACCTCGAGGAAGCCCTCACGCTGCCCGCCGCCCGCTCCCTGCACAGCGACCTCCGCCACCTGCTCGACGAGACCGAACGCCTCACCCTCCGCGACCCCGGCTCCCTCCTCGAGGTCGACGTGGCGGCACACCGGCAGAAGGTCAACGCCCTGCTGCTCGGCACGAGCGAGCTCGTCCGGGCCAAGGCCGGGCGCCGGACCAGGAACCACCGGGGCGCCGACCTCATCGGCGCCCGGCTCAGCCGCGCCGACCTCAGGGGCGCCAACCTGCGCGGCGCCTACCTCATCGCCGCCGACCTCTCGGGCGCCGACCTGAGGCTGGCCGACCTCATCGGCGCCGACTTCCGGGACGCCGACCTCTCGGGCGCCGACCTCACCGAGAGCATCTTCCTCACCCAGCCGCAGCTCAACGCGGCGCGGGGCGATGCCGCCACCAAGCTGCCGCCGACGCTGACCCGCCCCGCCCACTGGACGGCGTCGGCCACGACCAAGGCCCTCCCCGTCGAGCCCGGCCGTCCCCGCAGCCCTCGCAGTCCCCGCCGTCCCGGCCGCCCTCGCCGCTAGGGCCGCCCGCACCGACCCTTCAGACAGGCCTAGGCCCCGCAGCTGATCCGCGCGTCGGCCCAGTCCGCCACCGCGACCCGGTCCACCGCCGACCTCGGCTCGACGACCAGGCGCAGCGTCCTGCGGCCGACGAGCGAGGTGTGCACCGGAACCGCGGGCCGGCCACCCCGCACCAGCTGCGAACTCCACAGCCGGGTGCCGTCCGCGTAGACGGAGAACGTGACCGCGCCGAGTCCGAGCGACATGTCGTCCACGCCCGCCAGCGCGTCGTAGGACGTGCAGGAACGGTTCAGTTCGATCGTCACCGACGACGCCGCGTGGACGCTCACGCCCTCGCGGTACGTCGTACCTCCCACCCGCAGCCCGTACCGCTGCCACAGCCAGCTCCCGCCGAGCCGCACCTCCGGCTCGCTGCCGTCGCCCGTGCCGCGGTAGTCCAGTTCGTTGAGGCTGTAGACGTGCGACGGCCGTGGCGGGGGAGCAGGCTTGCCGGACGGGGACGGGCCGGCCGTCGACGGGCTCGGCGAGGGCCTGGGCGCGGGGGACGAGGGGACCGCCGACGGAGCTACGGGCGACGGTGCCGGCGACGGCGTCGCCGACCGGGCGGGACGGGGCGCCGACGGCGACGCCGAGACACTCGGTGCGGACCTCGCCACCAGCGCCGGCGGCGCACTGGGCGCAGGCGACGCGGTGAGGATCGGCTTCGGCTTGTGCGGCGGCGCCGGTACGACCGGGGCCGCCGTGGTTCCGGCCTGAGGCTTCCCCGGCGACGCGGGGGAGTGCCCGGCGACGGCGTAGGCGATGACCGCACCCGCGGCGGCCAGCACCCCCGCCCCCAGGGCGACCTTCACCGGCAGCCCGATCCCCTCACCGGCGACCATGCCGGAGGGCACTCCGGAGGACACCCCCGAGGACCCTGCACCGGCACCGGCCGAGGCCGCCCCCGAGCCCCCGCCGGTGGCACCGACCCCAGCGCCACCACCGGCCGATCCGGCACCCGCCGACCCAGCCGCGCCCCCCGCAGCTGCAGCCGCACCCGCCCCAGCCGCACCTGCCGCAGCCCCCGCGACGGCTTTGACCGACCAACCGGCCGCGAACCACCCGATCACCGCGACCGGCAGCAGCGCCCGCAGCCGCTCGTTGACGTCCGCGACCTCCAGCGCAGCCGTACGGCACTTCGCGCACTCCTCGAGATGCCTGCGCATCCCCCGCTCGGCCCGGGTCCGCAGCCTGCCGCGCGCATACGCGCCGAGCCGGTCGGCGTACTGCGCGCAGTCGCCCCCGGCCGTCAGCCGCGTGCTCACATGCGCCTGCAGATAGGCCTGCTTGAGGCCTTCCCTGGCCCGGTGCGCCAGCACCGCCGTGGCGTTGGCGCTCAGCCCGAGCAGCGGCGCGACCTCGCTCGGCGACTCCTCCTCCACGGTCGTGTGCCACAACACCGTCTGCCACCGCTCGGGCAGGCTGCGGAACGCCTGCACGGCCAAGGTCTCCTCGGCCTCCTGCATGGCCCGGACATCCGCGCCCAGATTGAGCGTGTCGTCCTCGGCGGTCACCGACGAGGACGCCGCCGACGTGGCGAACAGCGCGAAGTCCTCGACCAGCTGCTCCCGCCTGGCCGTCTTCGCCCAGGCCGCGGCGACCCGCCGCACGGTCGTCAGCAGATACGCCCGCACCGCCGAGTCCGGCCCCGAACCGCCCCGCACCGCCTGCAGGGTGCTGGTGAAGACCTCGTTGGTCAGGTCCTCGGCGGTGTGGTCGTCCCGGCAGCAGCTACGGGCGTACCGGCGCACGGCCGCGGCATGCCGCCGGTACAGCTCCTCGTACGCGTCACTGTTCTCGCCGCCGCGCAGCTGAGCGACCAGCTCCAGGTCGGACGGCGGCACATCGGCGTCGTGCACATCGGCGTCGTCGTGCACACCGGCATCATCAGCCCGCGTCCCCCGATCGGTACAGGGGTCCGCCCGGTCGGGGTTCTCCGTCCGCCCGGCCTCCCGCTGCCGCGGCACCCCGGGATCGTGGTCGAAGTTCCACAGCCCCAAGGGGTCGGAAGCGAACGACCCACCCTGGCCGGGCGCCGTGCCCGGGTCCGTGCCCAGGTCCGAGCCCGGGACCGGTGGATCGTCCGTCCCCTTGCTTCTGTGCGGCTCTTCCCGCCCGTCGACACCCATAGCGGACGCTCCCGTACACGCCGTCGGACTCGAATACCGAGCAGCGTCGCACACAGGCATGCCCCGGGATCACTTCGCGAACGGCAACCACTCATCCGGGTTTCGTTCGCGTACTGGAGCACTGGAGGTCACCCGGACAGATGAAACCGACCGGACGCCCGCCCCCCTTCCGGGTAGAAGCCGTCGGAGAGCCGTCGGAGAATCGTCCAGGAGCCGTCTCACGGAACGTCGTGCGGGCCACATCGCGGCCCGCAACCACGCCCCTGCTCATGGACCGCCCGACCGAACTACCCGACCGAACTGCCCGACCGGATTGCTTGACGGACTACGCCACCGGCCGCGAACGCAGGCCTTCCAGCAGGATGTCCAGCAGCCGCGAGGACGCCGCCGCCTGCTGAGCCGCGTCCGGCAGCGACGGCGCCGCGGTCGCGATGACCAGCAGCACATCCGCGACCGTCACGTCCGCACGCAGCTCGCCGGCCGCCCGCGCCCGCTCCACCAGCCGGCCCACGACGTCCAGCAGTGCCGCCGCGCCCGCGTCGTCCCGCTCGTCGACGGCCGTCGGCCGCTGCTCGACGAGCCGCAGCTCGTGCAGCTGACCGCCGCTCGGCTGCCGCTGCTGCGGCACCCGCGCCCGGTCCGGCACCGCGGCCTGCAGCCGCTGACCCTCGGACTCCACGTCGACGCCGACCCGAAGCACCTGAGGCGGCAGCAGCCGGCCCGCACCCGACGCGACCGACGTGCGCAGGAACCGGGACAGCGCCGACCACGGCTCGTCCTCCTGCCCCAGCGCCGTCCGCGCCTGCTCGGTGAGCCGTGCCGTCTCCTCCTCGGCTATCCGCCGGACCAGCACGTCCTTGCTCGGGAAGCGACGGTAGACCGTCCCCACTCCGACCCGGGCCCGGCGCGCCACGTCCTCCATCGGCGCCCCGTACCCCAGCTCGCCGAAGACCTCGCGAGCCGCCCGCAGCACATGTTCCAGATTGCGCTGAGCATCCACACGCAACGGCGTATTACGGCCACCGGTGCCGTCAGTCGTCGCGACAGCAGCAGACCAATGAGAGCCCTGAATGTGCATACGTTCCCCCGGTTATGACGTCTCCCCCCGGAGACTCCCCGCCCTGACTGCCGGGGCGCGTCTCGACACCCCGACGGAGTACGAACATAGTTGAGCCCAGGTCAAGAAAGAAGGGGGTAGCTCCGCACAGGCCGCCCCCGATTGGAGTACGAGCCTGCTCCCCCTTGATTCTGCACCACCGCACCACCCCGCCGCATCCCCCCTGACCTGCGTTCCTTCTCCGCAGAGCGGCCTTCTCGAGCCGGACGGATCAGCTCCGTCGCCGGTCATACATTTCACGGGTCCTGTGGACAAACCACCGATGCCGATGCGTCATGAGGAGGAGTTGTGCCACAACGCGAGAACGACCGAGTACGGGGCCGAGTACGAGCGGGCACGACGGGTACCCGAGTAGAGCCGAGTACAGCCGACAACTGCCGAGATCGACGCGACCAGGCGAGGAGGAAGGGGCCTTGGTGAACGAACCGGCGCGGGAGGGGCAGGCGGGGCACGAGAGGCAGGCGGAGCGGCAGGAGGATGATTCGGACAAGGCGGCGCCCCCCACCCGCATCCTCATCGTCGGCGGCGGATACGTCGGCATGTACACCGCTCTCCACCTGCAGCGAAAGCTCCGGCGCGACGAGGCCGAGATCCTGGTCGTCGACCCCGAGCCCTACATGACGTACCAGCCCTTCCTCCCCGAGGCCGCCGCCGGCTCCATCTCCCCGCGCCACGTCGTCGTCCCGCTGCGCCGCACCCTCGACAAGTGCCAGGTCGTCACCGGCGAGGTCCTCTTCATCGACCACGCCAAACGCACGGCCGGCGTCAAGACCCTCGCCACCGAGGAGGAGGGCACCGGCCCCATCGACGTCCACTACGACGAGCTGATCCTCGCCCCCGGCTCCATCTCCCGCACCCTCCCCGTCCCCGGCCTCGCCGACTACGGCATCGGCTTCAAGACGGTCGAGGAGGCCATCGGACTGCGCAACCACGTCCTCGAGCAGATGGACATCGCCTCCTCCACCCGCGACCCCGAGGTCCGCGACGCCGCTCTCACCTTCGTCTTCGTCGGCGGCGGGTACGCGGGCGTGGAAGCACTCGGCGAACTGGAGGACATGGCCCGCTACGCCACCCGCTACTACCACAACATCCGTTCCGACGACCTGAAGTTCATCCTGGTCGAGGCCACCGGACGCATCCTCCCCGAGGTCGGCGAGGAGATGGGTCAGTACGCCGTACGGGAACTGCGCGGCCGTAACATCGACGTACGCCTCGACACCCGCCTCGACTCCTGCGAGAACCGCGTGGCCGTGCTCAGCGACGGCTCGCGCTTCCCGACCCGCACGCTCGTGTGGACCGCCGGCGTCAAGCCCCACCCCGTCCTCGCCGCCACCGACCTGCCGCTCAACGAACACGGCCGGCTCGAGTGCACCGCGGCCCTGCAGATCCAGGGCGTCGAGCACGCGTGGGCCGCCGGGGACGCCGCGGCCGTCCCGGACCTCACAGCGGAGGAGAGCGGCAAACCGTGCGCCCCCAACGCCCAGCACGCCGTGCGCCAGGCCAAGGTGCTCGCCCAGAACGTCGTGTCCTCACTGCGCGGCAACGGCCTCCAGGACTACCGCCACCAGTACGTCGGCTCGGTCGCCTCGCTCGGCCTCCACAAGGGAGTGGCACACGTCTACGGAAAGAAGCTCAAGGGCTACCCCGCCTGGTTCATGCACCGCGCCTACCACCTCAGCCGCGTCCCCACCTTCAACCGCAAGATGCGCGTCCTCGCCGAATGGGCCCTCGCCGGTCTCTTCAAACGTGAGATCGTCTCACTCGGCTCGCTCGAGAACCCCCGGGCCGAATTCGAACTCGCCGCGGGCACTGGACGCCACCCCGAAGCGAGCTGAGGCACATGGCGGACACCAGCCGGGCAACGCGGCGGCGAACGCGGGACACGCGGCGGAACACAAGCCGGAACACGCGGCGGTTCACCCGACACGGCGCCTGACGGATGTCAGTCCTGTCGGCCACACTGGACGTGTGACCATGGGTGGGCTGGTACTCGCGAAGCGCAACAATCATGAGGATTCGGACGTTTGCTGCATTCCCTCAGGGGCCGGTCCCCGCACCGCCAGCCGCGGCCCCACGCCGGGCCCACGGCGCAGCCACCCCGTGCCGCGCTCCATGCCGCACCCCACGTTGCGTCACACGCCACACCCCACGTCGCCGAGCTGATCCGGAACGACTCCGCGAGGTAATCCTCAGTGAACTTCACCCGCTGGAGCGCCCGGCTCCCCGGCACACAGCGCCGAGCAGCGGCGCGCGCCGACCGCACCCCCGCAACGCCCCCACAGTCCCCGGCCACCGGCTCCGCACCAGCCGCTGCTCCAGGCGCTGCATCCGGCTCCGGCGCGGTGCCCGCCGCACGCGCCGAGTCCACTCCCGCCAAGGACGCCGAGCCCGTCCCCACCCTCGACGGCCTCTCCGTCCACGACATCCTCGGCAAGGTCCCCGCCCTCGCCGCCGTCGTCTACGGGCCCGACCACCGCATCGCCTACCTCAACGCCGCCTACACCGCCCTCTTCGGCCCCCGCACCCCCGGCACCCGCGCCCGCGACACCCTCCCCGAGCTCGAGGAACTCGGCCTGCTCCCCCTCATGGACCAGGTCCTGCGCAGCGGCAAACCCCGCACCGTCAAATCCCGCCGCGTCTCCGTTCACGCCCCCGCCCTCACCACCACACCTCCCGCGCAGCAGTCCGGACCGGACTGCGAGCCGCGCCCCCGCCAGGGCTACTACACCTTCACCTGCTCCCCGATCAGCGTCGGAGAAGGCACCGCAGCCCAGCGCGGCGTCCTCGTCTTCGCCGCCGACGTCACCGACCAGGTGGAAGCCGCGGAACGCCTGCGCGCCAGCGAACGCCGCCAGCGCGAGGCAGCCGTCACCCTCCAGCGCAGCCTGCTGCCCCAGGAACTCGAACAACCCGACGACCTCCGCGTCGCCGCCACCTACCAGCCCGGCGGCAAGGACACCGCCGTCGGCGGCGACTGGTACGACGTCATCACCCTCGGCGCCGGCCGCACCGCCCTCGTCATCGGCGACGTCATGGGCCGCGGAGTACGCGCCGCAGCCGTCATGGGCCAGCTGCGCACGGCCGTACGCGCCTACGCGCGCCTCGACCTCCCGCCCCACGAGGTCCTCCAGCTCCTCGACGGCCTCGCCACCGAGATCGACGCCACCCAGATCGCCACCTGCGTCTACGCCGTCCACGACCCCAACGAGGGCCGCCTCGTCTACGCCTCCGCCGGCCACCTGCCCATCCTCGTCCGCGACCCCGAGGGCACCGTCCACCGTGCCGCCGAACCCACCGGACCCCCGCTAGGCACCGGCGGCTGGCTCCACACCTCCGGCAGCCTCCCCCTGGGCCCCGGCTCCAGCGCCGTCCTCTATACGGACGGTCTCGTCGAACGGCGCGACGAGGACATCGACGAAGGCGTCGCCGCCCTCGAACGCGCCTTCGCCGGCGCCACCGGATCACCCCAGGTCATGTGCGACCGCCTCATCCGCGCCCTCGGCGTCACCCAGGAGCACGACGACGACGTCGCCGTCCTCGTCCTCCAGCACCCCGCCCGCACCGGCCACGACGCCGAGCTCTTCCACAACGCCGCACTGGAACTCCTCGGCGGAGTCGAGGCCGCACCCCGCGCCCGCGCGTTCGCATCGGGCGTCCTGGCCAGCTGGCGCTTCCCCACCGACCTCCGCGACCTCGGCGTACTGGCCACCAGCGAGCTCGTCGCCAACTCCCTCCAGCACGGCACACCCCCCATGCGGCTCCGCCTGCGCCGCACCGACCGCCGCCTGATCATCGAGGTCACCGACGGCGACGACCACCTCCCGCGCCGCCGCCGCGCCGAACCCGCCGACGAGGCCGGACGCGGCATCTCGATCATCGCCACCATCGCCTCGTCGTGGGGATCACGCCGGACACCGGGCGGGGGCAAGGCGGTCTGGTGCGAGTTCGCCCTGCCGACAGGCCACGGCTGACGACCGGCCCATGCCCGACATGACCCACCCACGCCCCATACGACATACGACGAAGCGCCTGGACGGGAAGCTTCCGCTCCCGCCCAGGCGCTTAGCCTGCTGCTCGTCCTGCTGCCGGACTCAGGCCGCCACGGGCACACGCTCCGACTGCTGCTGCTCCGAGGCCTTCTCCGCCTTACGCACACGGGCCCGCTCACGGTCCCGCGCGACGAGCGGATTGTCCTGCGCGAAGGTCAGACGACGACCCAGCCGCAGCGCCAGCACCGAGATACCGAGCGAGCAGACGATCAGTACCGCGATGTACGCCACGTACATCCCCGCACCGGCCATCAGACCACCCGCCGCCGGACCCACGGCCAGCGCGAGCTGCTTCACCAGGGCGAAGGCCGAGTTGTACTGCCCCACCAGCCGGGCCGGCGCCAGGTCCGCCACGAGCGGCGCCATCGTCGGCGCCAGCATCGACTCACCCACACCGAAGAGCGCGTACGTAGAGATAAGGAGCGCCGTCGCGACACCATGCGCCCCCGGCACAAGCCCGGACACCCCGGCCGCGACCCACGCCACGGTCCAGATCAGCCCGACCAACGCGATCACCCGGCTGCGCCGACGCCGCTCGACCAGCTTCAGCACGACGAACTGCGTCAGAACGATCGCCGCCGTGTTAGCGGCGAGCGCGATACCCAGCATCGCGGGCGAGATCCGGGTGACCTCGACCGCGAAGGCCGACAGGCCCGACTCGAACTGCCCGTAGCAGGCGAAGAACATCACGAAGCCCAGCACACACAGCTGAACCATCGCCCGGTCCCCGAGCAGCGTCCGCCACCCGCCCTTCGACGCCGGGTCGGTCGGGACGGGGTCCTCCACCTTCGGCGCGCGCGGCAGCCGCACGGTCGCGACGGTCGCACCCAGCACCAGGTACATCGCGGCCTCGATCGCGAAGAGCCGGACAAAGCTCGACGGGTCCGAGGTGTCCACCAGCTGGCCGGCGAGCAGGCCACCGACACCCAGGCCGAGGTTGTTGAGGAAGAACTGCATCGCGAACGCACGCGACCGGGTGGTCGTCGTCGAGCACCACACGATCATCGTCGCCAGAGCGGGCTGGATGACGGCCATGCCGGCACCGAACGCGGCAGCCGCGGAGATGACCAGCAGCTCACTGTCCGCGAGCCCCAGCCCCAGCGAACCGATGGCCGCGCCGACCGTACCCGCGACGGCGACAGGCAACGGACCCCGCCGGTCGATCGCCCGACCGGTGAAGGGCAGCACCGCAAGCGCGGCCACGGCAAACGTCGCCAGCACGATCCCCGCCGTGCTCGCGCCGAGATCCCGCACCTGAGCCACATAAATGAACAGGAACGGAACCGTGAAGCCGTTGCCGAACGCGCTCAACGCGTTGCCCAACTGGATCCGGCGCAGTGCTGCGCCCATCGCGGTGGTCACACTCACCCCTCAAGCTTGAAGACTTCAACTCTAAAGTTCGAACCTAAAGAGTACATGGCGAAGGGCTTTAGCGCGAATGGTTTCTGTCATACTGCCGCTCATGGCTGACACCCCCGGGCCCGCCGAGCCGAGCCTCGAAGAGCAGATCGCCGCCTACCAGCGCGAGTTCCAGGGCCTGGACCCCCAGGTGGAGCGGGTCGTCTCGGCACTCAGCCGACTCAACCGCCGCATGAACGTCGCCTACGGGCGCCAGACCGCCGAGCTGGGCATCAGCAACGCCGAGTGGGAGGTCCTCAAGGCCCTCGTCCTCGCCGGCGAGCCCTACCGCCTGGGCCCCGGCGACCTCGCCAAGCGACTCGGGCTCACCCCGGCCGCCATGACGCACCGCATCGACCGCATGGTCGCGGAGGGCCTGGTGACGCGGGAGCGGGACGAGAGCAACCGCGTCCGCGTGATCGTCGGCATCACGGAGGAAGGCCGCGCCAAATGGCTCGAGGGCCTGCGGATGGCCACGGTCTTCGAGGAGGAGCTCCTCCAGGACCTCTCCGGCGAGGAGCGAGGTCACCTCGGCGAGATGCTGACCCGTCTCCTGCGGCGCGTGGAGCAGACGCAGCCGGACGCCGGCGGACGGCTCAGCGACCTGGACTGAGGGCCTCCGAGAGGCGTACGGAACCGAGTTGACACGGGTCCGGCCGATCCGTAGTGTTCTCCGAGTTGCCACGGAGCCGTCACGGTTCTGTGACAGCCACTCGAGCCGCACCGGCGGCACTCACCACTTGCACGGCCCTTGAACGGGATGAATTTCGGCGTGCCCGAAATTCTGAACGGGATGGCCCGAGACTC
>NZ_JBITZS010000013.1:0-165608 GCF_044547045.1 Streptomyces sp. NPDC053048
AGGAACGGACGCTTCCTTTGTACTCACCCTCTCGGGCTTTCCTCCGGGCGCTTCCCTTCGTTGTTTCCAACCTTACCAGATCCGTTTTCCGTTCCGTTTCCGGTCCGAATTCCGTTTTCCGGTCCCCGTTGGCGGGGGCTTCCGACTTTATCAGATTTTCTCTGAGTCGGATTTCCATTCGCTTTCCGGTTCCGCCCCGTGCACAAGGCCCTGGGCGTTCCCGCTGCGGTGGAGCCGTAAACGTACTGGACGGCCGCGCCCGGATGCAAATCGGGCCGGGGCGGCCGTCCCGTACGGCTGACGTGGCGTCAGACCTCGACGACCACAGGGAGGATCATCGGGCGCCGGCGGTAGCTGTCGGACACCCACTTGCCCACCGTGCGGCGCACCAGCTGCTGGAGCTGGTGGGGCTCGGCGATGCCGTCCGCCGCGGCCTTGGCGATGGCTTCCTCGATCTTCGGGGCCACCGCGTTGAACGCGGAGTCCTCGATGCCGGAGCCGCGGGCCTGGATCTGCGGGCCGCTGACAACCTTGCCCGTCGTGCTGTCGACGACCACGAAGACGGAGATGATGCCCTCGTCGCCGAGGATGCGGCGGTCCTTGAGCGAGGCCTCGGTGACGTCGCCGACCGAGAGGCCGTCCACGTACACGTATCCCGCCTGGACCTTGCCGACGATCTTCGCCTTGCCGTCCACCAGGTCCACCACCACGCCGTCCTCAGCGATGACGATGTGGTCCTTGGGGATGCCGGTGAGCGCGCCGAGCTCGGCGTTCGCCCGCAGGTGGCGCCATTCGCCGTGTACCGGCATCAGGTTCTTCGGCTTGCAGATGTTGTAGAAGTACAGCAGCTCGCCGGCCGAGGCGTGGCCCGAGACGTGGACCCGGGCGTTGCCCTTGTGGACGACGTTGGCGCCCCAGCGGGTCAGGCCGTTGATCACGCGGTAGACCGCGTTCTCGTTGCCCGGGATGAGGGACGAGGCCAGGATGACGGTGTCGCCCTGGACGATCCGGATCTGGTGGTCCCGGTTGGCCATGCGCGAGAGCGCGGCCATCGGCTCGCCCTGGGAGCCCGTGCAGACGAGCACGACCTCGTCGTCCGGCAGGTCGTCGAGGGTCTTGACGTCCACGACGAGGCCGGCCGGCACGCGCAGGTAGCCCAGGTCGCGGGCGATGCCCATGTTGCGGACCATCGAGCGGCCGACGAAGGCGACCCGGCGTCCGTACTCGTGCGCTGCGTCCAGGATCTGCTGGATGCGGTGGACGTGGCTGGCGAAGCTGGCCACGATGATGCGCTTCTGGGCGTTGGCGAAGACCTGGCGCAGCACGCCGGAGATGTCCCGCTCGGGCGGCACGAAGCCGGGGACCTCGGCGTTCGTGGAGTCCACGAGCAGCAGGTCGATGCCCTCCTCGCCGAGCTTGGCGAAGGCGGGGAGGTCGGTGAGGCGGCGGTCCAGCGGGAGCTGGTCCATCTTGAAGTCGCCGGTGTGCACGGCCATGCCGGCCGGGGTGCGGATGGCGACGGCCAGGGCGTCCGGGATGGAGTGGTTGACCGCGATGAACTCGCACTCGAAGGGGCCGATGCGTTCGCGGTGGCCCTCGACGACCTCGAGGGTGTACGGGCGGATGCGGTGCTCCTGGAGCTTGGCCTCGATCAGGGCGAGGGTCAGCTTGGAGCCGATCAGCGGGATGTCCGGCTTCTCGCGGAGCAGGTACGGGACGCCGCCGATGTGGTCCTCGTGACCGTGCGTGAGCACGATGCCGTCGATGTCGTCGAGCCGGTCACGGATGGACGTGAAATCCGGCAGGATCAGATCGACTCCGGGCTGCTCCTCCTCGGGGAAGAGCACTCCGCAGTCGACGATCAGCAGACGGCCGTCGTACTCGAAGACCGTCATGTTGCGGCCGATCTCGCCGAGGCCGCCGAGCGGGGTGACGCGGAGGCCGCCCTTGGGGAGCTTCGGCGGCGAACCGAGTTCGGGGTGCGGGTGGCTCAAAAGACTCTCCTCACCACACGCGCCACATGCCCCGTGGACACATGGCGCGCGTGACATTCGTGCACTTGCAGTTGTTGTCGGTATGCAGTTGTCCGGTATGCAGTTGCTCGGTATTCGGTTGTGAAGTCTGTGTGCTAGAGCTGTACCCCGCCCGCGGCGAGATCGCTCTTGAGCTGCTCGGTCTCCTCCGGCGTGAGCCCGATGAGCGGCAGCCGCAGGGGGCCGGCGGGCAGGCCCTGCAGGGCGAGGGCGGCCTTGGTGGTCATCACGCCCTGGGTGCGGAACATGCCGGTGTAGACGGGCAGCAGGCGGCGGTGGATTTCGGCCGCCTTGTCGACGTCGCCGGACCGGTACGCCTCCACCAGCGCGCGCAGCTCGGAGGCGACGACGTGGCCGACGACGGAGACGAAGCCGGTGGCGCCGATGGACAGCAGCGGCAGGTTGAGCATGTCGTCGCCGGAGTACCAGGCCAGGCCCGAGCGGGCCATGGCCCAGCCAGCAGCAGCGAGGTCGCCCTTGGCGTCCTTGTTGGCGACGATGCGCGGGTGCTCGGCGAGCCGGACCATGGTCTCGGTCTCGATCTGGACACCGCTGCGGCCGGGGATGTCGTAGAGCATCACCGGGAGGCCGGTGGCATCGGCGACCGCCGTGAAGTGGCGGCGCAGGCCCTCCTGCGGGGGCTTGTTGTAGTACGGCGTCACGACGAGGAGGCCGTGGGCGCCCGCCTGCTCGGCGGCGCGGGCCAGCTCGATGCTGTGACGGGTGTCGTTGGTGCCGGCTCCGGCGACGACGTGGGCGCGGTCCCCGACCGCCTCGACGACGGCGCGTACGAGCTGGGCTTTCTCCGCATCGCTGGTGGTGGGGGACTCACCGGTGGTGCCGTTGACGACGAGGCCGTCGTTGCCTGCGTCGACCAGGTGGGCGGCCAGGCGCTGCGCGCCGTCGAGGTCGAGGGCGCCGTCGGCGGTGAAGGGCGTGACCATGGCGGTCAGGACCCGCCCGAAGGGCGTCTGCGGTGTGGAGGTCGGAGCCATGAGGGCCACGCTACTCGTTGCTCACCGTGAGGTGCTCCCTCGGGGAGTGCGAAAAGGGATCCCGGCACTGCCTGCTCGGGGGTTCAAGCAGTGCCGGGTCCGTTTTTTCAGCCTAGATGAAGGTATTGAAATGCCGCAATACGGACACCTTGATCAGTGCCCCGGGTAGCAGCGCGTCACCGGCCACCGCCCGGCGTCAGTGCACCGCCCGGCGTCACGGCGCGGCCCCGGGTCACGGCGCGACGCGGCCGTTCTTGTTGAAGGCCGCGTAGGTGAGCGGCATGAGCTTGGCCCACTCGGCCTCCATCTTCTCGCCGACCATCTCGATCTCGCGCTGCGGGAAGGAGGGGACGGCCGCCAGCTCGTGCTGGGTGCGCAGGCCGAGGAAGTGCATCAGCGAGCGGGCGTTGCAGGTGGCGTACATCGAGGAGTACAGACCGACCGGGAGGACCGAGCGGGCGACCTCGCGGGCGACGCCGGCGGCCAGCATCTCCTGGTAGGCCTCGTACGCCTGGCGGTAGCTGTCCTCCATCACGCGGCCGGTCAGCTCGTGCTGGGCCTGGGTGCCCTCGACGAAGACGTACTTGCCCGGACGGCCCTCCTGGACCAGCTTGCGGGACTCCCCCGGCACGTAGAAGACGGGCTCGAGCTCCCGGTAGCGGCCGGACTCCTCGTTGTACGACCAGCCCACGCGGTGCCGCATGAACTCGCGGAAGACGAAGATCGGGGCACTGATGAAGAAGGTCATCGAGTTGTGCTCGAAGGGGCTGCCGTGGCGGTCGCGCATCAGGTAGTTGATGAGCCCCTTGGACCGCTCGGGGTCCTTGGTGATCTCTTCGAGGGACTGCTCGCCGGCCGTCGAGACGCGAGCCGCCCACAGCACGTCGGTGTCGGCCGCGCTGTGCTTGACCAGCTCGACGGTCACATCGCTGCGAAACGTCGGCTTCGCGTCCTTGGCGTCCTCGGTGGGGGTGTCGGTCACCGGCGGGGTCCTTCCCAGTTGCTTGCTTGGCGCCGTAAAGCCTACGGGCCGCCACTGACACCCGGCCCCGCACCGGGCCGGGACCGCCGGTTCCGCCCACCACACGAAGCGGAGGGACGCCAGTTGATATTTTTCACAGACGTTACGGAAAACGGGCACCCTTCGGGCAGTTCGAACGTCTTTACCTGTGACACCAGCACCCCTCGAGGTTCCTAGGAGAGCCCAACCATGTTCCGCCGGCGAGAGCCCGTACCGTTCGCCTTCGTCGCCGAAGCCGAGCGTTACCGCAGCAACGTCACTCCGCCGCCCCGAGAACGCGTCGACCGCTCGCAGATAGTGGGGCGGGCCCTGGTGGGTCTGACCGTCACGGCAGGGCTCGTCGGAGCGCTGCTGTTCGGCATGCCGGCCCTGAAGACGGGTCCGCAGAACAGCCACCACAGCCAGCAGTCCGAAGCCAACGCGGGCCGCTGATCCACGGCCCCTGACCAGCGGGTACCCTCACCCCGCACAGCCATTCGAGCGTGCTTGTGTGTGAGTGAGGAACCGTCGTGCCCCTGCCCTTTCCGACAGTCGAACGCGACGACGATCTCGCGACAGCGAATGCGACGGCGACCGCCGCGCCCTCGCCCCAGCAGAACCCGGTACCGGACCCGTACGGAGATTCCTACGGAGATCTGTACGAGGACCCCCGCCGCAGGCGGCGTCCTTACCGCCCGGGTCCGCTGCGGGTGGGTGGCGCGGCGGTGCTGCTTCTGCTCGCGTCGTACGTGCTCGTCGCCGCCGTGATCATCGGCGTCGCGGGGGCGCTGCCGGTCGCGGGCGTCTGTCTCGTCGTCGCCGTCCTGCTGATCACGACCGCGTGGCGGTCGGTGCGTACCGGCATCTGGGTCGACGAGCACGGGCTGCGGCAGACCGGGCTGCTGTCCGCCACCACGCTGCCCTGGTCCGCCGTCGGTCAGGTGCGGATCGTCCAGCAGCCCGTTCGCCGGCTGGGTGTGCTCGGCACGGTGCAGGGCCAGGCCCTGGTCGTCCACCGCGCCGACGGCACACCGCTGCGCGCGCTGGTCACCGACCAGGGTGCCGACTTCCTCGGCCGCCCGCAGGCCTTCGCCGCGGCGGCCGACGCCACCGAGGAGTGGGTGGCGGAGCTGAAGCGCTGACGTCCCTCAGGCGCCGGCCGGGCCGGCACCGACCGGCCCGGCCTTGTGCAGCGCGATCGCGCGCTGCATCGCCTTGCGCGCCCGCGGGGTGTCGCGGGCGTCGTGGTAGGCGACCGCCAGCCGGAACCAGGAGCGCCAGTCGCCGGGGGTCCGCTCGGTCTCGGCCCGGCGCTTGGCGAAGACGGCGTCCGCCGAGTCGCGGTCGATGCGGCCGCCGGGGGTGCGGACGAGCTCGTCCACCGGCAGCCCGCCCTCGGCCTCCAGTTCGCGCGCCAGCCGGTTGGCGTCGCGCGCGAACTTGGTGGTCTTGTACAGGAACCAGGCGCCGATGAACGGCAGGACCAGCACCGCCGCCCCGAAGACGACGGTGATCGCCGTGCCCTGCTGGATCAGCATCACGCCGCGGCTGCCGACCAGGACGAAATAGACGACCAGGACGGCGGCCAGGGCGAAATAGACGACCTTCGCGCGCATCACTACCGGCCCAGGTC
Source organism: Streptomyces sp. NPDC053048 (assembly GCF_044547045.1). NCBI lineage: Bacteria > Bacillati > Actinomycetota > Actinomycetes > Kitasatosporales > Streptomycetaceae > Streptomyces > Streptomyces sp. NPDC053048. The sequence goes on from NZ_JBITZS010000013.1 coordinate 5,662, forward strand.
CAGGAAGTGCTCGAGCCCGAAGGTCAGGCCCGGGGTGCTCACCACGCGCCGCGCGCCGAGCAGGATGCCCGGCATGAAGCAGCTGTGGTGCAGCGAGTCGTGCCGGATGGTGAGCGTCTCACCGGTGTCGCCCAGCAGCACCTCCTGGTGCGCGAGCAGGCCCCGCAGCCGGACGGAGTGCACCGGCACCCCGTCCACGTCCGCGCCCCGCGCGCCCTCGAGGGCCGTGGTCGTGGCGTCGGGCTGCGGGGCGCAGCCGGCCTCGCGCCGGGCGGCCGCGATGAGCTGCGCGGTGCGGGTGGCGGTGCCGGAGGGGGCGTCCGCCTTGTTCGGGTGGTGCAGCTCGACGACCTCGACGGACTCGAAGAAGCGGGCCGCCTGCTGGGCGAAGGACATGGTCAGGACCGCGCCGATGGAGAAGTTCGGGGCGATGAGCACGCCGGTGGACGGCGCGGCCGCCAGCCAGGACTTCAGCTGCTCGAGGCGGTCCTCGGTCCAGCCGGTGGTGCCGACGACGGCGTGGATCCCGTTGCGGACACAGAAGTCCAGGTTGTCCATCACCGAGTCGGGGTGCGTCAGCTCGACCGCCACCTGGGCTCCGGCCTCGGTGAGGGCCTCGAGGTCGTCGCCCCGGCCCAGCGCGGCCACCAGTTCCATGTCCTCGGCGGCCTCCACGGCCCGTACGGCCTCGGAGCCGATGCGGCCCTTGGCGCCGATGACCGCGACGCGCAGCTTGCTCATCGTCCCTGCTTCCTTCGAAAAATCGACTGAGCGGTTGAACCGATCGATTAAGAAATCGATTAAGAAACGGCCTCGTGCAGGCGTCCGGCCTGCTTGTCCTTCAGCGGTCCGATGACGGAGAGCGAGGGACGCTGCCCCAGTACATCGCGGGCCACCTCGCGGATCTCGTCCGGGGTGACGGCCGCGATGCGGGCCAGCATGTCGCTGACCGACATCTGGTCGCCCCAGCACAGCTCGCTCTTGCCGATCCGGTTCATCAGCGCGCCGGTGTCCTCCAGGCCCAGCACCGTGGAGCCGGAGAGCTGGCCGATGGCGCGGCCGATCTCCTCGTCCGACAGGCCCTCGGCGGCGACCCGGTCCAGCTCGTCGCGGCAGATCCGCAGCACGTCGTGGACCTGGCTCGGGCGGCAGCCGGCGTAGACGCCGAAGAGGCCGCAGTCGGCGAAGCCCGAGGTGTAGGAGTAGACCGAGTAGGCCAGTCCGCGCTTCTCCCGGACCTCCTGGAACAGCCGCGAGCTCATGCCGCCGCCGAGGGCGGTGTTGAGCACGCCGAGCGCCCAGCGGCGCTCGTCGGTGCGGGACAGGCCCGGCATGCCGAGGACGACGTGCGCCTGCTCGGTCCTGCGGCCCAGCAGCTCCACCCGGCCCGCGGTGCGGATCGTCTTGCTGCCGGAGCGCGGGGCGACCGGGACGGCGTCCGTACGGCCCAGGGCACCGGCCTTCTCGAAGGCGGCCCGCACCTGGCGGACGACCTTGGCGTGGTCGACGTTGCCCGCGGCGGCCACGACCAGGTGGGTCGGGTCGTAGTGCTTCTTGTAGAAGCGGGCGATCTGGTCGCGGGTGAGGGCGTTGATCGTGTCGACCGTGCCCAGGACCGGACGGCCGAGGGGGGTGTCGCCCAGCATGGTGTGCGCGAACAGGTCGTGCACGCAGTCGCCGGGGTCGTCCTCGGTCATCGCGATCTCTTCGAGGATCACGCCGCGCTCGGCGTCGACGTCGGAGGCCTCGATCAGCGAGCCGGTGAGCATGTCGCAGACCACGTCGATGGCCAGCGGCAGGTCGGTGTCGAGCACGCGCGCGTAGTAGCACGTGTACTCCTTCGCCGTGAAGGCGTTCATCTCGCCGCCGACCGCGTCGATGGCGGCCGAGATGTCCAGCGCGCTGCGCTTGGCCGTGCCCTTGAAGAGCAGGTGCTCCAGGTAGTGGGTGGCGCCGTTGAGGGCCGGGGTCTCGTCGCGGGAGCCGACGTTGGCCCAGATGCCGAAGGTCGCGGAGCGCACGGAGGGCAGGGTCTCGGTGACGACGCGCAGGCCGCCGGGGAGGGTGGTCCTGCGGACCGTGCCGATGCCGTTCTCGCCCTTGAGAAGCGTTTGGGTACGGGCGACGGCCCGCCCCTCCGAGGAGGTGCGGGCCGTCTTCCGTGTACTACGGGACGTCACTTGGCGGACTCGTCCTTAGCAGCCTCGTCGCCGTCCTCGCCCTCGATCACGGGGATGAGGGAGAGCTTGCCGCGCTGGTCGATCTCGGCGATCTCGACCTGGACCTTGTGGCCCACGCCGAGCACGTCCTCGACGTTCTCCACGCGCTTGCCGCCGGCGAGCTTGCGGATCTGCGAGATGTGCAGCAGGCCGTCCTTGCCCGGGAGCAGGGAGACGAACGCACCGAAGGTGGTGGTCTTGACGACCGTGCCCAGGTAGCGCTCGCCGACCTCCGGCATGGTCGGGTTGGCGATGCCGTTGATCGTGGCGCGGGCGGCCTCGGCGGCCGGGCCGTCGGCGGCACCGATGTAGATGGTGCCGTCGTCCTCGATCGTGATCTCGGCGCCGGTGTCCTCCTGGATCTGGTTGATCATCTTGCCCTTGGGGCCGATGACCTCACCGATCTTGTCCACCGGGATCTTGACGGTGATGATCCGCGGGGCGTTCGGGGACATCTCGTCCGGGGTGTCGATCGCCTCCATCATCACGTCGAGGATGTGCAGACGGGCGTCGCGGGCCTGCTTGAGGGCCGCGGCCAGGACGGAGGCCGGGATGCCGTCCAGCTTGGTGTCCAGCTGGAGCGCGGTCACGAACTCCTTCGTACCGGCGACCTTGAAGTCCATGTCGCCGAACGCGTCCTCCGCACCGAGGATGTCGGTGAGGGCGACGTAGTGGGTCTTGCCGTCGATCTCCTGGGAGATCAGGCCCATGGCGATACCGGCGACGGGGGCCTTGAGCGGCACACCGGCGTTCAGCAGCGACATGGTGGAGGCGCAGACCGAGCCCATGGAGGTCGAGCCGTTGGAGCCGAGCGCCTCGGAGACCTGGCGGATGGCGTACGGGAACTCCTCGCGCGACGGCAGCACGGGCATGATGGCCCGCTCGGCCAGGGCGCCGTGGCCGATCTCGCGGCGCTTCGGCGAACCGACGCGGCCGGTCTCACCGACGGAGTACGGCGGGAAGTTGTAGTTGTGCATGTAGCGCTTGCGGGTCACCGGGGAGAGGGTGTCCAGCTGCTGCTCCATGCGGAGCATGTTGAGGGTGGTGACGCCCAGGATCTGGGTCTCGCCACGCTCGAACAGGGCGGAGCCGTGGACGCGCGGGATGGCCTCGACCTCGGCGGCGAGCGTACGGATGTCCGTGACGCCACGGCCGTCGATGCGCTTGCGCTCCTTGATGACGCGCTCACGGACCAGGGTCTTGGTCAGCGAGCGGTACGCGGCGGAGATCTCCTTCTCGCGGCCCTCGAACTGCGGGAGCAGCTTCTCGGCGGCGATCTCCTTGACGCGGTCGATCTCGTTCTCGCGCTCCTGCTTGCCGGCGATGGTGAGCGCCTGGGCGAGCTCGCTGCGGACGGCGGCGGTCAGGGCCTCCAGGACGTCGTCCTGGTAGTCCAGGAAGACCGGGAACTCGCCCTCGGGCTTGGCGGCCTTGGCGGCGAGCTCGGACTGGGCGCGGCACAGCACCTTGATGAAGGGCTTCGCGGCCTCGAGACCGGCGGCGACGACCTCCTCGGTGGGGGCGTCGGCGCCGTCCTTGACGAGCTGGATGGTCTTCTCGGTGGCCTCGGCCTCGACCATCATGATCGCGACGTCGCCGTCCGGCAGGACGCGGCCGGCCACGACCATGTCGAAGACGGCGTCCTCGAGCTCGGTGTGGGTCGGGAAGGCCACCCACTGGCCCTTGATCAGAGCGACGCGGGTGGCGCCGATCGGACCGGAGAAGGGCAGGCCCGCGAGCTGCGTGGAGCAGGAGGCGGCGTTGATCGCGACCACGTCGTACAGGTGGTCGGGGTTGAGCGCCATGACCGTCTCGACGATCTGGATCTCGTTGCGCAGGCCCTTCTTGAAGGAGGGGCGCAGCGGCCGGTCGATCAGGCGGCAGGTGAGGACCGCGTCCTCGGAAGGCCGGCCCTCACGGCGGAAGAAGGAGCCGGGGATCTTGCCGGCCGCGTACATCCGCTCCTCGACGTCCACCGTCAGGGGGAAGAAGTCGAGCTGGTCCTTGGGCTTCTTGGAAGCGGTCGTGGCCGACAGCACCATGGTGTCGTCGTCCAGGTACGCCACGGCGGAACCGGCGGCCTGCTTGGCCAGGCGGCCCGTCTCGAAGCGGATGGTGCGGGTGCCGAAGGCGCCGTTGTCGATGACGGCCTCGGCGTAGTGGGTCTCGTTCTCCACCAGGGATATCTCCTCTTGTGCGTCCCTGCCCGTGTGGCGGGGACGGTGGTGGAGGGCGCCGCCTGCTCGTGCGGGCCGGTCTTCGATCGAAGCACCCGGAATTCCCTGTTCCGGGGGCCACTACCGAGGACCGGCGATGAGCCCGGCGCTCCTCCTCGTCAGATGTCTCGTTCTGTATGCCGTTGTGGGACCAGACTACAAAGCTTCTGCTCGTCTCTGCTTCCCATGGGATGCGCCGCGTGAGCGTTCGGGGCGCTCCGGCGTGCGCGCGGGACGCCGCGGCATACGCGAAGGGAGCGGCTCCCTGGGGTGGGAACCGCTCCCTTCATGGCGTCTTACTTGGCGCCGGCGGCACCGCGGCGGATGCCGAGGCGCTCGACCAGGGCGCGGAAGCGCGTGATGTCCTTCTTGGCCAGGTACTGCAGCAGGCGGCGGCGCTGACCGACCAGGAGCAGCAGACCACGACGGGAGTGGTGGTCGTGCTTGTGCTGCTTGAGGTGCTCGGTCAGGTCCGAGATGCGGCGGGTGAGCAGCGCGACCTGGACCTCGGGGGAACCGGTGTCGCCCTCCTTGGTGGCGAACTCGGCCATGATCTGCTTCTTCGTAGCGGCGTCGAGCGACACGCGGTACTCCTTCTGAGTCTCGTTTTGGCCACCGAGTGCCCCTGGTCTCTGTCTCAGGGGAGCTTCCGTTACTCGGGAGGCGGGGTCCGCTGGGCGCTGTCCCCAGAAGCCCTGCGGGGCGTTCCGGAGGCGCGTACACAAACGGCCACTGGACACAGTACCAGCCCCCGGGCCGCCTCCTGCCGCCGGGCCGCAGGTCAGGGCCCGTGCGGGGCGGCCGGGGGCCGGGGCGGCGGGCTCAGCCGCTGGTCAGGCCGCGTGCTGTCGAGTACACGTCGAGCACGGCGAGGCACATCGGCACGAGCGCGAGGAGGAAGGCGCTCTCCGCCACGTCGGACACTCTCCCCCAGAAGGGTGACAGGCCCTTGCCGGGGACGATCAGCGCGATGCCTGTGAGCAGGGCGGCGACGGCGGTGACGGCTGCGGCGAGCCACAGCGTGCGGATGTCGGAGGGATCGCCCGCGGGCGGGTTCAGGGCGAGCCCCAGGACGAGCAGGGCGAGCCCGGCCAGGCCGGCGGCGAGCAGGACGGCGACCTGGGCGGCGTAGCGGAAGAGCCGGGCGCGCAACAGGGCCGCGAGGGCGGTGGTGAGCGCGAGGGCCTGGGCCCAGGGTCCGGCGGAGAAGGCCAGCACGGCGGCGGAGCCGGTGACGACGGCCGCGCAGCCGCCGACCAGGCCGAGCAGCAGCTCATGGCCACGCCGGGCCTGCAGGGCAATGCGCTCGGCGTCCACGGGCTCGGCGGCCGAGCCGTCCAGGGGCGCGTCGAGGTCGTCGTCGGCCGTGGCGGTGCGGGGCGCGGCGTAGCCGACGGGCAGCCGGGCGACGCGGGCCGAGAGCGCGGGCAGGAAGGCGACGGCCGCGATGGCAGTGACGGCGCAGACAGCGGCCGCGGCGGCGGGGCGGGCCCCGGCGAGGATGGTGGCGAAGGTGGCGAGGATGCCGGTGGCGGAGGCCACGAGCACCGACACGAAGGGCGCGTCGCCCGCGGGCACGAGGGCCACCAGCACGACGGAGGCGACCAGCACGGCCGAGCAGCCGAGCAGGAACTGCAGGCGTCCGGCCCCCTCCCCGGCGGCGGGCGGCAGCAGCCCGGACCCGGCGATCATCAGGTGCGGCACGGCGGCCAGGCCCAGCGCGACGGCGGAGGTCCGGTCGTCGTAGACGCGGGCCCGTACGCCCGCGAAGGCGGTCAGCAGGACGGCGACGGCACCGGCGGCGATGCCCGGCGTCCCGTGCATGTCGTGGCGGACGGGGTCGGCGTACCAGAGCACGAGGCCCATGAGGACGAGCAGCAGGGCGCCGGCGGCCAGGCCGCAGCCGCGCAGCAGCCGGCCGTCCCACAGGGCGCGGTCGCGGGCGACCGCGGTGGCGACCGCGTCGGAGACGTCGTCGTGGACGGCGGGCGGCAGGGACTCGGCGAAGGGGCGCAGGGAGAGGATCTCGCCGTCGAGGACGTGCTGGGCGGCGAGGGTGCGGGCGCCGTCGAGGACGGTGCCGTCGCGGCGCACCAGGTGATAGCCGGTGGGGGTGCCGGCGGGACGGGCGCCGCCGGTGAGCCGGAGGATCTCGGGCTGGACGTCGGCGACGGGCAGGTCCTCGGGGAGGGCCACGTCGACGCGGCTGTCCGGCGCGACGACGGTCACCCTGCAGAAGCCGGTCGTGGCGGACGTGCTCACCCGGATTGCCCCCTGTTCTCTCTGCTCCGAAGCCTGTGCTGCGAAGCGCGGCTCGTCACCCTACCCGGGGCGAACGCCCGTACGCCGATAGGATCACCGTCTCGCGGGGGCAGGCCGGGCCACAGGGGTGCCGGACGGGAACTGGCCCTTCGCGCCGAGGGGTTGAGCCGTTTCGTGAGCCAGGTCGTCGTCAAGCGCCAGCCGCGGGTGCTGCCGCCCGAGGTGCCGGGCGCGGAACTGCGGCTGGAGGGGCCTCCGGAGCTGCCGCGCGGCCGTCAGGAGGGCATCCTGATGCAGCTGCTGCCCACGCTCGGCATGGCCTCGTCGATGGTCTACTTCTTCATGCCGGGCGCCCACCCGATGATGAAGGTCATGGGCGTCCTGATGATGGTCTCGACGCTCGGCATGACCATCGCCATGGTGGTGCGCCACCGGCAGGGCTCGCAGGGGCAGCTGGCCGACATGCGCCGCGACTACCTCAGGTACCTGGCGCAGACCCGGCGCACCGTCCAGCGCACGGCGCGGGCGCAGCGCGACGCGCAGTTGTACCTGCACCCGGCGCCCGACCAGCTGTGGTCGGTGGTGGCCGAGGGCGGCCGGGTCTGGGAGCGGCGCCCGTCCGACGACGACTTCGCGCAGCCGCGGATCGGGCTCGGCGCGCAGCGGCTCGCGACGCCGCTGGTGGCACCGGAGACAGCGCCCATGGACGAGCTGGAGCCGCTGACGGCCGGGGCGATGCAGCGCTTCCTGGCCGTGCACGGTTCGCTGGACGGCCTGCCGATGGCGGTGTCGCTGCGCGCCTTCTACCACGTGACGCTCTCGGGCGACCCGGAGACGGTGCACGGCGTGGCGCGGGCGCTCGTCGCGCAGCTGGCCACCCTGCACTCCCCCGAGGACCTGGTGCTCGCGGTGGTCGCGGGGAGGGGTGCCGCCCCGCGCTGGGAGTGGGCGAAGTGGCTGCCGCACGTGCAGCTGGCGGGCTCGCTCGACGGGGCGGGCACGCGGCGGCTGATCGGTGACGACCTCGGCGAGCTCGAGGAATTGCTGGGGCCGCGCCTGGAGAGCCGTCCGCGCTTCAGCCGCGACGGCCGGCCCCCGCACGACCAGCCGCACGTGGTGCTGCTGCTGGAGGGCGGCGCGGTGCCGCCGGACTCGGTCCTCGCGGCGCCCGAGGGCCTGCAGGGCGTGACAGTCGTCGAGATCGTCCCCGGTGAGCTGGACGAACTGCGCGGCGGGCTGGCGATCAGCGTGCGGCCGGGCCGGCTGCGGCTGCGGTCGCGCGTCGCGGCCTACGACGGAGTGCCGGACACGCTCTCGCCGGAGGCGGCGGAGGCGCTGGCACGTCGGCTCGCGCCGCTGCGCGTGGGCGGCGGCGACGATGACGAGCCGCTGCTGGCCGACTGGGACTTCACCGATCTGCTGGGGCTCGGCAACTCCGCCGCGGTGGACGTGGCCCGCAGCTGGCGGCCGCGGAGCACCGCCGAGCGGCTGCGGGTGCCGATCGGCGTGGGCGAGGACGGCTCGCCCGTCATGCTCGACCTCAAGGAGGCCGCGCAGGACGGCATGGGCCCGCACGGGCTGTGCGTCGGCGCGACCGGCTCGGGCAAGTCCGAGCTGCTGCGCACGCTGGTGCTGGGGCTGGCGGTGACGCACTCGTCGGAGACGCTGAACTTCGTCCTGGCGGACTTCAAGGGCGGCGCGACGTTCGCCGGGATGTCGTCCCTGCCGCACGTCGCGGCCGTCATCACCAACCTCGCGGACGACCTGACGCTGGTCGACCGCATGCGCGACTCGATCACGGGCGAGCTGCAGCGCCGCCAGGAACTGCTGCGGTCGGCGGGCAACTACGCCAACGTGCACGACTACGAGAAGGCGCGGGCCGCGGGCGCCCCGCTGGAGCCGCTGGCTTCACTCGTCCTGGTGATCGACGAATTCAGCGAGCTGTTGACGGCCAAGCCCGACTTCATCGACATGTTCATCCAGATCGGCCGCATCGGCCGCTCCCTGGGCGTCCATCTGCTGCTGGCCTCGCAGCGCCTGGAGGAGGGCCGGCTGCGCGGCCTGGAGACGTACCTGTCGTACCGCATCGGCCTGCGCACCTTCTCGGCGGCGGAGTCGCGCACGGCCCTGGGCGTGCCGGACGCCTACCACCTGCCGACGGTGCCGGGTTCGGGGTACCTGAAGTTCGGTACGGACGAGATGACGCGGTTCAAGGCGGCGTACGTCTCGGGCCCCTACCGGGCGGGGGCGTCCGCGGGCGCGGGCGGTGGCGTGCTGCCCGTCGAGCGCCGGCCCGTGCTGTTCACCGCCGCGCCCGTCCCGGTCACGTACGCCGCGCCCACCCCCGTGCCGTCGCCGGAGCCGGCCCGGGACGAGGACGAGGCGACGGCGGACACGGTCCTTGACGTCGTGGTGCGCCGGCTGGCGGGCCAGGGCCCGCCGGCCCACCAGGTCTGGCTGCCGCCGCTGGACCGGGCGCCGTCCCTGGACCAGCTGCTGCCGCCACTCTCCGTGGTGGAGGGCCGCGGGCTCGCGCCCGGCGGCCACCCGCGCCCCGGCCGGCTCGTGGTGCCCCTGGGCCTGATCGACAAGCCCTTCGAGCAGCGGCGTGACGTGCTCCACCGCGACTTCTCCGGCGCGGCCGGCCACATGCTAGTCGTCGGCGGCCCCCAGTCCGGCAAGTCGACGCTGATGCGGACGCTGATCGCGTCCTTCGCCCTGACCCACACCCCGGCGGAGGTGCAGTTCTACGGCCTGGACTTCGGTGGCGGCGGCATGAGCGCCGTCGCCGGGCTGCCGCACGTCGGCGGCGTCGCCTCACGGCTCGACCCGGAGCGGGTGCGCCGCACGGTCGCCGAGGTGGCGGGCATCCTGGCCCGCCGCGAGGAGTTCTTCCGGGCGAACGGCATCGACTCGATGAGCACCTACCGCCGGCAGCGGGCCGCGGACCGCTTCGCCGACCAGCCCTGGGGCGACGTCTTCCTCGTCATCGACGGCTGGGCCGGCTTCCGCCAGGAGTACGACATGCTCGAGGGCGTCGTCGCCGACATCGCGGGGCGCGGCCTGGGCTACGGCGTCCACGTCGTGGTCACCGCCTCGCGCAACATGGAGGTCCGGGCGGCGCTCAAGGACCAGCTCCTGAACCGCCTCGAGCTGCGGCTCGGCGACACCATGGACTCCGAGTTCGACCGCAAGGTCGCCGCGAACGTCCCCGCCGGCGTCCCCGGCCGGGGCCAGCTGCCGGAGAAGCTGCACTTCATGGCCGGCCAGCCGCGCATCGACTCCGGCGGCGACCCGGCGACGATGACGGAGGCCACGGCGGCCCTGGTGGAACGGGTCCAGCGGGCCTGGCCCGGCCCGCCCGCCCCGCCCGTGCGCCTGCTGCCGCGCATGCTGCACGCCGACGAGCTGCCCAAGGGCGGCGAGCACCCGGAGCTGGGTGTCGCCATCGGCATCGACGAGACCAGCCTCGAGCCGGTCTTCGTCGACTTCGAGACCGACCCGTTCTTCCTCGTCCTCGGCGAGAGCGAATCCGGCAAGACGGCCCTGCTGCGCCTGCTGGCCAAGCAGATCACCGAGCGGTACGGACCGGACGAGGCGAAGATCGTGGTCGGCGACTACCGGCGCGCGCTGCTGGATGTCATCCCCGACACGCACCTGCTCGAGTACGCCCCGGTCGCCTCGGCGCTGACCGTTCACGCCAACGCCCTCAAGGGCCTGATGGACCGCCGGGCCCCGCAGCCGGGCATCACGCCCCAGCAGCTGCGGGAGCGCAGCTGGTGGAGCGGCCCGCGCTTCTTCGTCATCGTCGACGACTACGAGCTGGTGGCCACCGGCAGCGGCAATCCGCTGGCGGTGCTGACCGAGAACCTGCCCTTCGCACGGGACGTGGGCGTCCGCTTCATCGTCGCGCGCAGTGCGGCGGGCGCGTCCCGCTCGATGTTCGAGTCCTTCATGCAGCGTGTGAAGGAGTTGGGCGCCCAGGGCGTCGTGCTGTCCGGCGATCCCGCCGAGGGCGATCTGCTCGGCGGCGTCCGGCCGCGCCGGATGCCGCCGGGGCGCGGCTGGTTCGTCTCGCGCAAGCGGGGCACGCCGCTGGTCCAGCTGGGGTGGCTGCCGGAGCGGTGAGCCACGCGCGCGTGGGCTCACCGCCGGGTGCTGCCGGTCTCAGTAGCTGATGTCGAACAGGCGGGAGGCCTTGCGGTCGGTCTCGGCGTAGTGCGAGCTGCCGGTCCGGATCGTCTCGGCCACCTTGGTGAGCGTGGCGTGGATGTGGTTGCCGCGCGCGTGGAACTGGGTGTCGGCGGCGTTGAACATCTCGCGCGCCTCACCGGTCCAGCTGCCGGAGATGGTCCGCACCGCGGCCCAGATGTCGTCGAGGTTCTTCTGGACCACGCCCGCTGCCTGGTCGATGGCCGCGGCCAGTTCGCTGACGTGCGCGTAGCTGACCTTCAGGTCGACGTCGTTGCCGGACATCTGTGTTGCTCCCGGGAATCGAAGGAATGTGGAACGGCCTACAGGGAGTAGCCGTCGATCTTGCTGGTGAGGCCGGCGCTCACGTCGGCGCTGCGGGTGTCCGCCTGGCTCATGCCGCCCAGGTGGCCGCCGGCGGCGGCGCCGTTGACGTCGATTCCCTTGAAGCTGGCGACGATGTCGTGGTCGTTGGCGCTCGTCGACCGCCGGGTGGCGATCGCGGCCTGGTGAATGCCGTCGATCAGGCGGCGCAGCGCGTCGTGGTCGTCGTTGAGCGCGCGCTGGGCGGTGACGAAGGCGTTGGCGCCCTCGCCCTGCCAGCCGGCCCGTACGGTTTCGAGCAGGCCGGCCAGGTTCTGCAGGTTCTTGGAGAGGTGGCCGGTCACCTCTCCGATGGTGTTCTCGAACCTGGTGAAGGTCTCGTAGTTGATTGACTGTCCGGACATGGTCCGCCTTCCCCCATGAGATTGCGTAAACCGCAACTCTAGTCACTCCCTGCACGCGCCCCAACTGACCTGTGCGGAACGGCCGAAAGCCTGTCCCGGTGGCCCCGGGCGTTGCTAGCGTCGGTGCCTCGCAGGTCCGTACGCCGCAGAGACGGCGGGACGGCAAGACGGCAGAGACGGAAGAGTCGGAAGAGGAGCCCGGTCGGTGGCTACTGAAGAAGAGACGGCGGCGCTGTACGCCATGGACATCTCGGGCGCCGAGTGGCTCAGCGCGCCGGGGGACACGTCCGAGGAGCGGGTGGAGATCGCCTACCTCGAGGGCGGCGCCGTGGGAATGCGCTCGTCCGCGGATCCGGACACGGTGCTGCGCTACACCGCGAGCGAGTGGCACGCGTTCGTCCTGGGTGTGCGGGACGGGGAGTTCGACATCGAGGTCGAGGACGAGGGCGACGGCAATCCGGGGACGGCGACGGCTTCTTGACGGGCCGACGGGAACGCCGGGACGGCGAGGGGCGTACGGCCGCTCCCCCGCCGTCCCGGGCGCCTCAGCCGGACTTCGCCGGGGCGCTGATCGCGAAGATCATGCCTGCCTGGGCGTCCTCGAAGCCGCCGTCGTTGATCAGCATCAGGCGGTCGTTCCTCAGCCGCGGGAAGCCCTCGATCCGCGACATCATGGCCTCGTTCTTGCGGTCCCGCTCGCGGTCGGAGTGGTCGACCGTGCGCAGGGCCTTGCCCGTTCGCGCGTCGAGGTAGGCGAGCCGGCCGGGGCGGTCGGGGGTGGCGACCGTATAGGCGACGAGCTGGCCGTCGCCGACGGCCACCGGCTGGGTGAAGCGGTTGGCGTCGGCCTTGTACGTCCAGCGTTCCTTGCCGGTGGCCAGGTCGTACGCCATGGTGACGCCCTTGCCCGAGACGTAGAGGCTGTCCTTGTCGGTCATGGGCCCGGTGCAGCCGGACGTGGTGAGGAAGCAGGTCCCCAGCAGCCAGAAGCTGTTGAAGGCGACGCGGGACTTCTCCTTGCCGGATTCCGGGTCCAGGACGACGAAGTCGTAGCGGGCGTCCCGGCCGCTCTTGCCCGGTGCCTGCGAGAGGACCAGCGGGTCGGTGGAGACGATGGTGAAGTAGCCGTCGTTGCGGTCGACGGACGTGCTCCACCGGGGCTTGTCGAGCTTCTTGGGGTCGAGGGAGCTGATCCTCACCTTGTCCTTGCCGCAGTAGGTGATGGAGATCAGCCGGGCGCCGCCCGCGCTGTCGACCTTCTCGCACGCGTCGTCGCGCTTCTGTTCCTCGACGAGCTTGCCGTCGGCCAGGCGGCGCGTCTGCTCGCCCTTGCCCCACGTCATATAGGCGTGGCCGTCGTGCAGCGCAATCTCGAGGGCGGCCTTGCCCCACTTCGCGGGGGTCAGGGCGGCGGCCGCGTCCTTCTCGTCGATCAGCAGCTCCTCCCACGTCCGGTGCCCGTCGCGCAGGTCGAAGGCGATGAGGTGGGTGCAGACGCCGGCGTACTCGACGGAGACGACCGCGATGTCCCCCTCGGACTCGCGGGACGCCGCGCAGAGCGAGCCCTGCAGCAGGAACGACCACTTCTTCTGACCGGACTTGATGTCATAGGCCGTGACCATGTCCGGCTCGGCCTTGACGACGAGCGAGGAGGTGAACCAGGTGCCGAGCGCCGACTTCATCCCCTTCTCGTCCGGCTTCGTACGGGACTCCGCCATCCATGCGACCGAGCCGGGGGCGGGGCCCTTCACACTGTCGTCCGGCTTCTTCGGCCCGGACGACGCCTTGCCGGTGAAGGACCACAGCGCCCAGCCGCCCCCGGCGAGGAGGAGGGCGAGCACCAGGCCGATGAGGGCCGGCCTGCGCCACGCCGGGCGGCGGGTGACGGCGGCGGACAGGACGGTCGGGGTGCGGGACGGCATCGCCGGGGACGGCGGCGGGGGCGGGGGTGCCAGCGGCGGCAGGGGGGCCGAGGGCTGCTGTGGGGAGCGGTCCCCCGGCTGGGGCGGGGGACCGTACTGCGGCGGTTGCGACACGGACGGGGCTCCTGCGTTCTCTGCGTTCTCGTTCGGTGGCTCTCGGCGGGGGCCGGTCACTGGAAGGTCATGATCATCGTGGTGTCGGTCATGCCGAGGTCCGTGACCAGGTGGAGGCGCCCGTCGCGGAAGTAGGCGGTGCCGCTGCGCGCAAGCTTGTACTCCCGCTCGGCGGACTCCTGCGGCATCTTCATGAAGACCTTGGAGTCGCCGGTCCTCGGGTCGAGGGAGAGCACGCGTCCGCTCTCCTGCCGGGTGGCCAGCTGATAGACGAGCAGACGGCCCTCGTGCATGGCCAGGGGGCGGTTGGTCCGGCTGCCGCCGAGCGGGACGGTCCAGCGCGGCTTGCCCGTGGTGAGGTCGATGGCGGCGATCTCGTTGGGGGTGGCGCCGTCGCCCGCGACCTTCTCGTTGAGCGTGGGCAGGTAGACCGTGTCGCTGTCGACGACGATCTTGCGGCAGGAGTCCAGCAGCCGCGGTTTGCAGTCGGAGACGTCGTAGGGGCCCGCGGACATGGAGATCAGCGGCCGCATGCGGCCCTTGTCGTCCAGGGAGACGAGTTCCGTGGTGTGGATGCTGTTCTCCCGGCCCAGCGCCAGCACCGGGGGGTTGACGGAGAGGACGTTCTTCACCGCGATGCCGTCGAGGACCTTCCAGGTCCACTTCTCCAGGCCGGTCTTCGGGTCGACGTTCATGATGAACTGCCGGCCGCTGATCAGCTCGCACTGGGCGAGCGTGAGCTGCCGGCCGCGGTCGACGACCGATCCCTGCTGCTGGCAGCCGTAGTCGGGGGCCTTGCTCTGCTTCCCGTCGGCGGCCGCATAGAGGTAGGGGTCGCCCACGATGTCCACCACGGCGACCTTGCCGCCCTCGATGTGGAGGTTGGCCATGTCGCGCGACTGCGTCCGCCCCTTGGCGTCGACCACGGGCTTCGACCACAGCTCACGGCCGCGCTCGAGGTCGATCGCCATGACCTTGTCGCAGTCGAAGTCCTGCGTCCCGAAGATCACCGCTGCGACACCGCCGTCGGAACGGGGGGAGGAGGCACATGCCCGCCCCGGAATCTGGACAGTCCACTTCCGCTTTCCGTCGTCCAGCCCGAACGCCGTCACCTCCTTGCGCGTGGTGATGACGATGCTGTCCTTGGTGAACCAGGGCGTGTTCATCCGGTCCGCCCGGTCCCGGTCCGCGGTGGGCACCGGCGCCATCCAGGAGAGCTTGGCGTCGACGGGCCGGGCGACGGTCTCCTTCTTGGGTGCGGGATCGTTTCCTCCCCGCCCCCACAGCAGCCAGCCGCCCGTGCCCGCACCGGCCACCAGTAGCAGTCCCAGCCCGATGACCAGGGCCTTGCGGCGCTTGCCGGCTCCGCCGGGCGCCGGGCCGGAGGACTCGGGCGGGCCGAACACGGGCGCCGGGCCGAAGCCGGGCGGGGCCGTCGGGGCGTCCGCGAAGGGCCGTCCCCCCGGCGCCGCGGGCGCCCCGGGGGTCGGCGGAGGCGGCGGGGACGACGGCGTGCGGTCCTCGATGCGGGTGTCCCATACCTGCGGCGGGCGCTGCCCGTCGTGCGGGGGGACGGATGGTGACTGACTCATGGGTTCCTTCGTGCGGTGCCGGATCCGGGCCGGCTGCGGCGGTTACGGTCGCGTGCGACCACGGCCGATCCCGCGATCACGGCGACCAGGACGGCTGTGCCGCCCAGGGTGTACGTGGCCAGGCGCACCTCTCGCTCCTGCGTGCTCTCCCCGGTGGGGAGGGCCGCGGGCTGGGGGGCGGCGAGTGCGTGCGCCGGGCCTTCGGGCGTGGTGACGCGGTCGATGGGACGGTCGTCCTCGGCGAGGGCGCGGGCGGGGTCGACGACGCCCCAGCCGATGTGGCGGTCGCGGCCTTCGGCGACGCGTTCCGCGGTCTGCTCGATCTGGGCGACGACCTGGTGCTGCTTCCAGTCGGGGTGCTTGGCGCGGATGAGGGCGGCGACTCCGGCGACGTAGGGCGCGGCGAAGCTGGTGCCGTGGTCGACGCACTGGCCGCCGCCGGGGACGGTGGAGACCATGTCGACGCCGGGCGCGGCGACCCCGATGAAGTCGCCGGACTGGGAGAAGGGGGCGCGTTCGTTGTTGCGGTCGGAGGCGCCGACGGCCAGCACGCCCGGGTAGGCGGCCGGGTAGGTGGGCTTGGCCGTGCCGTCCGCGCCGTCGTTGCCCGCCGCCGCGACGACCACGACGTCGCGCGCGAGGGCGTGGCCGACGGCGAGCTCCAGGTCGGAGTCGGGGCGCAGCGGCGTGGTGGTGTCCTGCGAGATGTTGATGACGCGGGCTCCGGCGTCGACGGCCTGCCGGATGCCGACGGCGAGGGACCGGGAGGTTCCGGTCCCCTTCTCGTCGTTCTGCCGGATCGGGATGATGACCGACTCCGGGGCGATGCCGACGAACCCACTGGCGGGGGACGGCCGCGCGGCGATGATGCCGGCGACCTTGGTGCCGTGGCCGACGGGGTCGAGGGCGGGGCCGCGGCCGGGGTCCTTGGGGCCGGAGAGCAGGTCGGTGCCGCTCTTGACGTCGACGGCGTCGGCCAGTTGCGGGTTGCGTACGTCCACGCCGGTGTCGATGACGGCGACGCGGACCGGGCGGCCGTCGGCGTCCTTGCCCCGGGTGTCCTGCCAGAGCTGGTCGAGCAGCACACGCTGGAGCGACCAGGGGGTGCCCTTGATGGGTTTGGCGGGGTACGTGCACTCCCCGCTGCCGGCCGGGGTCATGGGCACGGGGTCCGCGGCGGACGCCGCGGAGGCGGGCGCGGCGGCGGGCGGCGTGAGGGCGAGGAGCGCGGCCGCGAGGCCGGACGTCACTGCGATGCGCATCCGGGACCGCCTACGAACCCTGCGGCTGCCGGGCGCTGTTGGCGTCCAGGCGGGGGCCGGTGGGCAGGAACTGGGACCAGTTGGCGGGCACGGCGACCGGTGTGACGTTCTGGTAGCCGAGCCTGACGCGCGCCTGGTCCGCCTCGCTCACGGCGGAGGGCGCGACACCGGGTGTGCCGGTGCCCGGCTCCCCCGCCGCGGGCTCCTCGCCGATCCTCGATTTGGTGGTGGCGCTGTCGCTGTTGGACTGCACGGCGTAGCGCAGCCCGGTGTCGGTGACGAGGAAGACCGCGCCGCTGCGCGTCTGGCGCCCGGTGACCTGGCGGTAGAGCAGGCCGGATCCGGGGGTGACGTACGCGCTGGTGGCGCCGTCGGGGATGGTGGCGGGGTAGTCCCGGCCCGCCCAGACGCCCAGGTCGGGGGTGCCGTCGTCGTCGAGGCCGCCGAAGAGGCTGCAGACGGTGTCGGCGCCGGCGGCCGTGTCGTTGGCCTGGCGCGGCACCCGGTCGGGCCAGTGGCTGCCGCCGTAGAACTCCTCGGCGTCCGGGGTGAAGTCGGCGGCGCTCACCCGCTGCGGGGTGCCGGCCTGGCCGAGGGAGCTGAGGGCGCGGCTGCTGAGGAGGAGCTTGGCGGTGAACTCCGAGACGCGCGCGACCTTGCCGGGCAGCACGACGTAGTGCTGGGTGCCGGTGCCGGTGGGGGCCTGGAGGATCGTGCCGACGCGGTCGGCCCTGCCGAGCGTGGGCACCCCCGCCCGGTCGCCGACGCCGTCGACCTCGGGGAAGGTGATGGGCGTGCCTTCGCCGAGGGTGGCGAGCCATTCCTTGGTGACGCGCTGCGGCTGGGCCCCGTCGTGGAAGAGGGCGCGCAGCAGGAGGTTGTGGTCGGCCTCGTCGCCGGACCGGCCGGGTCCGCCGATGAGGTAGCGGGTGCCCCTGGGGTCGACGAGGTAGCGGGCGTCGTCGGGGCCCTGGACGTAGAGGGCCTGGTCGCCGCGCAGGCGCTGGGAGCCGGACAGCCGCTTGGCCTTGGGATCTCCCGCGGAGAAAAGGAAGACCGCCTTTTGAGTGGTTTTACCGTTGCCGCCGGGTTGTTGGCAGACCGCCCATTGTTTCTGTTTGCCCGCCTGTGCGGCGGAGGGCATTCGGTCCGGTGCGTACGGAATTCCGAGGGTGGGGCCGCGGGAAATGCGGCCGTTGTCGAGCTCGGATTCCCGGACCTTGATCACTCCGGGCTTGCCGGGCTTGATGAGGAGCCTGGCGGAGGCGAGATTGAGGACGGGGTGCAGCTGTTTCCTGCCCTCCGTCTCGAGCACGACGTAGCGGGTGGTGGAGTCGCTGCCGACGATGACGTGCGCCGCCACGTCGTCCCAGCCCTTGGGGGCCACGGGCTTGAACACGCCCCACGCGCCGAAGCCCGCCACCAGCAGGGCGCCTGCGACGACGCCGGGCAGGACCGTGCGCAGGGGGCGCGGCGCGCCCTCGTCCGAACCGCTGGGCGAGGGCTGGAGAAAGGCGGCAACTGTCCGTTTCTTCGCGAAGGTGTAGGCGTTGAGTTCGTCCCGCCGAGATGCCATGTCGAGCCGTTTCTCCCCCGTTTTCCCTGCGGCTTCGCTGTGTCCCGGCCGCGGCAGGCCGCCGCCGTCCTGTCGGCCCCGTTGTCGGACCGAGCCTCTACTATGCCCGTAGGTGATCGGCACACGCCGCCGGGGGACGGTACCGGTGCGGTACGGGCGATGGGGGCGGCCGGTTCCCGAGGGTGTATTCCGGGACAGGTGAGGGGGCTTGACGGCCATGGCTGCCGCGACGCGCGTACGGGCCGCGAACGGCCCGGTGGCCGGTGCGGACGCCGTCGTCCCCCGGCCGGCTCCCGGGCGCGGGTCACTGGGCCCGGTGCGGCTGCAGCAGCTGGTGCTGGCCGAGGTGGCGGCTGCCGTGGTGTTCACCGCGTGGGTCGCCGCGCGCCCGCTGCTGGTGCCGGCGGCTGTACTGGCCGCGGTGCTGGTGCTGTTGGCGCTCGCCCGGAAGGGGCGGCGGCCGGTGACGGAGTGGCTGACCGCGGCGGCCGCGCTGCGCGAGCGCGCCCGGCGCGCGGCGGCGGAGCCGGTGGCGGTGGGCACGGACCCGCGCCTGGCGCCGTTCGTCGAGTGCGAACCGGCGCTGCGCACGGGCTCCTTCAGCGCGGCCGGGTCCGCCGGCCCCGGAACTGTCGGCCCCGGCTCCGCCACTGCCGGTTCCGCCCCTGCCGGTTCCGCCACCGACGGCGGGCAGCGGACGGTCGGGGTGGTCGGCGACGGCACGTTCCTGACGGCGGTGCTGCGGGTCGAGGCCGTGGACAGACCGCTGCGCGCGGACCGGGTCGCGGGATCGATGCCGCTGGGGCTGCTGCGGGACGTCATGGACATCGACGACATCCGGCTGGAGTCCGTACAAGTCGTGCAGACCGCTCTGCCCGCGCCCGCCCCGCACCTGCCCGCCCAGGCGCTCGCGGCCGCCAACTACGCGCCCCTGCAGGCACTGACGGGCGCCCCGGCCGTGCGGCAGACCTGGGTGGCGCTGAAGTTCGACCCCGAGCTGTGCCCGCGGGCCGTCGAGGCGCGCGGCGGGGGCGTGGCGGGGGCACAGCGCTGCCTGCTGCGCGCGGCGGACCAGCTGGCGAGCCGGCTGCGCGGTGCCGGGTTCACGGCCGCGCCGCTGAGCGAGGACGAGGTGGTGGCCGCCCTCGCGGCCGCCGCCGACGTCAATCCGGCGGCCACGGCCCAGGCCGCCCTGGCGAGCACACCGGCGCGGCGTACCGCCGAGACCGCGCGGGCCTGGCGCTGCGACGACCGCTGGCACACCACGTACTGGGTGAGCCGCTGGCCCCGGCTGGGCGCGGGCGGGGCGCCCCTGCCGCAGCTCGCCGCACTGCTGACGTCGCTGCCCGCGCTGTCGACGACGCTGAGCCTGACGCTCGGCCGGGGACGGACGCTGAACGGCCGGCACGCACCGACATTGACGGGACATGTACGGATATGCGGGCGCAGCGCGGATGAATTGACGGGGCTCGGGCGCGAGTTGGAGCGGATGGCCAGGGCCGTGAAGGCCGGGCTGGTGCGGCTGGACCAGGAACAGGTGCCCGGGGTCCTCGCCACGCTGCCGCTGGGAGGGACGCGCTGATGACCACAGGCACCCCGCAAGCGCCCACCCTCCGGGCCCGGTTCGGGTTCGGGCTGCTCGGGCCCCGGCGCGGCCGCCACGAGCTGTCACCGGACCGGTTCGACGCGCTGGAACTGCCCATCGGTGACGACGGGGTGGTCATCGGCTCGGACGACCGCGGGGCACCCGCCGTGCTCGCCCTGGCCCGCCCCACGGCGTTCGACGTCGTCCTGGTGGGCGGCGCCTGGACGGCACAGGTCATCGCCCTGCGCGCGGTCGGCACGGGTGCGCGGGTCGCGGTCGAGACGGGCCGGCGGCAGCTGTGGACGGCGTTCGCGCAGTCGGCGAACGGTGGTCAGCAGTGCGTCACGCTGCACGACGTCGGACGGGTACCGCCGCAGGGGCCGTCGGTGCACAGCCCGGTGCTCGTCGTCCGCGACTGCGGGGCGCGCCCGCCTCGCGGCCGGGCCGCCGCGGCACCCTGGCAGTCCGTCCTCACCCTGCTCCCCTACCTCAGCCCGGTCACGCCCCGCCTGATGGACCGGGCGGACCTCGTGGGCGTCCAGCGCGTCGCCCCCGACGAGGCCCGCCGGATCGGCCGGACGATGAACCTGCCGCCGGACGACGTCGAGACGCTGCCCACCCTCCCGGACGGCGTCACGCTGTGGTGCACGCGTTCGGCACGGACCTATGTGACGACCCGACCGACCGAACCGGAGACGGGACTCCTGGGCGCCCCGCGGCGCATGGAGTGACGTGCGGCTCCGCCGAGGGGCGGGCGGGAGCCACGGGGCAGCCCTGCCGCGGTGATGCGGATGACGATTAGTCTGTATGAACGTACGCACTGGAGAACCGACGACCGGCCTGTCGCGTGACAGTCCACGTAAACCGGTCGTTCGGGGCGACAGGAACGGTCGGCCCCGCCAGTTGGCATCCATGGGCGCCGGACCACACCAGCAGGAGGCATTGTGAGCAGCGATCGGGACGAGATCCGCGCGGCCGGAAGGACAGCCGGCGAGGACCGGCCCGACGCCGAGCACGAACCCGAGCACACGGGCGAGTTCACCATCGATTACACGCCGCCGGCGTGGTACACGCAGAGCGCCGGTTCGCCTGCGTCATCGCCTGCGTCATCGCCTGCGGCGGGCCAGGGCGAGGTGAGTGCGGAGGCGGCAATGGCTGCCGAGCCGGCGACGGCGTGGCCGCCGTCTTCGCCTGCGGCGGGCCAGGACACCGGGGCTTCGGCCCCGGCACCGGCTGTCGAGCCGGTCGCGACCTGGACGCCGTCGGCGCCTGCGGCGGGCCAGGGCACCGCGACTTCCGCCCCGGCACCGGCTGCCGAGCCCGTGACGACGTGGACGCCGTCCTCGCCTGCGACGGGCCAGGACGATGCAGCTCCGGAGGCGGCACCGGCCGCCGAGCCGGTCGCGGCTTGGACGCCGTCGGCGCCTGCGGCGGGCCCGGACGAGGCGGCACCGGTCGCCGAGCCGGCGACGCCGTCGTCGCCTGCGGCGAGCCCGGTTACTTCCGACCCGGCACCGGCCGCCGAACCCCTGGCGGCGTGGACGCCGCCGCCGATGCCGAGCATCGACCTGCCGCCGCTGCCGCCCGAGTTCCCCCCGGCGGCCCCGCCGGCCGCGCACGCCTACACGGCTCCGGAGGAGGCGCCGGAGGCGGCTCAGAAGGCCGACAAGGCGAGCCCGGCCGCATCGCCCGAGGACCCCCACAAGGCGCCGGCCGGCGACTACAGCCTCTCCGCTAGCCCGTCCCCCGACGCAACTGCCGCCCCGGCGGCGCCGGCAGCGGACGCACCGGCGCAGGGCGGCGGCCACGGCCTTCCCTCTACGCCGACCACCGACGCGACTGCCGACCCGGCGGCGCCGGCGGGCGGTTACGGTCTCCCCGCTACGCCGGCCACCGATGCGACTGCCGCGTCGGCAGCGGACGCACCGGCGGGCGGTTACGGCTACCCCGGTCCGGCGGCACCGGCGGCACCGTCGGCACCTCCCGCGGGCGCGCCCGCGCCGCAGGGTGGGTACGGCTACCCCGCCGTACCGGCAGCACCGCCCGTAGCGGCCGCACAGACGGCACCCGCCACGCCGACCACCGACGCAACCGCCGCACCGGCAACGCCGACCACTGCCCCGGCCGGAACGCCCGCGCAGGCAGGTGGCTACGGCTACCCCGCGCCGTCGGCACCCGCCACGCCGACAACCGACGGAACCACCTCACCAGCAACGCCGACCAGTGCCCCCGCCGGAACGCCCGCGCAGGCAGGTGGCTACGGCTACCCCGCACCTGCGGCGCACGCCACGCCGGCCACCGACGCAACTGCCGTACCGGCAGCGTCGGCAGCGGACGCGCCTGCCGGTGAGTACGGCCTCCCCGCCCCGGCCGCGCACGCCACGTCGGCCACGGACGCAACCGCCGCGCCCTCGGCGCCGCCCGCGCCGACCGGCGGTTACGGCTACCCCGCACCGGCAGCAGCGCCCACGGCCGCAAGCGCGCCGCAGGGCGGTTACGGCCACCCCGCGCCGGCCGCCCCGGCCACCGACGAACCCGCGCCGCAGGCTGGTTACGGCCACCCCGGCCCGGCCATGCCGGCCGCGCCGCTCGCGAACGCCCCTGCACCGCAAGGCGGTTACGGCCCCGTGCCGGCCACCGACGCAACTGCCGCACCTGCGGCGCCGACGGCCGCCGACGCACAGCCGCAGGCCGGCGGCCACCCGGCGCCCGCAGGCGGTTACGGCTACCCCGAGCCTGCCGCACCGGCATCCGACGCACCCGCGCCGCAGACGTACCCGGCACCCACGCCGCAGGCGTACCCGCAGGCCGGCTACGGAACGCCCGTACCGCCGCCCGCCGGTTACCCCCAGCCGGGCGCGCCCCTGCCCGGCGCGATGCCACCCGCCGTGGTGCCCGGACAGCCTGCCGCCGGCCCGTACGCGCCGCCGGCGCAGTCACAGGCGCCGGCCCAGGCCCAGGCCCAGCCCGAGCCACAGCCCGCCGCCCCCGAGCACGGGCATGGGCACGGGCACGGCCACCCGTCCACGCCCCCGGCAACCGGCGCCGCCCCGTCGGCGTACCCGGCGCCGGACGGTGCGCCCGTCGATCCCCGTGCCGGCGGGTGGCCGACCGTGACGCCGGAGCAGCGGCAGCGTTCCGTGCACGGTGCGCCGCTCGGGTTCACCGCCGCGGTGGAGCTGTCCTCGGAGCGGCTGCTCAAGGGCAAGCCGAAGCCGCGCAAGCAGCCGAGCAACCGGTTCAAGTTCGGCGGCAAGAAGGAGGAGGCCGAGCGGCAGCGCAAGCTCGAGCTGATCCGCACGCCCGTGCTCTCCTGCTACCGGATCGCGGTCATCAGCCTCAAGGGCGGCGTCGGCAAGACGACGACCACCACCGCCCTGGGCTCCACGCTCGCCAGCGAGCGCCAGGACAAGATCCTCGCGATCGACGCCAACCCCGACGCCGGCACGCTCGGCCGTCGCGTGCGCCGCGAGACGGGCGCGACCATCCGCGACCTGGTGCAGGCGATCCCGCACCTCAACAGCTACATGGACATCCGCCGCTACACCTCGCAGGCGCCCTCCGGGCTGGAGATCATCGCCAACGACGTGGACCCGGCCGTCTCCACGACCTTCAACGACGAGGACTACCGGCGCGCCATAGACGTGCTGGGCAGGCAGTACCCGATCATCCTCACGGACTCGGGCACCGGCCTCCTCTACAGCGCGATGCGCGGCGTGCTCGACCTCGCCGACCAGTTGATCATCATCTCCACGCCGTCCGTGGACGGCGCGAGCAGCGCGAGCACCACCCTCGACTGGCTGGCCGCGCACGGCTACGGCGAGCTGGTCTCGCGCAGCATCACGGTGATCTCGGGGGTCCGGGAGACCGGAAAGATGATCAAGGTCGAGGACATCGTGTCGCACTTCGAGACCCGGTGCCGGGGCGTCGTCGTCGTGCCGTTCGACGAGCACCTGGCGACGGGCGCGGAGGTCGACCTCGAGATGATGCGGCCCAAGACCCGCGAGGCGTACTTCACCCTGTCCGCCATGGTCGCCGAGGACTTCGTGCGGGCCCAGCAGCAACAGGGCCTGTACGGCGGCCCCGCGCCCCAGCAGGCGCAGCCGGTCCAGCCGGCCCAGCCGCTGCCGGGCGGGTACGCGCCGGAGCCGGCGCCCTACCCGTACGGCGCGCCCGGCCAACCGGGCCCGTACCAGCAGCCCCAGCCCCCGCAGTACCCCGAGCAGGGCGGCTGGCCCCAGCCGCAGTCTCCCCAGCCTCCGCAGCAGTAGCGGAACGGCAGGAGGGCCCCGGGCGCGAAAACGCCCGGGGCCCTCCTCGCATCCGTACCGGTCAGCCGGCGACGACCGCCGCCTCGTGCGCCGCCACCAGCTCGCGCGCCCGCTTCACGTCGTCCGCCATGCACTCCAGCAGCGCCTCGATGGACTCGAACTTCTCCATGCCGCGCAGGTAGGCCAGGAAGTCCACGGCCGCGTGCAGCCCGTACAGCTCGAGGCCGACGCGGTCGATGGCGTACGCCTCCACCGTGCGCTCGGTCGCGTCGAACTGCACGTTCGTGCCGACCGAGATCGCCGCGGGCATCACCTCGCCGCCGACGGTCAGCCACCCCGCGTAGACGCCGTCCGCCGGGATCGCGGTGTGCGGCAGCGTCTCCACGTTGGCGGTCGGGAAGCCCAGCTCGCGGCCGCGCTGCGCGCCGCGCACCACGACGCCCTCGACGCGGTGCGGACGGCCGAGGATCTCCATCGCGCCCTCGACGTCGCCCTCGGCGACCAGGCGCCGGGTCAGGGTGGAGGAGAACGGCAGTCCGCCGCCGGCCGCGCCGGTCACGTACAGGTCGATGACCTCGACGCCGAAGTCGTAGGTGACCCCGAGCTCCTTGAGGAAGTCGACGTTGCCGGCCGCCCGGTGGCCGAAGCGGAAGTTGGGACCCTCGGCGACGAGCTTGGCGTGCAGCTTGTCGACCAGCACCTTCACCACGAAGTCGGCGGGCGAGAGCTTCGAGAACTCCGCCGTGAACGGCAGGATGAGCACCGCGTCGACGCCCAGGTCCTCGATGAGTTCCGCACGCCGGTGGTGCGGCGCCAGCAGCGGCGGATGGCTGCCGGGCCGGACGACCTCGCTGGGGTGCGGGTCGAAAGTCACCACGACCGAGGGCACGCCGAGCTCACGCGCCCGGTCCACGGCCCGGCCGATGATCAGTTGATGCCCGCGGTGCACGCCGTCGTACGAGCCGATGGTGACGACGCTGCGCCCCCAGTCCTGGGGGATGTCCTCCAAGCCACGCCAGCGCTGCACTGTGCCCGCTCCTCGCCCGAACCCGAACCTTTGTCTGTCTGATGACGCAGGTCTAAGAGTGCCATGCCGGTTGTCGGCGTCCCGCATCGGCCGGTGCGGTGCCGGTCACGTCCGCTGGGTGCGTGGGATCCGACGCGCCCCCTCGATCCCTTCCACCCCCCTTCTCGCGCCCCGCCGTCAGCCGGATCCGGGCGCTGGGGCCCACGACCACGGCCCATTGCGCGGGCGCCGATTTCAGCCATCCGCGTACCTGGTCGCCGAAGACCGGCACTTCCCTGGCCAGCTGTGTCAGCCGCCGGTCGAAGCACGCGGCTCCCTCGGGGGTGCGGGCCATCAGCAGGCCCGTGCGGTGGACGAGGTCGCGGGTACGGCCCTCCGTGCGCTGCTCGGCCCCCGCGGCCACCGCCCGCAGCAGCGCGTCGAGGACGGTGACGTCGGGCTCGTGCGGCCCGTACTCCTCACGCTCCATCAGCACCTCGAGCAGTTCCTGGCGCAGGGCGCGGGAGACGGGCGTGCCGGGGTCGGCCAGGACGGGCGCCAGGGCGCGGCGCACATGGGCGGGGCGGGTGCGCAGCAGCTCCACGACGAGGGGGAAGAGCACGGCGCGGGCGACGGGGCCGTGCTCGAGGCGGCGGTCGACGAACGCGGCGGCGTTCTCGGCGCCCTCCGGGCGGTGCGCGACGTGCTCACGCACGAGGGCGGCGGCCTGGCGGGCGAGGGTGGGGGCGGAGACCTCGGCGAGCGTGCGCAGCACGGCCGCGGGCCGCTCCCCCGGCTCGTAGAGCCGGGCGCGGAAGGCGGCGAGCACCTGGCCGGGGTGGGTGGTCAGGGCGGGGGCGAGGACGTCGGGCGGCAGGTGGGGGTCGCCGGCGGTGAACCGGCTGAGGGCCTGCGGGAGGTGTCGGGCGCGGGTGTCGCGGTCGCGGACGAGCAGGGCGAGCGCGGTGCCGTGCAGGGCGCCCTCGGCGGGGCGGGCGAGCAGGGCGAGCGCGGAGAAGCGCAGCAGCTCGCGGTCGGCGTCGGTGCTGACGTGGGGCGCGGTCCTGAGCGCGTACGCGGCCGCCGCCACGTGGCGCTCGACGCGCTCGTCGTGCGCCCAGCGGTCCACGGCGCGGCAGAGCGCGGAGGGCTCGTCCTCGGCGAGGGCGGCGAGCAGTTCGTCGGCGCGCGGGTGGCCGGCCTCGACGAGCGCCTCGGCCAGGTCGTCGACGGCCCGCTTGCGGTGGGTGTGGAGGAGGGCCTGGGCGGCGGTGGCGACGGTCGGCCGCACGCCGGCGCCGTCGGGGGCCGCGGCGGTCTGCAGGGGCCGCTCGTCGCCGAACCACCGGCACAGCAGGGGCTGCGCGGCGCACGGGTTGTCGGCGAGCAGCGTGGCGGCGGCGGTCAGGAAACGGTCCGCCGGCGGCGGGGCCGGGGTCGGCGCCCCGGCCCCGCGGGACTGGCCGGGAACGCGCGGCCCGGTTCCGCCCACGGGCGTGCCGTGGTCGTGCGCGGGTGGCTGGACGCCGGCGGGCGGGGTGGCGGAGTGCGCGTGTTCGGCCTCCGGCTGCCGGGCCGCGCGGGCGCGCGGCTTCCCGCCGCCGCGCCGGCGGCTGGGCACCCGCCCGACCACGGGCTCGCGCCCCGGCCCCTGCGCCCCGCGCCCCCCGTCCTCGTGCCGCCCCTGCCCCGGCACCCGCGCCCGACCCGCCCCGGCTGCCGCCGCCTCGTCGCCGGACGACGGGCCGCTGGCCCCCTGCCCGTCGTCAGCACCCACCCCCGCACCGGACGCACCGGCCCCGGCAGACTCGCCCCGGGACGGCACGCCGCCCTGCCCTCCCCGGCGCGCACCGCCCGTCCCCGTACCGGACGCACCAGCCCCGGCAGGCTCGTCCCAGGACGGGACGCCCCTCTGCCCTTCCCCGCCCACAGCGCCCGTTGCCCCACCGAACGCACCGGCCCCGGCAGGCTCGCCTCGGGACGGCACGCCGCCCTGCCCTCCCCCGCGCCCAGCACCAGCCCCCGTACCGGACGAGCCACCGCCCCACCACTCCCGGTCCGGCCCACCGGCCACCGCCGCCGCCCCGTCGCCGTACGACGGTCCGCCGCCTCCCTGCCAGTCCGCGACGCCGCCGCAGGCCACGCCCCACCCGCCCGTGGCGTCGGCCCTCGTGCCGCGTCGGCCGGCCACCGCCGTCCCGTCGCCGGGCCGGGCACCGGGCGTGCCCGTACCGGGCCCACCGGCCCCCTCGGCCCCCCGGCCGCCGGCAGCGCCGGCACCCGTGGCCGCACCCGGCCCCCGACGACCGGCCGCACCGACCCGTCCGGCCCCGGCCTCACCCCCCGCACCGGCACGGCGTGCGCCAGGCACGGTCCGGTTGCGCTCGCCGGCCCTCTCCTCCCCCTCGTCCCCCGCGTCCCCCTCCGGGCCGACGGCTGTCTCGCCACCCGGGCCCTGAGCTGTGCCTTCCGCCCCCTCGAGCTCCCACTCCACGTCGACCCACCCGTCGGCAGCCGCCTCCGGGGCCCCCGCCCCCTGCGGGCTCGCGCCCGGCGGCGGGGCGTCGGCCGGGAGGAGGATGCGCAGCAGTTCCAGGCGGTCGGCGAGCCCCAGCGGCACCCGGCGCCAGAACCACGGGCCGAACTCGGCGAGGCCGCCCAGCGTGCGCGCGGCCTCGCTGTCGAAGCCGCCGACGGCGAGCGAGCGGGCGGTGACGCGCTCGGCGAGCAGGCGCAGCACGCCGAGATAGGGCGTGGCGTCGGGGACGCGCAGCAGGGTCTCGCCGAGGAGGTGGGCGGCCCACCAGGAGGGGTCGCCGAGGGGGCGGCTGCCGCCCTCCTCCTTGGCCTCGGCGGCCTGGGCCCGCTGGGAGAGCGTCTCCACCGCGTGGACGAGCGCGCTCAGCCGGCGGGAGAGCTCGGTGGGCCCGGACCGGCGGGCCAGCAGGAGCATCGCCTGGAGCACCGGCCCGATGCGGTGCCGGGGCACCGGCAGGGGCCGGGGCGGCTCGGCCGGGGCGACGCCGCGTTTGCGGCGGCGGGCCGCGCCGGCGCGCGCGGCGCTACCGGAACCGGGCGGCGGCGGGACGTGGCCCTCGGGCGCGGGCATGGGCCCGCCGCCGGCGCGCGAGGGCAGGCGGACGGCGGCCTCGGCGGGCGGACCCTCCGGTTCGTACCAGCGGTGGACCAGCGCGTGCAGCGCGGCGTCGAGGTCGAGGTGGGTGCCCTGCAGCCAGTCGGCGAACTCCTCGTGGGCGAAGCGGTAGCCGGAGCCGGCCGGTACGAGCAGGCCCTCGGTCAGGACGGCGGAGGCCCAGCCGGTGCGCCAGGGGAAGAGCTCCTCGAAGGACTCCCGTTCCAGTTCACCCTGTCCCGGACCCAGGCAGCGGCGGGCGGCCTCGTGGACCTGTCCGGCCACCCGCGCGGCCAGCCGCTTCACCGCCGCGCCGCGCAGCGGCGGGCGGCGCGCGGCGGCCAGCCGGACGGCGATGCGCAGGCAGATCAGGTCGAGGTGGGCGGCGAAGACGCCCCAGCGGTCGGGGGCCGCCTCGCCGGTGCCTCCGGCGCCCTCGGTGCCGTCCGGGAGCGCGGCGCGGACCTCGGCGAGCAGCCGCAGGGCGAGCGGGTGGCCGGCGTCGGCGGGGTCGATGGCGTCCGGGGGGATGCCGTAGGAGGCGCGGACCTCGGCGGCCTGGCCGGGGCTGAGCAGGGGCAGCCGGGAGCAGGGCGGGAGGGCGCGCGGGCCCTGGGCCGGGGGCAGCAGGCCGTAGTGCGCGCCGGTGTGGAGGGCGTGCGCCGGGAAGAGCGCGCCGGCGGTCTCCCAGTGCTCGGGGCGGCAGGCGACGATCAGCCGGGTGGCGTTGGCCTCCAGCCACGCGCTGGTGGCGGTGGTCCAGGCGGGCAGCGCGTGGGCGAGGACGGGCGGCATCTCCTCGGGCCCGTCGAGGAGGACGAGCAGGGGGCGGCCCATCCGGCGGGCGAGCTCGGCGACGGCCTCGGGTGTGGCGGCGGCGGTGTCGCCGACGGTGCCGCCGGGGCCCGCCGAGGCGGTGACGATCCGCCCAGCGGCGGTCAGGGCGCGCGCGAGGGCGTCCCGGACGCTCTCGTCCCCCACGCGCAGGTCCGCTCCCCGCAGCCAGAGGGTGGGCGCGGGCTCGGCGCCGCGCGCCCGGCGCCCGGCCAGCGCGCCGAGCTCGGTGGTGCGGCCCGTGCCCGGGTCGCCGACCAGGCCGAGGACGTAGGCGCGGCGGTGCGGGTCGTCGGGCTCGGTGTCGAGGAAGTCGAGGAAGCGGGCGAACTCCCGCTCGGTCTCGGGGCGCTCCACGGGGTCGCGCCACACGCGCGGGGTGACGACCGAGCCCAGGGCGGTGGCGGTGAGCTGCAGGGCGCCCGCGAGGTTGAGGTCGGGGCCGAAGGCCGGGACGCTGGCGGAGTTGCGGTGCAGCAGCTGGGCCAGCGGCCCGTCGGGGGCGGCCGTCGCGGCGGCACGCAGCGGGATCGCGAAGCCGGCGGCCCGCCGGTCGGCCTGCAGCGCGGTACCGAGGACGGCGATCACCGCCCCGCTGCCGGCGTCGAACACGGGACCGCCCGTGGCCTCCTCGCCCAGGCGCAGCCCGGCGCGCTCGGACAGCGAGAGCTCCAGCGCGGCCCCGAGCAGGTGGAAGCGGTCGGTGGCGGTGTAGGTGACCGGGACGTCGCCGACGATGCGGGCGTTGTGCCAGCGGCCGGCGCGCATCCGGACGTCCTTGCCGCCCTCGACTCGCTCGGCCGCGGCGACCGGCAGCGGGGGCACGCACAGGCCCTCGGTACGCACCAGGGCCAGGTCGTACTCGGGCAGGGGTGTGACGTCCTCGGCGGCGACGACGCAGGTCAGGTCGCCGTGGGCGTGCAGGACCAGGCGGGCGAGGCCGTCGACCGCCTCGTGGCTGGTGATCAGTGTGCCGCGGTCGTCGGCGAGGAATCCCGTGCCCCGCGCGCGACCGGCGAGGTCGCGGATGCGTACCAGCGACTCTTCGGCATCGGTCCGCCGACCGTTCATCCCGTCGAACCTCCCGGCGTGCTCGTCTGCACGACGGTAGGCAGCGGATGATCGGCGAAACCAGATCACATCCTGAACGCGCCCCCTTCCACCCCCCTGGTTCACTCCGAGCGCCTGCCCGTTGGGGTGAATCATCTGCCCCGGATGGATAGAGACCAGGGGGAGGGGGATCGTGGGGCGGGGAGCGCACGGAATGACGCGTTCCCCGTCCCACGGTGTGCGGCGCCCCGGAGAGTGACGCCGCGATGCCGCTGGGCAAAGCCGACTCCGGGCGAAGCCGGCTCCGGGCCGAGACGACTCCGGGCCGAATCGGCTCCGGGCCGAGACGACGCCCGGCCGAAACGGCTCTAGGCGAAGACCGCCAGGCTCTTGGCCTTGCCGCCCTGGTTCTCCACCAGCACCAGGAAGCGGCCGTCGGGGCCGAAGACCGCGATCGGGCCGGTGGTGTCGAACGCCGGGACCTTGATCCGGACGCCGTTGGAGAGCAGGCGCGCCTGCTCCTCGTTCACGTTCCAGCGCTGGAACGCGGCCTCGGCCGCCTCGGCGACGGGCATCACCGTCAGCTCCTCCTGGAGCTGGTCCAGCGTGTGGGCGTCACCGATCCCGTACGGGCCGACCCGGGTGCGCCGCAGCGCCGTCAGGTGGCCGCCGACGCCGGTGTCCGAGCCCAGGTCGCGGGCCAGGGCCCGGACGTAGGTGCCGGACGAGCAGACGACGGAGACCAGCAGGTCCTGCACCGGAGTGCCGTCCGCCGCCTCGGCGGGGTGGACGGCGTGCACGGTGAAGGAGGAGACCGTCACCGGCCGGGCGGGGATCTCGAAGTCCTCGCCCTCGCGCGCCCGCTTGTACGAGCGCACGCCGTCGATCTTGATCGCGCTGACCTTGGACGGCACCTGCATGATCGCGCCGGTCAGCTTGGCGACCCCGGCGTCGATCGCCTCGCGCGTGACCCCGGAGGCGTCGGTGGAGGAGGTGATCTCCCCCTCCGCGTCGTCCGTCACCGTGGTCTGCCCGAGGCGGATGGTCGCCACGTACTCCTTCTCGGTCAGCGCGAGGTGGCCGAGGAGTTTGGTGGCGCGCTCGACACCCAGGACGAGCACGCCCGTCGCCATGGGGTCGAGCGTCCCCGCGTGGCCGACGCGGCGGGTGCGGGCGATGCCCCGCATCTTCGCCACGACGTCGTGCGAGGTGAAGCCGGCCGGCTTGTCCACGACGATCAGGCCGTCCGGACCGCTGTACTTCTGCTTCATTCGCCGGCCGCGCCCGTGTTCTCGTCGTTCTCGTCGCCGCTGCCCGGCTTGCGGTAGGGGTCGGCCTCGCCCGCGTACGTGGCGCCCGAGGACGCCTGGCGCACCTGGGCGTCCGAGGCCCGTGCCCGGTCGAGGAGGTCCTCGATGGTCCGGGCGGTCTCCGGCAGGGCGTCCGCGACGAACGTCAGCGTCGGCGTGAACTTGGTGCCCGCGGCACGGCCGACCTCGGAGCGCAGGATGCCCTTGGCGCTCTCCAGCCCGGCCGCGGCGCTGGCCCGCTCCTCGTCGTCGCCGTAGACCGTGTAGAAGACCGTGGCCTCCCGCAGGTCACCGGTGACCCGGGTGTCCGTGATGGTCACGTGCGAGCCGAGCCGCGGGTCCTTGATGCCGCGCTGCAGCTTCTGGGCGATGACCTCGCGGATGAGGTCCGCCAGTTTCTTCGCCCGCGCGTTGTCGGCCACTGGTCCGTCTCCTTCTCGTTTTCCTTCATTGTGCGTTCGGCGCTTCGACGGCACTCAGTCGTCATGGTCGCCGTGGTACCGCCGTCGGACCGACAGCAGCTCCACTTCAGGACGTGCGGCGACCCAGCGCTCGCAGCGGTCCAGCAGTTCGGTGAGGTGCCCCGCGTCCCCGGAGACCGCCGCCACGCCGATCGTGGCCCGGCGGTAGAGGTCCTGGTCGCCGACCTCCGCCACGCTCACCGCGTACTTGCGGTGCAGCTCGGCGACGATCGGACGGACGACGGAGCGCTTCTCCTTCAGCGACCGTACGTCGCCGAGGAGGAGGTCGAAGGACAGTGTCCCTGCGTACATGCGTGACGGGTGAGGCCCACCCGGGAGGCGTGAGGTTTTCGGGTACCCGTGGTGCACGGGCTCTTCGCACCGTACACGCAACGGCCGGGGCCGATCGACGGAAATTACTCCGCCGACCGGCCCCGGTGACGCTATGCGGTTCAGCCGCGCGGCTTCTCGCGCATCTCGTACGTCGCGATGACGTCGTCGATCTTGATGTCGTTGAAGTTTCCGAGGTTGATACCACCCTCGAAGCCCTCGCGGATCTCGGTGACGTCGTCCTTGAAGCGACGCAGACCGACGATGGTGAGGTCCTCGGCCACGACCTTGCCGTCGCGGATGAGGCGCGCCTTGGTGTTGCGCTTGACCTCGCCGGAGCGGATGAGGACACCCGCGATGTTGCCCAGCTTGGACGAGCGGAAGATCTCGCGGATCTCCGCCGTACCGAGCTCGACCTCTTCGTACTCCGGCTTCAGCATGCCCTTGAGGGCCGCCTCGATCTCCTCGATCGCCTGGTAGATGACCGAGTAGTACCGGACGTCGACGCCCTCGCGCTCGGCCATCTGCGTGGCACGGCCCTCGGCGCGGACGTTGAAGCCGATGACGATCGCGTCGGAGCCGGACGCCAGGTTGATGTCGGACTCGGTGACCGCACCCACGCCGCGGTGCAGCACGCGGATGTCGACCTCCTCGCCCACATCGAGCTGGAGCAGCGAGGACTCGAGAGCCTCGACCGAACCGGACGCGTCGCCCTTGATGATGAGGTTGAGCTGCTGGATCTCGCCGGCCTTGAGCACCTTGTCGAGGTCCTCGAGGGACACCCGGCGGGTGCGCTTGGCGAAGGCGGCGTTGCGCTCGCGCGCCGCGCGCTTCTCGGCGATCTGGCGGGCCGTGCGGTCCTCGTCGACGACGAGGAAGTTGTCGCCGGCGCCCGGGACGTTGGTCAGACCGAGGACGAGGACCGGGGTCGACGGACCCGCCTCCTCCACGTTCTGGCCCTTGTCGTCGAGCATCGCGCGGACACGGCCGTACGCGTCACCGGCGACCATCGTGTCGCCGACGCGGAGGGTACCGCGCTGGACGAGGACGGTGGCCACGGCGCCGCGACCGCGGTCGAGGTGGGCCTCGATCGCGATGCCCTGCGCGTCCTGCTCCGCGTTGGCGCGCAGGTCGAGCGCGGCGTCGGCGGTCAGGACGACGGCCTCGAGCAGCTTGTCGATGTTCAGACCCTGCTTGGCGGAGATGTCGACGAACATCGTGTCGCCGCCGTACTCCTCGGCCACCAGGCCGAACTCGGTCAGCTGACCGCGCACCTTGGTCGGGTCCGCGCCCTCGACGTCGATCTTGTTGACCGCGACCACGATCGGCACGTCGGCCGCCTTGGCGTGGTTCAGGGCCTCGACCGTCTGCGGCATGACACCGTCGTTGGCCGCCACCACGAGGATCGCGATGTCGGTCGACTTCGCACCACGGGCACGCATGGCGGTGAACGCCTCGTGACCCGGGGTGTCGATGAAGGTGATCCTGCGGTCCTCTTCGTTGACCTCGGTCGTCACCTGGTAGGCACCGATGTGCTGGGTGATGCCACCGGCCTCGCCCGCGACCACGTTGGTCTTGCGGATCGCGTCGAGGAGTCGGGTCTTACCGTGGTCGACGTGACCCATGACGGTCACGACCGGCGGACGCGCGACGAGCATCTCCTCGCCGCCCTCGTTCTCGCCGAACTCGATGTCGAAGGACTCGAGCAGCTCACGGTCCTCCTCCTCGGGGCTGACGATCTGAACCGTGTAGTTCATCTCGTCGCCGAGGAGCTGCAGCGTCTCGTCGGAGACGGACTGCGTGGCCGTGACCATCTCGCCGAGGTTCATCATCACGGCGACGAGCGACGCCGGGTTGGCGCCGATCTTCTCCGCGAAGTCGGTGAGGGAGGCACCGCGCGACAGGCGAATGGTCTCGCCGCCGCCGCGGGGCAGCATCACGCCGCCGACGGACGGGGCCTGCATGGCCTCGTACTCCTGGCGCCGCTGACGCTTGGACTTGCGGCCACGACGCGCCGGACCGCCGGGACGGCCGAAGGCGCCCTGCGTGCCACCACGGGCACCCGGACCGCCGGGACGGCCACCGAAGCCGGGACGGCCGCCACCGAAGCCGCCGCCACCGCCACCGGGGCCACCGCCACCGGGACGACCGGCGAAGCCGCCGCCACCACCCGGACGACCGCCGCCACCGGGACCGGCCGGACGGCCGGCGAAGCCGCCGCCGGGACGACCGGCGCCACCGGGACGACCGGCACCACCGGGACCGCGACCGCCGCCACCGGGGCCCGGACGCGGGCCGGCAGCCGGACGCTGCGGCATCATGCCCGGGTTCGGGCGGTTACCGGCGGGGGCGCCGCCGGGACGGGGCGCGCCACCGGGGGCACCCTGCGGACGGGGCATGCCGCCGGGGGTCGGACGCGGAGCGCCGCCCTGCGGACGCGGAGCGCCACCGGGACCGCCCTGCGGACGGGGACCGCCGGGGCCGGCCTGGCCGGGACGCGGCGCGCCGCCACCCGGACGGGGGGCCTGCGGACGGGCCATGCCCGTGGAGCCACCGGAGGTGAAGGGGTTGTTGCCCGGACGGGGACCGGCCGGACGGGCGCCACCGGGGCGCGGGGCACGCTCGCCGCCACCGGGGCGGGGGGCGCGCTCGGGACGGCCGCCGTCACGCTGGCCGGCGGGACCCGGACGGGCGCCACCGGGGCGCGGGGCACCGGGACGCGGCGCGGCGGGACGCTCCTGGGAGGGAGCGGCCGGGGCCGGGGCGGAGAACTCCGCCGCGGGCACCGGGGTGACCGGAGCCGGCTTGGCGGGAGCCGCCGGGCCGGGCTTCGGGCCGGGGCGCGGACCGGGCGTCGGCGCGGGGCCGGCAGCCGCGGGCTTGGGGGTGGGGGCCGCGGCCGGCTTGGGGGCCGGGGCGGCGGGACGGGGGGCCTGGGCGCCCGGAGTGGGGGCACCAGGCTTCGCGGGCGCTGCCTTGCGCGGCGCCGCGGGCTTCGCAGCGGACTTGCCGGCGTTGCCACCGGGCCCCTGCAATGCGTCAGTCAACTTGCGGACGACCGGCGCCTCGATCGTCGAGGACGCCGAACGGACGAATTCACCAAGTTCTTGGAGCTTGGCCATGACGACCTTGCTCTCCACTCCGAACTCCTTGGCGAGTTCGTATACCCGGACCTTAGCCACTTCGCTCCTTCTAGGTCCGGGTGTCCACCGGACCGTCGCTACTTCATGGGCGTACTCATCGCGTACTCATCGAGTGCTCATCGCAATCTCGACCTACTTCCAACTCGCGAGGTACCTGACCGCACGGAATTCCCGTGCCTTGGACATCCCCGCGAATGCGGGGCCGAACTCTTCTACTGCTCGATCCGCTCGATGTATCGGCGCAGCTCCGCGGTGTCGAGCGCCCCCTGGCTTTTGAAGGCCCGGGGGAACGCCCGGCGGCGTACCGCCAGATCGAGACAGACCAGTGTGGGATGCACGGAGGCACCCCGGCCGGGCAGCGTACCGCGAGGATCGGGAACACAGGAGTCCTCGATCACCACGGTCCGCAGCAGTTCGCCCTTGGCCGCTCGCTCCCGGCACCCCACACAGGTGCGTTCAGGGCATGCGCGGGCATGCGTCCGGCCAGACACTGGTTAAGTCTACCTCCCCGCGCCGACCTCACCCCTTCGGGGCACTGATCGCGCGCGTATGCGTTTCGGCCATGATCGGCCAGGATTCCGGGCCCTGGGCGGGCCCCGCACGGGGCGGCGCGGCTCGGATGGTCGTTTTACGGACCAATCCGGGCCGCTCGGGGAGGGCGCTCGCGCGCCCCCTGCCGCTCCCGTGCGCCTTTACTCGCCCTGCTGCTGCTCGGTGTCCGGGCGGATGTCGATCCGCCAGCCGGTCAGCCGGGCCGCGAGCCGGGCGTTCTGCCCCTCCTTGCCGATGGCGAGGGAGAGCTGGTAGTCGGGGACCGTCACCCGGGCGGAGCGGGCGGCGAGGTCCACGACCTCGACCTTGCTCACCCGCGCGGGGGACAGCGCGTGCGCCACGAGCTCCGCGGGGTCGTCCGACCAGTCGACGATGTCGATCTTCTCGCCGTGCAGCTCGGCCATGACCGCGCGCACCCGGCCGCCCATCGGGCCGATGCAGGCGCCCTTGGCGTTCAGGCCGGAACGGGTCGAACGCACCGCGATCTTGGTGCGGTGACCGGCCTCACGGGCGATGGCGGCGATCTCCACCGAGCCGTCCGCGATCTCCGGGACCTCCATGGCGAAGAGCTTCTTCACCAGGTTGGGGTGGGTCCGCGAGAGCGTCACGGACGGGCCGCGCACACCCTTCGCCACCCGCACGACGTACGTCCGCAGACGCGTGCCGTGCTTGTACTCCTCACCGGGCACCTGCTCCTGGACCGGCAGGATGGCTTCCAGCTTGCCGATGTCGACCAGGACGTTCTTGGGGTCCTTGCCCTGCTGCACGATGCCCGCGACGACGTCGCCCTCGCGGCCGGCGAACTCACCGAAAGTGATCTCGTCCTCGGCGTCGCGCAGACGCTGGAGGATGACCTGCTTCGCGGTGGTCGCGGCGATCCGGCCGAAACCGGACGGGGTGTCGTCGAACTCGCGCGGCTCCTCGCCCTCGGCGAGGTCCTGCGGGTCCTCCTTGGCCCACACCGTCACATGCCCGGTCGACCGGTCCAGCTCCACGCGGGCCCGGCGACGGCTTCCCTCGGTGCGGTGGTACGCGATGAGGAGGGCCGACTCGATCGCCTCGACCAGCAGGTCGAAGGAGATCTCCTTTTCCCGCACCAGACCCCGCAGGGCGCTCATGTCGATGTCCACGGCTACGCCTCCTCTTGAATCTCGTCTTGAATGTCGTCGTGAATGTCCGCGGCCTTTTCCGGCTCGTTTTCCTGCTGCACGGACTTGCGGTTGAACTCGATTTCCACGCGCGCCTTGGCGATCTCGCCGAAGGCCAGCCTGCGGGCGGTGGGCTTGCGGCCCTTGACGCCCGGAACCTCCAGGTCCACGCCCTCGTCGTCCACGGAGACGATCCGCGCGACGAGCTCGCCGCCCTCGGCCAGCTGTGCCTTGATCAGCCGGCCGGTGGCCCGGACGTAGTGCCGGTGCTGGGTCAGGGGGCGGTCCGCGCCCGGAGAGGTGACCTCGAGGACGTACGGGGTACCGCCCATGACGTCCGTCTCGTCGAGCTTCGCGGAGATGTCGCGGCTCAGGTCCGCGCAGGTGTCCAGCTGGACACCCTCGTCGGAGTCGACCACGATGCGCAGCACACGCCGCTTACCGGCCGGCGTCACCTCGACCTCTTCCAGGTCCAGCTCCCGCGCGCTCACGAGAGGGGCCAGCAGCTCGCGCAGCCGCTCGCTCTGGGTGGTGCTCATCCGGGTGACTCCTCGGCCGCGTGTGCTGTTGTGGGAAAGTCGCGTGTCAGGTCAAAGCCTATCTGTTCCGGCAGCCGACTGACGATTCGGTGCCCGGTCCACGGCCATCCGGCCGCGCGCCGGTACGCTCGCGTGCGGTGATCATGCCCGGACGACGCGGAAAGAGGATCGTGCCGCTCACGACGACGACGCGGGCCACCGGCGGCCCGCGCAGACGCAGGGTACTGGCAGGGGCCGCGGCGGCCCTCATGGCCGGTGGCGCCGCCGCGCTGCTGGGCGGCTGCTCGGCCGGGGACGCGGGAGCGGACGAACGTTCCTCCGCCGCCGAACGGCTGCGCCGGAACGCCGCACGGGACGCGGCCGGGCTGCTCGAGCGCTACGACGCGACGATCGCCGCCCACGCGCCGCTGGCCGGGCGGCTGCGGCCGCTGCGGGCCGAAGTGGCCCGGCACGCCGAGGCGTTCGGCACGGACCCGGCCGCCTCACCGTCCCCCTCACCCTCTCGTTCGGCTTCTGCATCGCCCTCACCCGAACGGCCGAAGGTGCCCGGCGACGAGGACGCGGCGCTCGCCGCGCTCGCCGCCGCCGAGCGCCGCGCGGCCGGTGCCCGTACCGCCGACCTCGCCTCCGCTCCCCCCGAACTCGCCCGGCTGCTCGCCTCCGTGGCGGCCGCCGGCGCGGCGCACGCCTATCTGCTCACCGGAGGTGACTCATGACGGCGTCCCCCGGCTCCGGCACGAAGAGCACGACCGTCGCGGCCGCGCAGGCCGCCCTCGCGGCGGAACACGCCGCCGTGTACGGCTACGGCGTCGTCGGCGGGCGTGTCGAGGAGGACCGTGCCGCCGAGGCCCGCGAGGCGTACCAGGCGCACCGCGCCCGACGGGACGTCATGATCCGTGCGGTGCGCGACCTGGGCGCCGAGCCGGAGGCGGCCGCGGCCGCCTACACGCTGCCGTTCCCGGTGACCGACGGCGCGTCGGCGGTGCGGCTCGCGGCCGAGCTCGAGCGGCGGCTGTCGGCCGTGTACGCCGACCTGGTGCGGGCCTCCACCGGCGCGCTGCGCGGCGAGGCGGCGACCGGACTGCGCGAAGCGGCGGTGCGGGCGGTGCGCTGGAGCGGCGGCAGCGTAGCCTTCCCTGGGCTCGGCGAACGGGCCTGACCAGCGAAGGCGCCCCACCGGCGGACGACGAAAGGGACAGCTCAGGGATGGCCACTGCTCATGACAGCCTCGAACCGCCGCAGCGGCTGGTTCGGACCCTGAGCTCGGACCCCGCCTACGGCGAAGCGGCGCACCGCTGGCTGGCGGAACTGCAGCACACCGCGCGGGAGTGCCTGGCCCGCTGGGAGCTGACACCCGAACGGGTGCAGACGCCCGGCGGCCGCACCAGCATGGTGGTCCTCGTCCGGCGCCCGGACGGCACTCCCGCCGCCCTCAAGCTCTGCCTGCCCGACGGCTCGGCCGCCCTCGAGCACGCCGCGCTCGCCCACTGGGACGGCCGCAGTGCCGTGCGCGCGCTGGACGTGGACGCCCCGGCCGGGGCGCTGCTGCTGGAGCGACTGCACGGCGACGTCAGCCTGCGCTCGCTGGCGGAGGCCAAGGCTCAACTGGAGGCCGCTGCCACACTGCAGCGGCTGTGGGTGCCGCCACCGGCCGACGGGCATCCGTTCCCGACCGT
Source organism: Streptomyces sp. NPDC053048 (assembly GCF_044547045.1). NCBI lineage: Bacteria > Bacillati > Actinomycetota > Actinomycetes > Kitasatosporales > Streptomycetaceae > Streptomyces > Streptomyces sp. NPDC053048. Next base: position 44,782 of record NZ_JBITZS010000013.1, read on the forward strand.
TACCGACCACACGACCGCGTCGGCCCGGGTATTGCGCGAGTACCGCGAGCAGCCCTGGGCGGCCGACGCGCGGGCCCTGCTCGACGAGGCGCTCGAACTCCAGGGCGCCCTGGTGGCCGAGCCCCCCGCCGGGGAGCCGGCCGTGCTGCTGCACGGCGAGTACCACCAGGGCAACGTCCTGGCGGCCGACCGGTCGCCCTGGCTGGCCGTCGCGCCGCGCCCGCTGGTCGGCGAGCGGGCCTACGACCTCGCCTGGCTGGTGCGCGACCGGCTCGACACGCTGCTGGCCTCGCCGGGCGCGGCGGCCGCCGCGCGCCGGCGGGTGTCGAAGCTGGCGGAGTCGCTGGACGTGGACGCCGAGCGGCTGCGCGGCTGGACGCTCTTCCGCACCGCGCTGGCCGGGGCGCACCAGCTGTCGCTGGGCGCGCGGGGGCAGGGCGAACTGCTGCTGGAGTTCGCCGGGTTGCTCTAGGGCGTGTCCGATGGGTCGGTGCGGGTCCTGCGGCGTCTGGTGCGGTGCATCGCAAGGCGGAGCATTACTCGCGTACTGGGCGTACTCGGGTGATGCGACAACGCGGCGAGGTGCCGTGCCAGGCGTCGCAGGGCCCGTGCCGACCCATCGGACACGCCCTAGGGCGTGCCCTGTGAGGCGGCGCGCCCCGGGCGCGTCAACGGGCCGTCAGCCGGGCCACCGCCGCGTCCACCGTCAGCTCCTCCTTCTCCCCCGTCCGACGGTTCTTCAGCTCGACGACGCCCTCGCCGGCGCGCCGCCCGACGACGAGGATCGACGGCACCCCGATCAGCTCCGCGTCGGTGAACTTCACGCCGGGCGAGACGCCCGCCCGGTCGTCCAGCAGGACGCGGACCCCGGCCTCGGCGAGCCGGCCGGCGAGTTCGGCGGCGAGATCGGTCTGCAGGGCCTTGCCCGCGGCCACGAGGTGCACGTCCGCCGGGGCCACCTCGCGCGGCCAGCACAGGCCCGCCTCGTCGTGGGTCTGCTCGGCGAGGGCGGCGACGGCACGGGAGACGCCGATGCCGTACGAGCCCATGGTGACGCGGACGGGCTTGCCCTGGGGGCCGAGCACGTCGAGGGCGAAGGCGTCGGCGTACTTGCGGCCGAGCTGGAAGATATGGCCGATCTCGATGGCCCGGCCGATCTCCAGGCCGGCCCCGCAGCGGGGGCAGGGGTCGCCGGGCTCGACCACGACGACGTCGAGGTAGCGGCCCACGGTGAAGTCGCGGCCGCAGACCACGTTGCGGGCGTGCGTGTCCGGCTTGTTGGCGCCGGTGATCCAGGAGGTGCCGGGCGCCACGCGCGGGTCGGCGATGTAAGGGATGTCCAGTCCCTGCGGGCCGACGTAGCCACGGACGAGCTCGGGGCGGCCGGTGAAGTCGTCGGCCGTCACCAGCTCCACCACGGCGGGCGCCAGGTGCTCCCCCAGCTTGCCCAGGTCCACCTCGCGGTCGCCGGGCACGCCGACGGCCGTGATCTTGCCGTCGACCTTGACGAGCAGGTTCTTCAGCGTGGCGGACGCGGGCACGCCCAGGTGCTCGGCGAGGGTCTCGATGGTGGGGGTGTCCGGGGTGTCCAGCTCCTCCACCGGGCCGTGGCCCGAGGGGTCGGCGGGGGCCACGACCGTCGTCACCGCCTCGGTGTTGGCGGCGTAGTCGCACGCCGGGCAGTCGACGAAGGTGTCCTCGCCGGCCTGTGCCGGTGCCAGGAACTCCTCGGACGCCGAGCCGCCCATCGCGCCCGAGACGGCGGAGACGACGCGGTGGTCCAGGCCCAGGCGTTCGAAGATCCGCCGGTAGGCGGCGCGGTGCAGCCGGTAGGACTCGGCCAGGCCCTCGTCCGTGGTGTCGAAGGAGTAGGAGTCCTTCATCTGGAACTCGCGGCCGCGCAGCACGCCCGAGCGGGGGCGGGCCTCGTCCCGGTACTTGGTCTGGATCTGATAGAGGATCACCGGCAGGTCCTTGTAGGACGTGCACTGGTCCTTGACGGTGAGGGTGAAGATCTCCTCGTGCGTGGGCCCGAGGAGGTAGTCGGCGCCCTTGCGGTCGCGGAGCCGGAAGAGCAGGTCCCCGTACTCCTCCCAGCGCCCGCTGGTCTCGTACGGCTCCTTGGGCAGCAGCGCGGGCAGCAGGACCTCCTGGCCGCCGATGGCGTCCATCTCCTCGCGCACCACGCGCGAGACGTTGTCGAGGACCTTCTTGCCGAGCGGCAGCCACGTCCACACCCCCGCCGAGGAGCGGCGGACGTAGCCGGCGCGGACCAGCAGCCGGTGGCTGGCGGTCTCGGCGTCGGCCGGGTCGTCGCGCAGTGTCTTGATCATCATCGTGGACATGCGCTGGACGTGGGCCATGACGGTCTCCTGCGGACGTGCGTAACTGCGGACGGGTGTGCGGGCGTGGTGCGATGGCCAGGAGACTAGCGGCAGCCGCTGACAGAGCGTAGCGATTTGTCAGTCGGGCAGCGGGAGCGGCGCCCCCATCACCGCGTAGGGCCGGGTGGCGCTGGGGAAGTGCACATTGCGGGCCAGGTCCCGGTATCCCAGCTTCCGGTAGAGGGCGCGGGCCGGGCTCTCCTTGTCGATGGCGGAGAGGATGGAGCGGGGCTCGTCGGCGGTGGCGGTGATGGCGGTGATCAGGGTCCGTCCGATCCGCCGGTTCTGATAGCCGGGGTGGACGTGCAGTTCGGTGATGACGAAGGAGTCGTCCAGCCAGCCGTCGTTGCCGTTCGCGCGCAGATACGGTTCGACCACCGTGGACCACCAGTGCGTACGGTCGTTGGGCATGCCGTAGACGAAGCCCACCAGCCGCCCCTCGGGCGTGGTGGCGCCCAGCGCCCGCGCCCCCGGGCACTCCAGGTGCCGCAGCACGATGTGGCGCCGCACGCCGATCTCCTCCGGGGTGAGCCCGAAGGCGACCGCCTGCACGGCCAGCGCCTCGTCCACCCGCGCGGCGAGGTCGAGCGGTCCGACCGCGATGTCATTCATGCGGGGAGGCTACCCGTACGTGCCATCGAAGGGCGCTCAGAACAGCACGCTCATGAACGCGCCGGTCTCCTCGAACCCCACCCGCCGGTAGGTGGCCCGCGCGGCGGTGTTGTAGTCGTTGACGTACAGGCTCACCAACGGGGAGACCTCGCTCAGGGCGTGCCGCAGGACGGCGGCCATGCCGGTCACCGACAGGCCGCGGCCGCGGTGTTCGGGGGCGACCCAGACGCCCTGGATCTGGCAGGCCCGGTCGGTGGCGGCGCCGATCTCGGCCTTGAAGACCACCCGGCCGTCCTCGATCCGGGCGAAGGAACGCCCGGAGCCGACGAGCTCGGCGACACGGGCCTGGTAGAGCAGGCCGCCGTCCCCGGCGAGCGGCGAGACGCCGACCTCCTCGGTGAACATGGCCACGCACGCCGGCATGATCACGTCCATCTCGTCCTTGCGGACGCGGCGCACGAGCGGGTCGGGCTCGATGCCGGCGGGCAGCGAGCGGGTGACCATCAGCGGCTGGTGGGCGCGGACCTCGCGGGCGGGGCCCCAGTGCGGCTCGAGGAGGGACCACAGCTCGGCGGTGGGCCCGGCCGGGCCGACGATGGAGGAGCAGCGGCGGCCGGAGCGGCGGGCGCGGTCCGCGAAGGCCCGTACGGCCTCCGGGCCGGCGCAGATGGGGACGAGGTTGGCGCCCGCGTAGCACAGCGACTCCAGGCGGCCGCCCGCGTACCAGCCCCACATCTCGCCGCCGAGCCGCCAGGGGTCGAGGCCGGCGACCTGGACGCGCGCGGCGACGAAGGCGTTGGCGACAGGGTCGCGGTCGAGGACGGCGAGGGCCGCGTCGAGGTCGCCGGGCTCCAGGACCCTGGTGGTGGTCGTCGTCAGCACGAGTGGGATTGCCTCACCGTCGCGGGCCGGGGGCCATGGGGGACTGGTCCTGGCACTGTACCTCTCCGCTGTGCGCGGGGGGCTCCCTCGTGCCGGGTGCGTGCTGGGTGCGAGTGCGGGTGCGTTGTGGGGCGGGGCCGGGGCGGTCTGGGCCGGGCCCTTCTGGGGCTGGATTATTTACGGCCTCTGGTTACGTGTTGAGCTCACCCGGCAGGTCGCCGCAAATAACCCTTACGCCCCTGCCAGGGCCCGTCCCAGCCCGCCCCGGCCCCTCCCGCCGCCTGTCAGCCGCGGGTTGTGGGCAGTCGTTCCGCTGGGCTGGGGGCACCTCCCAGCGGTAGCTGGGGGAGGGTGGGCACAACCCGACCACCGGCCCGCACCCGGAACTGGGCCTCAGGCACCGGGCCGCCGGTGGGGCCGGCCGTCCGTCGCCGGGTACCGGCTGGGTCAGCCCGCGACGCTTACAGAAGGCTCGCCGGAGGCGACGCCGTCCTTTTCCATCTGTTCGGCGATCTTCATGGCCTCTTCGATGAGGGTCTCCACGATCTTCGACTCGGGGACGGTCTTGATGACCTCGCCCTTGACGAAGATCTGGCCCTTGCCGTTGCCGGAGGCGACGCCCAGGTCGGCCTCGCGGGCCTCGCCGGGGCCGTTGACGACGCAGCCCATGACGGCCACGCGCAACGGCACCTCCATGCCCTCCAGGCCCGCCGTGACCTCCTCGGCCAGCTTGTAGACGTCGACCTGGGCGCGGCCGCAGGACGGGCAGGAGACGATCTCCAGCCGGCGCTGGCGGAGGTTGAGGGACTCCAGGATCTGGATGCCGACCTTGATCTCCTCGGCCGGCGGGGCGGAGAGGGAGACCCTGATGGTGTCGCCGATGCCCTCGGAGAGCAGCGCGCCGAAGGCGACGGCCGACTTGATGGTGCCCTGGAAGGCCGGGCCCGCCTCGGTGACGCCGAGGTGGAGGGGGTAGTCGCACTGGGCGGCCAGCTGCCGGTAGGCGTTGACCATCACGACGGGGTCGTTGTGCTTGACCGAGATCTTGATGTCCCGGAAGCCGTGCTCCTCGAAGAGGGAGGCCTCCCACAGGGCGGACTCGACGAGGGCCTCGGGGGTGGCCTTGCCGTACTTCTGCAGCAGGCGGCGGTCGAGGGAGCCGGCGTTGACGCCGATGCGGATCGGGGTGCCGGCGTCGCCGGCGGCCTTGGCGATCTCCTTGACCTTGTCGTCGAACTGCTTGATGTTGCCCGGGTTGACCCGGACCGCGGCGCAGCCGGCGTCGATGGCGGCGAAGACGTACTTCGGCTGGAAGTGGATGTCCGCGATTACGGGGATCTGGGACTTCTTCGCGATGATCGGCAGGGCATCGGCGTCGTCCTGGGTCGGGCAGGCGACGCGCACGATCTGGCAGCCGGATGCGGTGAGCTCGGCGATCTGCTGCAGCGTCGCGCCGATGTCCGAGGTGCGCGTGGTCGTCATGGACTGCACCGAGACCGGCGCGTCGCCGCCGACGGCCACGGACCCGACCTGGATCTTGCGGCTGACCCTGCGGTCGGCGAGCTTGGTCGGAACGGAAGGCATTCCAAGCGAAATCGCAGTCATCTGGCGAGCAACCCCAAGGTCTTAAATCATGGTCCCGAGATCGGCGGGCTCCGGTCTCCGAGGTTACGGCAAGCGATCCACCCGAAGCACATCACGGCCTGAACACCACCCAAACACAGACGGCCGGGCACAAAGCGTGCCCGGCCGTCACAATCGGATGCCGCTCAGGTGATGCGCACCGGGTTGACCACGTCCGCGATGAGCACCAGCAGGGTGAAGCAGACGAAGATCCCCGCCACCACGTAGGCGACCGGCATCAGCTTGGCGACGTCGAACGGGCCCGGGTCGGGGCGCCGGAAGACCTTGGCGAAGGTCCGCCGGACCGACTCCCACAGGGCGCCGGCGATGTGCCCGCCGTCCAGCGGCAGCAGCGGCAGCATGTTGAACAGGAACAGCGAGAGGTTGAAGCCGGCGACCAGGAAGAGCATGGTCGCGATCTGCTGCGACGGCGGGATGTCGAGGTTGAAGACCTCGCCGCCGACGCGGGCGGCGCCGACGACGCCCATGGGCGAGTCGGGCTTGCGCTCACCGCCGTCGAAGGCCGCGTTCCACAGGTCGGGGACCTTGCCGGGCAGCGCGATCAGCGACTCCACGCCGGACTGCACCATGTCGCCCATACGGTCGACGGACTGTCCGAAGGACTGCTGGACGACGCCGGTGGCGGGGGTGAAGCCGAGGAAGCCGGCGGTGACGTACTCGCCCTTGATGGGGGCGCCCTTGCTGTCGTACTTCTGGACCTGGTTGGAGATCAGGTCCGCGTTGAGGGTCTTCTGCTCGCCGTCGCGCACGACCGTGATCGTCGCGGGGCCGGTGGTCCTGCGGATCTCCTTCTGGAGCGTCGTCCAGTCGGTGGCCTTGTGGCCGTTGAACGCGACGATCCGGTCCTTGGGCTGGAGGCCGGCCGCCTTGGCCGGGGAGTCCTTGGCGCCCGCCGGGCACTTGTCGGTGGCGGCGCTGGCGGAGACCACACAGTCCGAGACGGCCGAGACGGTGGTGGTCTGGGTGTTGATGCCGAACGACATCATCACGCCGAGGAAGACCGCGACCGCCAGGACCAGGTTCATGAACGGCCCGGCGAACATCACGATCACGCGCTTCCAGGGCTTGCGCGTGTAGAACATCCGGGTCTCGTCGCCGGGCCGCAGCTCCTCGTAGGCGGCCGAGCGGGCGTCCTCGATCATGCCGCGCCAGGGGGAGGTGGAGCGGGCGCTCACCTTCCCGTCCTCGCCGGGCGGGAACATGCCGATCATGCGGATGTAGCCGCCGAGCGGGATGGCCTTGATGCCGTACTCGGTCTCGCCCCGGGTGCGGGAGAACAGCGTCGGGCCGAAGCCGACCATGTACTGCGGCACCCGGATGCCGAACAGCTTGGCGGTGGAGAGGTGGCCCAGTTCGTGCCAGGCGATGGAGAAGAGCAGGCCCACCACGAAGACGACTATCCCGAGGATGGTCATCAGTGTCGTCATGCGCGGGCCTCCGAGGTCGCTTTCGCCGTACGGGCGCCCGTACGGGCCGCCAGTTCACGGGCCCGAGCGCGTGCCCAGGTCTCCGCTTGCAGGACGTCCGAGACGGTCAGGCGGGTTCCCGCGGCGGGGATGCCGTGTTCCGCGACCACCTCGGCGACGGTGTCCACGATCCCATTGAACGGCAGCTGTCCGCTCAGGAACGCGTCGACGCACTCCTCATTGGCGGCGTTGAAGACGGCGGGCGCGGTGCCGCCGAGGGTGCCGACGTGCCGGGCGAGGCCGACGGAGGGGAAGGCCTCGTCGTCGAGCGGGAAGAACTCCCAGGTGGAGGCCTTGGACCAGTCGAAGGCGGGGGCCGCGTCGGGCACCCGCTCGGGCCAGCCGAGGCCGATGGCGATGGGGCCGCGCATGTCCGGCGGGGTGGCCTGGGCGAGCGTGGAGCCGTCGGTGAATTCCACCATCGAGTGGACGTAGGACTGCGGGTGGACGACGACCTCGATGCGGTCGAAGGGGATGTCGTAGAGCAGGTGGGCCTCGATGACCTCCAGCCCCTTGTTGACCAGGGTGGCGGAGTTGATCGTGATCACCGGGCCCATGGACCAGGTGGGGTGGGCCAGGGCGTCCCGCGGGGTGACGGAGGACAGCTCCGCCTTGGTACGGCCGCGGAACGGGCCGCCGGAGGCGGTGACGACCAGCTTGCGGACCTCGGCGCGGGTGCCACCCAGCAGGGCCTGGAAGAGGGCCGCGTGCTCGGAGTCGACGGGGATGATCTGCCCCGGCTTGGCGACCGCCTTCACCAGCGGACCGCCGACGATCAGCGACTCCTTGTTGGCCAGGGCCAGCGTCCGGCCGGCCTCCAGGGCGGCGAGGGTGGGCGCCAGGCCGATGGAGCCGGTGATGCCGTTGAGGACCGTGTGGCACTGGCTGCGGGCCAACTCGGTGGCCGCGTCGGGCCCGGCCAGGATCTCCGGCAGCGGCTCGGTGCCGTAGCGCGCGGCCAGCGCCTCGCGCAGCGCCGGGGCCTTGTCCTCCTGCGCCACGGCGACCGTGCGCACCCGCAGCTGCCGTGCCTGCTCGGCGAGCAGCTCCACCCGGCCACCGGCGGCCGACAGGGCGGTCACCGTGAAGCGGTCGGGGTTGCGCAGCACGAGGTCGATGGCCTGGGTGCCGATCGAGCCGGTCGAGCCGAGGATCACGATCTCGCGCGGTCCCCCGCCGGCGGTGGCGGGGGCGGAGTAGCGCAGGTGCGGGTCAGCAAGGGAGTCCGTCATTCCCCCATTGTGGCCGCTGCGCCGCGGCCGCCCGACAGGGGCGTCCCGCGCGGCGGCCACGGGCGGGAGGGGTTCAGCGGATCGGGCGGTGGACGTTCTCGGCCTTGGAGGGGCCGGGGGTGGCGTCGGCGATCCAGGGTCCGTCGCCGCTGGGGTCGACGATGCCGCTCTCCAGCCACTCGTAGGAGCCGGACATCACGCCGGAGACGACCTTGCGGTCGAGGTCGTCGGTGTTGGTCCACAGCCGCCGGAAGAGCTCCTCGACGCGGATGCGGGACTGCCGGCAGAAGGCGTCGGCGAGCTGGTAGGCCTCGCTGCCGTGGTCGCCGCGGATGCGCAGGTGCTCGGCGCGCACGCAGGCGGCGCTCATGGCGAACAGCTCGGCGCCGATGTCGACGATGCGGCCGAGGAAGCCCTGCTTGGTCTCCATGCGGCCCTGCCAGCGGGACATGGCGTAGAAGGTGGAGCGGGCGAGCCTGCGGGAGGCGCGTTCGACGTAGCGCAGGTGGCCGGAGAGGTCGCGGTGGCCGGCCGGGTGGAACTCGGAGTAGGTGCGCGGCAACTGTCCGGGGCCCGCCATCAGCTTGGGCAGCCAGCGGGCGTAGAAGCCGCCGGCGCGGGCGCCTGCCCTGGCCTTGTCGCCGAGGGACTTGTCGGGGTCGATGAGGTCGCCGGCCACGGAGAGGTGGGCGTCGACCGCCTCGCGGGCGATGAGCAGGTGCATGATCTCGGTGGAGCCCTCGAAGATGCGGTTGATGCGCGAGTCGCGCAGCATCTGCTCGGCCGGTACCGCGCGCTCGCCGCGGGCGGCGAGGGAGGCCGCGCTCTCGTAGCCGCGGCCGCCGCGGATCTGGACCAGCTCGTCCGTCATCAGCCAGGCCATCTCGCTGGCGTAGAGCTTGGCGAGGGCGGCCTCGATGCGGATGTCGTTGCGGTCCTCGTCGGCCATCTGGCTGGAGAGGTCGAGGATCGCCTCCAGGGCGAAGGTGGTCGCGGCGATGAAGGAGATCTTCGAGCCGACGGCCTCGTGGCGGGCGATGGGCTTGCCCCACTGCTCGCGCGCGGTGGACCACTCGCGGGAGATCTTCAGGGCCCATTTGCCGCCGGAGACGCACATGGCGGGGATGGACAGCCGGCCGGTGTTGAGCGTGGTCAGCGCGATCTTCAGGCCGGCGCCCTCGGGCCCGATGCGGTTGGCGGCGGGCACGCGGACCTGGTGGAAGCGGGTGACGCCGTTCTCGATGCCGCGCAGGCCCATGAAGGCGTTGCGGTTCTCGACCGTGACGCCCTCGGCGGCCGCCTCGACGACGAAGGCGGTGATGCCGCCCTTGTGGCCCTCGCTCCGGGGGACCCGGGCCATCACGACGAGCAGGTCGGCGACGACGCCGTTGGTGGTCCACAGCTTGACGCCGTCGAGGACGTAGTCGTCGCCGTCGGGCACGGCGGTCGTGGCGAGGCGGGCGGGGTCGGAGCCGACGTCGGGCTCGGTGAGCAGGAAGGCGGTGATGTCGGTGCGCGCGCAGCGCGGCAGGAAGCGGTCCTTCTGCTCCTGGGTGCCGAAGAGCTTGAGCGGCTGGGGCACGCCGATGGACTGGTGGGCGGACAGCAGCGCGCCGACGACGGGGCTGGCGGAGCCGATGAGGGAGAGGGCCTTGTTGTAGTAGACCTGGGTGAGGCCGAGCCCGCCGTACTTGATGTCGATCTTCATGCCGAAGGCGCCGAGCTCCTTGAGCCCGTTGACCGTCTCGTCCGGGATCCTCGCCTCGCGCTCGATGCGGGCGCTGTCGATCCGGGTCTCGCAGAAGTCGCGCAGCTTGGCGAGGAACTCCTCGCCGCGCCGCACGTCGTCGGGCGCCGGGGTCGGGTGGGGGTGGAGCAGGTCCAGCCGGAACCGGCCGAGGAAGAGCTCCTTGGCGAAGCTGGGCTTGTGCCAGTCCTGCTGCCGGGCCGCTTCGGCGACCTGGCGCGCTTCGCGCTCGGAGACCGGCCGTACGGATGGTGCGGTCATGAGGCACCTCACCGTGTGAAGTCGGGGCGGTTGTCCCGGTCGACTACCGACCGGTGCTACTCGTCCGTATGTACCTACCCGATCCTTACGCCCTCTACCAGCCCCCGGGCAAGGGTTCGCGCTCTTGCGGCCGAGCCGGGCTCAGTGCTGTGCGCCGGGGGTGACCAGGCCGCTCTCGTAGGCGACGACGACGGCCTGGGCGCGGCTGCAGAGGTTGAGTTTGGTCATGGCGCGGTTGAGGTGGGTCTTGACGGTGGCCTCGCCGATGACGAGTTCGGCGGCGATCTCGGCGTTGGACAGGCCGCGCCCGGTCAGCCGCAGCACCTCCCGCTCGCGGCAGGTGAGCGTCCGCAGGCTGTCGGGCGGCGCGGCGGCGGGGACGTCCGGGCGCCGGGTGAAGGTCTCGACGAGGCGGCGGGTGACGCTGGGCGCGAAGAGGGCGTCCCCGCCCGCCACCGCGGCGACGGCGGCCAGCAGCCGCCGCGGGTCCACGTCCTTGAGCAGGAAGCCGGCGGCGCCCGCGCGCAGGGCGGCGTAGACGTACTCGTCGAGGTCGAAGGTGGTGAGCACCAGCACCCGGGGGGCCGGGCCGGACGCCTGGGCGAGGATGCGTTCGGTGGCGTCGATGCCGCTGAGGCCGGGCATGCGGATGTCCATCAGGACCACGTCGGGGCGGAGGTGGGCGGCCAGCGCGACGGCCTCCTCGCCGTCGGCGGCCTCGCCGACGACCGTCATGCCAGGGGCGGCCCGCAGCAGGGCGGCCACGCCCGCGCGGATGAGGATCTGGTCGTCGACGACCAGAACCCTGACGTCGGCGCCATCGCCGCCGCCGTCGCCGCCGTCACCCGGCCCGGCGGGCCCCCACTGCCCGGCCTCTTGCGTCATCGTCGCGGCCCCCTCCCCGGCACACCGGAGGAAACGTTTCCCCGGCGGACAGCAGTGCGCTCCGGCACCGTTACGGTGCCAGAGCGCACGCGTGCGCGATATTGTCGCGCGCGCCAATAGGCGGAGCCGGCCGGGCCGCGGGTCCGGCCCGGGGGCTAGAGCGCCAGGCCGGTCAGGACCAGCACCCGCTCGTAGGTGTAGTCGTCCATCGCGTAGCGCACGCCCTCGCGGCCCACGCCCGACTGCTTGGCGCCGCCGTAGGGCATCTGGTCGGCGCGGTAGGACGGCACGTCGCCGATGACCACGCCGCCGACCTCCAGGGCGCGGTGGGCGCGGAAGGCGGTCTGCAGGTCGTGCGTGAAGACACCGGCCTGCAGGCCGTACGGGGAGTCGTTGACGGCCGCGAACGCCGCCTCCTCGCCCTCGGCCCTGGTGATGGTCAGGACCGGGCCGAAGACCTCCTCGCAGGCGATGGTCACGCCGGCCGGGACGTCGGCCAGCACGGTGGGCGCGTAGGTGGCGCCCTCGCGCTTGCCGCCGGTCAGCAGCTTCGCGCCGGCCGCGACGGCCTCGTCCACCCAGGACTCCACGCGCTTGGCGGCGTCCTCGCTGACCAGCGGGCCGACGTCGGTGGCGGCGTCGGACGGGTCGCCCGTCACCTGCGCCTCGACGGCCGCGACGACCTTGGGCAGCAGCCGCTCGTACAGCGAGGCGTCGGCGATGACGCGCTGCACCGAGATGCAGGACTGGCCGCCCTGGTAGTTGGAGAAGGTGGCGATGCGCTGCGCCGCCCAGTCCAGGTCCGCCTCGGAGGACCAGTCGGCGAGGACGACGGCCGCGCCGTTGCCGCCGAGCTCGAGGGTGACGTGCTTGCGCGGGGCGGAGTCGAGGATCGACCAGCCGACCGGGCCGGAGCCGGTGAAGGAGATGACGGGCAGCCGCTCGTCCTGCACGAGGGCGGGCATGCGGTCGTTGGGCACCGGCAGCACGCTCCAGGAGCCGGCCGGCAGGTCCGTCTCGGCGAGGATCTCGCCCAGCACCAGGGAGGAGATGGGGGTAGCCGGGGCGGGCTTGAGGATGATGGGCGCGCCGACGGCGATGGCCGGGGCGACCTTGTGGGCGCTCAGGTTGAGCGGGAAGTTGAAGGGCGCGATGCCGAGGACCGTGCCGCGCGGGACGCGGCGGGTCAGCGCGAGGCGGCCGGTGGAGCCGGGGTCGGTGTCCAGGCGCTGGGCGTCGCCGGCGTTGAAGCGGCGGGCCTCCTCGGCGGCCCAGCGGAAGACGGAGACGGCACGGCCGACCTCGCCGCGGGCCCACTTGATGGGCTTGCCGTTCTCGGCGGAGATCAGCTGGGCGATCTCCTCGGTGCGCTCGGTGAGCCGCTTGGCGACGTGGTCGAGGGCCGCGGTGCGCACGTGCGCGGGCGTCGCCGCGAACTCCTCGCGCACGGCGTGGGCGGCCGTGACGGCCTCCTCGACCTGCGCGTCGGTGGGCACGCTCACGGTGCCGACGAGACGGCCGTCCCAGGAGTTCGTGACGTCGAAGGTCTCCTCGCCGGTGGCCTCGCGGCCGGCCAGCCAGAACGCGTGGGGAGCAGTCACGGATTCCCTCCGGGGGGTGCAGACGAAATTGGCTCCCCCACCGTAGGTGCGGGGCGGCCCCCGGCTGTTTATCCGTCATGGAGCGGGCAACGGCACGGGTGCACCGCATTGGCGTGGACGGTCGGCCGTTCGCCGCCCGTGGCCGCGCCGGAGGCCGCCCGGCGTTACTCCGCGGGTCCCGACGTCGCCTTCAGCGCCAGCCACAGCTCCATCCGGGCGTCCGGGTCGTCCAGCGAGCGGCCCAGGATCTCCTCCACGCGCCGCATCCGGTAGCGCAGTGTGTGGCGGTGGACGCCCAGGTCGGCCGCCGCCGCGTCCCACTGGCCGTGGCGGGCCAGCCAGGCGCGCAGGGAGGCGACCAAATCGCCCCGGCCGGTCGCGTCGTGCTCGTACAGGGCACGCAGCATGCCGTCCGCGAAGGCCCGCACCGCGTCGTCGGCCAGCAGGGGCAGCACGGAGCCGGCGGCGACCTCCTCGTGAGCGACCAGGAAGCGGCCGCGGCGCCGGGCCACGGACAGGGCCTGTTCGGCCTGCCGGAAGGCGGCCGCCGCCCCGGTGGGGCCGGTGGGCGCGGACAGCCCGGCGGCCGCCCCGCCGGAGCCGGCGCGCTCGGTGCCCGCGGCGCGCCGGTCGGCTTCCGCCACGCGCGCGTGGGCGAGGCATGCCTCCACGGCGGCGCTGCCGTCGGCAGCGAGGATGACGACCCGGGTGCCCTGCGGAACGATCAGTACGGGCTCGGCCGCCCGGCCTGCCGCGTTCTCCGCCGCGTCGGCGAGCGCCGCCGGCTCACCGCGCGGGTCCGCCTCCTCCGCCTCCGCGACGAGCAGCCGGAACGGGCCGTCGAGCAGCCCCCCGTACAGCTCCCCCGCCACCGCGCGCGCGTGCTCCGGCTCGCCGGCCAGCAGCATCCGCAGCACGGCGGCGCCCAGGCGCTGCTCGGCGTCCTGCAGGGCGCGCGAGCGCTCGGTGGTCAGGGTGAGGAGCGCGATGGCGGAGTGCACGGCGTAGCGTTCGGCGGTGCCCAGCGGCTCGTCGGTGCCGACGGCCAGGACGCCCCGGGTGCGGCGGCCGGAGCCGAGGGACTGCAGCTCGACGCGGTCGCCGCCCTCCTCGTCGTCGCCCGCGCCGACGACGGCGCTGGCCGGCGCGGGCCGGGCGCGCAGCCGCTCCACGTCGCCGCGCAGCCGGGCCGCGCGGCGGGCTGCCCAGTCGGGCGCCGCGGCGACGACCGCGCCGGAGGCGTCGTAGAGCGCGGCCCAGCCGCCGAGGTGGGCCGCGAGCCGGGCGAGCAGCGCGGCGGGGCCCTCGGGGGCGAGCGCGGCCCGGGTCAGTTCGCGCTGGGCCTCGAAGCCGGCAGTCACCGCGCGGTACTGGTCGGCGGCGATGGCCGCCGAGACGGCCTTGGTGATGGCGAGGAACGGGGTGCGGCGCGGCACCTCCAGCAGCGGCAGGTCCTCCTCCTCCGCCGCCCGGATCAGCGCCCGCGGCACCTGGTCGTAGTTGACGCCGACGGCGAAGCCGAGCCCGACCACTCCGGCGCGCACCAGGCGCCGCACATAGCGGCGCATCGCCTCGTCGTCCGCCGCGTCGATCTTCATCGCCGTGATCAGCAGCAGCTCCCCGCCGTCCATCCACGGCACCGGGTCGGCCAGCTCGCTGACGTGCGCCCAGCGCACGGGCGTGTCCAGCCGGTCCGCTCCGGCGAGCACGGTGAGCTTGAGCGCGGAGTGGTTGACCAGGGAGGCGAGCGTGAGGGGCATGGCACCTTCGGGTGGAGCGGCGCGGTGACGGTGCCGTCCCGTATGAACGGCTGTGACCGATTCTGCCTCAGTGGAGCATTGCGCGGGAACGCGCGCGTGCGCGCGCCCGCCGCGCGCTCACCGCTCCAGGTCGACCAGGACCGGCGGGGCGCTGCCGCCCCGTACCGACGTCACCGACAGCACCGCGTGCCCGGCGGGCACGGTGTGCGCCAGCTCGGACGCCGACCAGCGCTCCCGCTCGACCGTGCGCACCGTCACCGACTGCGCGGTGACCGCGCGGCCCGTCACGACGTGCCGCAGCACGTGCATCGCCCGGGTCAGCGGCTCGTGCGCGATGACCTGGCGGTCGGTGACGTCGCGGGTCTCCACCCACTCCTTGCCCCACACCTCGGCGAAGCGCGCCCCGTCCCACGTGGTCACCCCGGAGAACGCCATCCGGCAGCCGACCGAGCCGAGCAGCGCGCTGCGCAGCGCCTCGGGCACGTCGTCGAGGGTGCGCAGGGTCAGCACCGCGCCCGCGTTGGCCGAGCGCAGCCGGCCCAGGCCGCGGACGGCCTCGGCGGTGACGGTGTGGGTGGCGTCGTCCAGGACCAGGCAGGCGAACAGCGACCGGTCGGCCCGGCCGGCGGCGCACTCGGTGAACTGGGCCAGCACCAGTCGGGCCAGCAGCCGGGACGCCTCGGCGTGCCCGCGCTCGGGCAGGTCGATGCGGACCCGCAGCGGGTGCTCGAGGGCGCGCAGGGAGAAGGTGCGGCCGGGGTCGCCGGTGGTGAAGAAGCGCGCGAAGGCCGGCCGGTCCAGGAGCGCGAGGCGGTCGGCGAGCACGGGCCCGGCGTCGCCGGGCCGCTGCGCCTGCCGCTCGCGGGCGTCGAGCTCCCGGACGAGCGCGTCGTGACCGCCGGCCGCCAGCACGTCGCGCAGCGCGCCGAGGGCGGCCGAGGATCCGTCCAGGAGCTCGCGCAGCTCGGGGACGGACGGGAAGCGCCCGTGGGCCGCCCGGTAGGGGCCGAGCAGCTGGGCGAGGGCGGTGGCGGCCCGCCGGCTGTCGCCGCCGGGGAGGGTGGCGGTCAGGTCGCCGACGAGGCCCTCGGCGAGGATGGCGGCGGCCTCGTCGGGGTCGTCGGTGCCCCCGTACAGATCGAGGTCGTAGGCGGAGTCGGCCCGGCCGATCCCGACCACGACGTCGAACGCCTCGTCCGGCGCGAGGCCCGCGCCGGCCGCCCCCACGGCGACGACGGCCGCCCGCCCGGCGAGCGCCTGCAGGCACAGCGACTCCAGCACCGGCCGCACCAGCCGGGCCGTCTTCCCGCAGCCGGGCGGGCCGACGGCCAGCAGCGAGGTGCCCAGCAGCGCGGGTTCCAGGGCGCAGCCGGCGCCGCGGTGCTCGTAGGGGTTGCGTTCGTCGTCGGCGGCGGTGCCGATGCGCACCTGGCGGGTGACGAGGTCGTGCTGGGCGGCGCGGACGGGCAGGTCGCGCGCGCCGGAGGGGTGGGCGCAGGCGGCGGCGCCGTGGCGCAGCACGGTGTCGGTGAAGGCGGCCAGCCGGCCGGGCTGGTGGTGCACGGAGTCCCAGGCCCGGTCGATGCGGGCGTGGTCGACGTCGTTCATCAGCCCGGCGCGGGCGTCGGCGGCCAGCCGGTCGGCGGCGTCGTGCGCGCCGGCGGCCCGCAGCCGGGGCCAGTCGGGGAGGTCGGCGGGCACCTCGTCGTCGCTCCCGGCGCGCGGTCCGGGCACCGGCGGGCCGGGCCGCTGCGCGTGCGCGTCGTCCGCCGTGCGGGCCTTGTGACGGCGCCACAGCTCGCGCCAGCAGCCCGCCCGGTCGCCGAGGGCGAGCAGCAGGGCGATGACGAGCGCGTAGTAGGTGTAGGAGGCGTAGAACCAGGCGCGGGGCTCGTACCAGGAGGCGGGCGAGAACTCGAGCAGCGGCCAGATCCACACGGTGCCGAAGGCGCCGTTCCAGCACAGCTCCCAGACGGCGACGACGCCGGCGAGGGCGAGGACGGCACGCGGGACGAGCTTGCCCGTCGGGATCAGGTCCGGCCGGGCGGGGGCAAGGAACTCCGGCAGCGGCAGCCGCGCGCCGAGCCGCCTCAGCGGCGGCGCGAAGTACCGGCGCCCCAGCTCGCGCCACCGGCCGATGCGGCCGAAGAGGAACGCGATCCCGCAGAAGACCAGCGCGAAGTAGACGTACGACGCCGCCATCCACTCCTGGGTGCCCGCTTCCCACGGGGACATGGCACGCAGCGGCCAGGTCCAGTACGGCCCCAGGTAGCCGTTCCACAGCAGCGACCACAGCAGCCAGCCGCACAGGAAGGAGATGATCGCGCCGCTGACCAGCTGGCGGCCGGGCACGGCGTCGGCCGGGCGGGGCGTGCGGGGGCGGTGGCCGAGCCGCCAGATGCCGGGCCGGACGACCGGGCGGGCGGTGCGCAGCCAGGCCACGAAGGGACTCTCGGCGGGTGGCTCGGGCGGTCGCGCGGGCATGGGCGGCGGCCGGTGGCCGCGGGTGTCGGGTGCTCCGTACGTGTCCTCGGTTGCCATCGCTGCCCTCTTGCCCCCACCGGCCGGTCGTGCGTGCACGCGTATGAAGTCGCCGGGCCCAATCTAGTGGCCGTGCGCGGGGAGTTCAGCGTCCCCGGCCCGGCCGCGCCCCCTTCATGAGCATGATCACTTCGCGAGGGGCGGCGGAGGCCGCCATGTCCGCCGCGGACAACGCGGCACGCGCACTTCTCCCGAACGGAGCATGCCTCCCTCCGCCGACGGCCCCTAGCCTGCGACTGCTGCAGTATTTCGGGGGGAACGCCCCCCACACCCCGATGACCACGTCCTTCCCCTGGAGCCCCTCATGACCGAACTGTCCGGAGGCGCCGCCCTCCCCCAGGAGCGCCGCGTCGTCACCGCGATCCCCGGCCCCAAGTCGCTCGAGCTCCAGGCCCGCCGCACCGCCACCGTCGCCGGCGGCGTCGGCTCGGTGCTGCCGGTGTTCACCACGCGCGCGGGCGGCGGTGTCATCGAGGACGTCGACGGCAACTCCCTGATCGACTTCGGCTCGGGCATCGCCGTGACCTCGGTCGGCGCCAGCGCCGAGGCCGTGGTGCGCCGCGCCTCCGCGCAGCTCGCCGACTTCACCCACACCTGTTTCATGGTGACCCCCTACGAGGGCTACGTGGAGGTCTGTGAGCAGCTCGCCGAGCTGACCCCGGGCGACCACGCCAAGAAGTCCGCGCTGTTCAACTCGGGCGCCGAGGCCGTCGAGAACGCGGTCAAGATCGCCCGCGCGTACACCAAGCGCCAGGCCGTCGTTGTCTTCGACCACGGCTACCACGGCCGCACCAACCTGACGATGGCGCTCACCGCCAAGAACATGCCGTACAAGCACGGCTTCGGCCCGTTCGCGCCCGAGGTCTACCGCGTGCCGGTGGCGTACGGCTACCGCTGGCCGACCGGCCCGGAGAACTGCGGCCCCGAGGCCGCCGCCCAGGCCATCGACCAGATCACCAAGCAGGTCGGCGCCGAGAACGTCGCCGCGATCGTCATCGAGCCGCTGCTCGGCGAGGGCGGCTTCATCGAGCCGGCCAAGGGCTTCCTCCCGGCCATCGTGAAGTTCGCCAACGACAACGGCATCGTCTTCGTCGCGGACGAGATCCAGTCCGGCTTCTGCCGCACCGGCCAGTGGTTCGCCTGCGAGGACGAGGGCATCGTCCCGGACCTGATCACCACCGCCAAGGGCATCGCGGGCGGCCTGCCGCTCGCCGCCGTCACCGGCCGCGCCGAGATCATGGACGCCGCGCACGCAGGCGGCCTGGGCGGCACCTACGGCGGCAACCCGGTGGCCTGCGCCGGTGCGCTGGGCGCCATCGAGACCATGCGCGAGCTGGACCTCAACGCCAAGGCCAAGCGCATCGAGGAGGTCATGAAGGGCCGCCTCGCCGCCATGCAGGAGAAGTTCCCGGTCATCGGTGACATCCGCGGCCGCGGCGCGATGATCGCGATCGAGCTGGTCAAGGACGCCGCCACCAAGGAGCCCCACCCGGAGGCCGCCGGCGCGCTGGCCAAGGCCTGCCACGCGGAGGGCCTGATCGTCCTCACCTGCGGCACCTACGGCAACGTGCTGCGCTTCCTGCCGCCGCTGGTCATCGGCGAGGACCTGCTCAACGAGGGCCTCGACATCATCGAGGGCGCGTTCGCACGCCTGTGACCGAAGTTTCCGCCCCGTAACGGAGTGAAGAACCTGTGCGGGGCGGGTGGCGGACAGGTGATCCGACTATCGGAGCGGTCATACCTGCCGTACGGTTTCTGCAGATGAACGAAACACCCCGCCCGCAGGGGACTGCGGGCGATGCCGCGCCGGTACGTCCCCAGTGCCGACCCGGCCGTGCCTTCGCGCACACCACTGGAGCCCTCGGCTCCGGACATCCTCACCGATCGGACGGCCGCCCGCCCCAGACCCCCCGGGGCGCGCGGTGCACCGGCCGGCACGGCGGCCCCGGAACCATCCCCCCTGTTCCGGGGCCGCCGACCACGTTCCTCGCATTTCTCGCGTTCTTCCCGGCGCTGTGCGCCGTTCTCCTCGCCCTGGTCACCTGGCAGGTCGCCGCCCACGGGCCGCTGCGCGCGCTCGACGAGCGGCTGGGCCGCGCGGTCGCCGCCTCGGGCGCCCTCCCCTCCGCCGTCGCGGAGTTCCTCGCCGACCTCGGCAACACGGTCGTGGCCCTGCCCGTGCTGGCCGTGGCGATCGCCGTCTGTGCCTGGCGCGAGCGCCGGTGGAGGCGTCCGTGCGTCGCCGTTCTGGCGATGGCGGCGGTGCCGGCGCTCGTCGTGCCGTTGAAAATGTGGATCGGGCGGCCGGGGCCGCCGGCCATGGCCGGGGGCGGCCACGACGGGTTCTTCCCTTCCGGTCATGCCGCGACGGCGGCGGTGGCCTATGGGGCGGCCGTACTGCTTCTCGTCCGGTCCCGGTGGTGGGTCGGTCTCTGCCTGCTGCTCAATGCCGGGGTCGGCGCCGGGCTGGTGCTGCGCGGGTACCACTGGCCGCTGGATGTGGTGGGGGCGTGGTGCCTCGCCGGGGTGGTGCTGTCGGGTGCGGCCCGGTGGGTGGGTTGTGCCCACCCGTTCCGCCCTGCGGAACGATTGCCCACAACCGGTTCGCCCTCAGCTGTCGAAGCCCAGCCCCACCCTGTCCAGCGTCCTGAGCCATAGGTTGCGGCGGCCGCCGTTGGCGTCGGCTCGGGTCATCGCCCACTGGGTGATGCCGATGCCCATGGACCGTACCGGCTCGGGCGGGAAGGGCAGCGGCCTGCTGCGGACCATCTCCAGCTCCGTGCGCTCGGTGCGCTCGCCGCCGAGCAGGTCGAGCATGACGTCCGCGCCGAAGCGGGTCGCCCCCACCCCGAGCCCGGTGAAGCCCAGCGCGTAGGCGACGCGGCCGCCGTGGACGGTGCCGAAGAACGCCGAGAAGCGGGAGCAGGTGTCGATGGCGCCGCCCCAGGTGTGGGAGAACCGCACGCCCTCGAGCTGCGGGAAGCAGCGGAAGAAGTGCCCGGCGAGCCGCTGGTAGGTGGCCGGGTGATGGTCGTACTCGGCCCGCACCCCGCCCCCGTAGCGGTAGACGATGTCGTAACCGCCCCACAGGACGCGGTTGTCGGCGGTCAGCCGGAAGTAGTGGAAGTAGTTGGCGCTGTCGCTCAGCCCCTGCCGCCGCCGCCAGCCGAGGGAGTCCAGCTGCCGCTCGGTCAGCGGCTCCGTCATCAGGGCGTAGTCGTAGACGGGCGCGATGTAGGCGCGCAGGCGCTTGACGAGCGAGGGGAAGGCGTTGGTGGCGAGCGCGGCGTGCCGGGCGAAGACCCGGCCGTAGGGGGTGCGCACGGCCACGCCCGCGCGGCGTGCGGAGAGTTCGGTGCCGGGGGTGTGCTCGTAGATCCGTACGCCCGCTCGCAGGCAGGCGCGCTTGAGGCCCCAGGCGAGCTTGGCGGGGTGCAGCATGGCCACGCCGGTGCGGTTCCACAGCCCGGCCAGGAAGGTCGGGGAGTCGACCTCGGCGCGCACGGCGTCGCGGTCGAGGAATTCGTGGCCGCCGATGCCGAGGGACTCGGCCTGCCCGGCGGCCTCGGCCAGCTCGTGGACCTGGTGGGCGGCGGTGGCAACATCGATCTCGCCGGTGCGCTCGAAGTCGCAGTCGATGCCGTGGCGGACGAGGGCGGCCTCGAAGCCGTCGAGGTTGCGGCGGCCGAGCTCCTCGAGGGCGGTGAGCTCGGCGGGCCAGCGGGCGTGGCCGTTGGCCCAGCCGTGGGTGAGGGAGGCGGCGCAGAAGCCGCCGTTGCGGCCGGAGGCGGCCCATCCGCTCTCCTGGCCCTCGATGAGGACCACGTCACGGGCGGGGTCGCGCTCCTTGGCCGTCAGGGCGGTCCACAGCCCGCAGTAGCCGCCGCCGACGACGAGCAGGTCGCAGTGCTCGTCGCCGACGAGCGCGGGCAGCGCCTCCGGCCGGGCGGGGTCGTCGAGCCAGTAGGGACGGGGGATGGCGTCGGACAGTGCTTGTGCAGGGTTCATGGCACCGGTGGCCATGTGTCTCAGCTCCTTTGTCGGCGTCTCCCGACCAGTTGACCGGCGAGCACGCACAGCACGGCGATGGCGAACATCGCCGTTCCGATGACGTTGATCTGCACGGGGGTGCCCCGTTGCGCGGACCCCCAGACGTACATGGGGAAGGTGACGGTCGAGCCCGAGTTGAAGTTGGTGATGATGAAGTCGTCGAAGGACAGGGCGAAGGACAGCAGCGCGCCCGCGGCGATGCCGGGGGCGGCGATGGGCAGGGTGACCTTGAGGAAGGTCTGCGCCGGGGTGGCGTAGAGGTCCTGGGCGGCCTGCTCGAGGCGGGGGTCCATGCTCATCACGCGCGCCTTGACGGCGGTGACCACGAAGCTCAGGCAGAACATGATGTGGGCGATGAGGATGGTCCAGAAGCCGAAGGAGACGCCCATGTTGAGGAAGAGGGTCGCCAGCGAGGCGGCCATGACGACCTCGGGCATGGCCATCGGCAGGAAGATCAGGGTGCTGACGGACGAGCGGGCCCGGAAGCGGTAGCGGGCCAGCGCGAAGGCCGTCATGGTGCCCAGGACGGTGGCGGCGAGCGTGGCCCACAGGGCGATGCCCAGGCTCAGCGAGAGGGAGCCGCACAGGTCGGCGACGCCGCAGGGGTCTCTCCAGGCATCGGTGGAGAAGCGCTCCCACTCGTAGTTGAAGCGGCCGTTGGGCTTGTTGAACGAGAAGACCGTCACGACGACGTTGGGCAGCAGCAGATAGGCGAGGGTGCCCAGCCCCGCGATCACCACGAGGTTGCGGCGCAGCCGGCGCACGGCACGGGTCCAAGGGCTCATCAGACCAGGTCCTCCGTCCCGGACTTGCGGATGTAGACGGTGACCATCGTGAGGATGGCGGCCATCAGGATGAAGGAGAGGGCGGCCGCGGTCGGGTAGTCCAGGACGCGCAGGAACTGGGACTGGATGACGTTGCCGATCATCTTCTGGTCGGTGGAGCCGAGCAGCTCGGCGTTGATGTAGTCGCCGGCGGCGGGGATGAACGTCAGCAGGGTGCCGGCCACGACGCCCGGCATGGACAGCGGGAGGGTCACCTTGCGGAAGGTGGTCAGCGGCCGGGCGTAGAGGTCACCGGCGGCCTCGAGGAGGCGGCTGTCGATGCGTTCGAGCGAGGTGTAGAGCGGCAGGATCATGAACGGCAGGAAGTTGTAGGTCAGTCCGCAGACGACGGCGAGCGGGGTGGCGAGCACCCGGTGGCCCTCGGTGAGGCCGAGCGCGTCGGTCAGGCCGAGGACGTGCAGGGAGCCGAGGGCGGAGACGACGGGTCCGTTGTCGGCGAGGATCGTCTTCCAGGCGAGGGTGCGGATCAGGAAGCTGGTGAAGAACGGGGCGATGACCAGGACCATCAGCACATGCCGCCAGCGGCCAGCGCGGAAGGCGATGAGGTAGGCGAGCGGGTAGCCCAGCAGCAGGCACAGGACGGTCGCGGACGTGGCGTAGGCGACGGAGCGCACGAACTGGGGCCAGTACTCGGTCAGGGCGTCCCAGTAGGTGGCGAAGTGCCAGGTGACCCGGAAGCCGTCCTCGAGCGAGCCGGTCTGTACGGATGTGGACGCCTGGTAGACGAGCGGTGCGGCGAAGAAGACCAGAAGCCAGAGGATGCCGGGGAGCAGGAGCCAGTAGGGGACGAGCTTCCTGCGGCGGGTGGTGGTGCGGTGCGCGCCGTCGGGCGCGGGGGGCTGCTGCCCGGTGGTGACGGTGGAGGTGCTCATCCGGCGCCCTCGGCTTCCACGTCCGCGCCCGCCTCGCTGGTCTTGCCGGCGGAGACGGCCTGGGCGGCGTCGAGACCGAAGCCGTGGCCGGGGTTCCAGTGCAGGACGACCTCGGCGCCGGGGACGAGGCGGGAGTCGCGCTCGATGTTCTGCTCGTAGACGGACAGGCCGGTGCCCACGGCGCTGTCGACGAGGTACTGGGTGGACACGCCGGTGAAGCTGGACTGGGCGATGCGGCCGTGGACGCGGTTGCGGCCGTCGGCGACGCCGGCCGCGTCGTCGGCGTGGGTGAGGCTGATCTTCTCGGGCCGTATGCCGACGAGCAGCTTCTCGCCCGTGCGGGCGGTGGCTGTACATCGTGTCGCCGGAAGGGTGAGTTTGGTATCACCGGCGCGCAGAAGGATGTCGTCGCCCGCGGTGCCGGTGACGTCGGCGGTGACGATGTTGGAGGTGCCGAGGAAGTTGGCGACGAACGTGGTGCGCGGCAGCTCGTAGAGGTCGGCGGGGGCGCCGAGCTGCTCGACGCGGCCGGCGTTCATGACCGCGACCGTGTCGGCCATGGTCATGGCCTCCTCCTGGTCGTGGGTGACGTGGATGAAGGTGATGCCGACCTCGGTCTGGATGCGCTTGAGCTCGAGCTGCATCTGGCGGCGCAGCTTGAGGTCGAGGGCGCCGAGCGGTTCGTCGAGGAGCAGGACGTCCGGGTGGTTGATGAGCGCCCGCGCGACGGCGACGCGTTGCTGCTGGCCGCCGGAGAGCTGCTGGGGCCGGCGGCGGGCGAGGTCGCCGAGCTGGACGAGCTCGAGCATCTCGTCGACCTGCTTCTTGACGGACTTCAGCCCCCGGCGGCGCAGGCCGAAGGCGACGTTCTCGTAGATGTCCAGGTGCGGGAAGAGGGCGTAGCTCTGGAAGACGGTGTTGACGGGCCGCTTGTACGGGGGCAGGGCGGTGACGTTCCGGCCGGCGAGCTCGACGGTGCCGGTGGTGGGGTCCTCCAGGCCGGCGATCATGCGCAGGGTGGTGGTCTTGCCGCAGCCGGAGGCGCCGAGCAGGGCGAAGAAGGAGCCCGCGGGGACGGACAGGTCGAGCGGGTGCACGGCGGTGAAGCTGCCGTAGGTCTTGCTGATGCCGGTCAGGCGGACGTCGGCGCCGGTGGTGCCGGTCGTGGCGGTTGCCGTCATGGTTGTCGGTCCTGGGGCTCGGGGGGACGGAGAGGAGAGCAGATAACAGTGACATACGGCTGCGTGTGGTTCCGAACGGGCCGTGTCACCACCATCGCGCACGCTCCTCCCGCCGGTGCGCGCCGGGGCGCCGCGCGGCTGGGGCCAGGTGTAGCTTCAACCGGGATGGTTGCCGATCCTGGCAGAGTGATCGGCTCGCAACAAGGGATTCCGTCGCCGGATTTCGGCCGCACGACGGATTCGGTAAACGGTTTGAGCCGTTGTCAGTGGTCACCCGCACAATGGGCGCGTCACGACACGGGGAGAAGAACCATGGAGACGCAGGGCGCGCGGGCGGGCGTCGCGGACGGGCCGCGCTCGGTGGCCGAGCTGACGGCGGCCCTCGACCGGGGCGAGCGGGCGAAGTATGTGCACTTCTGGGGGCACCGGCCCCGCCGCGACGGCGGTGTGGGGCCCGGGTGCTTCAGCCAGTGGTGGCCGGCCCCGTTCTCGGTGGACGGGACGGTCTACGCCACGGCCGAGCACTGGATGATGGCGGGCAAGGCCCGGCTCTTCGGCGACGCGGAGGCCGAGGCACGCGTGGTCGCGGCCGGCCACCCCAAGCAGGCGAAGGATGCCGGGCGTTCCGTGCGCGGCTTCGACGAGGAGCACTGGCGCCGGCACCGCTTCGAGCTGGTGGTCGAGGGCAGCGTCCACAAGTTCGCCGCCCACCCCGAGCTGCGGGCCTATCTGCTGGGCACCGGCCGCAGGGTGCTGGTCGAGGCCAGCCCGCTGGACCGGATATGGGGCATCGGGCTGGCCGCCGACGACGAGCGGGCCGGGAACCCGGCGCACTGGCGCGGGCTGAACCTGCTGGGTTTCGCGCTGATGGAGGCGCGTCAGCGGCTGGCGGCCGCCGGGAACGGGCCGGGCGAGGGCGGCTCGGCCAGGTAGGCGTCGTAGGTGGGGTTGGCGCCGGGGTCGTCGTCACCGTCGTCGTCACCGGACATGTGGCCGAGGACGAGGATCACGATCACCAGCGCGGACAGGGCCAGCGCCACGCCGCCCAGGATCACCCCGGCCAGGGCCTGTCCGCCGTTGGTCGCCTCCCCCGTGTTGGCCTTGCCGCGGCCTATCGCGCCGAAGACGATCGCGAGCACCCCGAAGAGGACGCCGAGGAAGACGCTGGGCGAGAGGAAGACCCCGACGAGCCCGAGCACGAGGCCCGCGACGCCGAGCCCGTTGTTGGGCACCCGCGCCGGCCCGGCCCAGCCCGGCGCCCAGCCCGGCACCGGCCCTCCCGGGTAGGGGTGGGGGCCCGTGCCGTAGGGCTGCCCGCCGGGGTACGGGTACGGCGGCGGCTGCGGGAAGGGCTGCTGGTGGCCCGCGACCGGCCCGTAGGGTCCCGGTGCCACGGGGGCCGGGGGCACGGGCGGCACGACGCCCTGCAGCCGCGCGCCCGGGTCGCCCGGCGCGGGCGGAGCGGGCACGGGCGGGGCGGGGGGCGGGAAGGCGCCGGCGGGCATCGTGGGCGGGCCGGCCCCGAAGGCCGGCGGCGGCACGTCGCGCGCCGCGGGCTTGTCGAGCGGCACCCGCCGTCGCGGCGGTGCCCAGGGGTCGTCGTCCCGCGGCTCCGGCCGCGCGTCGTCCGTCTCGGACATGGCCCCTCCCCAGTCGCTACCCCGTCATGCTAAGGCCTGGACCGGAGCCCGGTACCCACCGCGCATACGATGATCGGCGCACCGTCCATCCGCCGGCCACGGAGGTCCGCATGCCCGTACCCGACTCGTTCATCGCAGGGCTCCCGAAGGCGGAACTGCATGTGCACCACGTGGGGTCCGCCTCGCCGCGCATCGTCGCCGAGCTCGCCGCCCGGCACCCGGACTCGCCGGTGCCCACCGACCCCGAGGCGCTGGCCGACTTCTTCACCTTCCGCGACTTCGCGCACTTCATCGAGGTCTACCTCTCGGTGGTCGACCTGATCCGCGACGCCGAGGACGTCCGGCTGCTGACCTACGAGGTCGCCCGCGACATGGCCCGGCAGAACATCCGCTACGCCGAGCTGACCGTCACGCCCTACAGCT
This sequence comes from Streptomyces sp. NPDC053048, assembly GCF_044547045.1. Taxonomy (NCBI): domain Bacteria; kingdom Bacillati; phylum Actinomycetota; class Actinomycetes; order Kitasatosporales; family Streptomycetaceae; genus Streptomyces; species Streptomyces sp. NPDC053048. The sequence continues at coordinate 70,808 of NZ_JBITZS010000013.1, forward strand.
CGACCCGGCGGGGCATCCCGGACGGTGCCTTCGTGGAGGCCATCGAGGACGCCCGCAAGGCGGCGGAGTCGGAGCTGGGCGTGACGCTGCGCTGGTGCTTCGACATCCCGGGCGAGGCGGGCCTGGCGGCCGCCGAGGAGACCACCCGCATCGCCTGCGACCTCAAGCCGGAGGGCCTGGTCTCCTTCGGGCTCGGCGGGCCCGAGATCGGCGTGCCCCGCCCGCAGTTCAAGCCCTACTTCGACCGGGCCATCGCCGCCGGGCTGCACAGTGTCCCGCACGCCGGGGAGACGACGGGCCCGCAGACGATCTGGGACGCCCTGACCGAGCTGCGCGCCGAGCGCATCGGCCATGGCACCAGCGCCCCGCAGGACCCGAGGCTGCTGGCCCACCTGGCCGAGCACCGCATCCCGCTCGAGGTCTGCCCGACCTCCAACCTCGCCACCCGGGCCGTCGCGGACCTGGAGCTGCACCCGGTGCGGGAGATGGTCACGGCGGGCGTGCTGGTGACGATCAACAGCGACGACCCGCCGATGTTCGGCACGGACCTCAACTCCGAGTACGCGGTCGCGGCCCGCCTGCTGGACCTGGACGAGCGCGGCGTCGCGGCGCTCGCCAAGAACGCCGTGGAGGCGTCGTTCATGGACGCGGCGGGCAAGGCCGCCCTCAACGCCGAGATCGACGCGTACACCGCGAGCCGGCAGGGCTGACCCGGCGGCGTGCCGGCGTTCCCCCCACAATGGGGCGCATGGTCACCGTCTTCACCGCCATCGCCCATCGCGGCGACCCGTACGTCCACCGCGAGAACACCCTGCCGTCGATCCGCTCGGCGCTGCGGGCGGGGGCGGGCGCGGTGGAGATCGACGTCCGGCTGACGGGCGACGGCGTGCCCGTCCTGCTGCACGACCCCACCCTGGGGCGGCTGTGGGGACGGGAGCGGGCACTGGCGTCGCTGACGGCGGCCGAGGTGCGGGCCCTGACCGGCGGCGGGGTGCCGACACTGGCCGAGGCCCTGGCGGAGGCCACTGCCGCCGCACGGGGGCGGCTGTTCGTCGATCTGCCGGATCCCTCGGCCGCGGCCGCGGCCGTCGCCGAGGTGCGCGCGAGCGGGGCGGCGGAGCGGGTGTACTACTGCGGCGGCCCGGCGGCCATGCTGAACGTGCGGCGCGCGGACGCGGACGCGGAGATCGCGCTGACCTGGACGTCGCTCGCCCCGCCCCGCCCGCCGCTGCTCGCGGACGTGCGCCCGCACTGGCTCAACTACCGCTTCGGGCTGGTCTCCGAGGAGCTGGTCGCCCGCCATCACGCCGACGGGCTGCTGGTGTCGGCCTGGACCGCCGACACGCGCCGCACCATGCGGCGGCTGCTGCGGGCGGGCGTCGACTCGATCACCACCAACCGCATCGCCACGCTGCGCTCGCTGCTTCCGGCGTCCGCCTGAGGCGGCGGGCTCACAGCCCGACGATCTCGTTCCACTCCTTGGCGAAGCCGGGGCGCTCCTTGGCGGTCATGTCGCGCGCGGTGGCGAGCCGCTTGCGCATGTCGTCGCTGGGGAAGACGAGCGGGTTCTCGGCCAGCTCGGCCGATTCCTTGTCCTTGGACGAGGCCAGGACGTCACGTGCGGCCGGCACCGGGCAGACGTAGTTGACGTACGCGGCGAGGCGGGCGGCGATCTCGGGCCGGTAGTAGTGGTCGATCAGCCGCTCGGCGCTGCGCTTGTGGCGGGCGAGGTTGGGGATCATCAGGCTCTCGGCCCACAGCTCGGCGCCCTCCTCGGGCACGACGAACTCGATGTCGGGGTTGTCGGCCTGGAGCTGGATGATGTCGCCGGAGTAGGCCTGGCAGGCCAGGACGTCCCCGGAGGAGAGGTCCTTGAGGTAGTCGTTGCCGGTGAAGCGGCGGATGTGCCGCTTGCCGACCAGGCGGCGCAGCTGGTCGGTCATGCGGTGGAAGTCGTCGGCGGTCCAGCGGGTGACGTCGGCGCCGTTGCCCTGCATCAGCAGGGAGAACGCCTCGTCCATGCCGGAGAGCAGGGTGACCCGGCCGCGCAGGTCGTCGTGCCACAGTTCGGCGGTGCGCCGGATCTCGCGGCCGAGCTTCTTGCGGTTGTAGGCGATGCCGGTGATGCCGGACTGCCAGGGGACGGTGTGCCGTCGTCCGGGGTCGAAGTGGGGCTTGCGCAGCAGCGGGTCGAGGTGCCGGTCGACGTGGGGCTGGGCGGCGCGGTCCATCTCCTGGACCCAGCCGAGCCGCACGTAGCGGGAGGCCATCCAGTCGCTGACGACGATGATGTCGCGGCCGGTCTCCTGGTGGTTCATCAGGGCCGGGCCGATCTTGCCGAAGAACTCGTCGTTGTCGTTGATCTCCTCGGTGTACTTCACCGAGAGGCCGCTGAGCTTCTCGAACTCGTTCAGCGTGGGCCGCTTCTGCGGGTCGTCCTCGTCGATGTCGATGTACAGCGGCCAGTTGGCGAAGACGAGGTGCCGGTCGCGCTCGGAGCGGTCGACGGCGGCGCGGTCGCCGGGGGCGACGTAGGCGGCCGGCACTCCGCAGCCGGCGAGGGCCGCGGCCCCGGCTCCGGCCCCCAGCGTGCGCAGCAGGGTTCGGCGGGACAGGGGCTTCACGGGCTTCTCTCGCATTCCGGCGGACGGCGGGTCGGGGCGGTTCGGGCCGGTCGGCCGGGCGTCGATGATACGCGCACGCGCGTACGAACCGTACGCGCGTGCGCGACCGCCGGAGGGGATCAGCCCAGCGACGTCATGACGTGCTTGATGCGGGTGTAGTCCTCGAAGCCGTAGGAGGAGAGGTCCTTGCCGTAGCCGGACTTCTTGAAGCCGCCGTGCGGCATCTCGGCGACCAGCGGGATGTGGGTGTTGATCCACACGCAGCCGAAGTCGAGGGCCTTGGACATGCGCATGGCGCGCGCGTGGTCCTTGGTCCACACCGAGGACGCCAGGGCGTACTCGACGCCGTTGGCGTAGGCGACGGCCTGCTCCTCGTCGGTGAAGGACTGGACGGTGATGACCGGGCCGAAGACCTCGTGCTGGATGATCTCGTCGTCCTGCTTGAGGCCGGAGACGACGGTCGGGGCGAAGAAGTAGCCCGTCTCGCCGACGCGGTGGCCGCCCGCCTCGATCTTCGCGTGGGCGGGCAGGCGCTCGATGAAGCCGGTGACCTGCTTGAGCTGGTTGGCGTTGTTGAGGGGGCCGTAGAGGACGTCCTCGTCGTCCGGCTGCCCGGTCTTCGTGTCGGCGGCGGCCTTGGCGAGCGCGGTGACGAAGTCGTCGTGGACCGACTCGTGGACGAGCACGCGGGTGGCGGCCGTACAGTCCTGGCCGGCGTTGAAGTAGCCGGCGACGGAGATCTCCTCGACGGCCTTGGCGATGTCGGCGTCCTCGAAGACGACGACGGGAGCCTTGCCGCCGAGCTCGAGGTGGACGCGCTTGAGGTCCTTGGAGGCGGACTCGGCGACCGACATGCCGGCCCGGACGGAGCCGGTGATGGAGGCCATGGCGGGCACGGGGTGCTCGACCATCAGGCGGCCGGTGTCACGGTCGCCGCAGATGACGTTGAAGACGCCCTTGGGGTGGCCCAGCTCCTCCAGCACCCCGCCGATGATCTCGGCGATGAGGACGGTGGAGGCGGGGGTGGTGTCGGAGGGCTTGAGGACGACGGTGTTGCCCGCGGCGAGCGCCGGGGCGAACTTCCACACGGCCATCATCATCGGGTAGTTCCAGGGCGCGACCTGCGCGCAGACGCCCACCGGCTCGCGCCGGATGATGGAGGTCATCCCCTCCATGTACTCGCCGGCGGAGCGGCCCTCGAGCATGCGGGCGGCGCCCGCGAAGAAGCGGATCTGGTCCACCATCGGGGGGACCTCCTCGCTGGCGGTCAGGGCGAGGGGCTTGCCGGTGTTCTCCGACTCGGCGGCGATCAGCTCCTCGGCGCGCGCCTCGAAGGCGTCGGCGATCTTGAGGAGGACCTTCTGGCGCTCGCCGGGCACCAGGTCGCGCCAGGCCGGGAAGGCGGCCTCGGCGGCGGCCATGGCGGCGTCGACGTCGGCGGGGCCGGACAGCGGGGCGGTGGCGTACGCCTCGCCGGTGGCCGGATTGACGACCTCGGTGGTCCGCCCGTCGGCGGCGTCCCGGAACTCCCCGGCGATGTAGTTACGCAGGCGGCGCAGCTCGGTGGTCACGTCGTGCCACCCCTTCTGTCGGATGTCCATCGATTGAGACGCCCAGCCTAATCATTCAGGTGACGCTTTCGGCAGACCCCGCAGCCATGAACGACGGAATCAGTGTTTCCATCAATCCTTCACAACGAAATTCATCGCTTATCGCTTGCCAGACCGCTGACTCCTCATGCACAGTGGGGTCCGTGGCCACTCGTAGTTCGGATCAGAAGAGCGTGAACAGCGCGCAGCCGGTCGATGCCGTCTCCCTGGCGATCATCGAGCAGCTCCAGGAGGACGGGCGCCGCCCGTACGCGGCGATCGGCAAGGCCGTCGGGCTGTCCGAGGCCGCCGTCCGGCAGCGCGTGCAGAAGCTGCTCGACCAGGGCGTGATGCAGATCGTCGCCGTCACCGACCCGCTCACCGTGGGCTTCCGGCGGCAGGCGATGGTCGGCATCAACGTCGAGGGCGACCTCGACCCGGTCGCCGACGCCCTGACCGCGATGGACGAGGTGGAGTACGTCGTCGTCACCGCCGGCTCGTTCGACCTCCTGATCGAGATCGTCTGCGAGGACGACGACCATCTCCTCGAGACGATCAACAAGCGCATCCGGACCCTGCCGGGCGTGCGCTCGACCGAGAGCTTCGTCTACCTCAAGCTCCGCAAGCAGACCTACACCTGGGGAACCCGATAGCCGTGAGCAAGGACCTCTCCCGAACGGCGTACGACCACCTGTGGATGCACTTCACCCGCATGTCGTCGTACGAGAACGCCCCCGTGCCCACCATCGTGCGCGGCGAGGGCACCTACATCTTCGACGACAAGGGCAAGCGCTACCTCGACGGCCTCGCCGGGCTGTTCGTGGTGCAGGCCGGCCACGGCCGCGCCGAGCTCGCCGAGGCGGCCGCCAAGCAGGCGCAGGAGCTGGCCTTCTTCCCCGTGTGGAGCTACGCCCACCCCAAGGCGATCGAGCTCGCCGAGCGGCTGGCGCACCACGCCCCCGGCGACCTGAACAAGGTCTTCTTCACCACCGGCGGCGGCGAGGCCGTCGAGACCGCGTGGAAGCTGGCGAAGCAGTACCACAAGCTCACCGGCAACCACACGAAGTACAAGGTGATATCACGGGCCGTCGCCTACCACGGCACCCCCCAGGGCGCCCTGTCCATCACCGGTCTGCCCGCCCTCAAGGCGCCCTTCGAGCCCCTGGTGCCCGGCGCGCACAAGGTGCCCAACACCAACATCTACCGGGCGCCCGTCCACGGCGACGACCCCGAGGCGTTCGGCCGCTGGGCCGCCGACCAGATCGAGCAGCAGATCCTCTTCGAGGGCCCCGACACCGTCGCCGCCGTCTTCCTCGAGCCCGTGCAGAACGCGGGCGGCTGCTTCCCGCCGCCCCCCGGCTACTTCCAGCGGGTGCGCGAGATCTGCGACCGGCACGGCGTCCTGCTCGTCTCCGACGAGGTCATCTGCGCCTTCGGCCGGCTGGGCACCATGTTCGCCTGCGACAAGTTCGGCTACGTGCCCGACATCATCACCTGCGCCAAGGGCATGACCTCCGGCTACTCCCCCATCGGCGCGGCGATCGTCTCCGACCGGATCGCCGAGCCGTTCTTCAAGGGCGGCAACACCTTCCTGCACGGCTACACCTTCGGCGGCCACCCCGTCTCGTCCGCCGTCGCGCTCGCCAACCTCGACATCTTCGAGCGCGAGGGCCTCAACCAGCACGTGCTGGACAACGAGGCGACGTTCCTGAAGACCCTTCAGAAGCTGCACGACCTGCCGATCGTCGGCGACGTGCGCGGCAACGGCTTCTTCTACGGCATCGAACTGGTGAAGGACAAGGCCACCAAGGAGTCCTTCACGCCGGAGGAGTGCGAGCGCCTGCTGTACGGCTTCGTGTCCAAGAAGCTGTTCGAGAACGGCCTGTACTGCCGGGCCGACGACCGCGGCGACCCGGTCATCCAGCTCTCGCCCCCGCTGATCTCCGACCGGTCGACGTTCGAGGAGATCGAGCAGATCGTCCGCGGCGTCCTCACCGAGGCCTGGACCAGGATCTGACCCTCCCCGACCACCCCGACCACTTCACGACGGGCACCCCCCAACCGCCTGACGGCCCGTCTCCCCGCCGTGGCCCACGTGCGCGCACCACTCCCCCGCGCGCGCGTGGGCCACGCCGCGTTCCGCCAAACCCCGGAATATGAGCCCGATGGGAGGAAAGTGGGGCGCTCCAGCGCCGAGCCTGGACGGGGGCTAGGATCCCGGTTCCGTACGGTGCCAGTGACCCAATGGCCTCCGGTTCGTTCACCCGTACAGGCGAACGAACCCTCTCAGCGACCCGAGGTGCTCGATATGGTGGCCCCGCCGGACAACGACGTGCTCTGGGCACGCGGCCTGCACTACTCCTACAGCGGTTCGCCGGCGCTGACCGGCGTGTCCATCGGTGTCCGTGAGGGCGAGATCCTCGCCGTGACCGGGCCGCGCGGAGCCGGGAAGACCACGCTCCTGAAATGCCTGTCCGGGCAGCTCCTCGCGGACCCCGGCGAGGTGTGGTTCAACAGCGCCCCCGTCCACACCCTCTCGCGCGCCGCCCGCGAGCGGCTGCGCCGCGAACGCTTCGGCTGGATCGACAGCGAGCCGCACCTGGTGCCGGAGCTGACGGGCTGGGAGAACGCCGCCCTGCCGCTGCTGGTGCGCGGCACCGGCCACCGCACGGCCAGGCAGACCGCCGTCGAATGGCTCGAGCGCCTCGACGTCGGCGACTGCGCCCGCAAACGGCCCCACGCCCTGACACAGGCCCAGAAGCAGCGCATCGCCATCGCGCGCGCCCTGGCCGCCGACCCCACCGTCGTCTTCGCCGACGAGCCGACCGCCCCGCTGCACAGCGCCGACCGCGCCCAGGTGCTGCGCACCCTGACCACGGCCGCCCGCTCGCACCAGATCACCGTCGTGCTGGCCACCCTCGACGAGGAGAGCGCGGCGCCGGCGGACCGCGTGGTGGGCCTCGTCGACGGCCGCCGGGGCGGCGCGATCCCGGCCCCCGAGGCGTCCGAAGGGGAGGGCAGGGCCGCGTGCTCAGTCTCCGCCTGACGCGCGGCGCGCACCCGCTCGTCCTGCTGCGCCGGCTGCTGGTCGCCGTCGCCGCGGCGGGCGTCGGCTTCCTGCTGCTGTGCACGCTCGGGTACGCGGTGGCGCACCCGAAGAACCCGCACGAGTGCGTGGTGCGGCTGCTGTGGTGCGCGGCACCGCTGGCCGCCGTCGTGCAGTTCGCCGTCGCGGTCGCCCGCAACGACCCCGCCACCCGCCCCCGCGACGGCCTGGACGCCATCGGCTTCGGCCCCGTGCGCCTGTCCGTCCTCGCGGCGACATCGACCGCCCTCTCCTGCGGCCTGGGCAGCGTCGCCGCGCTGCTGGTCTACCTCGAACTGCGCGGCGACCTCGGCGGCACCCCGCTCAGCGGGGCGGCGGCCGGGCTGCTGGACGCACGGGCGGCGCTGCCGTGGGCAGCGACACTCACGTTGTTGGGGCTGCTTCCCGCGCTGTCGGCAGGCGCGTGCGCCATCGCACTGCGCCCGCGCAAGGAGCGCGCCAAAGGCGCGCGGCACGCGGCCGAGGCCGAGGACGGCGGCGCGCAAGCGGCCCCCCGCCCGCCCAAGGTGGCCTACGCGGGCCTGCCCTGGGGCATCTCGATCATCGCCTGCGGTCTCGCCCTGGAGGCGTACGTCGGGCGCGGCACCGCGCCCGCCCCGGGCTCGCTGCTGGCGCTGCCCGGCCAGAAGGGCGGCGCCTCCGCCGGCCTGCTGGGCGGCTGGCTGCTGGCCTCCCTGGGCCTGGTGCTGGCCGGCCCCGGGCTGACCCACTGGTGCGGTGTGCTGCTGTCCTCCGGACGACCGGGAGCGATGCGCCTGCTGGCCGGCCGGATACTGCAGGACGCGGCCACCCGCATCGGCCGGCCGCTCGGGGTGCTGTGCGCGGTCGCCTCGGGGGCCCTGGCCGCCGTCGAACTGTACGGCGTGGCCTGGTCGCACGCGGGTCCCCGCCCGTTCGGACCGCTCACCGGGCTGGGCGCGGCGGTGGTGATGGCCTGTGTGACGGCCACCGCGATCACGGCGGCCCTCGACGCCCGGCAGATCCGCTCCGAGACCACCTCGGCCCTGCTGCGCCTGGGCGTGCCCGCCTCGCTGCTGCGCGGTGCCGCGGCCGTGCGCACGGTGGTGCTGCTGGCCGTGCTCGCCCCGCTGACCTGGGTGATCGCCGAGCTGACCGCCTTTCCCCTGACCCACTGACCGGCCCCACGACCACCGTCTCTTGACCAGTTCTTGACCCAAGGCAACTCCGGCGCCCAAAAGTTCGTCCCTTCAGAAGTACGTCTGCTTCTCAGAGCAGGACGGGCCATCGGGCGAACGGAGCTTTTGGTGATCATCGGCCTTGTCACGGCTGTCGCGGCCTCGGCGTGTTACGGCACAGGATCGGTCCTGCAAGCCGTCGGGTCGCGCAAGTCGGCCCAGAGGGAGGCCGCCAAGGCCTCCACCACGGGCACCACCCAGCACGGCGGACCCAGTCTGTCGTCCACCGCCAAGGCCGCGGTGACCTGGGAATTCATGGTCGGCACGGTCCTGGACTTCGTGGGCTTCGCCCTCGGCGCGCTCGCCGCCCGGATGCTGCCGCTGTTCCTCTCCCAGACGGTGATCAGCGCCAACCTGATCGTCACCGCCCTGCTGAGCATCAAGATGCTGGGCATCCGGCTCAACCGGAAGGAGTGGATGTCGATCGGTGTGGTCTGCTCGGCACTGGTCCTGCTGGCCACCGCCGCGGGCCACGAGGGCAGCGGCGAGGCGGCCCGGTCCACCCACTGGTGGCTGCTGGTCATCACCGTGGTGCTGATGGGCGGCGGCTGGATCGCCGTCCACTTCCTCGGCTCGCGCGCCGCGATCCTGGCCGGTCTGCTCTCCGGCCTCGGCTTCGGCGCCATCGGCGTGGGCGTCCGCATCCTCGACGGCGTCGACCCGTTCAACCTGACCGAGCTGCTGTCCGACCCGGCCTTCTACGCCATCTTCATAGCCGGCAGCGTCGGCATGTACCTGCACACCGTCGCCCTGCAGATCGGCTCGGTCAACGGCGCCACGGCCGCCCTGGTGGTCGGCGAGACGGTCCTGCCGGGCATCATCGGCGTCATGTGGCTGGGCGACGCCTCCCGCGACGGCCTGGCCTGGATGGCGATCCTCGGCTTCCTCCTCGCCGTGGCCGGCGCGGTGGCCGTGGCCTGGTTCGGCGAACCGGACGCCCATGCGGGTGCGCCTGCGGCGGAGCAGGAGCCCGCACCGACGGCGGTGGGCTAGGTTTCCCGGGGCTCCGCCCCCGGACCCGGGTCCTCAAACGCCGGACGGGCTGCATATGCAGCCCGTCCGGCGTTTGAGGACACCGCGCGCAGCGCGGTCCGGGGGCCCGGGGGCGGAGCCCCCCGGTTTCGGGAAGGGGCGGGTCAGGGGAGAACAACGACCTCGTCCACCGCGAACGCCGCACCCACCCGGTCCCCCACCCCCGGCGCGGCCTCCAGCGCGCACGTCGCCTCCAGCTCCGGCCCGTCCTCCGGCCGCAGCATCACCACCACGTGCTCCCCCCGGAACGTCCGCCCCGCGACCACGCACGGCAGCCCCTCCGCCACCGCCACCACCCGCACCCCGGCCGGCCGCACCAGCACCCGGCACGCACCGTCCGGCGTGTCCCCGGGCACCGGCAGCTTCCCCCACACGGTCTCGGCCCGGCCGCCCCGCACCGTCGCCTCGACCACGTTCTCGAAGCCCAGGAAGCGGGCCACGAACTCCGACGCCGGCCGCCGCCACACCTCCAGCGGCGTTCCGGCCTGGGCGATCCGCCCGTCCCGCATCACCACGACCCGGTCCGCGAGGGCGAACGCCTCGCCCTGGTCGTGGGTGACCGCCAGGACGGTCGTCCCCAGCCGCCCGAACAGCGCGCGCAGCTCGACGACAAGACGTTCACGCAGGCTCCGGTCGAGCTGGCCCAGCGGCTCGTCGAGCATCAGCAGCCGCGGCTCCGGCGCCAGGGCACGAGCCAGGGCCACGCGCTGCTGCTCACCGCCGGACAGCGCGCCCACCGCGCGCCGCTGGGCGCCGGGCAGCCCCACCAGGTCCAGCAGATCCGCGACGCGCTGCTCGGCCTCGGCCCGTCCGGTACCCCGCATCCGCAGGCCGAAGGCGACGTTGCCGGCGACGTCCCGCTGCGGGAACAGCTGGTGGTCCTGGAACATCAGGCCGACCCCGCGCCGGTGCGTGGGCACCGGCCCCTGGTCCCGGCCCGCCAGGAGCACCCGGCCGGCGTCCGCCCGCTGCAGCCCGGCGACCACCCGCAGCAGGGTGGACTTGCCGCTGCCGCTCGGCCCGAGCACACACACGATCTCGTGGTCGGCGACCTCGAGGTCCACCGCGTCGAGCACGGCGCGCTCGCCGAAGCGGACGGTCACCCCTTCGAGCCGAAGCATCTAGAACTCTCCCGTACGGTCGGTGCGCACGCGCTCGAGCACCAGCAGCGCCGCGGCGCACACCAGCATCAGGATCGTGCTGAGGGCCATCGCCTGCCCGTAATTGAGCTCGCCGGGACGGCCCAGCAGCCGTGCCACGGCCACCGGCAGGGTGGGGCTGTCGGGACGGGCGATGAAGACGGTCGCCCCGAACTCGCCGAGCGACACCGCGAACGCGAAGCCCGCGGCCACCGCCAGCGCCCGGCCGACCAGCGGCAGGTCCACCTCCCGCCACGCGCGCAGCGGGGACGCGCCGAGCACGGCCGCCGCCTCGCGCAGCCGGACGTCGACCGCGCGCAGCACCGGCAGCATGGTCCGTACGACGAAGGGCACGCCCACCAGCGCCTGCGCCAGCGGCACCAGGATCCACGAGGTGCGCAGGTCCAGCGGCGGCTCGTCGAGGGTGATCAGGAAGCCGAAGCCGACGGTCACCGCCGAGGTGCCCAGCGGCAGCATCAGCAGCGCGTCGAAGCCCCGCACGAGCCGGCCCTCGGGCCGCGTGAGGGCTGCGGCGGCGAGGCCGCCGATGACGACGGCGATGGCGGTGGCGGCGAGCGCGTACGTCACCGAGTTGCCGATCGCGTCCAGCGCCGCGACGGTGAACGTGCCGCCGCCCGCGCCCGGCGAGGCCAGGGCGCGGTAGTAGGCGAGCCCGAAGCCGTCCGGCCCGTCGAAGGACCGCAGGAGGAGCACCAGCAGCGGCAGCAGCACCAGCAGTGCGACGACGGCCAGCACGCAGGCCAGGAGCGTCCACTGGGCAGCGCCCCGCGGGCGGCGGACGGTGCCGCGGGCGTCGACCAGCCGCAGCGTCGCCTCGCGCCGCCGCACGGTCCAGGAGTGGACACCCAGCAGCGCGGCCACGGCCACGAACTGCACGAGGGTGAGCACGGCGGCGGTGGGCAGGTCGAGGAGCTGCGCGGTCTGCTGGTAGATCTCCACTTCCAGCGTGGCGTAGCGCGGCCCGCCGAGGATCTGGACGACGCCGAAGGAGGTGAAGGTGAAGAGGAAGACCATCAGGGCGGCGGCGGCCACCGCCGGGGCCAGCGCGGGCAGCGTCACCCGGCGCCAGGCGGCGAGGCGGCCGGCGCCCAGGACGCGCGCCGCCTCCTCCTGCCGCGGGTCCAGCTGGGCCCACAGGCCGCCGACGGTCCGTACGACGACGGCGTAGTTGAAGAAGACGTGGCCCAGCAGGATCGCCCAGACCGTGGTGTCCAGCCGCACGCCCCACAGCTCGTCCAGCATGCCGCCGCGCCCCAGCAGGGCCAGGAAGGCCGAGCCGGCGACGACGGTCGGCAGCACGAAGGGGACGGTGACCACGGCCCGCAGCAGCCGTTTGCCGGGGAAGTCGAAGCGCGCGAAGACGTACGCGCCGGGGAGCGCGAGGGCGAGGGTGAGCGCCGTGGAGGCGGCCGCCTGCCAGGTGGTGAACCACAGGACGTCGCCGATGCGCGGGTCGCCGACGACCTCGCCGATGCGGGCGAGGTGCCAGCCGCCGTCGTCCTTGAGGCCGCGGCCGACGATGGAGGCGACGGGGTAGGCGAAGAGGAGCCCGAAGAAGGCGAGCGGCAGCGCCATCAGGGCGAGCCGCGTCGCCGTCCGCCGGGGGCCGCCGCCTGTGCGGGCGGCGGCGTCGCGGGGTGCCGCCCCGGCCGGGGCCTCTTCGGGAGCTACTTCAGGACGAGCGAGGACCATTCCTTGACCCACTGGTCGCGGTTCTTGGCGATCTTCTCCGGGGCGAGGGTCCCGGGGCCGGCGACCTCGGCGCCGTACTTGGTGAAGACCTCGGGCAGAGCGGCGTCGTCACGGGCCGGCTTGACGAACATCTGCAGCGGCATGTCCTCCTGGAACTTCTTGCTCAGCAGGAAGTCGAGGAGGGCCTTGCCGCCCTCGGGGTTCTTCGCACCCTTCAGCAGCCCGGCGAACTCGATCTGCCGGAAGCAGGTGCCGGTGGCGACGCCCGTCGGGCCCTCCTTGGGCGCCGGCGTGACGCCGAGCACCTCGGCGGGCGGGCTGGAGGCATAGGAGACGACGAGGGGCTTGTCGCCCTTGGCCTTCTTTCCGGCGGCGGAGCCGGAGAAGCGGTCGTTGTAGGCCTGCTCCCAGCCGTCGACGACCTCGACGCCGTTGGCCTTGAGCTTCTTCCAGTAGTCCTGCCAGCCGTCGTCGCCGTACTTCGCGACGGTGGCGAGCTGGAAGGCGAGGCCGGGAGAGGAGGTCGCGGCGTTCTCGGTGACCAGGAGGTTCTTGTACTCCGGCTTGACCAGGTCGTCGAAGGACTTCGGCGGCTCGAGCCTGCGGTCGGCGAAGTAGGCCCGGTCGTAGTTGACGCAGATGTCGCCGGTGTCGACGGGTGTGACGCGGTGCTTGCCGTCGTCGAGGCGGAGCTTGTCCGGGACGCGGCCCAGGTCCTTGGCCTCGTACGGCTCGAACAGGTCGTTGTCGAGGGCCCGGGAGAGCAGGGTGTTGTCGACGCCGAAGAGGACGTCGCCCTGCGGGTGGCCCTTGGAGAGGATCGCCTGGTTGACGGTCCGGCCGGCGTCGCCGCTCTTGAGGACCTTGACCGTGTAGCCGGTCCGCGCGGTGAACTCCGCGAGGACGTCCTTGGACGCGGCGAAGGAGTCGTGCGCGACCAGGGTGACGGTCCGGCTCTTCGACTCCCCCGAGCCCTTGTCGTCCGAGCCCCCGCAGGCCGCGAGGACGGGCAGGCCCAGGGCGGCCGCGGCGGCCGCGCCGAGGGCACGCCGGAGGGTGGTGTTCATGGTGGTGCTGACTCCCTACGCCGGTACTAACCGGATCAGGTCCGAGGGTCTGCGGGCCGTGCCGCACTCTCAGCGCTCGCTGCGCTCCCCTGTCGGATTGTTCATTTGTGCGAATGCTCGCTTGTGCGAGTGATGCAGGTGGACAGTATCAGCGCTCGGTGGCGGCCAGCTGCCCGCACGCCCCGTCGATCTCCTGCCCGCGGGTGTCGCGCACGGTCACCGGCACCCCGTGCGCGGCGATCGCCTGGACGAACGCGCGCTCGTCCTCGGGGCGGGAGGCCGTCCACTTCGAGCCGGGCGTGGGGTTGAGCGGGATGAGGTTGACGTGCACCCGCTTGCCCTTGAGGAGCCGGCCCAGCAGGTCACCGCGCCAGGCCTGGTCGTTGATGTCCCGGATCAGGGCGTACTCGATGGAGATCCGGCGGCCGGACTTCTCCGCGTACTCCCACGCGGCGTCCAGCACCTCGCGGACCTTCCAGCGGGTGTTGACCGGCACCAGGGTGTCGCGCAGCTCGTCGTCGGGCGCGTGCAGCGAGACCGCGAGGCGGCACTTGAAGCCCTCGTCCGCGAAGCGGTGCATGGCCGGGACCAGGCCGACGGTGGAGACGGTGATGCCGCGCTGCGACAGGCCCAGGCCGTCGGGCTCGGGGTCGGTCAGCCGGCGGATGGCGCCGACGACGCGCTTGTAGTTGGCCAGCGGCTCGCCCATGCCCATGAAGACGATGTTGGACAGCCGGGCGGGGCCGCCGGGGACCTCGCCGTCGCGCAGGGCGCGCATGCCGTCGACGATCTGGTGCACGATCTCGGCCGTGGACAGATTGCGGTCCAGGCCCGCCTGGCCGGTGGCGCAGAACGGGCAGTTCATGCCGCAGCCCGCCTGGGAGCTGATGCACATGGTGACCCGGTCGGGGTAGCGCATCAGGACGGACTCGACGAGCTTGCCGTCGTGCAGGCGCCACAGGGTCTTGCGGGTCGTGTCGTCGTCGCACGAGATGTGCCGCACGACGCTCATCAGCTCCGGCAGCAGTTCGCCCGCGAGCTTCTCGCGGGCGGCGGCCGGGATGTCCGTCCAGGCCGCCGGGTCGTGCGCGTAGCGGGCGAAGTAGTGCTGGGACAGCTGCTTCGCGCGGAAGGGCTTCTCACCGATCGCGGCGACGGCCTCCCGGCGCTCGGCGGGGCTGAGGTCGGCGAGGTGGCGCGGGGGCAGCTTGGCCCCGCGGGGGGCGACGAACGTCAGTTCTCCGGGCGCGGGGGCCATGAGCGGAAACTCCTCATTGCGACGAGAGCGGATGGTCTCCGCATGTCGCGGAGCCGGCGGCAGGACGGTGCCGGAACCCGAAGATTTCCCTGGGACACCCCCGCGGTCGCGGGGCCGGAAAAGGGCCCGTCGCACGGCGACGAGCCCTTCCAGGGTACCTGGCCCGCTCCGGACCGGGCCGGGCCGAGGTGATCGAGCAGATGTCAGGCGGAGCCCACGAACGCCACCATCAGCAGCCACACCACCGGTGCCGTCGGCAGCAGGGAGTCCAGCCGGTCCATGATCCCTCCGTGGCCCGGCAGCAGGGAGCCCATGTCCTTGATGCCCAGATCCCGCTTGATCATGGATTCGCCCAGGTCGCCCAGCGTGGCGCTGATCGCGACCGCGAAGCCCAGCAGCAGGCCCTGCCACCACACTCCGTCGTCGATCAGGAACTGCATGCACAGCGCGCCCGCCACCATCGCGAACGCCACCGCGCCGAGCAGGCCCTCGCGGGTCTTGCCGGGGCTGATGCGCGGGGCCAGCTTGTGCCGGCCGAAGCGCCAGCCCACCGCGTACGCCCCGGTGTCGCTGACGACCGTCAGGATCAGGAACGTCAGCACCCGCCAGGCGCCGTCGCCGGCGGCCAGCATCAGTGCCACGAAGGTGGCGAGGAACGGCACGTAGAAGGCGGCGAAGATGCCCGCCGTGACGTCCTTGAGGTAGTCGTCCGGCGACTCCGTCATCCGCCACACGAGCACGGCGAGCGCGGTGAAGGCCATGGCCACCCACGCGCCCTCGGCGCCGTTGACGTAGCCCGCGACGGTCATCGCGGCACCGCCGATGGCGAGCGGCACCAGGGGAGCCTTGATGTCCTTGCGCTCGGCGAGCCGGGAGGTCAGCTCCCACAGCCCGACCACCACGGCGACGACGATCACGCCGAGGAAGACGGGCTTGTAGACGAACAGGGAGGCCAGGATCACCGCGCCGAGGCCGACCCCGACCCCTATCGCGGCCCGCAGATCGCGGCCCGCGCTCTTCTTCGCCTTGCCCCCGTGGGGCGCGGCGGGCTCCTGCGGGCGGATGTCGGGCTCCTGTTCATCGCGGAACAGGGGGCCGCCGATGTGCGCGGCCCCCTGCTCACGGTCGTCCTGGTCTCCGCCTGCTCCGGGCACGATGGGCATGGGCCGAGTCTGCGCCGCGATGCCCGCCTCGTGCACAGGACCCGCCGGAGGAGGCACCTCCCGGCGGTAGCCGGGGGAAGGTCCCCGGTCGGTGGACCCCCAGTGTCCGGCGCGCGGCGGGGCTCCCCAGGATGCGTCGTTCATCAGACCTCGAGGAGCTCGGATTCCTTGTGCTTGAGCAGCTCGTCCACCTGCGCGACGTACTTCGCGGTGGTGTCGTCGAGCTCCTTCTCGGCGCGGCGGACCTCGTCCTCGCCGGACTCCTTGTCCTTGACCAGCTTGTCCAGGGCGTCCTTGGCCTTGCGGCGGACGGAGCGGATCGAGACCTTGGCGTCCTCGGCCTTGGTCTTGGCGACCTTGACGAACTCACGGCGGCGCTGCTCGGTCAGCTCCGGGAACGTCACCCGGATGATGTTGCCGTCGTTGCTGGGGTTGACGCCCAGGTCGGAGTCGCGGATGGCCTGCTCGATGTTGCGCAGCGCGCTCTTGTCGAACGGGGTGACCACGGCCATGCGCGGCTCCGGCACCGAGAACGACGCCAGCTGGTTGATGGGCGTCAGCGCACCGTAGTAGTCCGCCACGATCTTGTTGAACATCGCCGGGTGCGCACGCCCGGTGCGGATCGCCGCGAAGTCCTCCTTGGCGACCACAACGGCCTTCTCCATCTTCTCCTCGGCCTCGAGGAGGATCTCTTCGATCACCACTTGCTCCTGGTGTTATCAGTAAGCAGAGCCTCGCCCCTGCGCGCGTCTTCTCCTGCACGGTGTCCGACCGGCAGGCAGTTGTCCATCCCCGTGCCGAGGTCTTCCCACGGCACGGAGTTGCCGTCCGTCACGTCGGGTGGGGGACGGACGGCGGTGCGGGTCGTCAGTCCCGCGTGCCCTGGTCGCTCACGAGCGTGCCGATCTTCTCACCCTTGACGGCCCGCGCGATGTTGCCCTCGGCCAGCAGCTCGAAGACCAGGATCGGCACCCGGTTGTCCATGCACAGGCTGATGGCGGTGGCGTCGGCGACCTTCAGGCCGCGGGAGAGCACCTCGCTGTACTCGAGGGCGTCGAACTTCACCGCGTCGGGGTTCTTCTTCGGGTCGGAGTCGTAGACCCCGTCGACGCCGTTCTTGCCCATGAGGATCGCCTCGGCGTGGATCTCCAGGGCGCGCTGGGCGGCGGTGGTGTCCGTGGAGAAGTAGGGCATGCCCATGCCGGCGCCGAAGATCACGACGCGGCCCTTCTCCAGGTGCCGCACGGCGCGCAGCGGGATGAACGGCTCGGCGACCTGGCCCATGGTGATGCCGGTCTGGACCCGCGTCTCGACGCCTTCCTTGGACAGGAAGTCCTGGAGGGCGAGGCTGTTCATCACGGTGCCGAGCATGCCCATGTAGTCGGAGCGGGCACGGTCCATGCCGCGCTGCTGCAGCTCGGCGCCGCGGAAGAAGTTGCCGCCGCCGATGACCACGGCGATCTCGTAGCCCTCGCGGACCACGGCCGCGATCTCCCGGGCGATGGCGTGCACGACATCGGGGTCGACACCGAGCCCGCCGCCACCGGCGAAGGCCTCACCTGACAGTTTCAGCAGGAACCGACGCCGCTTGCCCTGGTCGGCGCTCGTCCCGTCGGTGGCCTGCTTGGCGTCCGCGCCCTGGTTCATTGCAGTTCTCCTCGTGCACATACGAAGAAGGCCATTGCCGGATGGATCCTTTCGGTTCCCTCTGCGGCAATGGCCTCCTCGTCACATCAGCTGCCGGCCGGTGGACGGTCGGCTGCATACGACCCTAGCGGGTCGCGGGTCATTCGCTGCTGCCGACGGCTCAGGCGCCGACGCGGATGCGAGCGAAGCGCTTCAGCGTGACACCGGCCTCGTCCAGAACCTTCTGGACGGTCTTCTTGTTGTCCTTGGCGAAGGGCTGGTCCAGCAGGACCTGCTCCTTGAAGAAGCCGGTGACGCGACCCTCGACGATCTTCGGCAGGGCGGCCTCGGGCTTGCCCTCCTCGCGAGCGGTGGCCTCGGCGACGCGGCGCTCGTTCTCGACGACGTCGGCGGGGATGGCGTCACGGGAGAGGAACTTCGGCGCGAAGGCGGCAATGTGCTGCGCGACGTCCTTGGCGACCTCGGCGTTGGCCTTGTCCAGCTCGACCAGCACGCCGACCTGCGGGGGCAGGTCCGCGGCGGTGCGGTGCATGTAGGAGAAGACCTGGCCGTCGTCGAAGCGCGCGAAGCGGTCGACGACGATCTTCTCGCCGAGGGTGGCGTTGGCCTCGTCCACGAACGCCTGGACGGTCTTGCCGGCCTCGATCTCGGAGGCCATCAGGGCCTCGACGTCGGCCGGGGCGGCCTTGGCGACGTGGGCGGCCAGGGCCTCGGCGACGGCGACGAACTTCTCGCCCTTGGCGACGAAGTCGGTCTCGCACTTGAGCTCGACGATCACGCCGGAGGTGTTGTCCTCGGCGATGACGGAGACGACGGCACCGTTCTCGGTGGTGCGGCTCTCGCGCTTGGCCACGCCCTTCAGGCCCTTGACGCGAACGATCTCGACGGCCTTCTCGAGGTTGCCCTCGGCCTCCTCGAGCGCCTTCTTGCAGTCCATCATGCCGGCGCCGGTCTGCTCGCGGAGCTTCTTGACGTCAGCGGCGGTGTAGTTCGCCATCCTCAGAATCCTTCTTCTGCACTGAGCCTTGCCGTGGCCGCTCGGGCGTCACCGGCAAGGCTGGTCCGTCTTGAGGTCACCACAGCTGTCGGCTCCCGTCCCGCTGACGGGGTCCGACAGTGGATCCACCGGGACGGCGGGGTCACCCCCGCCGTCCGGTACCGCAGGGCGTCAGGCCTGCTCGGCGTCCGCCGGCTTCTCGGCCTCGGCGGCCGGGGCCTCGGCGGCCTCGTCGGCCTTCTTCTCGCCCTCGAGCAGGTCGCGCTCCCACTCGGCCAGCGGCTCGCCGGCGGCCTTCTCGCCCTTGCCCTCACCGGCACCACCGGAGCGGGCGATGAGGCCCTCGGCGACGGCGTCGGCGATCACGCGGGTGAGCAGGGTGACGGAGCGGATGGCGTCGTCGTTGCCCGGGATCTTGTAGTCGACCTCGTCGGGGTCGCAGTTGGTGTCGAGGATCGCGACGACGGGGATGCGCAGCTTGCGCGCCTCACCGACGGCGATGTGCTCCTTCTTGGTGTCCACGATCCAGACGGCGCTGGGCACCTTCTGCATCTCGCGGATACCACCGAGGGTCTTCTCGAGCTTGGCCTTCTCGCGGGAGAGGACCAGGAGCTCCTTCTTGGTGAGGCCGGAGGCGGCCACGTCCTCGAAGTCGATGAGCTCGAGCTCCTTCAGGCGCTGCAGGCGCTTGTAGACGGTCGAGAAGTTGGTGAGCATGCCGCCCAGCCAGCGCTGGTTGACGTAGGGCATGCCGACACGGGTCGCCTGCTCGGCGATGGCCTCCTGGGCCTGCTTCTTCGTACCGACGAACATGATGGAGCCGCCGTGCGCGACGGTCTCCTTGACGAACTCGTAGGCGCGGTCGATGTACGACAGCGACTGGAGCAGGTCGATGATGTAGATGCCGTTGCGCTCGGTGAAGATGAAACGCTTCATCTTCGGGTTCCAACGACGGGTCTGGTGACCGAAGTGGACGCCGCTCTCCAGCAGCTCCCGCATCGTGACGACGGCCATGGCCGCGCTCCTTGAAATACTCGGTTCCACGACGGCCGGGCGGCCGCCGCTCCTGACGCCCCGACGCGCCTGCCGTGGACGGATCCCTTGCGAGAAGCCGTACCGCGGACCGAGAGACACGGCCACCGGGCTGCCCGAGTGGGTCTGACGCGCCAGTGGCGGGGCGTGCGAAGTCGACCCGGTGACCCGGATCGCCAAGAGAAGTGTACGGGACCGGAGAAGCGCCGGGTGACGGCGTTGTCCACAACCGGCGAGTAGTCCACAGCCCGCCCTCAAGATCCCCGAAGACCGGCGGACTCCGCCACCGTGGAGCCATGCGACGACCACTGGACACGGCCGCCGCGCGGACGCTCACCCTGTGCGCCCTCGCGTGCCTCTTCCTCGGCTGCACATACGCCACCGCGGCCCCGGGCCCCGGCCCACGGGGCCCGGACCGTGACCGCGCGTGGCCGGTGGCCGGCACCACGGACCCCCGGCCACTGGTGGCGCGGGCATGGGAACCACCCCCGGCCCCCTGGGCCGCCGGCCACCGCGGCGTGGACCTCACGGCCCCGCCCGGCCAACCGGTCCGCGCGGCCGCCCCCGGCACCGTGTCCTTCGCCGGCACCGTCGCCGGCCGCGGAGTGATCTCCATCGAACTGACCGGCACAGGCGACCCGCCACTGCGCACGACATACGAACCGGTGCGCGCCACAGCCCGCCCCGGCGACCGCGTGGCGGCGGGCGACGTCATCGGAGTACTGGAAGCCAGCCGCACCCACTGCACCGGAGGCTGCCTCCACTGGGGCCTGCGCCGCGGCGACACCTACCTCGACCCACTCAGCCTGCTACCGCCATGGATGCTGCGACGCGGCCCGTCACGACTACTACCCCTGTCGGGACCACTCGGCGGATACGCCCTGCCCGCGGCGTCGGCTGCCGTGGGCAGGGCGACGGGCGGTGAGGGCTGAGCGGAAGCTGCGGCTGGGGGCTGAGGGGAGGGGGAGGGAGGGGGCGGGGGGGGAGGGGCCCCCGGGGGTCAGCCCCGGACGCCGCGCAGGGCCATGGTCACCGCGGCCTCGGTGATCCATTCCGGCTCCTCGGCCGCGCCGAGCTCGATCCGGCGGACGGCGGCGTCGACCACGCCTTGGAGCAGCATGGCCGTCAGCCGGGGCTGCTCGTGGCCGAGGGCCTCCAGGGCCTCGACGACCATGGCGATCAGTCCGCCGTGGGCGGCGCGGATCTTCTCGCGGGCGCCGGCGTCCAGCTCGCCGGCGGAGATGGCGACCACGGCGCGGTGGCGGCGGTCGCCCACGAGCGCCAGCTGTCGGCGCACATAGGCCTCGATCTTCTCCTCGGCCGTGCCGGCCCGCTCCATGGCGGCCTCGACTTCCGCCGCCCAGACGGGGAAGTCGACCGCGCACAGCTCCTCGACGACGGCCGCGCGCGAGCGGAAGTACTCGTAGACCGAGGACCGCGCGAGTCCCGTGCGCTCGGCGAGGGCGGGGAAGGTCAGCGCCTCCGTACCGCCTTCGGACAGCAGTGAGCGGGCGGCGTCCAAGAGGGCGTCGCGCTGCATCGTCCGGTGCTCGGCCACTGAGGCCGCTCGAATCCTGGGCACGGTCCCACTTTACGGACCGGGCTTGCCGGGGACGACGCTGGAGGGACGATTCAGCGGGCGAACGGGCGACCCGGTCAGCGCCCGACGTCCGCCAGCTTGGCCCTGAGCTGGAGGACCGACTTGGTGTGGATCTGGCTGACCCTGCTCTCCGTGACCCCGAGGACGTGGCCGATCTCGGCGAGGGTGAGGCCCTCGTAGTAGTAGAGGGTCACGACGGTCTTCTCCCGCTCGGGGAGGGTGTTGATCGCGCGGGCGAGCAGTCTGCGCAGCTCGTGGTCCTCGGCCACCTCGACGGGGTCGTCGGCGGCGGTGTCCTCGAGGGTGTCCATCAGGCTCAGCCGGTCGCCGCCCTCGCCTCCGGAGTACAGCAGCTCCTCCAGCGCCACCACGTTGGCCAGCGACAACTGGCTGAAGACGGCGTGCAGTTCGTCGAGGGTGATGCCCATCTCCGCGGCCACCTCGGCCTCGGAGGGCGTGCGGCGCAGCGCGGCTTCCAGGGTGGCGTACGCGCGCTCGACGGCGCGGGCCTTCTGGCGGACGGAGCGGGGGATCCAGTCCAGGGCCCGCAGCTCGTCGATCATGGCGCCGCGGA
Organism: Streptomyces sp. NPDC053048; assembly: GCF_044547045.1. Classification (NCBI taxonomy): domain Bacteria; kingdom Bacillati; phylum Actinomycetota; class Actinomycetes; order Kitasatosporales; family Streptomycetaceae; genus Streptomyces; species Streptomyces sp. NPDC053048. The sequence goes on from NZ_JBITZS010000013.1 coordinate 92,545, forward strand.
TGCGGGTGATGGCGTAGGTCTCGAATTTGATAGAGCGGGAGGGGTCGAACTTCTCGATGGCGTCGATGAGGCCGAAGATGCCGGAGGAGACGAAGTCGGCCTGTTCGACGTTGGGCGGCAGTCCGACGCTGACCCGTCCCGCCACGTACTTCACCAGGGGTGAGTAGTGGAGGATCAGTTGCTCCCGCAGCCGGTCGTCGCCCGAGGCCTTGTACGACCGCCACAGCTCGTCGAGCGTCGTGGGGGCGGGTGGGCGCACGGTGCCGCGCGCTGCGGGCGGTGCCGCCGCGTGGTCGGACCCGGAGGTGTGCTGGGGCATTCGTCGTTCTGAGCCGTTCTGCTGTGTCGCTGTGACGTGGACCGGTGGTACGAATGGAGGGAATTTCCGTGAGCGTAGCGTGACCGGAGCGCTGCAGTGAGCGAGGAGACCCCTTCGATGGACGCGGCTGCCTTCCTCGGCGCGGCCGCCTCGTACGGGCCGCGCGCCGGGTGACGGCCGCCGGGCGTCCGGCGGCCCGCGGAGCCCGCCGTATCGGCCGCCACGGTCACCGCCTTAACCCTTTCACCCGATCACCCCAGGTCAAGCACCGCCTCGCCGCGCAGGTGGGCGCCGTCCGGGGGGCTTGGGGGTGCCGGATGTTGACGCCGCGTCAGCCAGCTGCCAGAGATCGCCTCGGCGTTCCACGAACCCCAGCGCCTGGAGTTCGTACAGGCTGGCGAGCGTCCGTTCCCTGCCCATTCCGGCGTTGCGGGCGATCAGCTCGGTGCCGCCGCCGCCTCGTCCGGGCACGGCTTCGAGCGCGCGGAGGGCGGTGGTGTCCAGCAGGTCGCGGGCGACGACGGGGCCGCGCCGTGGCGGGGCGAGGTCGCCGATGGCGCCGACGAGTTCGGCGATCTCGTCGGCGTCGGTCACCAGTTGTGCTCCCTCGCGCAGGAGTTCGTGCACTCCCGCCGAGAGGCCCGAGGTGACCTGGCCGGGCACTCCCATCGTGTGCCGTCCCAGCTCTCTCGCCCGGCGCGCCGTCACCAGCGATCCGCTGCGGTACTCGGCTTCCACGACCACCGTCCCGCGTGTCAGTGCGGCGATGACGCGGTTGCGGAGCACGAAGCGGCTGCGGGTGGGGTGTCCGCCCGGCGGCAACTCGGTCAGGACCAGCCCCTGTTCCGTGATGCGGTCGAGCAACTCGGTGTGCCCGCGCGGGTAGGGCACGTCGATGCCGGAGGCCAGTACGGCCACGGTCGCCCCGCCCGCGGCCAGCGCCCCGCGGTGCGCGGCGCCGTCGACCCCGTAGGCGGCGCCGGAGACGACGACCCAGCCGCGTTCGGCGAGTCCGGCGCCGAGGAGGGCGGCCACGTGGGAGCCGTAGTCGGTGCAGGCGCGGGCTCCCACCACGGCCACCGAGCGCAGTGCCCACAGCCGTACGTCGGGGCAGCCGCGTACCCACAGCCCGAGGGGCCGGGCGTCCCCGAGGTCGTCGAGCTGGCCCGGCCACTGGATGTCGCCGGGGCACAGGAAGCGGCCGCCCCAGCGAGTGACGGCCGCCAGGTCGGCGTCCGGGTCGAGGGTCGCGGCGCGGGCGTGGCAGCCCGCGAGCCGGTCCGCCCGCGCCCCGGGCGGTGGTGGCCCGGTGCCGGTCAGGCCGCGCAGCAGGGCCACGGGCCCCAGCTCGCGCAGCCAGCGCCCGACCTGCTGGTCGCCGGGCTCGGTCAGCCGGGTCAGCGCGGCCCGTGCCCGGCGTTCGTCCGGGCCGGGCGCGGTCATGGCCGGCCTCCCGTGGTGACGGCGCCGCGCTGGACACCGGTGCGCAGTTCCAGCGCCTGGGCGACGTCGCCGGCGTCGGGCCGGTCGTGTCCGGCGAGGTCGGCCACCGTCCAGGCGACCCGCAGGACCCGGTCGAGCCCCCGGGCCGTCAGGAGGCCGCGTTCCATGTCCCGTTCGGCCTCGCCGAGGGCGTCGGGTCCGGCTCTCCAGCGGGTGCGCAGTTCGTGGCCGGGGACCTCGCTGTTGGTGCGCCATGGTGTGCCGGCGTACCGGGCGGCGGCCCGTTCGCGCGCTGTCCGGACGCGTGCGGCGACCTCGGCGGTGCTTTCGGCTCCCGTGCCGTCGCCGGTGCCGGTTCCGGTCAGTTCGGATCGTGTGACCGGCTCGACGCGCACTCTGAGGTCCACGCGGTCCATGAGCGGTCCGGAGAGGCGGCTCAGGTAGCGCCGGACGGCCTGGGGTGGGCAGTCGCAGCCGTCCCCGGTCATGCCGTGCCGCCCGCAGGGGCAGGGGTTGGCGGCGAGGGCGAGCAGGAAGGCGGCGGGCAGCCGCATCATCCCGCCGGAGCGGGCGACCACCACGTGCCCGGATTCCAGCGGTTGTCGCAGCGCGTCCAGGACCCGCCCGGAGAATTCGGGGGCTTCGTCCATGAAAAGTACCCCTCGATGAGCGAGCGAGACCGCTCCGGGCCGGGGCAGTCCGGAGCCGCCGCCGACGAGGGAGGGCATGGACGCCGAGTGGTGGGGCGCGCAGTAGGGCGCCCGTTGGATCAGGGGTTGCCCTGCGGGCAGTACCCCGGCCACCGAGTGGACGGCCGTGACCTCGAGCGATTCCTGGGGTGTCAGGGGTGGCAGCAGGCCGGGCAGCCGCTCGGCCAGGAGGGTCTTGCCGGCGCCCGGCGGTCCGAGGAAGTAGACGTGGTGCCGGCCTGCGGCGGCGACTTCCAGTGCCCGGCGGGCTCTGGTCTGTCCGGCGACCTCGGCCAGGTCCGGCGGCCGTTCGCCGGGCCGTGTCGCCGCCATCGGCATGGTGCCCGGCAGGGCCAGGGCCGCGGGGAGTGGGTCGGGCCGTCCCTCCCCCGGTGACGGATCGTCCTCCTCCGGCACCGGTTCGTCGGTGAGCACGGCGATCAGCTGCCGCAGGCTGCGCACTCCGAGGACCGAGACGCCGGGGACCAGTGCCGCTTCGGCCGCCGAGCGTTCGGGGACGACCACGTGGCGGTAGCCGGCGTCGGCGGCGGCCAGGACCGCGGGGAGCACGCCCCGCACCGGGCACACCCGGCCGTCCAGGCCCAGCTCGCCGATCATCATCAGGTCGGCGATCGCTCGGGGGTCGAGGCGCTCGGCGGCGCCGAGCACCGCGCACGCCACGGCCAAATCGAAGCCGCTGCCGCCCTTGGGCACCGACGCGGGGCTGAGCCCGACGGTCAGTTTTTTCTGCGGCCACTCGGCCCCCGAGTTCACCACCGCGGCCCGCACCCGGTCACGGCTCTCGCTCAGGCTCTTGTCCGGCAGGCCGACCAGGGTGAAGGCGGCGACACCCGGCTCCAGGTCTGCCTGGACCTCGACGGCCACGCCCTCCACGCCGACCAGGGCCACCGAGCATGTACGGGCGAAGCCCATCACGCCACCCCCTTGACGTGCTCGACGACGGGCGCGCCCCGCCCCGGGACGACCACGCCCACGATGTCGATGCGTACCCCGCCCGGCGGCGCGCCGCCGTGCCGTTCCAGCCAGCGGCCGGCGAGCAGGCGCAGCCGCTCGGCCTTCGTGCGGCGCACCGCGGCCATCGGGTGTTCGTAGCGGCCCTCGCGGCGGGCCTTGACCTCGCAGATCACCAGGACGTCGCCGTCCATCGCGACGATGTCGGCCTCGCCTTCCCGGCATCGCCAGTTGCGGGCCAGTACGGTCATTCCGGCCTCGGCCAGCCGGCGCGCGGCCAGCTCTTCCCCGTACCTGCCGAGCCCCCCTCGGGCGTTCATGGGCACCACCTCCGGTGCCGACTATGAAGCCCTTTCCCCGCCCTGTTGGATCTTGGTGGACAACCGGGGCGATGTGGAAAACCTCGCCGCCCGAACGGGGGCTTCCGCCCCCCTCAGGCCCCGCCCCGGCCCCCGGCCCGGCCCCCGCTCAGGCCCCCGCCCCACTCAGCCTTGCCCCCGGCCCCGCCCGGACTCCCTGAAGCCCGATCACGTCCCCGGCAGGTCCAGGTCGCTCTTGTTGAGCTCCTCGATGTTCACGTCCTTGAAGGTGAGCACGCGCACCTGTTTGACGAAGCGGGCGGGCCGGTACATGTCCCACACCCACGCGTCCGCCATCGAGACCTCGAAGAAGACCTCGCCCTGCACGGAGTGCACCTGCATCTCGTAGTCGTTCGTGAGGTAGAAGCGACGCTCGGTCTCGATCACGTATTTGAACAGACCGACGACGTCGCGGTACTCCCGGTAGAGCTTCAGCTCCATCTCGGTCTCGTACTTCTCGAGGTCCTCGGCGCTCATGGCATGTTCCCCTTCAGCCGTGCGTCCCCCCATTGTGCGTCAGGCGCGCTCAGTCTCCAGGAGCACTGGCGTACTAGGGGGCCCCTCGTCGAGCAGCGTGCGCAGCAGCTCGGCGAGCCTGTTCGGATACACCGTCTCATGGGCCGCGAGGAGTTCCTCGCACGTCCACCACCGCAGCCCCAGGGTGCTGCGCCGTTCCAGCTCCGTCTCCCCGCCGGTCCAGGTGGCCGTCTGCCGGGTGCGGGCCAGGAAGTACCGCTCGTCCTGGTCCCAGCGCCGGCCGGCGAAGGGGAAGGAACAGGTGCGCGTCCACAGCACCGGACCCAGTTCGATGCGCGTGATGCCGGTCTCCTCGGCCACTTCCCGGTGTGCGGCCTCTTCCCAGCTCTCGTCGCCCTCCAGGCCGCCGCCCGGGGTGAACCACCAGGTGATCGAGGGGTCCTCGGGCTCGTGGCCGTGGATGAGCAGGACCCGGTCGAAGGGGTCGAGGAGGATCACCCGGGCGGCCCGGCGGAGGTCGCCACCCGTCGCGGCCTGCTCAGCCATGGGGCACCGCCACCTTTCCGCGGCCCGCCGACCGCCGCGCCAGCGGTCCGTACGCCGCACCTCCCAGGATGAGCACGGCGCCCGCGATCACGCACCCGGCCAGCAGGGGCAGGGGACCGGGGCGGGAGGTGCCGCCGGGCAGGGCGGCGAACGAGCCGGGCCGGTCGATCATGCCCCAGCCCGACGCCGGCCAGACGGTGGCGTCCACCCGTGCCCGTACGGCGTCGCGCGGCACGGCACCCTGACCGCCGTCGGCCAGGTGGGTGCGGGAGTCCACCGAGTCGGTGCGGTGGTCGCCGAGGAGGAAGAGCCGGCCCTCGGGGACGGTGGCGGTGAAGGGGGTGGGCGAGGCGGGGCCGGCGGCCCGCAGGTACGGCTCCTCGACCGGCTTTCCGTTGATCAGCAGCCGGCCTCGGTCGTCGCAGCACTCGATGCGGTCGCCGCCGGTGCCCACCACCCGTTTGATCATGGGTGTGTCGCCCCAGACCTTGTCCTTGAAGACGACGATGTCACCGCGGCGCACGGCGTCGCCGTCTATTCGCTGGGCCAGGATCCGGTCGCCGACGCCGATGGTGGGTGCCATCGAGTCGGTGGGAACGCTGTACGGCCGGTACTGCACGGCCGTCCACGCGAAGCCGCCGAGGAAGAGCACAAGGCCGACGGCCACGGCCAGCCCGGACAGCACTCTGCCCGCGCGGCCGTGGCCGTCCGTGTCCTGTCCCGCTCTGCTCATCCCGTCCCCCGCGCAGCGTCGTGGATCCATGGGGCAGGACCCCACGGAAGATCGGATTCCGCATGCCCAGGGGCACGGAATCGCACACTACCCGGCGGTACGGGCGCGAGTCAGCCCTTCTGCACGACCCCGGCGCCCGCACTGTCAGCGGCTCCGGCGTCGACGCCCGCACTGCCAGCGGCTCCGGCGTCGACGCCCGCGCCCGCACTGTCACCCGCGCCGGCCGCAAGCCCGTGCGGGCGCGCCGCCCCGCGGACGATCCGGCGCCGGCGCCAGAGCACCAGCGGCAGCGCGCCGGCGAGCCCGAGCGCCGGGGGCACGGCGGCGCCCGCCGCGTTCAGCCCCGGCTGGTCGAAGGTCTTGGGGACCTCCAGGAAGCTCAGCCGGTTGAGCGGCCAGGCCACGGTGATCGCACGGCCGACGACGTCGTCCTCGGAGACCGTGCCCTGGAACCGGTCGCCCTCCATGTGCCAGCGCGAGTCGAGCGAGTCCTGCCGGTGGTCGCCCATCACCCAGATCCGGCCGTCGGGGATCTTGATCGGGCCGAAGGGCTTGTCGCTGCACGGCGTGTTGCCGGGGAAGATGTACGGCTCGTCCAGCGGCTTGCCGTTGACGACCACCGGCTGGTTGTCGCCCTTGCACTCGACCGTGTCGCCGCCGACCGCGATGACCCGCTTGATCAGGTCCTTCTCCTCGGCCGAGGGCATCAGGCCGACGAAGCTCAGCACCTTCTGGATGCCGCTGCCGATCGGACCGTTGTCACCGGCCGGGCTCTCCCCCAGCCAGCCGCCCGGATCGTGGAAGACCACGACCTCGCCCCGCTCGGGTTTGGACCCGAACCACGGCGTCAGCTTGTCCACCAGCACCCGGTCGCCGCGCTGGAGCGTGTTCTGCATCGACTCGGACGGGATCGAGAAGGCCTGCACCAGGAACGTCTTGATGATCAGCGCGAGGGCCAGCGCGATCACGATGAGGAGCGGCAGCTCCTTCCAGAAGGATCGTTGCTTCGGCGGCTCGCGCCGGACCGGCTCGTGGTCGGCCTCGTCCCGGTCGCCGGCGTCGGCCCCCTCGTCCCGGCCGGCGGCCTCGGCCTCGCCGCCGGACAGGCCCTGCCCGTCGCCACGTCCGGAACCCGTCGCGCCCGTCGCACCCGCGGCGCCGTCGTCCGCCGAGACCCGGCCGGCCGGGCCGTGCTCCACCTGGGGGCCGGCCTCGTCCCGCGCGACCTCCCGGGACGGCTCCCCGGAGTGGCCGTCCTCCCCGGGCCGCCTTTCGGGCTCACCGTGACCGGACCGTGCGCCGACCGCCAAATCCCCCACATCCACTCCTCACTCCACGCTGCCGCCTGCCGCACACACGACGCAGGCCCACCACTCCCATAACGAGCGGGAGTTCCGCAGGGGTCGGGAGCCGGATCAATCCCTCTTGATCCATGGGGACACACTATGCGGCGAACCGTCCCCCCGCCCGCGCACGCCCGGCGCGTCGGAACCGCACGGGCCCGCAACGCCCGCCGGTCACAGCCGGCGCCAGTGGCCGAAGGGCCAGGCGATCACCATCGCGCGCCCCACCACCAGGTCCTCCCCGACCGTGCCCTGCCCCGGCCCGGTCAGGTGGTAGCGGGAGTCGGCGGAGTCCGAACGGTGGTCGCCCATGACGAACAGCCGGCGGTCCGGCACCTTCACCTCGAACGTCAGCCGCGAGGGAGGGTTCCCGGGATGGACGTACGGTTCGTCCACCGGCTTTCCGTTGACCGTGATCCTGCCGTCCTTGTCGCAGCACTTGACGGTGTCGCCGCCCACCCCGATCACGCGTTTGATCAGGTCCCGCTCATCGGCGGACGGCAGCAGCCCGATGAAGGTCAGCCCTTGCTTGACCTGCTTGACGCCCACCGGGTCCGGCCCGGCGGAGTACGTCTGGTCGCCGTCCAGCCAGCCGCCCGGATCCTTGAAGACCACCACGTCCCCGCGCTCCGGGCGGGCCCCGAACCACGGCGTCAGCTTGTCGACGAGCACCCGGTCGCCGATCCGGATGGTCTGCTCCATCGAGCCGGAGGGGATGACGAACGCCTGCACGAGGAACGTCTTGAGCACCAGCGCGATCAGCAGCGCCACGCCTATGAGGACGGGCACCTCCTTGATCACCGAACGGCGCCGCCGCCGCTTCAGCCGCTGCGCGGCCCTGCGCCGCTCCGCCCGGCCGCCGGTCGCGGGCAACGGCCCCGCGGTTGCGCCCGCGGCCCCCCGCTCCGCATCCGGCGGGGTTGTACGAGCCGAGGCCGGACGGGCCGGAGCCGTACGAGGCTCCGTGCGCCCCCGGCTACCCATGCGGGCCACCGCCGTGCCCGACCGCCCCGCCGCCGCGTCCCGGATCGGGGACGTCCGCGAAGGCGCCGGACCGTTTCAGCGAGTCGATGCGGCCCAGCGGCCAGCCGATCCAGTCGGCGCGCCCGATGACCCGGTCCAGCGGGACCGTTCCACCACCCGGCTCGCCCAAGTGGTCACGCGAATCACGGGAGTCACTGCGATGGTCACCCATGACCCATAGCTTGCCCTCCGGCACCACGATGTCGAACGGCACTTGGGAGGGTGAGTCCCCGGGATACAGATACTGCTCCTCCAGCACCGGCCGACCGTTGACCTCCAGCCGCCCGCGCCGGTCGCAGCAGCGCACCCGGTCCCCGCCCACGCCCACGACCCGCTTGATGTAGTCGGTGCTCGGCGAGCGCATCAGGCCGACGGACGAGGCACCCTTGCGCACCAGCGCGGCCACCGGGTTCTCCGCCGGCGGGCCGCCCTGCACGAACGAGTCGGTGCCGTCGAAGACGATCACATCGCCGCGCCGGGGTGCGTCCCCGAAGCGGTAGGCGAGCTTGTTGACCAGCACCCGGTCGCCGACCTGGAGGGTGTTCCTCATCGATCCGCTGGGAATCAGAAACGGCTGCACGAGGAAGCTGCTGACCAGAAGCAGGAAGATCATGCAGACGACGAGCAGCAGGCCGGCCTTGCGCAGCGGCCCGCCGTCGGCCACCCAACGACGTGCCGCGCGGGCGTGGCCGCGGACGCCCCCGGGTGAACGGTCGGGAAAACGCGAGGAGCGCGACCCCCGCTCCTCCCCCTGTGCGGGTTCTGGAGAGTGGTCGCGCTCCGAAAGCTGTTCGTCGGTGTCCATCGGCCGAGAGCCTATCCGGCCGGGCCGGGACGCCGGCGGGAAGCTCAGTTGTCGCGCTTCTCCTTGATCTTCGCGGCCTTGCCGCGGAGCTCACGGAGGTAGTACAGCTTGGCGCGACGGACGTCACCGCGGGTGACGAGCTCGATCTTCTCGAAGATCGGGCTGTGCACCGGGAAGGTGCGCTCGACGCCGACGGAGAAGGAGACCTTGCGGACCGTGAAGGTCTCGCTGACGCCCGCGCCCTGGCGGCGGATGACGACACCCTTGAACTGCTGGATGCGGGAGCGGTTGCCCTCGATGACGCGAACGTGGACGTTCACGGTGTCGCCGGGGCGGAAGGCCGGGACGTCGGTGCGCAGGGAAGCGGCGTCGACGCCGGAAAGCAGGGTGGACATGAATGTCTGCTTCCTCGCTGATGCCACAGGTCATCAGCGGAATCGTGCTGAAGGATGGGGTGGTGCGTCACACCGGGCGGACGTCGTTCCCCCTGTGGCAGGGGCGCGCGCCGGGCGCAAGGCAACGGCTTATTCTTCCACGACGGGGGCCACTCGCCCAAATCGGCCGTCCTCGCCCGGGGCCCAGCCCAGGATCGAGAGCATTTCGCGGTCCTTCTTGTCGAACGCCGCCGGGTCGGCGCGCTCGATCAGGTCCGGCCGGTTGCCGGTGGTGCGGCGCAGCGCCTCGTCGCGGCGCCAGCGGGCGATCTTGCCGTGGTGGCCGCTGACCAGGACGTCCGGGATGCCGCGGCCGCGCCACTCGGGGGGCTTGGTGTAGACGGGGCCCTCGAGCAGGTCGGCCATGGCGCCGGGCGCGAAGGAGTCGTCGCGGTGCGACTCGGCGTTGCCGAGGACGCCGGGCAGCAGCCGGGCGATGGCCTCGACCATGACCAGCACGGGGGCCTCGCCGCCGGCCAGTACGTAGTCGCCGATGGAGACCTCGCGGACGTCGAGGCGGTCGCCGTACTCCTCGATGACGCGGCGGTCGATGCCCTCGTAGCGGGCGGGGGTGAAGACCAGCCAGGGCTGTTCGGAGAGCTCGACGGCGAGCTCCTGCGTGAACGGCCTGCCGCTGGGGGTGGGGACGACGAGGACGGGCTTGCCGCCGTCGCCCGACTCGATGACCGAGTCCAGCGCCTCGCCCCACGGCTCGGGCTTCATCACCATGCCGGGGCCGCCGCCGTAGGGCGTGTCGTCGACGGTGTTGTGCTTGTCGTGCGTCCACTCCCGCAGGTCGTGGATGCGGACGTCGAGCTGACCGCGGGCGCGCGCCTTGCCGACGAGCGAGACGTTCAGCGGCTCGAGGTACTCGGGAAAGATCGTGACGACGTCGAGACGCATTACTTCTCCCCCTCCTCGGCGCCGTGCGCGTCGGCGGTCCCGGCCTGGGGCTCCGCCCCGGCTCCCGCCTCCGCCTCGGCGTCGCGCGCGCTGTCGATCTCGGCCTGGTCGGTGTCGAGGAGGCCGAGCGGCGGGTCGATGACCGCGATCTGGCCCTCCAGGTCGATCTCGGTGACGATCTCCGACACGAAGGGGATCATCACCTCGCTGCCGTCGGGCCGCTCGACGATGAAGAGGTCCTGGGACGGCAGGTGGGAGATCTCCGCGATCCGGCCGACGGCCGTGCCGTCGACGGTGATGACGTCGAGGTCCATCAGCTGGTGGTCGTAGAACTCCTCGGGGTCCTCGGGAGTCTCGTCCGGGTCGACGTCGGCGATCAGCAGGGTGTTGCGCAGTGCCTCGGCGGCGTTGCGGTCGCCCACGCCCGCGAACCGCAGCAGCAGCCGGCCGCTGTGCACGCGGCCGGTCTCGATGGTCAGGGGCCCCACGCCCGCGGGGTCCGTGGCCAGCACGGCGCCGGGTCCGAGCCGCAGCTCGGGCTCGTCCGTACGCACCTCAACGGTGACCTCGCCCTTGATGCCATGGGCGCGGCCGATCCTGCCGACTACGAGCTGCACGTCCCTAATCCTTCTCACATTTCCGTACGAACGCGACAACGGGCCGGGAAGGAGAATCCTTCCCGGCCCGTGCCGGTGCTCTATCGCTGCTCAGCGGACGTCGTCCACGTCGACCAGGTCGACACGGATGCCACGGCCGCCGATGGCGCCCACGACGGTGCGCAGGGCACGCGCGGTGCGGCCGTTGCGGCCGATCACCTTGCCGAGGTCATCGGGGTGCACCCGGACCTCCAGCACGCGCCCGCGGCGCAGGTTGCGCGAGGCGACCTGCACATCGTCGGGGTTGTCGACGATGCCCTTTACGAGGTGCTCGAGGGCCTCCTCGAGCATGCTCAGGCCTCGGTCGACTCAGCGGACTCGACCTCAGCGGCCTCGTCCTTCTTCTCCGACTTCTTCGCCTTCGGGGTGATGGCCTCACCCTTCGACGCGTCGGCGGCGTTCACGGCAGCCTCGAAGAGGCCGCTCTTGTCGGCCTTCGGCTCGGCGACGAGCATCGGGGCCGGGGCCGGCAGGCCCTTGAACTTCTGCCAGTCGCCGGTGACCTTGAGGATGGCCAGAACGGGCTCGGTCGGCTGGGCGCCGACGCTCAGCCAGTACTGGGCACGCTCGCTGTCGACCTCGATGCGCGAGGGGTTCTGCACCGGGTGGTACAGGCCGATCTCCTCGATGGCCCGGCCGTCACGGCGGGTGCGGGAGTCGGCGACGACGATGCGGTAGTGAGGCGAACGGATCTTGCCCAGACGCTTCAGCTTGATCTTGACTGCCACTGGAGTGGTGTCTCCTGGTCTTGACGTGGTGGGGCACAACGAGATGCCACGTGGGGTTTGCGGTACTCGGGGTGCCCGATGGACGCGTCAGCCGGAGGAGAGAGGGGTCCTGTGCGACTGTCGAGTACAGCGACCCATTGTGCCACACCCCTGACGGGAGCACCGACCCGGGCCGTGCCCCGGGCCGCACCCCGGGAAGACGGACGTACCTCACCCCTTGTCCGGTGCCGGCCGGCGCTCAGCCGACCGAGACCGCCTCGGGGATGCGGAACGGCTGGCCGCAGCCCCCGCACATGATCGGCGCCTGTGCGAGCACGGAGGGCACCACCCGGACGTTGCGCCCGCACTGGCACACCGCCTTCACCCGCACCCCGCCGCCCGACGAGCCGTGACGCGCGGCCGGGCCGCGGAACGTGCGCGAGGTGTCGGCGGCCGTGGCGACCGTGTGTGCCTTGAGCGCGCGCTGCAGTCTGTCGATCGTGGGCCGGTAGCGCTTGCGCGCCTCCGGGTTGAGCACGACCAGTGAGAAGCCGCTGCTGGGGTGCGGCTCGTCGCTGTGGTCGAGCCCCAGCTCCTCGGCGATCGCCAGGAACCGGCGGTTGTGGTAGCGGCCGGCACGAGAGGTGTCGCGGACACCGCGGGCGGCCGCGATGCCGTGCACTGCCTCGTGCAGCAGCCTTTCGAAGGAGAGCTCGGCGCCGCAGGCGGACGACGACTCCCCGATCAACGATTCGGGCGCGGCTAGATCCGGCAGCTCGGGGTGGAACCGCTGAATGTCGGCCCACGCCTGCGCCAGCTCTGCGGCGAGAACAGGTGGTGTCGTGCTCACGTCGTGACAACGAGCCGGGGCGGCCCGGTGTTCCGATACCGGGCCATCCCAAATATTTTGCACGTACCAGTCAGTTTCCCGACTGATGCGTCCTGACGAGGGCGGGTGCGCAGAACTGCGGAGAAGGCGGATGAGCCGCGCACCAGTTCGCAAGGTGGGACGTACTGACTCATCAGTAAGGGAGATGAGCCGGCGCAAACGCCTCGGGCGCGCGCTCCGGAGCGCGCGCCCGAGGACAGGGTGGATCAGTAGGCGCGCGCGACGATCGCGACGGCGCCCGGGGCGTCGTCGGACTCCGGCACCGAGCCGTCCTCCGCGACCAGGCAGCGCACCGTCACGGCCTGCTCGGCCAGCTTGGCCTCGCCCTCCGCGCCCAGCGTCGCCCACGGGATGCGGGCCCAGCCACCGGCGGCGGCCGCCTCGGCGGCCTCCTCGATGGTCTTCACGTCCGTCGTGCGGGACTCACGGCGCTCACGCGACTCGCGCAGCAGCTGCTCCTGGTCCTCCTCCAGGACCTTCGGCAGCAGCGCGACCAGCTCGTCGATGCGCACCGGCTCCTTGCCGCCCGGAATGCGGCGGGCCAGCATCGCGGTGCCGTTCTCCAGGTCGCGCGGGCCGATCTCGATGCGGACGGGGACGCCCTTGAGCTCCCAGTCCACGGCGCGACGGCCGAAGGGGGTGTCGGTGCGGTCGTCGACCTGCACCCGCACGCCCGCGGCCTTGAGGACGTCGCCGATCTCGCGGACCTTGGCCAGCACGGCCTCGTCGCCCTTGATCGCCAGGACCACGGCCTGGACCGGCGCCAGGCGCGGCGGGACGCGCAGACCGCTGTCGTCGCCGTGCGACATGATCAGACCGCCGACCATGCGGGTCGACACGCCCCAGGAGGTCTGCCAGACCAGCTCCTGCTGCCCGCCCTTCGACAGGTAGGAGGTGTTGAAGGCCTTGGCGAAGTTCTGGCCCAGCTCGTGGCTGGTGCCCATCTGCAGCGCCTTGCCGTCACCCATCATGCCCTCGAGGGTGAGGGTGTTGATCGCGCCCGCGAAACGCTCCTTGGGCGTCTTGCGGCCGAGGACGACGTCGATGCCGAGGACGTTGACCATGAAGTCGTAGTAGACGTCGCGGTGGATGCGGGCCGCGTAGTCGCGGGCGTCCTCGTAGGTGGCGTGGGCGGTGTGGCCCTCCTGCCAGAGGAACTCGCTCGTGCGCAGGAAGACGCGCGGACGCATCTCCCAACGGACCACATTGGCCCACTGGTTGATCAGCAGGGGCAGGTCGCGGTAGCTCTGCACCCACTTCGAGAAGTACTCGTTGATGATCGTCTCGGAGGTGGGCCGGACGACGACCGGCTCCTCGAGCTCCTTGCCGCCGCCGTGCGTGACGACCGCGAGCTCGGGGGCGAAGCCCTCGACGTGCTCGGCTTCCTTCGTCAGGTAGGACTGCGGAATGAACAGCGGGAAGTACGCGTTGGAGGCGCCCGCGTCCTTGATCCGGGCGTCCATCTCCTGCTGCATGCGCTCCCAGAGCCCGTAGCCGTACGGGCGGATGACCATGGTGCCGCGCACCGGGCCGTTGTCGGCCAGCTCGGCCTTGTTGATCAAGTCCTGGTACCAGCGCGGGAAGTCTTCCGCCTGGGGGGTGAGAATGGGAGCCTTTGCCATGCTGCGAATGGTACGGGGCGCGCCACGCCGAGTGTGAATCCGTCCGCCGGCGACCCGCTTCTTCCGGGCCGCGGCGCGTCCGCGTTCGCCTCGCGTTCGCCTCCGGTACGCGCCCGCAATTCGTGCGATGACGCCCGGCACATGCCATCGTGGGCATACGGGAACGTTCTCGCGCCATCCCCCTGGACTCGACGGCTGAAGCGGAGTTCTCTGGCATCGGGGGGTTCGGCACCGCGGCGCACGGATTTCCGCACCGCGGCGCACGGACGGCGGGACTCGGCACGTCGGTACTTCAGCACATCGGTACCTCAGCACGTCGGTACTTCAGCACGTCAGCACTTCGGTACTTCATGGGGGCGGGACAAGGACCAGGGCACCAGGACACGTCACCCGGCGGATTGGGGCGCATTCGATGACACCCACGCTCGTACGGCGGCACCGGCCGTCCCCGACCTCGCCCGAGTCACGGGCCCGCGACTGGGCGGAAATCCAGGAACGCATGCTGGTACCGCTCTACGAGGCGGTGTACGAGCGCCTGGAGGTCGGCCCCGAGACCAGGCTGCTGGCCCTCGGCTGCGGATCGGGCCTGTCCCTGCTGATGGCCGCCGCCCGCGGTGCCGCCGTCTGCGGCGTCGACGCGGACGGCCGGAGGCTGGGGCTGGCCCGCGAACGGCTGCAGCCGGAGGGCACCCCGCCCGACGGCACCCGGCTGCTGGTCGGCGGCCCCGAGGACGTCCCCGGCCCCGCGGGCGGGGCCTTCACGCTCGTCACCGCCTTCGACCCGCTGCGCACCGCCGGGGACACCCGCGCCCTGGCCGCCGACCTGCGCCGGGCCGCCGCCCGCGCCACGCGAGGCGCGCCCGTGGTGCTGGCCGGCTGGGGCCCGCAGGAGCGCTGCGCGGCCTCCGGGGCACTGCGGGTGGCGGCCCGCCTGGCCGACCCCATGTGTGCCCCCGCCCGCTGGCGCCCCAGCGGCCGCGACGACCTGGAGAACCTCGCCCGCGAGGCCGGGCTCGCCCCGGACGGCTCGGGACGCGTCTCCTGCCCGTACGGCTACGCCGACATGCGCAGCGCGGTCCGCGGCCTGCTGTCCACCGGTGCCTTCGACGCGGCGGTGCGGGCGGCGGACGAGGAACAGGTCACCAAGGAATTGACCGAGGCGCTCCACCCGTATCTGCGCGGCGACGGGACGGTGTGGATGCCGAATGTCTTCCGTTACCTGATAGCCCGGGTGTAGTCGGGGTGCGGCCGTACGCGCGAAAGCCCCCGGGCGTCGATGCGCCGGGGGCTTCGCGGAGCCTGTGGATCGCCGGGCTCAGCCCATGAACTTCTTGAACTCGTCGGGGAGTTCGAAGTTCTGTGCGCCCTGACCGGCCGGCAGGCCCAGCGGATTGTCCGCCTGCGCGGCCTCGCGCCGGGCGGCCGCGGCCTGCTCCTCGGCCTTGCGCTTCATCGGGTTGCCGGACTGCCGCTTGCCCTTGGCCTGCTTCTGCTGCTTCTTCTTGCGGGACGCGCCACCGCCCATGCCCGGCAGGCCCGGCATTCCCGGCATGCCGCCGCCCTGTGCCATCCGCGACATCATCTTGCGGGCGTCGAAGAAACGCTCGACCAGGTTCTTCACGGCGCTGACGTCCACGCCCGAGCCCTTGGCGATGCGGACGCGGCGGGAGCCGTTGATGATCGTGGGGTCCTGGCGCTCGGCCGGGGTCATCGACTTGATGATCGCGGCCGTGCGGTCGACGTCGCGCTCGTCGAGGTTGTTGATCTGGTTCTTGATCTGGCCCATGCCGGGGAGCATGCCGAGCAGCTTGCTGATGCTGCCCATCTTGCGGACCTGTTCCATCTGGGACAGGAAGTCGTCGAGCGTGAACTCCTTGGGGCCCTTCGCCAGCTTGGCCGCCATCTTCTCGGCCTCGTCCTGGCTGAAGGTCTGCTCGGCCTTCTCGATGAGGCTGAGCATGTCGCCCATGCCGAGGATGCGGGACGCCATGCGGTCCGGGTGGAACGCGTCGAAGTCGTCCAGCTTCTCGCCGTTGGAGGCGAACATGATCTGCTTGCCGGTCACGTGCGCGACCGACAGGGCGGCACCACCGCGGGCGTCACCGTCGAGCTTGGAGAGCACCACGCCGTCGAAGCCGACGCCGTCGCGGAAGGCCTCGGCGGTGTTGACCGCGTCCTGACCGATCATGGCGTCGACGACGAAGAGGATCTCGTCGGGGCGGACCTCGTCGCGGATGTCCGCGGCCTGCTGCATCATCTCGGCGTCGATGCCGAGGCGGCCGGCGGTGTCGACGATGACGACGTCGTGCTGCTTGGCCCGCGCGAACTCGACCGAGTCGCGTGCGACCTTGACCGGGTCGCCCACGCCGTTGCCCGGCTCCGGGGCGAAGATCGCGACGCCGGCGCGCTCGGCGACGACGCCGAGCTGGTTGACGGCGTTGGGGCGCTGGAGGTCACAGGCGACGAGCAGGGGCGCATGGCCCTGCTTCTTCAGCCAGGTGCCGAGCTTTCCGGCGAGCGTGGTCTTACCAGCACCCTGCAGACCGGCGAGCATGATGACGGTCGGGCCGCTCTTGGCGAACCGCAGTCGGCGGGTCTCGCCGCCCAGGATGGTGATCAGCTCGTCGTTGACGATCTTGATGACCTGCTGGGCGGGGTTGAGGGCCTGCGAGACCTCGGAGCCGAGGGCGCGCTCCTTGACCTGCTTGATGAAGGCACGGACGACGGGAAGGGCCACGTCGGCCTCGAGCAGGGCGATACGGATCTCGCGCGCCGTGGCGTCGATGTCCGCCTCTGAGAGGCGGCCCTTGCCCCGGAGGTTCTTGAAAGTCGCTGCGAGGCGGTCGGAGAGGGTATCGAACACGGTGGTCGCGGATCCTTCTGTCGGGAGTCGGGGCGGCGGCTGACCCCCAAGGGTATCCGCCCCTCCCCCGTCCGGTCAGCCGCCCAGTGACTCCTGCGTCTTCCGGGCCACCACAGCCGCCTCGTCCTCCCCCAGCGGCGCACCCGCGGGCCCCGTCACATAGAACGCGTCCACCACGTTCGCCCCCAGCGTCGAGACGTGCGCACTGCGCACCCACACCCCCGCGTCCTCCAGGGCCCGCCCGATGCGGTGCAGCAGGCCGGGGGCGTCCTGGGCGCGGACCTCCAGGACCGTGGCGGCCCGGGAGCCGCCCGGTACGACGGTCACCCGGGGCGGCGCGTGGACGGTGCCCCGGCGGCGGCCGGCGTAGGCGGCCTCGCGCTCGGCCAGGCGGCCCTCGACGTCCAGGGAGCCCTCCAGGGCCCGTACCAGGTCGCTCCGCAGCCGTGCGGCCTCCGGTGGGGCGCCGTACTCGGCGGCGACCCGCCAGTGCAGCAGCAGGGCGCCGCCGGCGGCCCGCAGTTCCGCCGCCCGGACCGTCAGGCGGTGCAGGGCCAGCACGCCGGCCGTCGCGGGCAGCAGGCCGGGGCCGTCGGGGACGGCGACGGTGAGCTCGAGGGCGTCCGCGACCGGACCGTCGGCGGGCGGGCCCAGCACCACCACCGGGCCGCCCGTGCGCAGGGCCTCGCCGGCGATCCGGGTCTCCTCGGCCGTCGGCGGCCCCGGCTCCGTGCGGTCGGAGACCGGCTCGCCCGCCAGCGCGGCGGACGCGCGGCGGACCAGGTCGGCGACCAGGGACGCGCGCCAGTCGCTCCAGGCCGCCGGGCCCGTGGCGCGGGCGTCGGCCTCGGTGAGGGCGTGCAGCAGCTCCAGCGTGCTCGTCCGGGCCACGGCGTCCGTGACCGCCCGCACGGTGGCCGGGTCGTCCAGGTCGCGGCGCGTGGCGGTCTCGGCGAGCAGCAGGTGGTGGCGGACGAGCGTGGTGAGGACGGCGGTGTCCTCGGCGTCGAAGCCGAGGCGGGCGGCGACGTCCCCGGCGAGGACGGCGCCCGTCCGGGAGTGGTCGCCGGGGTGGCCCTTGCCCATGTCGTGCAGGAGGGCGGCGACGAGCAGCAGGTCGGGGCGGCCGACGCCGCGGGCCAGGGCCGAGGCCCGCACGGCCGTCTCGACGAGGTGCCGGTCGACGGTCCAGCGGTGGACGGGGTTGCGCTGCGGGCGGCAGCGCACGTGCTCCCATTCCGGCAGGAGCCGGGAGACGACGCCCTCGGCCTCCAGGGCCTCCCAGACGGCGATCGTGGGCTCGCCCGCGCCGAGCAGGGTGACGAGCTGTTCCCGGGCCTCGGCCGGCCAGGGCACCGGCAGCGGGCCGGCGCCCGCCATGCGCCGCACCGCGTGCCGGGACAGCGGCAGTCCGGCCTGCGCGGCGGCGGCCGCGGCGCGCAGGGGCAGCACGGGGTCGCGTTCGGGGCGCGCGGTGCGGGCGAGCACCACCTCGCCGTCCTGCTCGACGACGCCCTCGGCGAGCGGGATCCGCTCGGGCTCGACGAACCCGCCGCGGCCGCCGCGCCCGCCGAGGATGCGACGCAGCCGGGGCCGGCCGGAGCGGGACTTCAGCACCCGCCCCACCTCGCGCCAGGTGACGTCGGCGGCGTAGGTGACGGTGCGGGCGGCCTCGTAGACGCCGCGCAGCAGGGCGTCGGCGTCGGCGAGGCCGAGGCGGGTGGCGACCTGGTCCTGTTCCTGCAGGGTGAGGCGGTCGGTGGCGCGGCCGGTGGCCAGGTGCAGGGCGTCGCGGGCGTCGAGCAGGTGCGCGCGGGCCGCCTCGAGGCCCTCGCGCGGGGCGTCGGCGAGCCAGGAGGCGGCGACGGCGCGCAGGGCGGTGGCGTCGCGCAGTCCGCCGCGGGCCTCCTTGAGGTCGGGTTCGAGCAGGAAGCGCAGTTCGCCCTGGCGCCCGGCCCGCTCCTCGCACAACTCGCGCAGTTCCGGCAGGCGGGCGGGGGCCTGGGCGCGCCAGTCCTCGTAGGCGGTGGTGCGCAGGGCGGCGGTGAGGCCGGGGTCGCCCGCAAGGTGGCGGGCGTCGAGGAGGCCGAGGTGGACCTTGAGGTCGCCGGTGGCGGCCTTGCGGGCCTCGGCGGGGGTGCGCACGGAGTGGTCGAGGGCCAGGCCCATGTCCCACACGGGGTACCAGAGGCGGTCGGCGAGGGCGGCGATGCCGTCGGCGCCGGTGGTGCCGTCGTGCAGGAGCAGGACGTCGAGGTCGCTGCGCGGGGAGAGCTCGCCGCGTCCGTAGCCGCCGACGGCGACGAGCGCGACGCCCTGGGCGGGGCCCAGGAGCGCCGCCAGCCAGCGGTCGGTGAGGTGGGCGAGCTCGGTGCGCAGGGCCGCCCCGGCGGGCGGCCGCCCGCCGAGCAGCCGCAGCCTGGCGGCGGCGTAGCCGTCGGGTTCCGGGGCGGTCGGCCTGTTCTCCGTCAACTGGGGCTCCCCGTGGTTCAGAGCGCGTCCGGGCCGCGCTCGCCGGTGCGCACGCGGACGGCCGTGCCGACGTCGATGACCCAGACCTTGCCGTCGCCGATCTTCCCGGTGCGGGCGGACTTCACGATGACGTCGACGACGTCCTCGGCGTCGGCGTCCTCGGTGAGGACCTCCAGGCGTACCTTCGGCACGAAGTCGACGGTGTACTCGGCGCCCCGGTAGACCTCGGTGTGGCCGCGCTGGCGGCCGTAGCCGCGGGCTTCGGTGACGGTCAGGCCGTGGACGCCGAAGGTCTGCAGCGCCTCCTTGACCGTCTCGAGCTGGTGGGTCTTGATGACCGCGGTGATGAGCTTCATGCGTCCACTGTCCTGTTCGTCGGGTCCTGCGGGGCGGGGGCGGGCGAGCCGCCGCGGGAGGCCGGGGCGCCGCCCACCGCGCTGAAGTCGTAGGCGGACTCGGCGTGGTAGGCCTGGTCGACGCCGCTGATCTCGTCCTCCTCGCCCGCCCGGAAGCCCATCAGCTTGTCGACGAGCTTGGCCAGCAGCCAGGAGACGGCGAAGGAGTAGGCCATCACGGAGAACGCCCCGGCCGCCTGCCGGCCGAGCTGGGTGAGGCCGCCGACGCCGTCGGTGGCCAGCAGGCCGACGAGCAGGGTGCCGATGACGCCGCCGACGAGGTGGACGCCGACCACGTCGAGGGAGTCGTCGTAGCCCAGCTTGAACTTCCAGCTGACGGCCCAGGAGCAGACGGCTCCGGCGACAAGCCCGATGAGGATGGCGCCGAAGGCGTCGACGGCCGCGCCGGCCGGGGTGATCGCGACGAGTCCGGCGACGGCGCCGGAGGCGGCGCCGAGGGTGGTGAACGCGCCGTGCCGCACGCGCTCGTAGGCGAGCCAGCCGAGCATGGCGGCGCCGGTGGCGACCTGGGTGTTGAAGGCCATGTTGGCGGCGACGCCGTTGGCGGCGAGCGCGGAGCCGGCGTTGAAGCCGAACCAGCCGAACCACAGCAGTCCCGCGCCGAGCACCACCAGGGGGAGGCTGTGCGGGCGCATCGGGTCCTTCTTGAAGCCGACGCGCTTGCCGACGACCAGGACGGCGGCCAGCGCGCCGATGCCGGCGTTGATGTGGACGGCGGTGCCGCCGGCGAAGTCGATCACCTTGAGCTTGAAGAGCCAGCCGTCGGCCTGCCAGACCCAGTGCGCGACGGGGAAGTAGACGACCGTCACCCACAGGGTGATGAACAGGGCCCAGGCGCTGAACTTCACGCGGTCGGCGAGGGCGCCGCTCATCAGCGCCGGGGTGAGGACGGCGAACATCAGCTGGAAGAGGGCGAAGGCGAGGACCGGGATGCCCTCCTTGCCCCCGGTGAGGGTCTCGGGGCCGATGCCCTTGAGGCCGAGGTGGTCGAGGTCGCCGATCAGCCCGGCCCCGGTGTCGTCACCGAAGGCGAGCGAGTAGCCGAACAGCACCCACAGGACGCTGACGATGCCGAGCGAGACGAACGACATCATCAGCATGTTGAGGACGCTCTTGACCCGCACCATGCCGCCGTAGAAGAAGGCGAGGGCGGGTGTCATCAGCATCACGAGCGCGGCACTGATCAAGACGAATGCGGTATCTGCGCCATTCAATGTCGATGTCTCCTCGCGGCGGCGGCCTGGCCCCCGTACGGGCTGGTGCGATCCCTTGGCCGGTGTTCGCCTCGAGGCTGGCCCAGCGCGGTTTCGGCCGGTGCCGTGGGTTGTTTCGCCCGGGTGACGATGGGGGTGGGCGTGTTACGCCGCGATGAACGGGCGGATGTTCGCGCGGGGCGTGGCCGACCGCGGCGAGCCTCCCGGTGTGACCTGGCGTGGGGGAGCCGAGTCGGGCTGTACGGGAGGTCGCCGCGGCCGGGTCGTGGGGGCCGGGCGGGCTGTCAGACCGCTTGGGCGGCCTCGGCCGCTTCCGGCAGGTGGACGGCGAGTTGGTCGGTGAGCTCCATCACCTGGGCGACCTCGCCGAATTCGCGGGCGGCGTTGTCCACGGTCTTGCGCAGGCGGTTGTTGACCCGCTCGGAGCGGACCTGCTTGGCGATCCTGAGCGCCTGGGCGGCGAGGACCGTGGACTCCTCGGGCTCGCGTTCCATCAGGTGCACGGTGGCCATGCCGATGAGGTTGAGCGCGTACGACCGCTGGTGCTCGCTGTCCTGCGCGAACAGCTCGACGGCCCGTTCCATCTTGGGCCGGGCCAGCGAGGCGTAGGTGGGGCTGCGCCCGGCGACATAGGCCAGGTCGCGGTAGGAGTGGGCGTTCTCGGCGTTGAGCTCGGCCTCGGAGAAGAAGCGGATCCAGTCGGGGTCGCCGTCGCCGGCCGCGCAGTCGGAGAAGCAGTCCTCGGCCATGCTCACCGCGCGCTTGACCTTGGCGGGCTGGCCCATGTTGGCGTAGGCGCGGCCCTCCATCGCATACAACATGGCCTGGGTCCGGGAGGTGGCCGATTCGCGTGAGCCGTACTGCCCGAGGTGGATCAGCTCCAGGGCGTCGTCCGGCCGCCCGAGGTGGATCATCTGGCGGCTCATGCTGGAGAGGATGTACGAGCCGAGGGGGCGGTCGCCGGCCTCCTTGGCGGCGTGCAGGGCGAGCACGAAGTACTTCTGGGCGGTGGGGTGCAGCCCGATGTCGTAGCTCATCCAGCCGGCCAGCTCGGCCAACTCGGCGGCGACCTTGAACAGGCGCCGGGAGGTCTCCTCGGGCTGCGGCTCCTGGAGCAGGTCGGTGACCTCGTGGAGCTGGCCGACGACGGCCTTGCGGCGCAGCCCGCCGCCGCACTGGGCGTCCCACTGCCGGAACATCACGGTGGTGGACTCCAGCAGCTCCAGCTCCGGGGTGGACAGGCGCGACCGGCGGGGGCGGTCCCGGTCGGCGGCGGCCTTCTCGCGGCCGGTGGGGCCGGGCACCAGCCAGCGCTGCATGGGTTCGATGAGGGCGGGCCCCGCGGAGAGCGCCAGCGAGGTCCCGAGGAAGCCCCGCCGCGCCAGCATCAGGTCGCTGCGGGAGAACTCGCTGAGCAGCTCGACGGTCTGGGGGCCCGCCCAGGGCAGGTCCACGCCCGACACGGACGGTGACTGGTGCGCGGCCCGCAGCCCGATGTCCTCGACGCCCACCACGCAGCCGAAGCGCTCGGAGAACAGCTCGGAGAGGATTTTGGGAATGGGCTCGCGGGGATTCTCGCCGTCGAGCCAGCGGCGCACCCGGGAGGTGTCCGTGCTGATGTGGTGTGCGCCCAACTGGCGCGCCCGGCGGTTCACTTGCCGCGCCAGCTCGCCCTTCGACCAGCCGCTGCGAAGGAACCAGGAGTTCAGCTGGTCGTTCGGGCGTTTCGACGAGGACTCGGCCCTCTCGGCACCGCCGGTACCGCTGACATTGCCGCCCACGGGAACGCCCCCATCCGAAACTCTGCAATCAACTGCTCACAGCATCCGCGGCGCGCCAGGAATCGCGTCCGCGCGTGAACCGCCAACAGCCTGCCGCTCGTTGCGGGCCGCTTGTCCGGCCGGGTTCATGTACCGAAAGTAATCCTACGATCACCGCTCACGCGAGAGCAGTCCAGTAAACGCCACCATTCGCCACCCCAACGAATGAACCCCTTCGTCCCTCGTCGCGATTGACTTGACACGGAACATCCGCAGCAAAACCCACGGAGAGGTGGATTGTTGTGCGCCACGGCGCACGGTCCGCCGCGCACAACCCGTCGCACACCGTCGCGCCGCCACGGAGCAGAGGTCCGCGACCGTACGTGTCCGAGACACTCCGACACGTAACCATCTGCGAGCACGACCCGTTGGAGGGGGCATGGGCTTCACAATCGGCGGCATCCGGGACCTGCGCTCGAGCTCTCGGCGCCGAGGCCGCGCATCCGAATCCGTGATGACGGTCGCGGAGTACACCGGCCTGTGGGGGTGGGACGTCGTCCCCGGCGCCCGTGCCTCCCGCGGCGGCCGGCCGGCGTGCTCCTGCGACGCCGCCGACTGCCCCTCCCCCGGGGCCCATCCCCTCTCCTTCGCCGCCGCCGTCCCTGCGGGGGCCACGCTGGACGAGGCCGCGGCCGCCTGGAGCGAGGTCGCGGGCGCGTCCGTGCTGCTGCCCGTGGGGCGCTCGTTCGACGTACTGGAGGTCGCGGAGGCGGCCGGCCGGCACGCGCTGGCGCGCCTGGAGCGGATGGGCGTGCCGCTGGGCCCGGTGGCCCTCACCCCGCACGGACGCGCGCTGTTCTTCGTCGCCCCCGGCGCCGCCGCCGAACTCCCCCAGCTGCTCTACCGGATGGGGTGGGACGACGCCCGCCTCGATCTGCGCGGCCTGGGCCGGGGGGACCATGTGACCGCGCCGCCGTCCGACTTCGCCGGGCTGGGGCCGATGCGGTGGCTGCTGCCGCCGACGCTGGACACGGCGGGGCGCCCCCCGGAGGCCCGGCTGCTGCTGGGCACGCTGGCGTACGTCTGCCACCGGTCGGCCGGGACGGCCTAGCCGACCGGACGGAGAAGGCCCCGGAGCAGCCGCAGGGCTGCTCCGGGGCCTTCTCCGTCCGGTCCCGCGTTCTTCTCGGCTCAGTCGCCGATCAGGGCGTCCACGAACGCCTCCGGCTCGAACGGCGCCAGGTCGTCGGCGCCCTCGCCCAGGCCCACCAGCTTCACCGGGACGCCCAGCTCGCGCTGGACGGAGACGACGATGCCGCCCTTGGCGGTGCCGTCGAGCTTGGTCAGGACGATGCCGGTGATGTCCACGACCTCGGCGAAGACGCGCGCCTGCACCAGGCCGTTCTGGCCGGTGGTGGCGTCGAGCACCAGCAGCACCTCGTCGACCGAGCCGTGCTTCTCCAGGACGCGCTTGACCTTGCCGAGCTCGTCCATGAGACCGGTCTTGGTGTGCAGGCGGCCGGCCGTGTCGACGAGGACGACGTCCGCGTTCTCGGCGATGCCCTCCTTGACGGCGTCGAAGGCGATCGACGCCGGGTCGCCGCCCTCGGGGCCGCGCACGGTGCGGGCGCCGACGCGCTCGCCCCAGGTCTGCAGCTGGTCGGCGGCGGCGGCGCGGAAGGTGTCCGCGGCGCCGAGGACGACGGACTTGCCGTCGGCGACGAGCACGCGCGCGAGCTTGCCGGTGGTGGTGGTCTTGCCGACGCCGTTGACGCCGACGACCATGACGACGCCGGGCTTCTCCTCGCCGTTGACCCCCACGCCGGGCTCGGTGTGCACCGCGCGGTCGAACTCCTTGCCGAGGAGCGTGACCAGTTCCTCGCGGAGCAGGTTGCGCAGCTCCTCGGGGGTGCGGGTGCCGAGGACCTTCACGCGCTCGCGCAGCCGCTCGACCAGCTCCTGCGTCGGCGCGACGCCGACGTCGGCGGTCAGCAGGGTGTCCTCGATCTCCTCCCAGGTGTCCTCGTCGAGGTGCTCGCGGGAGAGCAGGGTCAGCAGACCCTTGCCGAGGGAGTTCTGAGAGCGGGAGAGCCGGGCGCGCAGCCGCACCAGGCGGCCGGCCGTGGGCTCCGGAACCTCGATCTCGGGCTCGGCGGGCGCGGGGGCCGCGGTCTCCGGCTCGACGACGGGTGCGGGCTCCTCCTCCGGGGCCGGGGCCTCGGCCGGCGGGAGCTCCACTTCTTCGACGGTGCGGCGCGGCTCGGCGCGCGGGGTCTCGGCCTCCTCGCCGACGTGCGGCTCGGCGGGCGGCGCGGTGACGGACGGGGTGCTCGGCGGAGCGGGGGGCAGCTGCGCCTTCTTCTTTCGGCTGCTGACCACGAGCCCGCTGATCGCGCCGAGCGCGACCACAGCGATGACTACGGCAAGGATGACGATTTCCATAACGCCACCAGTATCGGACACCGGGGCGCGCGGGCGCTGCGCCGCGATGCGGACGCGGCGCCCGGCGCTGTCCGCGGGGCGTTCTCGCGCTTTCTTGTGGTTTCCCACAAGGACGAATGGCCCTAACCGGCCAAAGTTAGATCAAAGTACGATGGCGTGGGCTCGCGCGACGCGCGTAGAGTCCCAACGTCACTTTCTGCCCAGGCCCCGCCCTGTTTCACCCCGCTCGGAGCCCCCTCTATGCCCCCCACCATGGACAACGCTGCCAACGGCGCCAACGTGTCCAGCCCTGATGACGCCGCGGGCGCCATCGAGACCCGCGGCATCGAACCCGTCCCCGACCACGAGCGGCACGGCCGGGTGCGGGAGCTCTTCCCGACCTGGGTCGCCGCGAACATCAGCGTGCTGCTGCTCACCATGGGCGCGGCGCTGGTGGTCTTCAACGCGCTGAACTTCTGGCAGGTCCTGATCGTCGCGGCGTGCGCCGCGGTCGTCTCCTTCGGCCTCGTCGGCGTGCTGTCCGTGTCCGGCAAGTGGGGCGGCGCCCCCGGCGCGATGCTCTCGCGCGCCACGTTCGGTGTACGCGGGAACCTGTTCCCCGGCGCCATCCTGTGGGTCGCGCGGTTCGGCTGGGAGACGATCAACGCGGTCACCGGCGCGTACGCCGTGCTGACGGTGCTGGATCTGCTCCTCGGCGTGAAGAGCAACAACGTGCTGATCGTCATCACGCTGTTCGTGTTCGTCGCGTGCACGTTCCTGGTGAGCGGCATGGGGCGCAAGGCGCTCAACGTCTGCAACAAGTGGTCGACGTACCTGTTCGGCGTCTTCAGCGTGCTGGTGCTCGGCTACCTGATCGCCAACATCGAGTGGGACGACGTCTTCTCCAAGCCGGCCGGCACGACGGCGATGATGATCGCCGGTATCGGGACCATCGCCGCCGGCGGCATCAGCTGGGTGCCCACCGGGCCGGACTTCGCTCGGTACCTGCCGCACGCGGCGTCGGGCAAGAAGATCGTGGGCGCGACCGTCTCGGGCGCCGGCCTGGTCATGGTGCCGATGGTGCTCATGGGCGCGGTGATGGCCGTCGCCACGCCGGGGCTCGCCGACGCGCCGGACCCCGTGTCGTTCCTCGGTGACATCCTGCCGACGTGGCTGGCCGTGCCCTACCTGGTGACCGCGATCGTGGGCATGCTGCTGATCAACAGCCTGTCGATGTACTCGGCCGGTTTCACCGCCCAGACCATGGGCGTCAAGCTGCCGCGTGCGATGGCCGTGAGCATCAACGCCGCCATCTCGCTGGTCGGCGGTCTGCTGCTGATGCTGGTCGCCAAGAGCTTCCTGAGCTCCTTCATCACCTTCCTGATCCTGCTGGCCGTCTCGTTCTCGGCGTGGATCGGTGTGTACGCGGTGGACATGGCGCGGCGCCGGGCGCGGGCCGTCCGGTACGACGCCGAGGGGCTGATGGACACCGGTCGCACGAGCCGCTACTGGTACGTGGGCGGCTTCTGCTGGCAGGCGATGACGGCCTGGGGCGTGGCGCTGGTGGCCGGCCTGTGCTTCACGAAGTGCGACTGGTTCACCGGGCCGTTCGCGTCGACGTTCGTGGGTGAGTACGGCCTGGGCTGGGCGGCCACGATCGTGATCTCGGCGGTGCTGATGGCTGTGTTGCCGGTGCCGCGCGAGAGCGCGGCGGTGACCGAGCGCGCGGAGCGCGAGAAGGTCACGGCGTAGCCGCAAATATTGTGAGGGCCCCCTGCGCGGGGGCCCTCTTTGCGTTGTGGGGCGGGGCCGGGTCGGTCTGGGCCGGGCCCTTCTGGGGCTGGATTATTTACGGCCCCGGGTCACGTGTTGAGCTCACCCGGCAGTTCGCCGCAAATAACCCTTACGCCCCTGCCAGGGCCCACCCCAGCCCGCCCCGGCCCCTCCCGCCGCCTGCTACCTGCGGCCCGGTTTGCGGGCAGTCACCCCGCCCGCCGGTTTGTGGGCAATCGTTCCGCAGGGCGGAACGGGTGGGCACAAACCCACCCACCGAGCCGCACCCGAACCCCGTACCGCGCCGCACAACGGAAAAGGGCGTTGCCCCCGGCCAGGAAGCCGGTGGCAACGCCCTTTCGAGGAGAGGGGCGGCGGGGGGGGGGTTAGCCCATCTCCTCCAACGCCTTGCCCTTCGTCTCCTTCACGAACTTCAGCACGAAGGGAATCGAGAGCACGGCGAAGACCGTGTAGATCACGTACGCACCCGACAGGTTCCAGTCCGCCAGGCTCGGGAAGCTGGCCGTGATGGCCCAGTTGGCCACCCACTGGGCGGACGCGGCGACGCCGAGGGCCGCGGCGCGGATGCGGTTGGGGAACATCTCGCCCAGGAAGACCCAGACCACGACGCCCCAGGACAGGGCGAAGAAGAGGACGAAGGCGTGGGCCGCGATCAGGGCGACCGTGCCCTGGGTGGTCGGCAGGGAGCCGTCCGCGGTCTTGGAGGCGAAGGCCCAGGCCTCCAGGGCCAGGGAGGCCGCCATGCCGACGGAGCCGACGAGGGCGAGCGGCTTGCGGCCGACGCGGTCGACGAGGACCATCGCGATCACGGTGCCGACGATGTTGATGATCGACGTGGTGAAGCTGTAGAAGAACGAGCTCGCCGGGTTGACGCCCACCGACTGCCACAGCGTCGAGGAGTAGTAGAACGCGACGTTGATGCCGACGAACTGCTGGAAGACCGAGAGGCCGATACCGACCCAGACGATCGGCAGGAGGCCGGAGCGGCCGCCGAGGAGGTCCTTGAAGGTGGACTTCTGCTCGGTGTTCATCGCGTGCTCGATCTCGGCGACGCGCTTGTCGAGGTCGACGGTGTGACCCTCGACGTCGGCCAGGACCTTCTTGGCCTTGTCGGTCTTGCCGACCGAGATCAGGAAGCGGGGGGACTCGGGGATCGCAAAGGAGAGCAGGCCGTAGAGGACGGCCGGGATCACCATGACGCCGAGCATGACCTGCCAGGCCTCGATGCCCATGAGCTTGCCGCGCTGGTCGCCGTCGGCGACGTTGAGGATGCCCCAGTTGACCAGCTGCGAGACGGCGATGCCGATGACGATCGCGGCCTGCTGGAACGCGCCGAGGCGGCCGCGGTAGGCCGGCGGGGAGACCTCGGCGATGTAGGCCGGGCCGATGACCGAGGCCATGCCGATGGCTATGCCGCCCAGGACGCGCCAGAAGGCGAGGTCGTAGAGCGCGAAGGGCAGGGCCGAGCCGACGGCGCTGATCGTGAACAGCACCGCGGAGATCTGCATCACGCGGATGCGGCCGATGCGGTCGGCGAGCTTGCCGGCCGTGGCGGCGCCGATGGCGCAGCCGATCAGGGCGATGGCGATGACCTGGGCGAGGGCGGCCGAGCCGATGTCGTACTTCCCCCGGATGCCCTCGACCGCACCGTTGATCACGGAGCTGTCGTAGCCGAAGAGGAATCCACCCATCGCCGCGGCCGCGGTGATGAAGATGACGTGGCCGAGGTGATCCGGCTGGGCCTTGCGGCCCTCGGTCCCCTGCGCCGTGGCGGTACTGGTCAACGTGTACTCCTGGAACCCGGCCACGTTGCCGGGGTGGGGGGCGGCCATTCCAGTGGGGCACAAGATCGAAGTGACCACCACATGAAGCCGTAAGCAACGTGGGAGACCCTATGTCTTCATTTTTCGAAGTCAATAGGTTGTGACCAAGATGTTTCCCGTGGGTTTACCGGGTGTTGAGTTCAATAGTTGAAGCTAACGGAGGCGTTGGCTGATCACCTTCGACACTCCGTCGCCTTGCATCGACACTCCGTAGAGCGCGTCGGCCACTTCCATCGTGCGTTTCTGGTGAGTGATCACGATCAGCTGGGAGCTCTCCTGGAGTTCCTTCATGATCCCGATCAGCCGCTGGAGGTTGGTGTCGTCCAGCGCGGCCTCGACCTCGTCCATGACGTAGAACGGGCACGGGCGGGCCTTGAAGATCGCCACGAGGAGGGCGACGGCGGTCAGGGAGCGCTCGCCGCCGGAGAGCAGGGACAGGCGCTTGACCTTCTTGCCGGGCGGACGGGCCTCGACGTCCACGCCCGTGGCCAGCATGTCGTCCGGGTCGGTGAGCACCAGGCGGCCCTCGCCGCCGGGGAAGAGGCGGGAGAAGACGCCCTCGAACTCGCGCGCCGTGTCGTGGTACGCCGCCGTGAAGACCTCCTCCACCCGCTTGTCGACGTCCTTCACCACCTGCAGGAGGTCCGCGCGGGTCTTCTTGAGGTCCTCGAGCTGCTCCGAGAGGAACTGGTGGCGCTCCTCCAGCGCCGCGAACTCCTCCAGGGCGAGCGGGTTGACCTTGCCCAGCTGCTGGTACGCGCGTTCGGCCTGCTTCAGGCGCTTCTCCTGCCCGGCGCGGTCGTAGGGGACGGGCCGGTTGCGCGGGTGGTCCGGGTCCCCGGGCAGTTCCTCGCCCTCCGCCGCGGGTGAGGGGGGCACGGGCTGGTCGGGGCCGTACTCGGCGATCAGGGCGGTGGGCTCCACGCCCAGTTCCTCCAGCGCCTTCGCCTCCAGCTGTTCGATGCGCAGCCGCTTCTCCGCGCCGAGCACCTCGCCCCGGTGGACGCAGTCGGTGAGCTTGTCGAGTTCCGTCTTCAGCTCGCGGGCCCGGTCGCGGCCCGTCGTGAGCTCGCTCTCGCGCTCGGCCTTGGCGGCCTCGGCCGCACGGCGCTCCTCGTCGGCCCGGACCAGCGAGACCTCGACGTGGGCGAGGAGCAGGCGGGCTCCGGCGGCCACGGCCGAGGCGACCTCGGCCTCGTGCCGCAGCCGGGCCCGGCGCTCGGCGGCGCGCTCCCGTGCCTCGCGTTCGGCGCGGGCCGCGCGGTCGAGCCCGTCGGCTCGTCCCGCGAGTCCCTTCATGCGCTCCTCGTGTGTACGGACCTGCAGGCGCGCCTCCATCTCGGTCTGCCGGGCGTTCGCGCCGTCGGCGGCGAGGCGGTCGCGTACGGAGGTGTCGGGCTCGTCGGCGGCGTCCTCGTCGCCGGCCCGTTCCTCGGCGGCCGCCAGCCGGGCGGCCAGTTCCTCGGCCTCCTCGGTGGCGCGCAGGAGCGCCTCCTGGGCGCGGTCGGCGGCGGCCGCCGACCGCTCGGCCTCGCCGGCGGCGGCGCGCGCCTGGCCGGCGAGGCGGCCCAGGGCCTGGGCGGCCTGCGACTTCTCCCGGTCGGCGGCGCTGCGGCGGGCGGCCAGTTCCTCGACGAGGGCGGCGCAGGCGGCACGGTGCTCCTCGGCCTCGCGCCGGGCCGCGGCCAGTTCCCCGCACCGCGCGTCGAGCTCGGTGAGCTCCGCCGCCGCCTCGTCGACGGCCGCCTGGGTCTCCAGGAGGCTGGGGGCTCCGCCGGAGCCGCCCTGGGCGTAGTGGCTGCCGAGCAGGTCGCCCTCGGCGGTGACGGCGGTCAGGCCGGGGTGGGACGTGACGAGGTGTTCGGCGTCCTCGAGGGTGTCGACGACCACGATGCCGTGCAGCAGTCTGCGCACGGCGGGCAGCACCTCGGGGGCGCCGCGGACGAATCGGGCGGCGGACGGAGGGGTGCCGGGCGTGGTGTCCGGGGTGTCGTCGGCCGCGGTGCCCAGGAGCATCGTCGCCCGGCCGGCGTCCTCCTTCTTCAGCAGGCGCAGTGCGTCGGCGGCGGCCGCGGGGCCCGTGACGGCGATGGCGTCGGCGGCGGCGCCCAGTGCGGCGGCGACGGGGAGTTCGTAGCCGGGGGTGACGGACAGGAACGCGGCGGCCGGGCCGAGCAGTCCGCCCAATCGTTCCTTCGCCGACAGCAGGGCCCCGCTGCCGTCCTTGCGGCGCAGGCCCAGGGCGAGGGCGTCGTGGCGTGCGGTAACCGCCGCCCGGCGGCGTTCGGCCTCGGTGGCCGCTTCGCGGGCGGCGTCGAGGGCGCTTTCGGCCGTGGTGAGGGCGGCTCTGGCGCTGTCGTGGCGGGCGGCGAGTTCGGCGTCGTCCGCGTCGGCGCCGTCGGACTCGGCCTGCTGCCGTTCGTACTCCTCCTGAGCGGCCGCGGCGCGTTCGCGGGCCTCGTCGCGGGCGGCCGCCAGGCGGCCGATCTCGGCCTCGGCGGAGGCGGCCCGGCCGCGGGCGGCGGTGACCTGGCCGTGCAGGCGGGCGAGCTGCTCCCGGCGGTCGGCGATGGCGCGGGCCGCGTCGCGCAGGCGGCGTTCCTCCCCGGCGAGGCGGCGTTCGAGGTCGGCGCGGTGCTGGGCGGTGTCCTCCAGGGCCCGGCCTGCGGCCTCCAGGGCGGCCTCGAGTTCGGCCTCCTGCTCGCGGACGCGGGCGGCCTCGCGCTCGAGGTCCTCGGGGTCGCGGCCGGTGCGTTCCTCGGCGGGGGCGGCGGTGGCGCTGGTGACGCGGGCGTCGGCCAGACCGATGGTGCCGCGCACCCGTTCGGCGAGGCGGGAGAGCTCGTACCAGGTCTGCTGGGCCTCGGCCAGGCGCGGGGCGAGTGCGCGGACCTGTTCCTCGAGGGCGGCCTCGCGCTGGGCCGCCGCGCGCAGTTCGGCTTCGGCGGCCTCCTTGCGGGCCTTGAGCGCGGCCTCGTCCGCGATCTCGGAGCGCAGTGCCTCGCGCAGGGTGACCAGGTCGTCGGCGAGCAGCCGCAGGCGGGCGTCGCGCAGGTCGGCCTGGATGACGGCGGCCCGGCGGGCCACGGCGGCCTGCCGGCCGAGCGGCTTGAGCTGGCGGCGGAGTTCGTCGGTGAGGTCCTGGACGCGGGCGAGGTTGGCCTTCATCGCGTCCAGCTTGCGCAGCGCCTTCTCCTTGCGCTTGCGGTGCTTGAGGACGCCGGCGGCCTCCTCGATGAAGGCCCGGCGGCCCGTGGGGTCGGCGTGCAGGACGGAGTCGAGCTGCCCCTGGCCGACGATGACGTGCATCTCGCGGCCGATGCCGGAGTCGGAGAGGAGTTCCTGGATGTCCAGGAGGCGGCAGGTGTCGCCGTTGAGCTGGTATTCGCTGCCGCCGTTGCGGAACATGATCCGCGTGATGGTGACCTCGGCGTAGTCGATGGGCAGTGCGCCGTCGGAGTTGTCGATGGTCAGGGAGACCTCGGCGCGGCCCAGCGGGGGGCGGCCGGTCGTCCCGGCGAAGATGACGTCCTCCATCTTGCCGCCGCGCAGGGACTTGGCGCCCTGCTCGCCCATGACCCAGGAAAGGGCGTCGACGACATTGGACTTTCCGGAGCCGTTGGGGCCCACGACGCAGGTGATGCCGGGCTCGAAGCGCAGGGTGGTGGCGGAGGCGAAGGATTTGAACCCGCGCAGGGTCAGGCTCTTGAGGTGCACGCGGAAGGACTCTACCGGCCGGCCGTCTTCCGCTCCCGTCCCGGCGCGGGCGCTGGCGTGCCGGGCGCGTCCCCCGGTCTTTCCCCGGGTTTCACCCGGGAAGGCGCAGGGCAGATCAGTTGTGAGGGGCGACGGGGAGAAAACGTCGGGTGACCGGCGGGGAAACGACGAAGGGACGCCGAAGCGTCCCTTGCAGCTCTCAAGCGGCTGACAGTGCAGCCCGACCGGCCCCCGGGGCAGGGCACGGGTCAGGCAAGCGCAGGCTCCGCCTGGGATACGTCGATGCTGTCGAGCAGCGAGTCACCGTGAGCGGCGGCAGTCAGCGCGTCGTTCTCGGCCTGCATCCGAATGAGCTCGGATTCGAGGTCCTGGACACGCTGCTGAAGCCGTCGCATCTCGGAGAGGACTCGGGGGTCGGAGCCGCCGACGTAACCGAGAAGCGCCTTTGCCATGATGGATGGTCCTCCACACTGAGTGACCGACCGAAGCGGTGTGGGTCGTGAGGGATTCGCACCCGCGGTGTCTGCCATCACTACTGCGGTGTTTCAATGCCAAACAGCTAAGGTGCGCGGGGCTTCCAGCGTCTCACCAAATGATTGGACGGTCAACACGATCACACCCCGTACCGGTGGGCGTCCCGGGGGTGCGCGCGGTGGATATCCGCGCCGCATTCCGCACCCGGGGTCCAGGGGGCGTAGAGATCATCCGTTGAGAGGCAGCCTTGCACGATGCGGCCGAGTTGGCAACCATCAGGCAATTTCCATCGGCCGCATATGCCAGCGTCATAAGAATCCGCCGATCGTCACCCCCGCTCCCCCTTCGAAACCGAGCCGGAATGCGATTTCCGTGTCATCCGCTCAGCGGATCTCGAAGCCGTCGTAACCACCCTTGGGTGTGTCCCAGATCTCGGTGACGCCGTCCACGCGGCCGGGCGTGTCGCCGGTGCGCAGCCAGTCGAGCAGCTGTTCGCAGCCGAGGCGGGGACCCTCGGCGACGACCTGCACCCTGCCGTCGGAGAGGTTCGAGGCGAAGCCGATCAGATCCCCGATGCGCAATGCGTTGGCCCGGGTGAACCAACGAAAGCCGACACCCTGCACATGTCCACGGACCCACGCCGTGAGACGGACATTCTCGTTCATGTCTGCACGTTAACCGGCCAATTACATAAGCAGCACTTCGGCCCGGCACCTCATGCCGTACAGTCGCGGCCAAATACGGCTCCCCCGTACGAGTGACGCATTTTGACGCCGAACAGCCGAACAGCCGAACACGTGAGGAAGGCAGCGGATGGGTCGCCATCGACGCTCTGCCCGCGCTACCGCTGACGAAGCGGCAGTGAATGCCCGGAAAGCCACGGCGCCCCTGACGAACGAGTCGGCCCCAGCGTACGAGCCGGAGGATCCGGCCGAAGCCGTCACCCAGCCCATCCCCGTCATCCGCACCGGCCCCACGGGCCCCGGGCGTCACCGCAGCCCCCGCCGTCGCGGCGGCGCGGCCAAGAGCGGCACCAAGACCGGCAAGGCGGCCAGGACCGGCAGGGCGGGCACCGCCGGCAAGGTCGTCAAGGCGGTTCCGCCGGCCCGCCGGACCGGGCTGCTGGGCGCCTCGGCCGCCGTGGCGATGGGCGCCGTCGCCATGGTCTCCGGCCTGCTGCCCACCGGCGGGCTGCCGGGCGGCGGCGACGGCCCGGCGGCCGGCGGCGGCAGCGGGCAGATCCTCGCCGACGGCCCGATCGAGGTCCCCGAGCAGCGCCCCCGCCCGTCGGCCACCACCCAGGCGGACCGAGCGCACGAGCAGGAGCAGGAGCGGGAGGAGCGCGCCCGGCAGGCTCGCACCGCCCGGGAGGCGGTGGCGCGGAACGCCCCCGGCCGGGACGAGCGGCAGGACGGGGCGGGGGGACGGGGCACGGAGGAGGCCCGCGTCTCGCGCGGGGCCGGGCGCCCCGCGCCGTCAGCCGCTTCGGCGCCGCCCTCGGCGGTCCCGACGGGGCGGCGGACCGGCTCCGACGAGTGGCCGCACCAGGACGGGCACCACTCCCCCACGGCCGACGGCCCGCATGCGGCGGAGCGGGACGAGGTCGTCCGGGCGGCGGCGCACGGCACGCTGGCCGATCCCCAGTCCGCGGCGGCGCATCTGGTGCTGTCGCTGGTCAACGCGGAGCGGGCGAAGGCGGGCTGCCGGCCGCTGCGGGCCAGCTCCAAGCTGAACCGGCTCGCCCAGTCGATGAGCGACGACATGGCCCGGCGGGGGTTCTTCGACCACACCGACCCGGACGGCCGCAGCCCCTGGGACCGGGCCGCCCGGCGCGGCATCAAGAACCTGGGCGGGGAGAACATCGCGCGCGGCCACCCGGACGCCCACACCGTGATGGAGGCGTGGATGCGCAGCAGCGGTCATCGCGCGAACATCCTCAACTGCGACTACCGGAGCATCGGCGTGGGCGTGCACCACGGTGGCAACGGCCCTTGGTGGACGCAGGACTTCGGCTACTGACCACACGCCGCGCCGACCGGCCGGGCACGCCCTAGGCGGTGCGCGGTGGGCGCTGGCAGCGCGGGCAGAAGTAGCTGGAACGGTTCATCCAGGGCCGACGGCGGATGGGCGTGCCGCAGCGCCGGCAGGGCTCGTCCTCACGCCCGTAGGCGTCCAGCGAGCGGTCGAAGTAGCCGGACTGGCCGTTCACATTGACGTAGAGGCTGTCGAAGCTGGTGCCGCCCGCGGCCAGTGCCTCGTTCATGACCTCGCGGATGTGCAGCAGCAGCTCGTCGGTGCGCGGCCGGGTCAGGGTCGCGGTCGGGCGGTCGTAGTGCAGCCGCGTGCGCCACAGCGCCTCGTCGGCGTAGATGTTGCCGACGCCGCTGATCAGCGACTGGTCGAGCAGCGCCCGCTTGATCGTCGTGCGCCGCCGGCGCAGCGCGGTGTGGAAGGCGGCGTCGTCGAAGGCGGCATCGAGCGGGTCGCGGGCGATGTGCGCGATGACGTCCGGGAGCCCGTCGGGGTCACCGGGCACGGTGTCGTGCAGCGACAGCCCGCCGAAGGTGCGCTGGTCGACGAAGCGGAGTTCGGTGGCCTCGGCGTCGGCGAAGCGGACGCGGACCCTCAGGTGTTTCTCGTCGGGCGAGCCCTGGGGCTGGACGAGGAGCTGGCCGCTCATGCCCAGGTGGGCGAGGACGGCGCGGTCCGGCGCGGCCCCGGCGGCCGGGGGCTCGAGGGGCAGCCACAGGTACTTGCCGCGGCGGCGGGGAGTACCCAGCCGGTGCCCGGTCAGCCCGGCCGCGAAGTCGTCCGGTCCGGCCAGGTGGCGGCGGACGGCCCGGGGGTGCAGGACCTCCACCGCGGCGACCGTGCGGCCGCCGACCCAGCGCTCCAGGCCACTGCGGACGACCTCGACCTCGGGCAGCTCGGGCAACGCACCCCTCCGGAGAATTGACCGATCGCCGGGTGTTCCCGCTTCAGCGGGAACACCCGGCGATCGAGGACGAACGGTGCGTCAGTGGGACGCACCCTGCGCGTCGTCGGCGCCCTCGGCAGCCGCCTTCGCGGCCGCCGCGCGCGCTTCCGCCGCGCTGTTGATGGCGCGCCAGGCGGACTCGGCCGCCTGCTGCTCCGCTTCCTTCTTGCTGCGGCCGGTGCCGGTGCCGTACGCGACACCACCGACGCGGGCAGCAGCCGTGAAGGTCTTCTCGTGGTCCGGTCCGGTCTCGGAGACCAGGTACTCCGGCACGCCCAGGCCCTCGGTGGCGGTCAGCTCCTGGAGGCTGGTCTTCCAGTCCAGGCCGGCGCCGAGGTTCGAGGACTTCTCGATCAGCGGGTCGAACAGCCGGTGCACCAGCTCGGCCGCGGCCTCCAGGCCCTGGTCGAGGTAGACCGCGCCGATGACCGCTTCGAGGGTGTCCGCGAGGATGGACGCCTTGTCGCGTCCGCCCGTGCCCTCTTCGCCCCGGCCGAGCCGGATGAAGGCGCCCAGGTCCAGACCCCGGCCGACCTCCGCGAGCGCGCGGGAGTTGACCACCGCGGCGCGCAGCTTGGCGAGCTGGCCCTCGGGCAGGTCCGGGTGGATGCGGTAGAGCGTGTCCGTGACCACCAGGCCCAGCACGGAGTCCCCCAGGAACTCCAGCCGCTCGTTGGTGGGCAGGCCGCCGTTCTCGTACGCGTAGGAACGGTGCGTCAGCGCACGCACCAGAAGGGCGGTCTCGAGTCTGTACCCGAGCCGCCCTTCCAGAAGCGTGTGAGACGAGGCCGTGTCCGTCGGCGCCGGTTCTTGCCCGCGGTTGCGGGACGGCGTACTGGCGTCTGACATGAAGCCTGTCACCCGCCGATCAGACCGCGAGGACCTGGCGCTTGTTGTAGGTGCCGCAGCTCGGGCACGCGATGTGCTGCTGCTTCGGCTCGTGGCAGCTTTCGCACGCCACCAGGGGGGTGACCGCAGCCTTCCACTGCGACCGGCGGTGGCGCGTGTTGCTGCGCGACATCTTCCGCTTCGGAACAGCCACGGCTACTTCTCCTGTGAGTCATCCCCGTCGGAACGGGGTGCGTTGTCCTTCTCGCCGTCCTGGTCGGAACCGGCGAGTCCCTGCAGTGCCGCCCAACGGATGTCGACGGCGTCGTGGTGGTGGTCCAGGTCGTCCGCCAGCCGCGCTCCGCACTCGGAGCACAGGCCGGGGCAGTCGTCCTGGCACACCGGCTGCAGCGGCAGTGAGAGCACCACCGCGTCCCGCAGCACGGGTTCGAGGGCGAGCAAGTCGTCCTCGAGGAAGAGCATGTCCTCCTCGTCGTCCTCGGCGTCGTCGTCCGCGGCCACGATGCGGCCCCGGGCGTCGGCGTCGGGGTAGGAGTACATCTCCTGGAAGTCCACCTCGAGCTCGCGCTCGATCGGCTCCAGACACCTTACGCACTCCCCGGTGAGCGGCGCACGGGCGGTGCCTGTGACAAGCACCCCTTCCATGACCGACTCGAGGCGGAGGTCGAGCTCCACCGCGGCGCTCTCGGGCACACCGATGACCTCGATACCGAGGTCCTTGGGGGCCGGGACGGAGCGGGAGATCCTCTTCAGCGCGCCGGGACGCCGGCCCAGCTCGCGTGTATCGAACACGAGAGGGTTGCGGGGATCAAGGCGGGCGTTCAGGGCTTCCTGCTTTCTACGCTGCGGTGACGGCGGCCCCCGGGTTCTGACACGCGGCGGGCAGCCTGGATCGCGGACGTACGCGCGACCGAAGAGCCAGGATACTGGACGGCCCGCCGTAGACCCAATCCGGACCCCTGCGGGCCGCGGACGGAAGCCGGGGTCAGCGCCCCTGGTCGTACTGCCCGTACTGCCCGTACTGCTGCTGCCCCGGGTCCTGGGCGGGCCAGGCGTAGGGGTCGGGCTGCTGAGGGTAGCCGCCGGGCACCGCGTACGGGTCCGGCTGGGGCGGGTACTGCGGGTGCTGCTGGTGGCCGTAGGGATCGCCGTACGGCTCCGGCACGTCCTGCGAGTGGTCGGCGGCCGGCGCGTGACTGGGCCAGGCCGCGGGCTGTGGCTCCCGGTCCGTCTCCCGGGGGTCCGCGAGCCCGGCGAGGAAGTCGGCGTCGCTGGTGGGGCGGCCGGCCCGCAGGCCCTCCTGGGCGGCCATGTGGGCGGCCAGCTCGTCCACGGGCCGGCCACCGAGGAGCTTCTCGCGGCCGCGGCCGACGGCCTCGAGGGCCTCGGCGAGCACGCCCGAGGCGGCCCGGAGCCCGGCGTCCGCGTAGGCGTCGGCGTTCCGCCGCTGCCTCGCGGGGTCGGCGCTGCGCTCCGGGGCGCCGTCGTCCGTCCCCCGGTCGTCCTGGAGACGGCCCAGCAGCCTCTCGCGGCCGCGGTCGAGGGAGCCGGCGGCCTTGGTGAGGACGACCTCGAGGTTGGCGAGCTTGCTGTCGACGTAGTCGTCGGACCCGGCGCGGATCTCCTGGGCCTCCCGGTGGGCCCGCGCGAGGATGCGCTCGGCCTCCTCGTGGGAGCGGCGGGCGACCTCGGTGCCGGAGACCAGCGCGCCGCGCTCGGCGCGGGCCGCCTCGAGGATCCGCTCGGCCTCCGCCCGCGCGTCCGCGACCAGCCGCTCCTGGCCGCCGATGACCTCCCGCGCCCGTTCCAGGGAGCCGGGCAGGGCGGCCCGTACCTCCTCCAGCCGGGCCAGCAGCTCCGCCCGGTTCAGCACGCAGGAGGCCGACATGGGCAGCGCGCGGGCGCCGGCCACGGTCGTGACGATCTCGTCGAGCTTCTTCTGGACGTCCACCTCGGCGCTCGCCACTCTCCCGGGACGACGGCAGCAACGGGACGACTGTAGGGCCGGCGGGCCCCGCCCGGCAGCAACTGACGGTCAGTCAGTTGGTCGGCGCTCGGCGAGCCGCTCGTCGAGGGCCTCGAGCACCAGCGGCGGCACCAGGTGGGAGACGTCGCCGCCCCAGGCCGCGACCTCCTTGACCAGGCTGGAGGACAGGAAGCTGTAGGTGGGGTTGGTGGGCACGAACAGCGTCTCGACGCCCGAGAGGCCGTTGTTCATCTGGGCCATCTGCAGCTCGTAGTCGAAGTCGCTGACGGCCCGCAGCCCCTTGACGATGGCGGGGATGTCACGCTGCTTGCAGAAGTCGACGAGCAGGCCGTGGAAGGACTCCACCCGCACATTGCCGTACTCGGCGGTGACCTGCCGCAGCAGCTCTATCCGCTCGTCGACGGTGAACAGGCCCTGCTTCGACTTGTTGATCATCACGGCGACGTGCACGACGTCGTACAGCTTGGAAGCGCGGGCGATGATGTCGAGGTGTCCATTGGTGACGGGGTCGAACGACCCCGGACAGACGGCGCGGCGCAACGGTGGTTCCTCGCTCTCCGGTCCATTCATGACGTGCCCGATCCCGATCCGGCGGTGCACGCCGAGGCGGCGCGACCGTACCAAAGCGTCCCCTCGCCGTAGCGACGGGCCCTGAGTGCCTCGAACCCCTCCGGCCAGCGGAATTCGCCGCCTCGGGTACTGCGCTCCACGGTGACCAGCGCCTCGTCCGCGAGCCAGCCCCTGGTGCGGAGTGTGAGCAGGATCTCGCGGAGGTCGTCGTCGGTGACGGCGTAGGGCGGGTCCAGGAAGACCACGTCGTACGCGCCCGTGGGCGGCGCCCCGGCGACGACCTGCTCGGCCTTGCCGGTACGCACCTCCGCGCCCGGCAGGCCCACCGCGCGCACGTTCTCCCGGATGACCCGCACCGCGCGGGCGTCGGCCTCCACCAGCAGCACATGCCCGGCGCCGCGCGAGAGCGCCTCCAGGCCGACCGCGCCGGAGCCGCCGTAGAGGTCCAGGACGCGGGTGCCCTGGAGGGTGCCGAGGACGGACACCCAGGTGGAGAACAGGCCCTCGCGCGCCCGGTCGGAGGTCGGACGGGTGCCGGTGCCCGGCGGCACGGCCAGGCGGCGTCCGCCGGCGGCGCCGGCGATCACGCGGGTCATGGGTGAGGAGTCCTTCGCGGTGTGGTGGGACGGGGCGGCGGGGCCGCCCCCTGAAGCGTATGCCGTCGGCGGTGCGCCGTCCCCACGGGCAGGGCTCAGCCCTTGTCCAGGAACTGCTCCCGCTCGGCGTCCAGCAGGGCGTCCAGCGCGGTGCGCAGGTCGGGCAGGCGCTCGAGCTCGGGGTCCGCCGCGACGACCGCCGCGGCCTCCTCGCGGGCCGCCACGATGACGTCCTCGTCGTCGATGACGGTGAGCATGCGCAGCGAGGAGCGGACGCCGGACTGCGCCTGGCCGAGGACGTCGCCCTCGCGGCGCTGCTCGAGGTCGATGCGGGAGAGCTCGAAGCCGTCGAGGGTGGCGGCGACCGCCCCGAGCCGGGCGCGCGCCGGGCTCGCCTCGAAGGCCTCGGTGACCAGCAGGCACAGCCCCGGGGCGGCGCCGCGGCCGACGCGGCCGCGCAGCTGGTGCAGCTGGGAGACGCCGAACCGGTCCGCGTCCATGATCACCATCACGGTGGAGTTGGGCACGTTCACGCCAACCTCGATGACGGTCGTGGCGACCAGCACGTCCACCTCGCCGGCCGCGAAGCGGCGCATGACGTCGTCCTTGGCCTCGGGCTGCATCCGGCCGTGCAGCACCTCCACGCGCAGCCCGGCCAGCGGCCCGGCGCCCAGTTGCTCGGCGACCTCGAGCACGGCCAGCGGCGGGCGCCGTCCCTCGTCGTCCGCGGCCGGCTTCTTCCCGCCGCTCCTCGGCTCCTCCTCGTCGCCGATGCGCGGGCACACCACGTACGCCTGGTGGCCGCCCTGGACCTCCTCGCGCACCCGCTCCCAGGCGCGGGCCAGGAAGTGCGGCTTGTCCTTGGCGGGCACCACATGGGTGGCGATCGGCGAGCGCCCGGCGGGCAGCTGGTCCAGGACGGACGTCTCCAGGTCGCCGAAGACGGTCATGGCGACCGTGCGCGGGATGGGCGTCGCGGTCATCACCAGCAGGTGCGGGGGTTGCTTGCCCTTGGAGCGCAGGGCGTCGCGCTGCTCGACGCCGAAGCGGTGCTGCTCGTCGACGACGACCAGGCCCAGGTCGTGGAACTGGACCTTGTCCTCGATCAGGGCGTGGGTGCCGACGACGATGCCGGCCTCGCCGGTGACGAGGTCCAGCAGTGCCTGGCGGCGGGCGGCCGTGCCCATGGAGCCGGTGAGCAGCACGACCTTGGTGCCCTTCTCGGCGCCGCCGAGCATGCCGCCCTCGGCGAGGTCGCCCATCATCTCGGTGATGGAGCGGTGGTGCTGCTGGGCGAGCACTTCGGTGGGGGCGAGCATGGCGGCCTGGCCGCCCGCGTCGACGACGCCGAGCATGGCGCGCAGGGCGACCATGGTGTTGTGGGTCACTGTGAAATGGTCCGTCACGTAGGCGTGGCTCGCATGGGCCACGCTGATGCACTGGACCGGCTTCCGCCCGACGTACTCCACGGCGCGGATGCCCCGCCGGAAGGTGTTGTATTTCGGCCGGGGCCGCAGACGTGATGCCTTCCGGGACAGCCGGAACGGCGCGTACTCCTCGGGCAGCGCGACCGACACGTTGAACGCGGACTTCTTGGGCAGCACACGAGCCCGGCCGCCGAGAGAACGCACGAGCCAGGCGACGTCATCCGCGAGCCGCCGCGAAGCCGAGCAGAACGAAATGCTCAGCCCGTCGGACTGCACCGTGCCATCGGTGTCCATCAGGCCCTGCAGGACAGCAAGACGATTCTTGATCGTGGTGTTCTTGAAGGCATCCGGGACGAACTTCTCATGCGAGGTCAGGCCCCACAGGCCCAGGGACCGCAACGAGCCGATGACCGGGTTTCGTCGCGTTCCGCCCCTCGGTGTCGCCATCTGAATGGTGTAGTCGCACCGAGATCCGCGCACAGGGACAAGTCGGCAGTCCGGGGCGACGACGGCTGCCACGGCCGAGTGAATCTCTTCGTCCACGGTCGAGAGCCGCAAGTTGTGACGGAAGGACCCATCTCCCAGGAGCAGACCGAACAGGTAAGGGTCGAGCGGCGGCGGCGCGCCGTCACCGAGGTCGACCGGAGCGGCCGGCGGGATGTACCACTTGGATGATCCGTTCGCCTTGTAGGCGTCCAGCCTGATCTCGCGAGTCGTCATCACCTTGGGCTGCTGTCCGCGGTCCCAGGCGCAGCTGGTGCCTACGATCCACAGATGCTCATCGTCGCATTCGACCGCACTTCCGTCGGACAGGACGATGCGCCATACGTCCCGCTCACCCTGGGGGAACACCCCGTCGACGACAGCCAGCTCCCCTGTGGGGACGAAGACCTCGTCCCCGACGGACATGTCCCCCATGCGCCGGTAGCCCAGCGGAGTCAGGACGAGGGCATCGAGGGGCTGGGCCTTTCCGGAGCCCACCTCGCCCTGCAGCAGCCGGTGCATGGGGTGCTCGGTGGCCAGGTCGTCGAAGATCTCGGCGGAGACCTTGCGCTGGCCGTCGGTGAGGGTGAAGGGCAGCCGGGCGTCGAAGGCGTCGAGCAGCCCGCCCGCGGCGGGCTTGCGGGCCACGGCCGGCAGCTGGGAGTCGGCGTGCCGGCGGCGGGCGAGGGCGACCTGGAGGACGAACGCCTCGTCCCACTTCAGGCGGGAGCGGGCGTCCTCGATGTCCGCCTTGGTGCGCGGGCGGTGGACCTTGCGGAACGCCTCCGGCAGCGGCAGCAGGCCGCGGCCCTCGCGCAGGGCGTCCGGCAGCGGGTCCACCACCTCGTCCCAGCCGGCGGCCTCCATGGAGGCCAGGACGACGTCGAGGCAGTTGGAGATCTTCCAGGACTCCATCTGCGAGCAGGCGGGGTAGAGCGGGATCAGCGCGTTGGCCCAGGCCTCGACGGTGTCCGCGCCGCTGTCCTTGCCGAGCATCTCGTAGGCGGGGTGGGACAGCTGGCGGACGTTGCGGAAGGTGCCGGTCTTGCCCGCGAACATGCCGCGGCGGCCGGGGACGAGCTCCTTTTGGTGGTGGTAGATCGAGCGGCCGAAGAAGACCAGCTGCAGCCGGCCGCTGCCGTCGGTGAGCGTGACCTCCAGGCGCTGGCCGCGGCCGTTGTTGAACTTGTGGACGCGGGCGTCGGAGACCTGGGCGACGACCGTGACGTGCTCGTCCAGCGGCAGGTCGGCGAGGCGGGTCAGCTCCCCGCGCTCGGCGTAGCGGCGCGGGTAGTGGTGCAGCAGGTCGCCGACCGTGTGCAGGTCGAGGTGCTCGGCCAGCACCTTCGCGGTGTTGCCGCCGAGCGTCTTCTTCAGAGGTTCCTGGAGCGCGGGCACGGGTCCATTGCACACCACGGCGCTGACAACGCGCCCTATTCGATGCCGATGAGCAGCGGCGCGGTCTGCTGTCCGCC
The DNA here is from genome assembly GCF_044547045.1 of Streptomyces sp. NPDC053048. Lineage (NCBI taxonomy): Bacteria > Bacillati > Actinomycetota > Actinomycetes > Kitasatosporales > Streptomycetaceae > Streptomyces > Streptomyces sp. NPDC053048. The sequence continues at coordinate 135,783 of NZ_JBITZS010000013.1, forward strand.
CCGGTAGACGACCGTGTCGACGGCGAGGTGGCCGCCGCGCACGTGCCGCTGGAGGCGGTCGGCGACCGTGTCGGGGACGCCGGCGCCCAGCACGAGCGTGACCATCTCGCCGCCCGCGGCCAGCATCCGGTCCAGCACCGTCTCGGCGGTGAAGGCCAGCTCGGCCCCGATGACGGCCACGTCGCCGTCGATCAGGCCCAGGACGTCCCCGGCCTGGCAGACGCCCGCCATGGTCCACGACTGCCGCTCGGCGACGGTCAGCTCCGCGTAGCGGGTGGCGCCGGCGGCGGCGGTCATGGCGACGACGTCCTCGTCGAAGCGGCGGGCGCTCTCGTGGACGGCGAGGGCCGCGATGCCCTGGACCGGGGAGCGGGTGGGGATCAGGGCGACGCGTACGCCCTCGGTGCGGGCCTGTTCGGCGGCAGCGGCGGCGGTGTGCCGCAGGTCGGCGTCGTTGGGCAGCAGGACGACCTCGCGGGCGTTGGCGCGCCGGATCGCCTGGACCAGCTCGCCGCTGGCGGGCGGCTCCCCCGGTCGTACGCCCACGACCGTCGCCCCGGCCTCGGCGCACAGTGCGGCCAGCCCCTCGCCGGGGACGAGCGCGACGACGGCCCGCTGGGCGGGCTCACCGACGCGGGTGGCCTCCTGGGCCGCGGCGCCGAAGTGGGTGATGCGGATCCGGTGCGGGCGGCCGGCCTCGATGCCGGCCTCGACGGCCGCCCCGGCGTCGTCCACGTGCACGTGGACGTTCCACAGGCCGTCGCCGCCGACGACGACCAGCGACTCGCCGAGCGCGTCGAGGCGGGTGCGCAGCCGGGCGACGGCGTCGTCACCGGCGTCCAGCAGGTAGATCACCTCGAAGGCGGGTGCGGCGCCCGTCGCCGCGTCGCCGCCGAGGTCGGCGGGGCAGCCCTCGTGGCGCCACGCGCGCGTGGGGCGAGGGGAGGGTGCCGCGGCGGCCGCGGGGACGGGCGTCGTGCCGGCCAGGGCGGCGGCGAGGGCGCCCAGGACCTCGACCAGGCCCTGGCCGCCCGCGTCGACCACTCCGGCCCGGCCGAGCACCTCGAGCTGGCCGGGGGTGGCCGCCAGGGCCGTACGGGCCCGCTCGTGGGCGGCGCGGGCGACGGTGGCGGCGTCGCCCGCCGCCGAGGCGGCGGCGTCGGCGGCAGCGACGGCGACGGTCAGGACGGTGCCCTCCACCGGGCGGGCCACGCCTTCGTAGGCCGACTCCACCGCGCGGCGCAGGGCGCGCCGCAGCAGGCCGGCCTCGTCGGGCGGCGGCCCGGGGGCGCGGTGATCCTCGTCACCGGCGGCCAGCACCTCCGCCATGCCGCGCAGCAGCTGGGCGAGGATCGTGCCGGAGTTTCCGCGCGCCCCTATGAGGGCGCCGTGCGCCATGGCCCGGACGGCCTCGGCCAGACCCGGGCGGGAGCCCGGACCGGTGGTGGCGTGGCCGTCGAAGACGGCGTCCACGGCGCGGGCGGCGGACTCGACGGTCAGGTAGAGGTTGGTGCCGGTGTCGCCGTCCGCGACGGGATAGACGTTGATCGCGTCGATCTCCTCGCGGGCCCGGCCGAGCGCGTCGAGCGCCAGGGCGCACCAGGTGCGGACCACGTCGGCGTCGAGCGCATGCGGCACCTGTGTCCTCCTCGGACTTCTCGGGGTTCTCGGGTCACGGATCCCGGGTCTCGGGGCTTCCCGAGCCGGGACTGGAGCAGACTAGTCCCGCCGGGCCTCGGGGGAGGTGGGCCGGGCGGTGTCCGGGCCGGTCATGGTAGTTTCGTTGTCCAGGAGCGGTCGTTGTATGCTGCTCCGGTTGCCTGATGAGAATCAGGCCATCCCCTGGCAAGCCAGTCACCTACGACCCGGCACGCCGGGATTTCCCGTAAGTGCATCTGAAGTCTTTGGAGTGACCCGTGGCTGCCAACTGCGACGTCTGCGGCAAGGGGCCGGGCTTCGGCAACAACATTTCGCACTCGCACCGCCGTACGTCCCGTCGCTGGAACCCGAACATCCAGCGTGTGCGTGCCGTGGTCGGTCGGACGCCGAAGCGCCTCAACGTCTGCACCTCGTGCATCAAGGCCGGCAAGGTCTCGCGCTAACTAGCTAGTAGCGCGGCAGCCTCGCCGCCCCTTGAAAGCCGGTCTCCCTTCGGGGTGGCCGGCTTTTCGCATGTCCGGGTTGCGTGTCCGGGGCTCCCCGCCCCCGGACCCCGTTGGCCTCAAGCGCCGGCCGGGCCGAGATTCCATCCGTGGTCCACCGGCCCGATCCCGCCTCCCAGCGCGAATCCCGCCGCTATCGCCCCCGTCACGTACTCCTTGGCCGCCGTGACGGCCTCCGGCACGGTGCGGCCCTTCGCCAGGCCGGCGGCGATCGCGCTGGCCAGCGTGCATCCGGTGCCGTGCGTGTGGCGGTTGTCGTGGCGCGGGGCCCTCAGCCAGTGCTCCTCGTCGCCGTCCGTGAGGAGATCGACCGCGTCGCCCTCCAGGTGGCCGCCCTTGATGAGTGCCCAGCGCGGCCCGTGGGCCAGTACGGCCTCCGCCGCGCGCCGCAGGTCGTCCTCCGCCCTCACCTGGACGCCCGTGAGCCAGGCGACCTCGTCCAGGTTGGGCGTGGCGATGGTGGCGGCGGGCAGCAGGCGGGTGCGGACGGCCTCGAGCGCGGAGGCGGCCAGCAGGGCGTCGCCGTGCTTGGAGACGCCCACCGGGTCGACGACCACGGGGGCGTCCACGCCCTCCAGCAGCCCGGCGACGGTCTCCACGAGGGGGGCCGAGGCCAGCATGCCGGTCTTGACGGCCTGGACGCCGATGTCGTCGACGACGCTGCGGAACTGCGCCCGTACCGCCTCGGCGGGCAGCTCCCAGGCTCCCTGGACGCCCAGGGAGTTCTGGGCGGTGACGGCGGTGAGCACGCTCATGCCGTGGGTGCCGAGGGCGAGCATGGTCTTCAGGTCGGCCTGGATGCCCGCGCCGCCGCCGGAGTCGGATCCGGCGACGGTCAGCACGCGGGGCGGGGGTATGCGCATGGGCGCAATCTACTCGCCGGGCTCCAGGTCGTCCCCGAAGTGGTCCCAGCCGCCGGCCTTGTCCCAGGGCGCGCCGTCGACGGTGACCTGTGGCAGGGCGGAGGGGTTGACCACCTCTCCGATGATCTTCCAGCGGGCCGGCAGCTTCACGTCCGGCGGGAAGGTCGCGACGATGGCGTGGTCCTCTCCCCCGGTCAGCACCCACTGCAGCGGGTCGACGCCGACGGCCTGGCCGATGTCGTACATCTGCGTGGGCACGTCGATGGCGGCGGTGCGCAGGTCGATGCGGACCTTGCTGGCTTCGGCGATGTGCCCGAGGTCGGCGATGAGGCCGTCGCTGACGTCCGTCATGGCAGTGGCGCCGAGCGCGGCGGCCGCGGGGCCGGCGTGGTAGGGCGGCTCGGGCCGCCGGTGGGCCTCGACGAAGGCGCGCGGGGAGCGGAAGCCGCGGGAGAGCACGGCGAGTCCGGCCGCGGACCAGCCCAGCCAGCCGGTGACGGCGACGACGTCGCCGGCGCGGGCGCCGGAGCGGGTGACGGGCTCGTGGTTGCGCAGGTCGCCGAGGGCCGTGATGGCCACGGTGATCGTCTCGCCGCGCACCACGTCGCCGCCGACCACGGCCGCGCCGGCGACCTGGCACTCGTCGCGGATCCCGTCCATGAGCTCGGTCGGCCAGGTGGCGGGGAGCTCGGCGGGGACGACGAGGGCGAGCAGGACGGCGGTGGGCACGGCGCCCATGGCGGCGATGTCGGCCAGGTTCTGGGCGGCGGCCTTGCGGCCGACGTCGTAGGCGGTGGACCAGTCGCGGCGGAAGTGCCGCCCTTCCAGGAGCACGTCCGTACTGGCCACGACCCGTCGGTCGGGCGCGGCGACCACCGCGGCGTCGTCACCCGGCCCGAGACGGACCGCCGGGGTGGTGGTGAGCCGGGAGGTCAGCTCTCTGATGAGCCCGAACTCCCCCAACTCGCCCACGGTGCCTTTCACTGAGCTCCTCCTCGGAGTGTTCGGTTGCCCTGTTCATGACGTGTCCCGCGCCGCGCAGGCCGCGCGGGTCTCCCCGCGGCGTGCGGCGACGCGGTACCGTGGCGTCTCTTCTCCCCACATGATCCTCGTAGCCGCCCTGGAGGTCCCGTGGTACAGGCGTACATCCTGATCCAGACCGAGGTCGGCAAGGCGTCGACCGTGGCCGAAGTCATCGGCAAGATCGAGGGAGTGATCCAGGCCGAGGACGTCACCGGGCCGTACGACGTGATCGTGCGCGCGCAGGCGGACACCGTGGACGAGCTGGGCCGGATGGTGGTCGCCAAGGTGCAGAAGGTCGAGGGCATCACCCGAACCCTGACCTGCCCGGTCGTCCACATCTAGCTCCCCCGTATGCTCGGCCGGTGAAGATTTCGCTTCGCCGGCCCCTCGGCCTGCCCGCTGTCGTCGCCCTGCTGTGCACGTCCGTGGCCTGCACTGCGGCCACGGACGGCAAGGCGAGCTTGGCGGTGCCCACGCCGCCGGCCCGGCAGGCCGAGCTCTGCAGGGCGCTGCACAAGGAGTTGCCCGGGACCGTGGACGGACGGAAGCGGCGTAGTGCCGATCCCGTCTCGGATCTCACCGCCGTGTGGGGTGACCCGGCGATCTCGCTGCGCTGCGGGGTGGGGCGTCCCAAGATCCTTACGCCCGGCACCGAACACTACAACCCCACGGCCGATTCGGTGGAGATCGACGGTGTGGAGTGGCTGCCGGAGAAGCAGCCGGACGGCAGTGTGCGCTGCACCACGACGCTGCGGCAGGCGTGGGTGGAGGTGACGCTGCCGAAGGCGGTGGTGGGCGGCGCCGGTGACATCAGCGCGCTGACCGATCTCGCCGACGCCGTCGGGAAGACCGTCCCGGTGGGCGTCCAGTCCTGAGGCCGCCCACCGGGGTCCGTGCGGCTAGCGCAGGCCCGTGGAGCGGCGCAGGGCGGCCTGCAGGAGCAGGTCGACCAGCTCGGGGTACGCCACGCCGCTCTCCTGCCACATGCGCGGGTACATGGAGATGGGCGTGAAGCCGGGCATGGTGTTGATCTCGTTGATCACGAACTCGCCGTCCTCGGTGAGGAAGAAGTCCGCGCGGACCAGTCCCTCGCAGGAGGCGGCCTCGAAGGCCTCGACGGCCAGCTCCTGGACGCGGCGGGTCTCGTCGTCGCTCAGCGGGGCGGGCACGATGCCGGAGGCGGAGTCGATGTACTTGGCCTCGAAGTCGTAGAAGTCGTGCGCGCTGACCGGGGGGATCTCGGCGGGCACGCTGGCGCGCGGGCCGTCGGCGAACTCGAGGACGCCGCACTCGATCTCACGGCCTCGCAGCAACGATTCGACCAGGATCTTCGGGTCGTGGCGCCGGGCCTCGGCGATGGCCTCGTCCAGGCCGGAGAGGTCGTCGACCTTGGTGATGCCCATGGAGGAGCCGGCGCGGGCGGGCTTCACGAACAGCGGCCAGCCGTGCTCGCCGGCGAAGTCCACGATCTTCTTGCGGGCGGCGGCCGGGTCGGTCTCCCACTCGCGGGGGCGGATCACCTCGTAGGGGCCGACGGGCAGCCCGAAGGAGATGAAGACCCGCTTCATGTACTCCTTGTCCTGGCCGACGGCGGAGGCCAGGACGCCCGCGCCGACGTAGGGGATGCCGGCCAGCTCCAGCAGGCCCTGCAGGGTGCCGTCCTCGCCGTAGGGGCCGTGCAGCACCGGGAAGACGACGTCGACCTCGCCGAGCGCCTTGGGCACGGCGCCGGGCTCGGTGTAGACGACCTCGCGGCTGGCCGGGGTGACCGGCAGCAGGACGCCGCCCTCGGCGGATTCGGTGAGGTCGTCGACGCTGGGCAGCGTGCGGCCGGTGATGGCCATCCGCTCCGGGTCGTCGGCGGTCAGTGCCCAACGGCCGTCGGTGGTAATGCCGATCGGCAGCACCTCGTACTTGGTGCGGTCGATGGCGCGCAGGACGGCGCCCGCGGTGACCACGGAGATGGCGTGCTCGGAACTGCGGCCGCCGAAGACGACCGCGACACGCGGCTTCCGGTCAGTGCTCTGGGGGGAGGTCTCGCTGCTCATATCGCGTCGAGAGTACCTGCTGGCAGCGGGTGCGTCAGTGCCGCTCGGGCTTGGCGCTGCGCGACATGAGCTCCTTGAGGGCCACCATGGGCGGCTTGCCCTCGTGGACGATGTCCACGACGGTCTCGGTGATCGGCATGTCGACATGGTGACGCCGGGCCAGATCGAGCACGGACTCACAGGACTTGACGCCCTCGGCGGTCTGCCGGGTGACCGCGATGGTCTCCTCGAGGGTCATGCCGCGGCCGAGGCTGGCGCCGAAGGTGCGGTTGCGGGAGAGCGGCGAGGCACAGGTGGCCACCAGGTCGCCCATGCCGGCGAGGCCGGCGAAGGTGTGCTCGTCGGCGCCCATGGCCAGGCCCAGCCGGGTGGTCTCGGCCAGTCCCCGGGTGATGAGGGAGGCCTTGGCGTTGTCGCCGAGGCCCATGCCGTCGGCGATGCCCACGGCCAGGGCGATGACGTTCTTGACGGCGCCGCCCAGTTCGCAGCCGACGACGTCGGTGTTGGTGTACGGGCGGAAGTAGGCGGTGTGGCAGGCGGCCTGCAGGCGCTTGGCGACGGACTCGTCGCGGCAGGCGACGACGGCGGCGGCGGGCTGCCGGGCGGCGATCTCCTTGGCGAGGTTGGGGCCGGTGAGGACGGCCACGCGGTCCGGGGAGACCTTGGCCACGTCCTCGACGACCTCGCTCATCCGCTTGGCGGTGCCCAGTTCGACGCCCTTCATCAGGGAGACGAGCACGGTGTCGTCCGGCAGCAGGGGCGCCCACTCGGTGAGGTTGGCGCGCAGGGTCTGGGAGGGGATCGCGAGGACGGTGAACGCCGCGTCGCGGGCGGCCTCGGCGGGGTCGGTGGTGGCCCGTACCGCGGCGGGCAGCTCGACGCCGGGGAGGTAGTCGGGGTTGGTGCGGCCGGTGTTGATGGCGTCCACCAGGGCGGCGCGGCGGCCCCACATGGTCACCTCGCAGCCCGCGTCGGCGAGGACCATCGCGAAGGCGGTGCCCCAGGATCCGGTGCCGTAGACGGCGACGCGCGTCACTTGCTGTCCTCCTCGGCCGATGCGGCGCGGCGTGCCGCGGCGCGGGCCTTCTTGTGGTTGTACGGCTCGGCGGGGGCCGGCTCGCCGCGGAGTTCGGCGAGGAGGTCGGTGATGGCCCGCATGATGAGGTCGGTGACCTCGCGCAGCACCTCGGCGGTGGGTTCCTTGCCGTAATAGGCGGAGAGGTCGACGGGCGGGCCGGCCAGCACCTTGAGGGTCTTGCGGGGGAACAGCCGGAGCTTGTTCTGCTTGGCGTAGGGCGGCATGGCCTCGTTGGCGCCCCACTGGGCGACCGGGACGACGGGGGCCTTGGTGAGCAGGGCGACGCGGGCGGCGCCCGTCTTGCCCTCCATGGGCCACATGTCCGGGTCGCGGGTGAGGGTGCCCTCGGGGTAGAAGGCCACGCACTCGCCCCTGTTGATGGCGTCCACGGCGGCCCGGAAGGCGGTGGCGGCGTCGGCGGACTCGCGGTAGACGGGGATCTGCCCGGTGCCGCGCAGGATCGCGCCGACGAAGCTGCCCTTGAACAGGCCGGCCTTGGCGAGGAAGCGCGGGACGCGCCCGGTGTTGTACTGGAAGTGCGCGTAGGACAGCGGGTCCAGATAGGAGTTGTGGTTGACCGCGGTGATGAATCCGCCGTCGGCCGGAATGTGCTCCATTCCCCGCCAGTCCCGCTTGAACAGAACCACGAGCGGCGGTTTTGCCAACACCGCCGTAAAGCGGTACCAGAAGCCGATTCTGCGGCGGGACACTCGGACACCCTTCTGTTGGGACCTGGCGGCTGCTTCGGGTCTGGTGCTCACCCGGGGGCCGGACAAGTGTCGCCCCAGGTACCCGGTCTGTCGAGAACACCGTAACCCCGCGTTCCGGTCATGGCTGCGGCAGCGGGTGACAATGAGACCGAAGCGAAGCGAGGGGGCGGATGTGGTGTGGACGCTGGTGGTGCCGGTGAAGCCGCTGGCCATGGCCAAGAGCCGTCTCCGGGCGGAGTCCGCGCGGCTGCCGGGCCCGGCGCTCGCGCTGGCCTTCGCCCTGGACACCGTGGGCGCGGCACTGGCCTGCCCGTCAGTGGGCGGTGTGGCGGTCGTCACCCGGGACCGGCAGGCGGGCGCCGAGCTGGCCGCCCTGGGCGCCCGGGTGCTGCCCGAGCCGCCGGGGGACGGGGGCCTGAACGCGGCGCTGGCGCACGGGGCGCGGGCGGTCCGCGCGGGGCGGCCGGATTCACCGGTGGCGACCCTGAACGCGGATCTGCCGGCACTGCGCCCCGCCGAACTCGGGCGGGTGCTCGATTTCGCCGCGGAATTCCCGCGCGCATTTCTCGCGGACGCCGCCGGAATCGGTACGACACTGCTGGCGGCCAACCGCGGAATGGAATTGGCGCCGGCGTTCGAGGGCGCCTCGCGGGCGCGGCACAGCGCGTCGGGAGCGCGCGAGATCGGCCTGGCGGGGGTGGATTCCGTGCGCCGGGACGTGGACACGGCGCGGGACCTGCGGGCGGCGCTGCGGCTGGGCGTGGGGCCCCGCACGGCGGCCCTGGCCGGTGCCGTGACGGCCGTTGTCAGTGGGGCGGACTAGGCTGCTGACATGCAGGCCACCGCGTACACCTTCGACCCCCAGACCCGCTCCGGGAGCGTTCTCCTGGACGACGGCACGCCCGTGCCCTTCGACACGGCGGCGTTCGACGCCGGCGGGCTGCGGCTGCTGCGGCCGGGGCAGCGGGTGCGGATCGAGTTCGCCGAGGGCGCCTCGGGCCCGGTGGCGGAGCGCCGGGTGGCCCTGGTGACGCTGCAGACCTTCTGACTGCGGGCCCTCCCGCCGGACGACCCCTCCAGCCGCACGACGCCATAGCGGTGGCCGTCGCCGCACGGCCGTACACGCACCGCGGGCCGGGCTCCCCGGAGGGAGCCCGGCCCGGCGCGTGACGCCGTGTGCCGCTGCCTTACTTCTTCTTGGCGGCGGTCTTCTTGGCGGTGGTCTTGCGCGCGGTGGTGGTGCGGGTCGTGGCCTTCTTGGCGGGCGCGGTCTTCTTCGCGACGGCCGCCTTCTTGGCCGGGGCCGCCTTCTTGGCGGTCGTCTTCTTCGCGGCGGTGGTCTTCTTCGCCGCTGCCGCCTTGGTGGCGGCGGCCGTGGTCTTCTTCGCGGCCGTCGTCTTCTTGACGGCTGCCGCCTTCTTGGCGGGCGTGACCTTCTTCGCCGCGGCTGCCTTCGTCGGCGCCGCCTTCTTGGCGGTGACCTTCTTCGCGGCCGCCTTCTTGGCGGTGGCCTTCTTGGCCGCGGCCTTGGCGGTGACCTTGCCACCCGTCAGGCTGCCCTTGGGGGCCTTCTTGACAGAGACCTCGCCACCCTTCGGCAGCTTCTTCGTGCCGCTCACCAGGTCCTTGAAGCCCTGGCCCGCACGGAAGCGCGGCACCGAGGTCTTCTTGACCCGAACCCGCTCACCCGTCTGCGGGTTGCGGGCGTAGCGGGCGGGACGGTCGACCTTCTCGAACGAGCCGAAACCGGTGACCGAGACCCGGTCGCCGGCGACAACCGCACGGACAATCGCGTCGAGTACCGCGTCGACCGCGTCTGCGGCCTGCTGACGGCCACCGAGCTTGTCGGCAATCGCTTCAACGAGCTGCGCCTTGTTCACGTCTTCCCCTTCGGAGACATTGGCTGGAATGTGCTCCAGCTTTTTCGCACGTTAGGCAGATATATACCGCAAATCAAACACGAAACGGTCTAATCACCCTTGTGCCGCAACGAACCCGACGCATCACGGAGTTCCGTGCGTGCCGGGCTCTTGGGGGAAACGGCCCTCGTCGAGGTCGTTCATCAGCCGGTCCAGACGCCTTGCCGCGCCTGAGAGATCGTGCTTCGCCGAGGCCGTGATGGCCAGCAGCTGCCGGGACAGCGCCATCCGTACGCCCTCCGGGACTTGCAGTGTGCGCACTTTCGTGTGCGCTTCCTTCAGTTGGGCGGCGACAAGCCGGTAAAGCTCGAGTTGGCTGTCGCGTTCCATGCACCGATTGTGCCATCTGAGGCGAGTTGTCGCTTCACGGGCCCTCAACAAAGCAACGCGCCCCCTGTCCGAAGACAGGGGGCGCATCATGCCAAACCCTGGGTGAGCAGCGAAAATCCGGGGCTCCGGGGAGCCGTCCCAAGCCGCCCGACACTGGGCCAAACGAGCCGGAATCGACCTCAGATCAGGGCCGTGGAGGGCTTGAAAGCGGGCCGCCGGGCCTCGAAAGCGGCGATGTCCGCCTCGTGCCGGAGGGTCAGTCCGATGTCGTCCAGCCCCTCCAGCAGCCGCCACCGGGCGTTCTCGTCAAGCTCAAAACCGGCCGTGATGCCCGGGGCCCGCACCTGCCGGTCCACCAGGTCGACCGTCACCTCGGCGGTGGGGTCGTTCTCGGTCAGCTCCCACAGCGCTTCGACGGTCTCCTGCGGCAGGACGACCGTCAGCAGACCGTTCTTCAGCGAGTTGCCGCGGAAGATGTCGGCGAAGCGGGAGGAGACCACGGCCTGGAAGCCGTAGTTCTGCAGCGCCCAGACCGCGTGCTCGCGGGAGGAGCCGGTGCCGAAGTCGGGCCCGGCGACCAGCACGGAGGCGCCCGCGCGCTCGGGACGGTTGAGCACGAAGTCCGGGTCCTTGCGCCAGGCCTCGAAGAGCCCGTCCTCGAAGCCGTCGCGGGTGACCTTCTTCAGCCAGTGCGCCGGGATGATCTGGTCGGTGTCGACATTGCTGCGGCGCAGGGGGACGGCCCGGCCGGTGTGCGTGGTGAAGGCTTCCATGGCTCAGACCTCCAGGGGGGCGGGGGCGTCGGCGGCGGGCAGATCGGCCGGGGAGGCCAGATGGCCCAGGACGGCGGTGGCGGCGGCGACCTGCGGCGAGACCAGATGGGTGCGGCCGCCCTTGCCCTGCCTGCCCTCGAAGTTGCGGTTGGACGTCGACGCGGAGCGCTCGCCCGGCGCGAGTTGGTCGGGGTTCATGCCCAGGCACATGGAGCAGCCGGCGTGCCGCCACTCGGCGCCGGCCGCGGTGAACACCTTGTCCAGTCCTTCCTCGACGGCCTGCAGGGCCACCCGGACGGACCCGGGGACGACCAGCATCCGGACGCCGTCGGCCACGCCGCGGCCCTCGAGCACCGCCGCGGCGGCCCTCAGGTCCTCGATCCGGCCGTTGGTGCAGGAGCCCACGAAGACGGTGTCCACGCGGATGTCCCGCAGTGCCTGACCTGCCGTCAACCCCATGTACTCCAGGGCCTTTTCGGCGGCCAGGCGCTCGGAGGCGTCCTCGTACGAGGCGGGGTCGGGCACCGCCGAGGACAGGGGCGCGCCCTGGCCGGGGTTGGTGCCCCAGGTGACGAACGGGGACAGCTCGCCGGCGTCGATGACGACCTCGTGGTCGAAGACGGCGTCGTCGTCGGTGCGCAGGGTGCGCCAGTACTCGACGGCCGCGTCCCAGTCCGCGCCCCTGGGTGCGTGCGGGCGGTCCTTGAGGTAGGCGAAGGTGGTCTCGTCCGGGGCGATCATCCCGGCTCTGGCGCCCGCCTCGATGGACATGTTGCAGACGGTCATGCGGGCCTCCATCGACAGCTGCTCGATGGCCTCGCCGCGGTACTCGATGACGTAGCCCTGGCCGCCGCCGGTGCCGATCCTGGCGATGATCGCCAGGATCAGGTCCTTGGCGGTGACACCCTGCGGCAGCGCGCCCTCGACGGTGACCGCCATCGTCCTGAACGGCGACAGCGGCAGCGTCTGGGTCGCCAGTACGTGCTCGACCTGGCTGGTGCCGATGCCGAACGCCAGCGCGCCGAAGGCGCCGTGGGTGGAGGTGTGGGAGTCGCCGCAGACGACGGTGGTGCCCGGCTGGGTCAGGCCCAGCTGCGGCCCCACCACGTGGACGACGCCCTGCTCGACGTCACCCAGCGGGTGCAGCCGGACGCCGAACTCGGCGCAGTTGCGGCGCAGGGTCTCCAGCTGGGTGCGGGAGACGGGGTCCGCGATGGGCTTGTCGATGTCGAGGGTGGGGGTGTTGTGGTCCTCGGTGGCGATGGTCAGGTCCAGTCGGCGGACCGGGCGCCCGGCCTTGCGCAGGCCGTCGAAGGCCTGCGGGCTGGTGACCTCGTGGAGCAGGTGCAGGTCGATGAAGAGGAGGTCGGGCTCGCCCTCGGCGCGCGTGACGACGTGGTCGTCCCAGACCTTCTCCGCGAGTGTCCGTCCCATCGCTGTCCCTCCGGCCGGCGTCGTCGCCGGCCAACTCGTTGCCGGATGGTGCTGTGCGTTCCAGGTTGGCGGGTCTCGGGAAAATTTGAACTTGCGTTTCATACTTTGAGACGCGAGTATCGTTGCATGGACAACACTGGTGGCGCCTCGAGCGGCGTGGGAGTACTCGACAAGGCGGCTCTGGTACTGAGTGCTCTGGAGTCGGGTCCGGCGACCCTGGCCGGGCTGGTCACGGCGACGGGGCTGGCGCGTCCGACGGCGCACCGGCTCGCGGTGGCGCTGGAGCACCACAGGATGGTGGCGCGCGACATGCAGGGCCGGTTCATCCTGGGGCCCCGGCTCAGCGAGCTGGCGGCCGCGGCCGGCGAGGACCGGCTGCTGGCCACGGCGGGGCCGGTGCTCACGCACCTGCGGGACGTGACGGGCGAGAGCGCGCAGCTCTACCGGCGCCAGGGCGACATGCGCATCTGTGTGGCGGCCGCCGAGCGGCTGTCCGGACTGCGGGACACCGTGCCGGTGGGCTCCACCCTGCCGATGAAGGCCGGCTCGGCGGCCCAGGTGCTCATGGCCTGGGAGGAGCCGGAGCGGCTGCACCGCGGCCTGCAGGGGGCGCGCTTCACGGCGACGGCGCTCTCGGGCGTGCGGCGCCGGGGCTGGGCCCAGTCGATCGGCGAGCGCGAGCCGGGCGTGGCCTCGGTCTCGGCGCCCGTGCGCGGCCCGTCCAACCGGGTCGTGGCGGCGGTCTCCGTCTCGGGCCCCATCGAGCGCCTCACCCGCCACCCGGGCCGCATGCACGCCCAGGCGGTCCTGGACGCCGCCGTCCGCCTCACGGAGGCCCTGCGCCGCAACGGCTGAGGCGGGCGAGCCCGTGGAACGACGGCTGTGACGGCAGGCCCAGCGCCTGTCGTCACAGCCGTTCCGCGTCCCCGGGGCCGGCGATCCGCAGGGTGACGCGCGTCAGCGCGCCCTTCGCCCGGACCTCCAGGGACTCGCTGAGCGTGCGGGCCAGCCACAGACCGTCCTCCGGGTGGGCGGCCGGCCCCGGCGGATGGAAGCCCACGAACGCCGGCACCGCCAGGGCCCGGCCCCCGTCCCGGGTGCACAGCAGCTCGTACGCCACCGCCCCCGGCTCCTCCCAGGCCCGCAGGGCCACCCGCGTGCCTCCCCCGGCCAGCAGATAGCCCGCGGCCTCGCAGACGGCCAGGACGGCCAGCGCCAGCCGCTCACCGCTCAGGCCCGCCGCCACGGCCCGCTCGCGGGCGAAGCGGCGCACCGCCGCGCGCCGCGCCGTCGGGCCGGTGCGCGCGGCCCCCGGCGGCGCCGGGGAGCGCGGCGGCGCCACCTCGGCCGCGTAGGCGCCGGGGTCCGCGTATCCCGCGCAGGGGATCAGCCGCCGGCCGTCCAGCCGCGCGGGATGCGTCGCGCAGGCGGCCCGCGCCACGTCGGCGGGGACGGTCCTGGTGTCGTAGGGGCAGATCATCCACACCGGCAGGGCGGCCAGCAGCACGTTGAGCCCGGATTCCATCCGCTTCCACTCGGCGACCTGACGGGCGGACTTCCCGCCCCACACCGGCTCGGCGATCATCCGGGTGCGCCGCCCGGGGCGGGCGCGGCGGTCGTGGTAGCGCAGGAAGGCGGTCACCCGCTCCACGGGGCGGCGGCCGAAGTAGGCGGTCTCGGCGGTGTCCAGCGCGTGCGCCCGCTCCCCCAGGGCCCGCTGGAGCAGTTCGATGTTGGCGGGCGTGGTCGCGGCCAGTACGGGCTCGCCGGCGGCCAGCCCGTCGCGCACGAAGGGCACGGCCGTCGCCAGGAACTCGGCGTCGCTGCCGTACAGGCAGGCGTGGTGGACGAAGCCGGTCCCGGCGGGGCCCTCAGCAGGCATGCACGGCCCCCAGCCGGAGGCCGGGTGTCCGGTCCCAGCCGACGACGGTGATGACCTGCAGCAGGTGCGGCGGCAGCCCGCTGAGCTCGACGGTGCAGTGGCGGGCGGCGCGGGCGCGGGCGAAGGTCATCAGCAGCCGCAGCCCGCCCAGGTCGAGGAATTCCACCCGGGACATCTCCAGCCGGACGTCGTCCCGCACGCCCGCGACCGACCGCAGGGCGTCCCGCAGGCACCGGTGGGCTCCCTCGTCGACCACTCCCTCGATGCGCAGCCCCTGCGGGCGGTAGGTGCGGGCGACGACCAGCTCGGCGGTGCGCACCAGCGGGTCCGCCTCGACGCTGCGGGCGTGGGCCGAGGCGAAGGCGTCCAGGGCCGCGGGTTCGCAGCGCCGGATGTCGTACTGGCAGACGGCCAGGGCCCCGCCGGAGCTGAACTCCTCGGCCAGCAACGCCTCGTAGCGCAGCAGCCGGTGGACGTCCTGGCCGTCGTGGAGCGCGGCGCACAGTTCTCCTGCGACCCGCAGCGCGCGGTAGCCCTCCTCGCGCGAGCGCCGGGCGGCGCTGCGCAGCCGGTGCATCAGAGCGGTGGGCTCCAACTGTCCGGGACCGGAGAGGAATTCGGCCAGGCGTACGACCTCGACGCGGTCGGCGCGGGCTCCGGGGGCGCTGCTCAGGCGGTATGCGTCCAGCAGGGCGTCGGGGCCGGGCGGGTCGTCCTCGCCGCTGAGGTAGAGGATCTTGTCCTCCGCGTCCAGGCCCCCAGGACGAAGTCCCGCAGGATCGACGCCCGCTCCTCGTCCGACTCGAACAGCAGGCACGCGTGGTCGCCGGGCTGGAGGTCACCGGCGTGGACCCGGCGGCGCACGCCGTGGGGATGGACCATGCGGGGATTATCCCGCCGCCTCCGGGGCGGGGGGAAGGACGCATGAAAAAATGCCCTCCGCCGAAGCGAAAGGCATTCTTTCTTTTTTGTACCCCCGACCGGATTCGAACCGGCGCTACCGCCTTGAGAGGGCGGCGTGCTAGGCCGCTACACAACGGGGGCTTGCTTTTGTTTTGCTTTGCAGACTCGAAAAGCAATCTGCGCTGGGGTACCAGGACTCGAACCTAGACTAAATGAACCAGAATCACTCGTGCTGCCAATTACACCATACCCCATGGTGGTTATTAACCAGTACCCCCGACCGGATTCGAACCGGCGCTACCGCCTTGAGAGGGCGGCGTGCTAGGCCGCTACACAACGGGGGCCCTAGCGATCCCCTTCGAGGTCTCCCTCTGAGGAATCTGTACCCCCGACCGGATTCGAACCGGCGCTACCGCCTTGAGAGGGCGGCGTGCTAGGCCGCTACACAACGGGGGCTTGCACTTCGCGTTTTGCGCTTTCGCGCGGTTTCTACTTTACCAGTAGTTTCGCCAGAGAATTTCCAGTGGATTTCCTCTGGCTGGGGTACCAGGACTCGAACCTAGACTAAGTGAACCAGAATCACTCGTGCTGCCAATTACACCATACCCCACCGTAACTCCACCCCCCTGAAGGGGTCTTGTCCGGCTTGCGCCTTCCGTTCCGGCCTCTCGGCCCTCTCGGGCGGCGCAGGAAGAACATTACCCGAAGGTGGACTGGGGTCCAAAATCGATAACCCGCCTGGTGGCCGGGCGGTCGTGCGGCCGGGGCGCGACCCGCCCCGGACACGCGCCGGGGCCCGGCGGCCTGGAACAGGCTGCCGGGCCCCGGTACGGCCGGACGTCGTGGACGTCAGCCCGCGAGCCTGCCCAGGGCGGCGTCGACGCGCGCCAGGGTGCGCTCGCGGCCGAGGACCTCGAGGGACTCGAAGAGCGGCAGGCCGACCGTGCGGCCGGTGACGGCCACCCGGACCGGGGCCTGGGCCTTGCCGAGCTTGAGGCCGTGCTCCTCGCCCGCGGCGACGACGGCGGCCTTGAGGGCGTCGGCGTTCCACTCCGCCGCGGCCAGCTTCTCCCGGGCCGTGCGCAGCAGCGCGTCCGAGCCCTCCTTCATCGCCTTGGTCCAGGACGCCTCGTCCTCGACGGGCTCGTCCAGGAAGAGGAAGTCGACGTTGGCGGTGATGTCGGAGAGGACCGTCAGGCGGGTCTGGGCGTGCGGGGCGATCGCCTCCCAGGCGGCCTGGTCGAAGTTCTCCGGCGCCCAGTTGGCGTGCGGGGCCCGCAGCCAGGGCTCGCAGGCCTCGGCGAACGCCTTGGGGTCCAGCCGGCGGATGTGGTCGGCGTTGACCGCCTCGCACTTCTTGAGGTCGAAGCGGGCCGGGTTGGCGTTGACGTCGGTGACGTCGAACGCGGCGACCATCTCGTCCATCGAGAAGATGTCCTGGTCGGCCGAGAGGGACCAGCCGAGCAGCGAGAGGTAGTTGAGCAGCCCGTCGCGGGTGAAGCCGCGCTCCCGGTAGAGGTTGAGGGAGGACTGCGGGTCGCGCTTGGAGAGCTTCTTGTTGCCCTCGCCCATCACGTACGGCAGGTGGCCGAAGCTCGGGGTGCCGCCGTTGCCGACGCCGATCTCGGCGAGCGCCCGGTAGAGGGCGATCTGGCGCGGGGTGGAGGAGAGCAGGTCCTCGCCGCGCAGCACGTGCGTGATCTCCATCAGCGCGTCGTCGACGGGGTTGACGAGCGTGTAGAGGGGGGCGCCGTTGGCCCGGACGATGCCGAAGTCGGGCACGTTCTCCGGGGTGAAGGTCAGCTCGCCGCGCACCAGGTCGGTGAAGGTGATCGCCTCGTCGGGCATCCGGAAGCGGACGATGGGCTCGCGGCCCTCGCGCTCGTACTCCGCCTTCTGCTCCTCGCTGACCTCGCGGCACTTTCCGTCGTAACCGGAGGGGCGGCCGGCGGCACGGGCCGCCTCGCGGCGCTCGTCCAGTTCCTCGGCCGTGCAGTAGCAGTAGTACGCGTGACCGGCGTCGAGCAGCCTGGCGGCGACGTCCTTGTAGATGTCCATGCGCTGCGACTGGCGGTACGGGGCGTGGGGGCCGCCCACCTCGGGGCCCTCGTCCCAGTCCAGACCCAGCCACCGCATGGCGTCCAGGAGCTGCTGGTACGACTCCTCCGAGTCGCGGGCCGCGTCGGTGTCCTCGATGCGGAAGACCAGGGTGCCGCCGTGGTGGCGGGCGAACGCCCAGTTGAAGAGGGCGGTGCGGACCAGGCCCACGTGGGGGTTGCCGGTCGGCGAGGGACAGAAACGTACGCGGACGTTCGCGTTAGCCACGCTTGATCACCTTGTTGGTGAGAGTGCCGATGCCTTCGATGGTGACGGCGACCTCGTCGCCGACGTTGAGGGGTCCGACGCCGGCCGGAGTCCCGGTGAGGACGACGTCGCCGGGGAGCAGCGTCATCGCCTCGGTGATGTGGACGATCAGGTCCTCGACCTTGCGCAGCATGTCGCCGGTGCGGCCCAGCTGGCGCTGTTCGCCGTTGACGGTGCACATGATGCCGAGGTCGGAGGGGTCGAGTTCGGTCTCGATCCAGGGGCCCAGCGGGCAGGAGGTGTCGAAGCCCTTGGCCCGCGCCCACTGCTTCTCGCGCTGCTGGACGTCGCGCGCGGTGACGTCGTTGGCGCAGGTGTAGCCGAGGACGACGTCCTTGACGCGCTCGCGCGGGACCTCGCGGCACATGCGGCCGATGACGACGGCGAGCTCGGCCTCGTGGTGGAGCTCGCTGGAGAAGGAGGGGTAGGCGATCGGGTCGCCGGGGCCGATGACGGCGGTGGAGGGCTTGAAGAAGGTGACGGGCACCTCCGGGACCTCATTGCCCAGCTCCGCGGCGTGCTCGGCGTAGTTGCGGCCGATCGCGACGACCTTGTTGGGCAGCACGGGCGGCAGCAGCCGCACCTTGCTCAGCGGGACCTTCTGCCCGGAGCGCTCGAATTCCGCGAAGGGGTGCCCCTTGATGATGTCGAGGACGGGACCGCCCTCGGTCGACGCGTCCCCTTCCACTACGCCGAAGGCGACGTTTCCTTCGATGGAGAACCTGGCGATGCGCACGGGAAGCTCGTGCCCCTTGTCTGATTGGCCGGAGTCTGACACCTCAGGCTATCGCGGGGGGCGCGGCGCGGCCCGTGCGCTTCGCGGTCAGTCCTGGGGCGCCTGGGTCTGCGGCGCGACCATGAGGACGGTGCGGCGCGGGTTGGCGGTGGAGGTCGGCAGCTCGGTGGCGTGCTCCGGGCGCTCGGCGACGGCGAAGAGGCCGGTCGTCTCGGCGGCCTTCAGGTGCGCCAGCGTGGTGCGGCGCGGGTTGGCGGTCTTCCGGGAGGGCATGGTCGTCTTCACTGGCGGTGCCTCGCGTTGTTCGGGATCGCGGCGCGTCCGGGAGGAGCGGCCGGGATCGTGGCGCTTTTCGGGCCCCGGGCCGGAGCCTGGGCAAAGGACCAGGCTAAGGCGCTCCTATCCCCAGCGGCGCGCCGGACAAGACCTGGCCCTCCTGTGAGTTTGCTCACGACGGAACCGAAAAATGCGGCATAACGGGCGCTCAATTGGCCCCCACGAAACGGACATTGCAGGGCTGAATCAGACGTTCCGCTCCTGATCATGGCGACTGGGACACGCCGGGGCCGTCGAGGCGGACCAGGCGACTCATGACATTAAATCCGGCATACAGGGCGCGATCTTCTACGGTGCGTCACCGAACCCCTCACCGAGCGTCACCCTTTTTCTCACCCCGGGCACCGGCCTTGTTGGGAGATCCGGCACTGTGCTGGAATTCCGGGGACCGCCAGGGGGGCACCGCGGTCCCCCACGACTCGACACCGTCCCTCCGCTCACCCGGCGGGACGCCTGGTCCAGAGGTTGCGACGCTAGTGCAGGGACGTTTCAAGAGGGATGGCAGCGCTGCGGCGGAGCCGGAGCCGCGCGGTGCGACCGACCGCGGCACGCCCGTCGACGCACCGAACGGTGGCAAGCCCGCCGAACGGCCGAAGGGAAAGGGTGCCAACAGCACGGGCTCACGAATAGCCCTGCGCAACTGGCGCATCAGTACCCGACTGGTCTCCCTGCTCGCGCTGCCCGTTGTCGCCGCGACGACGCTGGGTGCCCTGCGTATCGACACCTCGCTCGAGAACGTCGACCAGCTCGACCACATGAAGCTCCTCACGGAGATGACGGGCAAGGCCACCCAGCTGGCCAGCGCGCTCCAGGAGGAACGCGACCGGTCCGCCGGTCCCCTCAACCGCGACCCCAACTCCAAGGACGACCAGGTCGTCGCCTCCCGCCAGCGGGCCGACCGGGCCATCGAGGCGTTCCGCGAGACCACCAAGAAGGCGCGTCCCGACGACCCGACGATGAACGGCGTCCAGGCCACCCTTGTCGACATCACGCGTGAGCTCGACAAGATCAAGAAGATCCGCCAGGAGTCCTACAAGGACCGCGAGTACATCGCGCGGACGATCAGCAACTACAACGGCCTGATCAACGCCCTGCTCTCGCTGTCCCAGGACATGGCCCAGGCCACCAGCAACAGCGAGATGATCACCGCGACGCGTGCGCTGGCGACGTTCTCGTCCGCCAAGGAGTTCGCCTCCATCCAGCGAGCCATGCTGAGCGCCGCGCTCGCCAACCCCAAGGGCGCCCACCTCGGCGAGAACGACCACCAGTACGGCCAGTCCGCGCTGTCGCAGGAGGAACAGGCCCTCCTGCGGTTCACCGCCATCCGCTCCGAGGACGGCGTCGAGCTCCTCAAGGCGCTCAACGGCGGCGACCCGAACATCACCTCGGCGAACACCTTCGCCAACCGCGTCTTCGGCAACACCGACGCGCTGAAGGACGAGAAGACCAGCTACCGCGACTGGTACGACCAGGACACGGTCAAGATCACCGAAATGGGCAAGATCGAGACCACCCTGCTCAACCAGATGGAGCAGAAGGCCGTCGAGCTGAGAGACGAGGCCAACCAGGAGGCCATCCTCAACGGTGCCCTCATCGTCCTCGTTCTGGGCATCTCGCTCGTCGGCGCCTTCGTCGTGGCCCGCTCCATGGTGCGCTCGCTGCGCCGGCTGCAGGACACCGCCCAGAAGGTCGCCCAGGAACGTCTGCCCGAGCTCGTCAAGCAGCTGTCCGAGACCGACCCGCAGGACGTCGACACGTCCGTGGAGTCCGTCGGTGTGCACAGCCGGGACGAGATCGGAAAGGTGGCCGCGGCCTTCGACGAGGTGCACACCGAGGCCGTGCGTCTGGCCGCCGAACAGGCCCTGCTGCGGGGCAACGTCAACGCGATGTTCACCAACCTCTCGCGCCGCAGCCAGGGTCTCATCCAGCGTCAGCTCTCGCTCATCTCCGAGCTCGAGAGCCGCGAGGCCGACCCGGACCAGCTCTCCTCGCTGTTCCGCCTCGACCACCTCGCGACCCGTATGCGCCGTAACGGCGAAAACCTCCTCGTCCTCGCGGGTGAGGAGCCCGGCCGCCGGTGGACCCGGCCCGTGCCGCTCGTCGACGTCCTGCGTGCCGCCGCGTCCGAGGTGGAGCAGTACGAGCGCATCGAGCTCAGCGGCGTGCCGCCGACCGAGGTCGCCGGCCGCGTGGTCAACGACCTCGTCCACCTCCTCGCCGAGCTGCTCGAGAACGCGACCTCCTTCTCCTCCCCGCAGACCAAGGTCAAGGTGACCGGTCACGCGCTGCCCGACGGGCGGGTGCTGGTCGAGATCCACGACACCGGCATCGGCCTCTCGCCCGAGGACCTCGCGGCGATCAACGAGCGGCTCGCCAGCCCGCCGACCGTGGACGTCTCCGTCTCCCGGCGCATGGGTCTGTTCGTGGTCGGCCGTCTGTCCCTGCGACACGGCATCCGCATCCAGCTGCGCCCGTCCGACTCCGGCGGTACGACCGCGCTCGTCATGCTGCCGGTCGACGTGGCCCAGGGCCACAAGAAGCCGGCCCCCGGTGCGGGTGCCGGCGGCCCCGGCGGTCCCGGCGGCCCGGGTGCTCCCGCGGCCGGCCCCGGCCAGCAGCGCGGCCAGGTGCCGGGCAGCGGCCCGCGCCCGGCCATCACGCCGCGCGGCGGTGCGACCGGCAACGGCCTGCCGACGCGTCCCGCCCCGGGCTCCGGCCCCAGCGGCGGCGCCGCCACCGGCAGCCTCTTCGACACCACGCCGCGCGGCGGCAAGGGCGCCCCGGCCTCCGGCACCCCCGGCCTGCCCACCCGCGGTGCCGGCGGCCCCGCCGCGGTCCCGCCGCCGGCCGGTGCCGGTGGCCGTCCGCAGCTGCCCGCCCGCGGTGCGGCCGGTTCCCCGCCCGCCGCCGGTGACACCGGCCGTCAGGCCCCGAGCTGGGGCAACGACCGGAACGCCCAGAACTCCCCGCAGGCTCCGGCCGCCGGGCCGGGCCGCAAGGGCCCCGGCGCCCCGGCCGACGACTGGCCGCTGGCCGGCGACGGCTCGCCGCGCGCCGCCCAGGACACGCCGCGCGGTCACGAGGACGCGGAGCACTCCGGCCGCCGTCCCTCGGCGCCGAAGCCGCCCAAGCGCAAGAAGGGCGGCCCGGCCGCCGGCGGTGCCCCGCTCGGCGGCGGCCCCGGCGACACGGCGCAGTTCCCGCCGATCACGGACGCGACCGAGCCGCCGTCGGCCACGACGGGCCGGTTCCAGCAGCCCGCCGACACCGCCGGGTTCCCGGCGCTGCCCGCCGCGGGCGAGGCGCCGAACACCACGACGGGTCAGTTCGCGCTGCCCGGCGGCCCCGAGGCCACCGGCTCCTTCACCCGCCCCGCGGGGAACGAGTCCGGCAACACCTCCGGCCAGTACGACCTGCCCGGTACGCACGGCGAGACGCCGAACGCGGCCACCGGCCGGTTCCCGCAGGCCGCGCCCGGCGACCACCGGAACGCGCCCACGGGCCGGTTCGCCCAGCCGAACCCCGGCGACGCGCTGACAGGCACGGGCCAGTTCCCGCAGGCTGTACCGGGTGACTCCCGCGACGCGGCGACGGGTCAGTTCCCGCAGGCCGTGCCCGGCGACGCGCAGGCCGGCGGCGAGAGGTTCGAGCCGGCCGCCCGCGGCGGACGTCCGGGCGCCGGCGCCGAGCCGCAGGCCGGTACCCCGCTGTTCGAGGAGTTGGAGTCGCACTGGTTCCGCGGCGCCGCCGGTGACACGCAGGGCGGCGGAGTGCCGCAGCAGCCGGCCGACTCCGAGCGCCCGGCGCCGCGCCGCGACGTGCCGCGCACGCCGGCCGCGCCGAGCGGCGGCGCGCAGGAGAACTGGCCGGGCTCCCCCAACGACGAGCGCTGGCGCCGGGCCGAGCAGGTCCGCGAGCCGGCGGCGGGCGGAATCACCTCTTCCGGGCTGCCGCGGCGGGTGCCGCGTGCCAACCTCGTCGAGGGAACCGCCGAAACGACGCAGACCCAGTCCCTTCCGACCGGTCCGCAGGTCTCGCGTGCGCCCGACGACGTACGCGGCCGGCTGACCAATCTCCGCCGGGGCATCCAGCAGGGACGTCAGGCCGGCAGCGGCCCGACCACCGGCAGTCACAATGTTGGCCCCACTTACCAGCAGGAGCGTTAGTTGAGTCCGATGAGCCAGGCGGCGCAGAATCTGAACTGGTTGATCACCAACTTCGTGGACAACACCCCGGGGGTGTCGCACACGGTGGTGGTCTCCGCCGACGGACTGCTTCTGGCGATGTCCGAAGGGTTCCCGCGCGACCGCGCCGACCAGCTGGCGGCGGTGGCCTCCGGCCTGACCTCGCTGACGGCCGGCGCGTCCCGGATCTTCGAGGGCGGCACGGTCAACCAGACCGTGGTGGAGATGGAGCGGGGGTTCCTCTTCATCATGTCCATCTCGGACGGCTCGTCCCTGGCCGTGCTGGCGCACCCGGAGTGCGACATCGGCCTCGTGGGCTACGAGATGGCCCTGCTCGTCGACCGCGCGGGCAATGTGCTCACGCCGGATCTCCGCGCCGAGCTCCAGGGCAGCCTGCTGAACTGACCGACACACACCGCATATCCCGTCCGACCGTACGGCCGAAAACCCCCCACCGGCCCCCGCTCGACGGCATTATTGCCATCCTGCTGTCCCGTCCGGAGGATTCATGACCCCGCCCGCCTCGCCCGGCCCGTACGGCGCTTCTCACCATGCGCCGTACGGGGATGAAGGCGACCAGCCGCTGGTCCGCCCCTATGCCATGACGGGGGGTCGCACCCGGCCGCGCTACCAGCTCGCCATCGAGGCGCTGGTCAGCTCCACGGCCGACCCGGCCCACCTCGGGGGGCTGCTTCCCGAGCACCAGCGGATCTGCCACCTGTGCCGGGAGGTCAAGTCGGTCGCGGAGGTCTCCGCGCTGCTGAACATGCCGCTCGGTGTGGCACGGATCCTGGTCGCGGACCTGGCGGAGGCCGGCATGGTGGCGATTCACCAGCCGGGCGGCGGCGGGGAGTCCGGCGGTACGCCGGATGTGACACTGCTCGAAAGGGTGCTCAGTGGACTTCGGAAGCTCTAACGGGAGCACGGTCGGCACCGGCCGTTCGACCACCTCCGCGAAGATCGTGGTGGCGGGTGGCTTCGGCGTCGGCAAGACCACGTTCGTCGGTGCGGTCTCGGAGATCAGTCCGCTGCGCACCGAGGCCGTGATGACGTCCGCCTCGGCGGGCATCGACGACCTGAGTCACGTTCAGGACAAGACCACGACGACCGTGGCGATGGATTTCGGCCGAATCACCCTCGATGACGACCTGATCCTCTATCTGTTCGGTACGCCCGGTCAGGACCGCTTCTGGTTCATGTGGGACGACCTGGTGCGCGGCGCCATCGGCGCCGTCGTCCTCGTCGACACCCGCCGCCTGGCGGACTGCTTCCCGGCCGTCGACTACTTCGAGAACAGCGGCCTGCCCTTCGTCATCGCCCTCAACGGCTTCGACGGACACCAGCCGTACTCTCCCGAGGAGGTCCGCGAGGCCCTCCAGATCGGCCCGGACGCGCCGATCATCACGACCGACGCGCGCCACCGCAACGAGGCGAAGAGCGCGCTCATCACGCTCGTCGAGCACGCGCTGATGGCGCGGCTGAAATAGCGTTGTTCGACCGAATGTCGTGACGGTGTGTAAGTTGTGGGATTGACCACGACGTCCTTCTTCGTTCATAACGTTTCGACAGAGAATTGGCCGGACGCGACCACTGGGCGCGTCCGGCCGACTTCGTTCTGCAGTCAACCACCCCGCCATTTGGCGCGGCTCGGCCTTAATGCCCGTTTTATGTCAGGCAAATCGCGGCCTTCACGGGCTCTGTCCGTTGTTTGGAATGCACCTGCCGGACGTGCTGGAATTCCCGGACCGAGCCGTCATGGCTCTCACGGATAAACGGCACAGCACAGGTGCAGACGCCGAGAGGTTGTTGGTCGAGTGAGGCGAAGAAAGACGGGCGCCGCGCAGCAGGCGCGGGACGAGCGGGGCAACTTCACCCCGCCGTCGCGCACAGCGGTGCCGCCTTCCGACATGCCCGAACCCCCCGCCGCCCCCCAGGGCCGCGGCGGGAGATTCTCGCCCCGCAACTGGCGAGTGCGCCTCCGGCTGAACGCGATCCTGCTGATCCCCGTGATCATCGCCCTCGTGTTCGGCGGCCTCAACGTCAAGTCCTCCGTCGACACCTGGCTCGAGGCGCAGGACGCCGCGGACACCGCGCGTCTGGTGCGGGCCGCGGCCACCTACGCCCACGCCGTCATCGACGAGCGCGACGTGTCGGCCAAGCCGCTGCTCGAGGGCAACCGCGACGACGCGACCGTCAAGAAGGCCCGCGAGACCACCGACTCCGCCCGCGCCGAGTTCGACAAGCGCGTCAAGGAGATGCCGGACACCCCGGCGCTCAAGCGCCGTCTCAAGGCCGTCCGCGACGCCGAGCCGACGCTGCCGAAGCTGCGCCAGGCCGCGTACACCCCGGCCCTGGACGGGGCGAAGACCGAGGACGGCTACGGCGCCATCCAGCGTCCGCTCATGGCCTTCACCAACGAGCTCGGCCTGGGCACCGGCAACGTCACCTCCTACGGCCGCATGGTCTACGCGGTCTCGCTCGCCAAGGCCGCCGAGTCCCTGCAGCGCTCCATCGGCACCCACCTGCTGGTGGACCCGGGCACGGCCAAGAACCGCGAGACGCTGCTCACCGCCTTCGCCTCCTACAACTTCCTCGAGTACATCGCCCGCGGCGAGTACGAGGCCGGCGGCATGGACGAGGACATCAAGCGCCTCAACAGCGCGCTCAGCTCCGACGCCCAGGTCGAGGAGCAGGACAAGATGGCGCTGACCATCATGTCCGGCGCCACCGCCGCCCAGCTGAAGGCCAAGGGCGTCACCGCCGACTCGTGGCTGACCACCTCGACCGCCAAGTTCGGCGCCTACCGCTCCGTCGAGGAGCACCTGGCCGACCACGCGGTGGAGGAGGCCGACAGGATCGCCTCGGACGCCCAACGCGAGGCGATCGTCAACTCCTCGATCATGATCCTGGCGCTGCTGATCGCCTTCCTGGTGGCCGGAAAGATGGCCGCCTCGATGAGCCGCAGCATGAGCCGCCTGCGCACCGCCGCCTTCGACATCGCCGAGCAGCGCCTGCCGGCCCTGGTCGACCAGCTCTCGCGCACCGACCCGGGCCGCGTGGACACCCGCGTGACGCCCATCCCGATCGACACCAAGGACGAGATCGGCGAGGTCGCCCGCGCCTTCGACCAGGTGCACCGCGAGGCCGTCCGGCTGGCCGCCGAGCAGGCCCTGCTGCGGGGCAACGTCAACGCGATCTTCACCAACCTCTCGCGCCGCAACCAGGCCCTGATCGAGGGTCAGCTGAACCTGATCACGGACCTCGAGAACAACGAGGCCGACCCGGACCAGCTGGAGAACCTCTTCCGCCTGGACCACCTGGCCACCCGTATGCGCCGCAACGGCGAGAACCTCCTCATCCTCGCGGGCGAGGAGCCGGGCCGCCGCTGGGACCAGCCGATCCCGCTGGTGGACGTGCTGCGCGCGGCCACCTCCGAGGTGGAGGCGTACGAGCGCATCGAGCTGAGCGGCGTCCCGGAGGCCGAGATCCACGGCCTGGCCGTGACCGACCTCGTGCACCTGCTCGCCGAGCTGCTGGAGAACGCCACCTCGTTCTCCTCCCCGCACACCAAGGTCCGCGTCACCGCGACCCGTCTGCCCGACGGCCGCGTCATGGTCGAGATCCACGACAAGGGCATCGGCCTGACCGCCGAGGACTTCGCGGACATCAACCACAAGCTGGCCAACCCGCCGACGGTGGACGCCGCGATCTCCCAGCGCATGGGCCTGTTCGTGGTCGGCCGCCTGGCCACCCGGCACGGCATCCGCGTCCAGCTGCGCCCCTCGGGCGAGCAGGCGGGCACCACCTCCCTGGTGATGCTCCCGGACGCGATCACGCACGGCGGTGGCGGCGACGAGCTCGCCGACGGCGACTTCACCGTCTCCCGGATGGTGCCCGGCCAGCAGCAGGCGGCGCCGCCCGTCGCCCAGGGCCGCACCGCCGCCGAGCTCGGCTTCGACGACTCCCGCTACGACGCGCGGCCGGACGCCGCCGGCTCCGGCGCCTCGCTGGACCCGGTCGGACGCTCGCTGATGCGCGAGGAGCGGCGTGCGGCGCTGGAGGCGCAGGCCGCCGACAACCGCCCGCTGTTCCGCGACGAGGTTCCTCAGCAGCAGTTCGAGCAGCC
Source organism: Streptomyces sp. NPDC053048 (assembly GCF_044547045.1). Classification (NCBI taxonomy): domain Bacteria; kingdom Bacillati; phylum Actinomycetota; class Actinomycetes; order Kitasatosporales; family Streptomycetaceae; genus Streptomyces; species Streptomyces sp. NPDC053048. The sequence goes on from NZ_JBITZS010000013.1 coordinate 162,654, forward strand.
CCACGCACAGCCGCAGGAGCACATACCCCCGCAGGCGCAGCCCACCGCCGCACCGGCCGCCGACCCGTACCACCAGGACGGGCAGGCCTATGCGGAGAACGGCTACGCGGAACCCTCCTACCCGCAGCCGGACGCCGGCGGTTCCCCGAGCTACGGCGACTACAACGCCCCCGCTCATCAAGGCGAGTGGACCGACGCAGGTACGTACCAGCATGGGTACGGACAGGGCTACGGAGCGGAATCGGAATCCCGGCCGACCGCTGACACGGCCCAGCCGGAGCGCGTAGAGTTCGACCGTCCGGGCCCCGCCTCGAGCGGATCCCCCTCGCTGACCGGGTCCGGTCTGCCGCGCCGCGACAAGCGGTGGCAGCACACCGAGACGGGCGAGGAGGCCACGAGGGACGGCGGAGACCGGGAGCAGTCCCAGCAGGAGGTCCCACAGCAGCCTCAGGAGGGTGACAACTCCGAATGGCGGTCGGCGAACGACGAGCGGTGGCAGCGTGCCGGACAGCTCCGTGAGCCGAAGGCCGGCGGCGTGACCCCCTCCGGTCTCCCTCGCCGGGTTCCCAAGGCCAATCTGGTCGAGGGCAAGGCGGAGCAGACCCCCCAGGGCGGCCCCCAGATCTCCCGCGCACCGGAGGACGTCCGTGGCAGGCTCGCCAACCTGCGCCGCGGCATCCAGCAGGGGCGCACCGCGGGGGAGACCTCCGCGAACGACCAGCAGCAACACGACCAGGGCTTCGGCCCCGGCGGCACCTACGATCAGGAGCGTTAGTTGAGCCCGATGAGCCAGGCGGCGCAGAACCTGAACTGGTTGATCACCAGTTTCGTGGACAACACCCCAGGGGTGTCCCACACCGTCGTGGTCTCCGCCGACGGACTCCTTCTGGCGATGTCCGAAGGGTTTCCGCGGGACCGCGCCGACCAGCTGGCGGCAGTGGCCTCCGGCCTGACCTCACTGACCGCCGGTGCCTCCCGGATCTTCGAGGGCGGCACGGTCAACCAGACCGTGGTGGAGATGGAGCGCGGCTTCCTCTTCATCATGTCGATCTCCGACGGTTCCTCGCTGGCCGTGCTGGCGCACCCGGAGTGCGACATCGGCCTCGTGGGCTACGAGATGGCCCTGCTCGTCGACCGCGCGGGCAACGTACTGACGCCCGACCTGCGGGCGGAACTGCAGGGGAGCCTTCTCAACTAGCAAAGAGGCAGTGCGTTTCGCGCCACCGCGCCATAGGGTGCGGTGGCGCGACCAGCAGTAGACAGGCAAGTTGGAGGAGGAAGACGTGGCAACGCCCCCAGGCGGTTACCCGTACGGCAATGACCAGCAGGCTCAAGAGCCCTGGAACCGCTACAACTTCCCCTCCTCACCATCCTCACCGGGCTACGGGTCCATGCCGGAGCAGCAGCGCCCTCCCCATGTGCCGGCCCAGCCTCAGCAACGGCGCGCGGCCGCCCCGTCGGGCGGCAAGAAGAACAACCCGCTGGTCCGTCCCTATGCGATGACCGGCGGCCGGACCCGGCCGCGGTACCAGCTCGCCATCGAGGCACTGGTGCACACCACGGCCCAGCCGTCCCAGCTCCAAGGGCAGTTGCCGGAACACCAGCGCATCTGCCACCTGTGCCATGAGATCAAGTCGGTCGCCGAGATCTCGGCACTTCTGACCATTCCTCTCGGCGTCGCCCGAATCCTCGTCGCCGACCTGGCGGAGGCCGGACTCGTCGCCATTCATCAGCCCGGCGGCGATGCGTCCGCCGGCGGCCAGCCTGACGTGACACTGCTCGAAAGGGTGCTCAGTGGACTTCGGAACCTCTAGCGGCGAGGCAGCCCGCTCCACCACCTCCGCGAAGATCGTCGTCGCGGGTGGCTTCGGCGTGGGCAAGACCACGTTCGTCGGCGCGGTCTCGGAGATCAACCCGCTGCGCACCGAAGCCGTCATGACCTCCGCCTCGGCGGGCATCGACGACCTCACCCACGCGCCGGACAAGACCACGACGACCGTGGCCATGGACTTCGGCCGTATCACGCTGGACCAGGACCTGATCCTGTACCTGTTCGGTACGCCGGGTCAGGACCGCTTCTGGTTCATGTGGGACGACCTGGTGCGCGGCGCCATCGGCGCCGTCGTCCTCGTCGACACCCGCCGCCTGGCGGACTGCTTCCCGGCCGTCGACTACTTCGAGAACAGCGGCCTGCCCTTCGTCATCGCCCTCAACGGCTTCGACGGACACCAGCCGTACACGCCGGAGGAGGTCCGCGAGGCCCTCCAGATCGGCCCGGACGCGCCGATCATCACGACGGACGCCCGGCACCGCAACGAGGCCAAGAGCGCCCTCATCACGCTCGTCGAGCACGCCCTCATGGCGCGACTGCGCTAGCCGGGCGGCTGCGCCGCAGCTCGGATGCGAAGAGGTCCCCGCACTCCTCGGGAGTGCGGGGACCTCTTCGCGTTGCGGCACAGGCAGACGAAGGGCCCCGAACCGGTCGGTTCGGGGCCCTTCCCCGTGCGTGCGGGCCGGGCGTCAGCCCTGCCGGCTCAGCCCTGCCAGCTGTGCGGTGCCCGGAAGCCGGGCGTGCGCTCCAGGCGGCGCCAGGCGGCCGTGCTGCGGCGCGGGCGGGGGATGCGGGCGGCGGCCGAGTTGTGGCCGGCGGCGCGGGCGAGGAGGACGGCGGTCACGGCCGCCAGCTCCTCGGCGTCCGCGAGGCCCTTCTCGACGCGTACGAGCGTGTCGTTCATGCGTATGTCTCCGATGACTGAAGTACGGGACGTGCGGTGACGTGCGTTACTGAGGCGGGTTGCCGTGCTTGCGGGACGGCAGGTCCGCGTGCTTGGTCGCGAGCATCGCCAGCGACCGGATCAGCACCGAGCGGGTCTCGACGGGGTCGATGACGTCGTCGACCAGACCGCGCTCGGCCGCGTAGTACGGGTGCATGAGCTCGGCCTTGTACTCCTTGAC
>NZ_JBITZS010000014.1:0-54468 GCF_044547045.1 Streptomyces sp. NPDC053048
GAGAGCGCCCTCCAACGCCTGACCCGCACCCTGGGCGCCCAGCACCCGCACACCCTGGCGGCCCGGCAGAGGGTACGGCCCTACTGGGACTTCGAACCGTATCTCGACTGATCGAATCCTGTCTGCCCCCACCGGGGGCCCGCCGTCATTCGGCCGGCGGTACCGACGCCCGCACCGTGTGCAGATGCACCACGACGTCGAAGGCACGGCCCAGCGCGAGCGGTGGTGTCGGCTGGTTGGGGTACCGGCCCGGGATGACGTACGTCGGGCGTGCCGTCTTCAGCCAGTCGCCCAGGACCCGGTCGCGGCCCGCCGCGCGCAGGTCGACGTAGAAGTCGCGGTAGCGCACCTGGTCGAGGGTGTACTCGTTGCTGCCGGGGGCCGCGGGGCCGACGGCGTACACACCCGTCCCGCCCGTCGCCGTGCGGGCGCGGTACCTGCCGCTGTGCAGCGAGGTGCCGACGGCGAGGTACTCACGGCCGACGAGCTCGCGCAGGTCCGCGCCCATCGTGACCGGGTAGAAGTCGGGCACGGCGGACTCGTAGGCGGCGTGCCCGTTGTGGGCCGAGATCACGATTCGCTCGCCCGTCTGCCGCTGCCACCACACGGCGGTCTCCGCCATGGTCCGGTCGCGGTGGCGGCTCGCGGCCTTCGCCTGGGCCGGGTCGCTCCAGTCGACGGTGTACTCCGTGGCCATGTGCGAGATGATCCGGGCCTCCTGCAGCACCCAGGGATCCCGCTTTCCGGCCCCGGCCAGCAGCCGGTAGGCGGCCGCCGCGTCGTCCGCCATCGTCTTCCGTTCGGCGAGCGGCAGGGCGTTGTACGCCGCCATGCGCGTGCCGACCCCGGTGGGCAGGGCGCGGAGTGCGGCATAGTGGCGGCGGAGTTGGGGAAGGAGGGCGGGTTCGTTGTCCTCGGCCCAGGTGAGGATGCGCTCGTACTGCTCCGGATCGGCGTCCGAGAAGTCCAGGCCCACGACGCGGAGCTGGTGCGAGGCGGTGCGATTGTGCTCGCGCATCCAGCTGAACAGCTGCGCTATCTCCTCCGTGTTCAGCAGGAAGTACCCGTCCTGGAACTCCTCGCGCATGATCTGCCGTACATCGCCCTTGCCGGTGAGGAGATACGTGTTCAGCCGGGTGGCCGCCGACCAGCTGATCTCCATGGCGTAGGCGGAGAAGCCCTCCCGCCGCACCAGTTGCCTGAACAACCGGTCCTTCACGGTGAACAGTTCCTTCGAGCCGTGCGATGCCTCGCCGATTCCGACGATGGACGCGCCCCGGGTCATCGAGGCGAACGCGGCGAGATCACCCCCGGGACCGCCGGGCTCGGCGGTGCGCAGCGGATGGGCGTACCGGTCCAGCCGCCTCGCCACGTCCTGGTCCGGGGCCGTTGCCGTGGCGGCGGGGGACGCGCCGGTCCGCGGACCGCCTGCCGCAGCGGTGGCGGCGGCCGGGCCCAGGAACGTCGCCAGGGCGAGCGCCAGCGTGACGGAACGGCGTAAAGATATGTGCGACATGCAGGAAGTTATAACAGGCGTCATGACCGGCGCCGGATCGGGCGACGCCCGCCCGCGGGGCATTGCGGCCTCCCCGACATCAACTTAGGCTTGCCTAACTTCCCGGTGGCGGTGAGCCGCCGGGCTTCGGCATCCCGCCGTCCGGCGCGCGCCCGTGCGCCGGACGGCGCCACCACGAAGGGGGCCACGATGACAGGAGCGGAAGACAACAAGGAGCAGGTCGCGGCGGACTGGCAGCACCGCGGTCTCGTCTCGCGGCTGGCCTTCGGGCAGCTGGCCACGCAGGCCCTGGGGGCCGCCCTGCGGCTGGACGTCTTCGAACTCATCGGTGACGGCGAGCGCCAGGCCACCGACCTCGCCCACGAACTCGGTGCCCAGCCGCAGGCCACCCACCGGCTGCTGAGCGCCCTGGCGGCGCTGGGGCTGCTGACCGAGACCGCGCCGGGTGCCTTCTCCACGACTCCGGCGGGCGACCTGCTGCGCGCCGGCGTGCCCGGCACCATGCTCTCGGTGGCACGGATGTTCACCGACCCGGTCATGCTGCGCGGCTGGGACCGCCTGGACGAGAGCGTGCGGACGGGGAAGCCGTCGTTCGACACGGTGTTCGGCACGGACTTCTTCGGCCACCTCAAGGAACGCCCAGAGCTGTCCGCCGAGTTCAACGCGGCGATGAGCCAGGCGACGAAGCTCGCCGCCGACGTCATTCCCCATCATTACGACTTCGGCCGGTTCTCCACCGTCGTGGACGTGGGCGGCGGTGACGGCACCCTGCTCTCCGCCATTCTGCGCGCGCACCCCGGCCCGCGAGGCATCGTCCACGACACTCCGGAAGGCCTGGCGCAGGCCTCCGCGCGCTTCTCCCGCGAGGGCCTCACCGACCGAGTGGCCCTGGAGACGGGCGACTTCTTCGCCTCGGTGCCGGCCGGTGGCGACCTCTATCTGCTCAAGAGCGTGATCCACGACTGGAACGACGACCAGTGCGCGACCATTCTGCGCCACATCCGGGGTGTCATTCCGGACAACGGTGCACTCCTGCTCGTCGAACCGGTCCTGCCGTCCACCGTGCCCGCCGAGAGCACCGACCTCGCCTTTTTCAGCTACCTCAGCGACCTGAACATGCTGGTGAACGTCGGCGGCAGGGAACGGACCGCCGAGGACTTCCGCGCACTGTGCGCAACGGCCGGCTTCCGCCTCGATACCATCACCCCGCTGCCGTTCCCGAACACCTACAAGTTGATCGAAGCGCGCCCGGTCTGAGGCGTGTTCCGTCCGACATCGACTGTTTGGAGTGATCACATGAGACGTGTGTTACCTGTGTTACGTGCCCTGGGCCTTGCCGTCCTCGTCGCGAGCATGTCCCTCGTCGCGACGGCCCCGTCCGCGAGCGCGGACACGCGCACGGCCGTCGGAGGCGGCACCGGGATCATCTTCCGGCTGAGCCCGACGCCGGAGGCGCCCACCGGCTACTACATCTGCACCCTCACCGCCGTCGGCCGTGACGCGGCCGGCAACCTGGTGGGCCTGACCAACGCCCACTGCTTCATCGACGACAAGGGCAACAAGCTGGTCGGCGAGACTGTCTACCGGGACGTCTCGCCCGCCGGGACGGCCTTCGAGCCCGCCCCGATCGCCAACAGCCGCCCCGACCTCCAGACGGGCGCCATCGGCACGGTGACGTACGTCAGCACGCCCAACAATCTGCTCAACACCGGCCCCAAGGGCCTGGACTACGCGGTGATCAAGCTCGACGAGAGCAGAGTCGCCCCCACCAGCACCGTCGGCGGAGTGACCATCACCTCGATCGGAGCCCCGCCCGCCAACGGCACCCGCATGTGCAAGCAGGGCCACCGCACCGGCCTCACCTGCGGCAAGAAGCTGGGCACCAGCGGCATCTGGTTCACCCACCTCATCTGGACCAACGGCGGTGACTCCGGTGCCCCCGTCGTCGACGGGCAGACCCTGGTCGGCAACGCCTGGGGCGCCCAGCACAGTTCGCCGATCCTGAGCATCATCGACGAGATGAACGCCAACGGCGGAGTCGGCGCCGGCTTCCACCTCGCGAGCTGACCCACCGCCGCGGCAGGAGCTCACGGGCACCGGCCGCAGCAGCTCACGGGCCCGCCGCGGCTCCCGGCCGCGACGGGCCCGTGACCGGTCCCTCCATCTCCACTGCCGCGCCCCGGGCTCACCGCCCGGCGTCGCTCCGGGCGTTGCGGCGGGCCGTCACCGCCGACAGGGCCGCCGCGGTGACCCCCAGCGCGGCCGTGACGGCGATGAACGCCGGGCCCGCGGGCTGCCAGGGACTCAGCACGGTGGTGCCCACGGCGACGCCCAGGTGGTCCAGCGTGCCGTTCCACGAGACCACGCTCGCCCGGCGGCGCGGGCTGGCGCCGCCGAGATAGGTCTGCTGCGTGGTGTAGAAGGCGCCGCCGGCCATGAACCACACGAACAGCGCGGCCAGGGTCACCTCGAGCCGGCCGGCGGACAACGTGACGACGGCCGCCGCCACGAACACCAGGGCCAGCACGGCCGCGAGCCCGTTCTCGTCGCCGCCGCGCCCCCGCACCCGGTCGATCACCCGGCCGGCCAGTACCGAGCCCGTCAGGGAACCGGCCCCCACCAGCAGCCCGACCAGCCCCAGCCGCCCCGCGTCGAAGGCGAAGCGCTCGGCGAACAGCGCACCGACGAACGTGTACGCGCCCAGGCGACCGGCCTGCAGGAAGCCCGTCGACAGCAGCGGCAGCGCCAGCCGCCCCTCCCGCCACACCCCGAACCCGCCCAGCACCGAACCGGCACGGGGCGAACCGGCGACGCCCGGAGGCGGCCCCTTCAGCAGCCACACCACGAGCAGCACCACCGGCGCCAGTCCGGCGGCCAGGGCGGCGAACGCCCAGGACCAGTGGGCGCTCTGCGCGAGCAGCCCGCCCAGCGGCACCCCCAGCACCTGCCCCAGCGCGTAGCAGGCGACCCCGCCCGCCACCGCCCGGCCGCGCTGCCGCGGGGCCGCGGCCTCGGCGAAGTAGGCCCACATCGCCGGGGCGGCCATCGCCCCGCCCAGGCCCGTCAGGGCGCGGGCCGCGGTCAGCGCGCCCAGACTGCCGGCCGTGGCGCACAGGAGGTTGCCGCACAGGAACAGCACCCCGCCCCCGGCGACGAACACCCGGCGCGGGAACCGGTCGGAGACCCCGCCGAGCAGGGGAGCGGCGATCGCGTACGCCAGCACGTAGGCGGTCACGACCTGGGCCGCGGCGCCGGTGCCCACCCGCAGGTCCGCGGCGATGGTGGGCAGCAGCGGCGAGACCAGGAACGTCTCGGCCCCCATGAGGAAGAGGAAGGCGTACAGCACGGCGCAGCGGGCCCACGGCGTGGCCTGCCGGTCGTCCCCCGCCGCATGGCGGGGAACGACCAGCGGCCCGGGGCCGGGCCCGCTCACGCCGACTCCGCGTAGGCGGCGGGCGCCGTCGTGCGGGGCAGGCCGAGCTCGTCCCAGGCGCGGTCCAGGACGTCGGCGAAGTGATGGACGTCGGCGGGCCGGTGGACGGGGGAGGGGTTGATGCGCAGCCGCTCGCTCCCCATGGCGACGCTGGGGAAGTTGATGGGCTGCGCGTACAGCCCGTGCCGCTCCAGCAGGAGTCCGGCCAGCCGCCGGCAGCGGTCCACGTCGCCCACCAGCACCGGCACGATGTGGCTCTGCTCGCTCACCAGCGGGATGCCCGCCCGGCGCAGCAGCGACTTCAGCAGCGCGGCCCGCTCGTGGAGCTGCTCGCGCTCGGTGTCGCCGGCCCGCAGGTGCCGGACGCTGGCCAGGGCGCCGGCGGCCAGGGCCGGCGGCATGGAGAGGGTGAAGATGAACGCCGGTGCCAGGCTGCGCACCGCGTCGATCATGGAGCCGGGACCGGCCAGATAGCCGCCGGCGGTGCCGTACCCCTTGGCGAACGTGCCCATCAGCACGGTGACCTCGTCGGAGATGCCGAGCTGGGCGGCCAGCCCGGCGCCCTGGGGGCCGTACATGCCGACGGTGTGCGCCTCGTCGACGTACACCAGGGCGTTGTGCCGGTGGGCGACCGCGCACAGCTCGGCCATGGGGGCCATGTCGCCGTCCATGGAGTAGACGGACTCGAACGCGACCACCTTCGGCCGGCCCGGACGGACCGCGGACAGCTTCCGGTTGAGGTCGGCGGGGTCGTTGTGGGCGAAGACGTGGCGCTCGGCGCCGCTCGCCCGCATCGCCATGATCATCGAGGCGTGGTTGAGCCGGTCGGAGAAGAACGCGCAGTCCGGCAGCGTCCTGCCCAGCACGTACAGGGCGGCGTCGTTGGCGGCGTAGCCGGTGATGAAAGTGAGCGCGCTCTCCTTGTCGTGCAGATCGGCCATCTCACGCTCCAGCGCGACGTGGTGCGGGGTGGTGCCCGAGATGTTGCGCGACCCGCCCGCCGCGGCGCCGGAGGCGTCCAGCGTCGCGCGCATCGCGGCCAGCACGGCGGGGTGCTGGCCCATGCCGAGATGGTCGTTGCTGCACCAGACGGTGACCTCCCGGGGGCCGTCGGGCCGGTGGTGCAGGGCGCGCGGGAAGCGCCCCGCCAGCCGCTCGATCTCGATAAACGTACGGTATTGCCCGCTCTTGCGGAGATTGTCCAGGCGGTCGTCGAAGAAGCCCGTGTAGTCGAACATCGGTGGATCCCCCCGTGGTGGGGCGCGTCCCCCCGCGCCCTCGCACCTCGAGCATCGGGCCCGGCGGACCGTTCACGCATCGTCGGCGCGGGCGGAGCAGGATCCACCGAACGATGGCATATACGCCCGAACGGGTGATAACCCCATGGAGGAGGAAACCCGCCCGAAGCCCTCCTCCAGGAGGAGACCGGCCCGACGTGCCCCGATCGGTCGGTCGACCGATGTGCGCGACCCCCGGGCAGAACGCACAGTGGTGGCGGGCCGCCGCCCGCTGTCCCTCGACATCGCCCCCGACCTGTGCGTCCTGGCGGGCGACCTGATGACCGCTGACCCGCACGACATCCCGGCCATGCCCGTGGTGTTCACCGCCGTCGGCGGCGACGTCGTGCACGACGAACTCGCAGGTTGACCACCCACCACCCAATGATCATGCTGAACGGATGCCAGTGAAGCAGAGCACGACGGACGTGCTGAGCGCCGCCCTGCACGTACGCCGGACCGCGCACCGCGCCGTCGACGGCACCGGCGACGCGGACACCGTCCTCACCGCGTTGTCCGCGGTGATCGACTACGACCACGCGTCGCTGTCCCGGTGGGATCCGCTGCGCCGCCGTCACCTCACACTGGCCGGCAGCTACCCGGCCGGCGCCACCCGGTACATCGAGAGCCGCCTGCACGACGACCCCGGCTTCTCGCTCATCCGGCACTCGTCGGACACCACCCGCTGGTGGCACGACGTGCCCGGCCCGGTGCGGCGGACCTCCACCGGGTTCCACGACGTCCTCGAACCCCTGGGCGTCGAGGACGGCGTGGCCCAGTGCCTGTTCGCCGCGGACGGCAGGTACGTCGGCATCCTCAACGTCAGCACGACCCGCACCCGGTGCGACCAGCCGGCCGTCCGGGCCGTGATGACCCTGCTGGGCGAGTGCCTCGCGGCCGTCACCGACCCGCTGCTCGGCCCCCGTTCCTCCGGCGGTCGCGCCGGATCCGGCGACGCCGTGGGCGGCTCCTGCGCCGTGCTCCTGCCGGAGGACGAGGGCGCGGCCCCGGTGACGATGAGCGGAGAGCCGCTGCCCGGTCTCACCGAAGCCGGCTCCCCGCTGGCGACCCTGCTGCGGCGGACGGCGGCCCGGCAGCGGATGCCGGCCACCGTGCTGGTGCCGTACCGGCAGCGGATGCTCGAACTGCACCTGACCCGCCAGGACGCCGGAACGGTCGTGGTCTGCCGTACCGTCGCCCGCCCCTCGGCCCTCTCCCCGCGCGAGCTGGAGGTGCTGGCGGAACTCACCCAGGGGCGCACCAACCGGGAGATCGCCGAACGTCTCTTCCTCAGCCCGCGCACGGTCGCCACCCACGTCGAGCACATCCTCGCCAAACTCGACGTCCCCAACCGCGCGGCCGCCGCCGGACGAGCCGTCGCCTGGGGCCTCGAGCCTGCGTCCTGACCTCAGGGCGTGTCACGCGGCGTGCCGGCCGCTCGGCTCGTCGGCGGGCGGTTCACGGGTGGGCAGGTCGGGAACGGCGCGCAGGCGACTTGGCGGCAGCGCGTGCCGCGGCTGCGCGTCGGGGCGGACGTGGACGTTCTTCAGCACGCGTTCCTCGTACCGCCCCAGCGCGAGCACCAGGCACAGCAGGAGGGGAGGCATGAGCAGGGCAACGGCGACCACGAGGGCTCCTTCTGACGAGGCTGCGAGTGGCTTGCCTGATATGTGGCGGCTTGCCCCTCGTGCCGGTCCCAAACGCGCGGGTTCCGTCAGAGGTCTCTCAGCGGGGTCAGAGGTCTCTCATAGGGTCAGAGGGTCACGAGCTGTGTGGCGTTCTCCTCGAGGATCGCCGTCACCTGCGCCTCGGGCAGCCCCGAGTGCCTGATGTACTCGGTGGCGGCAAGGAATTCCTCACCGGGCTGGTAAGGAAAGTCCGTCCCGGGAACCAGCCGGTCGGCGCCCAGCGATTCCACGGCCGCCCACAGCGCCGGCACATGACCGTGCGCCACCGTGTCGTACCACATGCGCCGCGCCGCCATGCTCGGCTTCTCCGGGATGTCGGGGGCCTCCCAGCCGTACTGGCGATCCGCCCGGTTCAGCACCATGGGCAGCGCCCCGCCCAGGTGCGAGATCACGATCCTCAGCCGCGGGTAGCGCAGCGGGATCCCGGCGAGGATCAGGTGCATCGCCGCGACGGTGTCCTCCACCGGGGCCCCGATCATCCAGGTGAGACGGTGATAGGCGATCAGGGGTGAGTCCGCGCCCGTACCCGCCGGATGCACGTAGAGCACGCTGCCGCGCCGGTCCAGCTCCTCGAAGACCGGCTCGAACGCCGGATCCGCCAGTGAGCGGCCGAGAACCGACGTCGTCGTGGACGCGCCCACCATGCCGAGCACGTCCAGCGCCCGCTCGAGTTCCTCCAGCACGGCATCGGTGTGCGGGAAGGGCAGCGCCGCGAACGCCCGGAACCGGTCCGGCCGCCGCCGCACCACCTCCGCGTACTCGTCATTGGCCGTGCGGGCCGCGTGCACCGCGTGCTCACGCTCGGCGAAGTGCGGCGACTGCGGCGTCACCGACAGCACCTGATGCGAGATGCCGGCGGCGTCCATCAGCTCGAAGCGGGCCTCCAGCTCCGCGTCCGAGACCCCCGCGCCCAGCCCGCGCTGCGTGGTCGTATCGGTCTTGCCGTACCCCTGCAACAGATCGAGGTAGGCGTCCGTCCACGCGTGCGCGTGAATGTCGATCGCCATCAAGGCCCCTCTCGAGAGACGTCGAGAAGCCTGCCGGCCCACGAGAACCACGGTAGTCGAGGTTCCCGGCCCCGGCGATCGCTGCCGCCGGGGGCCGGGCGGTACCGGGGTAGCGGACTTTGCTCAGCCGGCGACGGGGGCCCGCACCGGTCCGGGAGCCGTGAGGCGATCGGCGCCCTGCGGGACGGGAACGGCGGCGAAGATCGCGTCCTGCTGCGCCTGCAGCTCCCTGGCCCGCTCCGGGCTCGTGCCCGGCAGGCGCTGCTCCTCGTACAGCTTGTGCGTGACCTCCTGGGCGTTCTTGCTCGCCGGGGTGTGGAACTGCACCTCGAAGCGATGCCCGGAGCGCGCCGCCGACCAGCCCGAATTGATCGCCTTGTAGCCCTTGGCGCGGCCCCAGGTGTTGGTCCACTTGATGCTGTCGTTGCCCCACACCGACAGCAGCCGCGAGGCGACGGTGACCCCCTCGGTGTAGCGGCCGTCGGGCCACCGCAGCGTATAGCGCACCGAGTCGTTGATGCCGGACAGGGCCTCGTTCACGTTCTGGCCCGGATGCTCCTTCATGGATGTGGCGACCTTGCGCTTGAGCGAGTCCGGCGACTTCAGGCGGTGGTCGAAGCCGACCAGCTCCGCCGAACTCAGCAGCGCCGCGGCCCGCACCTGGGGGCTGATGGAACGCTCGGCCCTCTTGGCCTGCTCCACGAACGCGTCCACGCGCGCGTTGTCCGCGGCGTTCAGCGCCAGCCCGCCCTCACCCTGCCAGCCGCCCCCGTTGTCGGCCCGGCCGGCCTTCCCGACCTTGTCGGCGACGGGCACGGCCGCCGCCTGGGCGCCGGGGGCCGCTCCCAGCCCGAGGGCCACGGCCAGCGCGGCCGAGGTGAGGGTGCGGGACATCATGGTGCCGAGATTCATGGGCGTTCGTCGTTCCTTTCCCGGAGGTTGCACGGGGCGGTCGGCATCGGCAGCGATGACACCGACGCCGAGCACACCAACGAGGGAGGACGTGACGGAGTGATCGGGGGGATTCGCAGGGGCCGGGTTTTGTCCTGATCGCGCCGATGGATGTCCGGATGACGTCATGTGTCCTCGGCCTGCCGCCGGGATGAGCCGGCGCGAGAACTCCCACGGGCGGGAGCCCATGGACGGGAGCCTGCGGGCTGCCGTCATGCGGTCCGGTGGTGATCGGCCGTGACCTCGTGGATGACGTGCCGGGCGATGCCCGCCATGACGGGGTTCGTCTCCCGGTAGTAGTCCAGTTCGGCGAGCGCGATCGACAGGGCCCAGCCACGGCCGCGCGTCCAGGTGGCGTCGTCGGCGCCCGTGGCGGCCCGGAAGGTGTCGCGCGCGCCGGCCGGCAGTACGTACCAGGCCGCGATCAGGTCGACGGCGGGATCGCCCAGGCCCAGGCACCCGAAGTCGATGACGGCGCCGAGCCGTCCGCCGGCCAGCAGGAGGTTCCCCGGCTGCAGGTCCGCGTGGATCCACACGGCCGGTCCCGGCCACGACGGGGCCCGCAGGGCGGCGTCCCATACGGCGGTCGCCGCGCCGGCGTCGACGACGGTGCGCAGCTCGCCGATCGCGCGACGCGCCGCGGCGTCCCGCGCCGCCAAGGGCTCGCTCCGGTAGGAGCGGGGGCCGCCGGCGGTGTCGATCCGGTGCAACGCGGCGACGAACCCGCCCAGGTCCCTCGCGAGCGAGCCGGGGTCGGTGACGCGCCCGGCGGCCGGAACCTCGCCGTCGAGCCAGCGGTAGACGGACCAGGGCCAGGGATAGCCCTCGGCGGGCGTTCCGCTGCCCAGCGGCACGGGAACGGCGACCGGAAGCGCCGGTGCGAGCCGCGGCAACCACTGGTGTTCCTTGCTCACATCGTCGGCGGCTCCCGCGACACGCGGCAGCCGCACCACCATGTCCTCGCCGAGCCGGTACATGGCGTTGGACGTGCCGGCGGAAGGAACCTCCACGAGGGGAAGGCCCGCCCACCGCGGAAACCGCGAAGCGACGAGCCGGCGAACGAGAGAGACGTCGATATCCGCTTCGTCGGCATGCATCTTGCCCACGCGCACGAGCACCTTTCGGGACGGGAGTGACCGGGGGAGGGAGGGAAGAGGAGGCAGCGGCGGGCTGCCGGTCGACGGCTATACGAACGCCGCGCGGGGCAACTCGTCAACCGATTTCCCGGCCGGCCGCCGCCGGAGCGCATCCGCTCCGTGCCCCTTTCGGAGCCGTCCGCGATGCGGGCCCTGCGGTGCCGACCTACGGTCGACCCGACGGATGGATGTGACGGCGAGTCAGGCCAGGGTTCCCGGCCCGGTCGGCCGGTGCGGCGAGTCGAGTCGGAGTCTGGTGATGAAGCGTCAGTTGGGAGCCGGTCGTGCCGGTGCCTGCCGTGACAGCGGCAGCGGTGCCGGTGGCGGCGGCCGTACCGGTGCCCGGCGGGCGCGGGGCCTGTGCCTCGCCGCGCTCGTGCTCGTCGTGGTGACCGGCCTGCTGCCGGGCACGCCGCAGACCGCCTCCGCCGTAAGCCGTCAGGTGCACACGCACCGTGCCGCCACGTTCAACATCCAGTACGGCAGCGTCGGCCGCTGGCAGAGCGCCGTCTTCCCGGTGGCCAAGCAGGTCGAGGTCCTCGCCCTGCAGGAGGTGCGGGACGAGCAGCCGGACCCGGACAACACCACCAAGGCGGCCGGACGGGTGGTCCCCAGCGAGACGACCGTCCACACGACCTCACCCAGGGCCACCTACGTCGTCGAACGCTTCCGCTGGGTGAACTGCGCACTGCGGCCGACCGCCGAACCCGCGCGCCCCTGCGTCATCTACAAGATGAACGTGCCGGGGAACCGCAACCGGGCCCTCGCCCTCGTCGTCAACCAGGTGAACGACGAGGTGGACGCCGTCAACGTCATCCCGCCCCAGGCCGTGGGCGGACGGCTGACGCCCGGTTCCCGGCCCGCCCTCGGCATCCGGCTCACCGACGGCACATGGTTCTACTGCATCCACGCCACGAACCGGGTGGGCACGTCCCAGACGAACGACGCCCCCTTCCTCGTGGACAAGGTCGAGCAGGCGGCCGGAAACCACTGGGCGGTCATGGGCGACTTCAACCGCACCCCCGACTCGCTGCCCGCGGACCCCGCCGGCCGGCGGACCGTCGTCCGCTCCGGCCGGTTCACCCACCCGAGGAGCTACCCCCGGACCGAGTTCGACTACATGGTCGCCAAGGGAATCCCCGCACAGCACGACTACACGGCCTTCCGGCTGCGCTACATGGACCAGTCCGACCACTATCCGGTCGGGTTCTGGAACAGCACGAGCCCCGACGGACACGACATCGCCTGCGCTCCCGAAGACGAGCTGCTGCGCGCCGCCGGAGCCCCGTGCGTGGTGCCCAGGCACCCGGTCATCGTCTCGATGGGCGACAGCTACGCCTCCGGCGAGGCCGGGCGGTGGGCCGGCAACGCCAACACCCACGGCCTGGGCACGGCGTGGGGCACCGACCGTGCCGCGGTCGACTGCCTCAGCGAGGACAGCTGCGGCCACGACCTGGACCGGGTCTACGGCGCGACCTCCTACGCGCCCGAGCAGGGCGGCAACCGCTGCGACCGCTCGGACACGGCCCCGATCGTCTTCGCCGAATATCCCCGTGTCGACCCCTGGCAGCACTTCGACATCGCCTGCTCCGGCGCGACCACCTACGAGATCACTCACCCGTACGCGGAGAAGAACGAGCCCGCGCAGACCGAACAGCTCGCGTACATCGCGTCGAACTACAAGGTCGAGATGGTCACGCTGTCGATCGGCGGCAACGACCTCGGCTTCGCCGACATCGTCAGGGACTGCGCGAAGCGCTTTCTGCGGCCTCCGCCGCTCTCCTGGTTCTACTACGGCCACTGCGCGGACGCCTGGGGCGGCATGACCGATGAGCTCCGGGCCGTCGAGGGCAGGGTGAGGACCGCGCTGTCGGCGATCGGGAACACGATGACGCGGGCCGGGTACAAGGCGGGGGACTACCGCCTCGTCGTGGAGTCCTACCCGGCCCCGCTGCCGCCCAGCAAGGACTACCGCTACGCCGCCGAGGACCGTACGCGGTACAGCGAGGGCGGCTGCCCCTTCTACGACGCCGACATCGACTGGGCCCGGCAGACCCTCGTCCGCGGCCTCAAGGACAGGCTCAGGAGCGCGGCGGCCGCCGCGAGCGCCACGTTCCTCGACCTCGACGACGTCTTCGCCCACCATGAGCTGTGCAGCGGATACGCCTACCAGGCGACGAAGGAGAACTCCGCGGCGAACCCCCTGAGCATCATCGAGGGGGAGTGGGTCCGCTGGATCCCCTACCTCTACTCGCCCGACTTCCTCTGGGAGTCCCAGGGCGACCAGCAGGAGTCGCTGCACCCCAACGCCTTCGGCCAGGAGGCGCTGGGGGCGTGCCTGACCGACCTCGGCTCGATGATCGCCAGGCCCACCACGACGACCGACTTCACCTGCGTGAACGATCCGGCCGAAGGGATCGTCGTCAGGAGGACCGGGCTCTCGTGAGCGCCGCCCGCCCCTCCGTCTGCCCGAATCTCCCGCCTGCCCTGACTCTCCCATCAGCCTGATTCCCGCTAATGGATCAAGGAATCGTAGGCTTCGGGCCATGCACACCTCTCTGACGGAGCACGCCCGGTGCCTCTACGACGACGCGTACACGCCGACGACCGCGTGCGGCCGCGACCACCACGAGCAGTACTTCGTCGAGGAGCTCACCTTCGCCGACGCCGACTCGATCCTCGCCATGCTGCGCGGACTGGGCCCGCACGTGGTCGAGGGCCGTCTCCCGGTGTGGATCCGCAATCTCGTCTACCGGCTCCTCCTCCTGCAGCGGCCGGACGACCCGGCGCTGATGCGCGAGGCCGCGGACAGCCTCCACCTGCACGGTCCCTACTGGGACGACATCGCCGCCGACCTCCGGGCACGGGCCGACGCCCTGGAGGCATCCGCGCAGTTCGAGTGAGCCGCGTCTCACCCGGGCGGGCCCCCTTGCCTATGAAACGAGTTGCATACGAGGATCCGGGCCATGGCACTCGAGCACGCGATCCTCGTCTCTCTGCTGGAGCGTCCGGGCTCCGGCTATGAGCTGGCCCGGCGGTTCGAGCGGTCCATCGGGTACTTCTGGACCGCCACGCACCAGCAGATCTACCGCGTCCTCAAGCGCATGGAGGGCGACGGATGGATCGACGTCCGCGAGGTGCCGCAGCAGGGCAGGCCGGACAAAAAGGAATACTCCGTCGCGGCCCCCGGCCGAACCGCCCTCTCGCAGTGGCTGCACGAGCCGATCGAACCCGAGAGCGTCCGGCACGACCTCGCGGTCAAGATCCGCGGCGCCGCCTTCGACGACCCGGCCGCGCTGATCCGCGAGGTCGAGCGGCACCACCGGGCGCACACCGACCGGCTCGCGCACTACCTCGCGGGGGAACTGCGCGACTTCACCGGACCCGAAGCCCCCTCGACGCTCGACGCCGGGCAGGAACTGCAGCACGTCGTCCTGCGCGGCGGCATCGCCTACGAGCGGATGACGCTCGCCTGGCTCGACGACGTACTCGCCACGCTCCACCGGATCCGCCCGGCGGCCGACCGCTGAGCTCGGCAGCGGCCACCCACAGCTCCTCACCCTTCCAAGCGCCACAAGCCCTCCAAGCCGGAAAGGCGAACACCCATGGCCGACCCGCTCCTGTTCAACCCGCGTACGTACGACCCGGCACACTTCGACGCCGAGACCCGCAGGCTGCTGCGCGCCACCGTCGACTGGTTCGAGGAGCGCGGCAAGCGCAAGCTGATCGAGGACTACCGCTCCCGCGCCTGGCTGTCGGACTTCCTCGCCTTCTCGGCCAAGGAGGGGCTGTTCGCCACCTTCCTCACCCCGGCCTCCGCCGCCGGCGAGCAGCAGGACAAGCGCTGGGACACGGCCCGCATCGCCGCCCTCAACGAGATCTTCGGCTTCTACGGCCTCGACTACTGGTACGCGTGGCAGGTCACCATCCTCGGCCTCGGCCCCGTCTGGCAGAGCGACAACGAAGCCGCCCGCGCCCGCGCGGCCGAACTCCTCGCGCAGGGCGAGGTGTTCGCCTTCGGCCTGTCGGAGAAGACCCACGGCGCCGACATCTACTCCACCGACATGCTGCTGGAGCCCGACGGCAACGGCGGATTCCGGGCCAGCGGCTCCAAGTACTACATCGGCAACGGCAACGCCGCCGGTCTCGTGTCCGTCTTCGGCCGCCGCACCGACGTCGAGGGCCCCGACGGCTACGTCTTCTTCGCCGCCGACAGCCGCCACGAGGCGTACCACCTCGTCAAGAACGTCGTCGACTCCTCGAAGTACGTCAGCGAGTTCCGCCTGGAGAACTACCCGGTCGCCGCCGAGGACGTCCTGCACACCGGCCGCGCCGCGTTCGACGCCGCGCTCAACACCGTCAACGTCGGCAAGTTCAACCTGTGCACCGGTGCGATAGGCATCTGCGAGCACGCGATGTACGAGGCCGTCACCCACGCCCACAACCGCATCCTCTACGGCCGCCCCGTGACCGCCTTCCCACACGTGCGCCGCGAGCTGACCGACGCCTACGTCCGCCTCGTCGGGATGAAGCTGTTCAGCGACCGTGCCGTGGACTACTTCCGCTCCGCCGGCCCCGACGACCGCCGCTACCTGCTCTTCAACCCCATGACGAAGATGAAGGTGACCACGGAGGGCGAGAAGGTCATCGACCTGATGTGGGACGTCATCGCGGCCAAGGGCTTCGAGAAGGACACCTACTTCGCCCAGGCCGCCACCGAGATCCGGGGACTGCCCAAGCTCGAGGGCACCGTCCACGTCAACCTCGCGCTGATCCTCAAGTTCATGGGCAACCACCTGCTGAACCCGGCCGAGTACGCGCCCGTGCCGACCCGCCTGGACGCGGCCGACGACGACTTCCTCTTCCGCCAGGGCCCTGCCCGCGGCCTCGGCGCCATCCGCTTCCACGACTGGCGCCCCGCGTTCGACGCGTACGCCCACGTACCGAACGTCGGCCGCTTCCGCGAGCAGGCGGACGCACTGTGCGAGTTCGTGACGACGGCCGCCCCCGACGAGCGACAGAGCCGCGACCTCGACCTCCTCCTGGCCGTCGGCCAGCTGTTCGCGCTCGTCGTGCACGGCCAGCTGATCCTGGAGCAGGCCCGCCTGACCGGCCTCGAGGAGGACGTGCTCGACGAGCTGTTCGCGGTCCTCGTCCGCGACTTCTCCGCGCACGCCGTCGAGCTGCACGGCAAGGACTCGGCCACTGCGGACCAGCAGAGCTGGGCCCTTGGCGCGGTCCGCCGCCCGGTCGCCGACGAGGCCCGCTCGGCCCGCGTCTGGGAGCGCGTGGAGGCGCTGTCGGGGGCGTACGAGATGGCGCCGTGAGGCCGTAGCGTCTTCGGGGCTGCGGGGAGGCACAGCGGCTTCCCGCAGCTCGCGGCGTACGGTGGTGTCATGATGCGGCGGTGGCCGGACGGCAGCGGCGCGCGGGCGGCCCGCGGGGCGGGCACGGCTGTGGCGGCGCGCGCGGGGCTGGTGGCACGCGGGGTGATCTATCTCCTCGTCGGAGTGCTGGCCCTGCGCATCGCGCACACCAGCGGCGGTGACCAGGCGGACCGCGGGGGAGCGGTGCAGGAACTGGCCGGCAGACCTCTCGGCCAGGCGCTGGTCTGGGCAGTGGGGCTCGGGCTGATCGGCATGGCCCTGTGGCGTCTGTCGGAGGCGGTCTTCGGGTCACCGGGCCCTGATGGCCGCAAGGGCGGCCATCGGCTGCTGTCGGCCGTGCGCTTCGTGTTCTACTCCGTCATCGCCGCCTCTGTGATCACCTTCGCGGCGGGCGGGAGCGGCAGCGGCGCCGGTTCGACCGACGAGCAGTCGAGGGATGTCACCGCCAGGGTGCTGGGCTGGCCGGGTGGCCAGGCGCTGATGATCGCCGCCGGGGTGGCGTTGGCGGTCACGGGCGTGTGGATCGGGGTGCGAGCCGCCCTGCGCAGATACCACCGGGACATGAAACTGCCGGACATGTCCTCCGGCGTACGGAGGACGGTGGACGTCCTGGGCGTCGCAGGCGGCGTCTGCCGGGGCCTGGTCTTCGCCACGGCGGGCGGTTTCGCCATCCAGGCGGCCGCCGCCTACGACCCGGCCAAGGCCAAGGGCGTGGACGACACCCTCCGCACTTTCACCGCAACACCGGCGGGCCCCTGGCTCCTCACCGTGGTGGCCGTGGGCCTCGTGCTGTTCGGCCTGTTCTCCTTCGCGATGGCGCGCTGGCGAAGGCTGTGACGTTCCGGCTCCTCAGCCCAGGCCTGAGCGCGAGGTTGCCGGTTCGCGCAGTCGGCGGCCCCGCGACCTACTGGACCAGGCGGAAGTTGTAGCCGCTGTCGATGGTGAAGGTGGTCGCCTCGCCCACGACCGCGGTGCCCTCTCCCGCCTCGAACGACCTGGCCGGGTGGAAGCGGCCCGAAGCGGTCGTGCCCTCGCCGTGCTCGTTGACGTGCGGGGGGCCGACGATCGTGAAGGTCCTGGTCACCGAGAGTTCGGTGGTCCCGCCGGAGCTGTAGGTGATGGTGTCCGTGGTCCTGGTGGTCGTCACGCTGCCCGAGGTCTCGGACGAGCCCTGCATACTGATGGTGGCCGAGATGCGCTGGCCGGCGGACTCGCACTGGAGATCGCCGCTGCCGGTGGCACCCGCGACGATGCCGCCGACCGTCATGGTGAAACTGCCGGAACAGTTCAGGACGACTGTCGCCGCAGCCGCCGGCGTACCGGTGACCACCGACCCGAGCGAGAGCATCGCGGCGGCAGCGGCCGCGCTGACGGCGAGTCGGCGGGACGCATACACGGACATGGCTGTCCTCCTTCACTTCGGTGTGTCCCCGGCCGGGATCCGGCCAGGGCGAAGGAGGGTGCGCACCGTCCTTCCCCGAGTGTGCGCTCGCGAACAACGGGCCGGAATCACTCGTTCAGGTGGCGTTGCTTTCCCTCGGGACCCGGTAGCAACCACTGACACTTGCCGGCCACGGGAGGGCCTCGCCGGACAAGCGCAGCCGCGGGCGGTCAGACGAAGTCGATGCGCTCCTCGCTGACCGGGTACCCCGCCGTCGCGAAATGTGCGGCCATCGGGAAGTTCCCCTGGTCGGTGGCGGCTGCGATACGCGTCGCGCCCCGCGCCACCAGGTCGTGCGTGCACTCGACCAGCAGGTCGTAGGCGTAGCCGTGGCCGCGCTGCTCGGGCAGCACACCGATGAAGCCGATGCAGGGGCCGGACGGGTTGCGGGCGGGCACGTGGAAGCCCACTGTCTCTCCGGCCGGCGTGTAGGCCACGCGCCACCAGTCCCGTGGGGAAGGCATCCAGGTGAGGATGCCGAGGAGTTCCTCGACGGCGCCGTCCTTCCCGTACTCGGCGATCTCGTGCAGGTCGTGGGCGTCCAAGGAGCCTTCCTGGATCCGGCGCACCACGCTCCGGATGACGTTGTCGTCCGGCTCCGGCCGGTACTCCAGGCGCCCGGTGCGCTCGGGGAGCGGGCAGTCGGAGGTCCAGGTGTAGCGGTAGCGTTCGACCAGCTTCCGGAGGCCGGCCGCCTCGGCCGCGGCCATCCGGGACTCGGCCGCGGCCCGCACGTCCGGCTTCCCGCGCCAGCCAGGCGGCAGCAGCAGGCTGTACTCGGCGTGAAAAGGCGCGGTGCGCAGCAGTTGGACAGCGGCCTCGGCGTCGGTGAAGTCGAACCAATCGAGGGCGATGGGCTTCTCGTCCCCGGGCTTGCCCCACCAGGCCGCGCGGGCGACAACGACGCCGTCGCGCAGAGCGACCCAGGTCCATTCGGGCCGGTACCGGCCGCCGTCGGCAATCATGCCGTAGGTGTCGCCGAGGACGGCGCGGCCGACGATGCCCGGGTCGGGCAGGGAGGCGAAGAGAGAGGTCTCGCCCGCGGTGAGCGGACGGATGGTCAGTTCAGTCATGGGTGAAGCGATCCTTCGGGAGAGTGGCGCGCTCCCGGATCAGACCTGGGACGCCCGGTGGAAGGGGCGGGAGCGCGGAACTGTCGTGATGGGCACGGCGCTCGCCTCCTTCCCTGTCATCACGGGCGTGCGCTCACCCTAGGCGCGGTCGCTCGCAGACGTCCAGGCGATTTCCGCGTACGACGCGGACGGCAAAAGACGAAGGCAAGGAGGTCACCCACTCCTTGCCACTCTCAACTTATAGCGCACGGGGGGCCTTGCGGCAAGGCCCGGGTCGTGCCGCAGAATCTCCGGACGAAGCCAGGACCTGCGAAAATCAGGCCTTGTTCAATGGGGGATTCTCATGATTGACGTGATCGTCGCCGGCGGCGGACCGACCGGCTTGATGCTCGCCAGTGAATTGCGGCTGCACGGTGTGCACGTGGTCGTGCTGGAGAAGGAGGCGGAGCCGGCCGGGTATGTCCGCGCGCTCGGCCTGCACGTGCGCAGCGTCGAGGTGATGGACCAGCGTGGTCTGCTCGAGCGGTTCCTCGCGCAGGGGCAGCAGTACGCGGTCGGCGGTTTCTTCGCCGGCATCGGCAAGCCGTGGCCCGACGGGCTGGACACCGCGCATTCGTACGTCCTCGGTATCCCGCAGACGATCACCGATCGCCTGCTGGCCGAGCGTGCCACCGAGCTCGGTGCCGAGATCCGGCGCGGTTGCGAACTGGTCGGGCTGAGCCAGGACGAGGACGGCGTGACCGCCGAACTGGCCGACGGCACGCGGCTGCGCTCGCGCTACCTCGTCGGCTGCGACGGCGGCCGCAGCACGGTGCGCAAGCTGCTCGGTGTCGGCTTCCCCGGCGAGCCCGCCAGGGTCGAGACGCTGCTGGGCGAGATGGAGGTGACCGAGGAGCCGGCGACGGTTGCCGCCGTCGTCGCGGAAGTCCGCAAGACCCAGCTGCGGTTCGGGCTCGGGCCGCTCGGGGACGGGGTCTACCGCGTCGTCGTGCCCGCCGATGGAGTGGCCGAGGACCGCACGGTCCCGCCGACCCTCGAGGAGTTCACGCAGCGGTTGCGGGCCGTCGCGGGCACCGACTTCGGTGTGCACTCGCCGCGCTGGCTCTCCCGCTTCGGCGACGCCACCCGGCAGGCCGAGCACTACCGGGTCGGCCGGGCGCTGCTGGCCGGCGACGCCGCGCACATCCACCCGCCGACCGGCGGGCAGGGGCTCAACATCGGCGTGCAGGACGCGTTCAACCTCGGCTGGAAGCTGGCCGCCGCGGTGGCCGGCTGGGCGCCGGAGGGGCTGCTGGACAGCTACCACGCCGAACGGCACCCGGTGGCCGCCGACGTACTGGACAACACCCGTGCTCAGATGGAGCTGATGTCCCTCGAGCCGGGGGCTCGGGCAGTGCGCCGGCTGGTGTCGGAACTGATGGACTTCGAGGAAGTGAACCGGTACCTGATCGAGAAGATCACCGCGATCGGGGTCCGCTACGACTTCGGCGAGGGCCACGAACTGCTCGGCCGGCGGATGCGGGACGTGCGGCTGAAGCGGGGCCGCCTCTACGAGCTGATGCGCGGCGGCCGCGGGCTGCTCCTGGACCAGACCGGCCGCCTCTCGGTGGAGGGCTGGGCCGACCGGATCGACCACGTCGTCGACGTCAGCGAGGAACTGGACGTCCCCGCGATACTGCTGCGGCCCGACGGACACGTGGCATGGGCCGGCGAGGACCAGCAGGACCTGCTCAGCCGGATACCCAAGTGGTTCGGCGCACCCGTCGGCTGAGCGCGGGTGCTGTCGCTCGCCCCGGTGCGGTCCACCACCGGGCGAGCCCGGCCCCCGTTCACGCCGTGCCGTCGGTGATGTCGTGGACGCCGAGGCCGAAGGCCACGAGCCCCGCCGAGACCTCTCGGATCACGTTCTCGGCTTCGCTGAAGGGGGGCTGGAACGACCGGCCGCACTCGATCGTGAACGCGAACACCTTCGTCGCTCCGGGATCGACGAACTGCCTGCTGAACGCGTAATCGTCACTGGCCCCCGAAGTGGGATACAGGCCGAAGGCCTGCTCGACACCGTAGTCGAGCGAGCGCACGGCGAAGACGGCGTCGTGCATCCGCTGTCCCAGCTTCACAGCGATGTCGAGGTCACGAGCGGTGATGAACTCACCGATCCCGTCGTTCCGCCGGCCACGCACCGGGTCGAGTGCGGGGTTCCTGAAGGTGTCGGTGGCTTTGGCGCTCTGGTTCTGGTCGGAGCCCCAGCTGTGCAGGATGACCGGGACCGCACTGTGCACGTCGACGTGCCACCGGATGCGCGGGAAGCTGTCCAGGACCCACACGACGTTCCGTGTCTCGGGCTCGGAGCCGACCGACGGCCCTCGGTAGACCTCCGGGTCGCATGGGTCGGCCGAGGTGCGGACGCCGGAATCGGGAGCGAACTTGGCCGCGTGGTCCCAGAGGAAGTCGAAGTTCCGATTGAGGTCGACGCCCACGCAGGACGGTGCGCCCAGGCCCGGGGGCGCAGGTCTGCGGTTCTTCCGCCAGTTTCCCGACACGGTCTGGCTGTGTGCCCGGCCGTCGGGATTGGCGCAGGGGAAGAAGAACAGGTTGACGGTGTCCATCAGCTTCGTGATCTCCGCGGCCGTGAAGGACGTACCGCCATAGCGCAGCCCGGTACCTCCTGCGTGTGCTTCGAGCAGGTCGGCGGCCAGGGAGACGATCGCATCGGGTGGAACCCATTCGCGGGCGTGCAGACCACCGAGCACCAGGATTCCGTCTGCCGCGTCGGCGGGCCTGCTGCTCACCCGCAGCAGATGGGTCGTACGGCCCTCGTGGGTGGCGTGGGGGGTTTCGATGACCTGAGTCGTCGCGGGGTAGGCGACGTTGAGATTGGTCATCGCCGATTCGATCTCGGCCACGTTGAGGTACACGCTCACTCCTTCTGCCCGAGACCACGGGGGTAATCCCCCCGGCGGGCGAAGCGGTTGCCTTCTCCTACCTCCTGGACCCGGGCATGCCAGTTCTCCGTGACGTTCTCGACCGGAGTGATGGTCACCGCGGCAGCCGATCGAGCCGATCGGGCCCGATCGAGCTGCCTCTCCTGGAAGTAGAGGTCGATGCCCACTCCTTCATCCGTCTCCCGTGCCACGGGTCGGCAGCCGGTGTCCGGACGCACTTCGTCGATGAATTCCCGTAGCGCCTCGACGGTCGGAGCCACCACGTGGCACCGGACGACCGACTCGTTCTCGACCGACTGGTTCTCGACAGCGTGCTCACTCATGGGGGAGTAATCCCCCCTGCGACCATCGCCCCGAGGGTGACGGCCCTGGAGGCGTTGACGCGCCCGAAACCATAGTCGTCGTTGTGGCCGTTCGCGTCATAGACGACGCCGCCTACCTTGTCCGCCGATTGATGCATCACCTCGCGAAGCTGGTCACGCGTGAGACCCGGGCTCTTCGACAACGCCAGTGCGGCGCAGCCGGCAGCGCAGGGTGCGGCGAAGCTGGTTCCCGTGGCGGTCCCGTACGCATCGCCGGGAGTCGTGCTGAAAACCTTCACACCGGGGGCGATCAGTTCGACTTCGGGGCCCCGGGCCGCGTTGTCCTCGAGGTCCTTTCGGTCGGACCGCACCACCGCGATCACATCCGGGTGCGAGACGACCTCGTCCGCCATGATGTCGACGTTCGTGCCGTTGCTCGCCGCCCAGAAGATCGCCAGCCCTTTGCCCTGCCGGCCATGGGCGGCGGCTCCTTCGAGGGCGATTTCGAGCGTGGTGGTCAGATCCCATGCTGCTATGTTCGGCCCCAGGCTGCTCACGAGTATGTCGGCCCCGTCGGACGGGTCGGCATCCGGAACCTCCGTCGCGGGATTCCCCGCGTATGCCACGGCCCTGGCCAGGGTGGTCTGCGTCCCCACCTGGTCGGGCAGGCAAGCCACCAGCATCAGCTCGCACTCGGGCGCGGCACCGACACCACCGCGGTCGTTGTCCTTCCGGGCCCCGGCCATCCCGGCACAGAGGGTGCCGTGCCGGTCGCGCTCCATCCCCACGGTGTTCTGAGTGAAGGTCGTGCCGACCACGCCGGTGCTGTAGAAGCCCGACATCGGACCCACGCCGGCCGCGAGGTCCTCGTGGTCGGCGTCGAAACCGTTGTCTATCACCGCAACCCGCACGCCGTTTCCCAGGGTCTTGTCCCACGCCGGTTCGATGTGGACGTCGGCGTCGGGCACGCCCCCGTTGGCACCGGTGTTGCGCCACTGCCATTGCTCGGAGTATTTCGGGTCGGACGGGCGGAGTCTTTGTGGAACGTGCTCGACGAACGATGGTTCGGCGAAGACGAATTTCGGGTTCTCGTGCAGGTGCGTCGACGCCTCAAGGGCATCTCCGGCGGACCGCGTGCGGACCTCGTAAAGGTTGTCCGCGAAATTGAGCTTGTTGACGACCGTCAGATCTGCTGCCTCCAGTTCTCCCTCCGCTTCCGCCTGTGACAGCGAGGGAACCAGTTGGACGTTCAACAGGTCGGTGGCGATACCCACTCGTCCGTCGGGCCGCCGTATGACCTTGCCCACCGATTCGGCGCCGGCGATCTCCTCACGCCCGTCGAGAGCCTCGAGGGCCCGCTCGCTGGGTCTGACGAACATCCAGTTGGCTCGCTCGAAGGCGTCGGCGGTCTCGTCGTCGATGTCGGCCTCACGCAAAGCCGCCCGGTCGGCGGTCTCCAAAGCGGCTTCTTCTGCTACCGCTTGGCGTTGATTGTCCGCACCGACCTGGACCGCGACGACATCGTCCAGTTGTTCCACCTCGACCAGGCGGTCGCGGCGGTAGTAGTGACGCATCATGCCCACCTCACCTCACCGGTGGGGCTGTGTGTGATAGCGGCGATCCACGGAACAGTGGTGCCACCTGCCTCATCTCCAGTCTCTGCTCCCTCACGTCACCGTGCAAGAACCGTGTCCCCGCTGGATGCTGTCCTGATCGGCCGCCATGACCCGTCCCTACCGCGGCAGGTCCGGATGGGCGAGCCGATTCGTTCGTGAGTTCGATACCTGGCAGGATGCGGGAATGACGATGAAGAGTGCGGTCCCCTCGGAATCGGGCGCCCGTGGGCCAGAGCCTTGGCCCCGCGAGTCGGGGATCCCCGTTGATCTGCAGAGGGCGAAGACGCTGGCGTACGACCCGAGTGGGTTCACGTGCTCGCAGCCGGTGCCCGAAGTGGAGAGCGTCGAGTACGGGGCATGCGAGTTCACGCTGGACGGCCTCTCGGTCAGGTTCCGCGTGGCCAAGACGACACCGACGAAGGTCGGCCAGTTCGTCACGGTCTGGAAGAGGTCCGCGAGCGGGCCGATCCAGCCCTTCGATGCCGAGGACCCCATTGACCTTTTCGTCATCAGCACTCGCGACGGCGCTCGGTTCGGGCAGTTCGTGTTCCCGCGGGACGTGCTCCGTGAACGGGGCATCCTGTCCACGAACGGTTCCGGTGGGAAGCGGGCGTTCCGCGTCTATCCGCCGTGGGTGAACACCACCAACCGCCAGGCCCGCAACACCCAGGCCTGGCAGGTGAACCACTTCCTCCGGCTGCCCGAGGACGGGCCCATCGACATTCCCCGCGCCCACGCCCTCTACCACCCCATGGGGTAGGCCACCTTCGTATGGCATCGCATGGCGCCACATGACGCCAGGTGGCGCTGCCTGGTGCCATGTGGTGCCACCTCGGCGCCATTCCGCGCCTCCGCAGGTGCATGAGTGGCCATGGCGCCATAGCGGCCGAGCCCGCCCTCTTTCGCGTTTTCGCAGGTGAGGCGGGCTCCATCCGCAAGTCCGGTCACGCAAGGTGCCACCCGGGCTTGCGTATGGCGCCATCGTGGTGCCATGATGACGTCATGGACCTCACCCCGTATGTCGACACCCTCCGCCGCGAACTCGCGGTGGCCGCCGAAGCCGGTGGCGACGAAGCACGCGAGCTGGCCGAGAGGCTCACCGCTCCTCTGGAGTCGGCGACCCGGCTGACCATGCTCAACGTGCTCTCCGCCGCGATGGACGAGATCACCCGTGAGCTCGCCCCCGGCTCGGTCGACGTACGGCTGCGCGGGCTGGACCCCGACTTCGTGGTGACGCCGCCGCCCGCCGACAGCGGCGCCCTCGCGGAGCCGGCCGGGCCCGTCGAACCGTTCAGAGCCACGGCTCCGGCAGACGGCGAGGAAGGCGGCACCGCCCGCGTCAACCTGCGTCTGCCGGCCCACCTCAAGGCCCGCGCCGAGGAGGCCGCGAGCCGTGAGGGCCTGTCGGTCAACGCGTGGCTCGTGCGTGCCGTGTCGGCCGCGGTCGACGGCGGCACCCGGCCGCGTACGACGGAGAAGACCCGGACCATCGGGCAGAGCTTCACGGGCTGGGCGCGCTAGCCGCGCTCCTCCCCCGCATTACTGCAACCGCATCACTTCACCCGCACCACCTCATCCACACCGCGTCCCACCAGCGGGGACGTTCCCATGACTCAAGAGGACGGGACAGCCATGCCTTCTTTCGACACTCCCGAACCGATCTCGGCCACGGCGCGCGTGGAGGCCGGTTCCATCCAGTTCGTCGCGGGCGACCGCCTCGACACCGTCGTCGAGGTGCGGCCCCGCGACCCGAAGAAGGACCGGGACGTGCGGGCGGCCGACCAGACCGAGGTCACGTACGCGAGTGGCGTACTGACCGTCAGGACGCCCAAGGCCAATCCGTTCGGCCGCCCCGGCATCGTCGATGTGACGGTCGAACTGCCCACCGGCTCGCACATCGACATGACCGGCGCCTGGACCCAGGTGCTCGGCGAGGGCCGGCTCGGCGAGGCCCGCGTGAAGGTCTCGTCCGGCGACGTCCGCCTCGACGCCACCGGCCCGCTGAAGCTGACCGCCTCCCACGGCTCGATCACCGTGGACCGGGTCGAGGGCATGGCCGAGATCACCACCAGCACCGGCAGCCTGCGCGTCGGCACCGTCGACGGCCCCGGCGTCCTGAAGAATTCGCACGGCACCACGATCGTCGGCGCCGTGACCGGTGAGCTGCGGGTGAGCAACGCCAACGGCGACATCGAGATCCGGCGCGCCGAGGACTCGGTCACCGCCACCACCGCCCATGGCACCGTACGCGTGGGCGAAGTGGCCCGGGGCACCGCTCAGTTGGAGACCTCCTACGGCGCCATCGAGGTCGGCGTGCGCGAGGGCACCGCCGCCTGGCTCGACGTCAGCTCGGGCTCCGGCCAGGTGCGCAACAGGCTCAGCGCGTCCGAGGCCCCGGAGAAGACCGAGGAAACCGTCAAGATCCGCGCGCGTACCCGGTACGGCAACATCGACATCCTCCGCGCCAAGGTCTGAGCCCACAACCCCGACCGGCCCCGCTTCCGCTCCCGCTACCCACTCACTTCAGCCTTCGAACGGAGGGCTTCATGCCTTCTTTTGTCATGCCCACATCCAACATGGATGTCGGTCATCTGTCACCGGCCGCCATCTCCGTCGTCGGTCTGCGCAAGTCGTACGGCGACAAGACCGTCCTCGACGGCATCGATCTGCGGATCCCGGCCGGGTCGGTGTTCGCGCTGCTCGGGCCCAACGGTGCCGGCAAGACCACCGTCGTGAAGATCCTGTCCACGCTCATCACCGCCGACGGCGGACAGGCCCAGGTCGCGGGGCACGACATCGCCACGTCACCGGACGGGGTGCGCGCCGCAATCGGCGTCACCGGACAGTTCTCCGCCGTCGACGGGCTGATCACCGGTGAGGAGAACATGCTCCTCATGGCGGACCTGCACCACCTGTCCAAGCGCGAGGGGCGGCGGGTCGCCGCCGAACTGCTGGAGCGCTTCGACCTGGTGGAGGCGGCGAAGAAGCCCGCCTCCACCTACTCCGGCGGCATGAAGCGCCGCCTCGACATCGCCATGACCCTGGTCGGCAACCCGCGGATCATCTTCCTCGACGAGCCGACCACCGGCCTCGACCCGCGCAGCCGCCACAACATGTGGGGCATCATCCGCGAGCTGGTCTCCGACGGGGTGACGGTCTTCCTGACCACGCAGTACCTGGAGGAGGCCGACGAACTCGCCGACCGCATCGCGGTGCTGAACGACGGCACGATCGCCGCCGAGGGCACCGCCGAGGAGCTGAAGCGGATCGTCCCGGGCGGGCATGTGCGGCTGCGGTTCTCCGACCCGTCCGCGTATCGGAGCGCCGCCCACGCGCTGCGCGAGGTCACCCTCCCCCAAACTCTCGGCTTCGCCCGAGCGGTCGCTCGAGCGATGAGTGCCCCCGAAGAGGCGCTGTCACTGCGGATCCCCAGCGACGGCAGCCAGCGGGAGCTGCGCTCCATCCTCGACTGGCTGGACGCGGTCGGCATCGAGGCGGACGAGCTGACAGTGCACACACCCGACCTCGACGACGTCTTCTTCGCCCTCACCGGCTCCAACCAGCCGAAGCAGCCGAACCAGCCGAACCAGCCGAAGGAGGCTGTCCGATGAGCTCCCCTCTGACTCCCGCCCGCCCGGCCCGGATCTCCCTCGCCGTGCGCGACTCGTCCACGATGCTCCGCCGCAACCTCCTGCACGCCCGGCGTTACCCGTCCCTCACCCTCAATCTGCTGCTGACGCCGATCGTCCTGCTGTTGCTCTTCGTCTACATCTTCGGTGACGTGATGAGCGCGGGCATGGGCGGCGGCGCCGACCGCTCCGAGTACATCGCCTACGTCGTGCCGGGCATCCTGATGATGACCATCGGAGGGACCGTGGTCGGGACCGCGGTGTCCGTCTCCAACGACATGACCGAGGGCATCATCGCCCGCTTCCGCACGATGGCGATCCATCGCGGGTCCGTGCTCGTCGGGCACGTCATCGGCAGCGTGCTGCAGTCGGTCGCCAGCGTGGTCCTCGTGGGTGCCGTCGCCGTGGCGATCGGCTTCCGGTCCACGGATGCCACGGCCCTGGAGTGGCTGGCGGCGTTCGGGCTGATGGCGCTGGTCGCCCTGGCGCTCACCTGGATCGCGGTCGGAATGGGCATGGTCAGCCCCAACGCGGAGGCGGCCAGCAACAACGCGCTGCCGCTGATCGTCCTGCCGCTCATCTCGAGCGCCTTCGTCCCGGTCGACGCGATGCCGGGCTGGTTCCAGCCGATCGCCGAGTACCAGCCGTTCACGCCGGCCATCGAGACCTTGCGCGGCCTGCTGCTCGGCAGCGAGATCGGGCACAACGGGTGGCTCGCGGTCGCCTGGTGCCTGGTTCTCTCCGCGCTCGGCTACTTCTGGTCGAAGGCGGTCTTCAACCGCGATCCGAAGTAGCCGGGACGACCGCGCGGGCCACCTCCCGCAACTCGTCCCGCCGGAGGGCGGCGTACCCCGACACCACGTCGGCGTACGCCGCCCCGTCCGCGTTCGGCCGCACGCGCCCGGCCGCACGTGCCCGCCCGCACGCGCCCGCCCGGTCGGCTCCGAGCCGGTCGGCCAGATCCGGGCCTACCGACGGACGTCCCCGCGCGCCTCCCGCCACATCGACCAGAGGGTCGGGCCGCCCCCGGGTACGTGGATCTCGCCCCGCACGGTGAACCCGAACCGCTCGTAGAAGCCGATGTTGGCCTCCTTCGACGATTCGAGGTGGGCCGGCAGTCCGGCCGCGTCCGCCTTGGCCAGGCCCGACAGCAGCAGGGCGGCGCCGTGGCCGTTGCCCTGGGCCGCCGGGTCGGCGCCGAGCACCGCCAGGTACCAGTGGGGCTCCCGGGGAGTCGCCTCGCCGACCAGTTCCAGCATCTCTCCCAGCCGGGGCGCATGCTCGCCCAGCAGCCCGTTGATGCGGGCCAGCGTCCCCTCGTCCGGGTGCTGCTCGGCCGTGCCGGGCGGTGTCCAGAACGCCGCTGCCGCGTCGGTGCGTTCACAGTGACCGAGCGGGCCGTACTTGTGCGTCAGCATGACGTCGAACCACTGGGCGAGACGGTCCTCGCGCCCTTCCACGTCAGGGAAGAGCCAGAGCATCATCGGGTCGTCCCCGAAAGCGCGGGCCAGGATGCGGGTGATCTCAGGAGCGTCGGCGACGCTCTCGATCGGCTTGGGTGTGTTCGGTGACTGCATGCGGCCACCGTAGATTCCAAGATCTTTCCAGCACATCGGTCGTCCTGCCGATTACTGCTCAG
This sequence comes from Streptomyces sp. NPDC053048, assembly GCF_044547045.1. NCBI lineage: Bacteria > Bacillati > Actinomycetota > Actinomycetes > Kitasatosporales > Streptomycetaceae > Streptomyces > Streptomyces sp. NPDC053048. The sequence goes on from NZ_JBITZS010000014.1 coordinate 29,038, forward strand.
GTCAGGGCTTGTTCAGGTACGTGAGGACGGCGCGCACGCGGCGGTTGGTGTTGTCGTCATCGGTGATGCCGAGCTTGCCGAACATGGAGGTGGTGTACTTGCCGATGGCGCTCTCGCTGAGGAAGAGACGGTGGCCGATGGCCTGGTTGGACAGTCCCTCGGCCATGAGGCCCAGCACGGAGTACTCGCGTTCGGTCAGCCGCTCCAGTCCCCGGTCCGGGGAACCGTTGGACAACAGTTTCGCGATGACTGCCGGGTCCATGGCGGTCCCGCCGCCCGCGACGCGCTCCAGGGCTCCGATGAACTGGTCGGCGTCGAACACGCTCTCCTTGAGGAGGTAGCCGACGCCTCCGGAGCCGTCGGCCAGGAGCTCCCGGGCGTACAACTGCTCGACGTGCTGGGAGAGGATGAGGACCGGCAGCCCCGGCATCTCGCCGCGGGCGGCGAGGGCCGCCCGCAGTCCCTCGTCCGACTGGGTCGGCGGCATGCGGACGTCGATGACGGACACATCCGGGCGCCACGCCCGCAGCGCGTCGAGCGTCTCCGGTCCGGTGGTCGCGGTCGCCACCACCTGGTGCCCGAACGCCTCGATCAGGCGGACCATCCCGTCGCGCAGGAGGTAGAGGTCTTCGGCTACAACGATTCGCATGGCACCACCATCCTCACACACGTCGGGCCGCCCGCCGGGCTGGTGATCTCCAGAGTGCCGTCGAAGACCGCGAGGCGGCGGCGCAGGCCCGAGAGTCCGCCGCCGGCCCGTACGTCGGCCCCGCCCCGGCCGTCGTCCTCGACCTCGGCGGTGATGCCGGTGTCGTCCCGTGTGAGGGAGACGTGCGCCCGGGATGCCCGAGCGTGCCTGACCGCGTTGGTCAGCAGCTCGGCGACGCCGAAGTAGACGGCGGACTCGATCGGCGGATCCAGGCGCAGCAGCGGGGTGTCGGCGCTGACGGCCACCTCGAGGGGGACGTCCAGGGCGAGAGCGCGGACGGCGTCGACGAGCCCCCGCTCGTTCAGCACCGGCGGGCTGATCCCCCGGATCAGCTCGCGGAGTTCGGCGAGCGAGGCGGTGGCGCCGGCCCGCGCTTCCCGCATCAGCGCCCTGGCCTGGTCGGGGTGGGTCTCCATCAGTTTCTCGGCAGTCGCCAGGGAGAGTCCGAGCGCGACCAGGCGGGCCTGTGCACCGTCGTGCAGGTCCCGCTCGATCCGGCGGATCTCGGCGGCCTGCGCGACCGTCGCGTCCGCACGCTGGGCGGTCAGCTCGTCCACCCGGTCCGCCAGCGCCATTGCGGGCGACGGGCGCAGGAAGCGGACGGCCACCGGCTCGAGGGGCCGCCAGGCGTACGGAGCGGAGGCGAAGGCCACGAGCAGGCCGAGTGCCCCGGCGAGGCGCGCGGCGAACTCCGGCCGGCCGAGACCTAGGACCGCCGCGGCCACCCCGGCCGGCGGGAGGGAGGCGACCACGCCCGCGGTGAGCGGCGCGATCCCGGTGAAGCGCAGATCACGCCAGTTGGCGGGATCGTTCCACCGGACCCGCCACTTCTGGTCCAGAAGGGCGTCCCGACGACTGCGCTCGTAGGAGAAGCCGTTCCACCAGTACCCGGTCGACATCCGCGTCACCGGCCCGGCCTGCCGGTACCCGGTGGGGATGACGGTGGCTGTCCACTTCGCGACAAGGAAGCGGACCATCCGGCAGACCGGACGGGACAGGACGAGCGTGCCCGCGCCCGCCAGCACGAATGGCGCGATCCACGACCACGGGTTTCCCGCACCCCACCGGATCCCCAGCGCGACGGCGGCGGCCCATACGGCCGGGACCAGCATGCTGACGGCCGCCACGACGCACGCCCGTAGGAACCCCACGCCGGCGCGCGCCGCCCACGAACCCAGCTGTCTCATTCTCTTCCTTCGCTTTCCGTCCGATGCTTCCACTGTGCACCGTGCGGGGCCTGCCGCTGCCCTGGTCAGCGGGGGAGTGGGGCTGTCCCCACCTGCCCGTGGGCCCAGGCCGATACCGCGCAGGCCAAGCGCTTCGTAGCGTCGGCGACATGGAAACCAACACGCACACGACGACCGGGGCGGCACTCCTCGACGACCCCCGCGTCCAAGGCCGCTTCGATACCGCGAAGGGCAGCATCAAGGTGTACGGCGCCCTCAGCGCCCTCGCCCTCGTGGCGGTCGTCGTGGTGGCGAGCAGCGGTCATACGGTCAACACGTTCATGTGGGTCCGGGCAGTCCTGCTGCCTGTAGTCGCCGTGCTGCTCTACCGGATGACCGCTTCCGCTTCCCGGGGGTCCCGACGGGCCTTCGAGCGCGTGAGCGCCCTCGCCGTCGTCATGCCGATCGCGATCATCGGCGTCGACCTGATCCCGGGGATCTGCCCGCCGTGGTACGCCGTGACGCAGGTCATCTGCATGCTGCCCGTCATCCGGGTCATGCTCCTCACCCGTGGCTCCGCACTCCGCGCCGCCTTCCCGAAGGGGCGCTGACCAGGGCTGCGAGCAGGGCCGTAGCGGCGTCGAGCCTTCAGGCCGGTGAGCTGAACGTCGGTGATCCCGCGGGGCCGGGGTGTGTCTGCGGGGTGTGCTTCTGGTGGGGCAGCCGGCCGAGGCCGGGGTCGCCGAGGGCGCGGTGGGTGAGTTCGAGGACCTTGGCGATGAGCTGGTCGGTGTCGATGTCGTCGCCGGTGCTGATGAGGTCGTCCAGGAGGCCGTCGGTCGCGTGGTAGATCATGCGGAAGGCCGTGCTCGGGTCGAGGGCCTGGAAGGCGCCGGCCTGGGCGCCCTGGGTGACGAAGGCGCAGATGAGGTCGATGACCCGCTGGTTGGCCTGTTTGCAGATCTCCAGGGCCTTGGCGTTGGCCGAGCCGTAGACGATGCGGTGGAGTTCGGCGTTGCGCACGGCGTGGTCGATGAGGGTGGACAGCAGGCGGTCGATCGTCGGCCACCAGGCCGCGCCCTCGCCGAGGATGCTCTGCGTGGTGGTGACGATGGCGTCGACGTAGCGCTCCCACAGGGCGCCGAGCAGGTGGTCCTTGGAGTCGAAGTACAGGTAGAAGGTGCCCTTGCCGATCTCGGCGGCGTCGGCGAGATCGACGATGGTGGCCTGGTCGAAGCCGATGGTGCCGAAGACCTTCTCGCCTGCCCGCAGGATGTCCTCCCTGCGGTCGTCCTGGCTCTTGGTGACCCGCTTGCGTCGCGTGCGCGATGTCATCGGCACCACACCTCCGTCCAAGCTGCCCTGGGATTCCAGCTGTTCTGGCCGGACTATATATGACCGACCGCCGGTCACGCTGTGACTGACCACCGGTCAATGGTTGACCTCCATCGCTCGAACTGTTTGACTGACCGCCAGTCACTCAAGCGGATGTCTGCCGCTGAGCCGACTGCCGGCCGGCCCGACCCCCGGGGCCGGCCGGCCCCATCACGGTCACCTGCTCTCCTGAGGACACGATGACAACGCAGCACGTCACACCCCCCGCCGTAGTGGACCGGCCGACCGGGAGCCGGGGCAGGTTCTGGGCCATCGCCTACACGCTGCTGTTCTTACTCACCGGGACCAACGTCCCCACGCCCCTCTACCGGGGATTCCAGGAGAAGTTCGGCTTCTCACCGCTCATGGTCACGCTGATCTTCGCGGTCTACGTGGCAGCCCTCGTCCCCTCCCTGCTGATCTTCGGGCCGCTCTCGGACGCCATCGGACGACGCAAAGTCCTCGTCCCGGCCGTGATCGTCGCCGCCCTCGGCTCCGTGGCCTTCGCCCTCGCCACCGACGTCGGCTGGCTCTTCGGCGCACGCCTGCTGCAGGGACTGGCCGTCGGCGCGGCTTCCGGCGCGCTGACCGCCGCTCTGAACGAGGCCGAGCCCACCGGCAACCGACGGCGCGCCGCCCTCGTCTCCACCGTCGCCTCCGTCGGCGGACTCGGCACCGGCCCCCTGCTCGCCGGCATCCTGGCCCAGTACGCGCCCTCGCCCTACAAACTGCCGTTCATCGTCGAGATCGTCCTTCTGATCCCGGCGTTCATCGCCGTGCTGCTCCTGCCGACCACCCGCCCTGCCACCAAGTGGCAGCCCCGGCGCCCGTCGATCCCCCCGTCCGTCCGCGGCGTGTTCGGCACCAGCGGCACGGCCAGCTTCCTCGCCTTCACCGTCGTCGGGCTCTTCCTCGCCCTCGTCCCGACGTACGTCACGAAGCTCTCCGGCAGTGACAACCTGGCCCTCGCCGGCGGCGCGGTCACGCTGATGCTGGCGTGCTCGTGCATCGCCCAGCTCCTCGCCTACGGCAAGAAGGCCCGCGCCCTCCAGGTCACCGGCCTCGCACTCCTCGCCCTCGGGCTCGTCCTGCTCGCCGTAGCTGGCGGCATCTCCTCCCTGCCCCTGCTCCTGATCTCCACCGTGATCGGCGGCGTCGGCCAGGGCATGGCCTTCCTCGGCAGCATCACCGAGGTCAACCGCACCGCACCCCCGGACCGGCACGCGGACGTCATCTCCAGCTTCTACGTCGTCGTCTATCTCGGCGTCGGCGTCCCCGTCATCGGCGTCGGTCTTCTCGCCCGAGTGACCGGACTGCTCGAGGCCGTTCAGTGGTTCACCGCGGTCGTCGCCGTGCTCTGCCTGATCGTTCTGATCGCTCTCGCCCGTCGCAAGCAGCCCGCGTAAGGCCCCGCCCAAGGCCCCGCGTGAGGCCCGCCGTCCCGCACGATCCGACGCCGACCCACCACCCCCTATCCCGGAGAGAAACGACCGATGGACATCACCGATCTCGCCGAGGCCTACCGGCAGCTCGTCAACGCGGCCGAAGGCATCACCGACTCGACGCCGGTCACGGCCACCGAGCGAGCCGACGTCGACTGGCGACTGGCCCACATCGCGCTCAGCGACCGCATCCTGGCGAGCGCGGCACGCGACGTCCTCGGCGGCGCCGAGAGCGTCCTCGTCGACAACCAGCCGGCCATGGACGCCCATGCCATTGCCGGGCTGATCGCCTCCACGACGCACCCGCAGCGCATCGACGCCATGCGCCGCAACGCCGCCGAGCTGATGGACCTGCTCGAGCTGACAGGCGAAGGTGCCGGGAACACCACGGTGCACCTGCGCATTCATGACCGTGACGGCCGGCATGTGTCCGACTCCCGGATGACGTGGTCCGACCTGATCGGCGTCAGGGCGAACCAGAACATTCCCGGCCACGCTGTGCGTCTCGCCGAGCTCGCCGGCCGTGTGTGATCCCGCCTGAGGCGGGTGGGTGCGGTGCCCGAAGGCGCCGTATCCGCCCGCCCCGAGCCGGCCGGTCCACTACACGCGGGTCCAACGACACGCGGGTCCGGGCGGGCCGTTGACCGCTCTGCATGTCCGGCTCGGCCTGCCAAGGGCCGCTGATCAGCCGCTGACGTGCAACTGACGCCTGGGGGCCGGGGTCAGGGGGATGCCGCGGCTCTGAGGATCGACGCTGGTCAGGACGGGGTCCTGTTCCAGGACGGCCCGCTCGTACTCCCGCATGATGGGCGACGGCGTGAGTCCCAGGTCGTCCGACAGCTGGTGGCGCAGATCCTGGTAGACGTCGAGAGCGTCCGCCTGGCGGCCGGCGCGGTAGAGGGCGACCATGAGCTGCTGCCGGAAGCGCTCCTTGTAGGGGTGCTTGACGAGCAGTCGGCGGAGTTCGGGGACGATGTGCTGGTGGTTGCCGTTCTCCAGCTCGCAGTCGAACAGCAGCTCAAGTGCGGAGAGGTAGGACTCTTCGTAATGGCCGGCGGCGGCCTGGGCGATCGGGCCGCCGGTGAACCCGCCGAAGGCGGGGCCCCGCCACAGGGCGAGGAGGGCGCGGGTTTCCCGGGCGATCTCCGCGGCGGTGCCGCGCTGCTGCCTGAGCCGGTCGAGCCCGTTGAGGAAGGTGGCGATGTCCAGTTCGTCGTCCTCGACGATGAGGCGGTAACCGGAGGGGTGGGTGAGGAGCCTGGGCGCGGAGTCCGGTTCCAGGGCGACCAGTTGCCGGCGCAGTCGGCTGACGTGAGCCTGCAGGGCGTTCTCGACTCTGTCCGGGGGGTTGCAGTCCCAGAGCTCGTCGATCAGCGTCTGCGTGGGGACCAGCTTGCAGGAATTTGCTAAGAAGGCCATCAGAAGGGCCCTTTGCAGGGCCCCTTTGGGCCGCAGGGAGCCGGCGGGTGAGCCGATCTCGATTGCTCCCAGGATCCTGAAGTTCAGCATGATGCCTCCAGCGGCGAGAATCCGTGAGTGGGTATTCAGGCACGGTGGCATGAGCACCGTACGAGCTCAGCGGGTTGTTCCCGCTGATCGTCGACAGGTAGGGGGGTGGCTCGGTACGCAGTTGTACGCGTTCCGTACGAACCTTTACGGGAATTGGCGCGACCGGCTCTGGTGGCGCCCGTCTCGATGCGCGAGGCTGGGGTGGTTCCCGGGATCGGCGGGCGAGCGCCGGGGTATGCCCCTGAGCGGCTGTCGAACCGGGCTGCTTGCGTTGACGCATCAGCGGCGACGGGGCCGCGGTGTGTGCCGGGGCGTCAGCCCTCACGGCCTGCGGCGTCTACGGAGTCCGGACGGTCCGTGGCCGAACGAGCCACGGTCGGCTGTCGGCCGACACTCCACGATTGCGCATCCCCCGCACCTCCGTCATATGACCGACCGCCGGTCATCGAGTGGATATTTACATGGGTCGCACATCCGGTCAAGCCGAAAGGAGACCGGACGTGCTGGTTGTGACGGGGGTGGAGTTGTGACCCTGGGAATCTCTTTCAAAGCGGCCACATGAATGGGTCAATACTTATTAAATTCAGGGTCAGTTGTACATCAGTTGTACGTCAGCGGGAGATCAGTGACCGATCAGCGGGTGCTGGCATAGTGGGTGCTGCAGGAAGGCCGGACGGCCCCACTGCGGTCGGGCAGGAAACCGCTGGCACCCCCACGGCCGGCAGGTCTCCGTGCCCGACAAGGAGAGGTACCCGAAGTGGCCCAACGGGGGCTCGAGGTACTGCCTCAGCCGGGCTCCGGCCCGCGCAGGTTCGAATCCTGCCCTCTCCGCCCGTGCCGGCAGAATGCCGGCTGCGGCATCGCGCCGCAATGAGCTGATACAGGACCTCCCGAGCCCCTTTCCGGGTCGGCTCGGAAGCTTTGCTTTCGGTGCCTGATGGCATTTCGACGGACATATATCCTTACCGTCTCCGGTTCCGCCGGACAGGCGCCGGCTAGCCCGCGAGCCGCTCCGCGGCTACCCCTGTGACACCGCGCGTATGCTGCCGTACGGCCGCATCGCCGCCGAACCCGCCGTCGCAGACCTGGACGCGGTCGAGGAACAGCCCACGACCGCCGGGCAGATCGAGGCGGCCGTCGCGCTGACGGCTCAAGCCGGGCTCACTCCCGATCCGACAGAGCCCCCCGGCCCCACGCTGCCCAGAACGACACCAGCGCAGCTCGGTCACGCGATCCGTCGGACACGCCTCAGCTGGAGTAGCAGCTCTAGGCACTGTCCGATGGGTCGCGTGACCAGGCCAGCATCCATTTCGTTCCGGCCGGTGTGGGGCGGGGCGATCTGTTGGACGTGATGCCCGCAACTGATCCCAGTCCTCGAGCGTATCCGCGTCCCGCGGCCCGGCGGCGGTCATCCGCGCACACGCCCCGATCACCTGGGCGGCGACAAAGCGTACTCGTCCCGCCAGAATCGCCGGTATCTACGGCGTCGGCAGATCAAGCACACTATCCCCGAACGCAAGGACCAGCGGGCCAACCGCCGGCGCCGTGGCAGCGCGGGCGGCCGACCCGCCGGCTTCGACAAGACGATCTGCAAACGCCGCAACGAAGTCGAGCGAACGATCAGCGCCCTCCTTTGCTGATTGCTGGCGATGGGGTGCGACAGTCTTGATCGGGTGTCTTGCGGACTGTGTGCGGACTGCTGATGGTGGCACTTGGATACCGGATTCCTCAGTCGTCGACGGCACCGGGGGCCAGGGCAGGGGCGGGGAAGGCGTGGCGGGCTTCGCCGCCGGACCACCACACGCCGATGGCGAGGACCGCCGCCGCCTCCAGCAGCGCCGCACGGTCCAGACCGCCGCACGGCAGCGGAGTGCAGCCCATCGACGTGATCAGCTGCCTCGTCAGAGCGGCGGCGGACGGGGCGTCTGCGCAGAACGGCACGGCCAGTGCCGCACCCTCGAACACCGGTTGCGGCAGGGTCCAGATGCTCTCGTGGCAGATGCCGAACACCTTGGCGACATGGGCGTCGGGCGCGGCCGCCGCGATGCGCCGGGCGGCCGAGTCCGTACCTCCTGCAGTAGACAGGACCGGGCCGTCGCCGGAGGGCGTCATCGGCACCGTGCAGTCGAGAACGGTCCGTCCGGCGAGGTCCGGGGCCAGTTCCTTGGCCAACTGTGGTGCGATGTCCGAGGGTACGGCGAGCAGTACGGCCTCGCCGTACCGCGCCGCCTCGGCGAGGCCGCCGTGCGCGGCGGCCTCGATGCGGGCGGCTGTACTGGCGGCCGTCGCGGTGTCCCGGCCGCCCACCATGACTTCGTGCCCGGCCCGCACCCAGGCCCCGCCCAGCGCCGCTGCCATGGCACCCGTACCGAGAATGCCGATGCGCATCGTCCTGCTCCCGCTCACGTCGTGGAATGTCATGCCCGGGACGCTAGGCGAGCCGATGCACACCGACTGGTAGGCATTGGCCAGGGCAGGATGTCCGCATGGGACGGGGGCATGTGGAGGGGGATGACATGGGCGGGGATCCGTTCGCGGCGGACTGCCGGGCCCGGATCGCCTTCGAGGTAGTGACCAACCGCTGGGACAGCGTGGTCGTCTACGTCCTCGGCGAGAACGGCCCGATGCGCCCCCGCGCGCTACTGGCTCGGATCGGCGGGATCAGCCCCAAGGTGCTCAACGAGGCGCTGCGGCGACTGGAGTACAACGGCCTGGTACAGCGCCGCCGTTACGCCGAGGCCCCGCCCCGCGTCGACTACGCCCTCACCACAGCCGGCACTGCCCTGCTCGACCCGATCCGCGCCCTGGGCGCATGGGCGGCGGCCCATGGGGAAGATGTGCTGGCGGCGCAGGAGCGCTTCCACCGACGCCAAGGCATCTCGGGTGGTTCAGTGGATGGTGACCCATCGGACACGCCCTAGAACGCCCCGGGCCGGCGCAGGTCCTCCATCAGTTCCTCGACGAGTTCCTCGGTGACGTGGTTCATCGTGTAGAGGTGCACGTAGGGGCGCTCCTCGCCGTCGACGTTCAGGGTCTCGGAGGAGAGCGAGTACTTGCGGACGATCTCCGCGTCGGGTCGCCGGAACCGTACGGTCAGTGCCTGCGGGCTGCGGGCGACCCACAGGTCGGTCGCCAGTTCCTTCTCGAGTTCCAGGAGCCGCTCGTGGACGTGGCCGGCCATCCGCTGGGCGTGGGCCGCCTTGCGTATCTGGTCGTCGTAGGAGTTCCTGGCCAGGTGGTCCCACAGCACGAGGGCGGACAGGCCGTTGCGGGAGCCGGCGAAGGTGGTGTCGGAGGAGCCGATGTACTCAGCCGTCCTGGGCGGGATCATCTGCAGGCCCGTGCGCGTCATGAACACGCCGCAGGGCCAGGGGGCGCCCATCCACTTGTGCGCGCTCATGGTGAGGCTGTGAACCTCGGGCAGCCGGAAGTCGAAGACCGGCGGCGCTTCCTCGAGCATTCCCGCGTCGCGGGCCATCTCCAGGAACGGCGCGTAGCCGGCGCCCAGGGCGCCGTCGACATGGATCCAGTAGCCGGGACGGACGTCATAGGTGCTGTCCTGGCCTCGGCCGTGGTGGACGCGGCGCTCGTCCAGGCCGTACTCGGCGCAGATCTCGCGGACGGTGCGGGCCGCGGTGGCCACGTCGTCGTAGGCGCCCTTGAACGTGGAGCCGTAGTTGAGGTTGACCAGGATCGGGTAGCCCTTGGCGGCGAAGAAGCGGACGAGGACGGCGAGTTTGTCCACGTCGATGGCGCCGGTGCCGTTCATGCCTCCGACGGACGGCACCTCGGTCGGCCACGGCGTGCCGGGGCCGAGCGGGTTCTCGTCGGGGTAGCGGGTGCTGCCGACGGTGTGGAAGGTGTCGATGCCCAGGACCCGTACGGCCTTGGTCAGCGAGTAGTGGGTGTCCTGGGAGAAGAACGCCACCGGATGGTAGGCGTTCGGGCTCTGGCCCTCCTGGCGGACGGCCTGGGTGTAGACCACGTTGGACGCCGCCTGCGTGCCGGGCTCGACCTCCCTCTTGAGCAGCCTGCCGGAGAGGAAGTCGCGGGCGTTCCACAGGCCGTAGAGGTTGCCCTCGCTCGACCCCATCGTCAGCAGGTAGCCCCAGTACGAGTCGGGGTCGTCGTCGCGGTGCGGCCACTTGGCGTTCCACAGGGAGGCGAAGTAGTCCAGGACGGCCCGCTCGAAAATCTTGGAGTTCGTGGTGAACGCGCCGGACTGGTAAGGGTCTCCGACGTTGTTGAGATGGCGGTCGAGGTAGTGGCCGAGACGTTCCTCGAGGCTGAGGTCGTTGTTGATCTGGTAGCCGATGAAGTTGTCGGTCTGCCGGTCGACGTAGTCGCGGAAGAGGGACTCGGCCTGCGCGTACTGGTCGGCGTCCAGGCCGCCGGCCGGCAGCTGCACCTTGGCGTAGGGGAGCTCGGGGACCTCGGGGTAGGACTCCCGCGGGTCACCGGCCGGAGCGGACACCCGGGGGATCGTCCCGAGGACGCGGAGGTGGCTGAAGGTCTTCTGCCACGGCGTGTCCTCGGGGCCGAACGGGAGATCGGGCATGTGGTCGTTCACTGATGTCGTCACGGTATGTGCCTTGTCTCGTCGGAATTGTCGTCCCGGACATCACCGCGCGCGGCGACGGGCCGTCGGCAGGGTGCTGTCGGCAATGCCGCCTGCCCGGTCCGCCCCGGCTGCCGGGCAGGCGGGGCGGACCGGGCACGCAGGCGTCGGGATCAGGTCAGGCGGAGGATCTCGATGGCCTCCTCGAGGCCCATGTAGACCAGGCGGGCGGCGGCCATCTTGTCCGTCCACTGCTCCGCGGTCGTGTAGCGCTCCTCGGCCGTGGTGTCGAGCAGGCGGCGGCCGGGCCACACCTCGTAGTCGCCGATGAGGCCGGCGTGCTGGTGCATGCCTTCCTGGAAGAGGTGCTCGCGCTCCATGATGTACTTCTTGTCGGGAATGGTGTCCCAGAGCTTGCGGCCCCGGACGATGATGTCCATCAGCCGCGACCGGTACTCCGGGTGGCGCGCGAGGTGCTCGCGGACGATGGAGCTGCCCACCGTCAGGTGGCGGATCTCGTCGATGGCGGCGCCGCGGGCGATGGCGCTGGCGGCCGGGTCGATGAGGTTCCACTTGCGCTCGCTGAGCTCCGCCGCCGGCGCGAGCACGCCTTCGATGATGATCGTGAAGATGGCCACGCCGCCGATGAAGTCGTCCTCGTCGCGCACCGACTGCAGGGCGAACTCCAGGATCGGGTCGAGGACCTCGCGCTTGTAGTCCACGGACAGCTCGGCGATGGTCCGGTGGAGTTCGTCCCGGGGAACGCCCATCTCGACCAGGTGGTTGCGGAACACCATCGAGTGCCGCGCCTCGTCCATGAGCTGGGTGGCGAAGAAGTCCATCTCGGGCAGCCCGGTGGCGTGCGCCACGTAGTAGGCCAGGGCCTTGGTGCCCTCGGCCTCGGCGACCGACCGGCAGCCCAGCTCCAGTATCTGGGCGTCGCGCAGCGGGCCGTCCTTGCGCATGTGCTCGGGCGTCACCTCATCCGCGGTGTGGCCGTTCTCCGCGCGGTCGCGCAGCGTCCCCTGGGCCACGGCCCGGAACCAGTAGGCCAGGTCGCACTGCTCCGCCGTCAGGTCGAGGTTCATGGCACCGTCGAGGAGCGTCGGTGCCTGGTCCCAGTCGGCCTCGGCGGGGATGGGGAGGGTCATGAGGAGGTCTTCCTTTCAGAGAAATACAGGGGTGAGGTGAGCGGGGCCTTGTTCCGGGCCCGGGGCGCTGTTCCAGGCCGCCCGCCCGTGGCGCTACTCCAGACCCGCAGGGGCGCTGGGTTCGCGCCATCCCTGGCGGCGGACCACGTCACGGAACTCGACGTCGTGGAGGCGGCCGGCGAAGTTGATCAGCGGGCGGCCGGAGGCGGCGCGGCCGCTGACGACGGGGGCGATCAGGAGCGCGTCGGCGTCCCCGACCGCAAGGGTGCCGGTGAGGCGGCAGGCGAGCTGCGCCAGGCGGTCCTTCAGCACGGGGAGGCCGGATTCGGGGTCCGTCTCCCACTTGACGAGGTCGAACTGGCGGGCACCCGCGGGGCGCTGCGGATTGGCGAACCAGTCGGCCAGCAGGGCCTGGCGCGACGAGAGCACATTGATCATGAAGTGCCCGCTCTGTGCGATCAGTCGCGTCATGAACGATTCGCGGCGCAGGCTGACCGACACGGTCAGCGGACGCTGCGACACCACACACACCGTGCTGACGGTGGCCGCGTGCACCGCGCCCTCGTGCGCGGCGGTCAGGACCGCGATGCCGGTGGGCAACTGGCGTGAGACGCTGCGCAGAAGCTGCGCCTCGGCCTCGGCATCAGTAGTGGCGTCAGCTGCGACATCGGCGAGCCGGGCGCCGCTCATCGTCCCGACCCCACAACGCCGGAAGCGGCGGTGGTGGCGGTGGTGGCAGTGGCCCGGGGCTTGGCGAACAGGTTCCGGGAGAGCTCGGCGAACTCCGCGTTCGGCACGGGCTCGAACGGCAGCGCGAAGGGCTTCATGAAGTTGCCGAAGACGCCGCGGTCCGCGCAGAGGTGGATCGGGACGACCAGCAGCGCCCATTCCCAGCCGCTGATCAGGACCCACAGCCCGATGACGAGCCCCTGGGTCAGAAGGCTGTGCATCGTGTTGTAGAGCACGTAATAGGTCTTCGGGATGTGCTTGTCCGGGCTCTTGCGGTAGGCGATGGCGCCGGGGATGTAGCCGATGAGGTCGATGTAGACGAAGAGAACGATCGCCGGGAGCCAGCGGACGTCGCCGATGTGGGCGATGAAGAATCCGAGGGACACCGCGAGTCCCGCGAGGTACTCGGTCCGGTGGAGGCGAACGGTCGTCGGTGACTCGAATGAGTTGACTTGATCCATGGTGAGACCACCCGTCGGTGCTTGTCGTCGCGGAGCGCGGTCAGATCTGCAGCGGGCCGCCGTTGAAGTACTCGACCAGGTGCGGGGACGAGCTGGTCCGGCCGGGCGGGTGGAAGGCGAGGGGGTGAAGGGCCGAGGAGAGGTAGGCGACGTCGGAGGACTTGATGAAGGCGATGCCGCCGAGGAGCTCGACCGCCTGGTCGGCGATGGCCGCCAGCGACTTCTGGACGGCGAAGCGGCTGGTCAGGCAGGCGGCGACCGCCTCCTCGCCGGCGATTCCGTCGCGGACCGCGCGGGCCAGGCCCTCCGTCAGGGAGACGGCCGACTCCAACTGGATCCCCAGGGCCGCCCGGTCGGTGACGCTGCCACGCTCGCGCTCCATGACCATCTCGGTCAGGGCACTGGCGGCACCGACGTAGGCGGAGGTGATCAGCATCTCGAACCAGACGAACGCCGCCGTCTGCAGGTCGTCCAGGCGCTCGGGGTCCTCCGTGGTGCCGCGGATGATCAGGTGCTCGGGCACATGGACGTCCTCCAGCCGGACCTCGTCGCTCTGGGACGCCGCGAGGATGGGGCTGTCCCAGAACGGGTGGACCGAGATGCCCTGGGAGTCCGCCGGGATGAGCAGCACGGCCAGCGACGCGGAACCGTCGTCACCGGGCAGCGTGACGCTCGCCGTCAGCAGGTTCATGGAACGCGAGAGACTGCACGGCTTCTTCGAACCGTTGAGGACGAACCCGTCCTCGACGGCGGTGGCCGACACCGAGGGGTTGAGGATGTCCTGCTGAGTACGCCCCTCGGCCCAGCCCGAGGCGAGCAGCAGGCCCTCCGGCGCGATACGGGAGAGCAGTTCCACCTGCGACGGGCTCGGGGGTACGACCCGGTCGGCCAGGGCGAACAGCATGGCGGCCGTGAAGTTGTGCATCGTCGCGGCGGCCGCGAGCGACGGTGAGTAGGCGCCGAGCGCCCGGGTCACCCGGACGGCCTCCAGAGCGTCGGCCCCCAGCCCTCCGTAGGCCGCCGGCACCAGCAGCCCGGCTCCGCCCTGGGCCCGGAAAATGTCGAGTACCGGGCTTCCTGCCGTCTCCCTTTCCAGCAAGGGGATTTCCGACAGTCCCTTGAGTAGCCCGGGGTGGAGACGGTCGATCGTCTCGCGTGCAAGGTCGAGGGAGCGCATGCGCGGAATCCTCCAGCGTCGGTTCGAAGAGCCGGTCGAACAGATGGGACTCGGTTCTCATATTTCGCGACGAGATCCTGGCACGGTGATCTGACCACCCGCTGACGCCTTCCTGACAGCATTGCCCACGGCACTTCACGAACACCGCGCTGACATCTCGATGACGTCCCACTGACGACTCGAGAGCCATGCCCGCATTGCTATTGATGAAGGCTCATCGCAGGCCGCACGATGGGTTCCGGCCCTTGACCTCCTGCCCCGGGTGCTCGCACACGCAGGAGGTCGGCAGCGACGGACGGCAGAGAACGCAAGGAGAATGATTCATGAGTACACCCACGCGCGACGCGGCCCGCGAGATATCGGTCGACTACGTTCTGGACGCCATCCGCGCATACTCGGCGTCCGAGAATCCGAGTTCATTCCTGGCCGTCAACGAAGGAAACTCATACTTCACGCTTCCCGGCCGACCCGGCGTGGTCGTCTACCGGCCCGCGGGACATCATCTGATCCAGTTCGGCGGGCCGTTCGCCCCGGACGAGTCGTACGAGGACCTCCTGCTCGGCTTCCGCGCCTTCGCCGAAAGCCAGGGCCGGACCGTCAGCTCGATCCAGCTGCAGGAACGCGACGCCCGCGTCTACGCGCGCCACGGCTTCACCGTCAACCAGGTCGGCGCGTCCTACGCCGTCGACCTGAACACCTTCACCCTGGCCGGCTCCCGGTACATGCAGCTGCGCAACAAGATCTCGCGGGCGCTGCGCAGCGGGCTGACCATCGTCGAGGCCGATTACGAGCAGTGGGCGCACGGTGTCCGCGAGATCGACCGTCTCTGGCTCCCGATCAAGGGCGAGAGCGCCCGTCCCCTGGAGTACCTGGTCGGCCAGACCGGCGGCGACATGCAAAAGCACCGTCGCCTTTTCGTCGGCCATATCGACGGCGAACTGATCGGGTACGTGTCCTACTCGCCGGTCTACGGCTCCAACCCGGGATGGATGCACGACCTGAGCCGCCGCCGTCCCGACAGCCCGGCCGGCGTGATGGAGGCCATCAACAAAGCCGCCATCGACGTCTTCCGCGGCGAGGACGTGCCGTGGCTCCACTTCGGCTTCACCCCGTTCACCAGCCTGAGCGACGACAGGGAGGTGGAGGGGCACAGTCTGGGCTTCAAGTGGCTCATGCACTACCTGTGGGAGAACCAGATCGTCTACCCCGCCTCGTCGCAGCTCTCCTACAAGGAGAAGTGGAACCAGAGCCTTGTGCTCACCGAATACGCCGCCTTCACCGGCAAGGCGAGCATCGACGGTTTCGTGAACGTCTGGCGAGCCGCCAACGCGATGTAGCCGGTGCCCTCACAGGCCCTGAGCACGAATTCACACCGGAATCCGCACCGGAATCCGCACCCGGAATTCACACCAACAGAGGAGAATCGGCATGTCCGACGCCAAGCCCGCAGCCGCCCCGTCCACGCTCGAAGCCGCGCAGCAGCGCACGGCGGAGTTGTTCGTCCAGTTGTGCGGTGACCCGGACAACAAGGAGATCGCGGCGGCCGCCGACAAGGCGCTGCATCAGCTGGATGAGCTGCTCGCCGCCCACTAGGCGCCGGGCATGGGCTGCATCAGGATTCCGTGCCGCTTGCCGATCTCGATGAGGCGGTCGACGTCCGGCGGCGCCTCCGACTGGGGCGGCAGCTCCCGTCGTTGGGCCGGCTCGCCTGCCTCGGCGAAGAACTTGTCGATACCACCCGGAATGGGCCCACCGCCCCACACCCACCCCGCAGAACGCCTTCCCGTCACCGCTGTGGCGCACATGGGCGTTCTTCGCCATGGGCCCGCTCCCTTCTGTGGCTGACCTCTCAGGTGTTCCCACCAGCGGGAAGACGGAAGGCGGCCATCCGGGTGTGTCTCCCGGTGTCCGACGGCCTGTGCGGCTCGTTCTTGTCGCGACGGTCCATCTCCCCGACGACTTAAGACGACTGAAGGAGTCCTGATGCGACGAGTGCTCGTGACGGCCGCCATGGCCGCTGCCGCTCTGGGTGTGGGCACCGTGGGTCCGGCCGCCGCCGCTCATGCGGCCGATCTGCCGAAGGTTGCCGACCTGGGCGGTCTGACCGCCGTCGACCCCGGCAGTGTCGGCACGGTGGTGGACGGTACCGCCCGCAGGACGACGGCGCTGGCCGGCGAGGCCGGGGGCAAGGCGGTCAGGAAGGAGGTGCCCAGGGTCGGCCGGACAGGCGGAACGGCCGTGAAGAAGACGGTCTCCACCGTCCAGCGAGTCGTCGGCACGGCGGCGGGATCGGCCGGCGAGGCCGTGGGCGAGACCATGAAGTCGGCCACGGAGGGCGGCGGACTGCCCGCGCAGGGCCTGCGGTCCCTGCGCGCGCCCGGCATCGGCTGAAACACCCACGGTGTGCCGTACAGCGTTCGGGGGCTGCCACCGGCATGGTGGCAGCCCCCGAACGCTGTACGGCCCGGTCAGTCGCAGCGGCCGTCCGCTCCGATCCTGCTGAATCCCGTGTAGGGCACCAGGGCGGCGGGAACGGTGATCGAGCCGTCGGCCTGCTGGTACTGCTCGAGGATCGCCACCACCGTCCGTCCGATGGGAAGGCCGGAGCCGTTGAGCGTGGCCAGGTACTCCCTCTTGGCTCCGCGGCGCACCTGGATGCCGGCCCTGCGGGCCTGGAACGGGCCGCAGTCCGACACCGAGGAGATCTCCCGGAACGTGTCCTGGCTGGGCAGCCACACCTCGAGGTCGAAGGTACGGCGAGCGGAGAACCCGAGGTCGCCGGCGCGCAGGTCGATGACGCGGTAGTGCAGTCCCAGACGCCTGAGGCACTCCTCCGCATGGGTGAGCAGCAGCTGGAGCTGGTCGGCGGCGTCCTCCAGGGCGCACAGCCGTACGAGTTCCACCTTGGCGAACTGGTGCAGCCGGATGAGCCCGCGGGTGTCCCGCCCGTAGGAGCCCGCTTCCGAGCGGAAGCACGCCGTATGGGCGGTCAGCGCCAGGGGCAGGTCGGCGGCGGGGAGCGTCTCGTCCCGGTAGAGGTTGACCAGGGGGACCTCGGCGGTGGGGATCAGGTAGAGGTCGCGGTCCTCGTCCACCTGGGTCCTGAAGAGGTCGTTCTCGAACTTGGGCAGCTGGCCGGTGCCGGTCATGGTCTCCCGCGTCACCAGGTGCGGGACGCTGTACTCCGCGTATCCGTGTTCCTTGGTGTGCAGGTCGAGGAGAAAGCCGGCCAGCGCCCTCTCGAGGAGCGCCCCGGCCCGTACGGCGACGGCGAAGCGTGCTCCGGAGAGCTTGCCGGCCCGTCCGAGGTCGAGGATTCCGGTGGCGGCCCCCAGGTCCACGTGGTCCCGGGGGGTGAAGTCGAACCGGGGGGCCTGCCCCCAGCGGCGGAGCTCGACCGGGGGGTCCTCGGGGCCGCCGTCGGGTGCCTCGTCCAGCGGTATGTTCGGGATGCGGAGCAGCAGGTCCTTCAGCTCGGCGTCCAGCGTTCGCCGGCTGTCCTCGGCCTTACGGATGCGTTCCTTCAGCTCCCGCGCCGCTTCGCCCCCGGCACGGCGGGCCTCTTCGCCTGCCCCCCGCATTCGGCGGGAGATCGCGTTGAGCTCCGCGCGCAGGTTGTCACGCGTGGCGATGGCCTCCGCACGCCCGCGGACCAGTGCGCTGAGGGCGGCGCGGTCGAGGACGTACCCCCGGCGTGCCAGGCGCTGCTCCGCCGTGCTTTCGGGCGACAACAGGGTGTGCGGATCGTGCACGTCGGATTCCTCCTCGGACAGGCGACGGTGTGTCGTGTCACTGGACGGTCAGGGCTTTCTCGATCAGTGGGGCCAGGTCGTCGGGCCCGAAGCCGGCGAGGTCGGACCATGCTTCGGCGATGTCCCGCGGGCCGCCGGAAGCCAGGAATTTGTCCGTCACCAGGGCGCGGTGCCGCTCTCGCAGGGCGGGCCCGATTCCACCGTGGGGGATGGACAGCTCGCGGCTGTGGGAACGGCCGTCGCGCATGCGCACGGTGACGCGGGCGGGCGTCGGTTTGACGGCCTGGGTGAAGTCCTCGAGGGGTGGGCCCACTTCACCGAGGAGGGCGGGCAGGTCGGGCACGTCGTCGCCGCCGAACGCGCGAAGCCACTCGGCGCTGCGGTCTCCCGCCTGGCGGATGGCCTCGCCGACCGGGGCGTCCCCGGTCAGCAGTGCCCTGGTCATGGACGCGTTGTGGACGAGGCGCACCTTCGCGGCCAGGGCCCACCGCTCGGCCCGGTCCACGGCCGGAGGACAGAAGTCCTCGATGGCCAGGTGGCCGGTCAGCAGTGCCGTCGCCACCGGGTACGGGGTGGTCAGCACCATGACTCCCAGGGGCGTGCGGGGCCCGTCGAGATAGGGCTGGGCCTTGCGGGCCGCGAAGAGGGTGTACAAGGACCCTTCGACGACGATCTCTTCCACGTCCTCGGGGCTCCAGTCGCCCATGAGGGAGTGGAGTTCGGCCGCGCAGTCGATGGCCGCGTCGATGCCGGGCCCGCCGGGGTGCAGCTTGAAGGACAGGGTCTCGGTGTGCCAGCGGTGTCCGAGGCCTGCGGTGACGGCCTCGGGCAGCGGGACGGTGGCGAACCGGTCGAGGAAGCCGTCCGGGTGCTCGACGATGTCGGGGGCACCGGTGAGGCCGCCGGCCGCCGCGTCGCAGGCGTCCATGGCCATGCGCACGGCCACGGGTACGTGCAGGAGGCGGGCGTCGCTGCTGACGAAGCCGCGCATCAGGGTCCAGGGGGGCGCGCTCAGGGCCAGTGCCAGGGCGTTGCGCCACTGGTGGACGGGTGCCTTCTCACTGGCCAGGCGTCCGGCGACCGCGCCGACCAGGTGGGTGTGCAGTGCGGTCTGGCCGCGGAAGGGGCCGAGGGTCGCGGACGCGGTGATGCGGGAGGCGCATTCGTTGGCCACGATCACCGCGCGCAGGAGGTCGTGACCGGACAGCCTCAGGGCATGGGCGAACGCCAGCGGCACAGCCACCGTCGAGGGGGCCAGGTGGCCCGCGTACGCGGTGTCGTCGAGGTTCAGCCACGCGCCCGCTCCGGCCAGTACGCGGGCGGACTGCGCGGTGTCCCGCTGGAAGGGAGCGCCGAGCGCGCCGACGAGACGCTTGCCCTCGTTCTGCCGCAGGCCCACGCGGATGGCCGCGATCTGGGAAAGGATCTGGCTCGCCGCGAATTCCACGACGCGCTGCGGCACGTCGCACAGCTGCAGGGCGCTCGCCCAGTCCGCCAGCTCCTCCAGCACGCTCCGCCGGTCAGGGCCGGTGAGGTGGGTGCTGTTGGTGTCGGTGGTGCCGGCGGTGCCGGAGGGCGGGTTGTGGGGCGTGGTCATGCCTTGGTCCCCTGGGGTGCGACGAGGACGGGGAGCACCTTGGGCAGGACGTCGATGGTGATGGACGTGGCGTCTCCGGGCAGCACTTCTCCGTCGTGCTCGAAGCTCAGGGGTTCGCCGTCGGTCCGTTCGAGGGTGATGCGCCTGCCGCGCTTGTAGGTGACGTGTTCGGAGCTCACGTGGGCGCCGCCCTGGCGCATGAGGTCGAGGGCGGTCTCGGCCGGGATGCCGGATCCGATCACGCAGACGTCGAGCAGGCCGTCGTCCGGGGAGGAGAACGGCATGGTCTCGTAGACCCCGGCCCGGTAGCGTCCGCCGCCGACGTTGACGAGGACGGTGTCCCCGGCGTGCACGGGACGGCCGTCGACGAGGACGCGCCCCGGGTAGGGGGTGAAGCGGGCGAGGACCGATGTGATGGCGGCCTGGTAGCGGGCTCTGCCGGCGACGGGTATGGCCAGGGCTTCGGCGGTGGCTTCGGCGAACAGCCCGGTGCTCGCGCCGAGTACGACGAGCCGGGAGGTGCCGGCGATGGTGGCGAGGTCGTAGGTGCGCAGTTCGCTGCCCTGGCCGGTGAGGCCTGCGGTGAGCGCCCTCTGCCAGGGCATGTCCTGCCAGAAGTGCCGGTAGTTCGAGTTGCCGGTGCCGCCGGGCAGGACCAGGAGCGCGGGCAGGCGGGCCCCGCTGTCCTTGGCCTCGAGCAGGCCGGTGACGACTTCGCGGGCGGTGCCGTCGCCGCCGATGGAGACGATCACGGTGGAGCGGTGTCCCGTCTCGTCGAGTGCGCACCGGCGGGCCAGTTCCGTCGCGTGGCCGCGTTCCCCGGTCCAGAGGACCTCCACGCTCCCGGCATGGAGGGCGCAGATGTCCTCGACCTCCGAGAGGAGTTCCTTCGTCGTGGAACCTGCCCGCGGGTTGGCGATCACCGTTACTCGGGGGCGCTCTTGGGCCGGGGTGCCGTTGTCGGTCAAGGAACCTACTCCTGCCTTGCGAAGACGGATTTCGAGGAGAGCAGGAGATGGTCCTGCGAGGCGGAGAGGGCAGGATTCGAACCTGCGTGGGCTTTCGCCCGGCCGGACATGGTTGCCCGGCCCCCGTTGGGCCGCTTCGGGTACCTCTCCCGGGTGCCTGCCCCGGTGACCTCCGGGATCCGGTGCAGGCGCCGCTGGGAAGAACTCTGCCGCAGGCCTCTGACCTGCCACTGACAGCCGGCTGACCGCCGCGCGGGCACGTGCGGTCGCATACGGGAGGGCGTTGCCCGTGTCAGCCCTCGCCGACGCGGATCGGCAGCTGTGTGAGGGCGTGGGACCTGAAGGACGGCCTCCACTGGAGGTCGTCCTCGGAGGTCGCGAGCTCGATGCGGGGGAAACGCTTCAGCAGGGTGGCCAGCGCGATCTGCACTTCCATCCGGGCCAGCGGTGCCCCGAGGCAGTAGTGGATGCCGTAGCCGAGGGCCAGGTGTGCGTTGTCCTCGCGCCGGATGTCGAACGTGTCGGGGTCGCCGAAGCGTGCGGGGTCGCGGTTGGCCGAGGTCAGGCCGAGCATGACCGTGTCGCCGGCGGGGACCGTGACCCCACCGATCTCCACGTCTTCGGTGGGGAAGCGCCGGATGGCCAGTTGGTTGGGGTGGGCGAAGCGCATGATCTCCTCCACCGCGGCCGGCAGGAGGCCGGGGTCGGCGCGCAGCGCGGCGAGCTGCCCGGGGTGGCGGATCAGCGTCAGGAGCCCGCTGCTGATGAGGTGCTGGGTGTTCTCGCTCCCGGTCCACAGGAGCAGGAAGGCCAGGGAGACGAGCTCGTTCTCGCTCAGCCGCTCCCCTTCGTCCCGGGCCGCGATCAGCCGTGAGAGCAGGTCGTCGCCCGGGGTGGTGCGGCGCATGGCGACCAGGCCCAGGAGGTAGCCGTGGATGTGGTCGACGGCTTCGGCCACCTGGCCCGGGTACTCGGGTGCGAGCATGGCGCCCGCCCACCGGGAGAACGGGCGCCGGATCCCGTCGGGGACGCCCAGGAGGTCGCCGATGACGATCAGGGGCAGCGGGTTGGCGTAGTCGGCGACGAGCTCGGCTTCCCCACGTGCGGCGATGTCGTCGGCCAGTTGGTCGGCCACGGCCCGGACCCGGTCCTTCAGGCCGTCGACGTGGCGGGGCGTGAACGTCCTGGAGACCAGGCGGCGCAGCCGCAGGTGGTCGGAGCCGTCCATGTTGAGCAGGTTGTCGTCCAGGGCCGGGGGCAGGGTGAAGCCCTTGTACCCGGTGCCGGAATGCGCCTTGTCGACGGTCAGGCGACGGTCGTTGAGGGCGCTGCGCACGTCGGCTTCCCGGGTGACGAGCCAGACGGGCGACCCGTCGGGGGTCGACACGCGGTGTACGGGGCTCTCTTCGCGCAAGCGTGTGTACAGGGGGTTGGGGTCCGTGAACGAGGCCGCGTCGAACGGCATGGGAAGTGTCTTGTCGGTCACACGGGTTCCTGGGTGGGTGCGGGTGCGGTCGTGCCCTCGGACACTGTGGCGCGGGCTGCGGCGGGTGGGGTGCGGAAGGCCCGTGCCAGCTTGCGCTGGAAGGCCAGCTCGGCCGCGAGGTCCGGAGGGTCCTCCACGCGGGGCGACGCGACATGGATGGCGGGCTTTCTCGCCTGGGCTTTCGCCCGCAGCGCGGCGATGAGCTGGGCCGCTTCGACCACGGCGGCGAGCTCCGTTCCCTTCAGACCTGCCGCCGAGCAGTCCTGGCGGGCGCGTTCGGCCACTGCGGGGTCCATCCAGACGCGAAGGGCCCATTGGGCGTCCCGGATCTCGACGATGAGGCGGTACAGGCGGGTGCGCAGGTCGGTGCCGGGTTCCAGGTGGAGTACGGGGGCGGGCACCTGGGCGGTCACCGCGCGGTGGAGCGGCTTGAGTTCCCAGTAGGCGCGGCGGCATTCGAGTCGTTGCCAGATCCGGCTGAGGTAAGGGCCCCAGTCGGGGAGGGTCCACCCGGTGATCCGGATGACCGCCGAGACGGCGACCGCTATGGGCGCGACGGGCTCCCACGCCTGTCCGTTGGATCCCATCTGGCCGGCGACGATGTCGGCGACCCGGCACAGCACGTAGATCAGGCCGAACGGGACGGCCAGCGAGATCAGGAGCAGTCCGCGTCGCAGCCAGGGGGTGGGGGCGACCTTCGCGTACTTCCATCCCATGAAGAGCATGTCGATCTGGTTCGAGGCGTAGCCGAGCAGATAGACGCTGAGGTAGAGGGGGTAGTACTGGGCGTGTGTGACGGCGAAGTGGGTCGACTGCTCGCCCATGCCGCCGGCCAGGGAGAACAGGGTCGCCATGGCCACGAGGATCAGGGCGATGGCGACGAGCCGCGGGACGGCCTTGCGCCAGGCGACGCTCCGCTCGTGGGACAGGTGCAGGAGAACCACCTGCTGGCAGGCCACCTGCACGATGACGCAGCTCTGGGTGAACAGCCCGGAGAAATTGACGATGCCGACGGCACGACTGGTCGCGGTCCACACCACAGGGGTGGACACCGTGTAGATCACGAACAGGAAGAAGAAGTTCCCGACCAGGGCGACCTGCACGGCCGAGCGGTCGGTGCGCAGGATCCGTAACTTGTACAGGAGGGCCAGGAAGGCCACCGCGGCACATATCGGATACAGGGTTCCGTTCAGGTTCTGCTGAAAGTTATTCATTTCTCCCTCGGTCCGGCCTTTCCAGAGCGGAGAGACGCGCGGCTATCGCCTGCGCCTCCGGTGGCACCGTGAAGACCTGCTCCACGTTCCAGGTGCCGATCCTGCGGCCGATGAGCGACCCGACGAGCTCGGCCTCGATCTCCGCTTCGGATTGGGAGTGCTCGCGCCCCAGGACCCGGCGGACGAGGTCCGGATCGAGCGAGGGGAGCAGCAGTTGGGAGACGTCCTCGGTCATCACGGGGGCCGACCGGTGACCGCAGAGCAGGTGCCCGATCTCGTGCAGGATGACCTGGTGCTGATGGACGGGCGCGAGGAGCTGCTCGTAGACGATGTAATCCGCGTCGTCGAGGGACAGCCACAGACCGTCGGGGCTGCCCAGCGGCAGCTTGAGGGGAAGGAGATGGATGGGCCGCCCGGACATCCGGCTGATGCGCGCGCAGAGCGACTGCACGGAGACCTTCTCGCGCGACGGCAGTTCCAGCGCACTCACGAGCTGCTCGCACCGCTGCTGGAGCCGCCTGTTGCCGGCCCGACGCCACCACACCGTATGTACTTACTCTTCCCGGGCGCCGGAATCCGGGGGCCGTCGCCGACCGTCTCCAGCTCCGCGTTGACCTCGTGGAAGACCTGCTCGTCGAGGAAGTAGGCCAGGCGGCGGATGCCCAGGCTCTGGGCCACCTTCATCAGGGTCTCGATGGTCAGGTTCGTGCCGTCGGCGGACTCCGCCGATGCCAGGGTGCGCTTGGAGACCCCCGCGCGTTCGGCCAGCTTGGCCAGGCTGAAGGGGCCTTCCGGGTGGTGCCGGCGGATGTACCGAAGCCGCAGGGCGATCGCGGCCTTCGCCGCGTGGGCCATGCCCCCGGCAGGGTGTTCCGGTGCTCCTGAGGACGCTCCGTGCTCCTGATTCACCGTCACCCCACCTTCAGTTGCAACATAATGCACCGAATGGGCTGCATGCTGCAACGGTTCGCGGCCGGGCTCCATGGTCCTCGTGCCCACGCACCGGGCCCTGGCGAAGCACTATTCGGCCACTCGGTGCATAACGCCACGGCGGTGCGGCTCTCGCGGTAGCGTCAACTCGGCAGCAAGCAGGGGGAGTACGCGACACACGAGGGGGAAGAAGAATGGCCTTCACCATCGCGCAGGGGCACCCCATTCCGGAGCTGGAGCCCGGAGACACAGGGGCGTTCACCATCGACATCGGTTCGGATGTTCCGATCAGCGGCCAGCAGGAATGGATCGGGGTCAGCTTTCCGGCGGGAGTGACGTTCCCCCAGCCGGGAGGAGAAGTCCGCTACATCGCCGCCGGCGGAAGTGTCAACCAGCCTCTGACGCCCCACTGGGATCCGAACAGCAGGCAGCTGCGATTCCAGCACGTGTTGCACCTCAATGACGGTACACCGGAGCAGAACGGCTCCTACTCGGTCAGCATCCAGGCTCTCCCGGATACCGCTCCGGGGTTCGTGGAGCTGGACAACGCGCTCGAAATCGCTGGGTGGAAGGCCTCCCTGGAGATCGAGATCTTCGGCCCCGCCCAGGGAGGGAACTCGGCATCGGTTCAGCGGCCGGCGGACCGCACCTACTGGGCGTGGGGTGCGGACCGATGGGAGACCAGCAGCGCCGGGACGTACGACCTGCCGGGCGCGAGGATCCCCCTCAGGGTCGGGGGCTCGCCCGCCAGGGGAGCGCTTTTCGTGGCGACGTTCAGCGCGGAGGCCATTGTGGGATCCCCGGACAAGAACACTGCCGTGTTCCTGGACGTCCTGTTCGGCGGAAACCTGCCTCATCCCGTCAGCGGCAACCACCGTTACCTTTCGGTCTCGGGGAACGAGTGGAATTCCCACACCACCCTGCGCATCATGAGGTTCGCCCCGCAGACCGCCCGGCAGGATGCCACCGCACAGGTGAAGGTGACGACCGGGAGCAACGTCGGCGTTGCCGGGATTCAGAACTGGGTGCTGAAGATCGAGCGATACAACCTGTGACCCGCCTGCGGTGAACGTGACCCGGCCCGGGGGGGGGGGGGGCGGGGGGGGGGGGGCGGGGGGGGGGGGGGGGGGGGGGGGGGGGGGGGGGGGGGGGGGGGGCCCCGGGGGGGGGGGGTCCGAGCGTCCAGACGGGCACGTCGGCGGAAGGCG
>NZ_JBITZS010000014.1:54478-148791 GCF_044547045.1 Streptomyces sp. NPDC053048
TTTTTTTTGTGTTTTCTCTTCCCCCCCCCCCCCCCCCCCCCCCCCCGGCGGCCGGCCCCCCCCCCCCCCCCCCCCCCCCCCCCCCCCCCCCCCCCCCCGGGCCGGGGTAACGCTCCCTGTCGTGGTTACGCGGTGGCGGCCGCCTCCTCGTCGCCGTCCTCGGAAGCGAGGAGGATCGACGTCACGTGCCCGGCCAGGCCGTTGACCGAGGGGTAGTTCCACAGGGCCGTGATCGGCAGTTTGATGTTCAGGATCCGCTCCAACTGGCTGCACACCACGACCGACATCACGGAGTCGAGACCGAGCTCGGTGAGCGGCTGGTCACGGTTGAGCTCGTCCAGCGGGATCTTCATCTCCCGCGCCATGCGCGCGCCGACCTCGTCGGCGACCCGTGCGGCCAGGGCTTCGCGCGGCAGGTTGCGCCAGGCGGAGGGACCGTCGGTGCTGTCGGCCGAGGCGTGATCCTCGGCGGCTTCGGCGCCTGCGCCCGTCGCGGAGTCATCGGGCTGCGCCTTGTCCCGCAGGGCTCCGAAGCGGGTACCGGGCAGCCAGGCGAGCAGGTTGCCCTGCTCGTCGCTGATCGTGATGTCCACCGTGTCCGTGTCGGGCTCGACGAGGTGGATGTCGACGATGCCGATCTCGGGGGCCTCGCCCACCACGCGCACCTCGCGGATGTGCGAGGGCATACGGACCGTGGGCGGACCCCCGTAGATGATCGGGACCACGCCGAGCGCGGCATCCAGCAGCGGAGCCCAGGTCACCTGGTCGCCGGGCACGGCAGGGGCGTGGATGCGGGCGCGGACCACCCCGTCACCCACCTGGAGTTCCTCCACGGTCCAGGGCCAGGCGATGCCTTCGACGCCGATGGCGTCCAGGCGCGACATCACGATCCCGGGATCGGCGGCCGACAGGCCCTCGGGCGGCGACACCTTGGCCACGGACACCGGGAACGCCGCGGCGTGACCCGACATGGTGGAGGTGTACGAGTGGGTGAGCCAGTTGCCCGGCCCCTGGCCCGCGTCCACCGGTCGCGTGCTCAGCCGCAGCGTGGAGTCCTCCTGGACCACCTGCACCTCGCGCGGGGTGGCCAGGGCTATCGGGAAGCGCAGGTGCACGTCGAACAGGGCCTTGGCCGTTCCCTGGTCGGCGGCGGTCTCCAGGAAGGTGTGGATGACCGACGACGCCGGGACGATCGAGGTGCCGTGCAGGGCGTGGCCGCCGGGGAAGGGACGACTGGCGTTGTCCAGGTAGGTGTTCCACAGCCGCAGAGGCTTGGGGGAGGCCACGTCCACCGGCCGGCCGAGCAGGGCGTGGCCGGTCACATCGTGCTGTTGCGTACTGACGGCGGCAGCCGGAAGGGCAGCGTCCAGCCAGTGCCGGCGGTGCTGCCATGCGATCGGCGGCAGCTCGGCGACCTCGGCGTCGGGGAATGCCACAGACCAGTCGGGCCCGGCGCCGTGGCAGTACAGCGCTGCGATGTTGGCCAGGAGCGTGGGCAGTTCGGGTTTGTCGCGGCGCAGGGAATGGGCGACGAGCGTGTCAGCCGTGTCGAGGTGCGACAGGGTCTCGCTGATCGAATGGGCCACCACGGGGTGAGGCGAGATCTCCAGGAACCGACGGTGCCCGTCCTCGGCAGCGGCGGTGACGGCTTCGCGCAGCCGCACCGGGTTGCGGAGGTTCGCCGCCCAGTATGCGGGGCCGTACTCGGCGCGCTCCCGGGGATCGGCCAGCGCCGTGGTGTAGAGCGGGATCCCGGGGGCCTTGGGGTCGAGGTCGGCGAGAGCGGCTCGCAGGCCGCCGACCAGCGCGTCCATGTGAGAGCTGTGGAACGCGACATCGGAGTTCACGGGCCGGACCGGGATGCCACTGCCGCTCCATTCCTTCACCAGCTCGGCGACCGCCTCGGCGTCACCGGAGACCACCGCCGACATGGGCGAGGAGGCGATGGCCGCGCTCAGACCGTCGCGGCCCTCGAGTCGCGCGGCCACATCCTCGAACGGCAGCCCCACCATGACCATGGCACCCTTGCCCGCGACCTGACGCAGGAGGGCGGAACGCCGGCAGCTGAGGCGAGCCCCGTCCTCCAGGCTCAGAGCACCCGCGACAACGGCGGCCGCGATCTCACCGACGGAGTGACCGATCACAGCGGCCGGACGATGCCCGTAGGAACGCCACACCTCGGCCAGCGCGACCTGCATGGCGAAGATCATCGCCTGGGCCCGGTCGACCGGCTCGAAGTCGCCGTCGGCAATGGCCTGACGGGCGGAGAAGCCCAGCTCGCTGCGGAAGATCGGGTCCAGCTTGTCGATGACCGCGGCGAACGGCGCGCTGGTCTCGAGCAGTTGGGCCCCCATACCGGACCAGTGGGAACCGTGGCCGGAGAACACCCAGACCGGATCGGCGTCCGGCAGGGCCCGTCCCTCGACGACGCCGTCGGAAGCCGCTTCCTCCTGCGCGGCGAACTCGCGCAGGCTCGCGATGAGCGACCCGTGGTCCTGCGCCACGAACGCGGCACGGTAGCCCAGGTGCGAGCGGCCCGTCGCCAACGTACGACCGACCGAGGCCAGCGGCACCTCGGGGTGCCGCTCGAGCCAGTCGGCGAGCCGAAGAGCGTAGGCGGCGACGCCCGCGCGGGACCGGTAGGAGACAGGGAAGACCCTGGGCGCGTCGAGCTCGCGGTTCTCGAGCGCGTCGCCGTCCGGAGCCTCCTCCAGCACGACGTGGCCGATGGTCCCGCCATAGCCGTAGCCGGAAACCCCGGCCCGCCGGGGCTGTGCGCCACGCGGCCACTTCCGGTGCTCGGTGACGAGCCGCAGACCCCACTCGTCCCACGGGATGTCGGGGCTGGGAACGCTCGCCATCACGGTCGCGGCCATCTCGGCCTCGCGCAGCATCAGGACCGCCTTGATGACGCCGGCCACGCCCGACGCGGGCTCGGCGTGCCCGATGTTCGACTTGACCGACCCGATGTAGCACGGCTCGTCGGCGGGGCGGCCGGTGCCGAACACCGCGTGCAGGCCCGACGCCTCCACGGGGTCGCCGAGCCGGGTGCCGGTGCCGTGGGCCTCGATGTAGCCGGCGGTGGCCGGGTCCAGGTCGGCGCGCTCCCAGGCCAGGCGCAGCAGGTCGCGCTGGGCGTCGGGGTTGGGGGCCATGATGCCGCTGGTGTGACCGTCCTGGGCGACGGCCGAACCCTTGATCACGGCGTGGATGCGGTCACCGTCCCGCAGAGCGTCCGAGAGACGCTTCAGAACGAGCACGCCGCACCCTTCGGCGCGGCCGTAACCGTCGCCTTCGGCGTCGAACGGCTTGCTGCGGCCGTCGGGCGACAGCGCCCCGGCCGCCTCCAGGGTGAGGGTGTACGCGGGCGAGAGAATGATGTTCACGCCACCGGCGAGCGCGAGCGACGTCTCGTTCGTCAGCAGCGCCTGGCACGCCAGATGAATGGCCACCAGGGAAGCGGAGCACGCCGAGTCGAGAACGAAGCTGGGTCCGTGCAGGTCGAGGATGTGCGAGACCCGGTTGGCGATACCGGTCAGCTGGGCGCCGATGCCGGTCCACGGCTCGATCCTCGGCAGATCCTCCAGCAGACGGCGCCCGTAGTCGTCCGAGCAGGTACCGATGTACACACCCGCGTCGGAGCCGCCCACGGACCGGGGCGGCATCCCCGCGTGCTCCAGCGCCTCCCAGGCGACCTCCAGCACCAGCCGCTGCTGGGGGTCCATGAACTCCGCCTCGCGGGGCGTGATGCCGAAGAACTCCGCGTCGAACCCGTCGACATCGCCGATGAAGTTCCCCGGGCGGTCCGCCTTCCGCAGGGCCTCGGAGAACTCCGGGTTGATCTTGGTGTAGGGCCGCCACCGGTCCTCCGGGGTCGGCTCCACCGCCACCTTGCCGCCGGCGAGGAAGTCCCAGAACGCCTCGGCCGAATCGATGCCGCCGGGGAACCTGCATCCCATTCCGACGATGGCCACCGAATCCTGATTCCGCATACCACTCCTTGAAAACATTGAGACAGCGGGAGGTTGCGCATGGGGAGGTGCGTGCCGGAGGCCATGGGGAGGAGACGCGGGAGCGCCGACCGGCAGGGCCGGCGCCTCATCGCGCGGAAGAGCTCGCGGAAGAGCTCACTGACATGGCTCGCAGTTGGCGGAGAGGGCAGGATTCGAACCTGCGCGGGCAGAACCCGACCGCGAGCTGTCGCTCCGGTCCCCGATAAGCCACTCCGGGCACCTCTCCGTGATCCGGGCCGGGGTGACCGGCCCGCTCACAGAGACGATGTTGGCAGGGGCTGCTGACGTGACCCTGACATGTTGCTGACGGGTGGCCGGGTGCGGGTCGGCGAGCGTCCTGGCGGGGGAGGAAGGAGAAGGCCGGACAGCCTCTCAACTCTCATCAGTAATCGCCTGATCGGGCCCTTGGTTCAGGTGTAGGGTCGTGCCGGCGCTTCTGAGCGCGCCCCCCTTCCATGGACGTTCCGGACCCCGCTCCTCGGGGCCCGGCCCGATTCCAGAGGACGGCAGCCGGCCGGGATTCACGGCTGCCTCGTCTGGAAGGGGGGCGCCGAATGGGGCGTCACCGTAAGCGGCCACTTCACGAACGGATCGCAGCTGTGATCCGCGAGTTCTGGAGGTGGTCGACCGGACGGTGACCGCCAGTCCTCAGAGTAGTTGAGGGCTGACGGTCACAGACCGTCCTGCTTACGGTTGGCCCTCGCCGACGGTATCCGGCCGTTGGTGAGGGCCGCCTTTGCGCTGTCGCGCGAGCCCCGGTATCCGGTCCGGGACCAACGGCACCCACAGTACCGGCCGCCGCCGAGCGGCCATGTTGCGGTTCCAGTTGTACACGTTATCTCGACACCCGTGCCCTGCGCGACCGCTTGCCGGCCAGCGGATGCACGGAACCGGTCCACCAGCCCGTTGCCGATATCGACGTGTTGCCGCTCACCCCACCCCGACGGCCAGCGGCGCGAGCCGTGACTCCAGCCAGGCCGGCAGGTCCAGCAGCCGGACGCCCTCCTGCTCGTCGGGGTCCGTCCGCGCCACCAGGCACACCATGTCCTCGGTGCCGTTGTTGACTGGCATGTGCGGGGTGTCGGCAGGGATGTGGATGTAGTCGCCGGCGTGCAGCACCACGTGCTCGGCGAGGCCTTCCCCGTGCCAGACCTCGACCTGGCCGGACTGGATGAAGATGGCGGATTCGTGGCCCTCGTGCAGGTGGGGGCGGCCGCGGGTACCGGCGGGCATCACCAGTCGGTGCAGGCACAGGGCCTTGGCCCCTGCCGACTGGGCGCTGATGCCCGCCCCGAATGTACCGCCCTGGATTCCCTCGTACTGCCCGGTGCTGACCACCGTGCACTGCTTCTGATCTGTCACATGAGCAGTACAACAGCCTGATCACGGCGTTCGATCAGTTCGCGCCAGGCCATCGTGCGGTGCCGAGCCGTCAGGTGAGGTTCTTCTCCAGTGCGGCGATGTACTTCTTGATGGAGTGGTCGCGCACACCGTCGCTTGCCGGAGCGAACGCATCGGCGGTCATGCCCTTGACCCGGTCGCCCAGACCCCCGAGCAGCGAGACGGACTCGCGCACCTTTCCGCTCGAGTCGATGTAGCGCAAGGTGTCGACGTGCGTGTAGGCGGGCTCAGGAGGCAGCTGCGGGACGATGTCGTTGTTGTTGACGAAGCGGTACATGCGGTTCCTGAAGCCCTTGTTGTACGCCTCGGCGAGCAGACGGTCACAGGTGCGGGGCTGACCGAAGGTGTAGACGCCGTCAGCCCGCAGCTTGGGCTCCTCGAGGTACAGGCGGGCTCCGGCGAGTATCGCCAGGGCCCCGCCGAGGCTGTGACCGGTGAACCACACGGTCTGACCGTTGGTCCGCAGTTCCTCCAACGTCTTCTTCACGGCCGGGAACACCGACTCCAGGGCCTCCCCGAACCCGTAGTGCACATAGCCGGTCCTGGCCGGGCCGGGCCACGGCGGTGTGGTGGCGTCGGAGAGCCAGTCGCGGATCTGCGCCGGCTCCGTACCGCGGAAGGCGGTGATGATCATGTGGTCGCTGGCGATCGTGTACGCCTGGGTGTCCTGCAGAGGGAACGGCGGAGTGAACCGGGTGTGGTGGTGACGCACGCGGTCGAAACCCCAGTGGGCCGCCTGCTCACCGATGGCGGCCTCGTCCTGGTACGCCAGACCCGCCGCTTGGGCCAGGCTGTGGGCGAGCGGAAGGCTGTAGGAGGTGGCATGGTGGTCGATCGCGGAGGGCACGGGCACGGAGGCATTCCTTTCCGACGACGGCTGCTGCGCACGGCAATGCTGGAACGGACGCGCCGGTACGGGAGGAGGACCGGCGCGTACCGGCCTGGTACTGATAACCGCCGGACGCACCCATCACCCAGCGACCGCTCGGACATCACCCGGCAGCGGGAACCACCGTGTGCGTGGGCCCGCTCCCGAGGCCGTAGTCTTCCGTGACGGGTCGTACGCACGCTCGAGCATGTGCGTACGGTGACAACGCGGAGGGAGAGATGGTGTCCGGGCTTCCGGAGTGTCGGGAGGGGGACCAGCATCCGCCCGTGTGGTCCGTGCTGGACGAGCATCTGTGGCACTCGTGCGACATCCTCGCCGACCTCGTCGAGGGTCGTCTGGACCGTCGTCCCCCGATCGCCACGACCGCCAGGATCCAGCGCGGCGACCGCGTCCTGGCCGTGGGGCCGGCGCAGCGAGCGTCCTGGCGGGCCCTGGGCGACGGCAGTTACGTGCAGGAGAGCGGCTTCGTGGTCGGCCGGCCCGCGTTCGTGCTCGCCGGCGTCGCGGCCACCGCGATCGCCAACTCGGCCCGCCGCAACCGGGCGGCCCGTGACGCCCAGCCCCGATGGGTGCTGGACGGCCCGGGAGAGGTCACGATCTCGGTGTACGGCATGTACTTCGCGCATCCGACGAGTCCGCTGGGCCTCTACTGGGACTCCGACGGGTGGAGGGCGATCGACCTCGTCGCTCCCGATGCCTTTCAGGCGAGTTTCGTCGACACCCGGGGGCAACACGTCACCGTCCGTGTCCACTCACCCTGGGCGTCACTCATGTTCGCACTGGCCGCGCGCTCCTCGTTCCCCGCGCACCCACGCCTGCTGGGCCGCAGCTGGCTTCCACCGGAGTTCGAGGAGCACTGCGCCCGCGCGGGGCGCCCGTGCCGCCCCGCGGCCCGGCTTCTCGTCGACGGCGTCGACGGCCAGGATCGCCCGCAGCGGTAACCGTCCCGCCGGGCGGGGGCCTCAGGCGCGGCGACAGCCGGCACAGGACACGTCAACGTAACAGGTGGCTCCTGCAGTCACGTGTGGTGTTCGTGCTCACGGCGGTACGCGGTAGAAGGAGGTATGACGCCCTTCGACGCCATCTACGATCGACCGGATCCGCGGGCCTACTTCCGGGCGCTGGGCCCTTTGGAGTACCAGTCACCCCATCACGGGCAGAGCGTCTTCCGGCGAGCGCTGGCGATCCGGGGACAATCGGGGACGGCCGGCGCGGCGGAGCCGGTGACCGTGCTGGACGTCTGCTGCTCGTACGGCATCAACGCCGCCCTGCTCAACCATGACGTGACACTCGACGACCTCTACGCCCACTACACCTCGCCACAGGCCACCGAGCTCACCACGGCCGAGCTGATCGAGTGGGACCGCAGCTACTACGCCGCTCGCCGGCGCCGCGACCCGGCCCGGGTCATCGGACTGGACATGGCCGCGAACGCCATCTCCTACGCCTGCGCGGTCGGACTGCTGGAGGAGGGCTTCGCCGAGAACCTCGAAACCGCCGCACCCTCCCGGCCCCTGCTCCGTGCCGCCCGGCACGCCCGTCTGATCACGGTCACCGGAGGGTCGTCCTTCCTGTCACCCCGTACCTTCGATCCGCTCGTGAGCTGTGCGGACGGCCCGGTGTGGGTCATGGCCTTCGTACTGCGCACCGGTTCGTACGCGCCCATCGCCGCATGCCTGTCCTCGTACGGGCTGGTCACCGAGGAGGTCACCACGCGCACGTTCCGGCAGCGACGTTTCACGGGCCCGGACGAACAGCGATACGCCGTCGCAGCCGTGACCGCGGCAGGCGGTGACCCTTACGGGAAGGAGGCCGACGGCTATTTCCACACGACGCTGCACGTGTCGCGGCCCGCTGAGGACATCGCGGCGTTTCCGCTGACCGACCTGCTGGCGGGCGGGTGAGACCACCGCCGACACCTGAAGGAGGCGGTGTCAGTCCGGCGGCTCCGCCATGCCCGGCCTGCTGTCGCGAGCCCGGGGATCCTCCTCGCGGGCGTCCTCGGTACCAGCGGTACCCGCGGCCTTGGCAGAGCGCCGGTCGCCCGTACTCTTCCCGCCCTTCGGCTCCGTGTTCCGCCGGTGGCCTCCGGCCTGCTGGTCCTGCATGTCACGGGGAATGCTGCCCCGGCGCCGGTCCGTCATGGCTGCCGGTCCTTTCCCGTCCTGCCGCCCATTCCGGTTCTGCCCTGGTCAGGGCGCTCGCCCTGCGAGCGTTCGTCCCGGGCCATGCCGCCCACCTCCGGCTCGTACGGTTCTCTCGTGGCCCGCCGAGGACACGGCGGGTCCTCCCGAGTACCCGGGAATCCGAAACGCATGCGCGAGAGCAGGAGCGTTTCCCGCCGTCCGCGTCCGTGGCCGCAGGGGATCAAGAAGACGGGTGGACGCCCATCCGGTCGTGGATCAGCCGGGCGAAGTAGGTCAGTGAGCGTCCGCCACCCATGAGCTCATTGGGCGGAATGTGGATGTCGAAGTATTCGCGGGCGTGGAGGATGAATTCGGCGCCCATCAGCGAGTCCAGGCCGAACTCCTCGAGCGGCCGGTCCGGGTCCAGTTCGGACGGGTCGGTGTGCAGGACGGAGGCCAGGTGCCGGGCCAGGAGGCCGATGATGGTCCGCACGGCTTCCTCGGGCGTCATCGCGGCCAGGGACCGCGTCAGTTCCTCACGGGTGTCGTCGCTGTCCGCCGCGCCGGCGGGGACCAGACGGTCGTAGCGCGGGGTGGCGAGGAGGGGGAGGAGCCGGCGGGCCCGCGACCAGCGGTAGCGGCCGATGCCGGCTACGTCGGTGCCCGTCGCCAGGAGGTCGTCGGCGGCCGCGAAGGCCTCGTCGGGAGCGATCGGTTCGAATCCGAGTCCGGTCATCGTGGCCTCCAGCCCGCTGCGGGCGACGTACCCGGTCTCGCCGATCGGGCCCCAGGCGATCGCGGTGGCGGGCCGCCCGGCGCGGCGGCGGGCTCGGGCCAGCGCCTCCAGGTAGGCGTTTCCGGCGACGTACGGGGCCTGCGTGAGATTGCCGGTGGCCGCCGTCACCGACGAGTAGAGCAGGAACACATCCAGATCGTGGTCGGCGGTGAGACGGTCCAGGACGTCGGCCCCGGCCGCCTTGGGCGCGAGGACGGCGGCGAAGCGGTCGTCGCTCAGGTCGGCCAGAGGCGCGTCGTCCAGGTGCATGGCGCAGTGGACCACCCCGCGCAGCGGATGCCCGCCGGCATCCACGGCGGCGATCACCTGGCGCATCGCGTCCTCGTCGGTGACATCGGCGGCGTACGGCGTGGCCCGCACACCGCGCAGCGCGAGCCGCTCCAGGACCTCGCCGGCCTCGGGCGCCTGGTCCCCGCGACGGCCGACGAGCGCCAGGTGGCGGGCGCCGCGGTCCGCGAGCCAGTCGGCGGTGGCCGCGCCGAACCCGCCCAGACCGCCGGTGATCAGATAGGTACCCTCCTCGTCCAACGCCGGGACGGCAGCCAGTGGTTCGACGGGAACGGGCTCGTCCAGCGGGTCGAACGCGATGACGACCTTTCCCGTGTGACGGGAGTGCTGCAGCAACCGGAAGGCCTCGTCGACGCGGGAGGCGGGATGGACGGTGTGGGGGAGCGGACGGTACTCACCGGTGGCCACCTTCGTGGTCGTGTCACGCATCAGCCGGGGGCCGCGCACCGGGTCGAAGACGATGCTGTCGAGGTTGAAGCCGAGGAAGGTGATGCTGCGGTGGAAGGGGCGCAGCAGGAGGGGGTTGTTGAAGAAGATGTCGCGCTTGCCGAGTTCGATGAAGCGGCCGTTGGGGCGGAGCAGGTCGAGGCTCTGGGAGATGGCTTCGCCGCTGAGGGAGTTGACGACGATGTCGACGCCTCGCCCGTCGGTCAGTTCCCGCACCCGGGGCGCGAAGTCCAGGGTGCGGGAGTCCAGGACGTGTTCGACGCCGAGAGTGCGCAGCAGGTCGCGTTTGGCCTCGGTGCCCGCTGTGGCGATCACGCGCAGGCCCAGGTGCCGGGCGCACTGGAGGACGGCCAGTCCGACGGCTCCGGCCCCGCCGTGCACCAGCAGGGTCTCGCCGGGCAGCGGCCGGGCCTCGTCGACGAGGGTGTGATGGGCGGTGAAGAAGGCCACCGAGAAGGTCGCCGCCTCGGCATAGCTCATGCCGTCGAGGATCGGACAGACGGTGCGGGCGGGCATGATGGCATGGGAGGCGAGCGCCGCGGACATCAGCCCGCACACCCGGTCGCCCACCGCGAAGCCCTTGACCTCGTCCCCGACCGCGCTCACGACGCCCGCGCCGTCGGTGCCCAGCCCCCGGCTGAGCGGCGTGCCCTCGACGGCTTCGGGCGGCAGGAGCCCGTTGGCGCGCATCGGGTCGCGGTAGTTCAGCGC
Organism: Streptomyces sp. NPDC053048; assembly: GCF_044547045.1. Lineage (NCBI taxonomy): Bacteria > Bacillati > Actinomycetota > Actinomycetes > Kitasatosporales > Streptomycetaceae > Streptomyces > Streptomyces sp. NPDC053048. The sequence continues at coordinate 65,150 of NZ_JBITZS010000014.1, forward strand.
GACGGCGCGCATCTCCACCACGATCTCGTCGGGCCGTGGGCGGAGCGGTTCCGTCTCCCGCCACACGAGCCGGCGGGAGAGCCCGGGGTTGCGCACTTCGAGGACGTACGGCGTGCGGGCGGGGGCCGCGGCGGGCTGGTCGGCCGGGTGCTGGATCTCGCGCGGTACGAACCGGCCGCCCCGGGTGAGCACGATCTCGTCCTCGTCGGTGGGCGCGAGCAGTTCGTCGGCCAGACGGCGGGCGTCGGCGACGGGATCGCCCGTGCGGTCCAGGGAGACCCGTCGCATCCGCAGGCCGGGCTGTTCGTTGGCGAGGGTGCGGGCGGCGCCCCATGCGGCCGCGTCGGCGGGGTGAGCGGGGCGCTCCGGGGCGGGGAACAGGCCACTGGGACGGGTGATCAGCCATACACGGGGGCCTGAGGCCTCCGGCCGCTCGGCGCAGGCGGCGGCCAGGGCCCGCAGGACGGCGGCGCGGCGTGTCGTGCGCAGGACGGTCCCCTCGGGGTGGTCCGAGCCGGCGGGATGCGGGATTTCACCCAGGAGGAGGACGACTCCGGCGGGGTTCGCGGACAGCGCGGCGGCCCAGGCCGACGTGTCGTTGCCGGCGACGACCGTCGCGCAGTCGCCGCCCAGCAGGCCCGACAGGGCCAGAGCCAGCGGTGCCTCATCGGCGGTCTCGGTGGCGAGGACCCAGCCGGGGCTCGCGTCCTGCGCGTCCGAAGGCAACGCGGGCAAGGCGGGCAAGGCGGGCGACTCCGGCAGCGCCACAGCATCGGCCGCCGGACGAACAGCGGCGGCCAGGAGGACGGAACGGTCGTCGGTACCCGTCTGCACGGCGCCCGCGAACCCGCATTCCTCGAGCAGCGGCAGCCACGGCTCCCGGGACAGCAGTGCCGTCTCGGGGCGCAGCGTGTGGTCGTTGCGCTGCCAGAAGGCATCGGTGCCGCCGAGGAGGAGGCCCAGCCGCCGCGTGTCATGCGACTCCGCGGCGAGCAGGTGGCCGCCGGGGGCGAGCAGGGTGCGGACGCGGCCGAGCGCGTCCGTCAGATCGGCCGCGGTGTGCAGGCTGTCGTCGGCGACCACCACGTCGAAGCCCCCGTCGAGGAAGCCCTGGGCGACGGGATCGGTGTCCAGGTCGAGCGTCCGGTACTCGACGAAGTCGTAGGCGGCGAAACGGTGACCGGCGGCGGCGAAGCCGGCCGCCGAACGGTCGGAGTACGTGTACCGGGTACGGTCCGCAGGCAGCAGGGGCAGCAGTGCCGCTGTCAAGGCGTGGGCCCCGGCGCCGAGTTCCAGTACGCGCAGCGGGCGGTCGTCCGGCCAGTGGCGGACGATCTCGCCGACCAGAGCTTGGGCCACGCGGTGGGCGAAGCGGTGCACGGGCGCCGCTTCGCGCAGCTGCTCGTACGCCGTGTCACCCACCTGAGGGAGCGACTGCGCTCCCGCCGCGTCGTCGCGCAGCGTCTCCGGCAGGCGCCGCAGGCGCGTGTTGAGGAGCGTGATCTCGGTGACGAAGGCAGGATGGTCCTCCACCAGGGCCTTCAGCAGCTCGCCAGGGCGGGGCTGTTCGCCGCTCAGGAGCCACCGGCCGCTGCCTTCGGCGGGCCGTGCCAGGCCGTGCCGTGCCAGGAGCGGCAGCATCAGGCGCACCAGCCGCCGGTGCCGGGGCTGCAGCCCCCCGGCCGTCAGGTCGGACAGGCTGAACGGGGCGCCCCTGTCGGCGAGCAGGCCGGCCACGGCCGCGGCCCAGCAATGGGCCGCCGTCTCGTCGACCGAGGCCCTGAACCGCTCGTGGCCCATGTCCCGCAGGGCATCGTGCAACCGGGCGATCCGGTCCTGCGCGCCGGCCACCACACGGTCGGGCGGGGGCAGCGGCGAGGGACCGACCTGGGCCGTCGGGCGCGGCGCGGCCCGCAGGACCGTGTGCTGGACGGTCAGCGCAGTGTGGTCGGTGTTGTACGTACGCCGGGTACGGAACCCCGCGATCTCCGCGGTGACCGTTCCGTCCTCGTCGGCGTAGGTGACGTCCCAGCAGAACTCCGTCTCGGTGCGGCTGCGCCGGCGCAGGTGCATGACGCCGGTGGGCGCGGGGGTGCGCCAGACCTTCACCGAGTCGAAGGACGACGGCAGGTAGGCCTGCCCGGCGCGCATGTGCTGCTCCACCAGCGCGACGGTGGCCTGGAAGGGGCCGTCCAGCAGTACCGGGTGCACGGTGTAGGCGTCGCCGCTCTCATCGTGCCGGTAGGAGGCGAGCAACTCATCCTCGCCGACCCGTAGTTCGGTCAGCAGCTGGAACCGCGGCCCGACGCCGAGGCCGACACTGTGGCAGGTCGTGTAGAAGTCCTGGCCGCTGACGGTACGGGGGCACCGGGCGCGCAGCGCCTCGGGGTCCAGTGGCGCGGACGGGGTGCCGAGCAGGGTGCGTACCTGGGCGCGCACGACCGTGTGGCAGTCGCTTCCGCGCCCTTCGCCGCTGCTGATGGCCAGCGCGCCGTCCTCCAGTGTCACGGCGGTCTGCAGGCGGAGGGTGCCGGGGTCGGGCCAGGTGAGGGGGAGGGGACGGGCGATGCCCAGGTGCCGTACCTCCACCGGCCGGTTCAGCGCCCGTCGTCCGGCGGACACGGCCATCTCGACGTACGCGGCGGCGGGCATCAGCACGGAACCGGCGATCCTGTGGTCGCCCAGCCAGGGCACCAGCTGCGGCTCGACGGCGCCCTCCCACGACGGGTGGGGGGCCGGCAGGCGTTCGCCCAGCAGGGGGTGGTCGAGTCGGCCGGTGCCGCTGGTGCGCAGGACGAGGTCGTGCGGAGTGCCGAGCCAGTGCCGTTCCCTTTGCCAGGGGTAGGCGGGCAGGTCGGCGACCCGGCCGGGCCGGGGAAAGTGGGCCCGCCAGTCGACGTCGGCGCCCGCCGCGAGCAAGGTTGCCACGGCGGTGGCCGCCTCGCGGGGGCCGTCGCCGTCGCGCCGCAGCGTGGGCACGTACAGGGCACCGGGGCGTCGCAGGTAGGACCGCAGTACCGGGTGCGGTCCGATCTCGACGAGGATGCCGGCGTGGTCGTCGAGGACGTGGGTGACGGCTTCGTGGAAGCGGACCGGTTCGCGGACGTTGCGCCACCAGTAGCCGGCGGTCAGTTCCTCTCCGGGCAGTGCCGTGCCGGTGACGGTGGAGACGAAGGGGATACGGGCGCCGGTGGGCTTCAGCCCGGCCAGTGCGGTCCGCAGCGGGTCCGCGAGGGAGTCCATGGCGCGGCTGTGGAAGGCGTAGTCGAGCCCGAGGTCGCGGAAGAAGACGCCGCGGGCCTCCAGCCGCGCTCCGAGATCGGCCAGGGCTTGCGTGGTGCCGGCGACGGTAACGCCGTCGGCACTGTTGATCCCGGCGACCTCCAGGGCTCCCGCATAGCGGGCCAGTTCCTCGCGGACCGCGTCTTCGGGCAGTGCGACGGCGGCCATCCGGCCGGCGCCCGCGGTGGTGCCCTGGGCGCGGCTGCGTTCGGCGACCACCCGGGCGGCCTGCTCGAGGGTCAGTGCCCCGGCCGCGTGGGCCGCGGCCACCTCGCCGACGCTGTGTCCGACGACGGCCGTCGGCCGCACCCCGGCCGCGGCGAGCAGGGCGGTCAGACCCACCTGGACGACGAACAGCGCGGGCTGGGCCACCTCGGTGCGCTGCCAGCGGTCCGTGTCGGGCCGGGCCAGCTCCTCGGCCACCGACCAGCCCAGATGCGGGGCCAGCGCGGCGTCCGCCCGTTCCGCGGCGGCACGGAAGACGGGGTCGGCGGCCAGCAGGTCGGCGGCCATGCCCGGCCACTGGGAGGCGTTGCCCGAGAAGACGTACGCCACCGTGCCGCGGTCGGTCCTGCGGGCCAGGGCGCCGTGGGCGGGCGCGTCGTCGAGCAGCCGGTCCAGCGCGTCGGCGGCCTCGCCGGGGCTGCCGGCCACGACGGCGGCACGGTGCGGGTGGGCGCTCCGGCGCCGGGTGGAGGTGTGGGCCAGGTCGTAGAACTCCCCGGGCGTCGCGGCTCGGAGCCGTTCTGAGACGCGGGCGGCCAGTTCGCGCAGGGCCTTGGCGGAGCGGGCGGAGACGACCACGGGGAGCGGACCGGTGCCCGTCTCCTCGCGGGGCGGTGGGGCCGGTGGCGCGGTGAGCACGGCGTGGGCGTTGGCCCCACCGAACCCGAAGGAGTTCACCCCCACCGCCGCCCGGGGCCCGCGCGGGAGCTCGACGGGCTCGACGGCCGGCGCCAGGCCGAGGCCGGCGAAGTCGATCTGCGGGTTGAGCGGCTGGGCGTGGAGGGTGACCGGGGCCATGCCGTGCCGCAGCACCAGCACGGCCTTGAACAGCCCCGGCATGCCGGAGGCCGGTTCCAGGTGGCCCAGGTTGGACTTGACGGAGCCGATCGGCAGCGGCCCCACCGTCCGGCGCCGCCCGATGGCCCGTCCGATCGCCCGTGCCTCGGCCGGATCCCCGGCGGTGGTGCCGGTGCCGTGCGCCTCGAAGTACACCAGCTCGTCCGGCGCCACGCCCGCACGCTCGTACACGGCACGCAGCAGCGCTTCCTGGGCCCGCGGGCTGGGCAGGGCCAGGCCCTGGGTGCGTCCGTCGCAGTTGCTCGCCGTGCCGGCGATCACCGCGTGGACCCGGTCCCCGTCGGCCAGCGCGTCGGCCAGCCGCTTGAGGACGACCACGCCCCCGCCCTCGGCCCGTACGAAGCCGTCGGCCTCCGCGGAGAAGGCCGCGCACCGGCCACGCGGCGAGAGCATGCCCGCGTGGGAGAACCCCGCGAAGGAGAAGGGGGTGCCCAGGACGTTGACGCCGCCCGCGAGAGCGGCGCGGCTGGTGCCGTCCAGCAGGGTCCGGCAGGCGCGGTCGAGGGCCACCAGCGCGGAGGAGCAGGCGGTGTCGATCACCATGCTCGGTCCCCGCAGGTCGAAGCAGTACGACAGCCGGTTGGCCGCGATCGACAGAGTGGACCCGCTCATCGTGTAGGGGTTGGAGTACGTCTCGACCGTCCCCTGGACCGTGCCGTAGAACGGATCGGAGATGCCGACGAAGACCCCGGTGTCCGACCCGGCGAGCGCCTCGGCGGGGATCCCGGCGTCGTCGAGCGCCTCGGCGGCCATTTCCAGCAGGAGCCGCTGCTGCGGGTCCATGGCCTCGGCCTCCTTCGGCGCGATGCCGAAGTAGGCGGCGTCGAAGCCGGCCACGTCGTCGAGGAAGCCCCCGGCCGCCGTGTAGCTCCGGCAGGGGCGCAGGGCGCCGGGGTCCACGAAGCGGGCCTTGTCGAACCGGTCGGCGGGGATCTCGCCGACCGCGTCGCGGCCCTCGAGCAGGGCCGCCCACAGCCCCGCCAGGTCCGAGATCCCTCCGGGCAGCCGGCAGCCGGCTCCCACGATGGCCACCGCGCGGTCGTCGCACTCCATCGTCAGCCCCCGTCCGAGTCGGCTGCGGCTCTGTTCGTTCCGTCTGCGCGCTTCCGTATGCACGACTTCGTATCCCTACCCGGCCGGTGGCTCGATAAGTGTTGTTCAGTGCCTTTAGGACGACTCACTGACGTATTAGGGGAAGTGGGGGAGAAGAGATACATATCCGGTGCATCGGATGCGCGAATTCCATGAAGAACAGCCTGATTTGGGCTCGGAGTCGGCGGGCGCTCGCTACCGTGACCGGGTGTCGTCCGACCGCCGCGCCCGCCTGGTGTCCACCGCTGTGCACCTGCCGCCCCGCTACCGGACCATGACGCAGACCCGGGCGGCCATCGCCGCGGCGAACAGCCCCTTCGTCCCACCGCCCGGCCTGCTCGAGGACCTCACCGGCGTACGCGGGGTGCACGTCAGGTCCGACGACGAGCAGGCGTCCGATCTCGCGGTCACGGCCGCCCTCAAGGCACTGGACGCGGCGGGCACGTCCATCGGCGAGATCGACCTGCTGCTGTTCGCCTCCAGCGGCCAGGACCTCGTCGAACCCGCGACCGCCCACATCGTGGCCGCCAAACTCGGCGCCTTCTGCCCGGCCTTCGACGTGAAGAACGCCTGCAACAGCGTGCTCAACGCCCTGGAGACAGCGGCGGCGTTCATCGAGAACGGCCGCTACCGCACCGTCCTGATCGCCTGCGGGGAGACGGCGACCCTGACCGCCCGCTGGCACGTGCCCGACCACGTCACGTTCATGCGCCACCTGCCCGGCTACACGGTCTCCGACGCCGGTGCCGCCCTCGTCCTGACCGCGGGCCCCGCCGGACCCGACGATCCCGGCGTGCTCCGCACGGTCTTCGCGGCCGACTCCTCCGCCTGGGAGGCGTGCACCGTCGCAGCAGGCGGCTCGATGCACCCGCGCTCCACGCACGACGACCACGTCTGCCTGCGGCTCAACGACGACGAACTGACCCGCACCGGACGCCGCATGGCCGGCTTCGTGCTGGAGTACGCCGCCGAGGAGATGGCGATGGTGCGCGACAGCGCCTTCATCGCCGTCCACCAGATCTCCATGCCGCAGTTCCACGAGGCCCGCGACGCCCTTGGCCTCCCGGCGAACCGCTTCCAGGCCACCGTGGACAGGTACGGCAACGCGGCGTCCGCCTCACTGCCCCTGCAACTGGCCGTGGCCCAGCAGTCCGACCGCGTCATGCCCGGAGACACCGTCTCCCTCATCGGCCTGGCGAGCGGATTCAGCATCGGGCTGGCCGTGATCCGGCTGTGAGTGCCGGGGCGGCCGGTAGGTGATGACGCGTTGGTTCGCTCGAGGGGCGGCCGCTGCTCGCGTGCGCCCCGTGAGCGCGCTGCGCACCCGACGACAGCTCCGTCGTGCGCGCGTCCTGTCGGGCTGCTGCGCCTGCTGACGACTCACGGGCCGGGCTGAGCACCCCCGCTTACGGACGTCGCTCACAGGGTGGTGCCGTGTGCGACGGTGCGCCGTGTGCGGGGTGGGTGGGCCGGGGGAGGAAGAAGGAGCTCAGGGGCGGGTGCGCGCGGCCCTGATGCCTTCGTCTCGCATCGATTCGACTGTGGGAGGGCGAACATGGGATTCCTGTACGGTGCGCGAACGGGCCGGTCCGTGACGGCGGTTGCCGTGGTCTGGGGAACGCTGGCGGCGGTGGCGCCCGCCACGTCGGCCGCTCCGGTGGCGGCTTCGTATTCCGTGATCGTCCAACCCGAGGAGGGCCCGGCGCCCGTCCACCGGCTCATCGATTCCGCGAAGCGGAGCATCGACCTGACCATCTTCGAGCTCACCGACCGCACGGCCGAGAAGAAACTGATCGCACGCCAGAAGGCGGGCGTGCGGGTCAGAGTCATCCTCGACCAGCGCAAGCGGCAGGTGAACGCCCCTGCCTACCGGACCCTCGACGGGGGTGGCGTCGACGTCGTCTGGTCGGACCCTCGCTACTACTACACCCACCAGAAATCACTGGTCGTCGACGGCAGAACGGCCCTCGTCATGACCGGCAACCTGACCCCGCAGCGCTACGCGCGCTACCGCGACTACGGCATCGTGGACACCGACCCGGCCGACGTCGCCGCCATCCAGCGGGTCTTCGCCGCCGACCACGCGCACGCGTCGGTCACCCCCGGCGGTGGCCACCACCTGGTGTGGTCACCCACGGACGCCCGCCGGCAACTGCTCGCCCTGATCGACCGCGCCACCGCGAACCTGTCGGTGGAGTGCCTGGCGATGAGCGACACCGAGATCGTCCACGCCCTGGCAGCGGCGGCCCGGCGCCGCGTCCAGGTCACGGTGGTGATGACCAACAGCGACAACGCCTACGCCCGCGCCTTCGACACCCTCACCGCCGCCGGCGCCCGCGTGAGCACCTACGCCCCCTCGGCCACGCCCTACATCCACGCCAAGGTGATCGTCGCCGACCGGGGAACCAGGCGCGAGCGCGTATTCATCGGCTCGGAGAACTTCTCCCGCACCTCGCTAGACAAAAACCGCGAACTCGGAGTCATCCTCCCGGACAGGAAGGCCGTCGCCCGCGTCGCGTCCGTCATCGCCCGCGACCACGCGGGCGGGACGCCCTGGAAGAAGAAGGCCGCCGCCGACGATTCTTTCATCGTCCCGGTAACGGCGGTCGATGCATGGAGTTGATCCCCGGCGGGGAGGGCGCGGCTCGACATGTCCGCCAAAATCGGCACACCGGCCTGGTTCGGTCAGGGTAATTCAACAATTTCCCGACCGGACTTCTGGTGGGTGTGCCACTTCCCCGCCCGGTGATCCTCATTGAGGATCGACTGGCCCGGAAGCGTTCCGTCCGCTTCGTCGATCCGCACTCCGATGAGGACTTATGCCGGCCCTGTTCGACCTCTGTGCCGTCCCCTTCAGGTGGACATTCACTGAGGTTTCCACTCACAGTGCGCTTCGAGGGCGAGACGCCTCAGGGGACGTCACCGCGCGGTATGCGCGGCGGAAGTCATGGCGCATGGCGGACGGTGGAGCGCTGTCCCCTTGAGATTCCGGATAGGCCGCCACAGCGGCGCACGGCACAGCAGCACACGTCACAGCAACGCATCCGACCGCCCGCCCGCGTCTTCTTCGGAGGTGCCGGTACCACCGGTACCCGCCCAAGCCGCGCATACGGCAGAGCCGAAGCCCGGCGAAGCGCCTTTGTCGGACCACGAGATAGGCCTCATCAGGGCGTCCCTGTCCGTGGTCGAACCCCTCGCGGGTGAGGTAACGGTCTACTTCTACGCAATTCTTTTCGCCCGCTATCCCGAAGTCCGTCCGATGTTCCCGGACGGAATGGACGCCCAGCGTGACCGTCTCCTGCGTGCGCTGCTGCGCATCGTGGATCTGGTCGACGACCCCGAAAGCCTCGTCCGCTTCTGCGGACACCTCGGACGTGATCACCGCAAATTCGGCACCCTCGCCGCGCACTTCCCGGCCGTGGGCGAGTGCCTGCTCGCCACCCTGGCCCGGTACGCCGGCTCCGCGTGGACCCCGGAGATCGCCGCCGCCTGGACGAAGGCGTACGGCGCGGTCTCCCAGGTCATGATCAGCGCGGCCGAGCAGGACGAGGCGGTACGGCCCGCCGTGTGGCCCGCCACGGTGGTGCACCGCGTCACGCGCGGCCATGGCATCGCCGAAATCACCGTACGTCCCCATATCGCCTATGAGTACGCCGCCGGCCAGTACGTGAGCGTCGAAACCCCTTGGTGGCCGAAGCGGTGGCGCTACTACTCCGTCGCCAACGCGCCTCGTGAGGACGGCACGCTCACCTTTCACGTGCGCGCGGTGGCGGGCGGATCGGTCAGTCAAGCGCTGGTGCACCGGGCGGCGGTGGGCGACGTGCTCCAACTGGGGCCCCCGATGGGCGACATGGTCCTGGACACGGCCGGCCACACCGAACTGCTCTTCGTGGCCGGCGGCACCGGCCTCGCCCCGATCCGCGCACTCGTCGAAGAGGTCGCCCGCCGAGGCGGACGCCATCAAGTGGACCTGTTCCTCGGCGCCCGGACCGGGGCCGAGCTGTACGCGGTCGACGACATGCTCCGGATGGCCCAACGGCACCACTGGCTGACCATCAAGGCCGCGGTCTCCCACGAGTACATTCCCGGAATCCGCGGATCCCTGCCGGAAATACTGGCCGAGTACGGGCCGTGGTTTCAGCACGACGTCTTTCTCAGCGGCCCGGCCCCCATGGTGGTCTCCGCCAAGGAGACGCTCACCCTCCACGGCACCCGGTCCGACCGTATTCATCACGATCCGTTCGAGACGCCCGTGCTGTCCATTCCCTGAGCCGTATTCCCTCCGCTTGTCCGCCCCGCCAGGAGAACCACTCGTGATCTCGACTCCGCCGTCTTTCGGATCAGCAGGTGAACACCGGCTGCAGCAGCAACTGGGCACCGCCGACCGTGCCGCCCGGTTCTACGACCAGCAGGTGCGTTCCTACCTCACGCCCGAAATGCGGGACTTCATCGGCCGCCAGGCCATGGTCTTCCTGGCCACCGCCGACTCCCACGGGGAGTGCGATGCGAGTTTCCGGGCGGGGCCGCCCGGGTTTGTCCATGTGATCGACGCCCACCGGATCGCCTATCCCGAATTCCGTGGGAACGGCGTGATGGCCAGCGCGGGCAACATGATCGAGAACCCGCACCTCGGCATGCTCTTCGTGGACTTCACCCACCACCATGTGGGGCTTCACATCAACGGCGTGGCCCATCTCTACCACGACCGGGATCTGCGCCACATTCACCCCGGACTGCCCACCGATGTCGCTCCCGGACGCGGTCCGGAAATGTGGGTCCAGCTCACGGTCGAAGAGGCTTACATCCACTGCTCCAAGCACATACCCCACCTGGAACCGGCCCCCCGCCCCGCCGGCCGCGACGCGGCCCGCCCCAAGGACTCGGAGTACTTCACCACGCCGCGTACGGCACATTGGCCGAGCTTTCCGTGAACAGCGGGCTCGACCGTGGGTTGGAGGCCGGTCCGGGTGCGGGCTTCAGCCGCAGACAGGATGGTCAGACCTTGACCAGGACGTACGTTCCGGTGCCGTCGGGCTTGCCCATGCTGTACTGGCGTACGGGCTGGCCTTCGGCGGTGCGGTCGTGTCCGACCATGTATCCGGTGAACTTGTTCTGGACACCGATTTTGTCCGAGCCGGGAACGTCCCGGTAGACGTGGAAGCGCTGGAGGTCGTCCGTCTTGCAGTCGGCCTGCCGCAGCGGGCTGCCCTCGTCGGACGCGGTGCTCTCCGCGATGGTCAGGCATTTGCCGGTCGCCCGGTTGATGAAGATGTGCTCGGCGATGCCGCCGCTCTCCGGGCCGCGGCACACCTGCCACTGATCCTGGTTCCCGAACCAGCCGGGGTCGGCGCTCAACTGGATGTCGTCGCCTTGCATGAAGCCGGGTGCCGACCAGAACAGGGTGCGTTCAGGTGTGGCGATCTTGGAGTAGCCCTGCTCGCAGGTGAAGCCGGGGGGCACAGCAGGGCCGGGGGGCCAGCCGGTCGCGTCCTTCTTCGCGCCCTGCCTCGCGGCCTTGGCCGGCGCGGACGGCGCCTTCGCCGTCGGTGCGGGCGCCGCCTTCGCCGCCGGCGCGTGCGCGGCCGACCGGGCAGCGGCGGTGCCGCAGCCGAGTATGTCCTGCGCCTTCTTCATGATGCTGTTGCGGGGCACGGTGTCCTCGCACCGGACAGCGCCCTCCTCGAGGGTGGTGTAGGTCGTGAAGCTACCGCTCCCCGGCCCTTCGACCCACTTGGTGGCGAAGCTGCCGTTGCCCAGGTCGACGCGGTTGCAGTTCAGGCTGCCGTACTGGCCGGTGACCTTGCGCGTTCCCTCGTAGAGTCCGTAGTACCCGGGGCTGCGGAAGTCCCAGGTGATGGACTTGGACTGGCTGCTGGTGCTGGAGGAGGACATCTGCACGTTCAGACCCAGGCTCCCGCCCACCTGGCCGAGCACTCCGACCTGGAAGTTGCCCTGGATGTTGACGGAGAGGCCGACCTGGACCGTGACCACGGTCTGCGTACTGGTCTCGATCGTCTGGGAGCCCGTCGACCCATCGGTGACGTACCACCCCTTGAAGTGGGTGATCGTCGGCTGTACTTGGGCGCTCTTGATGAACGGGTACCGCTTGCCGAGGTCGCTGGAGGTACAGGCGTCGCCGAGCTTCGGCTGGTCGGCGGTTGTGGCGGGCTTCGGATGCCCTGCCGCGGCGGCGGGGCCGGCCATGACATTGAGGGCGGCGAGCGTCGACGTAGCGGTCACGGCGAGGGCGACCAGCCCTCTGGCCCAGCGGTCGGACGGTCTTAATGGATTCATGATGCCCTTTCCCTGGCCGGGCGCCTGCCGCCCCAGGCCGGAGCCTTGCCAGTGGTGTGGTCGGAGCGGTGCTCGATCGAGGCGAACTTAGCGTCGGCAGCGACGGAGTGACGATGACGGAATCAGCCGGTCCGAGGTGAAACCCACATGGCCCGACATGGGCTGTCCGCCAGCCTTGCCCTGCCCTGTCTCACCAGAATTTCCTGTGCGGAGCTATGATCCGCCGCCGTCCTCGTGCGAATTGGGCTGCTTGGTCGTGAATCCGCTGCCGTCATCCTGACGAACAGCGGCTGCCGGACCGGTCCGTCATCATCTGCGGGCGCGGACGACCATCACCAAACAGTCACGACATTCGGCCAACTTGCATAATCCGAAACAGAGTTCCTTCAGCAGGCCATGGCGGCTGGACATTTGCGCGCTTGCCCGAACAGCTCTATGAACGACGGAGGCAGGCCATCGCCGGCACGGCGAAGGGGATCCAGTGAAGGCGGCGCCTGCCCTCTGGAGGCTCTGCCCGAGCCGGGAGTTGGAGCCGGCCGTCGTTCAAGCAGTCCAGGCGCGTAGCGGCACGCTACGACAAGCTCACCTGCCGCCATCCTGAGCAACCCCGCAGCTGCCGGCCCACCACGCCCGGCAGCCGACCCGGCGGCGTCCGTATGAGCCCCGAGCGCATCCGGTACGGGCACGGAAACCACACCAACCGGAGAACAAGGAGAGGGGACGAACATGTCCATACCAGGTTTACGTCGCCGCCACGGAGGGCGGGACCGAAAGCCGAACAGGCTGCGCCGTGCCCTGTCAGGCGCGACGGTCGCCGCGACGGCAGCCACTGTCGCATTCAGTGGGACAGCGACGGCCGCCGCCGCGCCTGCGTATCCTGCCGACCACGGGAGCGCCGTCACGAAGGGCCCGGCGGAACATACCGTCACGTCCACGATGACCACGATGCGGGTGACGGAGCTGGTCACCGGAATCCCGGACCATGCGGGCAACGTCACCGTGCGGCTGGCCAACGGGAAGACCATTCCCATCCCGGCGGCCAACAAGGACCTCGTGATGCGCCGCGCCGCCCAGCAGGCCAAGACCCAGCTCAAGGCCGCCGAGCCCAGACCATGCGGCAGCTCCTGGATCAAGCTCAGGGAGAAGAGGTCCAACCACCACCCGGTCGCCATCGAGACCGGGTTCAACGTAGAGACGAAAGCCATCAGCTACACCTGGCTCGCCACCATCAAGGGGCCGGACAACTACGCCCACGAGTACACCCGTCGCGGCAACCTCGCCTTCCGCCAAAGCTGGCAGGGCGGTTATGACAGCGATAAGGACCAGGCCGACGGCCTCTACACAGCGATTGTCGATCCCGCCGCGTCCCACGTCCAGCTCTTGAACGGCGACATCTGCCTGAATATGGCAGCACGTGACACGCAGCGCCTCAGCAAGCCGAAGGCCGCATGTCTGAAGACGTTGCAGGCCAATTCCGGCGCCGGGTGGATCCTGAACAGCACCCAACCGGTCCCGCATCGCAACCGGACCGACCCGACCAGCCCGGCCGCTGACCGGGCGGCCGGGGCGCAGGCTTGCCTGCGGCGCCAGCTCGGCACAGGCAGCCCGGCTTCGGGAGACATCACCGGCTGGCAGGACGCGCTGCGGTTCGTCGCCGCGCACCCGCCGGGAGCTGCGATCGCCCGGTGTCACCTGATCGCCAACATCCTCGGCGGGAAGGGGCAGATACTGGACGGCGGACAGGCCAACCTCGTCCCCTGCTGGCAGGTGGGCATGAACACCGGAACGCCCAGCATGCGAACCTATGAGAAGCAGGTACAGGACAAGGTCGCGGCGCCCGACATGGGGCCGGAGGATGCGGTCTTCTACCAGGTGACGCCCATCTACAAGGACGGCGACAGCACGATCCCCCAGAGCGTCATCATGAGCGCTACGGTTCACCGGGCGAACGGAACGCAGATTCCGCTGTTCACCACCACCAGTATCTCCAACACGCAAGCCGCCAGTGGACTCAACCTCGGAAACTGATCCGACCTGATGCACACCACAGGGAGCCGGGATGAGCCGTACCACCCCGCCGCGGCCGGTCGACGTCACGGCAGTCTTACCTCAACTGGCTCCGCTGGCGCGCACGGCGACCCGGTTGCATCCACGCCCCGGGTCGCCGTCGCCGCACGACAGCTCGGTCGGCGGGCCGCTGCTGTGGCCCACCGACGAGCCGTGGCCGTACTGCGACGGCCCGCACGTGCCGGACGGGAATCCGGCCACATCGCCAAAGGACGTACGCCTGCAGCGGCGCATCCGGGCGGCAGCGGCAAGCAGACCGCCGGGCCGGCCTGGCTTCACACCCGAGGAGACGGCGATCCTCGAACGGATCAACGCCGGCCACCCATGGCCCAAGAGCCCGGTCGCCATGCTGTCCGTGGCCCAGCTGTACGCACGCGACATCCCCCTGCTGCGCCCACCCAGGCGGGCCGACCTGCTCCAGGTGCTGTGGTGCCCCTTCGACCACCCGCCGGAGCCCAAGCCCAGGACCGCGCTGTTCTGGCGGTCCGCAGCCGCCGTCACCGACGTCCTCACCACACCTCCGGAGCCGGCCGTGGTTCAGCTGGGCGGCTACGTGCCGGAGCCGTGCCTGCTCGACCCGGAGCGGACCACCGAATACCCCGGCCCCCTGGAGCTGAACAAGGAGTTGCGGGAGCGGCTGGGGGATTGGAGCACGTGGCAGGCAGCCGGCGCCGCTCCGGACAGCTCCTACGCGCCCGCCCCGGAGGAGTTCTACGGGAACGTGCTGTCCATCGCTCCCGGCTGGAAGACCGGCGGCTGGACGCGCTGGGGCCTCACCGACCCCGTCCTCCGCATCTGCCCCGCCTGCGACACCGAAATGAGCCCGCTGCTGACGATCGCCTCGACCGAATGGAACGACAGCACCCGCAGTTGGATCACGTACGAGGAGCAAACCCACGCCACACCCTCCACCGCCAACGTTCACCCCGCGACCCCGGCCGAGGTCGAGATCGCCGGAGGCTACGATCTGCAGCTCTACGCCTGCCCGGCCTCGCCGGATCATCCGCATACCGACCTGATCCAGTGAGATCTTCTCCACGCTGATCACTGCCGGCCTGGGCCGGTGCCCTTCACCACGTGTTTCCGCACACGGACGCGGGGCCGCTCCCGCGAGCGCCGAGAGCGTCAGCGCGACACGAGGAAGTGGACCTCGCGGGGCCTGACCTCGAGTTCGCTCAGGCCCTCGGGTGTCGCCCCCATCTCGCGGCCGATCTCGGCCGCCGCCCGGAACGCCTCCTCGGTCTCGAAGGCGCCGGTGGTGACGACGGCGTCGCCGTCCGGCGTGACCCAGACCTCGACGGACACAAAGCCCGGCTGCCGCCGCGCCGCCTCGGCGACCTGGTGGCACTCGCGGACGAACTCCTCGAGGTGCTCGGGGGCCGGGTAGTGGAAGGCCACGAAACCGAATGACATGAGGTGTCCCCTTTCGTGTTATACGATGCCGTACAACACGAGCGTAGGCTCGTTGTACGGCTCCGTACAAGACGTTTGACAGGGTGAGGTGGGCCACAGATGGGCGCATTGCGCACACCGCGCGAGAAGTGGGTCGAGGCAGGGCTGCAGGCGCTGGCCGCAGGCGGAGTCGACGCGGTGCGCATCGAGGCGCTCGCCAAGGCGCTGGGGGTGACCAAGGGGGGCTTCTACGGGTACTTCGCCGACCGCGACGCACTGCTGACCGAGATGCTGGACACCTGGGAGCGCGAGAGCGTCGACGACGTCATCGAACGGGTCGAGCGGGAGGGCGGCGACGCGCGGGACAGGGTCCGCCTGGCCGGGCGGCTCACCTTCTCCAGCGACCGCCTGCTCCCCATCGACCTGGCCGTCCGCGAATGGGCCCGCCGCGACCAGGCCGTCGCCGACCGCCTGCGCCGCGTGGACAACGAGCGCATTCAGCTGGCCCGCGACGCGATCGGTACCTTCTGCGCCGACCCCGACGAGGTCGAGGCCCGCGCCCTGCTCGCCTTCTGCACGGCCATCGGCAGCCACTTCCTGGCAGCCGACCACCCCGGCCGCACCCGCGAACCCGTCATCGCCCGCGCCGCCGACATCATCCTCGACGTCCCGCATGGCGAACCCGGTGCGTGAATCCCCTACAAGGCCCCTGGCCGGCGGTTCCAGCGCATCCGGGACCACGGCAGGGCCAGCCGGCTCTGGTCGGGTACGTCGCGCGGGGCGAGTTGGGCGATCGGTGCGGCCTCGCGGTGCCGGGCGTACACGGTGTCGACGTACCGGTGGCCGGTGTCCGCGGCGATGAAGAGGACCGTCCGCTCGGGGGAGCGCTCACGCTCGTGACGGGCGGCGAGGTAGCCGGCGCCGGTCGACAGGCCCGCGAAGACCGCGTGCCGCCGCAGCAGATCGACGCTGCCGGCCAGCGCCGCGTCGAAGGAGATCCAGTGCAGGGTGTCGTACAGCTCGTGCGAGACGTTCCCGAAGGGAATGGAGCTGCCGATCCCGGCGATGATGATCTCCGGGTCCGCGACGTGCTCGGCGCCGAACGTGACGCTGCCGTACGGCTGGACGCCGACGAGTTCGACGTCCGCCGAGCCGACGGGGCTCCCGGAGCGCAGGTAGCGGGCGAGGGCTCCCGTCGATGCCCCCGATCCGACCCCGCCGACGACGGTGAGCCCGTCCGCGCCCGTCGCCTCCCGGATCCGGTCGGCGATCGCGCGGTAGCCGAGGTAGTGGATGTCGTCGTGGTACTGCCGCATCCAGTGGTACTCGGGGTGTTCGGCGAGGATCTCGTGGATCCGCTCGACCCGCCGCTTCTGGTCGAGCTTGAGGTCGCTGCACGGTTCCATCTGCTCCAGCGTCGCCCCGAGCACGGTGAGCTGGGTGCGCAGCGTGTGATCCACCGTCGTCGAGCCGACGATGTGGCAGCGCATGCCGTGCCGGTGACAGGCCAGGGCGAGGGCGTACGCGTAGATGCCGCTGGAGCTGTCGAGCAGCGTGTCCCCGCGGCGCACCGCCCCGGTGTCGAGCAGATGGCGTACCGCCGCGAGGGCGGAGACCACCTTCATCGTCTCAAAGCGCAGGCAGACGAGCCGGTCGTCGAGACGTATCAGGTCCGGCCGGCCGATCGACTCCGCGATGTGCTGGTCCATTCAGGAACTCCTTGGTGGTGGTGAAGGTCGTGAAGGTCCGGGTGGCGGGGATGCCGTGGACGTCCAGGGCGCGCAGGCAGCTGCGGACGCGGTGCCGCAGGCCCGGCACGGCCGGGTCGAACAGCACGCCCGCCACCGCGCCGCTGTGCGCGATCTGCACACCCGCCGCCCCGACCCGGCGGGCGATGGCGGTCAGCGCGTCGAACTCCGGGTGGCCGAGCACCCGCTGGCCGCGCCGCGCGCTGGCGGTGGCGACCTGGCCGAGCAGCTGCACGTCGCCGGTCGCCACCGCCCGGCGCAGCCGCGTACGCATCCGCTCGCAGGCCCGTACGTCGTCGGCGTCGGCCTCGCCGGGCTCGCGGACGGGCAGGGACAGGGTGTCCACGGGCGCGCCACCGCCGAGGGCGCAGCCCACCACGACCAGCGGCGGCAGGGCCGGGCCGAGGACCTCCAGGACCCGGCCCTCCCGCTGGGCGAAGAGCACAGGGCGGCCGTCCAGCATCAGCGGATCGCAGGCCGACTCCGCGCGCACCGCCAGCCGGGCGACCGTGCCGGGGGCCGGCCGCATCCCATAGGAGTCCGCGACCGCCCGCACGGCGGCGATCACATCGCTGGTGGAGCTGCCCATGCCCAGGCCCACCGGTATGTCACCGGAGAGCCGCAACTCCCCGCCGCAGGGCGGCCGGCCGGCCCGCTCCGCGCACTCCGCCACCGCGAGGGCCGCGGCCCGCGCGGCCTTCGTGCGGCCGGCGGGTACGACGGTGAGCGCCTCGGGTGCCGTGCCGGGCCGGCGGACGAACTCGGCGCTGCTGCCGGGGCCGGCCATGGGAAGGGTGACCAGGCCGGCGCACCGGCGCCCGTCACCGTCGAGGAAGACGCCCTGGAGGATCTCGCCGTGGTGGCAGGGGGCGTACCCGGCGCCGGTGGGGAGGTCCCCACCGGCACCGGGTGCGGCCGCGCGGGCAGCGGGGATCACGCGCCGCCCACCGTCCGGTAGCGGTACAGGACGGTCTCCTCGGCACTGAACTGGGAGAAGGGGAACGGTTCCGCGGACAGGGCGGTCACCCCCGAGCCGAGGAAGGCGCGGGCGACGGCGCTGCCGGTCTGCGCGTAGACGATCAGCGGGATGCCCCGGGACCGGCAGCGCTCCAGGATGGTGTCGAACGAGCCGTTGCTCAGGGTCATTCCGGTGGCGACGACGGCCTCGGCGCGTTCGAGCACCTGGTGCATGTCGTCGGTGACGGGGTCGCCCCACTGGGTGGTCCTGAGGTTGAAGTCGCAGGGCAGCGGCTTGCCGCCGCGCTCGCGGATCGCCGCGACCAGCGGATTGACGACGCCGATCAGGCCGACCTCGGCGCCCGCCTCGATGTCCAGCAGGCCGGCGATGGCCGCGTCGCGGGCCTTCGCACGGACCTCCGGGGTGCCGGTGGGGAGGGTGACGGCCTCGGCGTCGCCCGCCTCGGCGGCCAGGCGGTGGGGTCGGGTCTCGGACAGGTAGGCGTCGAGGGCCGCGATCCGCAGCGGGCGCGGGGCCTCGCGCAGCAGGACGTCGAGCGGGGTGCCGGAGGAGTCGTGGCAGATCGACGGGTCGATCTCGCCGGACTCGAAGGCACAGCCGCCGAAGGAGCCGCCGAGGCGGACCAGGACGTACTGGTTGAGGTAGGTGGTGTCACCACCGGCCAGGCGGGTGCCGTGGTGTATCCAGAACACGCTGGTCGCGACGAGTTCGGAGGGGAGCGGGCCGTGTTCGCCCGCGAGGACGGCCTCGACGAGCGCGTCGACGGTCGGGTGCGCGGCCGTCGCGGTGGCGATGGCGGGGTTGGTCGGGGTCATGTGATTCCTTTTCAGGGGGAGGGACGGGGTGTCGGGGCAGGGAGCGGCCCGCGGTAGGTGACCACGGGGTTTCCGAGGGCGTCGGTGGTGAGTTCGGCGTCCACCTCGAAGACCTCGGCGAGCCGCTCGGCGGTCAGGACGGCGGCGGGGGTGCCGGAGGCGATCAGGCGTCCGTGGTGCAGGAGCAGCAGCCGGTCGCAGTACCGGGCGGCGAGCGACAGGTCGTGCAGCGCGACCAGGACGGTCCGGTCGGTACCGGTCAGCAGCTCCATGAGTTCCAGCTGGTGTTTGACGTCCAGGTGGTTGGTGGGTTCGTCGAGCAGGAGCACGTACGGCTGCTGGGCCAGCGCGCGGGCGATGTGGGCGCGCTGCCGCTCACCGCCCGACAGGGCCTTCCAGGAGCGGTCGGCGAGCGCGGTGAGCCCGACGCGCTCCAGCGCGGCGGCGACCACCGCCCGGTCGGTGGCGTCCGGTCCGCGCCAGCGGTCCCGGAACGGGGTCCGGCCCAGGCCCACGACGTCGGCGACCCGCAGGTCGCTGTCCGCGCCCGAGTCCTGTTCGACGAAAGCGACATGACGGGCGATCCGGCGCGCGCTCCACTCCCGTACGGACTCGCCGTCGTACCGGACCGTGCCCGCGTCGGGGGCCCGCAGGCCGGCCAGGCAGCGCAGCAGCGAGGACTTGCCCGAGCCGTTGGGGCCGAGCAGCCCGACCGTCTCGCCGGGGGCGATGTCCACGCTGACGCCGCGTACGACCGGCGTGCCCGCCACCGACCAGCTCAGTTCATCGGCGGTGATCCTCACAGTTCACCCCTCTTGCGCAGGACGAGGAGGAAGAGCGGCACGCCGAGCAGTGCGGTGATCACACCCACGGGAACCTCGCGGGGCGCGAAGGCGATCCGCGCCAGCGCGTCCGTCCACACCAGGAACACCGCGCCCGCGAGCGCCGCGTACGGCAGCAGCACCCTGTGCAGCGGCCCGACGAGGAACCGCACCCCGTGGGGGACGATCAGCCCGACGAACCCGATGGCGCCGACGGTGGCCACCGCGACCGCGGTCAGCGCGGCCGTGACGACGAGCAGCAGCATCCGCGTGCGCCGCACGCCGATCCCGAGGGACGCGGCGGTGTCGGTGCCGAAGGCGAGCCCGTCGAGGGCGTTCGAGCACAGCCACGCGGCCACCAGCCCCAGCGGGGTGACGATCGCGCAGACCAGGACGGTGTTCCAGCGGGCCGGCGCCATCGAGCCCAGCAGCCAGTGAGTGACGGCCCGCGTGGTGTCCGCGTCCGCCGAGGCCATCAGGACGAGCGAGGTCAGCGCGGTGAAGAGCTGGCCGACGACCACGCCGGTGAGGACGATGCGGACCGAATCCAGCCCGGTGCGCCGCAGCAGCAAAAGGAGCAGCCCGAATGAGAGCAGCGCGCCGACGAGCGCGCCGCCGGTGACCCCGAGCGCGCTCGCGCCCACTCCGAGGACGACCACGGTGACGGCCCCCGTCGACGCGCCCGAGGAGACCCCGAGCAGGTAGGGGTCGGCGAGCGCGTTGCGGGTGACCGCCTGCAGCACCGCGCCGCACACGGCGAGCGAGGCGCCGACGAGGGCGGCCATCAGCACGCGCGGCAGCCGCAGGTCCCAGATGAGTGAGTCCACCAGCGGGGGCAACGGCTCCACGTCCAGACCGAGACGGGCGCCGAAGGCACGGGCGAGGCCGCTCCAGCCCACGTCGGCGGTGCCGATGCGGACGGCCGCCGCCACCGAGGCCGCCAGGGTGCCCACGGCGAGGAGGAAGAGGAGCGCCTGGGCCGCCGCGGGCCGGCGGCGCTGCCGGGCGGCTGCGGCTGGTACGGGCGTATCGGGCGTGCCGGACGGTAGGGGCGTGGTGGTGACGGAGGCGTCCGTCACCACCCGCCCGCGGGCCGCCGGCAGCAGGAGGTCCACCGGCAGCGGGACGTCCGCCGGGCTCCGCCGGGTGACCGGGTCAGCGGACATAGCCGAGGTCCTTCATGCCCTTGGCCAGCAGCCCCAGGGCGTGCACGGAACGCACCGAGGGGTCCAGTTCGATGCCCGGCACCTCGAGGATCTTGTTGTCGCGGACCGCGTCCAGCTTGGAGATCACCGGGTGCTCGGTCAGCGTGGCACGCTTCTCGGCGGCGCTGTCGCCCGGCCGTCCACGCTCGGACAGGTCGCCGATCACGATGAAGTCCGGGTTGCGCTTGGCGATCTCCTCCCAGGAGACCTCCGGCCAGTCCTCGTCGACGTCGTCGAAGGCGTTCTTCGCGCCGACGATCCGGCTCATCTCGCTGGGCAGGCTCGTCCTGCCCGCCACGTACGGCATGCCGTTGAAGACGGAGTAGAGGTAGACCACGGTGGGCCGGTCCTCGCCCTGGGGGACCTTGGCAGCGGTCTCGCCGGCCTTGGCGACCGCGGCGCGCTGGTCGGCGGCGAGCTTGCCGGCCCGTTCCTGGGCGCCGAAGACCTTGCCCAGGTTCTCGTAGTCGGAGAAGAGCAGCTCGAAGGGTGTCTTGCCCGCCGGGTTCCGCTGGGGGCAGTCCACGGCGCTGACGAAGGTGGGGACCTTGAGGGCGTCCAGCTCCTCGCGAGTACCGGCCCGGTCCTTGGTGAAGAGGTCGGTGGAACCGCCGACGACGAAGTCGGGGGTGGCGGCGCGCAGTTGCTCGCCGGTGGCGATCTTCGGGGCGATGACCGGGACCTTGGCGTACGCGGCCGCGTACTGCGGGGGGATCTTCGTCTTGAGGTTGGCCGTTCCCGCCATCCGGTCCTGGAGCCCGAGTTCGAGCAGGGTCTCGGTCGAGGTCTGGTCGAGTGCGACGGTCCGCTTCGGGGGCTTGGTGAAGGACACCTGGCGGCCGCAGCTGGTGAACGAGGCCGTCGTGGCGGAGGCCTTGGCGCCGGGCTTGGCATCCGTCGAGGGGCCGCCGCCGGCTGCCGTGGAGCAGCCCGCGGTGGCGAGAGCGATGGTCAGGGCGATGCCGAGGCGGGCGGGGTGGCGCATGGGGTCTCCGGTCTGAGAGAGGAGGGGGAGGGGATGGAGGGGGCGGAGGGGACGGCGCGGGTGTTGTCGTGCACCGGGCAGGAGGGCCGCGTTCGAAGGGTACTGTAATGGTATTCATTTTCATTAAGAAACCCGGGTGCGGTTCCCGAGCCGCCACCCTCACCCCCAAGGAGCAACCACACCGTGCCGACCACACCCACGCCGACAGCGGCCAAGTCCGATACTCCGCCCCCGCGTTCGGTCCTCCGAGACACCGCGTTCCTGCGCCTGTGGGCGGGAACCACCGCCTCCGGACTCGCGACCTGGGCCCTGCCCTTCGTCCTCGGACTCGCCGTACTGCACCGCGACCTCGGGGCCGCCGGTCTCGGCCTGGTCCTCGCCGCACGCACCGCCGGCTTCCTCGCCGCCGTGGCCGTCGGCGGCGTGCTGGCCGACCGGCACTCCCGCCGCACGGTCGTCCTCTGGTCGGCCCTCGCGGCGGCGGTCGCCGCGCCCCTGCTCGCCGCCGGCCTCGGCCGCTCACTCGTGGTGATGACGGCCGCCGCCGCCCTCGCGGGCGCCGGACAGGGCGCCTGCCGCCCGGCGTTCCAGGCGCTCACCGCCGAGACCGTCGCCCCCGAGCGCCGTCAGCAGGCCAACGCCGCCATGACCATGGCGGTACGGAGCTCCACGCTCGCCGGACCTGCCCTGACCGCGCTGCTCGCGGCCTTCCTGGACGTCTGGACGCTCCTGCTCGGCATCGGCCTGCTCTGGCTCGTCGCCGCGCTCGTCCCGGGCAAGGGTTCCGCCGCGGTGGACCGGGCCGACGGGCCCGCCGAGCCCGCCGCGCGGGCCGGCTTCCGCGCCGAGTTCCTCGAGGGGATACGCGAGGCGCGCCGCCACCCCTGGTTCCTCGCCGGCCTCGCCGCGCTCGTCGCGGTCATCGCCCTCGGCTACTCCGCCACCAGCGTCGCCCTGCCCCTGATCAGCCGGGACCGCTACGACACCGAGTGGGTGCTGGCCGCGGCCATGACCGCGTACACCGTGGGGGCGCTCGGCGGGGCCCTGGTCATCGCCCGCTGGCGGCCGCGCTCCCAGGGCTGGGCCGCCTTCGCCGGTCTGGCCGCGTACGGCGTCGCCCCGCTGAGCCTGATGCTGCCCGTGCACCCGGTCGTGGTCGTGGCCGCGTACGCCGTCGCCGGAATCGGCATCGAACTGTTCAACGTGCCCTGGTTCACGGCCACCCAGCGCGAGGTCGCCCCGGACAAGCTGGCCCGCGTCTCCTCACTGGACTTCCTCGTCTCCTACGGCCTGGCGCCGGTCGGCCTGGCCCTGATCGCCCCGGCCATCGACGCGTTCGGCGTCACGACCGTCCTCGCCGCGTGCGCCGCCGCCTGCTTCCTCGTACCGGCCGCGGCGGCCCTGGTGCCCACCGCCCGCCACTTCGCGCGTACGGCACCGGCGACGACGGACTGACAGCAGGGCAAGGCGCGCGAGGACTCCGGCCGGTCTCCCGTCAACCGGCCGGGGCCCTCGCGGGGAGAATGCCTCGCCCGCACCCTGGGTACAGCTACTCAGCTCTGACCGAGTCCGATTGAGCACGTCACCCCTGTTGAGGGGCCGGGCTGATGGCGTGTGATCGCCTCATGGAGACACGCACGCCCCAAGAGCCAACTGCTGACACCACGGACACTCCGGCCACAGAGGCAGGGGTGAGCCGCAAAGTGGTGGTGCAGCGCTGGCTCATCGGCCTGGCCGCAGGCGCGGCGATCTTCTGGGCGTGCTCGGCGGTTTTCGATTTCTTCGAAACTCTCGGTGGTGGCCCCGTACGGTCCGCGGCGGACTACCGCAAGCAGGACATCAAGACCCGGGAAGACGGAAAGCGGGTGATCGGCGGCCTGCGGCCGGGCGCCGGTGCCCCCGACCGGATGAGGGAAGAAGGCAGCACCTCCTGCGTCGACGACCTGGGATTCGACGGCGACGACGTGACCAGGAAGCAGCCCCACTACAAGTGGGGCCTCCACTACGCCGGCGAAGCCGACTACCTGGCCGACCTCGACAGGCTCCGCACCGAGTGGAAGCGCCGCGGCTGGACGACGGAGGACAAGCCGCCGGCCAAGCCCTTGAACCCCGATCACCCGACCCCGCAGTGGCCGGGCATCCGAACCACCGACGACCACGGCGTCACCATCAGCATCGGCATCAACTGGTACACGGGTAAGCCCACTCTGTCCGCCGACGGCGGTTGTATCCGCTACAAGCGCGACGCCCGGGTCACCGCACGCAAACTCACGGGAGCCGCCGGCGGCAAATCCCCGGCCCAGAAGGGTGCTGTCACCTACGGCGACGGCGTCCAGGTCTCCATCGGCCCCGTCCAGCGCATCACCCCGACCCCGGAGATGACAGGCGGCGACGCACCGGCCGCGCACACCTACCGCGTGCCGGTCACCGTCACGAACCGCAGCGGCGCTCCGGTCGAACTGCGCAGCTATGACATCGGAAGCTACGTGCGAGGGAATCCCGGCATCAAAAGGCTCCTCAGCTACCCGTCAGAGCTCAGCGCGGGCGGGCCGCACCGGGTGTCGGAGGGGGAGGTGTCACGCCTGGAGTATGTGTTCACGGCGGAGACGAAACCGTCGCAACTCGACCTGGCGTACGGCCCCGGCGAGCTCCACAGCTCGTACGAGTGGCGCCTCTCCGTCCCGTAGCGTTCCGGCCGAGGACCATGGAGTCGGCAGGGCACCGTGGCAGCGGTGACGGTCACCGGGGAAGACATCCGCTTGTGACGAATCGACGCCCTTTCTTCGACTTCTTCGACGCCCATTTCCACGTGATCGACAGCCGTTTCCCGCTGTTCGAGAACAGCGGGTTCATGCCCGGGGATTTCACCGTCGGCCAATACCGGGACCGCACCGCCGCCCTGGGTGTCGTCGGCGGCGCGGTGGTCTCGGGCTCGTTCCAGCGTTTCGACCAGGGCTGTCTGCTCGACGCGCTCTCCCGGCTCGGCCCGGGTTTCGTGGGAGTCGCCCAGATCCCGCACGACCTTCCCGACGAGAAGATCGTCCACCTCGCCGAGCAGGGCGTGCGCGGCGTGCGGTTCAATCTGCGGCGCGGCGGATCCGCGAGTCTGGAGCGGCTCGACGAGCTGGCCCGCCGGGTCCACCACGTGGCCGGCATGCACACCGAGCTCTACGTCGACGCCCGCGACCTGCCCGACCTCGCCGACACCCTGGCCGCGCTCCCGGCGGTGAGCATCGACCACCTGGGCCTGCACTCGGACGGCCTTCCGCACCTGTTGGCGCTGGTCGAGCGCGGGGTACGGGTGAAGGCGACCGGCTTCGGCCGCGTCGAACTCGATGTCGCCGCCGCCGTCCGTGCCGTACTGAAGGCCGACCCGACCGCCCTGATGGCCGGTTCGGACCTGCCCTCGACCCGGGCCCGGCGCCCCTTCGCCGACTCCGACCTCGATCTCCTCGCGGAGGTGGCCGAAGAGCATGTGGATGCGGTGCTGCACGACAACGCGGTGGCGTTCTACCGGGTGTGAGCGCACCGCATGGCCAGGACCCGTGTCGTTATCAATGGTTCGGTCGTTACTGCATGAATAGGGGTGAAATTCCATAACAAGTGCTGGTTGAGGACGGATGGTGGCGCATGAGTGCAGCAACACGGGCGAGGCGGGTACGGAAGCGGGCGGTGCTGGTCGGTACGGGACTGGGTGCGGTGGCGCTCTCGGCGGTGCCGGCGCAGGCGATCATCAGCATCGGCAACCCCACGTCCGGCAACGTCTGCGCCAATGCGGGAGGACCGCGAGCAGCCGGTGCGACGCGTTCGAGCACGGGAACGGTGGCGGGCAACACCGGGCAGCTGCCGCTCGGGCTGCCGCGGAATCACTGCGGCAACAGTGGACTCACGTGCATGGTCACGTCGACGGAGGATGACGGCGCCCAAGTGGTGGTATTGACTGAGGAGGCCCTGCATTCGCAGACTCTCAATGTGCCCATCAATGAGGCGGCCGCCGGTGTGCTGAACCTCGAGTTGCTGCATGCCCCGGGAGCCCAGTGATCCCCGTGTCGTGCAGCACCGTCCCCCACGGGAAGGCGCGGTGATGGCACCGGTACGTACGGCGCTGTCGGCGGACGCCCCGGCGGTAGCCGAATGGCTTGCGGCGACCGGCCGTTCCGCCACCGCACTCCAGGAACTCCTGCGGCAGCGCCCCGGCTGCGGCCTGGCCCGGGCGCTGGTCGTGCTCGCGAACGACGAGGCACTGGACGATGCGACGCTGCGCAGCGAGCTGGTCATCGCGCATCGGGACGCCAAGGAAGCCGGGGCGCGTGAGCAGTCCCTCGTCTACGCGATCTATCTATTCACCCACCGGCACTACCAGGCCACCGCCGATCATCTGATCGTGCATTTCGCGCAGTTCCCTGCCGACGAGATCGCCGGGAGTATGCTCAGCACCTTTGCCCTCGCGGGCCCCCTGGAGTACCGCGAGCACGGTCACATCCTTGCCGAGCAGCAGTACACCCTCGCCGGGCCCGAGTCATGGCCGTGGGCCTCCTGGCTGGCCGGAGCCCGCGCCGAGCAGGGCCGCCCCGACGACGCCTGGGCCATGGCCGAGCACGCCCTGCGGCTCAACCCCCGATCGGGGCCGGCCGTCCACGCCCGCGCGCACGCCGAGCACGACCACGGCACCGGCCCCGCCGCCACCGCCTTCATCGACACCTGGCTCGCCGCCGACCCCCACGCCACCCAGCGCCGCCACCTGCAATGGCACGCCGCCCTGCAGTCCATCGCCACCGGCGACTTCACCGACGCCCGCCGCCGAGCCGACACCGAACTCCACCACGGGGACGTGGGCATGCGCTCGGCCACCAACTGGCGCCTGCTGCTCGCCGGACAGACCCCCGCCCGCATCGCCGAGCTCGACCACATCCACCGGCTCCTGGCCGAACCCGGCGGCTGGGCCGAGGTCTTCCACACCTTCCAGCTCGCCCTCGGCCTCGCCGTCGCCGCCGACACCGACGCCCTCCGCACCCTCGCCCGCCGCGCCGTCGACGACCCCCGCCCCGACTACTCCGAGGTGCTCGCCCCCGTCGCCCTGGCCCTGGCCCACATCACCGCGGGCCGCCCCGGAGCAGCCGTCGATCTCCTCACCGCACTCGGTGACCAGGCCGAACGCATCGGCGGCGTCCGCGTCGAGCGCGAAATCATCCAGGACACCCTCGCCCGCGCCCTCATCGACGCCGGCCAACCCCAGCGCGCCGCCCACCTGCTCCACCACCGCACCACCACTCGTCGGCACCACACCTACGAAGACCTCCTCCTCACCGGTCGGATGCCGAGTGGGGGAGCCTCCCGGACAAGGGCCGCCGTGGGTGACATGGCCGGGCGACCAGCCGGATCCCGGACCGATCAGGCGCGGTGAGGCGGAGGCAGCAGTCGCAGGGCCCGCAGGGCCACCGCGAGGTCGGCGACGGCCCGTGGGTCGGCCAGCGACCGGCCCGTCAGTTCCTCCAGTCGGCGCAGGCGGTAGCGCACGGTGTTGCGGTGGCAGTACAGCAGGGCGGCCGCGCGGCTCGTGGAGCCGCCCGCCGTGTACCAGCCCTCCAGGGTCTCCAGCAGCCGGCTCCGCTCGTCGTCCGGGAGATCCAGTACGCGCGCGAAGACCTCCCGTGCGATCCGGCCGCCCTCCTCCGGGGCCGCCGCCACCAGCAGGGAGACCGGACCGTCGTCGAACCGGGCGACCCCCGCCGCGTCCCCGCGCAGCCCCTCCAGCGCGAGGCGGGCGAGCCGCAGCGCCCTGGGCGTCTCGCGCAGCGCGCCGTACGGCGGGCTCACCCCCACCCGCGCGCCGGGGAAGCGGCCCAACGCGCGCAGCACCGCCCCCTCCCCGCCGGGGTCGTGCGCGGTGACCACCCCGACCTGGAGGTCGGGCAGCAGCCGCCATGCCGAGCGCGCCCGCTCCGTCAGCAGGCGTGCCTCCACTCCGGGCAGCGCCTCCCGTCCCGGGGCCGGCACCCGGGCCGCCACCACGACGTACGGTCCCTCGGTCGGCAGCCCGAGCACCCCGGCCGCTTCCCAGAGCGTGGTGCTGTCCGTCAGCAGGCCCGTGAACAGTGCCTCCACCAACACGGAGCGCTCCCGCTCGCGTTGCAGCAGCAACGCGGACGCGGCCTCGCGGTAGGCCTCGGCGGCCGCCACCGCGAGACCTTCGTTCATCCACCACGCGGCCAGGGCCACGAACGTGTCGGTGGTGACGCCCGCCGTGGTGCGGGCCTCGGCGGCCAGCTCGGACCACAGCAGCTCGGAGCCGACGCGGTAGGCGTGCAGCAACTCCCCCAGGGGAGCCCCCAGAAGCGCCCGAGCGCGACCCGTCTCGCGGGCCGGGGACATGTCCGCCCCGCGGTCGTCCGCCAACTGGCCGAAGACGAGCTCCGCGTTGCGCCGGCACGACGCGCACAGCTCCTCGAAGGGCACCTGGCCGTCGCTCCCGTAGTAGCCGACCTCGGACCGGATGCGGCATGCCATTCGCACGCTCAGCTCCCGCACCCGTCCCAGCAACAGGGCGGCGACGGGAGCGATTTCGGCGGGCGGGGTGGTTGTCCGGCTCATGTCAGGCAGGTTACCGACGGGACGCCGGGCGCTGTGGTTGTGCTTACGGACAACCGTGACCGGTGTGCTGTTGTGCGCCCGCACATGGTCCGAGGGGCGCGGGGCGACGACGATACCGGCAACGTTACCGGCCGGTTTCGCCGCCCTGCCCGTCACCGTCCTCCAGGAGAGCCGCCGTGCCCAGAACCCCCGACACCGCCGCGACGACCACCGCGAACACCCCCCGCCGCCCCCGGTCCGCGGGCCGTCGCCAGTGGGCGGCCGCCGTGGCCGGCGCCCTCGTGACCGCCGTACTCGGTGCCGTCACCGCCCCCGCCCACGCGACGGCCCCGGACGCCCGGAGCGCGTCCGGCAAGTACGTGGCGCTCGGCGACTCGTACGCCGCCGGAGCGGGCGTCCCCGCGAGCTCGGGCGGACTGTGCCTGCGCTCCGACCACAACTACGGCCACGTCGTCGCCGCGGCCCTCGCCCCCTCCGCGTACGCCGACCGGACCTGCGCCGCGGCGAAGGTGAGCGCGCTCACCACGGCCCAGACCGACGCCGGGATCCTCGTCAACGGCCCCCAGCTCGACGCCGTCACCCCGGACACCTCGCTCGTCACACTCACCATCGGCGGCAACAACCTCGGCACGTCGGACCTCGGCTTCGTCGACGTCGTCGCCACCTGCTCGGCCCTGGCCGTGACCAACCCCCTCGGGTCGCCCTGCCGCGCCCACTACAAGGACACGCTCAGCCGGCGGCTGGACGCGGCAGCCACGCAGCTCTCCGCTGCCCTGCAGCGCCTGCGGGCCAAGGCGCCCGCCGCCCGGGTGCTGATCGTCGGGTATCCATCGGTGCTGCCCGACGACGCCAAGCAGTGCCTGGGCAAGATGACCATTACGACCGGCGACCTCACCTATCTGCGCTCGGTCCTCGGGGAGCTCAACGACAAGCTCACCGGTGTCGCCGCGGCGAGCGGCGTCACGTACGTCGACACGATGGGTGTCACCAAGGGCCACGACAGCTGCTCGTCCAGCCCCTGGATCGAGGGACTGCTGCCGCTCAAGCCGGCCCTCCCGCTCCACCCCAACGCGGCGGGCGAGCGCGCCATGGCCCAGGCGGTGCTCACCGCCCTGGCCGCCTGACCGCTCACCCGCTGACCGCCCCGGGTCGCCCCACCCGGGGCGGTCCGCCGGATCGTCCCGCCCGGCGCCCCCGGGCGGGACGAATCGGGGGCATCGGCAACGGCCAGTCCCCGACAACGGCTCACCGCATCGCCGCCTCTGCCCTGTGAGGGGCGCGGGCCGCGGGCTCGACGGCGGCCGGTACGGGATGGACGGGATGGACGGGATAGTCGGTGTAACCGGTCTCTCCGCCCACGTACATCATGTGCTTGTCGCGTACCTGGTTCAGCGGAGCGCCGGTGCGCAGCCGTGCGACCAGGTCGGGGTTGGCCAGGAACGCGCGCCCCAGGGAGATCAGGTCGGCACCGGCGTCCAGCAGCCGCTCGCCCGCGTGTTTGCCGCCGTCGGCGGGAAGCGGTCCTCCCCACCCCAGCGCCGGGTTGGCCATCAGCGTGCCCGGCCAGGCCTTCCGGATGTCCTGGAAGAGGGGCTGGTCCGGGTCGGCGAACACGACGTGCAGGTAGGCCAGGCCGGTCCCGGCCACTGCCTCGATCAGCGCGGGGTAGATGCTCTCGGTGTCACCCTCCTCGATGCCGTTGACGGTGTTCCCCGGGGAGATCCGCAGGCCCACCCGCTCGGGACCGATGGCCTCGGCGACCGCCTGGACCACCTCGACGACGAACCGGATGCGGCCGGTGACCGAGCCTCCGTAGGCATCGGTGCGGCGATTGGTGTTCCCGGCCATGAACTGGTGCAGGAGGTGTCCGTTGGCGGCATGCACCTCCACCCCGGCGAACCCGGCGTCGATGGCGTTGCGGGCGGCGGTGGCGAAATCGTCCACGGTGGACCGGATGTCGTCGAGGCTCATCTCCCGCGGCACGACGGCTTCCTGGCGGCCGGTGGGGGTGTGAATCGTCTCCGGGAGCGGGACCGGCGACGGCGCGACCGGCATCAGTCCGCTGTTGTCGGGATGGCCGACCCTGCCGCCGTGCTGCAGTTGCAGGAACATCCGGCCGCCCGCGGCCCGTACCGCATCGGTGACCCCCCGCCATCCGGCCACGTGCGCCTCGTTGTGGATCGCGGGAATGTTGGGATAGGTCTGTCCCACGGCGTTCGGCGTGGCGGCCTCGGCGATGATCAGTCCCGCGGAGGCGCGCTGCGCGTAGTACGTGGCCATGATGGGCTGCGGAACACCGTCGGCGCCGGCGCGGTTGCGGGTCAACGGTGCCATGACCAGGCGGTTCGGCAGGTGCAGGGAGCCGAGGCGAGCGGGTTCGAACAGGCGGGACAGGGTTTGTGTGTTCGTCATGCCGGTACGGTAGGAGCTGACATCAGTGTCAGGTTCAAGCTCCGTTACGGCAGGCGAGGTGGGAACGCGAATGCGGATCGGTGAACTGGCGCGGCGCAGCGGGGTGAGCGAGCGCTCGTTGCGCTACTACGAGACGCAGGGGCTCCTGAGGGCCGAGCGCACTCCGGGCGGCCAGCGGCGTTACGGCGAGTGGGCGGTCGACCGGGTCATCCGCGTCCAGGCCCTCTACGCCGCGGGGCTCAACAGCAAGAAGATCGCGCAACTGCTGCCCTGCATGCGGGACGTGGACGGTGGCCCGTCCGAGGCCGCCACTCCGAGGCTGGTCGCCGAGCTCACGGCGGAACGTGACCGCATCAACCGGATGATCACCGACCTGGTCGTCTCCCGGGACGTCCTGGACGAGGCCATCACCACGGCATCGGTCGGCGTCCGACAAGCCGCTACCGGACCGATAGGCCCAGGTCCGCGGCGACCGCGCTGACCCGGGTGCAGACGGAGAAACCCCCAGGGCACGCGTCCTCGTCCTGACCACCTTCGACGAGGACGACCACGTCCACGGCGCGCTCCGGGCCGGCGCGAGCGGCTTCGTGGTCAAGGACATGGCGCTGGACGACATCCTCGCGGCGATCCGCGTGGTCGCCGCCGGCGACGCACCGATCGCGCCGGGTGTGACGCGCCGTCTGATCGCGGACTTCGTCAGGCGCCCCGCGACCGCCCCGGAGCGCTCCCCACGGCCGGTCGAGGGCATCACCGAGCGGGAACGGGAAGTACTGACCCTGGTCGGGCGCGGCAGGTCGAACACCGAGATTGCGGAGGACCTCTTCATCACGGTGGCCACCGCCAAGTCGCACGTGTCACGACTGCTCACCAAGCTGGGGGCCCGGGACCGGGTCCAGCTCGTGATCAACGCCTACGAGACGGGGCTCGTCACGCCGCCTCGTCGATGACCCTGCCGCCGCCGGATGGGGACCGGATATCCGCGGCAGGGAGTCAGCCCGTGGGGCCGGCGCTGGGCGTCGGCCGGGCGCCCTGGGGGAGGGGCAGGTTGAACACGTGGTCGGGGGTGACGATCTCGGTGATCGCCTTCCCGAAGAGCGTGCTGGGCTCGATCTGGTTGTGCAGGATGTCGGTGTTGAGCAGGACGACGAGCGTCGCCCGTTCCTCGGGCAGATAGATCGTCAGCGACTCGTAGCCGGGCAGTGAGCCGTTGTGACCGATCCAGCCCTGGACGTTGAAGATGCCCAGACCGTACCCGGCGCCGGGAATGGACGTCGGAGGCGTCTTCAGCCGCTCCGCCTGCGTCTGGGGAGTCAGCAGAGCACCGGTGGCCAGGACGCGCGCCCAGGTCCGCATGTCCTGCAGGTTGGAGATCATCGCACCGGCGGCCCAGCCCCAGGACGGATTCCAGTACGTGGCATCCTCGACGGCGCCCGAAGCGGTCTGCTGGGTGTATCCGTGGGCGTGGGGGCTGGGGAACTCGGCGCCGGCCGGGAACAGGGTGTGGTGCAGGCCGGCCGGTTGCAGAACCTTCTGATGGATGAAATCCCTCAGCGGCTGACCGCCGATCTTTTCCACGACCAGTCCCAGCAGGATGAGATTGGTATTGCAGTACTCGAACTCCGCCCCGGGCTGGAACTGCACCGGATGCTTGAAGGAGTACGCGAGCAGCTCCTGCGGAGTGAAATGGCGAGTCGGGTCGGAGGTCAGTGCCTTGTAGAAGTCCGGGTCCGCCGAGTAGTTGAACAGTCCGCTGCGCATGTCCGCGAGGTAGCGCAGGGTGATCCTGTCGCCGTTGGGGACGTTGTCGATGTACCGGCTGATCGGGTCGTCCAGTTTCACCTTGCCCGCGTCGACCAGCTCGAGCAGGGCGGTCACGGTGAAAGTCTTGGTCTCGCTGCCGATCCGCATGTAGAGCCCGGGATCCATGGGGGTTCCGTTCGCCTTGTCGGCGACGCCGAAGGCCCGTACGTAATTCCCCTTGCCGGGGGCCGAAAGACTGACGATGACCCCGGGCACGGAGGCCTCGCTCATCACCCGCCGGATCGCCGTGTCCAGACGCGCGGCGACGGCGGGGCTGAGCTGCGGGAACTCGGTGTCGGTGCCCGAGGAGCCGGTGGAGGTGGAGAAGGCGGCGGATCGGGGGGAATCAGCGGTAACGGAATCCGCGGCAACGGAATTCGAAGTGACCGCGCCCGGCGTGACCGCCGGTACCGCCAGCAACCCGGCCGTCGCCAGACCGACGCACATTCCGCGCCAAGGCGTATGCCGAGGTATATGTGAGCACCCCATGGCAGGCCTCCCGCCAGATGAGGGAAACGCCCCCCGATCACCCTAGGCTCACTCAAAGGTTCTCGCATCACGACATTGACGAAAGAAACGGCCTGAGCCGCAGTGCGCACACGCGCCCTCCCTCCCGCTCCGGCGGGGAGGGAGGGCGCGCCATGGGTGTCAGGCGCCCGGCGCCTTCTCGTCCTCCAGCATGCCGCGAATCGTCTCGCGCAGCTCAGGCGTGTCCTCGTGCTGGTGCACGGAGACCGCGTGCTCGGTCGCCGCGCGGAGCACTTCCTCCTCCTCGCCCGCGATCGTCAGCGTGCACTGGGATTCGCTCGGGTATTTCCGGCAGTCGGCGACTTTCCTGGTCATGACGGCCTCCTGGTGTACGGATATACCGCGGTGCTTCCAGAGTAGACCGGGGTGTCATTCCGTCCGCCCCGTCCGCCGCGATGCACGGACAGTGAGGACGCTGTACGTCAGGGACATCACAAAGCTGATCGTCAGCAGGCTCAGCACGACGAAACCCGGAAGGGTGGCCGTGGAATCGGGAGAGGGGGCGTACGCCTTCTTCCCGTATGCCTGGGCTTCGCCCGTGAAAAACCACTTACCGTACTTGGGGATGCTGACGTGGCCCCTGTCGGTTATCACCGTGCCCATGTGCACCGTGCCGTCAGCAGTCCTCCATTCGGCCCGGCACGTTGCTTCCCACTTGCCGTGGCCGCTGGTTCCCCTCCATTTCGACTTGCAGGGAGCAGGCATTTCCACGGTGACCCGGGTGCCGAACAAGTAGGCGGCACCACGGTCCCCCCATGGGTTGCCGAGGAGGAGTACGAAGGTCAGCGTGAGGCCCAGGACGAGCAGGCTGCCGAGTGCCCGCAGGGTCAGCCTCTCCCGCTCGGTCGGCTGCCTCGGCTTCGGCGGGCGAGGCTGGATGGCGCGCAGCAACGGCAGGTCCATCAGGGCATCCTTGATGCCCAGTGCCTCCGCACTGGCCTCCTGAAGCGTGCCGTCCGTTCTCAGCGCCGCGACCCGCAGCCCCGACAGCCCCTGCTCCGGCCAGGACGCCACGGCCACCACCAGCCGGCCCGTGCGGTCCGCCGACGGGCCTCTCGGATCGGCCGACTCGTGCGCGTACACCGTGCATTCGGCCTTCCATACCCACAGCGTCATGCTGACCGACTCGGGTCGTGCGTGGAAGCCGCCCCGTACCTTCTTACTGTCGATCGTCACGACCGGGCGTGGTTTCGGCGGGCGGAAACCCCAGACCATGTCGCGCACGGCACCGTGCTTCCCCATCGCCGCACACGCCTGCCCAAAGGCGTCCCCCAGGACGCGCCGCAGGTACTCGTCGGGATCTTTGCCAGTCATGCGGCGGAGCGTGCCATCAGCGTGCGGGCGGCTGGGGGCTTCCTCTGGAACCTTGTTCCGGTTTTATCGCCCGCTGCGCCCAGGCCGATCCGCGACCAACCTGAGGAAGCGCGGTATCCGCGCGCACGGTGATGCCCGTACCGGCGGATCAAACGGCGGCGCGCTGCCCGTTGTCAGAGGCTGCTGGCAACATCGCCACTATGAACGTCACCCGTACCACCCCGCCGCGGCCGCTCGACGTCACCGCGCTCTTCCCTCAACTGGCGCCGCTGGCACGTCCGGCGATCCGGTTGCATCCCCGCCCCGGGTCTCCGTCGCCGCACGACAGTTCGGTCGGCGGGCCGCTGCTGTGGCCCGCCGACGAGCCGTGGCCGCACTGCGACGACGAGTCGCATGGGGCTGTGGCCGACGAGTGGAACGAGGGTCCGATCGCCATGGTGCCCGTTGCCCAGCTGTACGTGCGCGACGTACCTCTGTTGCGACCGCCCGGACAGGCCGATCTGCTCCAGGTCCTGTGGTGCCCCTTCGAACACGAGCCGGACTACAAGCCTCCGACCGTGATGTTCTGGCGATCCGCCACCGAGGTCACCGACATCCTCGCCGCGCCGCCCGAGCCGTCTGCGGTGGAGTACGACGGCTATATACCGCGGCCGTGCGTGCTCGCGCCGGAGCAGATCACCGAGTACCCCAACCCCATGGATCTGAGCAAGGAGCTACAGCAGCAGCTGCGGGACTGGAGCAACTGGCAGGCAGCCGGATCCGTGGTGGACAGTTCCTGGGCCCCCTACCCGGATTCGTTCTACGACAGCCACCTGTCCGTCGCCCCGGGATGGAAGGTCGGTGGCTGGCCCCCGTGGGGCCTCACCGACCCCATCGCCCGGTTCTGTGCCGCCTGTGGCGCAGGGATGGTTCCGCTGCTGACCATCGCTTCGAACGAATGGGACAGCAGCAACGGCGGTTGGGCCCCGCACGAGGATCAACACCTCGCCGCACTCCCCAGAGCCGACGTAGCGAACCCGCCCGAGGTCCAGGTCTCCAAAGGCAACCATCTGCAGCTCTACGTCTGCCCGGAGTCCCCGGATCACCCGCATACGTCCCTGATCCAGTGAGCCATTGCTGAAGTCCCCCGCCCGGTCGAGGTTCGTCACTTCGACATGATGAAGTCCAGGGCGAAGCCGGAAGCAGTCGTCCAATAAGTGACAAGTTGACCGTCGTCTGCATACAACGTGTCCACGGGCATGGGGACGTCGATCGGCTCACTCGCGTCGCTCCCGAGCTGGCGGCCCTGAAGGCTGAGAGTGATGCGTTTGGCCTCGTACACATCCCTGGCTCCGCCACTGACGAGCAGAGCGGCGTGTGCCTCCTCGCCCGGAGCGATGGTGACGGGCGCCCCAGAGCCCGGGTCGCTGTCCTCGATCACGGGGGCCGTGCTCTGGGCATCGGCACCGAGCCGTATGTGGGGGTGGCGGTAGAGATTGCACTTCTTGTCGCCGAGGTTCTGGGCGGTGATGAGGAGGTGCCTGACCACTTGGCCGTCCTCGGGCTGCCGCACGGCGGAGACCGCGAGGGCGTTTTTTGCGCAAGCGGCGATGGCGTTCTCGCCGCCACTGTTGCCGTTTCTGCCGGTGTTGCCCAAAGTGCCGCCCGGCTTGGCCGGAACCGTCTCCCTCGGCTTCGCCGAGCTCGTCGTGCTCGACCAGCCCGAGAGCCTTAAGCGGTCCGAACCGTCGGCCGCGCTCGCCTCGCTCGCCATGGGCGCGAGCAGCGTGGTGACCGCCGCGGCCCCGAGGGCGTAGGACTTCCATCCCCTGAGACTCTTGTGGTTCTTGCAGGGAGGAGTATTCATGGTGTTCCCCTGTGATCGGCCGCACGCGGCCACTCTCGACTCTTGACGGAAGCAGAGTCTTCACCAGGAATCACCCTCGCCACATACGCCTCGTAGGGCTGTTACCGATCAAGTACAGGGAATGAACGATTCCGTCAGAAGGTCACAGATGCGGCCAACTGAACTGCTCAGGCTCACTGGCCAACTGAAGCGCTCAGTCACAATGCGACCAACGCAGCACCAAGAACTGTCCCGTAAGCAATTTCGGGACAGCTCCTCAGCCGATCGGCACGGCCTGTCCCGAAACTCGTGTGCGGGTGTCCCGTGGGTCGAGTTCGATCAGCAGATCGCTGGGCCGGCCCATGTCCTCTCCTTGGCGGATCGTGATCGTGGCCGGTTCGGTGACGAGCCCCAGCGTCCGGAGGTATCCGCCGAACGCCGCAGCCGCCGCTCCCGTTGCCGGGTCCTCCACGACGCCACCGACAGGGAAGGGATCCCGGGCGTGGAAGCGCTCCGGCGACTCGCGCCACACCAGATGGACGGTCGTCCAGCCGTGACGGCGCATCACCTCGGCGAGTTCGTCGAAGTCGTAGTCCAGGTCCGCCAGGCGCGCTCGGGAGGCGGCGGCCAGCACCAGGTGATCGTTGCCGCCGAACGCCACGTGCGGCGGCAGTGCCGGGTCCAGGTCCCCGGAAGTCCAGCCCAGGGCCTTCAGCGTGGCGTCCAGTTCGGTGCTCGCGGCGGGGCGGGACCGGGTCGGGACGCTGGTGAGCGTGGCCAGCACCGCGCCCTCGCCGTCCACCTTGGTGGCCACGGGAATCTCCCCTACGGGGGTATCGAGGACGATGTCTCCGGGGCCCAACCGTTCGGCGAGGGCGACGGTCAGAGCCACGGTCGCGTGCCCGCAGAAGGCCACCTCGGCGAGGGGGCTGAAGTAGCGAACCCGGAACCGGCGCGATGCCTCGTCGTGGCCGGTGACGAAGGCCGTCTCCGAGTAGCCGACCTCGGCGGCGACGGCGAGCATCGCCGCGTCGTCGAGCCCGGAGGCGTCGAGCACGACCCCGGCGGGGTTGCCTCCCGCCGGATCGTGGGTGAAGGCCGAGTAGCGCAGGATCTCGACGGACGGCTCGGGGCGGTTCACGGGGTTCGTCCCGCTCGCATCGGTGGTCATGGCTCCACGCTGCCATCCCGCACCGATCGCGTCCAACGATGGATTCCGATCCAGCCCATCGATATATCGCATGGATCACCTACCCTGGATCCCGTGGACACCCGCCTGCTGCACACCTTCACCACGCTCGCTCGAACGGGCAGCTTCACCTCCGCCGCCGCCGAGTTGCACCTCGCCCAGTCCACGGTCACCGTGCACATCCGAACCCTGGAACGGGAGCTCGGCACCCGGCTCTTCGACCGCCTGCCCACGGGCGCGCTGATCACCGAATCCGGCCGACGGCTGCTTGAACGAGCCGAGGACGTACTCGACGCCGTGACACGGCTGAAGGCCGACTGCGACAGCGAAGGGTCCGTGTCGGGACGCGTGGCCGTCGGCACCCCCGAGTCGCTGTGCTCGACCCGGCTGCCAGACGTGATCGCCGCCCTGCGCACAAGCCACCCCGAGGTCGACATCAACCTCCACGCGGCCGGCACCGCGCAGTGCGTCGAGGGTCTGCGGTCCGGGCGCCTGGACCTGGCCCTGCTGTTGGAGAAAGACGCCGACTTCCCCGACGTGACGAGCGAGCCGATCGCCGGCGAACCCCTCGCCCTCGTCTGCGCTCCCGGCCACCCGCTCGCCTCGCGCGCACATGCGGTGACCTGGGCGGAACTCGCGACGGAGAGCTTCTTCCTGCTCGAACAGGGCTGCTCCTACAGTGACGAACTGGAGCGACGACTGCTCGAGGTACCGGGCGCCCGGCCACGGCTCACCCGGTTCGGGAGCGTGGACGCGACGCGTTCCTGCGTTGCCGCCGGCCTCGGGCTCACCCTGCTGCCGCTGACGACCGTGGAGGAGCAACTGGCTCAGGGACGGCTGGCGCGCGTCCGCGGACCGCGGTTCGCCGATGTTCCGGTCCGACTGGCCCGACACCACAGGCGGTGGACGTCACCGGCCGCGCAAGCGTTCGCCCAGGAATTGGCACGACACTTGCCCAAGTAATCCAGTGACTTCAACAGACGCGGCCTCGCCTTCCCGGCTCACCTCGGGTCGGGCAGCCACTGGCAACGCCCAGGCATGCGATGCGCGGTCAGGACTCCGGGACCGGCCGTCCGATCTGGTCGCGCAGCTCGAAGTGCCGTACGAACCAGTCGAAGCCGTATCGAAGTGAGGCGGACAGCTCCGCACGGCGACGCCAGGCACCGCGCGCTTCGAGCATGACCAGCGCCTCGCGGATGTGGTCGGGGAACTCCAGGGCGTGCAGCCGCACCATCTCCAGGATCATCGACTCCGGCAGATGGGCCGTGCCGAAGCGCAGGCAGTTGTGGACGATCGCGGTGCGTGCGGTACCGAGGAACGAGGCGCACTCCTCCCTGGGCTTGAAGCGGTGGGCGATCTCGATGGCATCGGTGTGCACGATCTCGGCACCGGACCGCCACGCCCGGACGCTGAACTCGGGCTCGAAGCCCCCGTAGTGCACCATCCCCTCGTCGTAGCCCCCGAGGCGCTCGAACAGCTCGCGCTCGACGACCGTGCCCGCCGAGGAGACGATCTGGACGTGAGGGGTGCTGGCGGGGTCCGGGGGGCTCGTGTTCCAGCGCGTGCCCATGTAAGGGACGACGAGGCGGCAGCCGTGGCCGCGCCAGGCCGACTCCTGGTCCCGGATGGTGACGGACAGGATGCGCCGCGGCGCGAGGAGCCGTCCGACCTCCGCGTCCCAGCCGTCGGAGAAGCGCGCGTGCGCGTCGGTGACGAAGAGGACGCGGCCGCGGGCGTGGCGGGCCGCCAGGTTCCGTGCGGCGCCCACGCCGAGGTGCCGGTCGGAGCGGATGACGTGTGTCCGGCACCGGTCCGCGCCGGCGGCAACCACCGGCCGGCCGCCGGGCGCGGAACAGTCGTCCACGACGACCACCTCGAGGCGGTCGGGCTCCGCGGCGGCACCGAGGGCCGAGGCGACGGTCGCCCCGACCCGGTCGCCTTCGTCACGGGCCGGCAGCACCACACTGATCGTGGGCGCGGCCGCCGTCACAGGCCTTGGCCTGCGGTGATGGTGATGGTGTGGAGGGTGATGGTGAGGTACTCGCCCCGTGCCTGCGGCATGAGGTGTTCCGCGTGGGTCAGCCGGTCCCGTACGTCACCGGAGAGGCCGAACCGGTCGGACAGGCTGCCGGGGTCCTCGCGCAGCGCGCGCAGGGTGGCCGGGTCCTCGGCCGCGGCCAGCATGACCTGCTGCAGTGTTTCGCTCATGGTGCTTTCCTTCCTCTTTCTTTTCTTTCTTCCAGTGGTTTCCGCACGCCGGTGGCTGCCGACGGCGGTGGTGCCGAGGGGGAGTAGAAGGCTGTCGCCTGTGTTGCCAGCGCTGCTCGTGCTGCCTGTGTTGCCGGTGGCGGCCGCCAGCGGACGTTTGCTGGGAGGGCACCGGCATGGGCCGCGATCCGGTCGGCGTGGGGCAGCAGGTCGCGGACGAGCTGACGCAGTTCCTCCTCGACGGGCGCGGAGGGGCGGAAGCCGAGCGCCCGCAACTTCTCACTGTCAGGGTTGTAGTGGTGCTTGTCCGCCTCCACCCGGGGATTGTCGACGGCGGCCACGCGCGCCTCGATGCCCAGGGAGCGGGCGGCGTCCTGTACGAGCTCGGCCAGCCGGCCGACCGACAGGACGTCGCGCAGCTGGTTGAAGACCCGGTACTCGCCGGCATCGGGCGGATTCTCCAGCGCCAGGGTCAGGCACTGCAGCGCGTCGGCCAGCGACAGCAGGCCACGGCGCTGGGCCCCCGAGCCGTAGGGAGTGATCGCATGCCCGGTCACCGCCTGACAGCAGAAGCGGTGCACCGCCGTGCCGAACGCCTCGTCGAAGTCGAGTCGGCTGTTCATCCGGGCGTCGTCCCGGCTCCAGCTGCCGTAGACGACCCCCTGCATCACGTCGGTGGCGCGCAGCCCCCACAGCCGGCAGGCGAACGCGACGTTCTGCGAGTCGAAGACCTTGCTCCAGTGGTACCAGGAGCCCGCCTGGCGGGGAAACGGCATACGATCGCGCCGCCCGCGGAACTCGACCTCGAAGAAGCCTTCGGGGATGTCCACGTCCGGGGTGCCGTACTCGCCCATGGTGCCGAGCTTGACCAGATGGGCTGCGGGGCAGTGGTCGCGCATCGCGAAGAGCAGGCTCAGGGTGCCCGAGACGTTGTTGCCCTGCACCAGGTCCGCATGCCGGAAGTCGATCATCGAGTACGGCGCGGACGGACACTCGGCAAGATGCACCACGGCATCCGGCGCGAACTCGGCCAGCGCGCGGCCCAGCGCCTCGTGGTCCCGTAGATTCAGCGAGGAGAACGGCAGGGGCACACCGAAGTGCTCCCGGTAGGCCGCGAGACGCTCGCCGATGGAAGCAATCGGAAGGGCGCTGTCCGACCCCATCTCGGCGACCCACGCCCGCCTCAGCAGGGCATCGGCACCGGCCAGCTCGTGGCCCCGCGCGGCGAGGTGCTGGGCCAGCGGCCAGCCGAGATAACCGTCGATTCCTGCGATGAACACCCGCATCGCACCGGCACCCCCCTTCCTCCCGGAAGGGCCACGTTCCGTGGCTTCCCTGGCCTCCTTGGCTTCCTTTCAGAAGAGCACAGGAATGACGCAGTACCGCCGAATTTCACCCGAACGTGTGCATGAGGTGCGGATGCTGAGAAGCGCAGGAGTGCTCCTCCGGGCGTCACCTGTCCTTTTGCGAAGGCCTTACGGGCACTGCCCTGCACATGGGCCGGACCAGGATGCCGTGACGGGCGCATGGACGTAGCCTGCGATCGTCCGGCCTTCCCACTTTCCCACCGTCCCCGACTCAACTGACGAGGAGTGATGGCGATGCCTCCACCCGACGAATCACCCTGCGAGATGATGAGGCGCCTGGCAGAGGAGTCCCAGGAGGAAATCGACCGCACCGACCAGCGGATCAGGGACCTCGAAGCCAAGATCGAGAGCCTCCAGGCGCAGCCGGATCCACCCGAGAACGAAATCCAGGCCCTCAAGCAGACTCTGGACAGCCTCCGCACCAAGCTGAAGGACGACAGGCTCGCCCTCTCGACCCTGGAAGACGTGATCAGCGAGAACTGCTGAGCGGTCAGCGCCAAAGGCTCGCGGTGAGTGGCGCGCGTTCGCGCCACTGCTCGACGAACGGTGTCAGCATCTGCCCCATCTCCGGCATGCGCGGTACGAACGCCAGCGCAGACACCGTCTGCAGCAGCCGCACGCCCTCCATGACCGCGAGAATGTCCCGGTCCACGCGTGTACCGCTCACCCGCTCGTACTCCTCGAGCGCGCGGAGCGGCAGCAGGGCGAGATCCCACTCCACAGGACCACGCGTGACGTCCTAGAAGTCGTTGAAGCGATGGCCGTCGGCGGTCCGCAGGAGGTTGTAGTACGGCGCGTCGCCGTGCAACGTCTGCAGCCTCACGCCCGGCAGACGGCCCGGCAGATCGCGCACAACCGCCGCCCGGCTGATGCCCCGTCAGCCCTCGGTGGCCGATCCCTGCGGTGGGCGAGAGCCCAGAACCGCGGCGGCGAAGTCCGCCAGCTGCGCCCGCAGTCGTTCGCGCGGCACGCGCTCCCGTCCGGCCAGGTGCTCGATGAGGTCGGCCCGGGTGGCGGCGAGCAGTGCGTGGGCGGTGAAGTCGGTGTCGGGCAGGCCGGGAATCCGCTGCAGCATGCCTTGGAGCAGGCTGTGCCATTGTCCGTAGTGCTCTGCCTGGTAAGGGCTGCTGCTCCCGGTCTCCTCGAGAGCCAGCGCGAGGCGGCGGTTGTCGAGTTTGAAGCACAGGACGGCGTCGAGCAGAGCGGGTACCCGCTGAGCGGGCGGGGCCGCGGGGCCCAGGGGCGGCGGCCCGGCCTCGATGGCCTCCTTGACCGGTTCGAGCCGCGCCTCGTACAGCGCGCGGAGCAGCCCCGTGCGGTCACCGAACGCGCGGAAGAGCGTTCCCTTGCCGACGCCGGCCGCGGCCGCGATGTCGGCCATCGTGACCTCCTCAGGACTCTCGCACTGGGTGAAGAGGGCGTCGGCGGCCGCGAGGACGGCTGCCCGGTTGCGGGCGGCGTCCTTGC
Organism: Streptomyces sp. NPDC053048; assembly: GCF_044547045.1. Lineage (NCBI taxonomy): Bacteria > Bacillati > Actinomycetota > Actinomycetes > Kitasatosporales > Streptomycetaceae > Streptomyces > Streptomyces sp. NPDC053048. The sequence continues at coordinate 107,614 of NZ_JBITZS010000014.1, forward strand.
GGGGTTTGCGCTCGGGCACTCGTTTTCCTCCGATTGCAAAGTGGACCCCGGGTCCGTATCGTAAAAATGAAATCGGACCCACGGTCCGGATTCTATGAGATGGAGGATACCCGTGTCCGTATCGATCTCTCCGGCGGATCTGTACCGCCACAGCCTGCGCCTCCTCCTGGACAAGGACATTCCAGGCTGGCTCGGCCTGTGGGCCGAGGACGGCGTCATGGAGTTCCCGTTCGCCCCCCATGGCTGGCCCGAGCGTTTGGAAGGCAAGGAGGCCATCGCCGCCTACATGCGCCACTACCCGGACCACATCGACCTGCACGACTTCCGCGACTTGAGGATCCACCAGACCACCGTCCCGGAGACCATCGTGGTCGAGATGCGTGGCGTCGGTCGGCTGGTGAGGACCGGCAAGCCCTTCGACATGACGTACATCGCCGTCGTCACCGTCCGGGACGGACGCATCACCTCCTACCACGACTACTGGAACCCCCTCGCCGCCCTCGAATCCGCCGCCGACTTCACCGGGAGCAGCCGATGACCACCACCGGCACCACTTCGGTCACCGGCACGACTTTGGTCATCGGCGTGACCGGTACGACCGGCAGCCGCACCGCCGCGCGCCTGACAGCCGCTGGTCACCGCGTCAAGGCCGCCAGCCGTCACGCCACCCCGGTCCCCGGCGCGGAGCCGGTCGCGTTCGACTGGTACGAACCCGCCACCCACGCTGCCGCCCTCGAGGGAGCCGACCGCGTCTACCTCGTACCGCCCCTGGGCGACTTCGACCCGGCGGCGGTCATGCTGCCGTTCCTCGAGCGGGCCCGCACTGTCGGCGTGCACCGCGCGGTGCTCCTCAGCTCATCGGCCATCCCCGAGGGCGGCCCGGCGGTGGGAACAGTGCACCAGGCCATGCCCGACCTGTTCGCACAGTGGGCGGTGCTGCGGCCCTCCTGGTTCATGCAGAACTTCACCGGAACGCACGCACACGCTCGCAGCATCCGCGAAGAAGGCGTCATCCTGACCGCCACCGCGAGCGGCCGGGTGGGCTTCGTCGACGCCGAGGACATCGCGGCCGTCGCCGTCCATGCCCTGACCGACGAGCACGCCCCCAACACCGACCTTGTCCTCACGGGCCCGGAGACGCTCTCCTACAACGACATCGCCACGATCATCACCGAGGTCACCGGTCGGCCCGTCGTCCACCGCCCTCTGCCGTACGAGCAGATGCGCGATCGCCTCGCGGCGCAGCTGCCGATGGAGTTCGCCGAGCTGTTGGCCGGCATGGACCGTGCCGTCGCCGAGGGAGCCGAAGACCGCACCACCGACACCGTCCAGCACATCACCGGCCGCCCGCCGCACAGCTTCCGCGCGGTGGCCGAACGGGAGACGGGGTGACGACGCCCGGCTACGACGGCGGTGCCGGTGTCACCGGCTCTCCAGCAGTGCCGCCGCCAATTCTGCGGGCAGGGCATCCCGGTTGGCCGCGCTGAGATGAATCACCTTCACGTCCGCGCGCTTCTTGAGGGCATCGGTGAACGGATCCCGGTGGACGTGGACGGTGGCCACGAGGTCGACGGGGGCCTCGAACAGGGAGCCGACCGCTTCCTGGAATCCGGGACAGGCGAGCTCCATCCGGCCGAGTTCATCGATGAGGACGACGGGAGCGTGCGGGCCCCTGGCCGGCCGGGACGGCACCGTGCGCAGGGCGGGGAGGGCCAGTTCTTCCATGACGCCCAGGTCGACTCCGTAGCGCCCCACCCGAGGCGGCCCCGGGAAATCGACATGGGCGAGCACCCCGTGCCGGCCGTCCAGCGTGTCCACCGCGAAACCGACCCGGGTGCCGCCTTCCCGCATCTCCCGGGTGGTGAAACCGATGACCGTACGGTCGCCGAGCAGGCCGGCCAGCGCACGGACAGCGGTCGTCTTGCCCACACCCGGACGACCCTCCACCAGAATCTTCACCATCCGTCCCTACCCGGTCCGACAGGCGCGGGCGACATGCCGGCGTCCCCGCTCGGCCGAACGGGTGTTTAGGCGAGCGGACCGTTGCCCGCTCCGCCTGTGCGGGTACGCGGCGCACATGACCGCAATCGAACTCAGGAGCCCGGCGTTCGGCGACCACCAGCCGGTCCCGCGCCGCCACACAGGGGAAGGGGAGGATCTCTCGCCACCCCTGACCTGGTCACCCCCACCCGAGGGCACGGCGGAGCTGGTCCTGCTGTGCGAGGACCCCGACGCGCCGGGAGCGTCGTTCGTGCACTGGCTGGTCACCGGTATCGACCCGTCCAGCTCCGGCGTGGAGGAAGGCCGCACACCCGCCGGTGGCCACGAATGGCCCAACGGCTTCGGGAGCGTGGGCTGGGGCGGCCCGATGCCGCCTCCAGGACATGGTCAGCACCGCTACTTCTTCCGTCTGTGGGCAGTGCCCGAGCCGCCGGCCCTGCACGGCAGCCCGACCGCCGACGCCGTGCACCGGGCCGTGAACAGCCTGAAGTCGGCCGAGGGAACGCTGGTCGGCACGTATCAGCGCTGATCACTCGAGGTCGGCAGCGGTGATCAGGTGCGGGGCGGACGGAGCCCGGCCACCGCCCATTTCGCTCGTGTGGAGAGCCGGCTGAGGGCCTTCGCCGACTCCTTGCTGATTGATTTCAGCAGCGGCTTGCTGTGCGCCATCGTGGCATGCGCGAGTTCCGCGTCCCCCGCTTCGACGGCAGCGAGCGTCAGCTCCAGATGCTGCTCCGTGATCAGTCGGCCGAGCCCACGGCGGTGCCACTGCGCGACCGCTTCGCCTGGTGCGGTGGTGCTGTCGGCGCCGACGGCCGCCCGTGCCCTGGCCAGCGCCCGCCCGGCTGCCGCGAGGTCGCCCTTGAGGCGCTCCAGGCGGGCGAGGACGTACGCCTCCGAGGCCCGGTCCCATGCCGTGTCCTGAAGCGAGAGGAGGCCGGACTGGGCACGGGCCGCCTGTGCGTGGTCGCCGATGCGCTCCAGCGTGCGGCTCAACGCCCGGAGCCGGTGCGCGTCCGGGCCCGTGTCGTCCAGCATGCGGATGAGCGCGACCCGGGCGTGCTCGATACGGCCCTGCCGACGGGCGAGCTCGATCCACGTGAACTCGCTCTCCGCGGCCACATCCCGCCCGTACCGCTCCGCCTCCTGGGCGCGGGCCCACTCGACGGCTCCGGCGCTGTCGGTGACCTGCCCGGTCGTGGCCGACCGCAGCAGCGGAACGTCCTCGTCATGCCCGTGCAACCCCACCAGCACCGCGGCCAGCCACCGCTCCTCGAACCACTCGGCCCGCGCGGCGTTCTCGTGCTCCAGCAGGAAACGCAGCAGTGGCAGGTCGCCGTCACGGCGGTCGTACTGTGCCGCCCGCAGGATGCCCGCCCGCAGCACCGGATCCCCAGCCGCCTCCTCCCGCACACCGGCGCCGCCCGAGCGCATGCGCTCCAGCGCCTGTCGTCCCGGGCCGAGAACGACGTCGCGCAAGGGCTGCCGGAAGGCGTCGTCCACCTGGTATGCGCACAGCTCGAGCGAGTTGAGCAGGACGTGGTCCGGCTCGGTGCGCCTGGCGGCCGACTGCGACATGGCCAGGAGCTCGGCCGGCGGCCGGTCCGGCAGACCCAGACCGTTCAACAACGCCGCTCGCTGGGCGTCCAGGTCGGGGGCGAACTCCTCCCGCGCTCGGTCGTCCGCCGCGCGTATTTCTGCGAGCAGATCCTCCTCGTCGTCGATTCCGGCGGAGACGTTCTCGCACCACCACGGCAGCCGAACGAGGACCTCGAGCGCCTCGCCGACACTGCCGCCGACCAGCACGGAGCCTCCCTCGGAGGACGCGTGGAGCACGGCCGTTCCCCCGCACAGGAAGTACGTACCACCGGTGTCGTCACCGGCGATCGCCTCCAGCGACGCACCGGACGCCAGATGCACCGCCTCGACGTGGTATGCCCGGCTCACATCGAAGCCGAACGGAAAAGCGGCCAGTTCGGCAAGGTCAGGGCGGGCACGCAAGACTTCGAGAACGCGGTCGGTCATACGACCGAACCTTAGAGCGCGGAACAGGACCATGAGTTGGTCGTCACGCCCTACATGTTCGTCCGATCCCCCTTCGGACTGCCTGGAACGCCTGCCGCCGCAGTCGCTCAGCTACCGGGTCTGGGGCCGGGGCCGGTCGAGCAACCCGCAGGAGGCCACTGAACTGCGTTGCGCCTGGTGACAGACGCGCCCGGTCATGCTGGCCGCGCTCAAGGCGTCGATGATGGCCGACGGCACCGATGAACAGTTCCAGGCCTTCCTCAACATCCTGCAGCCGGACGAATCCCTGGCGGTGATGATGTCCGACGCACGCGGCCACGCCGACACCTGGGGCACCATCGCTCGCACCTACATCCGTCTCACCGACGACCGGTCGCTTCCCGTGGCCGTGCAGGACCGCCTGATCGCCGAAGCCGACGCCTTGACGCCCGACAATCCGTATGACGTGCACACCCTGGCCACCAGCCATGTCGGGTTTCTGCTCAAGCCTGGGGAGGTGGCCGGCATCCTCGATCGACTGACTGTCTGATCCAGCAGGCCGAAGCCCGCGCCCACAACCGGCCGCACTGACCACGAACCGGTCCCACGCCCTCTGCGCGTCGGACGCGTCGGCGGTCACTCGGCGGGGGGAACCAGTCCCAGTGACCGGACCAGGTCGCGTATCTCGTCGCGGTAGAGCGCTCCGGGCGTGTGGGCGACGGGGGAGAGGCGACCGTAGAGCTCAAGTGCCAGCAGGCCGTGCATCCGTCCCCAGGTGCGCAGTGCCAGCGCCACCGCCTCGGGGGCAGGTCGGGGTGCTCGGCCTGGACGTGGGTGGTCAGTTCCGCCCCGAAGTCGGCCCACTGGTAGGGGGTGTGGCCGTGGGCTGCCTGGGCGTGAGGCCATGCTGCCGCGATCAGGGCGATCAGTCCGGCGCAGGCGCGGTCGCGTGCTGCGGCTCCGGGGCCGCCTTCCGGTGGCCGGTAGCCGGGCACGGGGTCGCCGTAAATGAGGCGGAAGCCCTGGGGGTTGGCGAGCGCCCACGTCCGCAGCGCTTTGGCCCACGCCAGCACGCGCCCGGCGTCGTCGTCGGCGGGCCGGGCGTCGCGGGCCGCCTCCAGAGGGCGCGTCCCGGGCCGTGGCCGGTCTGGACGTCGTCGTCAGCGCCATCGCCCCAGGTGATGACATCGCCGATCAGATAGCGCACGCCGCCGTGCTGCCGGCCACCGCCCGCGTGCTGCTGAAGGCACTGGAGCGCCATCCCGCAACCCGGCTCGTCGTCGGCGGCGGTGGCAGCCTGGAGTCGGCGCCGGGCGTACGGATCCTCGACGACGAGGAAGGCTTTTCTCGCGTTCTGACGGACGTTCTCCATGTCCCCGCCGAGTACCGGAAGGTCGTGCTCGCCCACGCCGAGGTCCTGGACCTGTGCCGCTTGTCGGACCGCAACTGGACCTACGTGAGTCCGTCGGCCGGTCGTATCGAGCCCGGCGAACGCACAGGCCGCTACCGCCTGGGCGGTGACCAGGTGCTCCCCCCTGTGGAGGGTGCCGGCGACATCTCCACCCAGGACCTTGCCGTGGCTCTCCTCGACGAGATCGAGAACCCCCGCCACATCCAACGTCGCTTCACAGTCGGCTACTGACGAACAAGCGCGCTGATCGCCCGTGGATCAGGCTGCCGGAACGTTCCCGGTGACCCTATCCGGCGGCGGTGCAGTGACCGTGTGGTGCCGGGGCAGGGCATGGCCAGTCGTTGCTGGCCGTTTCGGGCCCCGGCTGGCCACGTCCTACTTGTCGGCGGTGAGCTTGCCCGCCACACCCCAGCTGTCAGCCGGGACTTCATGGATCCAGACCTGCACGGCCTCGGCCGGAATCTTCAGCGAGTCCACGAACGCATCCGTGACGCGGGCGACGAGCTCGCGCTTGAGCTCGATGTCGCGGGGGCCCTGCTGGATGGTGACGATGGGCATGGTGTGCTCCTCGGTCCTAGGCGGCGCCGCACCAGCCGTTCCGGTGCGTTTCGCTGCCGGGAACAGTTCACCGCGCGAGGCCGCGGCCGACCCAGACCCGAATCGCTCTCGCAGCGATCACGATTACTGATCACTGCTGGTCAGGGCCGCTGCGCAGAGCCGTCACCACCAGATCGAGCAACGGGGACGAGGCACCGGCACGCACCGCGAGTTCGACGGGCAGCCGCAGCCCCGGGGCCGCGAAGGGGACGAAGGCGACCCTGGGCACCTGCACGCGCCGGGCGTTGCCGTCGTAGACCACCGTCCACATGGGGGTGCCCGAGCCGATCGCGGCGAGGGCGTCCTGGAGGGAACTGGTCGCGGGGCCGGCAACGGGCGTGAAACCGGCCCGGTGGCAGCCGTCGAGGACGAGGTCGACGAGCGAGGGGTGGTGGTGGCGCTCGGTGAGGCACAGCGGCAGTCCGGCGAGGTCGGCGAGCGAGACGCTCGCCCGGTCCGCCAGGGGATGCCGGGCGGGCACGGCGGCCACGAGTTCTTCCTCCCACAGCAGGTGACGAACAATCTCAGGAGCGCTGTGGCCTTCCGGTTGGGCGCCTCGTACGAACGCGGCGTCGAGCCGCCCGTCGGCGAGTCGCGCGAACCGTTCCCGTACCGGGAGCGAGACCAGTTCCACTCGCACGTCCGGGGCGTGCCGGGCGAAGTCGTCGAAGAGCTGGTCGAGCCTGTCCCCGAGGCCGGTGACGGTGCCGATCCGCAAGACGCCGCTCCTGCCTGTGACGAGCTGCGCGGCCACCGACCGTGCCGCGTCCTCCGCCGCCAGCACGGACCGTGCGGCGGGCAGGAACGCCTCCCCGGCCACGGTGAGCCGGACCGTTCGAGGTGTCCGGTCGAAGAGTTCGACTTTCAGCTCCCGCTCCAGCCGCCGTATCTGCTGACTGACGGCGGGCTGGCCGATCATCAACCGCTCCGCTGCCCGCCCGAAGTGCAGTTCTTCCGCGACGGTCACGAAGTAGCGCAGCTGACGCAGCTCCATGGTGCCTCCCCCTGTGGGTACTTGTGCTTGACCTCCGGTCCTCACCGGCCCTTCGGACGATCTTGCCGGAGCTGCGCAGGGCGCCCGGCCCGGCCCCCTGGCCGTCGGCGAGGAAGAAAATGAACGCCGGTCCGGAAACCGATACGAAAAACCTCTTGGGCCTGGCCTGGACTCCGGCATAAGGGCGCGGGCCGGGTAGGGGAACGATCAAGGAGTACGCACCGAGTGACCACGACGGCCGAGACACTGCTGGCCGCATACGAAACAGGTCTGCGCGGCCGCCCGCCGCAGGGCCTCCTGCCGTGGGGTGCCGTGGTGGAGCGGGACGGACCGCTGGTGCGGATGCACTACGGCACCCACGGGACCGTCGACCACCGCCACGGCCTCCCCTGCGACGACCTTCCCCGGCTCGTCCGCCGGCAGCGGGATGTCTTCGCCGAGCGCGGGGAGCCGGCCGAGTGGAAGGTCCACTCTCATGACGCGCCGGAGCTCGCCGAGGCACTGTGCGCAGCCGGATTCACTCCGGGCCGGCCCCGGTCCCTCCTGGTAGCCGACCTCGCCGAGGTTGCCGTAGACGCTGACATACCGGCGGCGGGTGACGTCTGCTCGGGGACGCGCATCCGCTCACACCTCTTCGGCAGGGACCAAGGAGCGGAACGGGTCCGCCGACTGGCAGCGGCTGCCCCCGAACAACGCAGGCCGCTCGCGGAACTTGAGGCTGACGGCAAGGCCCGCGCCGTCGGGCCCGAGATGGAGGTCCTGGCACTGGAAGGCGGCGGTCGAGTCCTCGATGCGCTGTGGATCGAGAAGGTGAGCGGCACGGATTTCGCCTCCATCGGAGGCCTCACTGGTCCCCGGCCCGATCTCCTCGCGGCCGCAGCGTCCTGGGCGGCCGGGAGACGGTTCTCCGTCCGCGGGCCGAGCACGCCGCGCTTCCTGGTGGCCGAGGCGGGCGGGACGCTGGCCCCGGTGTACACGGCGGCGGGATTCCACGAGGTCGCCCAGGTGGTCACCTATCGCTGGGCACCCCCTGGCGAACCAGCTCGGGAGCGCCCGGCGAAGCAGCTGCTGGACGACCCGGAGCACGACGCGATCTGGAAGCGGTTCGAGAAGCGGTTCGAGGTGACGTACGAGACGGCCCACCGGGGAATCACCGAACCCCCCGGAGCCGTCACCTGGCACCTCGCCGCCGTGGACGACCGGGACGATGCCCTGCTGGCCGAGGTGGAGGCCGTCATCGCCCGCGGCATTCGCCGCTGCGGCAGGCCCGGGGACCGGCTCTACTGCCTCAAGTGGTACATCAGCGGCTCCCGCCTCGACCCCACCCGCACCGGCGGCCCCGGGCAGCCCCGCTGGTCGGCTTACGCCTACCTCGTCGACGAGCCCGTCATCCAGGTCACCGCCGACCTTCGCATGGGCACCTACGGCAACTTCCAGGAGGCGTCCCTCTGCGTCTTCGGCGCCGACCTCGTCGCCGAGGTCGAGGACGATCTCACGCGCCTCCTGGGCACCGTGCTGCGCCGTGACGGCCGTCCGGTCGGGAACGTGTGGACTTTCGGGCCCGCTGACCCGACCGGGGCGGTCGGCTGAGTCACACGGCGAGGTCCTCGAGGATCTCGGCGCCTGGGAGCTGGGCCAGGGCCGGGCCGGGGAGGATGAGTTTGCCCCGGCGGCGGCCGCTGCCGATGAGGACGAAGGGGGTGGCGGCGACCGCCGCGTCGATCAGCAGCGGCCAGTCGGCCGGTAGCCCGACGGGAGTGATGCCGCCGTACTCCATACCTGTCTCCGCTACGGCTGTGTCCATGGGGGCGAAGGATGCCTTGCGGGCCCCGAGGTGCTTGCGGACGGTGCTGTTGACGTCCACGCGGGTGGTGGCCAGGGCGAGGCAGGCGGCCAGGGTCGTCTGCCCGCCCCGCTTCGCGGCGACCACCACGCAGTTGGCGGAGACCTCCATCGGGACGTCGTAGGCCGCGCTGAACTCCGAGGTGTCGGCCTTCTCGGGGTTGCTGTCCACGTAGAGCACGGAACGGGCGGCTTGCGGGGTGTCCCAGCTCTTGAGCGCGGTGGCCACCGGTCCGGCGAGACGGTCGAGGACGTCCAGCGCCCGGTCGACGGATCGGAAGTCACCGAAGGGGCAAGTGGGGCGTTCGGTCATGGACCGACTGTAACGGCCGGGGGCGCGGCCTCCTGGCGGGGTGGGTGTGCCTCTTCACCACCCTGCTGCGCAGAGAACGCACCCGTCCCAGTGGGTCGAGGAAGGCCGTCGTGCTGATGTCTGAACGCTGCCTGTCGGGGCGCTAGCGTGTGGCGAGCCGCTCCAGCAGTGCGGCGCTCCGTGCCAGCAACGCCCGTTCCTCGTCGGTGAGTTCGGCCTCGATGGCCTGTGCGAGCCAGCCGGCCCTGCGGCCGCGCTCCGCTTCGAGCGCGTCCTGGCCCGCGTCCGACAGCTCGACCAGCGACTTGCGGCCGTCCGTGGGGTGTGGGCGGCGCGTGACCAGGCCCTGTTCCATGAGTAGACCCACTGCTCGGGCCATCGACTGGGGGCGTACGCGCTGATCGGCTGCGAGGTCGCTGGTGGTCATGGCGCCGTTGCGGTCGAGTGCGCCGAGCACGGCGGCCTGGCCCAGCGGGATGTGGTCCTCGTGTTTGACGCGTCGGGTGAGCTTGCCCATCGCGGTGCGCAGTTCGGCGGCGATGGCGGCGGTTTCCGAGGTGGGCATTAGGGCACTTTACCCCGTTGCGCAGCATTGCTGTGCACCTCACCTGCACAGCAATGCTGTACAGCAAAACTGAGCAGCATTGCTGTAGAGTTTGTCTTCGTCGGGCTCAGCGCCAGCGTTGTCGCAGCCGGGGCCACGGCACACGACAACGGGAAGGACCTCCCATGTCCGCAAAAGCAGTCGGAACCGTCAACGCCACCATCGAGACCGCCATCCAGTCCGTCACCGCCCGCCGGATCATCGACAGTCGAGGCAACCCCACGGTCGAGGTCGACGTCGTCCTGGCGGACGGGTCCCTGGGGCGCGCGGCTGTCCCCTCCGGCGCCTCCACCGGTGCCCGGGAGGCCGTGGAACTGCGCGACGGGGACTCCGCGCGCTGGCACGGCAAGGGCGTCGACCGCGCGGTGGCCCACGTCAACGGGGAGATCGCGGCGTCGGTGCGCGGCCGGGACGCGGCGGATCAGGCGGGTCTCGACGCCGCGCTGGTCGCCCTCGACGGCACCGCCACGAAGTCCCGGCTCGGAGCCAACGCGATCCTCGGCGTCTCCCTCGCCACCGCCAAGGCCGCAGCGGCGGCCCACCGCCAGCCCCTCTACCGCTACCTCGGCGGCGCCGACGCCCACCTTCTGCCGCTGCCGATGGTGAACATCGTCAACGGCGGCGCCCACGCCGACAATCCGCTGGATTTCCAGGAGTTCATGATCGCACCCGTGGGCGCGGACAGCTTCACCGAAGCCGTCCGCATGGGCAGCGAGGTCTTCCACACCCTGCGCCGCGACCTGCTGGCCGCCGGGCACTCCACGGGCGTCGGCGACGAGGGTGGCTTCGCGCCCGCGCTGCGTACGGCTGAGGAGGCGCTCGACTTCGTGATGACCGCCATCGAGCGCACCGGCTACCGCCCCGGCACGGACATCGGCCTGGTCATGGACCCGGCGTCGTCGGAGTTCTTCCGCGACGGGGTGTACGACTACGCGGGCGAGGGGGTGCGTCGCACCCCTTCCGAGCACGCCGACTACCTGGCCAAGCTCATCGACGCCTACCCGGTTGTCTCCATCGAGGACCCGATGGCGGAGAACGACCTGAACGGCTGGCGCGAGCTGACCGCCCGCGTCGGCGACCGCTGCCAGCTCACCGGCGACGACGTGTTCTGCACCAACGAAACGCTGCTGCGCGAGGGCATCCGCACCGGCGTCGGCAACTCAATCCTGGTGAAGGTCAACCAGATCGGCACCCTGACCGAGGCGCTGACGGCGGTGGCCACGGCCCACCAGGCGGGCTGGACGGCTGTCATGTCGCACCGCTCGGGCGAGACGGAGGACACCACCATCGCGGATCTCGCGGTGGCGACTGGCTGCGGTCAGATCAAGACCGGCTCGCTCTCCCGCTCCGACCGCACGGCGAAGTACAACCAACTGATCCGGATCGAGGAGGAGCTGGGCGACTCGGCGCGCTTCGCGGGCCGCTCCGCACTGCGACGGGCGTGAACAGCAGGCAGAGACAGAAACCACGCGGGGCCCGATGACTCCGTATGCGGCTGTCCGGGGCAGCATCGGAGATATCTCTGACCAGCCCGGACAACGCGCGCCTGTCCGGGACAACCCACTGTCCTTGTTCTGCCCCCTCGAACACCGGCATGCTCCCTGGCATCCCGACGGACATTTCCGTTGGCCCACTCCTCAAGCCCCAGGGAAAGGTGTGTTTCCAGCATGCGCACTACTGCGCTACGAAGCACGGCAGGCGGGACACTGGCGATACTGGCCCTCATGGCCTCTGCCACCCATGCGGAGGCGAAGACGGCCGACCGCGGATGGTCGGCGAGCAACGACTTCGCCCGCGGCAGCGGCTCCATCGACGAGAACAACAACGGCTTCAGCGTCAGCGGCTCAGTGACCGACAAACGCAGCAAACCGTCGACGTCATACGTCTACGTGAGCTGGCAGGAGTACCACCACGGTGCCTGGACGACCATCAACCGCCGGGCCAATGGACGCGCAACGAACGACACAACGGCCAGGATCTCGCTCACCCGCACCACACCATACGACGTGCGCCGGATCCAGGTGACGGTCTGCACCTCGGCGGGCGGCTGGTACTGCGGCAGCCCCGGCTAGGACGTTTCGCGGACTGGTTCGCCGTGGACCGACATGCCGGCCGGGTTCGGTTCGTGGAAGGGAGCTGAGGGAGCTCCCGACCGGCTGCGGAAGTGGGCCGTCGACGGGACCTGGGCGAAGGTGTTCACCGCCCTGGCCGACGCCGAAGACGATCTGGACTGGGGGCCGCGGTCGGCTCCACGGCCGTCCGTGCTCGCCGGCACGCCGTCGGGGCCTGTCAAAAGCGGCCCCGGTCGGCGAGCCTCCTGGCTCAGCCGCATCGAGGCCCGGTTCGCTGCCCCGCGCTACTTCACCCTCGGCGGTACCGACCACGCCGACCCAGGGAGCAGGACAGCAGGATCCGCCGCTACATCAATGTGGCGAAGCCGCCACGCCGACGACCGGCGCTTACGCGCCGTTGTCGACAGGGCGAACGTTGCCAGATGCGGCACTAGACTTCTGGCATGGCTTCGGGGGGCTGGGGATGGTTCTCGACTGTCGCGTCGATCCTGATCGGTCAGGCCACGGTTCTGACATTGGGCTTCGTCAACAACCGTTCCCAGGCGAGGCGGGAGGCGCAGGCCAGGGCAGCCGATCGGTACAAGGCGATCGCGGAACGCCGTGAGACGTTCGAGCTGGCCCAGCTCGTCGAGGTGAACACCCTGCTGCGGAACGCCATGGCGTCCCTCCACGCCTTCGGATCGGCCAGGCGGCACTACCGGTCGCGCCTGCGGGAGGACCCGGCGCCGCCTGAGACCTACCGGCAGCCGATGCTCGACGCGTCCGCCGCGTCGGACGCCGCGCTTGACGCCTTGCGGTCCCAGATCGGCTTCATCCTGGCCGACGACGTCCGGGCGCTGGTCGACGCCGCGGAGAAGGCCCTGACGATGGCCGCGGCAGCCGTCCTGCTCGACGAGCCGGTCGACTCCGGCGCCCTGGGTGCTCAGGCCAATACCGCATACGAAGCCCTGTCCGCCCGGCTCCGGGAGATCTACGCGACCCGGGAGTCGGCCGTGCCGACGGGTTAGGGACTGCTGCTGGACGATCAGTGAATCGGTCCCAGGAATACTTCCGTCCGCACTCCGCCGCCGCTCTCGGCACTGTGCCCCGTCCGGGCCGTCACGTCGTCGTGGTGAACTGGCCGGTGCCCACGACTTTGAGCAGTGCGAGCCGTTCGGCGGTGTCGCTGCCGACGGGCGGGGTGTAGAGGATCACCCGCTGGTCTCCCTGTGGGGCGAGCAGCACCTGGCAGTCCAGGTCGACCAGGCCGATCAGCGGGTGCAGTACACGCATGCGTGAGGCCCGGCGCACGGCGACCTCGTGCAGTTCCCACAGGGCGCTGAACTCCTCGCTCGCTTCCTGCAGACGTTCCACCAGGCGCGTTGCTGCGGGGTCACCCGCGCGTCGGCCCAGGGACGCCCGCAGGTCGGCGACGTGCAGGCGGCTGTAGTAGTCGTGCTCGTCGGCCGGGTAGGCGGCACGCTGGGCCGGGTCGGTGAACCAGCGCCAGACGATATTGCGGCCCTGCTCGGACACCGTGCACACCCCGCCCAGCAGTGCCTCGGCCATCGCGTTCTGGGCCAGGACGTCACCCAGGTCGCTGAGCACCTGGACGGGCGTGGTGGGCAGCTGGTCCAGCAGATGGAGCAGGCCCGGGTTCACGTGGTCCCCCTGGGAGCGGCCCTGGGGCGGTCGCCGTCCGGCGAGGAGGTGGAGGTGATCGCTTTCGTCCTCGGACAGCCGCAGGGCTCGGGCCAGCGCGGCGAGCATCTCGGGTGAGGGTTGCGGTCCGCGGCCCTGTTCGAGTCGGACGTAGTAGTCGACCGACATGCCGGCGAGCTGAGCGACCTCCTCACGGCGCAGCCCCGGCGTGCGCCGCCTGGGGCCGGTGGCGAGGCCCACGTCGTGGGGGCGTACCCGGTCACGGCAGCGGCGCAGGAAGTCGGCGAGCCCGTCACGGTCGATCTTCATGATCGTCATCCTGCACTACGTCCCGGCCACCCAGCCAGGGACCGCCGATCCCAGGTTGCACAGGTCTCTGCCGTCCCGCCCCCGGCGTCGGCACAGTAAGCCGGGCCGGAGCACCGGGCCCCGGCAGACAGACCCTTCACAAGGAGCATGCTCATGGCCACCATCACCGTCGGCGGCGCGCAGGTCCACTACGAGAAGTACGGCAAGAGCGGATCGGGGCCCGCGCTGGTCCTGGTCCACGGAACCGGATCGTCGGGGGCTGCCGTCAACTGGGGGCAGACCGCACCCCGGTTCACCGGCCACCGCACCGTGATCACCCCCGATCTGTCGGGCACCGACGCCACCGTGGACGGCGGCGGCCCGCTGACCGCCGAGGGACTGGCCGCCCAGGTCATCGCCGTCATCGAGGACGCCGCCGACGGCCCCGTCGACCTGCTCGGCTTCTCCATGGGCGCAACCGTCGCCGCCACCGTCGCCGCCCTGCGCCCCGACCTCGTACGACGCCTGATCCTGGCCGCCGGCTGGGCCCACACCGACAGCGACGAATACCTGCGCAGCCTCTTCACCCTCTGGCAGGACCTCGGCACCAGCGACCCCGCCTCCTTCGGCCGTTCCGTGGCGATGACCGGCTTCAGCCGCCCGTTCCTCAACACCATCGGCCGCGACCAGTTCGAGGCCCTGATCCCCAACATGCCGCCCACCGAGGGCACGCTGCGCCATATCGCCTACGACCTGCGCGTCGACATCCGCCCGCTGCTGCCCCGCATCCAGGCCCCCACCCTCGTGATCGGCGCGACCCAGGACATCACCGTCCCCGTGGAGCACAGCCGCGCACTCCACGCCGCGATTGCCGGCAGCTCCTACGCCGAGATCGACGCGGGCCATGTGATGTTCTTCGAGCAGGAGGACACCTTCGTCAAACTGGTCACGGAGTTCACGGACTTCACCGGCGATTCCACATCCCCCACGACGTGACCGCCTGGCGCATAACCGGGCGGGAGTGCGGGTGCCGGCGGCCGGGGGCGTGAGCCGGTGAGTGCCACCATCTCGACGTGGGTTGGGTGTGGGACGGTTCATGTACACCCGTGAGCCGCGATCGGTTGTCCGTGGGGAAGCGTCTTGTTTCAGCCGCAACTGCCGCGGGACAATGCGAAGTGGCGAGGCGTCAGCCCTTGACGGCGGGTGCTGCGGAGTGGGGGAGGGCCGGCATGTGGCAGGGTTGGAAGACCACGGTCATTGTGCTGGCGGCGGCAGGAGTGGTCTCCACGCCGCTGATCTGGCTGTTGGACAGCCCCGATGCGGGGCAGCTGGCCGGCGCCTCCATTCAGGCCGCCGTCGGCATCGCCGCCCTGGTCTGGGCGCTGTTCCAGCCTCTCGGTAACCGCACGGACGACACGGCGGTGAAAACCGGGCAGGCACGCGCGAGCCGCGGAGGAAGAGCCGTTTCGGGCATCAGGCGCCCGCCAGGCCAGGGCAGCGGGTCGGCGAAGGCGGAAAGGACTGGCAACGCTACCGCCGACGGTGACGGCAGCAACGCCGCCAGCGGCATCGACTACACCCGCTGACCGGCCTGCCCGGCGCCAAAGCGCGGAGGGAGAAGAGGGACGGTCGTGGCCCAAGGAAACGAGCACGGGCAAGGCCCCGTGGAGGCCGCCTCTGCAGAGATCACAGTGGTCGACACCGGGAATGCCACGGCCGTATCCGGGGCCACTGCTGTGACCGGCTACCGCGGACCGGCACCAGGAACCAACAGCGCCCCCACTGGTCCGGTACGAGTATCCGGGACCGGGACTGCGAACGCCTCCGAGGGCGGACTCGCCAACACCGGCTACATCCACCAGGTGAGCGCTGAACAGCTGACCATGGTGCAGCAGCGTGCGCCCCGTGAGCCGGCCGCCTGGCCGCACCAGGTCGGTGTCATCCCCTCCCGGGCGCAGTCCTTCCAACACCGCACTGAGACCGACCGGCTGCGGACGGCGGCCGAGAGCGGTGGCACGGCTCTGCTGAGCCAGGTCCTGACCGGCATGGGCGGGGTGGGTAAGACCCAGCTCGCCGCCGACTACGCACGCACTGCCTGGGAGGACGGCAACCTGGACGTCCTGGTCTGGATCACCGCAAGCGCTCGCTCGCCCGTCGTGACCGGCTACGCCCAGGCCGGCGTCGAACTGTGCCGGGCCAACCCCTGCGACCCCGAACAGGCCGCCAGGTCCTTCCTGGCCTGGGTGACACCCAAGGCCGGAGCGGAGCCGTGCCGGTGGCTGATCGTCCTGGACGACGTCGCCGACCCCGACGACCTGCGCGGCTTATGGCCGCCCGCCAGCCCGTACGGCCGGACCCTGGTCACCACTCGCCGCCGCGACGCCGCCCTGACCGGGGAAGACCGCCGCCTGATCACGGTAGGCCTGTTCACCGAGGCCGAAGCCGTCGCGTACCTCACCGCGTCCCTGGCCGCGCACGGCCGCAGCGATCCCACATGTCAACTCACCGCCCTGGCCTGCGACCTCGGATGCTTGCCGCTGGCCCTTTCCCAGTCCGCTGCCTACCTCATCGACTCCGGTGAGGATGTGGCCGCCTACCGCGAGCTGCTCGCCGACCGCACCACCACCCTCGCCGACACTGCCCCGGACCGGCTCCCCGATGAGCAAGCCGTCGCCCTCGCCGCCGCCTGGTCCCTGTCCCTCGACCGCGCCGACACCCTCCACCCTCTCGGCCTGGCCCGCCCCATGCTGCATCTGGCTGCACTGCTCGACGCCAACGGCATCCCACAGAACGTGCTGACCAGCGAGCCCGCCCTCACCCATCTCACCGAGCACCGCACCCCCACCGGCCGGGACACCACCAAGGAACCCGGCCAGGCGTCACCCAAGGACGCGGTGCGCGCCCTGCGGGCCCTCTACCGGCTCAGCCTGATCGACCACACCCCCGACACCCCCAACCAGGCTGTACGCGTTCACCAACTCGTACAACGTGCCACCCGCGACACCCTCGCCCCCGACCAGTACGACAGGACTGCTCGCACCGCCGCCGACGCCCTGATGGCCGCCTGGCCCGACGTCGAACGCGACACCGCCCTCGCCCAGACCCTGCGCGCCAACACCACCGCACTCACCACCTGTGCCGAAGACGCCGTGTACCGGCCCGACATGCATGCGGTGTTGTGCCGCACGGGCAGCAGCCTCGGCGAAGCCGGCCAGGTCACGGCCGCCACTGTTCATTTCCACCACCTGACCGCAACCGCCACCCAGCACCTCGGCCCGGACCACCCCGACACGCTCAACTCCCGGGACCACCTGGCCTACTGGCGAGGCCGGACGGGGGATGCGGCCGGCGCCGCGGCCGCCTTCGCCGAGCTGCTTCCCGACCGGCAGCGGGTGCTGGGCAACGACCACCCACACACCCTCGCTACTCAGAGCAGCCTGGCCTGGTGGCGAGGGGAAGCAGGGGATGCAGCCGGTGCCGCCGCCGCCCTGGCCAAGCTTTTGCCCGACCAGCAACGAGTGTTGGGCAAGGACCACTCCGACACCTTCATCACCCGGCGCGTCCTCGCCCATTGGCGGGGCGAAGCGGGGGACGCAGCAGCCGCCGCGGCCGCCCTGGCCGAGCTGCTTCTCGACCAACGGCGAGTGCTGGGCGACGGCCACCCCCAAACACTCATCACTCGAGGCAGGCTCGCCCGCTGGCAGGGAGAGGCGGGGGACGCGGCCGGTGCCGCGGCCGCCTTGGCCGAGTTGCTGGCCGACCGGCAGCGGGTGCTGGGCGACGATCACCCGCATACTCTCATCACCCGGCACAGCCTGGCCTGGTGGCAGGGGAAGGCGGGAGATGCGGCCGGCGCCGCGACCGTCCTCGCCGAGCTGCTTCCCGACCAGCGACGAGTACTGGGCGACCACCACCCTCATACACTCGCCACCCGGCGCGAGCTGGACTACTGGCGGGAGCAGGCGGAACAGCGAGATGCCGGATAAGGTCAAACCCTCCCGGCAGACGTACGACTCCGCGACTACGCCGCCCAGCAGATCGCCGACGAATTCGACGTCCCCCGCCCCACACACCCGCCACCTCAGAAGAGTCACGAGCCAGCCCAAAGAACACCGGGCAGCGCAGCATCCCTGCCGCCGATGGGCTAATCCGTTGGTCTGTCGGCGAGTGCTACAAGTGCCGCCAATTGCATCCGATGCGAACTCGCGACGGTTGGCGAACCGCCGTCGTCCAGCGCCGCCTCTTCCGGTGCCCTTGCCGAGTTCGTCCCGCCCTGGGAGTGGCGCGCCGGTGTCACACGGCAGCTGCCTCGGTAGGCATCTGATCCTCTCCTCAACGGGATGTGCCTCCACGAACCGAGCTGCAACCGGGATGGCGTCCTGCTGAGTCGTGTAGCCGGTCGTGGCCCCCGGGAACGCGCGGGTGACGGTGGTGGCCTCTGTCGCCCAGGCGACCCGCTACTGGATGACCTCGTAGATCTCCTTGTAGCCGGCTACCGCGTTGTTGTTAAGCGTATCGATCAGTGACTGGGCGTTCTCATCCGGATTCACGAAGAACGCTCGCTCCATGGTGAAGTACTGGTCGAGACTGTCGAATTCCCATTGGCAGACGACCGTATCCATGGGACCGGCGTAATCGACGTAGATTCGCCGGTTCTCGTACCCGGCCTCTTCAAACACCTTGGTGAGGGTCTTGAACGCCGCCACGATCTCCGGCGCCTTCCCGCGTTGAGCTTGGTAGACCTCGCGCATCATGTACATGATGTGATCCTGCTTTCCTGCTCGAGCAGTAATCGACTAGCAGGCACTGTTTTTATGCTAAGTCATCAAAATGTCGCCCGCATGCCGAGCGAGGTCCGGCTACCAGTAGCGTGATCTGGACGTCTCCTGCCTTGGTCACAGTCTGGCTGTACGCCCTCCCCGCACCGGTTCCTGGTGAGTCCCCGTTCCCTCTGGCACGAGAGTGGCACGGGCTCACGCAGTCGGCCCACGCCCACGTGCCGACAAGCTGGGACTCGGCGGTGCCCGCATCGTCCTGTCCTACCTCATCGCACGGGACGGTTCCCGCTGTGGCATCTGCCAACCACGGGTCGTGTCTCGCCGAGTGGTGCAGTCACTGGCCGAGCTGATTCGGTTCAGGCGCGGAAAGTCGGCGGTCGTTCTCGGTGGGGTGGGCGGTGAAGAGTTCGGCCATGGAGGTTCGGAGAGGTAGCGCCGGTCGAAGACCTACCATTCGTCGTGCAGTTCGGCCAGAACGGGGAGGGGGCGGTGTGTTGAATGCGCAGGATGCCCGCCAGGCCTGGGCTGGCGGGGTTTTCCAGGATGTCAGTTCATGAGGAGGAGCCGTGTGTGCGGTACAAGTTTCCGGTTGACGCTGGTGCTCTGTACGAAGATGGTGAAGTCGTCGTTGTGGTCCGGTTTGATGCGGACTTCCATGTCGGGCAGGCCGAGGAGGGTCCGGGCCTGCGGCCCGGTGTAGACCCGGTCCGTGTTCTTCTCCAGTACCGCGATCTGTTTCTGTGCCTGGATCTTCTCTGTTTTGCTCAGCTGGTAGAACGCGCCCCCGGTGCGGTAGGCGTGCCCGCATTCGGTGACCCAGTCACGGATGGCCACTTCGCGGGTCACCGGGATCAGCTGGTACTCCGACGGGTCCACCGGGGTGAGGCCTGCTGCTTTGATGGTGTTTTTGTTGACCGTCTCTGCACCCGTGGAGAACACGGCCCGTGATCCCCGGATGCCCTGGGTGCGGCCGACCATGAATTTCTCGGTGGCTTGCTGGATGACCTGTCCGGCCTCTTCCAGGCCTTGTGTGCTTGTGGCGTCCCAGATGGCGATGTTGTCCTTGGGGAAACCGCATTGCATGGCCTCGCGCTTGCCCATCTGGTCCGGCACGAGGACGGCCAGTGTCCAGTTGTTCTCCTGTGTTTCGATCATCTTGGCGACGGCCTGTACGAGTTGACGCTGATCCCTGGAAGGAGCATCCGGGCAGCGGTGGCTTGCGTTCTCTTGTCCGTCGGTCAGTATGAAGGTCAGGAAGCTGTGGTCGCCGTAGAGCTGAGCCGTCTGCGCCAGCTCCCGCTGCGACTTCAGTGCGGCCGCGAGCAGGGCCGTCATTCCACCGACCCGGTACAGCTGTTTCAGGGACGGCATCCGCAGCACGTCCTTGTCGTAGATGATGCACTCCACCTTGTCCGCGAAGACATACACCGTGACGCGGGTTTCCTGGTCCAGTTCCTGCGACCTGCGGGCCAGATAGGCGATCTGCTGGTCGGCGACTTCGACGACCTTGCGGCTCAGGTGTGACATGGACGAACTGGCATCCAGCACGAGAGCAACGTGATTGATGTAGTTCTGGCTTCCGGACATGGCCGTTCCCCCTCTTTCCTGCTTGATGCTCAGATCCTCCCACCCACCACTGACAATCGATCTTGGGTTCCGGGCGGGATGCGGACCGCGGGGAGGACTGACCCACGACGTGGCGCGGTCACCACGCCGCGCCCCGTCGTATCGATCCGGGAGAGCGGTCCGCGGTCAGCCGGGGCGGACCGTTCCATGACTGGCCCTGGGCCGGCGTGGCCAGGCCGCGACGGCCGGTCGGGTGGCAGGCGGCCCGGTCCCAGTCGGAGTACGGGCCATGCTCAGGGAATCAGGGCATGACGTAGGTCTGACACGTGACCGCGGTGGTCGCTCTGCGGAACGGTTCCGTCACCGTGTCCCGCGTCAGAGCGGCCGTGGTGATGGTGAATGGTCCCTGACCCTGGCTCTGGCAGGTCACTTGCGCCGCGGCCGTCACGCAGCCCTGTCGCGATGCCCAGTCGGGTCCGGGTTCGGCAGGCTGTTGTGTTCAGGGGTGGTGGTCTGGGCCGGTCGGTCTGGTACCGGGCTGTGGTCAAGCGGCACGGGCGCTGTAGCGGTGTAGGCAATGTGCGGGCCCGCGCGGCCAGCATCGCGTGTGGGGCCTCGAGTGGGGTTTGAGTTGCGGCCTGTCGGGCAGCGCGCTGGTTGATCAGTTGCGGCCCGCTTCCTGAGCGCTGGTCACCTTCATGGTTGGTGGCCCGGGGGTGTTGGCTGGCCTGGCATTGAGGAACGCCGGTACAGCGGCTATCGGTGAGAAGGGCGCTGCTGCTCGTTCCGCCTGGTGAGGCTGTCCTGGTCCGCGTCCCCTGTCCCGGATCGGTGTGGCTGTGCTGTGCGGTGTGCCGCGTACAGGTCGGCATGCCCGAGACCTTCGCCCGTGTCGGTGCTCCTGGAAAGTGCCCAGCCCCCACCCTTCGTCCCCTCTTGGTTGTGGGCTTGGCCACGGGGGCGGGTCCGTCGGATAGCCGCCGGACTACGAGGGAGGGCACGGATTGTGAGGGGTTGCCTCAGGTCGCCGGGGGAGGAAGGGCCGCTCGTAGAGCTCCTTTGACCGGCTGTGGTGCTTCCGTGTCCTCTGGAGGCTGGGCGGAACCTGCTTCTGTGTCTGGGTGTTCTGGTTGCGCGGTTGGTCAGCCTGAGCGCGGGAAGGGGAGTGCTGGCCGGCGCGGTCGTCGGCGGCCGGGGTACCACTCCTGGTGTCTGGTCAGTGGGTGGCGAGGAGTTCGAGGGTGTCGATCACGCGGTGGGAGAAGCCCCATTCGTTGTCGTACCAGGCGACTACCTTGACGTGGCGCCCGTCGACGCGGGTGAGGGCCGAGTCGAAGATCGACGATGCGGGATTGCCGGTGATGTCGGACGAGACGAGCGGGTCGTCCGAGTACTCGAGGATGCCGGCGAGCGGCCCCTCCGCAGCGGCACGGTACGCGGCCAGCACGTCGTCGCGTGTGACGTCGCGGGTGACGGTTGTGTTGAGTTCGACGATCGAGCCGACCGGTACCGGTACGCGGATTGAGTCGCCCGACAGTTTGCCGTCGAGGTTCGGCAGGACCAGGCCGATGGCTTTGGCGGCGCCGGTGGTGGTGGGCACGATGTTGATGCCGGCGGCGCGGGCGCGGCGGGCGTCGCGGTGCGGGCCGTCCTGCAGGTTCTGCTCCTGGGTGTAGGCGTGCACCGTGGTCATGAACCCGTGCTCGATGCCGGCGAGTTCGTCGAGGACCGCGGCCAGTGGTGCGAGTGCGTTGGTGGTGCAGGAGGCGTTCGAGACGATCGTGTGGACGGCCGGGTCGTAGGCGTCGGTATTGACTCCGAAGGCGAGTGTGACGTCGGCGCCGTCCGACGGCGCGCTGACGAGTACCTTGCGCGCGCCCGCGTCGAGGTGGGCGCGGGCGGCCTTGGCGGGGGTGAAGCGGCCGGTGGCTTCCAGGACGATGTCGATGCCGAGTTCGGCCCACGGCAGCTGGGCCGGTTCGCGCTCGGCCAGTACCGTGATCCGGCGGCCGTCGACGACGAGGGCGGGCCCGTCGGTGGTCACCGGGCGCCCGAGCCGGCCGGCGGTGCTGTCGTAGGCGAGCAGCCGGGCGAGCGTGGTGGGTTCCGTCAGGTCGTTGATGGCGACGATCTCCAGGGTGCTGTCGCGCTCGAGCAGTGCGCGCAGCACGTTGCGTCCGATGCGGCCGAATCCGTTGATGGCGATGCGAGTCATGAGTGATGTCCCCTTCCTTTCGCCACCAGGGTCGCCCGCGGTCGGCGCCCGTTGACAGTGGCGGTATCGCCATGGTTCACAAGGATCCCGCCACCCAGTGGCCGGGGGGATCCCGCCACGGGGTGCCGGGCAGGGTTACTCGCCGCGGGTGAAGGTGCGCCGGTACTCGCTGGGTGTGGTGCCGAGGATGCGCTGGAAGTGCAGGCGCAGGTTCGCGCCGGTGCCGAGCCCGGCGTCGGCGGCGATCTGTTCGACGCTGCGCTGTGAGCGCTCGAGCAGTTCGCGGGCCAGGTCGATGCGGGCGCGCATCACCCACTGCACCGGCGTGCAGCCGGTCTCTTCGACGAAGCGCCGGGAGAACGTGCGCGGTGAGACCCCTGCCTGCCGCGCCAGTATGCCGAGGGTGAGGGGCTCGCCGAGCCGGTGCAGCGCCCATTCGCGGGTGGCGGCGAACCGCTCGCCGAGCGGCTCGGGGACACTGCGCGGCACGTACTGGGCCTGGCCGCCGCTGCGGTAGGGGGCCGCGACCAGACGCCGGGCCGCGTGGTTGGATGCGGCCACTCCGAGGTCGCCGCGCAGGATGTGCAGGCACAGGTCGATCCCGGAGGCGGCGCCGGCCGAGGTGAGCACGCTGCCCTCGTCGACGAAGAGCACGTTCTCGTCGACCTGGACGAGCGGGTGCCTGGCCGCGAGTGCCCGGGTGTAGTGCCAGTGTGTCGTGGCGCGCCTGCCGTCGAGCAGGCCGGTGGCGGCGAGTGCGAAGGCGCCCGTGGAGATGGCGGCGAGCCGCGCGCCCCGGTCGTGGGCGGCGATCAGTGCGTCGATGACGGCCTGCGGCGGGTCGTCGCGGTCCGGAACCCGGTAGCCGGGGACGAAGACGATGTCGGCCCACGCAAGCGCGTCGAGGCCGTGGGCAACGGAGTACGCCAGGCCATCGCCGCCGGTCACCAGGCCGGGTGCCGCCCCGCACACCCGTACCTCGTACGGCATGCTCGCGCGGGTGGTGAACACCTGCGCGGGAATTCCGACATCGAGCGGCTTCGCGCCCTCGAGCACAAGGACGGCGACGCGATACAGGCGAGAGGCTGGCACAGGAAGAGGTTACGCGGGGCGTGACGCCGGTACACCCACTGCGCGGACCGGACAGACGACACACCGGCCGGGCTGCTTTCCCCACGGCAGTCCACCGCCCGCTGCCGCCAGCCCGGCGGCCATGGAGAACATGCCGATATACGTGCCGACCATGCCGGTCGGCGTGTAGGAGATCGCGATCTGCTGGGCGAGGGATATCGCGATGGTGTGCCCGAAGGCGAGCACCGTGGTCGCCGCGAGCACCGGCAGCGCCGCGAGGAGCAGGCCGGAACCGTCTCCCAGGAGAATGCCCCGTCCTCCGGCCGGGCCGCCTGGACCGCCCCGGAGAACGCCGTGGGCAGGAAGGCGATCCCGCACAGGCCCAC
Organism: Streptomyces sp. NPDC053048; assembly: GCF_044547045.1. Lineage (NCBI taxonomy): Bacteria > Bacillati > Actinomycetota > Actinomycetes > Kitasatosporales > Streptomycetaceae > Streptomyces > Streptomyces sp. NPDC053048. The sequence continues at coordinate 131,397 of NZ_JBITZS010000014.1, forward strand.
CCCCAGCGCGATCGACCGGCCTCTGCCGATCCGGGCGGGGACGCGCGTCGTCGGCGGAACGCTGCCCACCATCCCGATCACCGCCATGACGACGAAGATCAGGCTGACCGAGCCGGCGTGGCCGGTCACGCGGGTGATCCCCATCGGCAGCAGCAGGTACAGCTGGTTGTAGGCGACCAAGAGCATCGACATGGCCACGATGAACAGCAGCTGGGCGACTGGCGGTAACTGATGCACGCTGCCCAGCAGCGGGCCGAGCAGGGCGCCGCTGTTGCCCGCCATGTTGAACAGGGCGCAGGCCTCCAGTTTGTTGGCCCCGGCCGCGTGCGTGAGGTACGTCCTCGTGGCCGGGGTGAAGACGGTACCGGAGACGCCGGTCACCACGGCGGCGGTCACCACGGCGGCGGTTCATGATGCCGAGGACCGAGTCGAACATCGCGAACATGACGAACGCGACGGAACGCAGCGCGCATCCGGTGAGGATCAGCCAGCGGCTGCCGAGCCGGTCAGCCGCCGTGCCGCCGAAGAGCGTCAGGCCCTGCTGGCTCAGGGTGCGCACACCCAGCACCAGCCCCACCGTCGCGGCGGTGAGCCCCAGGTCACCGCTGAGGTAGGCGGACAGGTTCGGCAGGATCATGTAGAAACCGAGCATGACACCGAACTGATCGATCATCAGGAGGCGTACGACCGGTGAAGAGGCCCGCCAGGAGGCCACCGTACCCATGCCTCACAGCTCCTACAGCACGGCGCTGGCGTCGGACGGGGTGACCTCGTACCCCATGGCGCTCAGCTCGGCGACCACCCGGTCCCGTTCGGCCTTGATCTCCTCCAGGTGCGCCAGCAGGACCTCGGCATGCTCCAGCACGGTGAGGGCGATGGCCTGGGTGACGGACGACAGGTGGTACGGGAGCCGGACCAGCCGCAGGGCCTCCACCACGGCCGGGTCTGCGGCCGGATAGCCCAGCCGCAGGCCCGCCACCCCGAACGCCTTGGACATCGTGCGGGCGACCACCAGGTGCGGACGGCCCGCGATCAGCGGCACCAGGGACGGGCCGCGCGAGAACTCCGCGTACGCCTCGTCGACGACCACCATGCACGGCGTGGCCCGCTGCGCGTCCTCGTACAGGGCGAGGGCGGTGTCCGCGTCGACTGCGGTTCCGGTCGGGTTGTTCGGGGAGGTGATGAGCAGGACGTCCGGCCGGTGTTCGGCGATGGCCGCCCGCGCGGCCGGCAGGTCGATGGCGAAGTCGTCGTCGCGGGGGCCGGCGACCCAGCCGGTCCCGGTGCCACGGGCCGCCAGGGGGTGCACCGGGTAGGACGGCTCGAAGCCGGGCGCCACCCGGCCGGGGCCGCCGAACGCCTGCAGCACCTGCTGGACGACCTCGTTGGACCCGTTGACGGCCCACACCTGGGACGCGTCCAGTGAGTGGCCCGTGCTGTGGGTGAGATGGCCGGCGAGTGGGGCGCGCAGCTCGACCGCGCCGCGGTCCGGATAGCGGTTGAGCCCGCGGACCATCTCCCCGGCCCGCTCGGCGATCCGCCCGGCCGGCCACTCGGGCGGGGCGTACGGGTTCTCGCCGACGTTCAGACCCACCGGGGCAGCCGGCTCGGGGGCCCCGTAAGGGATCTGCCACGCAGTTCGTCCGGATGGGGAGGTCGTCCATGCGGGTCATGCCTTCTGCACCTCACGGTCGAGGAAGTCGAGGACGAGGGGGCCGGCGATGTCGCGGAACTCCTCGAAGTAGGCGTGCCGGGCGCCGGGGATGATCGCCATCCGGGCACCGGGGATGCGGTCCGCGAGCAGGGGCGCGTTGGCGGTGGGGTTGAGCAGGTCGTCGCTTCCGTGCAGCACCAGCGTGGGGGCCTCGATGCCGGGCAGCGCGTCCCACGCGTCGTGCCCGTTGCTCGCGGCCAGGTGCTGCCGCTTGGCGTGGGCGGACATGGTCGGGTCCCCCAGCGTCCGGTACGGCCCGGGGTGGGACGCGAGCCAGCCCGGTGTGTACATCAGGTCGAGCAACGCCCGCCGCGTCGCCTGCGGGTCCGTACCGGCCAGCGACCGGCGGACGTCGTTGCCGCGCTCGACGCCGTGCCGCCCGCCGGGGGAGGTGCAGCCGAGCACCAGCGAACGAACCCGCCGCGGGTGTTCGGCGGCCAGGCACTGCGCCACGCGCCCGCCCATGGAGGTGCCGTAGACGTCCGCGCGGTCGATTCCGAGCTCGTCGAGCACGGCGACCACGTCCCGCGCGAACTGCCCGGTGCTGAACGGCGCCGGGGGATCGTCGCTCGCGCCGGTGCCGCGGTAGTCGATGGTGAGGGTGGTGCGGGCGACGTGGAAGTCGTCGCGGACGTCGTCCCACCAGTGGTGGCTGTTCGCCTGGCCGGCGAGCAGAACGAGGGGGGCTCCGTCACCACGGAGCTGGTAGGCGATGGCGACCCCGTCGGGGGTCGTGGCGTACGGCACGGCGAAGCGTCCTTCCAGGGCCTGGCACGACGATGGTCAGCGGCCGCCCGGGATGCCGGCGGCGGCTGATCATTAAAGGAGAGATCGTTCCCCAGGGTGCCTACTTCGCCTCGTGGGCGACGTACCCGGTCGACGACTTCCGGCCACCCGTGAGGTGCGAGCCCTCCTGGCGCGCGCCGCATGGGGCGCTGCCTGCACTGCCGCGGAGGTTGCGGCTGTGAGCGCGTGTTGCTGTGGTGGCAGAGCCGCCACCGCCGCCCCGGGCGCGCGCATGAGCCGTGAGTGTGGCTGCGGGGCGAATGGAAGAAACGCAGTTGACCGCCAGAGCCGAGGGCAGGAAAGGTGCAGCTCATGGAGTGCGGGGAATACGAGGAACTGACACCGGAAGGCAGTCTGTCCCCAGAACAAGCGGCAGATCTGTTCGAGGAGATGCACGATCTGTTCGGGATGAGGGTATCGGTGGGAGTTGAGGCTGGCGCCCCTGATTCCCACCTGGTCAAGCGTCTGGCTCAGCGGATCAGGGCTGGGATCGGCGAACCGGACTGCCGGATCCGGATCAGCGACAACGGCCGGGACGCGGTCGTGGGACCGGCCGGAATGGATGTCGACGACCCGCAGGGCGCGCTGGAGCTCGCGGCGGTGGCCCTCGGCGGCACGTGGGACGCCCCAGGTGCCATTGACACCGGCGGGGGCCCGGTGCTGCACACCAGCCGACCGGTCCCGTGGCCTTCTGAGGAGATCGGCACAGCCCGGGTCCACCTGTGGGCCGGAACCACATGGGCGTTCATCAAGTACGCCGAGGAGCACGCCTGACCGTTGCGCCATCCTTCGGGTGAGATCAAGGACGTCCATGGCTGAGCACCCCCGGAAGTGCTGGGCATCCGTTGCCGGTAGTGCCACCGCGACCAATGTGGTGGGGAACCAAGATGAGCGAGGGCCATCGCTGGCTGCCCGCTGAGCGGCAGTGGCTGTATCGGTGGCCTTCAAGGGGCTGGTTCTTCCGGGCCGTCTGGCTGCCCTGGTGCCCTGGGCTTGGTCCTCCGTCCGCGTCCTTGCCCTCCGCTTCGGCCGCGGGCCTTTGGGGCGGGTCGTGGGCTGTGTGCCGGCGCGGGCCTGGTCGTTGGGGTATGGCCGGGGGCGGAGTGGAACGGCACGTGCGGCAGGCACCCCAGGGGCCGGGGTCGAGCTTGCGCTGCGAGCGGGCCTGCTTGCTGCCGCCCGCGGGACGTCGGGGGGTGCGGGAGTGACGTCCGGCTGCCTGGCGGCGTCTGCCCGTTGCTGCGGTCGGTGCGTTGTCCGGCTGTCCAGGTGGTCTCTCTATGCCGCTGCGGTTCGTGCGTCCGGGTGGCTGGTGGGCTGGCGACGGGCTTGTGCTGTGGTGTGGTTTCCGTGTCCGGTCCGGTGGCTGCTTGCCGTTCTGTGCGGTGGCTGCGCCGCGCTGTGCCGCGGCGCGAGCGTTGGTCTTCTGTAACGCGTGTGGCCCTGCGCTGTGCCGCTGTGCGGCTGTGCCGCTGTGTCGTGCCTGTGCTGTTGTCTGGTGTGGGCCGGGGGTTTTCAGGGTTTGGTTACCGGTGCTGGTTGTTTGTTTGTTTGGTTTCAGTCGGTGTTGATGATGGCGTAGGCCCTGACGGGGAAGGTGCCCATGTTGTGGATGGCGGGTGGTGCGGCGTGGAAGCGGAAGTTGTGGGGTGGTAGTTGTTCGAGGCCGCGGAGGTGTTCGATGACGGGTATGCCGGCGGCGAGCAGGAGGGTGTGGGCGGGGCGTGTTCCGTCTCGGGTGTTGTCGATGTTGAGGGAGTCGATGCCGACGAGGGCGGGTTTGTTGTCGGCGAGCCATTGTGCGGCGCGGGTGGTGAGGTAGGGGTGGTGGCCGCCGGCGTAGTGGTCGGTGGCCCAGTGCTGGTCCCATCCGGTGTGGATGAGTACGGCCCGGCCGGTGACGTCGTGGGGCAGCAGCATCTCCCGGTCGATGGCCGGGTTGTGTGTTCCCAGGACCCGTATGACGGTTCCTTCGAGGTCGGTGAGGCGGGTGAGGTCGAGCCCGGCGAGGTCGGGGCCGTCGGGGTAGCGGTGGAAGGGGGAGTCGAGGTAGGTGCCGGTGTTGGAGACCATCGTGATCTTGCCGATGGTGAACTCGGTTCCGGGTGCGTAGTGTGCCCGGGACGCAGGGCGGGAGATGTGCTCGCTGATCTCGGGTCCGGGCAGGCCGGGGTAGGTGGTCATTCCGTCCCGGATGACGTGGCTGAGATCCACCGTCCGGCGCCTGCCCGCCCGGCCGGGCGTCCCTGTCCCGGGGGTGCCTTTGTGCGGCTCGCGCAGGAGCCGTTTGCGCTGGATGCGTACGGATTCCACCATCAGCAGGCCGAGCCGGCGGATGAACAGCTCACCGAGTTCCTGGTCCTCCACGGACGCTGCTGGCACATCCAGCCGGAACGCCTCGACCCGCAGGGAGCCTCCGTTGGCGAAGGTCACCTCGGCGTCGAACTCCGCACGCCACTGCCCGCCGTCGTCCACGCCGTCGTCTTTCCCCGTTACGATCATGTGCTGATCATCGGCGCACGGCGTGCCCGGGGACAAGGGACAAGACGGCTGCGCCGCTTTCAACTGCCCGGCCGAAGGCCCCCGGAGCAATGCCCCGCGCGCTCGCGACGATCCTCCGTACGGGTGCGCGTGCGGTGCGCCGTCATGCCCGTGGCGGGTTGCTGCCGCCGGGGCCCCAGTTGCGCCGGGCCCTATGCAGCCGGGTGGTGGGTCTGGGTGTGCCCGGGGTGCCTGTCTGGCCCGTGCGCCTGTGTGGCTGCGGGCCGCCGCCAGGCGGGGCGGGATGCGTGGTGTGCGGCTTGCCGGTCTGTGCGCGGGCGGGATGGCCCGGGTTGCCGGCAGGTGAACCTGCGTGGGGCGCGCGGCTCCTGTATCCCGCGTACCGGAGGGAGCCGGCGCACGTATTCTTGATGCTATAGAGGCCAATTTGATGCAAATATTGCATTGCCCTCGGGTAGGGTGGGGCCATGGGGTTGAGTCTGGAGGAATCACTGCGGCTGTCGGTGGCGGCGTTGATGCAGGCAACAGGTGATTCGCAGCGGGCGCTGGCTGCGGTGCTCGGGCTGACGCAGACGCAGGTCTCCCGGCGGCAGTCCGGGGCCACCTCATGGACCTTGCGCGACGTCGATGTCCTGGCCGAGTACTACGAGATCGCCGCGCTGGATCTGCTGGCGGGGCCGACCCGGGCGTGCGAGACGCTGCCCGCCGCGCGGCGCCGCGGTGCACGCGCCGCCGAGAAGGGAGTGGCTCGATGAGTGACTTCGATGCGATCGACTCGCTGCTCGCGGGCGTCGGCCCGGAAGCCGGACTCCCGGCCCCTGACAGGCGCCGGGAGTTGCGGGAGCGGGCCCGCTTGTCCAAGGCACAGGTGGCGAGGGCGCTCGGGGTGAGCCCGTCCACCGTCGCGGGGTGGGAGAGCGGCCGGGATCCGGTCGGTGAGGTCCGTACCAGGTACGCCTACCTGCTGGACGGCATTGCCGCGAAGTTTGCCGACGAGACCGCACCGGACACCACCCCCGCCCCCACTCCCGAGCCCGCTGCTCCGCCCGCCAACGCCTTCACCGCCTTCGTGGCTGACGGCTCCTCCGCGGAACCCAGCGAGCCGGCCCAGGTGGAGCCGGCTGGACCTGCGGAAGGTGGTGAGGGCGATGAGGTGGAGGTCCTCGCCGCGCCGGAGCCGTGTGTGCTGTGCGGACAGCCAGCCGCGCACCGGGTAGCGGGGTTCGCCCAGCACCTGGACCCGGCCGACTGCCAGGCCACCGCTGCCGCGCCGCCCGTACCGCCTGCCGCACAACCCGCACCACCGGCACAGCCCGACACAGCTCATACCAGGAAACCCACCACGACAGCACACCCTCCGCGCACGACGCACCCTCCGCGCACGACGCGCCCGCCCGAGCGCTCCAAGCCTCCGGCCCGGCACGCCTTCCAGGAGCCCTCTGGTCCCGGGGACCTGATCACCCAGGCAGTGCAGGCTGCGCTCGCCGAGCATCACGGTGACGTGGAGGCGGCGACGGCCGTGTTGCTGAAGCGGGCGATCCCGGACGCGATGCGCCTGCTGGACGAGACCCGCAAGGGCGCCCGCTACGACGTGATCGCGCACCCCTGGATCCCCGACATCCTCAGGAAGCAGACCTCTCGCGGCGCGGACCAGATCTGGGAGGCCCGCCCGAAGTGGACCCGCCACGAGCTGCCGCCCGGCCGCCATGAGGTGACCGCGCTGGACATCAATGGCGCCTACCTCTCCGCCCTCAAAACCCACCTCCCCCTGGGCCAGCTCGAGCACTCCGCCGGCCTCGCCCATGACCGCCGCCGCGCCGGCGTCCACCTGATCACCCCACCCGCATGGGAGCACGAGGATGTGCTTCCCAACCCGATCGGCCAGCGCGACGAACCAGGCCCTCTATGGGTCACCGAGCCGACCCTGCGCCTCCTGCTGCGCCTGTCGGGTCCGAAGTACGGGCTGTGCGCGCCGCCGGAGATCCACGAGTCCTACACCTCGGGCGCCACGGAGAACCTGCTGGAGAAGTTCCGTATCGCGTTGAAGGACGCCCGCGACACCGCGATCGCCGGCGGCGACGAGGTGACGCTGGAGTACGTGAAGGCCATGTACTCCAAGTTCGTCTCGACGATGGGGGAGTCGAACTACAACCGGGAGCTCTACCGGCCGGACTGGATGCACATCATCCGCTCCCAGGCATTCGCGAACCTGTGGCTGAAGGCCCTCAAGGCCCATGACGAGGGCCTGACGGTCGTCCGCGCGATGGGTACCGACGAACTCCACGTCATCGGCGACTGGCGCAGTGTCTTCCCCGAAGGCCGGCGCGTTACCGAAGTCAAGGTCAAGGACACCTACACCGCCGGGACCGACACCACCACTGGGCACACGGAGACGGAAGGGGAGGGAGAGGAGTAGTGCCGGAGAAGAATCTCGACTTCGGGAAGTTCGGCGCCCGGGGCATCAAGGGCAGCGACGCCGTCGCCCGCAAGCTCGATGAGCTCGCGGGCGGTATCGCGACCCCGGTGACGGTCAGGCGCGGCTGGATAGCGCGCCTGCATTACTTGACGAAGTCGGCCAAGAGCCGCCAGGCCGCGAAGGAGGCCGGGCTGACGGTCACCGACCGGACCCTCAAGGCATGGCTGGAGAGCAAACGGGCGCCGTCGAAGGCCAACCTGGCCAGGATCGACGCCGCATACCGGGCGGTGCGCCGGCAGAACGTCGCCCGCCACCTCCTGGGGCGCCTGAACCGCGAGGGTCGCGGCACGCGGGTGGAGATCCACCCCCTGGACCAGTCCCAGGTGCCGCGGCCGCTGCAGCGGGTGGTGGAGTACCGGACGCTGAACGTGCGCCGCTGGGACCGCATCGTCATCTCCTGGGCAGCCGGCGACCGCCAGGGCCTCGAGGCCGCCTGGGACGACACGATCGTGGACCTGGGCTCGCAGTGGGGCCAGTACGAGTACGTCACCAACGTCGGCTTCGCCGCTTAGAAGACCTGTAGATTCTCAAATTCCCTGTCATTTTCTCACGTTCGTTGTCAGGCGGATGTCACGTTCTGAGAATGCGCTGGTCACGGCTTCAGAGCTGGGTGCCGGAGCAAGGATCTGACACGGAGTATGAGAATTCCTCGGGGTGACACGGCCTGAGAATTCTGCAACAGCCCTTGACGTGGCGTCGGCAGATGACATGGCGGATGAGAACCTACTGACCCCAGCCCCGGCACCGGCGGCCGACTTGGGTGCCCGGACGCTGTCCACACGCCGTCCGGGGTCCACTGCTGGCATGAGCGATCAGAGCAGCAGCTGGCCCCGCGTCGTGGCAAGGTCCTGGACGTCCTCACACGGGCGGAGCGGAAGATGTTCACCGGGCCGCGCCGAAATCTGCTCGGTAGGGGACAGGGAACGGGCGACGGGGCTATTGGCCGTAGGCCCAGGCTCGGCCGGTCTGCCGGTACTCCTCCACCGGGATCGGCTCGACACCGGGCCGCATGCGGGCGGTGTAGAGAAGTCCGTCGAGGTGGTCGATCTCGTGTGCGATGAGCCGGGCGAGGCCGCGCTCGTACACCGTGGTCACCTCGGTGCCGTCCAGCTCGGTGGTCACCACCGTGATCACCAGCGGGCGAGGAACCATGCCGCGGACATCGAAGAACGACAGGCACCCCTCGAACTGCTCGTCCGTCTCCTCCGAGCGGTCGGTGACGCGCGGGTTGAGCAGGACGATCGCCGCGGCGGCGGAGTCGGCCGGCTGGACGACGGCCGCCGACCGGCCGATGCCGATCTGCGGCGCCGCGATGGTCAGCGGGTGCTGCCGGTAGTGCGCGTTGGACCGCTCGGGCTCACCTGGGTACCGGTCGACGCTGATGCGGATCAGGTAGCGGGTCACCGGCTCGGTGCCGGTGTTCCGCAAGCGCCTGCGCATCGTCAGGCGGTACAGGCGACCGTCGTAGTCGAGGCGGGCGGCGTCGTGCTCGACGACGAGCGCGGAGCCCGTCGCGTACGGCTGCTCGGCCGCCGCGCGTGGCGTCGGCGGCGCTGCCGTTCGGCCACCTCGGGCTTTGGCGGCCTCGTAGTCGCACCACCGTTTCCAGATGGCCTTGCCGGCGCCGAGGGCCTCGTCCGCGCGGCGGGCGAAGTCCTCGGTCGGCTTGTGCCGCCCGGACTCCACGTGGCTGACGTACGACGGGTCGAAGCCCATCGCGCTGGCCAGGGCCCGTTTCGACAGGCCCCTCACTTCGCGCCAGTAGGCGGTCTCGGCCGAGAACGCTTCGGCCGCCTGTTCCGTGGTCATCGCATCGTGCTGTTCTCCCATCAAGGCCCCCGCCCGGCTGGCTTGTGATGACGAACGTGAGTGAACCGTGAGTGAGGCCAGTTCACCATCCCGTCACCGTCCCCGGTCCCGGTTTTCTTCCCTTCAACCGGCCCGGACGACCCGGGCCCAGGCGGAGGGAGACCGCCGTGCGGCTGCTGTACCTGCTGAACATCTCCAACCCCGGACGGCTCTCGGCCGACTCCGGCTTCACCTTCGCCGACCTCCTCACCCCGGCCCTCGCCGACGCCGGGGTGGACGTGACGGTGGCCGCTCCGGCCCCCGCCGGGGATGTCCGGGTGGGATTCGCGCCGACGGCCTCGCCGTCCACGAAGTACCGGGCCCGCCTCGACCCCGGCCTCGACGCCCTCGTGGCCCTCATCCGCCGGACACGGCCGGAGGTGATGGTGGCCAACCAGGTCGAGGCTGCCCCCGCGATCCGCGCCGCCCTCCTCGAAGCCGGAGCCGACGCGCGGATTGCCGGGTACTGCCACTACCTGCCGTTCTCCTTCACCGACGACGGCGACCTGAACCTCGACCCGTCGCTCAATGACGGCGGCCTGGGGCGGCCGGTGCTGCTGGCCTTCGCCGCAGGCCTCGCCGCCTGTGACCGGGTCCTGGTGCACTCCGCCACGGCCGCAGCCTGGACCACGGCGGCCGCCGACCGCATGGGAGTCGAGCTCTCCGAGAAGCTGCACGTCGTGCCCGCCCCGCGCGACGAGCGCCTGGTCCGCGACCCCGCCGATGTCTCCCCGCCGGACGGCCGCGCGACGGGCGTCTACAACCACCGCCTCTACGCGCACTACGGCACCGCCCGCCTCACCACTCTCGCCCGGCACCTGGTCACCGAGGCGCCGGTGGAGCTGACGGTGATGGACCTGTTCGGCACCCGGAGCCCCGAGCGTGTCCGCCTCGACCCGAGCCCCGAACGCCACCGCGACGAGCTTGCCGCCCTCGACGGCGTCACGGTCGCCTCCGACCGTGGCGACCGCGTGCGCTACCGGGACCTGCTGGCCGGCGCCCACTTCGGCGTCGCGCCGTTCCGGCCGGGCTGCCCGTGGTCGATGTCGGTGGTGGACTGCCAGGGGATGGGCCTGCCGGTCATCGCCCCGCGCACCGGGTGGCTGGCCGAGCACATCGACGACGACCTGCTCTTCGACACCGACGACGAGGCCGTCCGGATCGCGGCCCGGCTGGCCACCGACGCGGAGTTCTACCGGGTGCACGCCAAGCGCGCCCACGCCTCCACAACTGATTTCGCCCCGGCTGCCGTGGCCGCCCGCTACCTGGAGGCGATCGCGTGAACAGGTTTCGACGCGGTCCTGCTGTCCTTCGATGAACCGATGGCGAACGCTCTGCACCGCCGTCTGGGCCGGGTGCTGGGCGGCACGGTCAAGCGCCTGCACGGGGTGCGGGGCATGCGCCGGGCCTACCGGCTGACGGCCGGGCTGGTGGACACCGAGCAGTTCTTCCTCGCGGACGGCGACTTCTCCATCGACACCCGCTTCCCCGCCGCCGGCGTCGAGCCGCTGGGCGACGGGATCTCGATGCGGGTGTGGCGGGCGGTCAACCCGGTCAACGGGCTGACCTACGGCTACGGCGGTTTGAAGCTCATCCGGCGGTCCGCACTGCGGGAGATGGGCGAGGCCGTCGACGTCCTCGCCGCGCTCCCGGGCAGGGCCGAGTTCTGCCAGGACACCGCGGGGACGACCCGGTTCAACCAGAGCCCGTACCATGCGTGGAAGGCGGGGTTCCGGGAGTGCGCGATGCTCGCGCGCGGCAGCGAGTACGGCATGGCCGACGCTGACGCCCGTCATCGGATCGACGCCTGGACGAGCAGCCGCGAGGGTGATTTCGCCTCGTACGCGGCGGCCGGCGCCCGCGACGGCATCGCCTTCGCCCGCGACGCCGCCCGCGACCCGGCCCGCTTCGACCTGCTCAACGACCCAGCCTGGCTCCGGGACCACTTCACGGCCGGGCACGGCGAGCAGGCGGTCGCCGGATGACCGCCGACCGTCCGCTGGTGCTCATCGAGCCGGGTGCCCACCGGCTCGGCGGGCACCACCCGCGCACCCTTGCCGCGCTCGCCGCCGCCAGGCCCGGCAGCGTGGTCATCGCCCCGTACGGCGCCGCCGACCCCGGCCCGCTCCGCCAGGCCGGCGCCCGGCTCATCACCGGCGCCCGGGGACCAGCCACGGCGGTGCTGCTGGCCGCCGCCCAGTGGGCGACCGCCGTCTCGGCGGCCGGACAACGGCTGTTCGCCTCCCGGCGGTGGCCGCTCGCGCTGCGACGGGCCCCGCACCAGGTGACGCTGATCGCCCGGTGCCTGACCGAGGCCGCCTGCCTGCGGACCGCCCGGCGCCTCGTCCGGGAGCCGGGGGCGGTGGTGGTGCTCAGCGCGAGCGAGGCCCTGCACGGCGCCGCCGCCCTCCTCGGCGGACAGCCCCACCTGCGGTTCATTCACGAGGCCATCACCACCGAGGACGCGCTGGTGCGGCTCCTCGGGCGGCTCGCCCGCCGAGGCGAGCGGCGGGTGATCGCGCTGTACCCGACGGAGGACGTCCGGGACCAGTTCACCGACGCCTTCCCCGGCATGGACGGGAAGGCAAGGGCCTTCGCGGTCGACGACGGGAACCGCCTCACCGAGGCAGAGAGGGACGGCGCCCGCACCGCGTTCGGCATCCCCGCCGACGCCGCGGCGGTGTGCCTGGTCGGCGGCTGGTGGCCCTACAAGGACATCGCTACCATCGACGCCGCCCTCGCCCGCCTCACCACCCCGCTGCACCTGGTGGTCACCGGCACCCCCCTCGACGAGGAGACGCTGGCCCGCTGGCACCAGCTCCCGCAGATCCGCCTCCACACGGTGCCCGGACCGGTCGGCGAGCAGGCCCTCCGCCTCGTCTACGCCGCCGCCGACGCGGCCCTGGTCACCCGCCGCCCCGGGGTCGGCAAGGAGTCCGGGCTGGTCATGGACGCCGCCCGCCTCGGCGTCCCCCTTCTCGTCTCCGACCACGACCCTGCCCTCACCAGCCGACTCGCGGGGCAGCCGTGGGCCCGGCTCTTCCCGGCCGGCGACCCTGGCGCCATCGCCGCCATCCTCGACCATCTCCCCGCCGAGCCGCCTGAGCGTCCCGGGCCGGGGGCCCCGGCGGCGGTGGGGATGGCCACGGCTGCCGAGCAGGCCGCCTTCCTCACCACCACCTACACCCGCTTGACCGAGGAGCTGCGATGACGCCCGTCCCGCCCGTGCTGGTCGCGGTGATCGGCCCCGTGGAACCGGCCCTGCTGACCGCCTGGACCGCCCACTACCGCGCCCTCGGCATCACCGACTTCCGCCTCGCCTTCCACTTCCCCGACCACACCCCCACCCCCTGGCGAGACCAGCTGCTCGCCGCCGCCCACGAGCTCGGCGTCCCCCCGGCGACGGTCAGCACCGGGCCGTGGCACGAGCACACCAACACCCAGCTCCGCGACACTCTGCGCGAGCAGGCAGGGCCCGGCTGGCACCTGCTCGCCGACTCCGACGAGCTCCACACCTACCCCGCCCCGCTCACGGAGGTGATCGCCGAGGCCGAGGAGGCGGGGCGGCAGGTGGTGGGAGGGCTGATGCTCGACCGCGTCGCACCCGACGGCCGCCTGGCCCACTGGCGGCCGGAGACCGGGCTGGACCGCGCGTTCCCGCTCGGCGGACACCTCACCCACCGGCTCCTGCGCGGCGATCCCCGCAAGATCGTCCTCGCCCGCGCTGACGTCCCGGTGGCTTCCGGCAACCACCGGGCCCCCGGCCACAAGCCAGACCCGGACACCCTCGCCTGCGTGCACCACTTCAAATGGCGCGCGGGCGTCCTGGACGACCTCCGCCGCCGGGTGGAGAACTTCACCTCCGGCGCCTGGGCCGAGCACACCCCGGCCGTACGGGACGAGGCCGGGCGTCTGCTGGAGCACATCGGCCGGCACCACGGCCGGATCGATGTCGCCGACCCCCGCCTCGGCTTCCGCCGCGTCACCCTCGACGGACTGCCGACCGGGTGGGCGGCCGAGGCCCGCACCATCGTCACCCGCTGGCGCCCACCTGCCGCACACACCCGCCGGTAGGCGGCCCCGGTCGGCGAGAATGGAGACCAAGACCGGCCGAGAGGGAAGAAGGCGGACGTGACGGCACGCGAGCCGCTGGCGGTGCTGCTGGTGGGTATTACCGGCTCGGGCAAGACCATGCTCGCCCGCGCCCTCGCCGACCGGGGCATGGTCCGGCTGTCCGTGGACGAGGAGGTCCACCGCCTCCACGGCCGCTACGGCGTCGACTACCCCGAGGACACCTACTTCGAGCGCGAACGCCCCGTCGTCGAGGCGATCCGTCGCCGGCTCGCCGAGCACTTGGCGGCCGGGGACGATGTCGTCCTGGACCACGGCCTGTGGCTCCGCGAAGACCGCGACGCCTGGAAGAAGCTCGTGGAAGCCGCCGGAGGCCGGTGGCGGCTGGTCTACCTGCCGGTCGACCGGGAAGAGCTGCTGCGGCGCCTCGCGGCACGCAACCAGCGTGAAGACGCCAACGCCCTCGCCGTCAGCCCCGAGGCGCTGGACGACTTCTTCGCCCGCTTCGAGCCTCCAGCCCTCCAGGAACAGGCGATCATCCACACCGGCGACCCCGCCGAAACCTGCGCTGCCATCCTGGACGCCAGGTAGGAGCCAGAGCTGGAGGGGCAGCCCAGGGCATGGCCGGTCGAGTGCGCCGGTGCCGCCGGTGCCGGGAACCGGTCTGGGGCTGCCCGCCCGGACGCGCTCTACTGCGGCCTTACCTTGAGAGCACCACCCATACGAGGGGGGTCCCAGGTCCGGGACCTCGCTTGTCGACGTCGCCTGACTGAATCGGCTTCACAGAATTCGTGCCTGAACCCGATTTGCGTGTCGCCGACAGCTGCGACGGCCAGCGCAGCGTCGGCTGCTCCGTCACCGACGCTGCCTCCTGCCGGTGTTCTGGTCTTGACTCACCGCGTTCCCCTGCCCGTCGCGCCACCGGTCCAGCGCATGCCGAGTGCGTTGAGGTCTGTGCGGCGTTGTGCGGTGAGTTTGTCGGCGCGTTTGCGGATGTTGTCGAGGACCATGCCGAGCTTCACTGCCACACGCTCCTCAGCGCCGCCCTGAGGGCCTGTCGGCCTGCCTTCCGGCTCGAGGTGCTCGATGTGTTTTCTGGGGACGTTGAGGTGTCCTTCGCGTGCGTGGAACTGCCGTGCTGCCCGGAGGTTGAGGGCCCACTTGTCTTCCTGTGTACGTTTCACGGGCCGTTCGTGTTCTTCGGCCGGGGTGAGGCCGAGGACGTTCTCGAGCATCCACTGCTGGACCGGCAGCAAGTCGTCCCAGCCGAGGCGGGACGCTTGGGCCCAGCGGCCGAGGTCTTCGCCCTGCACGATCACCTCACCCGCAACCACCGGGACCTTCCCGCCGCTCTCGACGTGGTTCTGGGCGAGGCGGAAGCAGCGCTGCCATCCGGCGTCCCACACCGGGCACCACCCCGGGTCGATCTCCTCCAACGCCTCCCGCCGCGCCTGGGTGAGTGCCTTGGCGCCGGACCCGACAGGGAGGCCGGCCGCGCGCTGCTCCGCGATGCTGTCCGCGATCCGGGCTGCGGTCCGTTGGTTCTTCGCCCAGGCCCCGACCGGATACCCGTCCCAGACAGCGGTGGCGGGCGGCAGAAAGTGCCCGTGGACAGCAGCCCAGGCGCGGGCAGCGGTGAGTCCTTCCTCGAAGGCGACGTCCTGGTGGGACCAGATCATCCCGAGCCCGCCCAGCTCGGCGACCCGGTCCGGGGCCAGGCGCCCGGCCTTGTTGAAACGCCGCTGATCCGCAAGCCACGTGCCCAGCGGAAACCCCGCAGGCGACCACTCCGGCGGGGTGACGAAGTCGTACGGCACCCGCAACTGCTCGCCGCCGGTCTCCTTCACATACCGCACACACGCTTCGATCCCACGCCGCCAGAAGGCGTTCTCCGGCTCGATCACCCGCAGCTTCACGAACCGAGCCAGCAGCGCCGGATCCCGCGGCGTGCTGAACCTCAGCAGCTCCCGCGCGGACGCACTCGGACGCCGCTCACCCCCCGGCCGCTCCCGGCCGCCTTCGCGGACCCCGGCTTCCTCATCGGGCTCGTAACTCCCGCTGCGCACCCGCGGATCGGCGAGGGCTTCGATGGTGTCGGTGTCGTGGGCGCGGAGTGCTGCGAGGATCTTCGCGAGGGTGTTGTAGGCGGGAGAGGTCAGCATTTCGTCCGGGGTTTCACCAGGTGCGAGGAATACCGGGACGATCAGTGACGCGATTTTCCCTTCCCCGGGCTTCATACGGAGTGCGCGGCCGACCATCTGCACGATGTCGATCATTGATCCCCGGGCATCACAAAAGGCGACGGAGTCACAATTCGCCGTATCAACCCCTTCACCCAGTACTCTCACGGAGCTGAGAACGCGCAGCGCGGCCGGCCGCAGCCCGTCCTCGCCCTCGATGACGTCGGATGCGAACTCGTCCAGCACCGCCCGCCGGTGGCCGGGGGCGTGCTCGCCGCACAGCCAGCTGGCCCACACTCGCTCCGGCGCCGGGAACCGCTGCGAGTCGTCCTCCCAGAGCCGCTGCGCGACGTCGATGACGCCAGCGGCCATGGCCTCGGCCTCGGTGACCTTGCTGTGGAAGGCCAGGATCTTCCGCAGCCGCTCCTGCGCCGCCGCGGCCAGGATGCCGGTCTGCAATGCCGCGAGCCGCGCCCCGCGTACTTCGTCCGAGCCGGCACTGGCAGCCTGCTCGTGCGCCTGGTGGAGTTCGGGGTCGCTGATGTCGGCGCACACGACCTGGTAGGGCGCGACCAGGCCGCGGCTGATGGCGTCGGACAGGGTGAGCTTGAACGCCACCGGCCCGAACACAGTGGAGTCCGGGTCCATGCTTGCGATCAGCCGCGGCTCCTCCCCGTCACCGCGGGTGCCCTCGGCCGCTTCCCAGATTCTGGCCGTGGCGGTCATGTAGAGGCGGCGGGCCGCCGGGATCTTGGCCTGGTCGTGCACGGAGGCCCATGGCTTGCCCGCGTCTCCGCTGGTCCGGTGGGCCTCGTCCACGACCATCAGGTCCCACACACCCAGCCCCTGGGCGTGGGCGTGCTGGAGGATGCCGAGGCCGACGGCGGCGTAGGTGGCGAAGACCGTCACCTGCTCCAGCCCCTGCACCCAGGCCAAGAGTTCGGCTGGGTCCGTCGTACAGGGCATGCCACCGGAGTCGCTGGCGCGCAATGAGCACACCCCGAGCATCGCCCCCGTACGGCCATCCTCCCGCCAGGCAGCCGCGGTCTGCGTCAGTAGATCCAGAGTCGGGACCAGAACCAGCACTCGCCTCGCCCCCAGCTTCTGGGTGGCCTCGGCGGCGATCAGTGTCTTGCCCGAGCCGGTCGCGGCGATGACCTGGGTCCGCAGCCCCTCTGCCGGCATGTGCCCACCGGCGGGTGTCTGCAGAGCGCGGAGGACGGCATCGACTGCTTCCACCTGATGCGGAAACAGTTCTTTCCCTGACATACAGATTCCCCTTCTTAGCTCGTACCTGATGCTTTTGAACCCCCTGGAATCCGGCTCCTCTGGAAACCAGAGGGCTGGAAAATTGGCTCTCCGACCTCTCCCTGAACGGTATTCAGGATCTTGCTTGATACCCCGTCAAGGCCACCAGACTCCGTAGCGGGAGTACATCACCTAACCATAAAGTAGCGGGCCTGAAAAAATGACGCATCCGCTTCTATAAGTTCGAACCGTTCGTTTCTGCTATCGCGAACCCACGCCGTGGGCACTGCCCAACGCCCCCGCCCTTACACAGCGTCAACCCCAGGCCGCCACAAGCCTGCTGGATCCCCACCACTCGAACCCCTTACCCAGCCAGCCCCACGGAACGCGCGGAGCGTGTTCCGTCAGGCCGGATCGCGGAGCGATCCGAGCCCGAGGCCAACGGAGTTGGCCTCCCGGGCCACGGAGTGGACCGGATTTCCCGGGACGGAGTCCCGGAATACCGCACGGAGTGCGGTGCTGTTCCGCCGCGTAGCGGCGGCGCGTCGTGTCTGCGGAGCAGACCGCGCG
>NZ_JBITZS010000015.1:0-123043 GCF_044547045.1 Streptomyces sp. NPDC053048
CTGGCGTTGACTTTTGGCACGCTGTTGAGTTCTCAAGGAACGGACGCTTCCTTTGTACTCACCCTCTCGGGCTTTCCTCCGGGCGCTTCCCTTCGTTGTTTCCAACCTTACCAGATCCGTTTTCCGGTCCCTCCCGCTTCTTAATGAAGCAGTCGGTCCGAATTCCGTTTCCGGCCCCCTGTTGGAGCGGGGTGTTTCGCGCCTTCCGGCGTGATCACTACTTTAGCGGATTTTCCCGGTGACTCCTAATCGGAGTCTCGGGCCATCCCGTTCAGAATTTCGGGCACGCCGAAATTCATCCCGTTCAAGGGCCGTGCAAGTGGTGAGTGCCGCCGGTGCGGCTCGAGGTGCTGTCCCGGCGTCCTTGCGGACCCCGTGGCAACTCGGAGAACTCTACACGACGTTCAGGGGTGCTTGCGCCGCCGCTTGGCGGTCTTCGCCGCCGGGTTGCCCGTGCGGGTCGAGCGTCGGCGCTCATGGCGGGCGCGGGCCTGCTCGTACTCCTCGCGGTGGAGCTTCTCGCCGGGGGCTTCCACGAAGGACCGGAAGAAGTAGGCGAGCAGTGTGCCGATGAAGCCGATCATCATCAGGCTCTGCATCGACCGCTCCCTCGCCTCGTCCTCCGCCGTGTCCGGGCGGCGGCGTACGAAGCCCTCCCACGTGCGGCGGAAGGCCAGGGCGCTGCAGACCGCGAAGGCCACGACGACCATCGCGTTGATCAGGCCGCCCACCTCGGCGATGGCCAGGCCCTCGTAGCCGAGCCGCAGGACGAACGCGCCCACCGCGGCCGCGGCCAGTGCGCCGACCGCGACGCCGGCCCGGCGCAGTGCGTAGCCGCCGTCGTGGTCGACCCAGGTCGTGCCGAAGAAGCGGATCGGTTCCGGGTGGGGGCCGGCCGGCTCGTGCGCATCGCTCATACGTCGATTATCGCCAGCCCCGCTCCCCTTCTCCCCGTCCCTTCTCCCCGCCTCCTGCTCAGCCCGAGCAGCGCACCGCCACGAAGTCGCTGCTGCCGGTCTTCACGTAGGAGTCGGACACGTACTGGCCGGGCGCGATGCAGTCCCAGATGTCGGTGGTGCCGCAGGGGCCGGAGATCGTCTCGCCGCGGGTCTGGCAGCGGATCGGCACGCTGGAGCCCTGCGGGAGGACCTTCACGAGTTCGCTGTCGGTGCTCGGTCCCCGGCGGACGTTGACCTGGTGGCCGGGAGCGATCGGGTAGTACGCCATGGTGCTCTCCCCCCGTGGGTGAAATGTCATGCGCAGGCTAGCAACGCACCCACGGCACGCCTCCCCGGTCCCCCGTGTCCCATCGATTAGGCTCCGCAAGCCGCCGAAAGCGGCCGAATGAGTGGCCAAACGACATGCGGCCAATGACATGGCGACACGGGGGTGGGGGCATGCCGCCACTGCGCAGTGCCGGAACGGGACCGGAAGCGGACGATCCGGAATATGCGGGTCAGTACCGGCTGGAGCGCCGGCTGGGCTCCGGCGGCATGGGCGTGGTGCATCTGGCGCGGTCCGCTTCGGGGCTGCGGCTCGCGGTGAAGGTGGTGCACGCCGAGTACGCGGTGGATCCGGAGTTCAGGGCGCGTTTCCGGCAGGAGGTCGCGGCGGCCCGGCGGGTGAGCGGCGCGTTCACCGCGTCCGTCGTCGATGCCGACCCCGACGGCGACCGGCCCTGGATGGCCACCCTCTACATCCCCGGTCCCACTCTCTCCGCCCGGGTGAAGCGAAACGGCCCGCTGAGCCCCGACGAGGTGCGGCGGCTGGCGGCCGGGCTCGCGGAGGCGCTGCGCGACATCCATCGCGCGGGGCTTGTGCACCGGGACCTCAAGCCCAGCAACGTGCTGCTCGCCGAGGACGGCCCGAAGGTCATCGACTTCGGCATCTCCCGGCCGTACGACAGCGAGCTGCGCACCGAGACCGGCAAGCTCATCGGTACTCCGCCGTTCATGGCGCCCGAGCAGTTCCAGCGTCCGCGTGAGGTGGGCCCGGCGGCGGACGTCTTCGCCCTGGCCTCGCTGCTGGTGCACGCGGCGACCGGGCGGGGGCCGTTCGAGTCGGAGAGTCCGTACATCGTCGCGTACCAGGTCGTCCACGACGAGCCCGATCTGGCGGGCGTCCCCGACGATCTCGTACCGCTGGTGCGCGCCTGCCTCGCGAAGGACCCGGCCGACCGCCCGACCCCCGACGCGATCATGGCGATGCTGCCGGCCGTCCCGGCCGGGGACGGGGCCCCGGCTCCCGCCCCCGTCGAGCAGCCCGTCAAGCAGCCGCCCACCGACGAGCCCCGCCCCCGCCCCCGCCGCTTCCCCCGTCTCCCCCGCGCCCGCTGGCTCGTCGCCGCCACCGCGGTCGTCGTGGCGCTCGCGGCGGGCGGCACCTGGGCGCTGAACGAGATCGACGGGCTGGGCCGGCAGCCGGCGCAGGCGCGGCCCACGCCCGCCGGTTCGTCCTGGCGGCCGTGGGAGACGTCCGTTCCCGAGGACGCGGCGGGCAGCGGTGAGGTCCGGGCCGGGTTCTGCACCTCTGCGGAGCGCGCCCTCTACTGCTCGGCGCGCGGTGTGCACGCCGCCCGGCTGGACGCCGCCACCGGCAAGGTGGCATGGCGGCGGAAGGCCCAGGCCGTGCGGGCCGGCGGGGGCGCCCCGAGCGCGCCCGTCGTCTCCGGCGGGCTGGTGCACGCGCTCTCGCCCGACAAGCGCGAGCTGGCCGCCCTCGATCCCGCGACCGGCGAGCCGCGCTGGACGCGCGACGTGTCCGCGTACGGGGGCCGGGTCTTTCACGCGGGCGACGCCGTGCTGCTGGTCGAGCCGGACGGCACGGTCACGGCTGTCGACGGCGGGACGAACCGGCAGCTGTGGCGGCATCCGCTGCCCGGCCGGATCAAGCCCGTCTTCTCCTTCTACGGCAGCGGTCCCGCCTACGCGGTCGCGCCCTCGCCGGACGGCCGGCGGACGACGGTCGTCGCGGTCGACGCGCGGCGCGGTACGACGCTGTGGCAGTGGACGGCGGACGGCAACCTGACGGCCGTCGGCACCGGGCCGCACGGCGTCCTGCATCTCACTGAGAGCGATGCGCACACGCGCGTGGCGGCCGTCGTGCGCTACGCGCCCGGAATCGGGCGGGAGCGGCGGATCCCGCTGTCGGTTCCGCTGGAGGCGACGAGCGTCGTGCCGTCCGGCGACACGGTCTATCTGCTGTCCTCGGACGGCGGGCTGACCGCCCTCGACACCAACAGGGCTGTGCCCGCCTGGCGGCTGGAGACGTCCGTCGCGAACGCGTCGGCGCTCGTCGCGGCCGGCGACCGGTTGTACTTCTCCGCCGCCGACGGCCGACTGCTGGCCGTGGACACGACGAAGGGCGTGCTGCTCGGACAGACGTCGCCCCGCCTGGCCAGGGCCGGGCGGGGCTTCCTCGAGATGCTGCCGGCGCCGGTGGCCGCCGGGGGCAAGGTGTTCGGGGCGGCGCCGGACGGGACCGTGTTCGCGGTGGACGGGCAGAACCCGGCGCGCTGGCGGTAGGGAGCGCCCGTCGGCTGCCGCCTGTCCCGGTGGCAGCCGACCCCAGCCCGCTCCCCCGTCGCCGCCTACCCCAGCTTGCTCACGTCCCGGACCGCGCCCTTGTCGGCGCTCGTCGCCATGGCCGCGTAGGCGCGCAGGGCGGCCGAGACCTTGCGCTCGCGGTTCTTCGGGGCGTACGTACCGCCGAGCGCCTCCCGGCGGGCCGTCAGCTCGGCTTCGGGGACCAGCAGTTCGATGGACCGGTTCGGGATGTCGATGCGGATGCGGTCGCCGTCCTCGACGAGCGCGATCGTGCCGCCGGAGGCCGCCTCGGGCGAGGCGTGGCCGATGGACAGGCCCGACGTGCCGCCCGAGAAGCGGCCGTCGGTGACCAGGGCGCAGGCCTTGCCGAGGCCGCGGCCCTTGAGGAAGGACGTCGGGTAGAGCATCTCCTGCATGCCGGGGCCGCCGCGCGGGCCCTCGTAGCGGATGACGACGACGTCGCCCTCCTTCACCACCTTGGAGAGGATCTTCTCCACGGCCTCCTCCTGCGACTCGCAGACGACGGCCGGGCCCTCGAAGGTCCAGATCGACTCGTCGACGCCGGCCGTCTTCACGACGCAGCCGTCGACCGCGAGGTTGCCCTTGAGGACGGCGAGCCCGCCGTCCTTGGAGTACGCGTGCTCGACCGAGCGGATGCAGCCGCCGGCGGCGTCGATGTCGAGGGACTCCCAGCGCTCGGACTGCGAGAACGCGGTCGCCGAGCGGACGCAGCCGGGGGCGGCGTGCCAGAGTTCGACGGCCTCGGCGGAGGGGGAGCCGCCGCGCACGTCCCAGGTCTTGAGCCACTCGGCCAGCGAGGCGGCGTGGACGGTGTGGACGTCCTCGTTGAGCAGTCCGCCGCGGTAGAGCTCGCCCAGGATGGCGGGGATACCGCCGGCGCGGTGGACGTCCTCCATGTAGTACGTGCCGCCGGGGGCGACGTTCGGGGCGACCTTGGCCAGGCACGGGACGCGGCGCGAGACGGCGTCGATGTCGGTCAGGTCGTAGTCGAGCCCGGCCTCCTGGGCGGCGGCGAGCAGGTGCAGGATCGTGTTGGTGGAGCCGCCCATGGCGATGTCGAGGGCCATGGCGTTCTCGAACGCGGCGCGGGTGGCGATGTTGCGCGGCAGGACGGACTCGTCGCCCTGCTCGTAGTAGCGCTTGGTGATCTCGACGACCGTGCGGCCGGCGTCCTCGTAGAGGGCCTTGCGGGCGGTGTGGGTGGCGAGCACCGAGCCGTTGCCGGGCAGGGACAGGCCGATGGCCTCGGTGAGGCAGTTCATCGAGTTGGCGGTGAACATGCCGGAGCAGGAGCCGCAGGTCGGGCAGGCGTTCTCCTCGATGCGCAGGACGTCCTCGTCGGAGACGTTCTCGTTCACCGCGTCCACGATGGCGTTGATCAGGTCCAGCTTGCGGACCGTGCCGTCGACGAGGGTGGCCTGGCCGGCCTCCATGGGGCCGCCGGAGACGAAGACGACCGGGATGTTCAGGCGCAGGGCGGCCATCAGCATGCCCGGCGTGATCTTGTCGCAGTTGGAGATGCAGATCAGCGCGTCGGCGCAGTGCGCCTCGACCATGTACTCGACGGAGTCGGCGATCAGGTCGCGGGAGGGCAGCGAGTAGAGCATGCCGGCGTGGCCCATCGCGATGCCGTCGTCGACGGCGATGGTGTTGAACTCGCGCGGGATGCCGCCCGCCGCCTTGATCGCGTCGGAGACGATCCGGCCGACCGGCTGGAGGTGGGTGTGGCCGGGCACGAACTCGGTGAAGCTGTTCGCCACCGCGATGATCGGCTTGCCGAAGTCCTCGCGTGCTACGCCCGCGGCCCGCAGAAGGGCTCGGGCGCCCGCCATGTTGCGGCCGTGGGTGACAGTGCGGGACCTCAGCTCGGGCATAGCTCCACTCCTTGGTGTCGGAGTTCGAGCCTACGCCGCTCGTCCGCGACGCGGACGGAGTTTCCGGGATGCGAGACGGCCGGCGGACGCCGGTCCGGTCAGTCGGCCCCCGTGCCCATCAGGTGGCGCTGCACCGCCGGAGCCGCCATCGCGACGACCTGCTCGATGTCCGCCGACGCCAGCGGTTCGATCTTGATGATGTGCCGCAGCATGGCCACTCCCACCAACTGCGCCGCCGCCAGCTCGGCCCGCAGTTGGGCGTCCGGCCCGCCCAGCTCGGCGGCGACGCCGACGAGCACCCTGCTGGTGATCAGGTCGCGGAAGACGCCCGCCGCGATCTCGTTGGCCACGGCCGAGCGGACGATCGCGAGCAGCGGCTCGCGGGTGACCGGGTCCTCCCAGACGCCGAGGACGAACCGGGCCAGCCGCTCCCCCGCGCCCTCCGGCGGGCCCTCGGTGACCGCGGCGGGGGCGCTGAAGGCGGGCGCGACGGCCTGCTCGACGGCCGCGGCGAAGATCTTTTCCTTCGGTCCGAAGTAGTGGTGGACGAGCGCGGGGTCGACGCCCGCGGCCCTGGCTATGCCGCGGATGGACGCCTTGTCGTAGCCGTGCTCGGCGAATTCGGCGCGGGCGGCGGTGAGGATGCGCTCGCGCGCGCCCGGACCGCCGCCGGTTTCGGTCCGGGCGGGGCGGCCGCGCCTGCGGGGGGCGCCGGGGGCGTCGGGGATGCCGGTCATCGCCTGGGGGCGCCCGTCGGGGAGGCGAGGTGCAGGCGGGTGAAGGCCAGGGCCTCCGCCAGGTCGGCCTCGCGCTCGGCGGCGGACATCGCCCGCCGGGTGTTGACCTCGATCACGACGTGCCCATCGAAGCCGCTGACGGCGAGCCGTTCCAGCACCTCGGCGCAGGGCTGTTTGCCGCGCCCCGGGACGAGGTGCTCGTCCTTGGCGGAGCCGTTGCCGTCGGCGAGGTGGATGTGGGCGAGCCGGTCGCCCATCCGGTCGATCATCTGGAGGGCGTCCGTCCGGGCGGTCGACGTGTGCGAGAGGTCGATGGTGAAGTGCCGGTAGTCGTCCTTGGTGACGTCCCAGTCGGGCGCGTAGGCGAGCATCTCGCGGTCGCGGTAGCGCCAGGGGTACATGTTCTCCACCGCGAACCTGACGTCCGTCTCGTTCGACATCCGCCAGATCCCGCGGATGAACTCCCGGGCGTACGAGCGCTGCCACCGGAAGGGCGGGTGGACGACGACCGTGCTCGCGCCCAGCTTCTCGGCGGCGGCGCGGGCCCGCTGCAGTTTGACCCAGGGGTCGGTCGACCAGACGCGCTGGGTGATCAGGAGGCAGGGCGCGTGCACGGCCAGGATGGGCACCCGGTGGTAGTCGGACAGGCGGCGCAGGGCCGCGATGTCCTGGCTGACGGGGTCGGTCCACACCATGACCTCGACACCGTCGTAGCCCAGGCGCGCGGCGATCTCGAAGGCCGTCGCCGTCGACTCGGGATAGACCGATGCCGTTGACAGCGCGACCTTCGCATCCGGAATGCGCACCACTGGCTCTGTCACGAGGGACAGCGTATGCCCGGCCCTCCGGCGGCGGGCAGGTGGTCCCGCTCGCGGGGTGCGTCACGGGCGTGCCGTCGGTCACGTCTCCGACGTCGCGCCGAGGACGTCACGTTGCGGACCCGTCCCTGCACCGGCAGGTGGTCGAGCCCTACACCGGCAGGTGGTCCAGCCTGCGCAGGATGACGCCCTCGCGCAGCGCCCAGGGGCAGAGGTCCACTTCCTCGAGGCCGAACAGGTCCATCGCCGCCTCCGCGACCAGCGCGCCCGCGAGCAGCTGCCGTGCGCGTCCCTCCGACACTCCGGGCAGCTCGGCGCGGCGCCCGGCAGTCATCGCGGCGAGCCTGGGCACCCACTCCGTCAGCGACTTCAGGCCGAGGGTGCGCTGGACGTACAGGCCGTCGGCGGAACGGGCGGCTCCGGCGATCCGGGCGAGCTGTTTGAAGGTCTTGGAGGTGGCGACGGCGCGGTCGGGGGTGCCGAGGCGGGCGAAGTCGCCGACGGTGCGGGCGATCTCCGTGCGGACGTGGCGGCGCAGGATCCGTACGTCCGCGGGGTCGGGCGGGTCGGCGGGGAGCCAGCCGGTGGTGAGGCGACCGGCGCCGAGCGGGAGGGAGGCGGCGGCGTCGGGCTCCTCGTCGAGGCCGAGGGCGATCTCGAGGGAGCCGCCGCCGATGTCGAGGACGAGCAGCTTTCCGGCCGACCAGCCGAACCAGCGGCGGGTGGCGAGGAAGGTGAGCCGGGCCTCCTCCACGCCGGTGAGCACGGGCAGGGCGACGCCCGTCTCCCGCTGGACGCGGGCGATGAGGGCGTCCGCGTTGGAGGCCTCGCGGACGGCGGAGGTGGCGAAGGGGAGGACTTCCTCGACGCCCTTGTCCTCGGCGGCCCGGAGCGCGTCGTGGATCACCGAGACGAGCCGGTCTATCCCGGCGTCGCTGACGGCTCCGTCCTCGTCGATCAGCTCGGCCAGGCGCAGCTCGGCCTTGTGCGAGTGGGCGGGCAGCGGACGGGCACCGGGGTGTGCGTCGACCACCAGCAGGTGGACCGTGTTCGAACCCACGTCGAGGACACCGAGTCTCATGGCCTGAACGCTACTGGGCCGCTTCTGGCGCTTACGCTTAAGGCGTGGCGAAGACGAAGAAGGCGAATCCGGACAAAGCGCGGGACAAGGCCTCCAAGAAGCAGACAAAGGGTGCGGGCAAGGCGTCCAAGACCGTGACGGTCGCCCCCGACGCCGACGTCGAGGTCCCCGACGAGGTCGGGCTGGACTTCGCCCGCGCCTGGGTCGAATTCCCCGACCCCTCCGACGACGAGCAGGTCTTCCGCTGCGACCTGACCTGGCTGACCTCGCGCTGGACGTGCGTCTTCGGCAGCGGCTGCCAGGGCATCAAGGCCGGGCGCGCGGACGACGGGTGCTGCACGCTGGGCGCGCACTTCTCCGACGAGGAGGACGAGAAGCGGGTCGCCGGGCACGTGGCCCGGCTGACACCGGACATCTGGCAGTTCCACGACGTGGGCACCGAGTCCGGCTGGACGCAGCTCGACGAGGACGACGGCGAGCGGCAGACCCGGCGCTGGAAGGGCTCGTGCATCTTCCAGAACCGGCCCGGCTTCGCGGGCGGCGCCGGGTGCTCGCTGCACATCCTGGCCCTGAAGGAGGGCCGCGAACCGCTGGAGACCAAGCCGGACGTGTGCTGGCAGCTGCCGGTGCGGCGGACGTACGACTGGATCGAGCGCCCGGACGACACCCAGGTGCTGCAGATCACGATCGGCGAGTACGACCGGCGCGGCTGGGGTCCGGGCGGGCACGACCTGCACTGGTGGTGCACGTCCGCGCGGTCCGCGCACGGGGCCGGGGAGCCGGTGTTCGTGACGTACCGGGCGGAGCTGATCGAGCTGATGGGCAAGAAGGGGTACGCGCGCCTGGTGGAGCTGTGCGAGGAGCGGATGGCCTCGCTCCTGCCGATGGCCCCGCATCCGGCGGACGCCCGCTGAGGGGCTTCCGGTATCGCGCCGGTCCTGCGTAGCCGACGGTCACCGCCGGTCCTGGGTCAGCCGGCGGTCGCGCCCGTCCTGGGTCAGCCGGCGGTGGGGCCCGGCGGGCCCCCCCCCGCCCGGGGGCCCCCCCCCCCCCCCCCGCCTCCGGGTCCCGCCCGGCCCCGCGGACCCCCCCGCCCCCCGCCGGCCGGGGCCCGGCGGGGGCCCGCGCGGGGCGGGGGGGGGCGGGGGGGGGCCGGGCCCCCCGCCGCCGCGTCAGGGGAACGAGCCGCCCCGCCCCTCCAGCGTCACCGAGGCGCCGCCGGGCGCAACAGCGACCCGGGCCCGCCAGGGCCCGGCCGGCACCCGGCCGGGGTCCACGTCCACGCTGACCGTCACCGTCTGGCCCGGCCGCAGCACGCCGCCGGGCTGGCTCAGCCGCAGCCAGGGCGCGTCCGCCGACATGGACCAGCTGACCAGCTCGCCGCCGCTGGCGGTGAGGGTGATGAGCGTGGCGCCCCCGCCCGGCCGTGCCTCAACCGTCAGCCGCCCGGGGCCCGTGCCGAGGACGGCGACGGAGACCTCGGAGAGCCGCTGGGCCGCCGACGGGGCCGCCGGCCCGGCCGGTTCCTCTTCGTGCCCGTCCTCGTACCCGTAGGGATCGCGGTACGAGCCCTCGTCGGGGCTGCCGCCCAGGCTGTCGGTGTCCGGCGCGGTGACGGCGGCGGCGCCCTGCCCCTCCCCCAGCGAGCCGCCGCGGTAGGCGGCCCACAGCGCCAGGACGGGCGCGGCGACGACGGTCGCCACGACGGTGGTCGTCAGCGCCCGGCTGCGCAGGCGGCCGCGGCGGGCGGCGCGGTCCTTGGGGGCGAGCGGGAAGCCGCCGCGGTCGAAGCGCGGGGTGGCGTGCGCGGTGGCCGAGCGCCGGCGCGGGGGACGCGGGCCCAGGGCGCGCAGCATCGCGGAGCGCGCCGCGGGCCGCGGTGCCTCGAGGACGGGCAGGGGGGCGGAGGAGGCCGCGGTGCCGGGCCAGGGCTCGCCGGCGGTGGCGCGCTCGGCGGTGCGGCGGCAGTCGGCGCACTCGTCGACGTGGCGCACCAGCTCGCGCCGGAGCGCGGCGCCCAGCAGCACTTCGGTGTCGCCCACGAAGCGGGTGACGATCGCGCAGCGGCCGGACTCCACCACGGCGAGCGCGGTGCGGGTGCGCTCGACCTCGCAGGCGGCGCTGGACAGCAGCGCCCGCGCGGCCTCGTGGTCGAGGCGCAGCACGGCGGCGACCTCGTGGGGGGCCAGCCCGTGCCGGACGGCCAGTTCGAGTGCCTCGCGCTGCTCGGCGGTGGTGCCGGCGGCCTCGGGCCAGGCGAGCAGGGCCAGTTCGGCGCGGGCGCGGGCGTCGCCGGTGCCGGGGTCGGCGGGCCGCGTCCCGGGGGTGGCGAGGCGGCGCAGGCATTCCCAGCGGGCCAGGGCGTACAGCCAGGCGCGGTGCGCCTCCTGCGCGGCGGGGGCGCGGTCGGCGCGGCGCACGGCGAGGGCGAGGGCCTCGCCGAGGGCGGCGACGGCTGCGTCGTGGTCGCACAGGACGGACAGGCAATAGGTGAACAGGCCGTCGAGGTGGGGTTCGTAGCGGTTCTCGGCGGAGTCGTCCTCGGTTGAGTCGTCCTCGGTGGTGGGAGCGGAAGCGGGGGCGGGGGCGATGCCGATGGGCCCGGAGGCGGGGCGGGGGGCGAAGACGGCGGTTCCGACGGTGGGGGGCTCGGCGGCGGGGTTCTCGACGACCGGGGGCTGGGCCGCGCGCGGCGCACGGCGGGATGCGCGGTGCGCGCCGGTGGCATGCGTGGGGGGCTCGGGCGTCATCATCCCGGCGACGGTAGGCGGATGGTGCGCTCTCGTTCGCCCTGCCCACCCAGGTTTAACCCATACGGGTGACTCTCTCCCTCGAAGGGGGACAGGAGGCATCAATTCCGCACCGAATGCCGCATGAGGCGGCTACGAGCGGACGAGACCACTCCGGCGCGGTGGCCGGTGCCGGCCCGGCGCTGTCAGTGCCCACCGCTACGGTGGTTCGCATGGCTGCCCGTACCTCCCGCTCGTCCTCCAAAGACCGGCCCTCCTACCGCTGCACCGAGTGCGGCTGGACCACCGCCAAGTGGCTCGGCCGCTGCCCCGAGTGCCAGGCGTGGGGCACGGTCGAGGAGTTCGGCGCGCCCGCCGTCCGCACGACGGCCCCCGGCCGGGTCACGTCCGCCGCCGTGCCGATCGGGCAGGTGGACGGCCGGCAGGCCACCGCGCGCAGCACGGGCGTGCCCGAGCTGGACCGCGTCCTGGGCGGCGGCCTGGTGCCCGGCGCCGTGGTGCTGCTCGCGGGCGAGCCCGGCGTCGGCAAGTCGACGCTGCTGCTGGACGTGGCGGCGCGCGCGGCCTCGGACGAGCACCGCACCCTCTATGTGACGGGCGAGGAGTCGGCGAGCCAGGTCCGCCTGCGCGCCGACCGCATCAATGCCCTCTCCGAGCACCTCTACCTCGCCGCCGAGACGGACCTGTCGGCCGTTCTCGGCCATCTGGACTCGGTCAAGCCCTCCCTGCTGATCCTGGACTCCGTCCAGACCGTGGCCTCCCCCGAGATCGACGGCGCGCCCGGCGGCATGGCCCAGGTGCGCGAGGTGGCGGGCGCCCTGATCCGCGCGTCCAAGGAGCGCGGCATGTCCACGCTGCTGGTCGGCCACGTCACCAAGGACGGCGCCATCGCCGGCCCCCGCCTGCTGGAGCACCTGGTCGACGTGGTGCTGCACTTCGAGGGCGACCGGCACGCCCGGCTGCGCCTGGTGCGCGGCGTGAAGAACCGCTACGGGGCGACCGACGAGGTCGGCTGCTTCGAGCTGCACGACGAGGGCATCACGGGCCTGGCCGACCCCAGCGGCCTCTTCCTGACCCGGCGCGACGAGCCCGTGCCCGGCACCTGCCTGACGGTCACCCTCGAGGGACGGCGGCCGCTGGTGGCCGAGGTGCAGGCGCTGACCGTCGACTCCCAGATCCCCTCGCCCCGCCGCACCACCTCCGGCCTGGAGACCTCCCGGGTCTCGATGATGCTCGCCGTCCTGGAGCAGCGCGGCCGCATCAGCGCCCTGGGCAAGCGCGACATCTACAGCGCCACCGTCGGCGGGGTGAAGCTCTCCGAGCCCGCCGCCGACCTGGCCGTGGCCCTCGCCCTGGCCAGCGCCGCGAGCGACACCCCGCTGCCGAAGAACCTGGTGGCCATCGGCGAGGTGGGCCTGGCGGGCGAGGTGCGGCGGGTCACGGGCGTCCAGCGGCGGCTGGCCGAGGCGGCCCGGCTCGGCTTCACCCACGCCCTGGTGCCGGGCGACCCCGGCAAGGTGCCCAGCGGCATGCGCGTCCTGGAGGTCTCGGACATAGGCGAGGCCCTGCGGGTGCTGCCCGGCAGACCCCGCCGAGAGGGCCGCGTCGAGGGCCGGAGCGAGGGCGGCCGGGGCGGCGGACGGGGCGCCGTGGCCGGGGCCCGACCTGAGGAGAGCTGAGGACAGCCCCCTAATAGGCTGGGCGCCAGTAGACTTTGCCCTGGTCCCGCCCGTACGTACGCACCGACGCACACGACCCGCGCGACGCGCACGGCGTGTACGACGGCGCGTACGCGACAGCCGGGCGGCCCGAGGCATCTGACCTTGCGACCGGAGGAGTGCAGTGGCAGCCAACGACCGGGCATCGGGCCCCGGCAAGGCCGGAGGCGGCTCCGGTGGCTCCGACCAGCTGATGCGCTCCTCCCTGAGCGCCGTCGCGCCCGGCACGGCCCTGCGCGACGGCCTGGAGCGTGTCCTTCGCGGCAACACCGGCGGGCTCATCGTCCTGGGCATGGACAAGACCGTCGAGGCGATGTGCACCGGCGGCTTCGTCCTGGACGTGGAGTTCACCGCCACCCGGCTGCGCGAGCTGTGCAAGCTGGACGGCGCGCTGATCCTCGACAAGGACTGCAGCAAGATCGTGCGGGCGGGCGTCCAGCTCTACCCGGACGCGTCGATCCCCACCGAGGAGACCGGCACCCGCCACCGCACCGCGCAGCGCGCCTCCATCCAGTCCGGCTTCCCCGTCATCTCGGTCAGCCAGTCGATGCGGCTGATCGCGCTGTACGTGGGCGGGGAGCGCCGCGTCCTGGAGGAGTCGGGCGCGATCCTCTCGCGCGCCAACCAGGCCCTGGCCACGCTCGAGCGCTACAAGCTGCGCCTGGACGAGGTCGCCGGCACGCTCTCCGCGCTGGAGATCGAGGATCTGGTCACCGTCCGCGACGTCACGGCCGTCTCGCAGCGGCTCGAGCTGGTGCGCCGCATCGCCACGGAGATCGCGGAGTACGTGGTCGAGCTGGGCACCGACGGACGGCTGCTCTCCCTGCAGCTGGAGGAGCTGATCGCGGGCGTCGAGCCGGAGCGCGAGCTGGTCGTGCGGGACTACGTCCCCGAGCCGACCGCCAAGCGCACCCGCACGGTCGCCGAGGCCATGTCCGAGCTGGACTCGCTCAGCCACCCCGAGCTGCTCGAACTGCCCATCGTGGCGCGCGCCCTGGGCTACAGCGGCTCCCCGGAGACGCTGGACTCGGCGGTCTCCCCGCGCGGCTACCGCCTGCTGGCGAAGGTGCCCCGGCTGCCCGGCGCCATCATCGAACGGCTCGTGGACCACTTCGGTGGGCTGCAGAAGCTGCTCGCCGCGAGCGTGGACGACCTGCAGACGGTCGACGGCGTCGGGGAGGCCCGCGCCCGCTCGGTGCGCGAGGGCCTGTCGCGCCTGGCGGAGTCGTCGATCCTGGAACGGTACGTGTAAGGCACGCACAAACAGAGCTGAAGGCCCCGCCGGAAAAGCCGGCGGGGCCTTCAGCCATCCCGGAGATCCATCCCGGAGCCGAGGCCTCAGGCCTTCTCCAGAACGAACTCCGTCTTCTCGGTGACGCCCGCCACCTTGACCTCGACCTTGTACGTGCCGGGGGCCGCAGCCCCGCTGCCCGACGGCGTCGCGCAGCGCGGGGCGCTGCGCTTGCGGTCCCACTCCAGCGTGCGCTTGGTCTCGCCGGAGCCCGGCACCTCGAAGAGCACGGCGCCGGTGCCGCGGGGGCAGTCGTCGGACGCCCAGACATGCTCCTCGCCCTTACTGTCCGTGATCTTCAGCAGCGCGGCGGCGGCCCCGAAGTTCACCGCGCAGGCGCTGCTGCCGGAGTTCTGCACGACCAGTTCGAACTTGGGCTTCTCGTCGGGCTTGTAGGTGTCCTTGACGGTGCGGATGCTCACCTTCACCGATCCCGCCGTGCAGTCGGGCAGGCTCGTTCCGGCCGCCACGGCCTTGCCGCCGCCGCTCACCAGCAGCCCGGGGCCACCACCGAAGCCGCTGCCGACGGAACCACCGCTGCCTGAGCCGGAACCACCACCGGAACCGGAACCGGCCTGGCCGCCACTGCCACCACTGCCGCCGCCGGCGCCACCGCCCGAGCCCGACTCACCACGCCCGCCGGGCCGTTGGCTGATGTACGGGCCGGACGGCGTGGGGCCGGGCGTGATGGTGGTGTCCGCCTGGCCCTTGCCGTCGGACGAGCCCTTGCTCTGCTCGCCCTCCGAGCCGCCGTCACCCCCGAGGGCCAGCAGCCACAGCACCACCAGTACGAGAATGCCGAGCAGGCCAAGCGCAACTGCCCTCCGCCGCCAGTAGATGGAGGAGGGAAGCGGCCCGATCGGATTGCGCAGAGATCCCACGGGAGGACTCTACGAGAGATCGGGCACGGGACCAGCCAGTACCCGCCGTAGGAGTGCCTACTTTTCCCATCATGTGCCCGGAAGCTGGCCTGTTGGAGCGCTCGTGCACCGATTGTGCACCGCGCGAGCACGGAGCGTCGCCGTCGCGTTCGGGCCGCGCTCAGCCCGAACCGACGCGCGACCACTCGACCTTGTGCGCGAACCCGCGCGCGTTGTCGATCAGACGCAGCCAGTCGGGCCGCAGTTCCCAGAGGGCCGTGCGCTCCAGAGCGATCCGGAGTTGCTCATTCCGTTCCACGTAGGGAAAGCGCGCGCCATAAGCAGGCCAGGCGGCAGCACGCTCCTCACCCTCCAGCGGGCGGCACACACCACGCCCCTGAATACCGGTCAGCTCGGTCCACTCCTGCCCGTCGCGCTGCACGGTGAAGGCGACGCGCGCGGCTCCGGCACCCGCAGCGAGGGCACGGCCATGGCGAGTAGTGGGAGAGGTGACAAAGAGAAGGACGGGAACGAGCCCGTCGCGAACCGCGTAGAGCAAGGCGCAAGCCTGCGGCCCGTCCTCATCCGCGTAAGCCAGGGTGAGGGTCGTGTGCGCGCCGAGAGCGGCCCTGATCTCTTCCGGCGGCCCGGCCTGCGTATCCGTCATGGGGGCCAGCCTAGGGAGAGCAGGGCCCGGTCACCCGAACGAGGTGTCATGGGCACGTACGTATGGCCGAGCAGGGCCCGGCGCGTTTCGCCGCCGCACACACGCATGCCAGGATCGGAAGGGTCATGACTGCGATGCCTGCCACGCCGCCCGCTCCGCCGGCCACCACCCGCCGGACGGCCACCACGCCCCAGACGTCCACCCTGCTGCACGCCCCCGTCATCGACTGGTTCGGCGCGCACGCCCGCGACCTGCCCTGGCGCCGCCCGGAGGCCGGGCCGTGGGGCGTGATGGTCAGCGAGTTCATGCTGCAGCAGACCCCGGTCAACCGGGTGCTGCCGTTGTACGAGCAGTGGCTCGCCCGCTGGCCGCGCCCGGCCGACCTGGCCGCCGAGCCGCCCGGCGAGGCGGTCCGCGCCTGGGGACGGCTGGGCTACCCGCGCCGCGCCCTGCGGCTGCACGCCGCCGCCTCGGCGATCACCGAACGGCACGGCGGCGAGGTGCCGAGCGATCACGCCAAGCTGCTGGCGCTGCCGGGAGTCGGCGAGTACACGGCGGCGGCCGTGGCCTCCTTCGCGTACGGGCAGCGGCACGCGGTGCTCGACACCAACGTCCGCCGGGTCTTCGCCCGTGCGGTGAGCGGCGAGCAGTACCCGCCGAACGCCACCACGGCCGCCGAGCGGCGGCTGGCCCGCGCCCTGCTGCCCGAGCAGGAGCCGGTGGCGGCCCGCTGGGCCGCGGCCACGATGGAGCTGGGCGCGCTGGTGTGCACGGCCCGCACGCCCGCGTGCGGCCGCTGCCCGATCGCCGACCGGTGCGCCTGGCTGGCCGCCGGTTCCCCGGCCCACGACGGCCCGCCGCGCCGGGGCCAGACCTACGCCGGCACGGACCGGCAGGTGCGCGGCAAGCTGCTGGCGGTGCTGCGCGAGGCGGTGGCGCCCGTTCCGCAGGCCTCGCTGGACGCGGTCTGGCACGAGCCGGTGCAGCGGGCCAGGGCGCTGGACGGGCTGGTGGCGGACGGACTGGTGGAGCCGCTCCCGGGCGGGATGTACCGCCTGCCACTCACGTAACAGAAGCCCCGCATTCCAGCCCTCCCTAACCGGACAGAGCCGCCCTTTCCCCACCCCTGCCGACCCGCTGTTACACAACCTATGGATAGCTGTGCACCAGCCGAAGGGCTGCTGCACATCACGTCGCAACAGCCCGTCCGTAGCGTCCTACCCGTGCTGGACGACTGCCAGCGTGGCGCGGGGAACGCAAGCGGAATGGAGGCTGCGAGTATGGCCAGCAGCGGCAAGGTTCTGGACTTCGAAGAGTACGTGCGCAACCGTCAGGACGCCCTCCTGCGCAGCGCCCGCCGCCTCGTCCCGGACCCCATCGACGCGCAGGACCTGCTCCAGACCGCCCTCGTCCGCACCTACGGCCGCTGGGAGGGCATAGCGGACAAGTCGCTGGCCGACGCCTACCTGCGCCGCGTCATGATCAACACCCGTACGGAGTGGTGGCGCGCCCGCAAGCTCGACGAGGTGCCCACCGAGCAGCTTCCCGACGCCAGCGTCGAGGACGGCACCGAGCAGCACGCCGACCGCGCCCTGCTGATGGACATCCTCGGCGTGCTGGCGCCGAAGCAGCGCAGCGTGGTCGTCCTGCGACACTGGGAGCAGATGAGCACCGAGGAGACCGCGGAGGCGCTCGGCATGTCGACCGGTACGGTCAAGAGCACGCTGCACCGTGCGCTGGCCCGGCTGCGCCAGGAGCTGGAGAGCCGCGACCTGGACTTCCACGCCCTCGAGCGCAACGATCGGGGGCGCGAACGGTGCGCGGCCTGAGCAGGGCTGCCGGTCACCGGATCTCCAGGATCAGACCGGCACTGATCACCGGCGGGGCGGTCACGGCGATGGCCGCCACCGCCGGTCTGCTGCTTGCCGGATGCGGTACGAGCGGCGAGGGCGTGCGCAAGGAGGGGCCCGCACAGACCCAGCCGGCGGCCAAGGCCGCCACCCCACGGACGCCCTCGGCGTCCGCGTCGGCCGTCGCACCCCAGGAGAAGGTCGACGCCGTCAAGCTGATCAAGTCCGACCCCAAGGTCAGCGAGCAGGTCAAGAAGAACCTCAAGCCGTGCGTCAAGGACCAGTACCCGGTCGACGTGATCTACGGGAAGCTGACCGGCGGCTCCCGGCCCGACGTCGTGGTGAACGTCCTGACGTGCGGCGATTCCGTCGGTGTCGGTTCCTATGTGTACCGTGCCAAGGGCAACACGTACGAGAATGTGTTCGTGGCCGAGCAGGCGCCCGTCTACGCCGACATCGACCGGCGTGATCTCACGATCACCCGGCAGGTCTACGGGCCGGGCGACGCCGTCTGCTGCGCCTCCGGCGAGGACGTCGTGACCTACCACTGGACCGACGACTCCTTCCGCGAGACCGGCCGCACCCACACCGACTTCGGCAAGGTCGGCAACACCGGCAAGGTGCCGAGCGAAGGAACGGAGGGCTGAGAGCAGCGTGGCCGATACGCATGTCCTCTTCGTCGAGGACGACGACGTCATCCGCGAGGCTACGCAGCTCGCCCTGGAGCGCGACGGCTTCGTGGTCACCGCGGTGCCGGACGGGCTGACGGGGCTGGAGAGCTTCCGCGCCCGGCGGCCCGACATCGCCCTGCTGGACGTGATGGTCCCGGGGCTGGACGGCGTCAGCCTGTGCCGCCGGATCCGTGACGAGTCGACCGTCCCCGTGATCATGCTGTCCGCGCGCGCGGACTCCATCGACGTCGTGCTGGGCCTGGAGGCCGGTGCCGACGACTACGTCACCAAGCCCTTCGACGGCGCCGTGCTGGTCGCCCGCATACGGGCCGTCCTGCGCCGCTTCGGGCACGCCAGCGGCGCCGCGGGCGGCGCGGGGCCGGAGGCCGCGTCCGAGGCGATCGAGGGCGGCGTCCTGCGCTTCGGCGATCTGGAGGTCGACACCGAGGGCATGGAGGTCCGCAAGGCCGGCGCGCCCGTCGCGCTGACCCCCACCGAGATGCGGCTGCTGCTGGAGTTCTCGGCCGCGCCCGGCACGGTCCTCTCCCGCGACCGGCTGCTCGAGCGCGTCTGGGACTACGGCTGGGGCGGCGACACCCGAGTGGTGGACGTGCACGTCCAGCGCCTGCGCGGAAAGATCGGCCAGGACCGCATCGAGACGGTGCGTGGCTTCGGCTACAAGCTCCGAGGCTGATCGTGATCGTGTCGTGGTGAGACTCCCGTGGTGAAACTTGCCCTCCGCAGCGGCCTGCGCTGGAAGGTCAGCCTGGCCATCGCGGGCGTCGGCGCGCTCGTGGCCGTCGCGCTCAGCGTCGTCGTGCACAACGCGGCGCGGGTCTCCATGCTCAACAGCAGCCGCGACCAGATGGACGACCGCGTACAGATTGCCCAGCGCTACTACGAGTCCACCGGCGGCAAGCGGATGCTGCGCGCCCAGGTGAACGACCCCGCGCTGCCCAAGCCGCTGCGCGAGGCGGCCGAGCTCGGGCTGCGCGCCACCTACCTGCAGGACAACGGCACGGGCGCCCCCGAGGTCTGGGCCTCCACGCCGCTGCGGGACGGCAAGATCCTCTCCATTCACACCCGGTTCAAGGACCGCTACGACATCCTCAGGGACCTCGACCGGGCGCTGATCATCGGCTCGGTGTCGGTCGTCCTGGGCGGCTGCGCGCTGGGCATCCTCGTCGGCGGCCAGCTCTCGAGCCGCCTGCGCAAGGCTGCCACCGCCGCCCGCAAGCTCGCCGACGGAGACGATCCGGACGTCCGGGTGCGCGACGCCATCGGCGGGCGCGTGCGCGACGAGACGGACGACCTCGCGCGGGCCGTGGACGGCATGGCCGAGGCGCTGCGCGACCGGCTCGAGGCCGAGCGGCGCGTCACGGCCGACATCGCCCACGAGCTGCGCACGCCCGTGACAGGCCTGCTGACGGCGGCGGAGCTGCTGCCGCCGGGCCGGCCGACCGAGCTGGTGCGCGACCGCGCCCAGGCCATGCGCACGCTCGTCGAGGACGTCCTGGAGGTCGCCCGGCTGGACGGCTTCGCCGAGCGCGCCGAGATGCAGGACATCGAGCTGGGCGAGTTCGTCGAGCGCCGGGTGCGGTCGGTGGCCCCGGAGGCCCGGGTCACCGTGGTGCGCAACGCCTACGTCTCCACCGACCCGCGCCGCCTGGAGCGGATCCTGGGCAACCTGCTGGCCAACGCCGCCAAGCACGGCAAGGGCCCGGTCGAGGTCGCCGTCGAGGGCCGGGTGCTGCGCGTGCGCGACCACGGCCCCGGCTTCCCGGAGGAGCTGCTGCGCGAGGGCCCCAGCCGCTTCCGCACCGGCAGCAAGGACCGGGCCGGCAAGGGCCACGGCCTGGGCCTGACGATCGCCGCGGGCCAGGCCCGCGTCCTGGGCGCCCGGCTGACCTTCCGCAACGCCGATCCCGAGGCGGAGGGCGGGGGCGGCGCGATCGCGGTGCTGTGGCTGCCGGAGTCGTCGCCGACGAGCACGGGCACGTTCCCGATCATCCAGGTGCCGGACTGAGCCGGCCAGCCCCCCCCCCAACGCGCGAAAGGCGCACCCGCCGGAGCGGGTGCGCCTTTCGCGTTGCGTGTCTGCGGCGGGTGGCCGTCAGAGGGTCTCGCCGTGGGCCTTCAGGAAGGCGACGGGCTCGACGGCGGTGCCGTAGTTCGGGGTGGTGCGGATCTCGAAGTGCAGGTGGGGACCGGAGGAGTTGCCGGTGGAGCCGGAGAGGCCGATCACCTGGCCGGTGGTCACGGTCTGGCCCACGGAGACCTTCACGGTCGAGAGGTGGGCGTACTGCGAGTACGTGTTGTCGTCGTGCTTGATCACGATGGCGTTGCCGTACGCGGGGCCGTCACCGCCACCGTTGGGGCCGGCCTTGACGACCGTACCGCCGTGCACGGACTTCACGGGCGTACCGCTGTTGCAGACCAGGTCCTGGCCGCTGTGCTTGGCGGCCCACATCTTGCCGGCCTTACCGAAGGGCTGGCCGACCTGGTAGCTGTCCAGCGGGGCGACCCAGGCGTCGGCGCGGCTGCGCGAGGCCTCGGCCTGCTTGCGGACCTCCTCGGCACGCTTGGCGGCGTCCCGCTTGGCCTGCTCGGCGGCCTGCTTCTCCTTCTCGGCCACCTTGAGCTGGGTGGCGGCCTGCGCGTTCAGCGCGTCACCGAGGGCGGCGACGGACGCGAACGCGGGGAACTGGCTCACCGTGGCGGTGGTGTCGGCTGCGAGCGCGACCCCGGAACCCAGCGCGACCGAGGCTCCCAGTCCGGCGGCAACGACGGCGGCGCGGGCACGGAGAACGGTCTTGCTCGAGTTACGGAAAGCGGTGCGCTTCGACATACGGATAAACCTCCAGGCATAAACAGGTCCCGGCTGCGGACCGGGATCGCCATACCTTGGTAACCCGCATTCGCCGTGGGGCCAAGAGGCCCTTCTACTAGCGAATGCCGTAGAAAGGGTGAGGGTATTCGGTCCCTTACCGAGGGCCCTTCGGGTGCAAATACAGGGTTTTTGACGGAGCCGCGTTCCGCCCCTTATCCGCTAAAGCGCGTAGTAGTCGCAAAAGGCCCTGTGCGCCTTGTCACGGCGAACGGACTTCCGGCTCGTCCGTTTCGGGACCAAAGACCCGCCCCCGGCGATAGGCTCCCCGTCAACGAGCACATACACAGCGTTCGCATTTTCGGGACGGAACGGGTGGGGGCACCACAAATGGACAAGGACATCGAGCTGGCCGACGCGGTACGGGCGATCCGCGAGGGCTTGGTGGAGGCGGCAGAGGCGGGGGCCGGGGAGCGGCTGGCGTTCGACGTCGGCGAGATCGCCCTGGAATTCACGGTGGAGCTCCGCAGGGACACCACGGGCAAGGGCGGGGTGAAGGCCTGGGTCGTCGACGCGGGCGCCGAGACCTCCCGCGGCTCGACCCGCACCCACCGCGTGGCCTTCACCCTCACCCCCAGGGACCGACACACGGGCGACGGCTGGAAGGTCGGCAACGACCGGCCGGCAGGGGTATCGGGCTTCGGCACCCCGACAAGCCCATGAGGTCCGTCGAGGACCGGCTGGTGGCGGTGCTGGGGGCCCAGCAGGGCAGCGGGGTGCTGCTGACGCCGCGGCTGGTGCTCACCAGCGCGCACATCTTCGACTTCGCCCACAGGCTGGCGCCCCACGTCCTGGTCCCCGGCGGGTCCGGCCCGGTGGACTGCGAGGTCCTGTGGGCCGGCCCGCCCGAGCGCTGCGACGCCGCACTGCTGTGGGCCCGACGGGACCTCGTCCCGGCCAACGATCTGCCACCGCTGCGATGGGGAACGCTGGCCGGTCAACAGCCGGTGGGCGGATGCCAGGTCCTGGGCTTCCCGCAGGTGCAGCGCTACTGGGGCGACGAGCTGGAGGCCGTGCAGATCCCGGGCACCCTCACGCCGCTGTCGGGGCGGCTTCGGGGCCGCTACGTCCTGCACAGCGACCATCACCCGCCGGGGGCCTCCTCGGAGGGTTCCCCCTGGGCGGGCCTGTCCGGCGGGCCGCTCTTCGCCGGGCCGCTCCTGCTGGGCATCGCCACCGAGGACCCCCACGGCTGGGAGCACTCGGCCATCGACGCGGTGCCGGTCGCGCACATCCTCGCCGAGGGCCTGGCGCACGTCCTGAAGCAGTACTGGCCGGACGCCCCCGACCTGGAGGAGATCACCAGCCCGGACCCCCGCGACCTCGCCTACGAGGAGGAGTACGCGAGGGCGGTCAAGGCCCGCTACAGCCGGATGGAGATCTTCGGGCTCGACGACCTCGGCACGAACGAGAACAGCTGGGACCTGGACACGGCCTATCTGAGCCTGGAGGCGGTGGCCTCCGCGGACGCCCGGCGCCCGCCGCCGGAGCCACGGCGAGTGGAGGAACTGCTCGGCTCCCGCCCCCGCAGCGTCCTGCGCGGCGAGGCCGGCGCAGGCAAGACCACGCTCGTATGGTGGCTGGCCTCGCACGCCGCCTGCCGCACGCTGCCGGCGGAGCTCGGCGCCCTCAACGGCCTGGTCCCCTTCGTCGTGCCGATGCGCAGCCTCGCCGCCCAGGGCATCACGAACCCCACCCCGTCCCAGCTGCCCACCATCGCCCAGCTGCCCGTCGACGATCCGCCGGCCGGATGGGCGGGGCGGGTGCTGGCGGCGGAACGCGCCCTGCTCCTTGTCGACGGCCTGGACGAGCTTCCGCAGGCCGACCGCGACCCTGCACGCAAATGGCTCGCCCAGCTGCTGCGGATGCACCCGGGCACCCGCTGCCTGGTCACCGTGCGGCCGCTGGCCGTGGAACAGG
Organism: Streptomyces sp. NPDC053048; assembly: GCF_044547045.1. Lineage (NCBI taxonomy): Bacteria > Bacillati > Actinomycetota > Actinomycetes > Kitasatosporales > Streptomycetaceae > Streptomyces > Streptomyces sp. NPDC053048. Next base: position 22,691 of record NZ_JBITZS010000015.1, read on the forward strand.
CCTGGCTGGCGTCGGAGGGCTTCGAGGAACTGCAGCTGCTGCCCATGAGCAACGCCGACATCCAGTCGTTCGTGGCCGCCTGGCACCGGGCCGCCCGGCTGGAGTGCGGCGCTTTCGGCGACACCCTGTGGGCCGACGAGGAACGCGCCCGGCTCACCGGCCTGGAACGGGACCTCGCCGCCGAGTTCCAGCGCAACGACGGACTGCGCGACCTGGCCCGCACCCCGCTGCTCTGCGCTGTCATCTGCGCACTGCACCGCCGCCGCAGGGGCCTGCTGCCGCGCACCCGCTGGCACCTCTACCAGGCCGCGCTGACCATGCTGCTGGGTAACCGCGACGCCCACCGCCGCGTCGGCGCCCCGGAGGGCATCAAGCTGACGGTCGACGACGGGCAGCATCTCCTGCAGCGCATCGCGGTCTGGCTGGTCCGCAACAACCGCGCCGAACTCTCCCGCCGGCAGGCCGTCCGCCAGCTGAAACTGGCCATGGACGGCCTGCGGCAGGTCAGGGAGCAGGGCACGGCGGAAGCGGTCCTGACCCATCTGCTCAACCGCAGCGGACTGCTCCAGGCACGCACCACCGATTCGCTCCAGTTCATCCACCGCACCTTCCAGGACTATCTCGCGGCCAAGGAATTCCAGGACAGCGATTCACTGGACGAACTGCTGGGCCACGCGGCCGACGAGCAGTGGCAGGACGTCATCCGCCTGGTCGTCGGGCACTGCGGCCGCAGCGAGGTACAGCGGGTCATCGCCGGCCTGAACGCGGCCGGGGACGTGGAGCGGCGACGCACCCCCCGGTGGGCGCTGCGCACGCTGGCGGCGGAGTGCGCGACGAGCGCGACCTACCTGCCCGACGACCAGCGCCGGGCGGTCTGGGACCGGGTCAGGGCGCTGGGACCGCCGGAGGACGAGGTCGAGGTGGAGTACCTGGCGTCCCTCGGGCCGGACGTACTCGACGTGCTGCCGGGGCCGGAGGGGCTGTCCCCGACGGCGGCACAGCGGGTGGTGCAGGTCCTCACCTCCCTTGGCACTGCGGCCGTTCCGCTGCTGCGGCGGTATGGGCAGCATCCGTCGGCCAGGGTGCGTACTCATGTTGCCGCCCACTGGCACGTCATGGACGCCGCGTCGTATGTGGAAGAGGTCATGGCCGGCATGCGGCTGGACGACATCCAGCTCGACATCACACGAGCCGATCAGCTGGCGCTGCTGCCACGCCTCGGGCCGGTGGGCTCCCTCTTCGTCATGGGCCCATATCCGTCGGATGAGCTGAAGCGGGCCCTGGACGACCGCGATCTGCGGTCCCTGACCTTGGGCGGCGATTACCGCCTGAGGGACCTCGAATTCCTCCGCGGACATCCGAAGATCGAGAATCTGCGGATTTTCGACTGCTCGGGGCTGACGGACATCGAGGCGCTGAGCGCCCTTCCGACGCTGCCCCGGCTTTCGTCTGTGCACATCGATGACCGTAGGTCCTCCGGTCGGTGCGTAATTCCCCCACCGCATCCGGGCGTCCACGAGCTGAAGCTGGACTATTCCGGAGCCGGCGTGCGGCTCACCGGCATCGTGGCATGGGAAAGCCTCCGCGAATTGCACGTCTCCGGAATCCTCGAGTCTCCCGGAGACCTGGGCGAGCTCTTGGCACTGCACCGGCTGCGCTCCCTCCACATCTGGCTGGAGCGCATGGAAGACCTCACGGGAGTGGGGCGGCTGTCACGGGTCACCACCCTGGGCCTCAAGCTCACCAAGGAGGACACCGTGGACGCGCGGCTCTTCCTGACCTTCCCGTCCCTGCGCAAGCTGCACTTGTCGACGCTCGAAGCGAGACCGGCTGTACTGGACCTGTCGGGCCTGTCGGCCCTCCCCGCCCCGCTGGAGGTCTGGGAGAGCCAGGGCGGCCTGACCCTCCGCGGCACCGACCACTTCGGCGGCCGGCTGATGGTCCACTCGACCATTTCGACCTTGTACGAGTAGCGGCGAATAGCAATCGGCCCCGGAAGCGTGTCTCCACGCTTCCGGGGCCGATGCCCTACTCACTCACTTCTCGTTACGCATCCTTGGACAGGTTGGGACCGGCCCCACCCGTCGCGGACTCGACCGGCGGGGTGTCCGGCAGAGCCGACTTCTCCTCGCCGCGGAAGGTGAACTTCTTCTCCTCGCCCTCACCCTCCGTGCCGACGACCACGATGTGGCCCGGACGGAGCTCGCCGAAGAGGATCTTCTCGGAGAGGATGTCCTCGATCTCGCGCTGGATCGTGCGGCGCAGCGGGCGGGCGCCCAGGATCGGGTCGTAGCCCTTCTTCGCCAGGAGCGACTTGGCCTCGGAGCTGAGCTCGATGCCCATGTCGCGGTCCTTGAGCCGCTCGTCCACCTTGGCGATCATGAGGTCGACGATCTGGATGATGTCTTCCTCGGTCAGCTGGTGGAAGACCACCGTGTCGTCGACACGGTTGAGGAACTCGGGCCGGAAGTGCTGCTTGAGCTCTTCGTTGACCTTCGCCTTCATCCGCTCGTACCCGGTCTTGACGTCGCCCTGGGCGGCGAAGCCCAGGTTGAAGCCCTTGGAGATGTCCCGGGTGCCGAGGTTCGTCGTCATGATGATGACGGTGTTCTTGAAGTCGACCACGCGGCCCTGGGAATCGGTCAGGCGACCGTCCTCCAGGATCTGCAGCAGCGAGTTGAAGATGTCCGGGTGGGCCTTCTCGACCTCGTCGAAGAGGACCACGGAGAACGGCTTGCGGCGCACCTTCTCGGTGAGCTGGCCGCCCTCCTCGTAACCGACGTATCCGGGCGGGGAGCCGAACAGACGCGAGACGGTGTGCTTCTCGCTGAACTCCGACATGTCGAGGGAGATCAGCGCGTCCTCGTCGCCGAAGAGGAATTCGGCGAGCGTCTTGGACAGCTCGGTCTTACCGACACCGGAGGGGCCGGCGAAGATGAACGATCCGCCCGGACGCTTCGGGTCCTTCAGGCCCGCACGGGTGCGCCGGATGGCCTGGGAGAGCGCCTTGATGGCGTCCTTCTGGCCGATGACGCGCTTGTGGAGCTCGTCCTCCATGCGCAGCAGGCGGGAGGACTCCTCCTCCGTCAGCTTGAAGACCGGGATGCCGGTGGCGGTGGCCAGGACCTCGGCGATCAGCTCGCCGTCGACCTCGGCGACGACGTCCATGTCGCCGGCCTTCCACTCCTTCTCCCGCTTGGCCTTCGCGGCCAGCAGCTGCTTCTCCTTGTCGCGGAGGGAAGCGGCCTTCTCGAAGTCCTGCGAGTCGATCGCGGACTCCTTCTCCCGGCGCACGTCCGCGATCTTCTCGTCGAACTCGCGGAGGTCCGGCGGCGCGGTCATCCGGCGGATGCGCATCCGGGAGCCGGCCTCGTCGATCAGGTCGATCGCCTTGTCCGGCAGGAAGCGGTCGGAGATGTAGCGGTCGGCCAGGGTGGCGGCCTGGACCAGTGCCTCGTCGGTGATGGAGACGCGGTGGTGGGCCTCGTAGCGGTCGCGCAGACCCTTGAGGATCTCGATGGTGTGCGGCAGCGACGGCTCGGCGACCTGGATGGGCTGGAAGCGGCGCTCGAGGGCGGCGTCCTTCTCCAGGTGCTTGCGGTACTCGTCGAGCGTGGTGGCGCCGATCGTCTGCAGCTCGCCACGGGCCAGCATGGGCTTGAGGATCGAGGCGGCGTCGATGGCGCCCTCGGCGGCACCCGCACCGACCAGCGTGTGGAGCTCGTCGATGAACAGGATGATGTCGCCGCGGGTGCGGATCTCCTTGAGCACCTTCTTCAGGCGCTCCTCGAAGTCACCGCGGTAGCGGGAGCCGGCGACCAGGGCGCCGAGGTCGAGGGTGTAGAGGTGCTTGTCCTTGAGGGTCTCGGGCACCTCGCCCTTGACGATGGCCTGGGCCAGGCCCTCGACGACGGCCGTCTTGCCGACGCCGGGCTCGCCGATGAGGACAGGGTTGTTCTTGGTACGGCGGGAGAGCACCTGCATGACCCGCTCGATCTCCTTCTCGCGCCCGATGACCGGGTCGAGCTTGGATTCGCGGGCGGCCTGCGTCAGGTTGCGGCCGAACTGGTCCAGGACGAGCGAGGTCGAGGGCGTGCCCTCGGCCGGGCCGCCGGCGGTGGCGGCCTCCTTGCCCTGGTAGCCGGAGAGCAGCTGGATGACCTGCTGCCGCACCCGGTTCAGGTCGGCGCCCAGCTTCACGAGGACCTGGGCGGCGACGCCCTCGCCCTCGCGGATCAGGCCGAGCAGGATGTGCTCGGTGCCGATGTAGTTGTGGCCGAGCTGGAGGGCCTCGCGGAGCGACAGCTCCAGGACCTTCTTGGCACGGGGGGTGAAGGGGATGTGCCCGGACGGAGCCTGCTGGCCCTGCCCGATGATCTCCTCCACCTGCTGGCGGACCGCCTCGAGCGAAATCCCGAGGCTCTCCAGGGCCTTAGCGGCGACACCCTCACCCTCGTGGATCAGGCCCAGGAGGATGTGCTCGGTGCCGATGTAGTTGTGGTTGAGCATCCGGGCTTCTTCCTGAGCCAGGACGACAACCCGCCGCGCACGGTCGGTGAACCTCTCGAACATCGTTAATCGCTCCTCAGAGCGGTCAGGCAGTTAGGGGTCGGTCCCCTCCCTGTCCTTCCGCATGCTAGTCCCGCTGGGCGGGACAGCTCATTCCAACTGCCGACACCCGTCCGGATCACCCCCGCGTTGGCGGGGAAACCTGCTGCCGAACAGCCGACATCTCCTCCAACCCGATGGTGGGAGACGATGTTCCCGCAGGCCAGGCATATACGCCCACCTCCACTACGCCCACGGCGAACGCCCGGCCGGGCCGACACGCCCGCCCGCGCCCCCGCCACACCCCCGGTGACGCGCTGCGGGGCCCGCTATACAGCCTCTTCCCACGGGGAATGTCCTACCCGCAGAGACTGACACTCCATGCCGCGCCGGCCCCCGCCATCCGCTACGGGCGAACACCCTCGCACCAGGGGAAGCACCTGTGCGCACCGTCCGTTCTCTACGGAGCGTGCCCAACTATCCACAGTGCGTAACCTCTTGGGTTTTCCACAGTTGCACCGTTCATGACGGTAGTCCTCCCGCGCCCGTGCCGCCCCCTGGACGACCCGGACCGCCCGCGTCCGTGGCGTGAGTGGCGCCAGTGGTACGAGTGCGTTCTGGGCTGGCCCACCGGGCCGACCCCGGCCGAGCGGCCCCTGGAGCTGCTGACCGGGGTGCGCTTCGACGCGCTGGGGGTGCCCGCCGGGGCCGGGTTCGCCGTGCTCGGGCGGGTACCGGCGACGGGGCCGGTCGCCCTGGACACACGGACCCGGACGATGTGGTTCCTGACCGCCGCGGGGAGTGCCGAGGAGCTGCCGGGGCTGCTCCGCTGGCTGGAGTGGGGCGGGATCGACCTCGAGCTCACCGTGCTGGGCCGGGGCGGCCGCCTGGTGGCTCCGGCGCCTTCCGTGGCGCCCGCCGGGGCGCTACGGGCGTCCCGCGGCCCCGAGGAGGCCGTGGAGGCCGTGGAGGCCGTGTGGGTGCGGCCTCCCGATCCTGGGGGCGAGGTGGAGCCGACGCTGCCGGTGACCGGCCTCGGGGGCGGCGGTCGCGCCCCCGATCTCGTACGGCTCGTGAGCGCGGCGGCCACCGAGTGCCACCGGGCCCGACTGCTGCGCGCCGGCGAGGCGCGCAGGGATCAGCCGCCGGGGGACCATCCGGTGATCAGGCGTTGGCCTTCTCGTACGCCTCGCGGATCTCGGCCGGGACGCGGCCGCGGTCGTTGACGTTGTAGCCGTTCTCCTTGGCCCAGGCGCGGATCTTCGCGGTGTCCTGGGTGCCGCCGGCGGCGACGGCGCGGGCCTTGCCGCGGCCGGCCGTGGCGCGACCGCCCGTGCGACGGGCCGCCTTCACGTAGTCCGCGAGCGCCTCACGCAGCTTGTCCGCGTTGTCGGTGGTGAGGTCGATCTCGTAGGACTTGCCGTCGAGAGCGAACGTCACGGTCTCGTCGGCCTCGCCGCCGTTGAGGTCGTCGACAAGAAGGACCTGAACCTTCTGCGCCACGGGGGATTCCTTTCATCAGCGTAAAAGGGATTACGGAGGAATAGCAAACCGCCTTTCCCGGAAAAACACAAACCCCCCGGGAAGGTTCAGCCCGCCTTCCGCATGGGAACGATGGCTTCCGGGCCCGCACGATAGGGGCGCGATTCGGACATAGGGACCGCTGTCACAGATGCAGAAGCATCCGGCTGTTGCCAAGGGTGTTCGGCTTCACTCGTTCGAGACCCAGGAACTCGGCAACGCCCTCGTCATAGGAACGCAGCAGCTCGCTGTACACATCACCGTCCACCGGGGTCTCTCCGATCTCGACGAAGCCGTGCTTCGCGAAGAAGTCGACTTCGAAGGTGAGGCAGAAAATGCGCCGCACCCCCAGCCAGCCGGCCGTGCGCAGCAGCTTGTCCAGTAGCAGGTGGCCGACTCCGCCGCCGCGGACATCCGGGTCGACGGCCAGAGTGCGCACCTCCGCGAGGTCTTCCCACATCACATGGAGCGCGCCGCATCCGATGACCGTACCGTCCTCGTCCCGCTCGGCGACCCAGAACTCCTGGATGTCCTCGTAAAGCGTCACGGTGGCTTTGTCGAGCAGGATGCGATCGCGTACGTAGCTGTTGATGAGGCGGCGGAGCGCGGGTACATCGCTGGTGCGGGCCCTGCGGACAGTGACGACTTTAGTTAGAGCGGACATGTCCGGACGCTATCGTCCCGGCCCGCCCGGGGGCTCGTCGGGCCCGTCGAGTTGGGCGACCCGGATCGCGTCGCGGAGGGCTTCGCGTTGTTCGGCCGACATCATGCCGAAGAAGGCGACGAGAGCGGCCGCGGGGTTGTCGCTGAGCGACCAGGCTTCGTTCATCAGTGCGGCCGAGTAGGCGGCCCTGTTGGAGACCGCTTCATATCGATAGGCGCGGCCCTCGGCTTCCCGCCGGACCCAGCCCTTCTGATACAGGTTGTCCATTACGGTCATCACGGTGGTGTAGGCGATGGACCGTTCCTGCTGGAGGTCTTCCAGCACTTCCCGAACAGTGACCGGCCGGTTCCACTCCCACACGCGCGTCATCACGGCGTCTTCCAGATCACCCAGGCGTCGAACCACACTGCGAATAATAGTGGGAGATGTCTTGAATGCCGGTTTATCGGGCGGCAATCCGGGACCAAAAAAGGGCGTACGGTCCGGGAATTCCGTCCCGGCTCGTACGCCCGGCGCGGGGCGGTCGCCCGCGCGATCAGGCCGTGGTGCCCTTGGCGGCCTGCTGCGCGGCCTCGGCGCGGGCCAGCGCGGCGTCGACGATGGCGTCTTCCTTGGCCTTGTTCGCGCCACCCTGGCTCTTGATGATCGTCACGACCAGCGCGGTGAAAGCCACCGCCATCACCACGGGCGGGACCAGCGCGGCGACATAGTCCATGGCCGTCGGCTCCTTCTGGATAGGGGTCTGCGCATGCTGAACGACCCGACCAGATTACGCGCCCGCCCGCGCACCGGACCGGCCGGGTCGGGCCGGGGCGGGCCGGGCGAACGGGGCGAGTCGGACGCCCGCTGCCGGACGCCCGCTGCCGGGCCGCCGGGGTCAGGCGGGGCGGGCCAGGCGGGCGGCGGCGCCCGGGGGCCGGGTGGGCTTGCGGCGCGGCGGGAAGACCTCGCCGGGCGTCGGGATCGGCCGCTCCGGGCGCGGCGGCGCGGGCGTGGAGGGCGGTGCGGCGGGCGGCGGCTTCGGGGCCGGCTTGTGTGGCGGCGAGGGGCTCTCCCCCGGCTTCGGGCCCGGCCGCGGCTCCGGCTCGGCGGCACGCGGCGCCCGCCCGCCGGGCAGGGCCAGGACACGGCCCGGCAGGCGCCCGCGGCCGGGCTCCGGCCTGGCGCCCGGGACCGCCGGGACCGCGCGGGCGGCGAGGCGGGCCCGTACCGTCTGCTCGGCCAGGTGCTCGCAGCGCAGCAGCAGGGCGCCGCGGCGGGCGGCCTCGGCCTGCGTGCAGGGGGCCGCGCACAGCGAGCGGAGCGCGGTCAGGTCCTCGGCGCCGGGCCGGTAGCCGTCCTCGAGGGCGTCCCGCAGCCGCCGCAGGTAGCCGGGCGCGGCGCCCGGCAGGGCGTCGCGGTAGCGGGTGAGGTCGGCCAGCAGGAAGGCGCGCAGCCGGGCGCCCTCCTCCTCGGCCTCGGTCATCGCCTCGGCGAGCCGGAGGCAGTCGCGCACCTCGGTGTCCCGCTCGGGGCCGGGGCGGGTGCGGACGGAGTGGGGGCGGAGTGCGATGTCGAGGGCACGGCGCAGCACGCGCAGCTCGTCCGCGCTGAACGCCATGCCGCCGCGGGATCCATAAGGCGTGGGCATGGGCCGACCTTAAGTGCTAAGTGGACAAAATTCGCTTAGCACAACATCTCCGGCGTGGCATGGAATGCCCGGCCAGGGGAGGCACGGCCCCGGAAGGAGGCGCCCGCAAGGGCCCGGGTCAGTGGTCGCGGCGGCGGGCCACGCCCAGGGCGATGGCGCCGGCGGACAGCGCCGTCCCGGACGTGGTGGCGATCAGCAGGGTGCCGGAGGTCCCCCGGTCCCCGGCCCCGCGGTACACCGGGGCGGAGTCGGTGACCTCGACGAGGATGGGGGCGGCGTCGTTGCCGGGGTCGGCGTCCGGGGCGGGGTCCTCGTCGCGGTCGACGATGCGCACCAGGCCCTCGGCACCCTCGACCTTCTCGTCGATGCGGACCTGGAAGCGCAGCGTCTCGCGGTCGCCCGCGGGGAAGTGGTCGCCGATGGCGCACCGGTAGACGCGCCCGCCCTCGTCGCCCGGGGCGCAGGCGGGTGCCGAGACGATCGTGGTGCCCTCCGGCGCGGTGACCTCGTACTCCCGCTCGTCCAGGGCCCGGCCGGGGCCCGCGTTGCGCACGCCCAGCTCGACGCCGACGGTCTCGCCCACGCGGCCCTCGACCGGGTGGGCGATGGCCTGGTAGTCGGCGCGCGGCGCGCCCTCGGCGCGGGCGACGGCCGGGGCCAGGCCGGCCGCCGCCACGAGGGCGGCCGTCGCCACCAGCCGTAGTGATCGCTTCACGCTGCCCACGCCCCAGCCCGTTCGCCGTTGTTCGAATGCCGTCCTGCCAGCAGTCAGGACAGTCCTGGGCGCCTGTTGGTTGCGTCAAGCGGGCGGAAGGCGGGAGCGGGTGACGGATTTTCAGCCCGACAGGCCCGCCGGGACCGGCCGGGCCCCGTCGGAACCGTCAGGTCCGCGAGACGTTCCGCTCGTACACCAGCCGCAGGCCGATCAGCGTCAGCCACGGCTCGTGCTCGTCGATGACCGACGCCTCGCCCAGCACCAGCGGCGCCAGGCCGCCCGTGGCGATGACCGTCACGTCGTCCGGGTCGTCCGCCAGCTCGCGGGCCATGCGGTTGACGACGCCGTCGACCTGGCCCGCGAAGCCGTAGAGGATGCCGGACTGCATGGCCTCGACGGTGTTCTTGCCGATGACGCTGCGCGGCCGGGCGATCTCGATCTTGCGGAGCTGGGCGCCCTTGACGCCCAGGGCCTCGGTGGAGATCTCGATGCCGGGGGCGATCACGCCGCCCACGTACTCGCCGCGCGCGCTGACCGCGTCGAAGGTGGTGGCCGTGCCGAAGTCGACGACCACGCACGGTCCGCCGTAGAGCTCGACGGCCGCGACCGCGTTGATGATGCGGTCCGCGCCGACCTCCTTGGGGTTGTCCATCAGGATCGGCACGCCGGTCTTCACTCCGGGCTCCACCAGGATGGCCGGCACGTCGCCGTAGTAGCGGCGGGTCACCTCGCGCATCTCGTGCAGCACGGAGGGGACGGTCGAGCAGATGCAGATGCCCTCGATGCCCTCGCCCAGTTCGTCCCCGAGCAGCGGGTGGCGGCCCATCAGTCCCTGCAGCAGCACGGCGAGTTCGTCGGCGGTGCGGCGCGGGTCGGTGGAGATGCGCCAGTGCTCGATGATGTCCTCGCCGTCGAACAGGCCGAGGACGGTCTGGGTGTTGCCGACATCGATGGTGAGCAGCATCAGTTGCTCTCCTCCCGCAGGTCCAGCCCGATGTCGAGGATCGGGGAGGAGTGGGTGAGCGCGCCGACGGCCAGGTAGTCGACGCCGGTGTCGGCGTAGGCGCGGGCGTTGGCCAGCGTCAGCCGGCCCGAGGACTCCAGCTTGGCGCGGCCGGCGACGAGTTCGACGGCCTCGCGGGTCTGCTCGGGGGTGAAGTTGTCGAGCATGACGAGGTCGGCGCCCTCGGCGAGGACCGGCGGGATCTGGTCGATCCGGTCGACCTCGACCTCGATCGGGACGTCCGGGAACTCCCGGCGCACGGCCTTGAACGCCTCGGCCACGCCACCGGCGGCGATGACGTGGTTGTCCTTGACCAGGGCGGCGTCGGACAGCGACATGCGGTGGTTGACGCCGCCGCCGCAGCGGACCGCGTACTTCTCCAGCGCCCGCAGCCCGACTGTGGTCTTGCGGGTGTCACGGACCGCGGCGCCGGTGCCCTCGAGGACGTCGGCCCACGCGCGCGTGGCGGTGGCGATGCCGGACAGGTGGCACAGGATGTTGAGCATGCTGCGCTCGGCGGTGAGCAGGTCGGTGGTGCGGGTGCGCACGCTCAGCAGCTTCTGGCCGGCCTCCACCCGGTCGCCGTCCTCGACGTGCCGCTCGACCTCGAACTCGTCGGTGCAGGCCACCGAGAGGATGGCCTCGGCGACGCGCAGGCCGCTGACGGTGCCGGCCTCGCGGGCGGTGAAGTCGCCGGTGGCGACGGCGTCGTCGGGGACGGTCGCGAAGGTGGTGATGTCCTTGCCGCCGTCGAGGTCCTCCTCGATGGCCAGGTGCGCGATGTCCTCGATCTGCAGCGGGTCCAGGCCGGCCGCGACGAGCAGCCGGACGAGCTCGGGGTCGAGCCCGCACTCGTAGGCCTCCACGTCGTACGCCCCGCCGCCGCAGCCGCAGGCGTCGCCGCAGCCCCCCGCGGCCGCCTCCTCGGCGGCGTCCTGGCCCGAGCGGCCGATCTGGTGCAGCGGACGGTCGTCGTTGGTGCTCACGCGGTGCTCCTCGGAAGGTACGGGAGGGAAGGCGGCCGATTCGGTGGCGGAGACCGCAAGGGTACGGTCCGGGCGCAGTGCCACGAGCAGGTGACGGCCCCAGGCGGCATCGTCGCGGTCGGGGTGGTCCTCGCGCCAGTGGCAGCCGCGGGTCTCCTCGCGGCGCAGGGCGGCGGCGACGAGCACCTGGGCGACGAGCAGCAGGTTGGCGGTCTCCCAGGCCTCGGTGCCGGGCTCGACGGCCTTGTCCGCCGCGTCGCCGATGCGGGCCAGCTCCGCCGCCGCCTGTTCCAGGCTCTGCCTGGAGCGCAGCACGCCGGCGCCCCGGGTCATCGCGCGCTGGATCGCGAAGCGGGCCTCCGGCGGCAGCAGCGGCACCACGGGGCCTGCGGCGGCAACGGGCTCGCCGCCCGGCCGCCGGCCGCCGGTGCTGCTCGCGGCGATGTCGTCGGCGATGCGCTCGGCGAAGACCAGGCCTTCCAGCAGCGAGTTGGACGCCAGCCGGTTCGCTCCGTGGACACCCGTGCAGGCGACCTCGCCACAGGCGTAGAGACCCTCGATCGTGGTGCGGCCGCGCAGGTCCGTGCGGACGCCGCCGGAGGCGTAGTGCGCGGCGGGCGCGACCGGGATCGGCTCGGTCACCGGATCGATGCCGTGCGCCCGGCAGGCGGCCAGGATGGTGGGGAAGCGGTGCTCCCACATCCGGGCGCCGAAGTGCCGGGCGTCCAGGTACATGTGCTCGGTGCCGCGCTCGCGCATGCGCCGCATGATGCCCTTGGCGACGATGTCACGGGGGGCGAGCTCGGCCAGCTCGTGCGCGCCCACCATGAAGCGGTGGCCGTCGGCGTCCACCAGGTGCGCGCCCTCGCCGCGCACCGCCTCCGACACCAGCGGCTGCTGGCCCTCGGCGTCGGGCCCCAGCCACAGCACGGTCGGGTGGAACTGGACGAACTCCAGGTCGGAGACCTCGGCGCCGGCGCGCAGCGCGAGCGCCACGCCGTCGCCGGTGGAGACGGAGGGGTTGGTGGTCGCGGAGAACACCTGGCCCATGCCGCCGGTGGCCAGCACCACGGCACCGGCCCGCACCGAGCCGACCCCGTCGTGCTGTCCCTCGCCCATGACGTGCAGCGAGACGCCGGCGGCGCGGCCGTCCCCGTCCTTGAGCAGGTCCAGGACGAGCGCGTGCTCGATGGTGCGGATGCCGGCGGCGCGCACGGCCTCGACCAGTGCCCGGGAGATCTCGGCGCCGGTGGCGTCGCCGCCCGCGTGGGCGATGCGGTTGCGGTGGTGGCCGCCCTCGCGGGTCAGCAGGATCTCGCCGGTGTCGTCGTCGGTGTCGAAGCGGGCGCCGGAGGCGATCAGCCGGCGCACGGCGTCGGGGCCCTCGGTGACCAGGGTGCGCACGGCCGCGTCGTCGCACAGCCCGGCGCCGGCGACCAGGGTGTCGTCCAGGTGCTGGGCGGGGGTGTCGCCGCTGCCGAGGGCGGCCGCGATGCCGCCCTGGGCCCAGCGCGTGGAGCCGGCGTCCAGGCGGGCCTTGGTGACGACGGTGACCTGCGCGCCGGCGGCCGCGCAGCGCAGGGCGACGGTCAGGCCGGCGACGCCGGAGCCGATGACGACGACGTCGGAGTCGACCGCCCAGCCGGGGCGGGGCGCGTGCAGTCGTATACCGGTCATCGCTCGTCTCCGGGTGCCTCGAACTCCAGGTGGATGTTGTCGATCAGGCGCGTGGTGCCGACCTTGGCGGCGACGGCGAGCACGGCGGGGCCGGTGTAGTCGGCGGGGACCTCGGTGAAGTCGGCCGGGTCGACGAGGGCCAGGTAGTCCAGGTCGGCCGGCGGGGTCATGCCGGCCGCCTCGTGCAGGACGACGTGGGCGGCGTGGCGCACGGCGTCGGGGCCGAGCTCGACCACGTTGTGGGCGGCGAGCAGGGCGCGGGAGAGCTCCAGCGCGGTGTGGCGGTCGGCGTCGGAGAGGTAGCGGTTGCGGCTGGAGAGGGCCAGCCCGTCGGCCTCGCGGACCGTGGGCACGCCGACGATCTCCACGGGGAAGTTGAGGTCGCGCACCATGCGGCGGATCACGGCCAGCTGCTGGGCGTCCTTCTGCCCGAACAGCGCCACGTCCGGCAGGGTCAGGTGCAGCAGCTTGGCGACGACGGTCAGCACGCCGTCGAAGTGGCCGGGCCGGAAGGCACCCTCCAGGCGCTCGCCCATGGGGCCCGCGCTCACCCGGACCTGGGGCTCCCCGCCGGGGTAGACCTCCTCGACGGCGGGGGCGAACACGGCGTCCGCACCGGCCTGGCGCGCGATCTCCAGGTCGGCGTCCAGGGTGCGCGGATAGCGGTCGAGGTCCTCGCCGGCGCCGAACTGCAGCGGGTTGACGAAGACGGTGACGACGACCTGGCCGTCCGGGCCCGCCAGCTCGCGCGCCTCGCGGATGAGCGTGGCGTGGCCCTCGTGCAGGGCCCCCATGGTCATCACGACGGCGCGGCGGCCGCCGCGTGGGAGGGCGTGGAGCTCATCGGCGGTGCGGGTGAGCCGGGTGTTCACTGATTGCCTCCGTCCGCGAGGACGCCGAGCAGGTCCTCCGCCAGTTCGGGCTTGAGCAGGCCGTGCGCCAGGGCGCGGTCCGCGGTCGTACGGGCCATCGCCAGATAGCCGGCGACGGCCTGGGGGGCGTGCGCGCGCAGTTCGGCGACGTGCGCGGCCACCGTGCCCGCGTCGCCGCGCGCCACCGGGCCGGTCAGCGCGGCGTCGCCGCTGCGCAGGGCGTTGTCGAGGGCGGCGCCCAGCAGCGGGCCGAGCATCCGGGCGGGGTGCTCGACCCCGGCCGTGCGCAGCAGCTCCATGCTCTGGGCGACCAGCGTGACCAGGTGGTTCGCGCCGATGGCGAGGGCCGCGTGGTAGAGCGGGCGGGCGCTCTCGGCGATCCACTCGGGTTCGCCGCCCATCTCGATGACCAGCGCCTCGGCGGCCAGCCGCAGCTCCTCGGGGGCGGTGACGCCGAAGGAGCAGCCGGCCAGGCGCTGCACGTCGACCGGGGTGCCGGTGAAGGTCATCGCGGGGTGCAGGGCCAGCGGCAGGGCGCCGGCGCGGGTCGCCGGGTCCAGGACGGCGGTGCCGTGCCGGCCGGAGGTGTGCACCAGCAGCTGGCCGGGGCGTACGGCGCCGGTCTCGGCGAGGCCGGCGACCAGGCCCGGCAGGGCGTCGTCCGGCACGGTCAGCAGGACCAGCTCGGCGTGCGCGAGCACGTCGGCGGGGGCCATGACCGGCACGTCCGGCAGCATGGCGGCGGCGCGCCGCAGGGAGGCGTCGGAGACGCCCGAGACGGCGACCGGGCGGTGCCCGGCGAGCTGCAGGGACGCCGCCAGGGCGGGGCCGACGCGGCCGGCGCCGACGACGCCGACGGTGAGCCGGGCCGGGCGGTCCTGAGGGCTCGCATGCTCGGGCGAGAGGTGTGCGTTCACGCGGCGGGATGCCTTCCGTTCCAGTCCGCGGGGGTACCGGACGATTCCCTTGTCATGCTACGCGAGGCCGCGCACGCCTCTTCGGGTCACCGGGCCCTGTGGCCGACGGTGCGACGCTCGGGGAGCCCCGTGGCGGCAGTGGCCGTGGTGGCCGGCCGGCGCAGGCGGCCCAGGAGCGCGGACCAGCGGGCCCGCCGGGCGGCGGCCCGCGCGTCGACGACGGCACGGAACTCCCGCCGGGTGCGGAACTCCTCGACCAGCCGCCACTCGCCGGTGCCGGGCGCGGGCGGAGCGGGTACCTGGTGCTGGGCGGAACGGTACAGATCGAGCATGTGCTGCTGAGTGGCGTTCATGTCTTCCACGGTGCGCCGCCGCCGGGCATCCGGCGCGTGGATTGACGAGGAACGTCAATCGGCGGCCCGACCTGCGAAGAGAGAGGCACGATGAGCGCATGAGCGTGACGATCGAGATCGCAGGGCTGCCGCCCGAGCGCGTGGTGTTCCGCCACTCGCCCCTCGCCGAACTGTGCACCGCGCTGCACGCCCTGGCCGAGCCCGGCCACCACCCCGGCCTGCACGGCTGGACGACCGCGACCAACGCCGGCCTCAAGCCGGACCTCGCCGACCGGCTGTGCGAGGCGGACTTCCTGTGGGTCTCGACGTTCTCGGACATCCTCATGCCGTTCGCCGCGCTGCCGGACGCCCACGGCCTGCCCGGCGACACGCTCGCCGAGGACCTGGACATGCTGGACCGGCTCGACGACGACGTCTTCACCCACGCGGCCCTGGAGATCTCCTGCTCCCCGCACTACAGCCTGAAGGGCGCCTCGCCGCTGGTGAACGCGAGGGCCCGCGAGCTGGCCCTGGAACGCGCCACCGCGCGCGGCCCCCGGCAGCTGGACTTCGCCAAGCGGCTGCTGGACGACCCGCCCGCCGTCCGCGCCTGGCTGCGCCGCCTCTTCGAGGACTGCGCGGAGGCGTTCTTCAACGACGTCTGGCAGCGGGTGCGGGTCCAGCTGGCCGCCGACGCCCGGCACAAGACCGAGGTGCTGCGCCGCAAGGGCCTGGCCGGGGCGCTGGCGGAGGTGTCGCCCGCGATCGCCCTGACGGACGACGGCGCGCGGATCACCGTCGACAAGCTCGGCAGCGGCCGGGCGACCGCGCTCGACCCGGCGGTCGGCGCGGGCATCACGCTGGTCCCGTCCTCGCTCGGCTGGCCCCATCTGCTGGTGGGGCACGCGCCGGGCTGGCGCCCGGTGATCCACTACCCCGTGGCCGCGCCCGAGCTACCGGGGCCGGGCTCCCTCGACCTGCTCAAGCTGCGGCTGGAGGCCCTGTCCCACCAGATGCGGATGCGGATGTGCCGCTACCTGGCGCGCGCCGCGTTCAGCACGGGCGAGCTGGCCACCGCGCTGGACATCAGCGCCCCGGAGGTCTCCCGGCACATCGCGGTGCTGAAGAAGGCCGGGCTGATCACCACCCGCCGGCGCGGCCGGTACGTGCTCCACCAGCTGGACCTGACGGTGGTGGCCCGCCTCGGCAGCGACTTCCTGGAGGGCGTGCTGCGCTGAGCCGGGCCCGGCTCAGCCCTTGCCGCCCGCGCGTACGAGCCCGCTCTCGTACGCCATCACCACCACCTGCACCCGGTCCCGCAGCCCCAGCTTGGTGAGGATGCGGCCGACGTGTGTCTTGACCGTCGCCTCGGACAGCACCAGCCGGGCCGCGATCTCGCCGTTGGACAGGCCCTGGGCCACCAGCAGCATCACCTCGCGCTCCCGGTCGGTCAGGCGGCCGATCTCCGCGCTGGTCGGCTCGTTGCCGGTGCTGGGCAGCATGGGGGTGAAACGGTCCAGCAGGCGGCGGGTGGTGCTGGGGGCGACCACCGCGTCGCCGCTGTGCACGGCCCGGATGGCGCCCAGCAGCTCGGCCGGCGGGACGTCCTTGAGCATGAAGCCGCTCGCGCCGACCTTGAGCGCGGAGAAGGCGTACTCGTCGAGGTCGAAGGTGGTCAGGATCAGCACCTTGGGCGGGTCGTCCTGGGCGCAGATGCGCCGGGTCGCCTCCACCCCGTCCAGCCGCGGCATGCGGACGTCCATCAGGACGACGTCCACGGCGGTGCCGGCCAGCACCTCGAGCGCCTCCATGCCGTCCCCGGCCTCGGCGACGACGTCCATGTCGGGCTGGGCCGCCAGCACCATACGGAAACCGGTGCGCAGCAGCACCTGGTCGTCGACGAGCATGACTCTTACACATCTTACCGGAGCGCCTTCGGTATCAGTCATGAAGTCAGAGTATGCGTATCGGGGTTGCGGTGTTCTGACCAGCGAAAAGCCCCGTCCGCGATCAACTCGGACGGGGCTTGTTCCATTCCGTGCAAGCGTCCAGGCACGGTCATATCTCCGCTGTCTGTTGGGTGGACGCTCGGGCTTCCGGCCCTTCGCGCATGCCCTCACCACCGGGGAACGGAGGCGACCCTACCGGGCATGCCGACACCCTGTCTGGAGAACGGAGAAGCCCCGTACGTCCGCGACGGGGGCGCAGACGTACGGGGCAGTCGCGGGGCCGCTCAGCGCCCGCTCACGGCCCTCTCAGGGGCCCGCACGGGCTTGAGGACGGGCAGGCACTCAGGACAGCCGTACAGGGTCACGCTGGGCCCGCTTGCCCGCTCAATGTGGCGGACGGGGATGGCCTCGGCCGTCCAGCGACGGCAGCGACAACAGATGGCGCTCATGCCCCCGCCTCCCCGGCCCGCAGCGCGGCCAGTTCCTCATGCCCGCGCAGCTTGACGCCGGGGTAGTCGAATCCGAGCGTTGCCCAGCGGAGTTCACGGGCGCGTCGCTCATGCTGCCGCAGGATTTCCGCTATGCGCTGCCGCTCTTCCATGTTGCGGCGCTTCACCTCTTCGGGCAGTGCCATGTAGGCGAGGTAGTACCGCCGGATCATGGGGCCGTCGTCTTCGATGGTCAGCGCTTCGCGCTTCTGTACGTGCTCAGGCGCCACGGTCCGCCACGGCACATGCCACACGTTCACCGGATAGCCCGTCCAAGGGTGAATCCTGCGGGTGGGCGTGGGTTCCTCGGCGGGTACGGGCTTCACGGCGTGCTTGCCGGGGGTGCGCGGCGGGTTCGGGTGGAAGGCGGCGAGCGTGAACAACGCCCACAGCAGCAACCAGTGGATAAGCTCCGTCATGTCGTCCTGTCTCCTCAGGTCGGCCATGCCCCCGGATCGGTCGCAACGGTCGCGGGGGTCTTTTGTCGCCTGCGACGCTAGGGCCTCTTGTGAAGCCTTGTAAAGGCTTGTGAGTGATGCGGGCACATCTCTGGCCGGATAGCGTCAGAGGCATGGAGTACGGGCCAGACGCCAAGATCGACCGGGACGCACCGGAAGCCCCTTACGAGCAACTGCTAGGCATCCTGCGGACGCGTCTTCAACGTGGCGACTGGAAGCCGAACCGGCGCATGTCCAGCGAAAACGAACTCGCTGAGGAGTACGGGCTTTCTCGGCCTACGATCCGGCGCGCGCTTGCCGCCCTGGCGGAAGAAGGCTGGTTGTACAAGGTGCCGAAGCGGGGCACGTTCGCTCGGGACCGCTCACTGCCCATGCCTCCCTCCGACGTCTGACCCTGCGCCCCGACGGCACGACAGCTCGTACATCCGCCGGACGTCGTCCCGAGGGTGCTTCCAAACGTTCTGTGGGTGCTCCACAGGCTTGGCCGGGCACGCGCTCAAGAACTCTTCGAACTGGTCGTCACACCAACTCGGCACCCACGCGCCCGAACGGCATAGGAATACGGCATCGAAGGTGACGTCCGGCGCTCCGTGGCCGTCGTCGATAGCCATGCTGACGGGGATCACGGGCTCTTCTGTTGGCCGTGCCATGGTCTCGCGCCACGGGGGGAAGTGCACGTGGAGCTGCGACCCGTTCCAGTAGTGCGCGAGCATCCAGTTTTCGGCCCTGATCTGCCCCTGGCGCTTCCACTCTTCGAAACTCCGAGTGTTGTTCTTGTACCCGCAGTCGTGGTGAGCGTCGTACAGGTGCACGCTGTGCCACGGGCCTTCGCCACCGAAGGTGGACGGGAAGAGCTGACCAGCCCAAGCGTTCGAGTCGGCGTATACGACCATCGCGCCGGGAGCGATGTTGAACCGGTCCCAAAAGCCTTCGAAACCGCTGCAACGAGGGAGCGGCAACCCCCTGTCCACGAAGTCCTTGACTCTCCTCAGCCACATGGCCTCGACGTGGATCGCGTCTTCCGCCACGGGCCACGCGTACAGTTCCGGGTGACCCCCAAGCGGCGCACCGGCCGTCGGGGTTGGGAAGAAGTAGTCCCAGTCAACGGCCAGCAAGTTCTGCACTTCGGGTCACCTCTCTTCGGTTGATCGCAGCCTAGCGAGCGGGGCGCCGTCCCCGGCTGAACTTCTCGCCAGCCGGGGACAGTTCACCTACTCACCGGAGTCAGTGGCCGGGGCTGCCGCTCCCGCCCTGGCCGTCGCCGTCTTCGATGTCGGTGTTGTCGCCGCCGTGGCCGCCGTCATCCTCGCCGCCGCGAACGGTGGCCTTCCTCTTGAGAGCTTCCTTGAGTGTCACTGGCTTGCGCCTCCTCAGAGAGGATCGGCCGGGGACGTTCCCCGTGCCGTGGTGCCGTGCCGTGGTGCACTTGCTCACCCGCCGGAGCGGGAGCCCTACCCCTACCGGCTGTGGGGGTGGGGCGTCTAGGTCGCCTCCCGGGCCAGATCGTTCACACACGCTGCCCAGGAGGCGACCCGCCCCCTTGCCCGGACTCGAACCGGGGTCGCCAGCCAGACGCGAGAAGGATCGAAGTCGCGCCGTGGGGCTGGTGCTCTTCCTGACTGAGCTACAAGGGGTCCGGTTGGACCTACAAGGGGTTGCGCCTAATGGGGAATAGGTCGGCGACCCCCGGTACAATTTTTTTCAATTGCTCGATTACGGCTTCCTTTTCGGGATCTCGGATCTCCCATCCGCATGGCCCGTCGTGGCGGTCGTACAGCGTGCAGCCTTCGTCATCGTCAGGGCCAAGCTTCGGGCAGTCCTTGCGTGTCCTGATGCTGTGCGGTTCGTCGCCGGATTGCCACGAGACCCATACCGATTCATCTCCGTTGAGTTCTCGCACCAGGGCTTGATGGGGACCGGCGCCGTGGTCGGCAAGCCAACATTTGACCTGCGACTCAATTTGTTCTTTGTCCCACTGCGACCCCGGATATTTCACCCGGAGGGCCACGGCAATAGCCCAGTCGCTCATTTTCGTTGTGGCGCTACAGCGGATTTTCATGATTTCGTCTCGGGTAGTTGTGATGGGGCTGCGGGGGCTTGCCCCGCCCCCGTCCGGGAAAGCGAGCCTCCGGGTGGGAGGGTGGAGAGGCTGCTGCAACGTCCGGACGGGGGCGGGAGTCTGGGGGCACTCACATGTCATGGTCTCCCGGATGCCCACGCCACAGAGTGCACACGAAATCAAGTCCGTCTTCGTCTATGTACTCATGTAGGCAATCTTTCAAGGACGCTAGTTGGGCCAGCGGCCCTTTCCAGCGGAGCCATACCGAACCATCCGTGAGGGGCCGCATAATTCCGTGATGCCAACCACGGTGACCGGGCGGGAGCACACACCACGGCTTCGGCGACACGTCGTCATCGTCGGCGGGTAGTTCGTCTTCGGTTGCGAGCGCCGCAGCATGCAATTCCGGAAACCACTCGGCAATGGCATCGCATGGTGCGGGCTGCGACTTTATGGACGCTTCCAAGGATTCTAGATGCCTCTCCCAAATCCTCGGACCGATCTCGATCACGGCCACCTGATCGGCACCCCCGACCTATTACCGTTCTCCACGTCGTCCATGGCGTTGAGAATCGCCTGGTTCAGCAGAAGACCGAAGATCTCGCTTCTGACGTTGTCGGCGATCCGCTCGGCTTCCGCGTGCTTCCTGCGGGCGGTCCGACTCACCAACCGCAGGGGCCAGGAGTGGCAGCCGTCCATCCACCACCAGGTCTCCAGCCTCAGGAGTAGCCGGGGCTTGTTCACGAGCGGGCCGCCCTTACGTGGGGATGCGTCGTCAACTCCTCGTTGACCATGGCCACATAGCCGTGGTCACCGTTGGCCCGTGCCCCCTCCCGCGACTTCGCCAGCGCGGCGCAGACGTCGCAGCCGTCCACGGGCACGGGCTCAAGGGCGGGCTTCGTCACCGGGGCAGGCTCCGCGCTCACACTGGGGGTTGTCGTCGCCATCGGGGGTACCTCTTCGGTCTCGCGCGCCCCACCCGGGGCGCTCATCACCGTCTGTACCGCAAGCGTTGCGCTCCGCGCGTACGCTGAACAGGTACTTCGCTTGGACAGTCGCAACTGTCCAAACATGAAAGGGGGTTCGGATGAGTGTTGAGACTCAGGCCGCTGATCAGGGCGACCCCAGCGCGTCACCGCTCAAGCACTTCGGCAGTGAGGTCAAGCTGGAGCGGGAGCGGCTGGGCTGGTCACAGTCGAAGCTGGGCAAGGCGGCCAACTGCGGGTACTCCCTGGTTGCGAAGATCGAATCGGGCGAGCGGGTACCGGGGTTGGAGTTCGCACAAACCTGCGATCGGGTGTTCCCGCACTCGAACGGGCGGTTTGAGCGGTTGTGGCCGTTGGCACTGCGGTATGCGTTCCCACCATGGTTCCGGCGGTATGTCGAGCTGGAGTGGACAGCCACGGTGGTCCGCATGTTCCATCCGCAGCTACTGCCGGGGTTGGTGCAGACAGAGCACTACGCCCGCGCCGTTCTACGCACCGGCCGCCCGACAAACCTTGAGGACCTGGTAACGGCCCGCATAGAGCGTCAGCGCATCCTGACGCGAGAAAAGCCCGCCCGGCTTTGGCTGGTGCTCAATGAGTCGGTGCTCAGGAACACAGTCGGCGACGATCAGGTGATGCGCGCTCAACTCACCCATCTCCGAAACATCGCCGAGACCCCCATGCATCGCGTACAGATCATCCGCGACAACGGGCGCCACCACGGATACGCGAGCCCGTTCGGTCTCCTGTCATTCAGCGAAGGATCCGACGTGGTGCACGTTGACGGCTTCCCCAAGGGGTATGTCCTTGCCGAGCAAGACGACGTGACGTCGGCACAGGATGCCTATGATCTGCTCAAGGCCATGGCCGCGCCGCCGGACGAGTCGGCAGAGTTGATCGACTCCATTTCGAAGGACTGTTACTCATGACCCATGCCCACATTCCGGAAGCGGACTGGACCAGTTCGACCCACAGCCAAGCCAACGGCGGGGAGTGTGTGGAGTGGGCGCCCGCGTTCGCAGAGGCTCACGGGCTCGTCCCCGTCCGCGACAGCAAGGACCCGGCTGGCCCGGCGCTGACCTTCGAGCCCGGTGCGTGGTCGTCGTTCGTATCGGCTGTCCGTCGTGGAGAGTTCGGCGCCTGCTGACGCCGCTGCACTCCCCCGTTGAAGCCCCGTCGCACCGACCGTCGGGGCTTCTTCCGTTGTGACGCTCTGTAAGTTTTCGCGCTCAGCCGGCATCGGGGCCATGCCCCCAAAAACGGACATCACGGGCCCCGTGGTTTGTACGGACAGTAACAACGAGGAAAGCCCCCGCCGCTCCGGACCAGGGAGTGACGGGGGCTTCACCATGCCTTACGCGGCGTGCGGCGCGACGCTTCCCCACTCACACCGATGGCCCGGTTCTCCGAGCATGTGGCATGAGGTCATGGGGATGCCGCTGGACACGTAGATGCTGCCGCCGGGTGTCTGCCAGCACCCCATGCCGACAAGGGGTGCGTCCTCACTCACTTCACGGGCGATCAGCCGGTACCGGGGCACCACGGCGGGCTTGAGGATTCGGCCGACCCACCCGCCCATGGACAGGAGGAGCGCCCGCAGCTCCCGGCATGAGTTCACCGTCTCCCGTCCAGCCGGGTCGGCGATCTCGGTGTGCCCCACGCTGTGAGCGGGCAGCCACACGGCACTCTGTTCCCATGAGTCCGTGACGACCACGAACAGGTTCACCGTGACGGACCTGTTGGCCGCATCGTTGACTTGATCTTGCTCGCGCTTGCACTGATTGTTCACACGATCCCCCGTAGATCGTTGCGTGCTGTACGCCACGGACGGTGGCGCATTGATGGGCAGCGGGCTTTCAGGCCGCTTCTGCGAGCCCTTGGCCCTGGTGGTGCTGGCCGTGCTGACAGCTCGTCCACGGGCCGTCTGCGGGCTCTATCCACTGAGGTTTGACGTAAGGGTCGCGGGCCCACTCCGTCATGCCGACGAGAGCCCCGGAGCCCCTGTCACGGGCCACGACACGGAAGCCTCCGTAGCGCGCCCACCAGGGCGTTAGCACTCCGGCTACAAGCCTTCCGTGGGCTTCCAGCACCCTCTGTAGGTCCGCGCACTCACGTATCAGTTCGTCGGCCAGTAGGCCGCTCATCTGCTGCGCTGGGCGCCACTTCACACGCCCCCATTGATCGACCATGGGCACCCAAACGGACAGGTGCGCCAGGTACATACCACCGTGTGCATCCATGGCGTCACGTTAGAAAGCGTGATCGACAAATTCCAGTCATATTCCATACAACTATTCCGCAACTGGAGCGTCGCCCTCCGTTATGTCATGCACATGCCTCTCTCGGCATAAAGAAAAGCCCCCGACCGTCTGACTTCACATCAGACAGCGGGGGCCAGAGGAGCGGACCACCGACTCACGTGAGTCGGTGGTCTAAGCGTTGGCGTACGTCATCATCATGGACCCTTCCAAGATCACCCAATGACGCCGGGCATCGTCGGCGGCTTCTTCGTAGTTCGCGATCAGCCAGTCGCAAGCGCTCTGCCAGTTAACAGAGCGCCCCAGCGAGCGACCCTCGGTCTTCACCAGTTCATACGCGGCGGCCACCTGTTCGGCCGTGGTCGCGTCACCCAGCACTTCACCGAAGCGCTTGAGGAATGTCGTGCGGTCACCCTTGTTTGCCATGCCGCCCCTACTTGATCCGCTCACCGCAATAGCCGGAGGACGCGAGCGACCCTCTCAGCGTCCGCGCCCAGGTGGGCGATTCCAGAGGCGCACTTAAGGCAGACCACGCCAGCAACCTTTCCGCTGACGGGATGCGCGAAGACACTGTTGCGCTGCCTCCCGGCCCCGGACTCCGAGCCGCACACGTCGCACGACTTGTCCATCAGTGCGTTCAACTGTCGCGGCGAGATACCCAACTCATTTGCGCGCTTTCTGATCTTCTCTTGTCCGGAGTCGCGCCCCGCCCCTTCCGCTTCTGCTGCCCGCCGCTGCTCTTCCTGCTGCTTCGCCTTGCATGGCTTGCAAGGTTGCGTCCGCTTTACGCTGCCGTCGGCACGTGTGCCATTGCGCGGAAAGTCCTCAATCGGCTTTACCGTTCCGCACTTTGTGCACTGCTTTGTGAGATCCACGCCACAAAGATACCACCGACTCACGTGAGTCGGTGGTGTCGTGCGACGCGACTACGCGGCGGTAGGCCAGAGTTCAGCAAATCGATCCTTGGCCTTGCTTCGGACTATGCGCACCTGATGGAGCGGTATTCCGTAGTCGCGTGACAGTTCGTCGTCTCGTTCGGTTCCGTAGTAGTCCACGGGGATGATGCCAGTCAGCGCCATGAGAACTACTCGCTGCTGCTCCCCCAGTCGGGCAAGCACCCTACGCACCTTCAACCCGGTCTTCTTGCGGCGCTCCCGCTCATAGTCGCTGGGCTCAAGAAGGTCAACGGGCACTTCGCCTTCAACGGCAAGCGTGTCGGCAAGGGTGACAACTTCTCCCGTCTCGCTTTCACCAAGGGGCGCGTCCAGGTATTCAAGGCCCTGATAGCTCAGGCGAGCGGCGTACGCCATTTCCGGGCTGAGTGTCCGTTCCTTTCCCATTGCTTCAACGGTGGTGACCAGGAATTCCGCTTCGTAGGGGTCGCCATTGGCCAGCGACAAAGCCCGCTCAAAGTTCGCGGCCCGGTCGCGCGAGACCCCGTGCCGGGTCTGAACTTTGCGTTCGTCGCTCATGGCCCCCTTGAGGGTCCGGTCAATGAAGGTGAAGAACTCCGCGACCGTGCTGCCGTTGAAGCGGCGCAATCCTTCCCAAACGGCTATGCGTCCTACCTGGGCAAGGTCTTCGGCAAGGGAGTGGTCCGTTCGCCCCGCGCCGGTCGCGTACTTCCATGCGAGTTGCTGTATGCGCTCTTCCGTTGCCTTGACCACTGCCGTAACGGCCTCAAGGTCGTTGTCCTTCGCAGCGGCAATCTGAGCTTCGGTGAGATCTATCAAGGAGGGCTCCGCGTGTTCCGTGGGTTGCTGCCGCTCCTTGGGGAGCGGCAGGGTTGCCCGGAACGGGGCAGAGCGCGCGCAAGACCTGAGTGGCCGAAGTCAGCCGAAGCGCCTGGACATACGGGGGCATGGCAAAGCCCCGTCCCGGATCGCTCGGACGGGGCTTGCGCATTGCCTTCGCCGTTGCGTTGGCGTTGAACCTAGGCAGCGAAAAAGGCACCAACAATGGTGTTGATGTCGGGTTAGACCGCTTGTCTTTTGCAGGGTTGTAGAGAGTTCCGAAGGCGAGACCGGCGCTCAACCTGGAGCAGGAGCACGGGAGTTACTTCTCATCCTTGAGGAGTAGGCAGATCACGGAGCGGTAACGGACCACCGACTCACGTGAGTCGGTGGTCTAGAAGTCGGCCCCATACAGAGACCCCCACGACCGACCGCCGATATCAGCAGTCGCAACGATCGGCACGCCGAACAAGTCGAAGGTCATCGCCCTCTCAAACTCGCGGGCGAACTCTTCGGCTTCACCGGCCGGGACCGACGCAAGGATTTCGTCATGAATCGGCAGGCGCATGGCGTCGAGAAGTCCAGCGCTCTCAGCGTTCAAGAGAGCTTGGCCGAGCAAGTCCCGCGCTGCTGACTGGCACTGGTAGTTCACGACGGCGTATGTCCGGTCACGGTCCAGCGGCATTCGTCGGCCGGTCGCCGACACCGTGACCATCCCCGTTGCCCGCGCTTCACGCTGCCAGCGTGCGGACGCTCGCCGGATTTCCGGGAACGTCGCGTCATAGGCATTGACCGCACGTCTGATCTCGTCCTCAGTCGCGCCCGTCTGCCTGGCGAGCGTGGTGATTCCGCCCCCGTAGACCTTTCCGAACCCCGCCCCCTTGAACAGCTTCCGGTCTTTCGCTGTAGCGGCTGGCCCCTTGATGAGCCGAGCCGTGAACATGTGGATATCGAAGTCAGACCCGCCGGACTGGAATCCTTCCTTCATGCGCTTGACGTCAGCGAGTGCGGCGAGTACGCGCATTTCCACGGCCTGAAAGTCGGTGCTCAGCATGACGTGACCTTCGTCGGCGAGAAGGCAACGCCGGATCATCTGGTCACTGGAAGGCAGCGTTTGAAGCGCCGGGCGCGTGACACTCATACGTCCCGTGCGTGCGGCCAGCGAATTCACGAAGGGGTGCACCCTGCCGGACGCGTCCACCGTCTCTAGGAATGTCTCGGCGTAGGCAGAGCGCCACTTGCCCGCGCGCTTGCTCCTCAATACCGCTTCGGCAAGTGGGTTGGGCGTGCGGACTCCTAGGCGCTTCCATTGCAAGTCCATATCGGCCAGCGCGAGCAATACGGCTTTGTCCACCTTGACGGCTCCGCTTGCCGTCTGCTCCGTCAGCGTCTCCCCCATGCCGGTGAGAGCTTCCGCAATCTGCTTGTTGGAGTTGACCGACTCAACGCCATACCGGGCGGCGGTCTCGGCATTCTGGCGCGCTTCTTCGCACAGTGCGGCGTCAAGTTCCCGTGTGAACTGATCGTCAAGGATGAGTCCCCTGCGCTGCATGTGCGCGCAGATGCGGGCTATTTCATGCTCGTAGTCGATCAGCCGCTCACGGACTCCCAGCCGGGCAAGCTCTTCCGCAAGGCACGGTTCCACACGGGCAAGGAGCACCACGTCAAGCCCGGCGTACAGGTTGTAGGTCGGGTTGTCTATGTCGATAAGGGCAAAGCCGTTGGCCTTCGTGAGCCCTAGCGACCGGAATACTGCCGTTAGGTCCCCTTGGGTGTCGGGGGCCGTGCGGTCAACGTGATGAGCGGAAAGAGGCTTGAGACCGGTTCCAATTCCGCCTTCCTGTGGCTGGCGGGGATCGACTAGAGCCGCCATGACTTTGGTGTCGCGCGTACGGGGCGCAAGGTCTTCCAGCGGTGTACCCGCATGCCGGTCCAACACCAGCCAGTCAAAGGCGGCATTGTGAATGAGGAATCGGCGAGTCCTGGTAAGCACCTTAAGGGCGGCACGACGGAAGTGGCCCCCACGCTCCCAATGGATCACCCACGCGTCATGCGCGTCACCGAACTGGACCGTACGCAAGCGGTACCCGTCGCTGAACACGTCCAGTCCACTGGTCTCCGTATCCAGCGCGATCGGCCCCCGCTCGTTCGCGCGCTGAGCCCAGTCAACAAATGCGTCAAGCTCTTCGGGGGTCGCCGGTACATGGATGTTCACCACGTCCCCGGCTACGGGATGTCGATAGGTCAGCACTCGCGCGCTCCTCAAACGCAGACAGACCACCGACTCACGTGAGTCGGTGGTCTGCCCTCTGGTGTGGGGTGTGGGTTACTTGGTGAAGATCTCTGGCCCTTGGGCGGACGGCGCAGGGTCAGCGATGCGAACGCCAGTAAGAGCGACACCCGCGCGCTTGATCACGCGGGTAACTCCCCGCTCCTCAAGAGCGCTGTAGAACGTGCGGCGGGTCCACCTTTCCCTTTGGGGCAGGTTCTCCGCTTCGCACCAATCCAAGTAGTGATTGAATGCGTCATTGCCGTTCATGACGTGCATGTCGTCGCACTGCTCAAGTACGCCGGGGAAGAATCCGGCGAGCGCGTCACTGGTCGCGCGGTACTCATTGCTTGCCCTGGTGATCACGGCAGGGTCTTTGAGCCCGTTGCGGTACCACTCGACAGCACCCCGGACGGCCCATGCGGCAATCCCTTCCGTCTCCCGCATGAGCTTCGCGTCAAGGCCGTAATCCCTCTCGTGGGGGGCAAACCAGCGGGTAAATGGCAGCAGCTTGACGCGTCGCCAGAGCCCCTCATCCTGGCCCTTGAACTTCGGTTTGTGATTGGTGGCCAACATCAGGAGAAACGTCGGCTTGAATTCGAAGAATTCTTGCCTGAGGAACCTTGCGCTGATCATGTCCTTACCAGTGACCCGCTTGAGTACCGCCTCAGACATGGGCTTACCCGACTCGCCTTCGGATGCCATGACCAGACGCGAACCCCTCAGTGCGGCAACGTCGTTGGGGATTCCACCCGACGGCTTCTCTTCAAAGGTGGCGAAGGGGGTCGTTCGACTGATAGCCCGAAAGACGGCAGTGAGTGTGTCGGTGGCGACACTCTTTCCGTTCGCCCCCTTTCCCCAGAGAACACAGAAGCACTGTTCGGAGTTCGAGCCCGTGATCCCGTAGCCGATGAGCCTTTGGAAGTAGCCGGGCAACTCCGGGTCACCGGGGAAGATTTCCGTGAGGAACTGTTCCCAGCGGGGGCACGCAGCGTCGGGGTTGTAGTCCAGATCAAGCCGATAGGTGAGCATGTCACGTTTGTCGTGCGGATGAAGTGTGCCGGTGCGAAGGTCAACGGTCCCGTTGTTGAAGCTGAGCAGGTTCGGACGGTTGTCGAACTCTGCCGCGTCTACGTGCACGGTCGGCACGCTGCGAAGCTCAGTCATCAGCGCGTCAATCCTGGTCGTCATGGTGAATCCGCGCGCCTTCTGAGTCTCGCCGACAAGCACCAGCGCCGCCCCCATGCGATGGATTTCCTGGCGGACGCGGACTTCTGAGCGCTCCCACGTTCGACCGTTCCACACGTAGTAGCCAAGCCCCGGAGCGAAGCGTATGCAGCCGTTTGACCACGCCACCAGGGCGTGCGCGTTCATGGCGTCGCTCTCGCCGTACCGGTTGATGAGCCCAGCGAGGATGCGCGCCGCTTCGTTGCCTTCGTCGCGCGTCACCACGTCGGTTCCGGTGCGGTCGGTCAGCTCAGCCGATACCGCTTCGGCCTGAGCCTCTTCCGAACTGGCCACGGGCCGGGCCGACTTGACTGCCCGATGAAGCGCGAAGGGAAAGCCGTGGGGGTCGCGCTTGCGCCAATCCGTAAGGTCGTCCCCCGAGTTGGGGACGTCCAGCGTGAACACCTTCACGCCGTGGTCGGCAAGCCCTTCGGCAAGGCGCTGAGTGAACACGTGCCCGGCACTGTCGTTGTCACCGGCCACGATGACTTGCGAGCCCTTGAGTCCGTCAGCGAGTTCGGCGGCAAGGTCCGGGTTACCGGCCAGCGACGCGCCCCGGACGGCAACGGCGTCATAGCCCACAGCGCACGCTGTGAGCGCGTCTCCGGGCCCCTCAGTGACCAGGGTGACCCCATAGCCGCCCTGTCCCCTGAAAACGCCGTACGGGGCCCATCGCTGCCCCTCGGGGTTGCTCAGCGATACCCATCGACCGGGACACGCGCCGCTCAGGTCCCGCCCCTGCAAGCCACGGGCCACCCCCCGGAAGTCGAGAAGGGGCACAGTCAGCCGGGGATACCGCGTAAAGGCACGCGAGCGGTACGGGAACGCCGTTGGGTCTTCGCCGCTGTCCACCCCAAGCAGGAGGTCAGCCGCGCCGTCATCGTCCAGACCGAAGCGGGCAGACAGGTACGCACGCGCCTTGCCCGCGTAAGCGTGCTCGAAGTCGAAGAGCCGCGCCGAAGTCTCATCAACGTACAGAGCGAGCGCGGCAGTTGGGCCAGCTCCGACCAACGCCGGACGCTCACGCGGCACAGTGGAGCCGGGGCCGGTCGCGTTGAACAGGTCCCCCCACGCGAGATCTACCGCGTTGATCACGCTCTCTGTCGGGCACCCTGCCCGGCAAGTGATGCGTACCTTGTCGTCCGTCCCTCGCCAAAGGCGAAGCGAGGGGCGCGAGTCCTGGTGCGCCGGGCAGAGCGCCAGGTAACCCCCGTCCGGCTGTTCTGTTACGTCTGCGAACCGGGCGAGCACTTGAGCGAACTTCATTCCGTATCCACTCCCTTCCGTCACTCCCCCTTGAGCGCGCTTGTTGCCCGGTTCGCTCGTGACTCTGAGTGCTTACCGCGGGGCCCGGCATGTCCGTTTTTGCCCACTGAATTCCGATGCCGGCTTCCCCGCGGTTCTCACTGTCAGTGACGAAGCGCGCGCACGTCGGCAAGGAGTAGCCGGAAGTCCTCAAGCTCGTGGGTCATGTACCACTTGCCGGAGTCCAAGCCCCGCAGCGAGGCAGTGAACGCATACCGGTCTGCAAATGCGCGGGAGGAGAGGCCCAGTGCGAGCCGCACCCGCGTCCACGTCCGGACAGTGAAATGCACCTTGCCGCGCCGGACATTCAGCCGGGGCGCCTTGACCACGGCGACCCCGTACGGAAAGCCTGCGTGACCGGATTCAACTTCCGCTTGCCGCAAGAAAGTTGGGACGCTCGCCCGCTTCACGTTCTTACACTCAAGGACGAACGGCACCGCGTGCACGTCGCCCACGTCGGCGGACCCCTCTTGCGCTGGACGCCGGACGTTGTGAGCGTCGAACGGATTTAGGAACTTCCCGCACTCATCGACCAGCCCTAGCGCCGAATTGAGGTAGTCGCGCACATCCGACTCCCACGCCGTTCCCTTGGCCTTGTTTGGGTTAGCCATGTCGGCACCACCGAACCTCAGCGCCGCGCGTGATGGCCGTTGCTGCCGCGTCGAGATACCGCCCCCAGTCGGCGCGCCCCTCGATGCCGGGGGCAAGCCACACGGTGTCACCCTGCCCCATCTGCCGAACGTCCCCCAGCGCGGGGGCAGCGTCGGCTGCAATCCTTCGTTCCATGCCTCCCCCTGACCACCGACTCACGTGAGTCGGTGGTATGCCAAAGGGCCGGGCATCCCCGCATTGGGAACCACCCGGCCCTTGTGTGTCTGTCAGTCGTCGCCCGTGGCGTTCGCCATGATGAGCCGCGCATGTTCTGCGCTGATCCACTCAGCGCGCATGGTCCGCCGCTTCGTGAATCCGCTCTCCGTCCCGGTCGGCTGCACCTTGAGCATGGGGCGCAGCCTGCCGCCCTCAAGTACAGCCGTCACCTTCACGACGATGGCGTCAGCGACCCGCACGCGATTCCCCTGCCGTGCCGCATAGTTGATGAGATCGCCGGGGTACAGCTCTTCCCCGGCGTAGTCGGTGACCACGCCCCGCTTAGCCAATCTCAAGCCCTTCGTCATCATCGACGCCGAAGCGCCTACGTCGTTCGTGGATTACTGCCTTGCGCGCTTCGGGCGGAAATTCCCAAAGGGGCGACGCAACAGTTTCGTCAGCCGCCCCCTTGAGGGCTCGCGCCCAGTCGTACGGGGCGCCCTGGTCCAGCTTCGCCACGGGATTACCGCTCATCCGCAATGGCGTCGTTGTAGCTCTTGAGCACCTTGATTACGGGCTTGTAGTAGCTGACGTTCCGCCCCTTGTTCTTGCCCTTCTTGATGGTGTACTCGACAAGCTCAAGGGTGAGTTCGGCCAGCGCCGAACCGTCGATTGCCGCAAGGTCGTTCTCATACTCGTGAAGCACGCTCGCCATGACCCAACTACCGGTCTGGAACTTGAACTTCCCAAGCTCCGGATCATCGGCCAGCCGGAACGTGACGGTGATTGAGGGCACCGGGCCCATCAAGTCCTTTGCCGCCTGCTTCCGCTCAGCGAAGAGTTCCGGGCAGTGGCACGGCTGACCCTTCTTCTCATCCGGCGAGAGGAATAGCGAACCGTCACAGTGGTGAACGAGCTTGTTGCGATTCCAGAGCTTCATGTCAGCGTGAATCGCCTCGGGGCCGTCCAGCACAATGAGCACGGTCTCTCGATCGGTGAATACGTCGATGAAGTTCTCAGAGGCACTGTCGGTCTCGACCGGCTCGCCCCCGAAGAGCTGAGCGACCGCCTTTGCAACGGTCATGTCCCCCGTGGAGATACGCCACTCCGAAAGCGCCTCGGGGACGCCATCGACGGAGCGGCCGGAACTGAACCGGCCAACGGTGTCATCCGAAAAGGTCTGTCGGGGCTTGGGCTTGGCGTTGGGGTCGGTGTCAAAGATGGTTAGCGCCACCATGCGCGTTGCTCCTCAATGCTGCGGGATTGAAGAGGGGCGAGCGGAAGAGGTCCGACCCACCGACTCACGTGAGTCGGTGGTCTCCGTCTTCCACCCGCCCCTTCTACTTGACCTAGAGCGCGAGTGTTGCCCGGCTACTTCGCACGACGCTGCGTGCCCGTCACGAGACCACCGACGCTCTTGGCGATGGCGCGCCCAAGAACCGTCTTGGACACGTCCCGATCCCAGTCGAAGACCTTTCGCAGCGCCAGGAAGAACGAGAAGACCTCTTCGTCAATGCGCACAGGCTTGAACTCCCAGCGCTCCGGCGTGATGTGGAGTACGGCCGCGCCGTTGAATTCCGGCATGGGCTCACTCTGGCCGTCCGGGGAAATGATCCGGTCGGCGTGGGCGTATGCGCTCATCTGTAGAGCCACGTCCGGGTAGGTGTCCTTGCTGGTCTTCCAATCCGCGATCAGCAGATGCGGAGCGCCGGAGCGGTCCGGCGTGGGCTTGCCGTCGTCGTCCAGCCACACACGGAGCACGGCATCGAACGATCCGGCGTATCCGTGCTCATCACTCCATGCCACGTCTTCGGCACGGACTAGTTCAGGGTTCACGGCTGCCAGGAATTCCGCGAAGTTGGCGCGGTACAGCTCAAGGTCCGGGTGGACCCTGCCGACGTGCCCACCCCGGATCATGCGCTCGAACAGGTCGTGAGCGTCGGAGCCCACATCGGCGCGGACTTTGGTGTACCGGCGAGCGGCACCCTTGAGGTAGTCGATGGCCCCCTGCCGATCGCGCTCAGCCATCTGAGCCACGAACGGCAGGCTGTCTACGGCGAGTTCGGCTGTCATCCGTGCGTACCAGAACGGCAGGAACGGTTTCGGCGCCATGCTGATGATGGACGTAACGCCGGGGGCCTTGATCTCCGGCCGGTCCGGGTGAATGTAGAAGCGGCTACCGCCCCGCTGGATTGTGCGTACGCGTCCCACGCGTACCCCCTTCGACTAGGTGTCTGTCACCTAGTGGGGAGCGCGACGGTTGCCCGTGCCCCTGCGAGCCGCTGTGCGGCCGTCTGCGGGCACGAAAGAGCCCCGCCCGACCCTCAGGGCCAGACGGGGCCAGAAGACGCTCAGGCGGGCACTCAGGGCCGCTCTTGTGCCTTCTCAAGGTGGTAAAGGCAGTCCGGGCAAGTGGCTGGTCCATCGGCTGTCTCACTCGCTGCCGTACCGCACACGGTTCGCCGACCTGTCAGCGCATGGATGTACTGATCTCCATTTGTCCGCCCGTAGCCCACGAAAGTCACGGACGCTTCGCTTTCCTGCTCTTCAATCGTCACGTACGTTTCAAGGTCTTCACTGAACACGTGCACCGAGCCAACGCCGGTAACTCCGGTCAGCGTGACTCCGGATGACTCCGCCCGCTCCTCTAGGGGTTCCCCGGCTTCCCATGCCGCCTGTAGCCGGTCGATGTGCTCGCTGGTCCACTGCGCAAGGAGCCGATGGGCCAGGGCTTTATGCGGATGGCTGGACGCTTCCGCCTCACGCTCGCTTTCCTCCTTGGCCAATTGCAGTGTGGTGAGAAGTCCGTTCAGTTGCTCGTACGAGTAGTCCAGGGTCATGCGTCGCATGTGCTGCTGATCGCTGTTGTCTGCGATACCCATCGCTTTCCCTCCTAGGCACCGACTCACGTGAGTCGGTGGTCCAACGAGGAACCCCCGGCCCTTGCTGTGAAGAGTCCGGGGGTTCCGTGCCTTGGTGGCCCGAGTGGCTGAGGTCAGACCTTGAGTTCCTTGCGCAGTACGGCGATGAGGGCAGTCAGCTCATCGATTGCCTCTTCCTGCTCCTCCGTGTCCTTGATCGCCTTAATCTCCTTGACGTGCTTCTTCCAGGAGTTCGTCACGCGCTTGATGTACGCGGCGCGGATCTCCTTGGGGGTCTTCTCTTCGGCGTCCCCCTCACTCAGCGCTTCGGCTGCCTCTGCCTCAGAGAGTTCGCCCGCCTCAACTGCCTCTTCAACCTTCTTCTTCTCAAGCGCCTTGCGCTCCCGATCCGCCTTTGCGATCTCAGCGCGGGTGCGAAGCTCGTACCCGTGGAACTGCGCCACGGCTTCCGAAGGCTTGAGGTCCGGGTGCGCCTCAAGCGCGTATTCGTACTTCTTCGCCTCTTCCGGCGAGTGGTCCAGCGACTTGAGGTAGTTCGCCCGCACGTCCTTGATGGCGTTTCGGTAGCTCTTCTTGATGCTGCCGATTTCGGCGCGGATCGCGTCAGCCGCCTCGTCCTCACCCTCTTCGGGCAGCCCCTCAAGAAGGTCGTCAAAGACCCTGGCCGTGTTCTTCTTCGCCGCGTCACTGTCGGCGTTCAGGTCGGGGTGACCGTTCTTGTTGAGGACGCGGGTACGGATGTCGAGAATGATTTCCGCGATTTCGTGCCCGCCCTTGAACTTGCTCACCGCAAGCTGCCTGACGCGCTCCTGCCCCTTCGCGACAAGGCCGCTGATTTCCTTGTCGGCAAGGGACGCTTCAAGGGTGGTTTCCTTGCTTACCGCAACTTCCTTGCTGGCAGCCTTGTCGGTCTTCGCCTTCTCTGCCGCCTCCTTGGCCACCTTCTCCACCTCAGCCCGAATCGCGGCCTTGAGGGCAGCGGCACCGGTGCCGGTGATCTTGTTCGTGGCGGTCTTGATCTCCGCATGGAGTTCCTTAACCGCGTCATCCTTACCCTCACCGATCAAGACCGGAAGGCGCTCAATGCTCGCCCGGATCTCCTCAGTGGCCTTTTCCTGGTCCGCCTTGCTCATGCTCTTGACTGCCACGTTCGTGGTCTCCTTGTCGTCACTGATCACGGGGGTTGCGGTTCGAACGATCACCTTGCGACCCAGCCCCGGAATCTCAACCTGGTCTTCGCGGATGTCTACGGGGCCGGTCGGAACGAGGGTGCTGCACTTGGTACACAGCTCAAGATGCGGCTTCTGCTCATGGGCGGCGCCCCAGGAACGGATGGGGTTCTTGCTGCGGGTCGGGCAGTAGGCCACGTTCTTGCCATCCTCCTCACGGATGGCGTGGATGGTGTTGCTGCCAGCGACCGCCCCGACGCGGATGTCGCCCCGAACTTCACTCATCTTGAGCTTGCTAGCCATGTCGCCCCCTCGCTCCGGCGCCGCCCCTTGCGGCGCCTTGCGGGGCCAACAATTGCATACGCGCGCACGCGCGCGCAAGGCACCGACTCACGTGAGTCGGTGGTCCGAACGCAGAGAAGCCCCCTACCAGCACGAATGCGGGCAGGGGGCTTCTAAGTTCGATTGACGTGCGCTCAGATCAGCGCGTCTACAAGGGCGTTGAGGTCTGCGACCGTGCCCACGTTGGCAATGGCCGCGTCGGTTGGGTAGCCGTCCAACTCCGTCTCACTCTCGTGGTCGGACACTCGGTTTGCGACGTTCGGGCGGGTGACCCTCACTAGCTTGAAACCGCGCGCTCTGAGCGCTGCCGCTTCGTTGGCGTACCGGCAGTCTGTGACGACCACGGGGAGGTTCCACGCGTCGGCCACGGCGATCTTGTCCAACGCGAGATTGAGCCAATGCTCAGCGTCCTGTTCACGTACCGCCTGCCCGACCCTCTGTAGCGTGCTCCGGACTTCGGGAATCTCATCCTTGGCGCGCTCCCAGCCGTACCGCTGGACGACGCTGCCCAGCCGTGTCGTCAAGGGGCCGTAGCCGGAAGGCTCGTAGCCGACGATCGGGTTGAGGCTCAGGCACATGCCTTTGAGCGGATCAGCGAAGGCAACTCGCGTATATGCATGTCGGGTTACCAGTCGCACGGCGATGGTGTCTTTCCCTGATCGGGCACGACCGATGAGAGCGATGTGCGGGTGTCCCATGCGGGCTTACCTCCCGTGGCTAGGGTGTCTTCCCTAACCACGGGAGCGCCGTGGTTGCCTGCCTTACGGCTTGCGATGCCGGGCGACGATTCCGGCCGTCTCAAGCGCGCTGGCGGTCTTGGCGTTCTCCATGCGCTGTACCGCTTCACCGGTACCGAGCACGGCCGCAGCAACGCCCAGGATGAGCGGGGACGGCAGCGACGGCACGTAGTGCGCGACCAGCGCGAGCACGGCGACCAGCACCGCGTAGAGGCGGGTTGCGTGATCCTTGACGAAGGACATTCGGTCATCTCCATTTCGTGACTGTGCGTATAGATTGACCCCGGAGCCGGCATCGGCTGGAAGGGGTCAGAATCGGACATACAGGCGCCCGCGGGAAGTACAGAGCGTTACGAGACGCGGGGAACCTTGAGGGCTGCCCACTGCTTCGGCCCCGGCCATCCGTCGCACTCTGCGGGCGCGTCGCCTAGCTTGCGCTGCCACTTACGGAAGCTCTCGCGGTCGGCACTGGTCCACTGGGGTCCGGGACCCTTGCGGTAGGCGCTGCACCCCACGGCCACGAGGCGCCTGCCCATGGCCGTCACGATGGGGCTGTTGGGGTTCTTCTTGAACCACGCCACTCCGGGGAACGGCTCATACTCAATCGGCTTGGGCTTCTCTCCGGCATACGCCGGGTCGGCCGACTTGATGCCCTCAGAGAACTTCGGATAGCCGTAGCCGTACACATAGGCGCTACGGCGAAGGCGGGTCTTCGTGTAGACCCCATCACCTTCAGCTCCGCCGTCAGCGTTGGTGTTGCCTTCGTAGGTGTAGACGTAGGTGTCGTCGTAGTCGTACACCAGGCCGGTATGGGTGCGCCCGCCGGTTCCGTAGAAGACCTGAGCCCCGATCGCCGGATACTCCGACCAGCGCCCCCGGTCCTTGAACCACTGAACGCCGACCGCACAAGAGGCGGTTCGCGGGTACAGGTCGGCGACGCCAGCCGTCATTGCGCACCAGGAAACGAAGGTTGCGCACCACGCCTGATTCTGGGACCACTCCAGTCCCGGCACGGCGGGGGAATAGCGCTGATAGTTGTTCCAGTGCCCGTTGGAGCGTCCCTCGTGATAGCCGACTTCGCCTCTAGCGATTCGGAGAATCTCGTTCGCATTCGACATGCACGTTTCCCTCTCTGATATGACAGAGCCCCGACCGGTAGCGCCCGGACGGGGCTGGGGGACCACCGACTCACGTGAGTCGGTGGTCAGACGGTGGCGAGCGCCATGATTGCGGGATCTAGGCCGACTTCACCTGTGGACTGAGCGACTGTGGTCGGCAGGGACGTTTGGTTGTCGATGCACCACGCGCGGTGAAACGCCGCGCCTAGAAAGAAGTTCGCCGGAGCCGAAGGCGACTCATTCTGAATGTGCGTGTAGTAGAAATCTGTGGCCGATCCTGCCGACAGCAGGAAGGCGGTCCAGTACCTGCCCGGCTGTAGTGTCGGCGTGGTGGTCAGCTTGAGTGGCACGGCTCCGATGTGGTTGTTGGTGGCACCGGGGGCGGTGCCGGGAATCTGACCGGCAGCGGCGAGGCTCGATATCTGGCCCGTGGTGGCGATGCGTGAGCCCGACTCGTTGTAGATACCGGCGTAGAAGCGCGCGGCAGGCACGGCCGTTGAACCAGCCCATCCACGGGCGAAGATGACCACAGCGTTTACGGAAGTCGGTTCCGTGATGTTGATTCCGGCGAAGTAGATGCGCTTGACCACTGCCGCCTTGACAGTGGTGGGGTTGGACACGTGTGCCGGGTCGGCAGACCACGCGGCAAAGCCCAGCGCCTCCGGCGTCCACGTGTTCCGTGCCCCTCCGATGGCGGGTAGCTGAGCTGCGGGAACCAACCCCGAACTATCCAGCGAGGCAACGCCGTTGACGGCTCCGCGTGCCGTGGTGGCGAGCGCGGACACATCGGCCGCCGCAAGGGTCACGGTCGGGCCGGGCTTGCCGTTGACCGTGGTCACCACGTTGGACGGGGTGGAGAGTTGCGCCGCTGGTACCTTTCCCGTGCCGTCCAGCGTTGCGACTCCGCCCGCAACTCCCTTGTCGGCCGCCGGGATAGCGCCCACGTCGGCAGCGTCTAGAACGATCTCGGGGCCCAAATCCCCGTTCACACTGTTGACGGAGCCTGCTCCGGGGTCACCCTTGGGGCCTTGCGGGCCGATCGGTCCAGCGGGCCCCTGAGGGCCGGTGTCGCCCTTCGCCCCCTGCGGGCCGGGCACGGTGCTGTCTTCCCCCTTGGGGCCTTGCGGACCGGCCGCACCTGTCGCCCCGGTCGCGCCAGTCTCCCCCTTGGGTCCCTTGAGGTTCGCAACGGGGTTCCCCCAGCCGGAGCCGTCACGTTGCCACACGTCGCCCGTGTCGGACCTGAGCAGGAAGTCACCGGGCTTGGTGTCGGCGACGGGGATGGACGCGCTGTTGACGTACCACGCGGCCCCGCGCACCACGTCGCCCAGCCTGCCCCACGCGCCCGCCGCCCTGGTCCACATCGTGACCGTGGTGGACGTGACCCCTAGCAGGGTTCGCGTTTCGTACTGCGTATAGAAGTCGCCATCGCGCCCCAACGTGGAAGTGGGGGCGACTGTGCCGGTGAATATCTGCGAGCCCGCTACGGGCACGTAGTTGGGCGTGGTCGGGTCGGCGGGGGCAATATCGGCAAGGTCAACGTCCGGCACGACCTTCGGCAGAAGCACGCTGAATGTGCGCCCGCCGATCACGCCCGAAAGATTCTCCTTGACGACGTAAGACCAGCCGGACGGCTGCATGTTCGGCGCGTCGGTCGCCGGTAGCTTCACCTGAAAGCGGCCGTTCTCATCCAGCGTCGCAACCACGGGGCCAGCAACGAACAGGTCGGAGTCCGGGAAGGTGAGCATGGAAGGAGCAGAGAACGTGACGGTTCCGGCAAGCGGTCGCCCATCCGGCCCCACGTACGTGCCGTGGACGGTGACGGTAGGAATGTTGGCGGGAAGCGCTAGCGGCACGTGACCCCCTCATGAAGAGACCACCGACTCACGTGAGTCGGTGGTCTGCCGTGTGCGTGTTGTCGTGGCTAGCGATTCAGAAGCTCAGCGACCTGAGTCCGCAGCTCTGCATTCTCGCGCCTCAGCGCGCGAACTTCGGCGTGCAGTGCGGCCAGCTCTTCCGACTGTCGCTCTACCTTGCTTCGATACGCTTCCGCCTCTTCCTTCCATGACGCTTCCATTCCGGTGCGGAACTTGTGCAGCGAGACGGCCAGGAAGACAAGAATGGGTATGACGATTTCAGTCGCACCGTATAGGCGCGTGAAGTCCATGAGGCCAATCCCCTAAACGCTGAAATACGGTTCCGTGATATCCGGATCGCGACCGTAGGTAATGCCTCCACCTCG
Source organism: Streptomyces sp. NPDC053048 (assembly GCF_044547045.1). Lineage (NCBI taxonomy): Bacteria > Bacillati > Actinomycetota > Actinomycetes > Kitasatosporales > Streptomycetaceae > Streptomyces > Streptomyces sp. NPDC053048. The sequence goes on from NZ_JBITZS010000015.1 coordinate 61,585, forward strand.
GAACCAAAACCAACCTTTGGCGCTAGCCTCGGGGATGCGGCTTTCCGGTAGCCCTACGCAGTAGTGCATGGGCGAAATGCTGTACGTGCCCTCATCGGAGTTTGGCACTGTGACGAAGTCCGGAGCCCACGCGCTCCCTGACCGGTACGTGGGAATCCACCACCACCTACCCTCGTCATCCTGCTTGTAGCCCCAGTTGAGGATATTGCCGCTGACGGCTGACCCTTCCGGCGCGGCAATCGCATAGATGGTGCGCCCCTTGGGGTGCTCCGGCCCGCTCTTGTACCGGTGCTGTAGCTCAATGGTATAGACGGTGGTGTCGTCCGCGTAGTCCCAGCCGTACGGAATTCCGTGAAGCCAGCGGATCACCCCCACGCCGACTTGGCGCGTGGTGGAGCCGATCAGGTTCACTGTGGCCGATGCGCTGACGATCTCGCGTTGAGCGTTTCCGAAATGCTTGAATGCGGCTAGCCGGACCTCCGCTTCACGCTTGTCGGTGAGCATGAAATCCGTGATGAACTTGCATTCAACCCGGTCGAATACCAGCCCCGTCGCGTTCGCGATCGACACCGATGACCACTTGTTGGACACCACTTGGGGACGCTGCTGCGCTCCCCACTCAACGGGCGGGTACCGGTCGAATAGGGTTTCCGGTGCGGGTGCTCGTTCAACGGCGGATAGGCGCCGTTTGATTTCCGCGAGTTCGTTGACCAGCGAAGGGGGTACCGCGTTAGCTTGGGTTGGCATTGCTCCACAGCTCCTTACTCGCGAGCGCGAGCCTGATGCTCTCGCTTCCGTTCGCGTCCACGGTGGTCGCGCATTCCGTGACAACAAATTCGTCGTAGAGCGCCACGTAACCCGCGTCCACATCAACGGCTGTGTAGTCTCCGGGCGCGAAGTCCAGGGGGCTGAATTGGTCCGGGTAGAGCGTCAGCTCAGGAATCGCTACGGGTACAGCACCGGCGTTGATGGTCGCCTGCGATTTACTGAGGAGCGGGATGGTTCCCTTCATGTCCGGGTAGGCGGCGACTTTGACGCGCTCAGGCATGCGCCCGGCGAGTTCCTTGTTTTCTCGGATGCCTACAAGGCGCTGCCCGTTCCCCCGGTCGGCTCCGGTCGAGTAGGCCACCGTGCATAGGGCGGTGCTGTCGTAGCTGACGCCGGTCACATTGCAGTTCGCACGGTGGGCAAGCGAATGGGTGGTTGCTGAGCCGCCACGCTGGGATATGACGATTCGGTGCCCGACCCTCTTACCCGCCGTGATCCAGTACGGCATGTAGCGGAAATTGAAACCGCCGACGTTATCGGCAAGGTCCTCTATCGCCTCAGCGGCATTCTTGAGTTCCCATCGCGTCCACTGAATCGTTCGCTTGTTGCCGGTCGGCTGCACAAGGCTGGTGTCCGTCGCAATGCCGTTGTCGGCGTTGAAGTAGGCGAACCAGTCTTTGAGTATCGTTGCTTGCTCCCGGTCCTTTGCCGTCCAGCCGCTCACGAAGAAGCGTCCTTGATAGTGCGAGTGGTAGCCGGAAGCACTCAGGGCGAGGGTCCCCGCCGCGATGTCTGCGGAGAGGGCCCACAGGATGCCGCCCCAAATCGGTTGGCCGTCTCGGAGGATCACGAGTCCGCTGATCCCCGGAATCAATGAAGTCGGGTCGGCTTCCGGCGCAAAGAGCGGCATTCCCACGGTGGCGGTTCCGGCAGCGTTCAGCGAGTGCGTGAACTGGATTCCCGTAACCGGCAGCGTGGCTATCACGTTGCCGGTCTTTAGGTCTGTCTGAATGACGGAGTATGCGGCACTCACCATTACACCCACCTGTTCCGCCACGTGAAGGTAGCCACCGTCGCCCGTGTCGTCGCTTCGCTGTAGAGACTCAGCCGATGGTCACCGAAGGCGTATTCGGGCCATGTGGAGCCCGGTGTAATCCGGTCCTCAATGTGGGTGCCGGTATCGCTTATAGCCGTCTGGGCGGCACTGTCGATGGTCACGTTGCCGTCGTAGGCGAGCCCGAAGAAGTGACCCGATATCTCGTCCGTCAGCTTGATGTTCTTCGCGCCGTCAAGCTTGATCACGGGCAGCGCGGGAACGGAACCCACCTGCCGGAACCGCAGCTTGGGGTCCGACCCTGCCCACGGGCTTGACAGGTTCAGCGAGACCAGCGCGTCACCGTAGATGTGCGGATCGGTGGCGAAGACTTCGACCACGACGTTGCACACTCGGTGCGCGAAGTTCAGATCAAGGGGCGCAGTCCGCTTGCGGGGGCGGACGTTCACGAATGCCGTCCTGTCGCCCGCTACGCCGGGGAAGTGGAACCGTAGGGGACTTTCCCTCTCGGCAGGAGCAAAGGCCGCGTAGATGGCACTCAGGGCTTCCGTGAACTCCTCGCGCGTCCGCCCGTAGACCTCAAGCGTGAGCGTCACCGACCGGCCGTTCATGTAGTCGTCACCGGGGTAGAGCCCGTGACGCTGGACAAGGGTTAGGTCTGCGGTCCGCATGTCGGGCAGCGAGAGCAAGCCGTCAACGGCCGCAAGGGAGATGGCGGAGTCGGGCGCCCCCATGACCAGCCCGTTGTACTCGCATATCCAGTCGTCCAACTCCGCCACCGATTCCCCCTATTGAGTACGGACCACCGACTCACGTGAGTCGGTGGTCTATCGGGGCGCAACCCGAAGGGCCCAAGCCACTTCGCGCCCGATCGCGAACGGGTCGGCGTTGCTGGTCACATTGACCACCACGCCACCACCCCCGGCGGTCGCATGATTCGGCACCACCGTCGACCCTCTCGGCAAGAAGACCTCTTCCGGGCCGCGCTCACCCACGCGCGTCCAGCCGGACGCCGGGCCACCCATGGCGCGAATGCGGGGGATCGGATTGTCGGGGATGTCGATGGACGCCGGACCCCAACCGAGGCTGTTCGGAATCGCTCCGTTGAGAAGGTCGATGATTCCGTTGATGCTGCTTTTGATGGCACTCGCCACGGCCCTACCGATATCGGCGCCGAATCCCGCGAGCTTGGAGAGACCGGCACCAAGTTGCTTGATGATCGTGGAGCCGATGCTGAGCGCGGCATTCCCGACGCTTCCCGCGAATCCGAGGATTCTCCCCGGCAAGTCCCGGAAGAACCCAACCACGGCATCCAATCCGGCCTTCGCCTTTTCTCGGACCCATGTGAATGCCTCGGCCGTCTTCGTCTTGATGGTGTCCCAGTGCTTAGCCAAGAGCGCCGCACCCGTGAACGTGAGGAACAAATCCTTGAGCCACCCGAGCACGGTCTTAACCTTGCTCCACACCCAATCCCACGCCTCAAGCGTCCACGTCTTGACCTTGTCCCAGTTCTTCCAGATCAGCAGCGCAAGGCCCGCAATGGCGGCTATGACAAGCGGAATGGGGCCCATGGCGATTACCCAAGCGGCGGCCATCCGCAAGGCTTGGATGGTGGCCTGTGTCCCCATGAGAATCCACTGACCGATCATGATCGCGCCGTTGACGATCGCTGCGCCAGCACCGGCAAGCCACTGCCCGACGATGATTGCGCCGGAGATGACGGCTTGACCAGCCGCCTTGATCCAGCCGCCGACCACCGCCCACGATGCCGTGACCTGAGTCAGCGCCGAAGTGGTCGCCGTCGTCGCCGTCGTTATCCAGCCGGTCACCACAGCGACGGCAGACGTAGCCGACGTGACACCCCACTGAATCAGCGCGGGCAACAGGACAGCGGTAATCACACCCGCCAGCGTGAGAATCGGAGTCTTGTGCTCATCGATCCAATCCGCTGCCTCTGCTAGCCCCTCGGCCAGACCCTCAATCGCCGGAAGCACGGTCCCGCCGATCACGTCAACGGCAAGCGTCTGGAGACCACGCCAAAAGGCGGTGATCTTCTGAGACGCGTTGTCGTGCATGGTGTCACCGGCCGCCTTCGCGGCACCGTCCACCTTGCCCAGTGACGCAACAGCCGTGTCCACGTCCAGCGAATAGAGCGCGTCGCCCATGTCTTCGGCCTGAGTGCCGAAGAGGTTCACGGCTGCTGCCGAACGCTCCGCCGGGTCCTTGATGGCCCGTAGCCGGTCCAGTGTGAGCCCCAGCGCCTTCTCGGCAGACGGGCCCCCGGCGGCTATCTTGGCGCGCATGTCGTCGGCGTTGAGGCCGATGGCTTTGAAGCCGTCTGCCGTCGTCTTGCTTCCGTCGATGGCGCGAATGGAGAACTCCTTGATGGAGTCCGCCACTAGGTCCGCGTCCCGTGCTCCGCCCTGTAGTCCCTGTTGGATCAGGCCCATGGCGGTCTTGCCGTCAAGGCCGACTTTGCGGAATTGCGTCGAATACTCGTTGAAGGTGTCTAGCAAGTCTTCGGCTTTGTTGCCGCCGACTTGAGCGCCCCTGACGAGAATGTCAAAGGCTTCTTGGGCATCCTTGGCCATTCCGGTCTTGAGCATCTGCCCGACTGCATTTGCGGTCGGGCCCACCTCTTCGCCTAGGACGCTGGCAACGTCCATGGCGCTCTTGCCGACCCTTGTCATTTCGTCGGCGGTAGCACCGGCCGGAACTAGCCCCTGTTGCCACAGTGCCTTTAGGGCCGCATTCGCGTCGGCCACGGATTCACCCCAGCCGGACGTATAGATGTCGCCTGCCGCTTCACCAAGTCGCTTGGCCTCATCGGGGCTCGCACCGAGTTGAGCGGCGAGAAGATCGCTCCCTTTCTCCCGGTCCATAGCCTCGTTGATTCCGGCGAAGAGGCCAGCGCCCACGGCCACACCGGCGGCGGCAGCGAGCCCACCGAACCTCTCGGCGAGCCCGCCCACCGAATCTGCCGCGTCGTCTGCGCCGCTAGCTACCTCATCCCCCAGCCGTCCCGCCTCTTCGGTGGCCGCTCGTAGTGCGTCCTCAACCTGATCGGCGAACCGGGTCACATCCTGCGTGCCCTCATTCAGCGACCGACTCAGGTCGTCCAGATCGCCCAGCAAGGTAATAGTGATCGGCTTAGCCACGGAACCCCCCGTTGTTACGCTCCGTATATCCCGCGGCCCGCCGGCGTGGGCATTTTGGTATACGCAGAGTGAGAATCACGTCATGACGGGCGTTCGACGCTCCCCCGACACCGGGCCCCCCGAGCGACCGCGCGAGATACGCCGCTCCTGTTTCTGCTGCGCGTCAATGTCGGCAACCATCTGGTCCGCCAGCGTGTTGAAGTCCCTCAGCGAGAGCGCGCGCACGTCCGACCACGTGAGCCCCCGGTAGTGGCCGACGAGTCGCGCGCACGTGATCACTCGCTGAGCGCGGTAGGGTCCTTCGGCTTCTTCTTGAACTCAATACGCAGCTTCCCCGCATCCTCAGCAGAAAAGGTGGGGTCCTCACGCCGCTTGATGACGACGGCCATTGCGCGAAGTAGCTTCGCCTTTCGCGCGCCAGGCTTGGCGAGCTGGTCAAGGGGCCCGTCAATGATGTCTTCGATGATCTCAATTTCATCTATGGAAAGGCTGTCGATGTCCAGCGACAGCACATCACCGAGATCGGCAGCGTTCTTCTTGGCACCCATATTCAGCTCTCCAATTTCTCTCGGAGTACGGCGGAAATCTCACGCTCGTACGTCTCGGAAACCTTCTCGCTATTGCGAGCCATGGCCCGGTAAAGGAACCGGTTAGGGCTGATGCCCCTCTTCGGATAGCCGAAGTGAATTGCCCCGGCGTACGGGGCGCGGGATGCGGTACCCGTCTTGATGGCAGCGGAGTTGGCCGACGCAACGACCTTCACCGACTTGGCGAGCTTGCCGGGCCGGTACTTCTTGCTGTCCTTCGGCGTGCGCGTGTGCTGCGGAACGCCGCGCTGAGCGTCCGGCTTGACTATCTCCGCTGCCTCTTTGTTGACTTCGCGGACCCTCTTGGAAAGGTCCTTGTCCTTGAGTTGGCGAAGGGTTCTCTTTAGCCGGTTCAGACCTTCGACCTGAACCGAGAAGCGCGAGCCCGGCACGTGCTCCCCCTCAATCACCGACTCACGTGAGTCGGTGGTCTCGCTACGGTGCGGGCGGAACGAAACCGGGGGTCGGGTCTACGTAGGTGACCTTGATTGCCGACCGGCCGTCTCCGGGGTCCAGGATGCGGAAGGGGAGTTCGGTAACCGTCACATCGTCAACGGACGCTTCGGGACTGTCCCCCGTGAACTGGATGGCGGGGCACTCGATCTTCATCGACGCGCCCGGAGTGATACCCGTGAAGTCGATGGCCAGGGAAGCCACCTTGCCGCCGATGAACGCTTCATACATCTTCACGGCGTCGCTGGTGAACTCGCCTTCTAGCGTGCCTTCGTATGTCGGCATGGCCGCGCGCACGGGGGTCTTCTTGAGTGGGTTGCCACGCAGGAAGCGCCGATCAACCTTCATGCCCCGATCGGCGGTTAGCTCAAGCTTGTTGGCGTCCACCGTGACGGCGTTACCGTCGATGGTCAGCGCGATAGCCGTACGGGTCCAGTCGTAGACGTACGACTCTTCCGGGTAGACGATCGGTAGCGCGTCAGCGGGCTTGCTCGAATGGCTTACGTCCTGAAAGTCGAACGTGGCCGTTAGTGTGACGGCGTTCTCTACCTCAGCGGTCAGTTCCCACTCAGTGACCACGCAACCGACGTGCTTGTAAGCGACCGACTTGCCATCGGTGGTCGGCCGGATCATCTGAGCCGTGAACGAGGGAGACGCGCTGTTGGCGCCAGTCTCAAAGACATGAGTGGTAAGGCCCGTGGACGCGTTGGGGACTCCGCCGTTGTAGATGTCGAAGGAAGCGGAGAGAAGGGCAGCGGCCCCGGCGTCCAGTAGATCAACCTCTAGTTCGCCCTCACCACCCATGTTGACGACATTTCGCCGGTCGGCCCGCGCCGTCTGCTGTCCGGCGCGGAACCCCACGCTTTCGATGAACTCTCGGGTGGTCTTCCAGCTATCCGACTTGCCCTCATAGCCCAGCGTGGACGTGGCGGCGGTGCCGTAAGTCGTTTCCTTGCCTATGCCGATAGCGGCATCAAGCGCCATGCGTTCCCCCCTAGGTGACCCGGCCGCGAATCCTCACGCGGACGGTTAGCGCGGCATATGCGCCGTCAGTGGTCTCGGCCGTCTCCGTCTCGGAGGACTCAGGCCGTACGTCGAGTAGCCCCGGCACGCTCGCCGGATCGACGGAGCGGCAGGCTTCCGTAATGGCGTCACGAAGGCCGTAGACGGCCCTCTCAGCGCCCATCGGGTCGCCGGGTGTGATGACCAGCGCATGAACGTCCACGTAGCCCGTGACGGCCGTTGGCTTGCGCGGCCCCTGCCGGAAGGCGACCGGCTGTAGTTCGTCGTCCGTGGACGCGCCCAGCCATACCTGTTGCCGCCGATCGCTCTTGCCGGTCTCAGCGAAGGTGCATTGCACCCCGGTCGGCGTGGCCGCCTTGAGCCGGTCGAATAGGGCAGCCTTAGCATCGAAGATCAGCGCCACGACCACCCCTCAGATGAAGATGAACGGGAGTCGCACCCGGTACCGGTTTAGCTGTGCGTTGACTTCCGGCAGGCTGGTTGGCCGCCACGTACCCCCGGCTTGCGCCAACTGGATTGACCCGAACTCGCTTTGAAGCTGTAGCGCCCGGTCTGGCACGCGGGATACGAGATCAAGGCAGTATTGGCGGGCGAGCGTCCGCACACACCAACGGATCGTTTCCGGGGGCGCGTCGGTCCCCTCCCACTTCCGCCCGCAGTAGCTTTCGACCGTCTCAACGGCGTACGCAATCGCGTCTGTCAGCGTCTCGTTCGGGAAGAGCCCCACATCTTCCATGCCATCCAGCGCCCGAACCTCTTCAACGGTCGCGTAAGACATGTGCACCCCCTCAGCGCAAGGGAGACCACCGACTCACGTGAGTCGGTGGTCTCCCCTCAACTCCCCTCCGGGCCTTACGGCTTGGGGGTAACGGTCAGAACCTTCGCCGACCGCTCATCCACGAGAAGACCGTCCGCCCGCTGGATGAACCGGTAGACGATCTGATCCGTGGTGAACTTGGCATCGACGGAGCGCTCAACGCGGAGCGGACCGGCAAGGCGGACCTTGTACTTGCTCAGGTCCACGAACAGAACCTTGTCATCAGGCACGGCAACATCGGTGGCCACAACCTTGCCGTTGAAGGTGTCCGGGGCACCGGCCGTTAGCGCCGACTGCCACAGGTACTGACCGTTGGCGTCCTTGAGCTTGCGCATGAGCGCGGCCGTCCGGTCGGACACGACGTAGACGGCGTTGGTCCGGTAGGACGACGGAAGCTCATAGAACAGGTCAATGAGCGCGTCGGAAACGGTGTTGTCCTTCGCGCCCGCCTGCCAGGTAGCGGCGGCAGCGGGAGCGGCGTTCAGGATGCCCTTAGGCTGGCCGGTGCCGGTGCCGGATAGGAAGTGCTGCCCCATGCCGTGCCCCAGCGCGGGGCCAGCGTCGCCAACCAGGAAGCCCACCAGGTCTAGCGCCTGATCCTGTACGAACTCAGTGGAGACCACCGAGGCATACGCGTACTTGAAAGCACCCACGGACCGCTGAACGGTGGTCGGCGTGCTCTCGGGAATGTTGGCGTTCTCGGCGACGATGCCCGCAGACGCGCGACCGGTCACAACCGTGAAGTCGATGGACTCGCCCCCCGACGTGGTGAGGATCGACGCGCCGTTACGCATGACGGTGGAGCGCTCTACAGCCTCAGCGAGAAGCTGACCGAAGAGGGTTCGCGGGATGACGTTCTTGCCGGTGTTGGTATCGACAACGGCCCGCTTCTCCGGGGCGAAGGTGAGCGACTGGTGAAGTCCCAGCGACCGAAGCTGTGCAGCCGCCTCGGCTAGCTTGTCCTGAGTCTCACGCTTGCTGCCGGTGCCCTTGAGTCCGGCCATGAGCGCGCTCACCGACTCAGATGCCTTGATGGCCTCAACGCCACGCTTCACGCGGCCGTCGTAGTCGGCAATGGCATCGAGTAGCTGAGTCTCCTTCTCGCGCGCCGCAGCGTCCATGTCCTTACCGGCGAACTCTTCGGCTAGGGACCGAAGTTCAGCGTGGGCCCGCTCGCGAGCCTCAAAGTTCGCGCTCAGAGTCTGTGCGTCCACTACTGGACACCCCCCTTGTGTAGAAGCGCGCGGACTAGGGCACGCGCCGGATGATCGGTCACCGACTCACGTGAGTCGGTGGTCTGTTCGGCAATGCCGAGAGTCAGCGCGATGGAGCGGCTGAGTCCGGCGTCAGTGGTCGGGTATGCGGGGTTGAGAACCGGGCCGACTTCCACGACGTCCATGCTGGTGATCTCGCGGATGGGTAGCCCGGACTCTTCGTCAAGTTCGTCATGGACTCGCTGGCCCCCGTCGTTCACACAAAACGTGAACGAGGAGCCGCGTACGTCCCCGCGCTTGAGCAGTTCGGCTAGGTCACGGCCGACCGTGGTGTTGGGTAGGTCGATCTCATACCAGCCGCCTTCGGCGTCTTCGCCGGTCCGCAGCGTGCCCGAACTCGCCCGCCCAAGAACGTTGTTGATGTCGTGGTTGAACGTGGCGAGCACGTCATTAGCCCTGAGTGAGTCGGCCCCCGCACCGGGCATGATCCGTTCCCGGAATCCGCCTAGGTTGTGGCTCAGCTCGTTGAACCGGTAGGCGTATCCGCGCATGGTCACGGCGTCGCCATCGGCGCGAACCTCAGCCGGTCGGGCTAGGTTCCTCCGCTCCGTCGTCATCGGGTGTTTCCCCCTCTTTGTCGTCCCCGTCGTTTGCCGGGGGTGCGTCTGCGGGCGGGGGCTCAATGGCGGCAGGCTTGGCAGGCTCTTCGTCGGCCGTCACGTCAGCGAGGTTCAGTGGCACGCGGTGCGCTTCGCCCTTACCGTCGGGCAGGGGCTCTAGGTCTTCCCAAGCGCGCACTTCGTCAATGCTGTAAATGCCTTGCTGCAAGCCGATTGAGTACATGTTCATGCGCTCAGCCGGGGCGCCGCGCTGAATGCCGTCAAGAGAGAACTTGATGAACTTCTGCCGGTCCGCCGTCTCAGCGAAGAGCAGGCGAGTGAACCCCGCTTCGATCCGCTCAAGCCACGGGCGAAGGCTGAACATTGCAAAGGCTTGGTTCTGCTCAGCGAGCCCGGAGCCCCAGCTAGTTGAGTTCGTCGCGTCGGCAATCAGGTGAGGCGGAACGCCGAATATCCGGGAAATCTCCGGAACCTGAAATTGTCGGGTCTGCAAGAACTGCGCTTCATCCGGCGAGAGCGCCACCTTAGAGAACTTGGCCCCTTCGGTCAGCAGCGCAACACGGTGCGCATTCTCCGCCCCACTGTTGGCCAGCCGCCACGCTTCACGCGCCCGCGCTAGCCCCTCTTCGGACATTGCGCCAGGCACTTCGATGAGCGCCCCCGGCATGGCGCCGTTCGCGAAGAACTTCGCCCCGTAGGTCTGCGCGGCCATGGCGAGCCCGATGGACTCACGCGCGAACGCGATGGGTGACACACCGGTGAACTCGCCGGGCAACATCATTCCGGGAATGTGAAGAACCTCGCGAGTGGTGAACCAACCTAGGGCGACTTCGTTGCCGTCGTCGTCATAGTCGGCCACATAGAAGACCTTGCGGCGCTTACCGTCCACCACGACCGTGTGCGTGTCGATGCGGCTCGGGTCCAGTACCTCAAGCCCTACGATGTTGGGCCCGTCCCAGAGGACGGCAAGGTAAGCGTTACCGTCCAGCAAGAGGGACAGCACGACCTGAGACAGAAGGTCGATGCGGCCAAGCCCGCCCGGCTCAGCGTTCGGATAGTCAAGCCATGTAGGCGACTTGACCTCTTTCCGGACCCCTCCCCTACGGGAGTAGGTAGCCACGGGCAGCGTGCAAATCGTCTCACTCAGCAGGCGGACGCACGCGAAGACGGCGGAGACCGTGAGCGCACTGTTCGCATCCACCTTCTGTCCGGACGACGACACCACACCGGGCAGCGGGAACAGGTCGGTTACCGGGTCCCACTGAGCCCGCCTCTCGACTTCCCGAGGCGCCCCCCGGAAGAGCGCACGCCAAAAGCCCATGTGAGCCACCCCCCGCGTGACTCACCTGACCACCGACTCACGTGAGTCAGTGGTTCGGAGCCCTGCTAGTCGTCATCTAGAAACTGATCGAACTCCGGGGCGCCCACGTTGAACACGCGGCCGTCTCTGTCCTCCCACGTGGCGACGATCGCCGTCTCAATCAAGTGGGGGTGCTCTTCCCGGAACATCACCGCGCCGTGAACGGCGAGGATCATCGCAATGGCAAGGTCGATCTTCCGGCGCGAACTCGCGTGCTCCTTCGTGACGCGCGCGCCGTTCTTGTCCTCACGCAGCACGGCATTACCGATGTGCCGGGCAAGGGCCGGGTCCCCGTCGTGCGTCAGACGGCCGTCGCGGCATGCGTCGTAGACGATCTGAGTCGCCGGGACCATGCGCTTGAGTGAGTTGGTAGGGAAAGCCTCAACGGGCCAGCCATCAGCCTCAAGGTTGTCTAGCGTCTCTTCCCAGCGGTACGGATCAGCCACCAGGTTCCGCACGTGGTAGGTGTCCAGCGCGGAGCGGAGGGCGTCACGCACGTCGGCCATGGGCACGCGCCAATGCGCATCGTCGGCCGGAGCCTCCCAGTGGCCCAAGACGAACACCCGAAGGTCACTGACGCGGCAGGCGACAAGGGCCGTGCTGTCACCCTTCCAAGAGCCGTCAAAGCCCAACACAACGGCGTCACCGGGGTTCAGCGCATCGTCTACCGCAAGGGAGTCCCACAGGCCGTGAGGCAGCCACGTAGACGCGCCACGGACGAACTGAGACAGACGGTAGATGCGGAAGCTAGCTTCCGTACTGCGCTGGGCGGCAGCTTTGAAATCCTCTTCGTTGAGAATGTCGAATGAGGGATTGCACGCTCGCCACACGTCCGGGTCTAGGTGGTCCACCGTGTCCCCGATGCGCGGGCCCCATGACCGGTAGAACAGCGTCGGGTCTTCCGCCTCACCGGAGGTGACCCGCTCGCCTTGCTCACAGAGCTTGGCAAAGGGGCCATCCGGATCAGGCCCGGCGGTACTCACCACCCAAGTCATGGGCTGGTTACGGGCAGCGCTGCCCAGCGTCAGCGCGTCGAAGAGATCGGCCGTCTTGCTGAACGCGTACTCATCAAGACTGACGGCGGACGGGTTGAGACCCTGCTGCCGCCCGGCGTCTGCCGAGACCACGCGATAAGTGCAGTCCTTGAAGCGGATTACGTCGCGCTGCACTTCACAGACGGCCGACAGCTTCGGGGAAGCGTTGACCATCTGCTTTGCCGCATCGAAAACCATGCGAGCCTGATTGCGGTCATTAGCGGCAGCGATGATCTGACGCTGAGCGTCTGCCCGGTCGGCTATCAAGTGGTAAAGCATGATGGCCGCCGCAAGCGTGCTCTTGCCGTTCTTGCGGGCAATGCACACGACGGCCATGCGGTGCTTGCGCACCCACCGGCCGAAGGTGTCTTGCCGCAGTTTGTACGCGTCAATGAGTAGGTCACGCTGCCAGCCCAGAAGCCGGAACGGCTGGCCAGCGAAAGAGCCGGTAAGACGGCAGAACTGTTCAACCCAGTTGGCGACCCGGTACCCCTCAGAAGGGAACGGCGCATCTGCCGGAATGTGGCGCGCGATGACGGGATCAATGCCGGACATGCGCACCCCCGTCAAGGCACCGACTCACGTGAGTCGGTGGTCAAAAATCTTCGGGGCCAGCCGCAACGCGTCGCGCCTCAGCCGCCACAATGCCCAGCCGCATACGCGCTTCGGGCGTGAAGCCGATGACGGTTTCAATCGCGCGGAGTTCCTTCTCCGTCGATTCCACGTAACGCATGGCCGGGTGAACGGCAGGCTGACCGGTAGAGCCCACGGTCATAAGCCCGTCATTGGCAACGGCGGCAAGAAGTTCCGCACGCCGGTCGTGAAGCTCGCAGTACCGCAAGATGATGTTCCGGTCAGTCTCCGGAGAGTAGGCCCCGCTACCCGCCGACCAGACGTTCCGCCAAACCTCGCGACCGATGCGCTTGAGTCCAGCGGGCACGCGGGGGGCTCGCCCCTCGTAGACCACGGGGGCGGCAGCCTCGGCAGCCACATTGGCATTACCGGTCCGTACGTCGGGGCTCTTGCTTCGGGACACGTTGACACCACCTTCACGGGCCTTGCCGACCCCTTAACGGGTGCCTTTCTCGCGGGTCCGAATGCGGGCTTACCCAGCAACGACACGGGCCAGGCCCACCAAAAATGGCGTCACACCTAGCGCACGCTTTCCGAGCTTGGGCCGGGATCGCCAGACGGCACGTCGGCCGAACTTCGGGAACGCCCCGCCCCTCCGTCAGAAAGGTGGAGACGTAAAGCCGAAGTCTTTTCGGGTCTTTGCCTTGTGACACGGCTTGCACAGGTACTGCACATTGGCCGCCACGTCTTCGCCACCCTTAGCGAGAGGGGTTATGTGGTCCACGTCGATAGCTGACGCCAGGAAGCTCAGGCCGCACGACGCGCACACGCCGCGACCAGCCTTACGCAGAGCCTTGCGCAGGATGGCCGCCGCATTACGCCCACGAGCGATAGCCTCACGCCGCTTGCGGTGCGACCGATACGACCGACCACTCTCATACGCCTTGTGATGCACCAGGCATCGCCCCTTGCGCGTAGCCCACTCTCGACAGTCAAGGCACCGGGTACGCATGAGCCACCCCCATCCAGGGGCACCCCCCTACCCTCAAGCGATACCACCGACTCACGTGAGTCGGTGGTCTACAGGTACCCGCCCCCGGATTCGAACCGGGACACTTCGCGGTCTAAGCGCGACGGCTTTGCCGTTTGCCTAGGCGGGCTAGCTTGCGTCCGCCCGGATTCGAACCGGGGTTGACTCCTGCCCGGAGTCGTTCTAGGCCGCTGAACTACAGACGCTTTAGGCGATTCCGTGGGAGCTACCCACCACGCCAAGGGATCGCAGGCGAGCCCCAAGAAGTCGAGAGCGGGGATGCTCAGTCCGCCATTCCGGAAGGGGTGCGCGGTAACCCCCGCTCTCTACTATTACTAGAGCGGGAGGGTTCCCCGAGAGCGCGCACCCTGCCTGACTTTTGACTGGCGGGCTGAGTGACGCCGGTCACGGTGCGGTGATTCGGTGATTGAGGGCCGATCCCTGTTTTCCTAGAGGGTTTCTTTAGGGATATCTGAGTCATGGGTCAAACCACCGCTTCACCGCACCCAACCTCGCTGAATGACAGTCGATCGCTACTCTCTGCACAGGCTCAATCACCCTCGGTTTCTTACGTGAGCATGACAATAGCAAGACCGAAGAAGAGCCCCCGAACCCCGAAGGGCTCAGGGGCCGCCTGGGGGCATCGCGCGGGCTCATCCGCCCCCGCCTGCCCGGAAGTTGTCTCAGGCGCTCTCAGGGGCCGTCAGGCGCCTTGCTGGCCGTCCGGCCACGCCACCGAGTCTAGGTGCGCGTCCAGCTCCGCCATGTCCGGCCGGTCCAGCAAGCGCGCTGCCGCTTCGTTCTCCGTCAGCTCTCCCGCTGCCGCTTGCTCGATGTCGGCGACCGACACCCCGAGCGCTTCGGCCAGTCGCGCCGCGTCCACCACCGCAACCCCACTGGTCCTGATGAGCGCTGCCGTGAGACGGAGGGTGTTCCGGGCCTCCTGGTCGTCGTCCACGTCCCACCCTGCCGCACGGGCCTTGTCGAGTAACCAGCGGGTGAACTCGGTATCCCTGATGACGTATTCGCGGTCCATGGGGCCAGCGTAGGGCGCCCCTCGGCGGCTGTCTGCGGGCATGAGAAGGCCCCGGCAAGGTCTTGCCTCACCGGGGCCGTCTCAGGCACTCCTAGGGTCTCTCCGTGGCCGTCTCTGCCACACTGGGAGAGCCCCGGCGGAAATGGGGTCCGCCGGGACACCTTCCAGTCGTCTACGCGGCAAGCTCCGCGTCCACTGGCGCCTTCTCGCCGGACGTCGCCCACGTGATGACAACGCGGGACTTCCCATCGAACCTGAGTCCCCGACGCGGCGCCTTCTTGATCGTCACACGGTCAATGGCCAGTCGGAGCAGGTCCCGCCGAAGGGGAAGGTCCGCGTCAGCCCACGCCTTCTTGATGTCCTTGGGGTCCGTACTGAGGAACGGCAGCTTCACCGTGTTGGCAACCCCATGCTTGGCCGCTTCCTGCTTGGCCTTCTCCACGGCCTCAGTCGCCTCGTCGAGTTCCTGGAAGTAGAAGCGCTGCGCGGGGCCCTTGTACTTCTTGCGAGACTTGACCAGTTGTTCAAGGTCCGCTTCCGCCATTTTCAGCGCCTCACGAGCGGCTTGCGCCTCTTCGGTTTCCTCCGGCTGCGCGCGCGCTGCCCAACGCTCAGAGACGGCGATAAGGATCGAGTCATCGGGTTCGGCGTGAGCCAGCCGGGCAAGCCAGGCTTCGAACACGTATCCCTCAAGGTTCGTGCCCGTTGCCGATGCGCGCCCCTTGCAATTTCGGTTACTGAGCACACCGCCGCATGCGTAGGACTTGCCTTGGAATGGGGCCGACAAGTTGCACCCATCGCATCGGGAAAGCCCCGTGAGAAGGTGCTTTGGGCTGGTGTCCTTCTTAGGCTCCTCCCCCTGGTCCTCACTGGGCTTATCCGTTTGCGTCCCTGCGGGCTTCTTCTTGGGCGCCCAACGAGGGTCATTGGAATTCAGAACCCCCAGCCCCTTGAGCACGGCGAGTGCCCTTCGTTGCACCGCCTCAGTCACTAGAGCGACCGGCTTTCCATCCTGGCCCTTGAGGGCTACGCGCTCCCCCGCCTCATTTCGATACAGGACCGGACGGGAACCGACCTGTACCGTCTGCCAGCCGATGTACGCGGGATGGCGAATCATGCGCGCAACGACCGGGTACCGCCACCCCAGTCCGCCGGTCGGTCGGGGTACTCCGATGGAATCCAGCCAGCGGGCAATTCCACGCGACGATTCACCGTCAGCCACCTTGCGGAACGTCTCCCGCAGCAGGGCAGCACGGGACCACTCTTTCCGCGTGGCAACGTGGCACAGGTACGGCTCATCGTCCGGGGCAAGTCGCCGGTCTTTCGAGACGACGTAGCCCCACGGGGCACGACCTGAGATCCACAAACCGGCGTCGCGCTGGTCTCCTTTGGTGTCCCCTACTCGCTGAGACAGGATCTGCGAATACTCGCGCGCCTCTTCGGCACGATTGATAATCCAGCGCCGGTCACGCGGTTCACTGGAATCAAGGCCGTCTAGTTCGAAAACGACGCGTGCCTTACCGATGACCTTCAACAGGTCTTCCGCGCCGCGACGGCTGAACCGGTCGATCAGATAGCACCACAGCGCCGGTACTTCCTTGTTCGCCAGTGCCGCCAGGGCCTTGTCAAAGTCGGAGCGCTTGACGTCCTTGAAGGCGCTCTGTAGGTCCTTCCAGACCTTGCGGACTGCGTACCCGTTGCGGTGCGCCCAGCGGTGCCCCTGCTCCGTCTGTGCGTCGGTGCTCTGGTCCCGTCGGTGGTCGTCCTTCCGCAGACGGCGCGACTTCCGGGTGTAGAGATCAACTTGTTGGTCTTCGGCCTCACCACAGATGGTGCAGGCGTACAGAAGCTCAGGCATCGCGTGATGTCCCTCCTGCGGTAGGTAACACGTACCTCAGGGGGAGCGCTGTTGTTGCCTGAGCTAAAAGCGCAGGTCAGCCCCGGTGTGTATGTGTTACCTGGTCCTCGACGAGCATCACGCGGATGGACATAGGGGCCCTCTCCTCGAAGTAGTGGTGCGGTGGAGCAGTGGTGCGGTCAGGGTACGGAGTGCGCGGGTCAACGGCCGGATTTGATCGGCAGCAGGACGCTGATGCGGAAGCCGCCGCCGGGGCGCGGCCCCGCGTCCAGCGTGCCCCCGACCATGCCGACGCGCTCGCGCATGCCGATCAGGCCGTGGCCCATGCCGTCCGCCCCGCCCGACTCGTACAGCTCGTGCTGCGCGCCGCGGCCGTCGTCCTCGACGAGCAGGCCCAGCCCGTCGTCGAAGTAGGTCAGCCGCACGCTGGCGCCCACGTCGGGGCCGCCGTGCTTGCGCGTGTTGGTCAGCGCCTCCTGCACGATCCGGTAGGCGGTCAGCTCCACGCCGCTGGGCAGCGGCCGGGGCGCGCCCTCGACCCGGAACTCCACCGGCAGCCCGGCGCTGCGGACCTGCTCGACCAGCTCGGAGATCTGCTCCACGTCCGGCTGCGGGACGTACTCGCCGCCCTCGGAAGCGTCGTCCGTGCGCAGCACGCCCAGCAGCCGCCGCATCTCGGCCAGAGCCTGGCGGCCGGTGCCGGAGATCGTCTCCAGGGCCTGCTTGGCCTGCTCGGGCGAGGAGTCCAGGACGTAGGCGGCGCCGTCCGCCTGCACGACCATCACCGACACGTTGTGCGCGACCACGTCGTGCAGCTCGCGGGCGATGCGGGCGCGCTCGGCGGTGACGGCGATCTGCGCCTGCTGCTCGCGCTCCTTCTCCAGGCGGGTGGCCCGCTCCTCCAGCTGCGCCCAGTAGGCGCGGCGGGTGCGGACCGAGTCGCCGAGGACCCAGGCCAGGACGAACGGGACGGTCATGAACGCGATCGCGATGAGCGAGCTGCCCGGCGATCGGTCGGTCGGGTCCGGCCAGCGGACCGTGGCGATCAGGGGCGCCAGCAGGCCGCCGATCAGTGCGTAGCGGGAGGCCCAGCGGGTGTTGCCGGACGCCACCGTGTAGATGATCACCAGCATGGCGAAGTCCCACACGTTGGGGCCCACGTCGGTCGCCAGCTGGAGCAGCCCCGCCGCCGTCGCCAGCAGCAGCATCTTCTCGGGCCACCGCCGCCGCAGGGCGACCACCGCGGACAGCGCGACCGCCGCGAGGACGGCGGCGGCCAGCTGCCCGCGCCCGCTGCTTTCCGAGACGACGGCCAGGCCGCTCATCCCGAGGAGCAGCAGGGCCCAGAAGCTGTCCACACCCGTCGGGTGCCTGCGGAGAAAGTCGTAGAGGCGGTGCACGTCACCCAGCGTAGGCACGCCGGATCCGGGCGGGGGTCAGCCCGGCGATCGATCCGGCCGCTTTCCGTCTACTCCCCAAGGTGGAGGGCGGGTGCCGCCCGCGCCCGCTTACCGTGTGCCTATGGCGAGCGGAACGAGCGCGACGAGCGGCGCGACGAACGGAACGAGAACGTGGCGGGAGGCCACCGAGGACGCCCTGTACGGCCCGGACGGCTTCTACCGCCGCCCCGAGGGCCCCGCGGGTCACTTCCGTACGTCCGTCCATGCCTCCCCCCTGTACGCCGGGGCGGTGGTGGAGCTGCTGTGCCGCGTCGACGCGGCCCTCGGCCACCCGGCGGAGCTGGCGTTCACCGATGTGGGGGCAGGCCGCGGCGAGCTGGTGAGCGGGGTGCTCGAGCGCTGCCCGGCGGAACTGGCCGGGCGGCTGCGCCCGTACGCGGTGGAGCTCGCCGACCGGCCGGACGGCCTCGACCCCCGGGTGACCTGGCTGGACGCGCCCCCGGACGGCGTCGACGGCCTGCTCTTCGCCAACGAGTGGCTGGACAACGTGCCGCTCGACGTCGCCGAGACCGACGGCGGCGGCACCCCGCGCCAGGTGCTCGTACGACCGGACGGCGAGGAGCTGCTGGGCGACCCGGTCACCGGCGAGGACGCCGGCTGGCTGGCCCGCTGGTGGCCGCTGGAGGGCGCGCCGCCCGGCTCGCGCGCCGAGATCGGCCACCCGCGCGACGCCGCGTGGTCCCGGGCGGTCGGCACGCTGCGGTCCGGCCTGGCGGTGGCGGCCGACTACGCCCACCACCGCGCGACGCGCCCGCCCTTCGGCACCCTCACCGGCTTCCGCGAGGGCCGCGAGGTCCGGCCGGTGCCGGACGGCTCGTGCGACATCACCGCCCATGTGGCCCTGGACGCGTGCGCCCTGCCGGGCGGCTCGGTGACGACGCAGCGCGAGGCCCTGCGGGCACTGGGCGTGGACGGCTCGCGCCCCCCGCTGTCACTCGCCTCGAGCGACCCCGCCGCGTATGTGCGAGCGCTGAGCACGGCGGGCGAGGCCACCGAGCTGACGTCACCGGCGGGGCTGGGGGCGTTCGGGTGGCTGGTGCAGCCGGTGGGTCTTGCGCCGGCCGGGCTGATTATCGGCCCGGCCGGCGCTTGAGGCCGCCGCGCGCAGCGCGGTCCGGGGCCCGGGGGCTCGCCCCCGGTTTCGGGAAGGGGCGGGGTGGGGGCGAGACTGTCCCCATGACGGAGACGACAGTCGGCATCGGCGGCGCGGCCGAGAGCACGGACATGGTGCTCAACATCGGGCCTCAGCACCCGTCCACCCACGGTGTGCTGCGGCTGCGCCTCGTCCTGGACGGCGAGCGGGTCCGGCACGCCGAGCCGGTCATCGGCTATATGCACCGGGGTGCGGAGAAGCTGTTCGAGGCGCGCGACTACCGGCAGATCATCATGCTCGCCAACCGCCACGACTGGCTGTCGGCGTTCTCCAACGAGCTCGGCGTCGTCATCGCCGTCGAGCGGATGCTGGGCATGGAGGTCCCCGAGCGCGCGGTGTGGACCCGCACGCTGCTGGCCGAGCTGAACCGGGTGCTCAACCACCTGATGTTCCTCGGCTCCTATCCGCTGGAGCTCGGCGGCATCACCCCCGTCTTCCACGCGTTCCACGAGCGCGAGGAGCTGCAGACGGTGATGGAGGAGATCTCCGGCGGCCGGATGCACTACATGTTCAACCGCGTCGGCGGCCTGAAGGAGGACCTGCCCGCGGGCTGGCTCGGCCGGGCCCGGCACGCGGTGGCGCAGGTCCGCTCCCGCATGGACGTCTACGACCGGCTGGTGCTCGGCAACGAGATCTTCCGGGGCCGTACGCGCGGCGTCGGCGTCCTGTCGCCGGAGACGGTGCACGCGTACGGGGTGAGCGGGCCGATCGCCCGCGCCTCCGGCGTCGACTTCGACCTGCGGCGCGACGAGCCGTACCTCGCCTACGGCGAGCTGGGCGACACGCTGAAGGTCGTCACCCGCGAGGAGGGCGACTGCCTGGCCCGCTTCGAGTGCCTGCTGGACCAGACCCACAACTCGCTGGACCTGGCGGACGCCTGCCTGGACCGGATGGCCGAGCTGCCGCCCGGCCCGATCAACCAGCGTCTGCCGAAGGTCCTCAAGGCACCCGAGGGCGCCACCTACGTCTGGACCGAGAACCCGCTGGGCCTCAACGGCTACTACCTGGTGTCCAAGGGCGACAAGACGCCCTATCGCCTCAAGCTGCGCTCGGCCTCGTTCAACAACATCCAGGCGTTGACCGAGCTGCTGCCGGGGACGCTCGTCGCCGACATGGTCGCGATCCTGGGCTCGCTGTTCTTCGTCGTCGGCGACATCGACAAATAATCGACACATAGGGTCCCCGAGGGGCCGGCCCGTGCGGGCCGGCCCTACGAGATGGCGGTGCGCAGCTCGGCGACGTCGATCTGCTCGGTCTCGTCGTGCGCGGTGAGGTCGATGACGTCGTCGTCCGCGGCGTCGGCGAGGGCTTCCTCGCCGACGACGTCCGCGAGGTCCTGCTCCTCGACGGGCTTGGCGGGCAGGGCCTTCTTGGCGCTGTTGCCGAAGAAGTCGAACCCGCCCTGCGCGCGCGAGGCGGGACGCCTGGCGGCGGGCAGCGCCGGGGCGCCGGCGGCGGGCTTGGCGGGGGCGGCGGGCGCCGTCGCCTTGACGACCTCGGTGCCGGGCTCGGGCTTGGCGGCGTTGGTCTTGGTGCCGGCCCTGGTCGTGGCCTTGGCCTTGGTCTTCGGCTCGGGCCCGGTGCCCTCCGCCTTGGGCGTGACGGCCTGCGCCGCCGGGACGGCGGCGCGCCCGGTCTCCGCCACCTTCGCGGCCGCCTCGGCCGCGGCACGCTGCGCGGCGGCGTTGCGCTCCAGGTCGCGCAGGGCGTCGGCGGCCTTGCGGTAGGCGGCGGCGTCGAGGGAACCGTTCGGGGTGCCCGTACCGGCCGCCTCCAGCGCCTTGGCGGGCCCCTTGGCGCCGCCCTTCGCGAGCAGGCGGCGGCCCTCGAGCGCGCTGGCCCGTCCGGTCTCGGCGGCGGCGTAGCGGCGCAGCAGGTCGGCGTGCTCGGTGCGCAGACGGGCGAGCTCGGCGCGCTTGGCGCGGAGCTTGGACTCGGTTCTGGTGCGGGCCAGCCGGGTCTCCTCGAGGTCCGTCTCCAGCTCGGCTATGCGCTCCTCGGTCTTCCACTCGTCGCGTGTGCGCGCGGCGGTGAGCTGGGCGACGCGCTTGCCCGCGGCGCGGTCCCAGCGGCGCATCAGCACCGAGCCGACGACGGTGGCGGCCGCGGCGGCCACGGCGAGCCCCCGTATGACGGCCGTTTCACCCACCACCAGGGCACCGGAGGCGCAGGCGACCGATGTCGCCGCGACCGTCAACGGTGGAAGAAGCCGGTGCAGGGGTGCGGAATGGCGGTGGCGTCCTCGTGGCATGGCCTGAAACTTACCGTGCGTTGCCACGACTGTGGGACTCCACCACCAAACTGTTCCCTTGATCTTACTTCTCCCCTACGCCGTCACTTCGTCAGAAGCCGCTTCTCCTTGAGGTACTGCGCCGCGACGTCGGCGGGCTTGAGGCGCTGCGCGTCGACCTTCTTGTTGAGTTCGGTGAGATCGTCCGTGGTCAACACCCGGTTGAGCTTGCCGAGCGCGTCCGCGATCTTCTGCGAACCGGCCTTCTCGGCATTCACCACGGGCAGGACGTTGTCGGAGTTCTGCAGCTTCTTGTCGTCCTCCAGGATCACCAGTCCGAACTGTTCGAGCGTGGCGTCCGTGGTGGTGGTCAGCAGCAGCTGGTCCTTGCCGTCCTTGACCGCCTGCTTGGCCTGGGTGCTGCCGACCTCGAGCGGGTCGATGCCGCTGATGTCGATGCCGTAGGTCTTCTCCAGGCCCGGCTGGCAGAAGGGCCGCTGGGGGCATTCGTCACCCGCCGCGAGCTTGACCCGCTGCTTCGACTTTCCAAGATCGGAAAGCGTCTTGAGCTGGTGTTTCCTCGCGAACTCCGCCGTCACCGCGAAGGCGTTCTGGTCGACCGCCCGGCCCGCGTCGAGCACCTTCAGCCCGCGCGGCTCGGCGAGTTTCCGCAGCGCCCTCACGGTGGCCCCGGCATCGGCGGAAGCGACCGGGGGCGCGTCCTTCCCGTTCTGCTTCTTGTTCAGGAATTCGGCGAGCGTCGCGGCATACTCCGGAACGACGTCGATCTGGCCCTTCTCGAGCTCGGGCTCGTAGAGCTCACGGGCGTCCGCGGTCTTGATCGACGTGGAATATCCGGCGTCCTGCAGCAGCCGCGCGTATATCTCCGCCAGCACCTTCGATTCGGTGAAGGAAGCGGACCCGATGACCAGCGATTCCTGCCCCGGCTTCGCCGAGCCGCCGGACCCGCCGCCGGACTTCTCCAGGCTGTCGCCGCCGCACGCGGACAGCCCCGCTGTCAGGGCGGTGACGCCGGCCACCGCCAGCAGGGCACGGGTGGTCCGCGCACGACGCGGGTTGCGGGGCATGGGGGTCTCCATCCGGTCAGACGAGTCGATCTTGAACAGTCGTCACATGCCCGCGCATCGGGTCCAGAAACCGCTGCAGCAGCACGAAGGCGCCCTCCACCAGCAGCGCCAGCACGGCGACCAGCAGCGCGCCGGCCACCACCTGCGCGGTGTCGGTGAGCCGGAAGCCGGCCGTGATGATCCGGCCGAGGCCTCCGCCGCCGGGCAGTGCGGCGAGCGTGGTGGTGGCCACGACCTGCACGGCCGCCGTCCGCACCCCGGTCACGATCAGAGGGAAGGCCAGGGGCAGCTCGACCCGGCGGATCACCTGACCGCCCGTCATGCCCATGCCCCGGGCGGCCTCCACCATGTCCCGGTCCACCCCGCGCATCCCCACATAGGCGTTGGTCAGCAGCGGGGGTATCGCGAAGAGGACCAGCGCGATGACGGTCGGCCAGGAGCCGTATGTACCCAGTGGGCTGAGCAGCAACAGCACCAGCACCGCGAACGTGGGTACCGCCCGCCCCGCGTTGGCGATGTTCACCGCCAGCGCCCCGCCCTTGCCCAGGTGCCCCAGCACCACGGCCACGGGCAGCGCTATCGCGCACGAGACCAGCAGGCACACCACCGTCAGGAACAGGTGCTCGCCCAGCCGGTGCCAGACGCCGTCCGTACCGCTCCAGTGGGCAGCGGTGGTCAGCCACTCCCACGTCCGCTCGACGACGGATCCCATCAGGCCACCGCCCGGCCGGCCGCGAGCCGCCGGGACCTCACCCGGCGCTTCTTCGGTCGCGCCCAGGGCGTCAGCAGCCGCTGCACCAGCAGCAACGCGACGTCCGCGGCCACCGCCAGCACCACGCACAGCACGGACGCGGTGAGCACCTGCGCCTTGAAGTAGCTACGCATGCCCTCGTAGATGAGGTTGCCCAGGCCCCCGTAGCCGATGATCGCGCCGACGGTCGTCAGCGAGACGGTCGAGACGGTGGCGATCCGCAGACCCGCCATCAGGGCGGGCAGGGCGAGCGGCAGTTCGACCCCGAACAGCAGCCGCACCGGCCCGTACCCCATGCCGCGCGCGGCCTCCCGGGCCTCCTGCGGCACCGACGCCAGGCCCGCCAATATGTTGCGCACGAGGATCGTCAGCGAATACAGCACCAGGCCCGTCACCACGACCGCCGCCGACAGCCCGAACACGGGCACCAGCAGCGAGAACATGGCCAGCGACGGCACGGTGTAGAGAATCGTGGTCGCCCCGAGGACCGGCCCGGCGACGCCCCGCCACCTGCGGGCGAGCAGGGCGAGCGGGAAGGCCACGAGCAGCCCTATGGCGACCGAGGCCAGTGTGATGCCGACGTGCTGGAGCGTCGCGTCCGTCAGTTCCTGGCCACGCGTCCGCAGGTATTCGCCGCAGAGCCAGTCGTTGGCGATCAAGCAGTTGGACTCCGCCATCCGTGCCTCACCTCCCCCTCGGCCTTCACGGTCGGTCACTGGCGACCCTAACCCGGGGCACTGACATTCGCCTCCGGCGGTCATCTACCGGCAACATTGTTCGAGCGGGAGTCCGGCAACAATGGGGAACCATGATCCGCTTCGAGCACGTCACCAAGCGCTACGCCGACGGCACCACCGCCGTGGACGACCTGTCCTTCGAGGTGGCGGAGGGCGAGCTCGTCACGCTCGTCGGGCCGTCCGGGTGCGGCAAGACCACCACGATGAAGATGGTCAACCGGCTGATCGAGCCGACCAGCGGGCGGATCCTCGTCAACGGCGAGGACATCTCCGCCGTCGACCCCGTCGAGCTGCGCCGCCGCATCGGCTACGTCATCCAGCAGGTCGGGCTCTTCCCGCACAAAACGGTGCTCGACAACACCGCGACCGTGCCGCACCTGCTGGGCTGGCAGCGCAAGCGGGCCCGCGCGCGGGCCGCGGAGCTGCTGGACCTCGTCGGGCTCGACCCGGCCGTCTACGGCGACCGCTACCCCGACCAGCTCTCCGGCGGCCAGCGCCAGCGGGTCGGCGTCGCGCGGGCGCTGGCCGCGGACCCGCCCGTCCTCCTGATGGACGAACCGTTCGGCGCGGTCGACCCCGTGGTGCGTGAGCGGCTGCAGAGCGAGTTCCTGCGACTGCAGTCACAGGTGCGCAAGACCGTGCTGTTCGTCACACACGACATCGAGGAGGCCGTCCGCCTCGGTGACCGCATCGCGGTCTACGGAAGCGGACGCATCGAACAGTTGGACGCACCGGCGGCGGTGCTCGGCGCGCCCGCGACGCCGTACGTCGCCGACTTCGTCGGGGCCGACCGGGGGCTGAAGCGGCTGTCGGTGACGCCGATCGAGGCCGGGGACCTCGAGCAGCCGCCGGTGGTCCGGCTGGACGACCGGCTGTCCTCGGCGGCGAGGCGGCTCGAGGACGAGGACGCCCGCTGGGCGGTCGTCGTGGACGACGCGGGGCGGCTGCACGGCTGGATCTCGGCGGACGCGGTGGCCTCCGGCGAGGAGTCGGTACGGGTGCGGGAGCGTGCGCGGCGCATGGATGCGTGGCTGCCGCTGGGGGCGTCCCTGAAGCAGGCGTTCAGCACGATGCTGCAGCATGATGCCGGGTGGATCGCCGTGCTGGACGGGGACGCCGGGGACCACTACCTGGGGGTACTCACGCCGGGGCGGCTGCACGCCGCGCTTCGACGATCGATCAGCGAGGCGGAGGTCGTGACGGTTCCGGGGGCCTGAGGCACGTGCCCGGCTGCGGGCCGGTGGCCGGTTTGTGCCCACCCTCCCCCAGCTACCGCTGGGAGGTGCCCCCAGCCCTGCGGAACGACTGCCCACAAACCGGCCAATCCAGCCCGGCCGGCGTTTGAGGCCGCCGCGCGCAGCGCGGTCCAATCCAGCCCGGCCGGCGCTTGAGGCCTTACGGGAAGGGGCGGGGTGGGGGAAGAATCACGCCCTCGACGTGCCGGCCCCGCTCCCGTCGTCGTCCTCGTCCTCCGGGAGCTTGCAGACGCGTTCCATGAAGAAGGCGGCAGCCACCACGCACGCACCGGCCAGAACGGACGCCCCCGCGTAGATGGCCTGGTCGCGGCGGACGTCCACGTCCAGGCCGGCGATGAGGTGGAAGACGCCGACGCCGCCGTACATGCCCGCCACCAGGGCCGCGACCAGCGCACTGGCCTGTCCGAAGACCACGGCCCGTGCGGCCAGCAGCGGGTCGACGCCCTTCGCGCCGGGCCGGCGCTCACGCTGGGCGCGCAGGCGCGCCCGCAGCGACAGGGCCGTCGCCGTCAGCGCCGCCGCGATGACGGCCAGCACGATCGGCGCCGCCACCGGCACGCTCGGCAGCGTGCCGAACGAGTCCCACAGGCGGGCGCCCGCCCACGAGAGGACCCCGGCCACGGCGAACAGCCCGACCAGCACCCCGATCCGAAGTTGCTTCACCGAGCCGTCGCCCCTCATCGTCGATCTTCCTCAATCACTCCACACGCCGAACGGCTACAACGGCTACTCCGGCAGCCGGAGTTCCAGGTCGGCCCGCGGCTGCACACCGGCATTGCCGATCTCGGCCAGCAGCTCCACCACCGGACCACGCCCCGGAACCTCGGCCTCCGGGTCCACGTCGTGCCACGGCACCAGCACGAAGGCGCGCTCGTGGGCGCGCGGGTGCGGCAGGGTCAGGCCGGGGTCGTCGGAGACGACGTCCTGGTACGTGACGATGTCCACATCCAGCGTGCGCGCACCCCAGCGCTGCTCCCGGACCCGCTCGAAGGCCTCCTCGATCGCGTGACCGCGCTCGAGCAGGGAGTCCGGCGGAAGGGTGGTCTTCACCAGGACCACCGCGTTGAAGTACGACGGCTGCGAGCCGGGCTCGACGCCCCAGGGCTCGGTCTCGTACACCGGGGAGACGGCCTTGACCCGCAGGCCGGGCGTGTCCTCCAGCGCGTCGATCGCGCCCTGCAGGATCTCCAGGCGGTTGCCCAGGTTGCTGCCGATCGAGATCACGGCGCGTTTGGGATTGCTCAACGTCACGTCGGCGGCGTCCACCTGCGCCACCACGGAGGCGGGCACCGGCTGCACGGTCGGGTCGCTGCTGCTCATACTCGGCTCCGGGTAATAGTGATGGTCACGTCGTCGAACGGCACGGTGATCGGGGCGTCGGGCTTGTGCACGACCACCTCGACCTCCCGCACCGGATCATGCTTGAGGCACTGTTCGGCGATCCGCTCGGCGAGCGTCTCGATGAGGTCGACCGGCTCGCCCTGGACGATGTCGACGACCTCCTCCGCCACGATGCCGTAGTGCACGGTCTTCGCGAGGTCGTCGTCGGCCGCGGCAGCCCGCGTGTCCATGCTCAGCACCAGGTCCACGATGAAGGTCTGGCCCTCCTCGCGTTCCCGGGGGAAGACCCCGTGGTGCCCGCGAGCCTTCAAGCCGCGCAGCGCGACACGATCCACACGAATCACTCCTGCTGGTTGTCGGTATTGGGCCGGTTTGGGAACGTACCGGCCGGCGGCCGGCAGGGCTCCCGTCCCGGCCTGCGACCGGGTTGCCCGCATTCGAATCTACCTGCGGGCACCGACAGTGCCCGTCCACGGGTGCTATGGACAACGGGCGCCGACGGTGCTAGCCGGCTCCCGCCGCGCTTACCCGGAGACCCGCGATCCACCCCTACCCGGGCCGCAAGCAGCTCGAACGAGTGGTCACATACCCTTCACGCTGACGTGCCGTACCGCCCCGTCACCCCGTCGGCTCAGCTCGTCGGCTCAGCCTGTCGGCTGGGCGCCGCCGCCGGGCCCCCCGGAGTCCTCGTCCTCGTCCTCCTCCTCGTCCTCGCGCCCGGCCAGCACCGGCGAGCCGTGGTGCGACCACACCTTCCACTCGTCGCCGGCCCGCCGGAAGACGTTGGTCGCCACGACGAGCTGCCCCACCAGCGGCCCCAGCTCGCCCTCGTTCTCCGCCGGGGCGCCGCTGAGGATGTTCTCCGTGCAGGTCACCAGGGCGGTGTCGCCGGAGACCGACACCTCGACGTCCGTCAGGAAGAACTGGATGTAGTCGGTGGAGGCCATGATCAGCGCGTACGAGCGCAGCACCTCGTTGCGCCCGCGCAGCACCGGCCAGCCCGGGTGCACGCACGAGACGTCGGTGCGGGGATCGTTCAGCCACAGCCGGTCCATGGCCGCGGTGTCGCCGCGCTCCACCGCCTCGTAGAGGGCGGTGTTCGCCAGCTCGACCCGCTCGCTGTCGGTCCGCGCGGCGCTCACTCCGCGGCCTCGGCGGCCTCGGCGGCGTCCGCGGCCGCGGCGGCCTCCTCGACGGCCCGTACGACCCGTACGGCGTCCGCGCTCGCCCGCACCTCGTGCACCCGCACCGCCCACGCGCCCTCGTGCGCGGCGAGCGTGGAGACGGCGGCCGTCGCGGCGTCCCGCTCGCGGGCGGGCGGCGGGTCGGCGTCGGGGCCGGCCAGCACCCGGCCCAGGAAGCGCTTGCGGGAGGCGGCCACCAGCATCGGCAGCCCCAGCTCCCGGCGGAACCGGCCCAGCCGGGCCACCAGGGCCAGGTCGTGCCCGGCCATCTTGGCGAAGCCCAGGCCCGGGTCGACCACCAGGCGGGACGGGTCGATGCCGCCGTCGACGACCTCGTCGACGCGCCGCCGCAGCTCCGCGACGACCTCGCCGGTCACATCGGGCCCGTAGACCGCCCGGCTGTTCATGTCCTCGCTGAAGCCCCGCCAGTGCATGACCACGAACGGCACCCCGGCCGCCGCCACCACGGGCACCATCGCCGGGTCGGCCAGGCCGCCGCTGACGTCGTTGACCAGCACCGCGCCCGCCTCCACGGCGGCCTCGGCGACGGAGGCGCGCATGGTGTCCACCGACACCACCACCCCCTCGCCCGCCAGCTCGCGGACCACCGGGATCACCCGGCGCAGCTCCTCGTCCTCGTCGACGCGCACGGCACCCGGGCGGGTGGACTCCCCGCCCACGTCGACCAGGTCGGCGCCGCCGGCCACCAGCTCCACGCCCCGTTTGACGGCGAGAGCGGTGTCGAACCAGTGCCCGCCGTCCGAGAACGAATCGGGCGTGACGTTCACCACGCCCATCACCGCACACCGGTCCCACTCGGGCAGTCCGACCGGCCCGACACGGCCACGCAACGTACTCATACCAACCAGCCTAGGGCGTACGAGCGGCCTGGTACCGCCCGCGTGGAGGCCGCCCGGCGGACGGGAGGGGACCCGGAACGCCGATGCCCTCCCGGACAGGGTCCGGGAGGGCATCGGGTGCGTGGCGGGCGCGTCGGGCGCGCCGGGGGCGTCAGGCCGCGCGCGTGACCTCGCGCTGCTCGGAGACGCCGCTGCCCTCGTCCATGCTCGGCTTGGGCTCGGTCGGGCGGCGGCGCAGCAGGCGCGGCAGCTCCAGGAAGCCCTCGGCCTGCATCATCGCGAAGCCGATGCGGGGCAGGTCGCGGCTGGTCGGGAAGACGATGAAGCGCGGCTCCCAGCGGGGCCGGAACTTCTCGTTGAACTTGTACAGCGACTCGATCTGGAACCAGCGCGAGAGGAACAGCAGCAGCCCGCGCCAGCCGCGCAGCACCGGGCCGGCGCCCAGGCGCTCGCCGCGCTCGAGGGCCGAGCGGAACATCGCGAAGTTCAGCGAGACGTGCTTGATCTTCAGGTCCGGCGCGGCCTGCAGGGAGGCGACGATCAGCAGCTCGTTCATGCCCGGGTCGGCGCTGCGGTCGCGGCGCATCAGCTCCAGCGACATGCCGTCCTTCCCCCACGGCACGAAGTGCTGCATGGCCTTGAGGTCGCCGAAGGGGCCGGGCTCCTCGCCCTCCTCCGGGGCCTTGTGGGCGGTGGCGATGACGGCGTCGAGGTCCTTGGGGTCGCCGATGCGGCCGAGGGCCATGGAGAAGCCGCGCTCGGTCTCGGTGTCGCGCCAGGCGTTGGCGGCCTGCTGGACGACCGCCAGCTCCTCGGGGCTCAGGTCGCCCACCCGGCGGACCTGGGTGGTGTAGCCGTTGCGCTCGATGCGCTTGACCATCTGGCGGACGTTGCGCATGGAACGGCCGGTCAGCGTGAAGTCGGCCACGTCGACGATGGCCTCGTCGCCCATCTCCAGCGCGTCGAGCCCGGTCTCACGGGTCCAGACCTCGCCACCGGTCTCGCTGCAGCCGTTGACGGCCGGGGTCCAGGAGTGCTTCTTGGCGAGCAGCATGAACTGCTCTATCGCGCCGGGCCAGGCCTCGACGTCACCGATCGGGTCACCGCTGGCCAGCATCACGCCGGAGACGACGCGGTAGGTGACGGCGGCCTTGCCGGACGGCGAGAAGACCACGCTCTTGTCGCGGCGCAGCGCGAAGTGGCCGAGCGAGTCGCGGGCGCCGTGCTTGGCCAGCAACTCGCGCAGCCGGTCCTCGTCGTCCTCGGTGAGGACGGCGGCCGGGTGCTCGGGGCGGAAGGCCAGGTAGGCGGTGGTGGCCACGGTCAGCAGGCCGAGGGCGCCGAGCGAGTAGCCGACGGTGTAGTCGACGCCGCCGGTGTAGCGGATCGAACCCTCGAAACCGAACAGACCCCAGATGACGTGCTCGATCTGCTCGAGCACCGGCGGGTCGCCGACCATCTGGTTGGGGTGCGAGCCGACGATCACCCAGCCGAGGCCGAAGCTGAAGGCGCCCAGCAGGATGAAGTTGGCCAGCGCCTTCCAGCGGCTGCGCGGGTCGGGCAGCGCGTAGAAGGACTTGCTGTGCCACACGAGGTAGATGAACAGCAGCAGGGAGAAGATCGCGCCGATGTAGGAGTGGCGGTAGAGCAGCTGCGCGACCGCACCGACCGGGAGCACCACGACGGCGGCCAGCCAGGCCCGCTTCTTGGCCCGCTTGAGGCCGTGCGCGAGCATCAGCAGCAGGATGCCCATGATGATCGAGCCGGCCGCGGCCAGCTGGGTCACGCTGCCGGGCAGCACCTCGGTGAGGGAGTGGACCTTGCTCCAGCGGTACCTGGGGACGACCCCGGCGAGGATGTCCAGCAGGCCGATGAGGGCAGCGACCGTGCCCACGACCACCGGAACGTTCTCCGGCTTTGGCCCCTTGGCGATACGCGCAAGCCCCGACAGCCACTTGGGCCCCGAAGGAACCCCATCGGACTTTTTGCCATCTACCCTGACAGACATCTCTTCCCGTCGTCCATGTCGAGAGGACCTGCGCCGTTCGGCGGCAGCGCCCGGACAATGTGCGCCCTGTAGGACGACGGTTTCGGGGTTGAGGTTCCGCGGGGGGCCGAGCCCGGAAAGAAGTAACCATTCCGCGACTCGGGCGCCGGGTCGCTCGGCAGAAAGCACCTCATGGGTCTCACCAGCATGGCAGTACTGCTGCTGGCCATAGCGGCCGCGGTAGTGCTGTTCGCACTGACCATTTGGCTCTGGCCCCGACTGGGCAGGAAGAGCATCGGCTCCGTCCTGGCCCGCGTGGGCATGATGCTGGCCACACAGCTGTCGCTGTTCGCCGCCATCGGCCTGTGGGCGAACCAGTCCTTCGGCTTCTACGGCTCCTGGGCCGATCTCTTCGGTCAGGTCAAGAACGAGGGCGTGGTCGTCGACCACAGCGCGGGCGCCAAGCGCCTCCAGGTCGTCAGCGCCCAGGCGGTCAAGGTGCCGCGCGGCGACGTGCCGCGGGTCGGCGGCAAGATCGAGAAGATCAGCGTCAGCGGCGTGGACTCCAAGATCAGCGGCCCGGCGTACGTCTACCTGCCCCCGGAGTACTTCCAGCCGGAGTACGCGAAGAAGAACTTTCCGGCCTCGATCGTCCTGACCGGCTTCCCCGGCACCGCCGAGGCCCTGATCAAGGGCCTGGACTACCCCGTGCGCGCGCACAAGCTCGCGAAGGCCAAGCAGATGCAGCCCACCATCCTGGTGATGCTGCGCCCGTCCGTGGTGGGCCAGCGCGACACGGAGTGCATCAACATACCCAACGGCCCGCAGGCCGAGACCTTCTTCACCAAGGACCTGCGCAAGGCCATCACGGAGCACTACCGCGTGGGCGACAAGGCCGCGAACTGGGGCATCATCGGCAACTCGACCGGCGGCTACTGCGCGCTGAAGATCGCGATGCGCAACCCCGACGCCTTCGGCGCCGCAGCCTCGCTCTCCGGCTACTTCAAGGCCCTCCAGGACCCGACGACCGGTTCCCTCTTCGGCGGCAGCAAGCAGCTGGAGAACGAGAACGACGTGTTCTGGCGCCTCAAGAACAAGGAGACCCCGCCCATCTCGGTGCTGGTCACCAGCAGCAAGCAGGGCGAGCACAACTACAAGGACACGCTGAAGTTCATCGAGATGGCCAAGGGCTCGGCCCGGGTCTCCTCGATCATCCTGGACAGCGGCGGCCACAACTTCAACACCTGGCGCCGTGAGCTGAACCCCACCCTGAAGTGGATGGGCAGCCGCCTCAGCGCCTAGCCACCGCCTGCCCGGGGCCCGCCGTCGTGCGGGCCCTTTCGCATACCCGGGGCCGGACGGCCGAAAGATGTCCTCAGCGGGACATGATCAGGCTCATGGCCTCGGCGCGCGTCGCGGGGTCGCGCAGCTGGCCGCGGACCGCGGACGTCAGCGTCTTGGCGCCGGGCTTGCGGATGCCGCGCATGGACATGCACATGTGCTCGCACTCGATGACCACGACGACGCCGCGCGGCTCCAGGATCTCCATCAGCGAGTCCGCGACCTGCGTGGTCAGCCGCTCCTGCACCTGCGGGCGGCGGGCGTAGACGTCCACCAGCCGGGCCAGCTTCGACAGGCCGGTGATCTTTCCGCTGGTCGAGGGGATGTAGCCCACGTGCGCCACGCCGTGGAACGGCACCAGGTGGTGCTCGCAGGTGCTGTACACCTCGATGTCGCGCACCAGGACCATCTCGTCGTGGCCGAGGTCGAAGGTGGTGGTCAGCACGTCCGCCGGCTCCTGCCACAGGCCGGCGAATATCTCCTTGTACGCGCGCGCCACCCGCGCCGGCGTCTCCCGCAGGCCCTCCCGGTCCGGGTCCTCGCCGACGGCTATCAGCAGCTCACGGACGGCGTTCTCGGCCCGCTTCTCGTCGAATTCGCCGATGGAGCCCTCGGCGTCCAGCGTCACCGGGTCGGTCATGGGCTTGCCTCGTTCTCTCGTGCGTACGCGCCGCGTGTGCGGCCCCAGGCGCGTGAAGCGCGTGAATATGCGCGATGCCGCGCCCCCCAAGGCTAAAACCTGGGTGGCGCGGCATCCATTCCGGGCCCTGTGCGGGACCGGCTACCGGCTGCGCGGAGCGGCTGGTGTCAGCTCTCCGGGGTGCTCGGGGTGTCCTTCGGCAGCTCGACCGTGTCGACCGCGGGCACGACGCCGTTGCCGGCGGCCGCGTTGGTGGTCGGGGCGAGCTCCTTCGGGGAGAGCACCGGCGGGCGGCTGGAGGGCGTACGGCGCGAGGAGCCGGTCCACGCGGGGCGGGCCGGGCGCTTCACGACGTGCTTGAAGATCTCGGCGATCTCCTCCTTGTTCAGCGTCTCCTTCTCCAGGAGGGCCAGAACCAGGTTGTCGAGGATGTCGCGGTTCTCGACCAGGATCTCCCACGCCTCGTTGTGCGCGGTCTCGATGAGCTTCTTGACCTCTTCGTCCACCAGCGCGGCGACCTCTTCCGAGTAGTCGCGCTGGTGCGCCATCTCGCGGCCCAGGAAGGGCTCGGAGTTGTCGGAGCCGAACTTGATCGCACCGAGGCGCTCGGTCATGCCGTACTGGGTGACCATCGCGCGGGCCGTGGCGGTGGCCTTCTCGATGTCGTTCGCCGCGCCCGTGGTCGGGTCGTGGAAGACCAGCTCCTCCGCCGCGCGGCCGCCCAGCATGTAGGCCAGCTGGTCGAGCATCTCGTTGCGGGTGGTGGAGTACTTGTCCTCGTCGGGCAGGACCATGGTGTAGCCGAGCGCGCGGCCCCGGGACAGGATCGTGATCTTGTGGACCGGGTCGGAGTTCGGGGAGGCCGCCGCGACCAGGGCGTGTCCGCCCTCGTGGTACGCGGTGATCTTCTTCTCCTTGTCGCTCATGATCCGGGTCCGCTTCTGCGGTCCGGCCACGACGCGGTCGATCGCCTCGTCCAGCATGTGGTTGTCGATCAGCTTCCGGTCGCTGCGGGCCGTCAGCAGGGCGGCCTCGTTCAGCACGTTCGACAGATCGGCACCCGTGAAGCCGGGGGTGCGGCGGGCGACGGCGGCCAGGTCGACGTCGGGCGCGACCGGCTTGCCCTTCTGGTGAACCTTGAGGATCTCCAGACGGCCCTGCATGTCCGGACGGTCGACGGCGATCTGCCGGTCGAAGCGGCCCGGACGCAGCAGCGCCGGGTCGAGGATGTCCGGGCGGTTGGTGGCGGCGATCAGGATGACGCCGCCCTTGACGTCGAAGCCGTCCATCTCGACGAGCAGCTGGTTCAGCGTCTGCTCACGCTCGTCGTGACCGCCGCCGAGGCCCGCGCCGCGGTGCCGGCCGACGGCGTCGATCTCGTCGACGAAGACGATGGCCGGGGCGTTGGCCTTGGCCTGCTCGAAGAGGTCGCGGACCCGGGAGGCACCGACACCCACGAACATCTCGACGAAGTCGGAGCCGGAGATCGAGTAGAACGGCACGCCCGCCTCGCCGGCGACGGCGCGCGCGAGCAGCGTCTTGCCCGTACCGGGCGGGCCGTACAGCAGCACGCCCTTGGGGATCTTGGCGCCGACGGCCTGGAACTTCGCGGGCTCCTGCAGGAACTCCTTGATCTCGTGGAGCTCCTCGACCGCCTCGTCCGAGCCGGCCACGTCGGCGAACGTCGTCTTCGGGGTGTCCTTGGTGATCAGCTTGGCCTTGGACTTCCCGAAGTTCATCACCCGGGAGCCGCCGCCCTGCATCTGGTTCATCAGGAACAGGAAGACGACGACGATGAGGACGAACGGCAGCAGCGAGAGCAGCACCCCGAGGAAGGGGTTCTGCTTCGACGTCGAGACGTTGTAGCCGTCGGGCAGCGTGCTCGAGTCGTCGTCATCGGCCTTGGCCTGGAGATCCTTGGAGATCTCGACGCCCTGGTCGCCGATGTAGTTCGCCTGGACCTTGCTCGAGCCCTTGATCTTGACGCCGCTCTTGAGCTCGACCTTGATCTTGTTCTCGTCGCCGGTCGTCAGCTCGGCGGATTTCACCTGGTTCTTGTCGATCGCGTGTACGACCTGGCTGGTGTCCACCGACTTGTAGCCGCCGGACGAGCCGACGACCTGCATCAACACGACCACGGCGAGGACGGCCAGCACGATCCACATGACCGGCCCACGGAAGTAGCGCTTCACGTCCATCCATACGGGGCGCGAGCGCCCCGTCCCTCCTGCCACAGTGAGGCACGGCGACCCCGGTTCGGGGTGCCTGTGCGTGCGGTGTCGTGCTCGACCTTGAAAAGATTGAAAAGACTGACCTTCGGACGGTACCCCAGCATTGTCACCCGACGCCGCCAAGGACGGTCAACAAACCCGCCCTCGCATGCTCCAACGGCGGGAAACCGAAAACGGTTCCCGCACGCCGGAAAGTCCCGTCCGCCGTACCAGTGTGCGCTCAGCCGCCGTAGACGTGCGGCGCGAGCGTGCCCACGAAGGGCAGGTTGCGGTACTTCTCCGCGAAATCGAGACCATAACCGACGACGAACTCGTTCGGGATGTCGAAGCCGACCCACTTCACGTCGATGGCGACCTTCGCCGCCTCCGGCTTGCGCAGCAGCGTCACGACATTGAGCGACGCCGGCTCGCGGGAGCCGAGGTTCGACAGCAGCCACGACAGGGTCAGGCCGGAGTCGATGATGTCCTCGACGATCAGGACGTGCTTGCCCTTGATGTCGGTGTCGAGGTCCTTGAGGATGCGGACCACCCCGGAGGACTGGGTGCCCGCGCCGTAGGAGGACACGGCCATCCAGTCCATGGTGACCGGGTTGGACAGCGCACGCGCCAGGTCCGCCATCACCATCACCGCGCCCTTGAGGACACCGACGATGAGCAGGTCCTTGCCCGCGTACTCCGCATCGATCTTCGCGGCCAGCTCGGCCAGCTTCGCGTCGATCTCTTCCTTGGTGATGAGCACCGACTTCAGGTCGGTGCCCATGTCCTTGTCGTCCACCCGCGCCACTCTCGCTCGTTCACGATTGCCGGAGGACCAGTCTGCCACCCTGCCTGCGCACCGCGACGCGCCCGGGGAGGTTGATGGCCCCCTGACCGCGCCATCCGGTGATCAGCCGGTCGACCTCCTCGAGGTGCCGGGCGAAGAGCGAGCCCGCCGGGGAGCCCGCCTCGATGGCCGCGCGGCGCAGCACCCGGCGGCGGACGGCGGGAGGCAGCGCGAAGAGCTTGGCGACCTCCAGGTCGCCGGCGTCGTCCCGGACGGACGGCTCGACGGCGGCGGCCCAGGAGTCGAGGGCGTCGGCGTCGTCGCGGGAGAGCTGGGCGGTGCGGGCCAGGGCCTCGACGACGCCCTTGCCCAGGGCCTTCTCCAGGACGGGCAGGGCCTCGTGGCGGACCCGGGAGCGGGTGTAGGCGGGGTCGGCGTTGTGCGGGTCGTCCCAGACGGGCAGGGACTGGACCATGCAGGCCTTGCGGGCGGTCTGCCGGTCGAGGCCGAGGAAGGGCCGGCGGTAGCGGCCGCCGACGCCGGAGGCGGTGGCCATGCCGGACAGCGAGCGGACGCCGGAGCCGCGGGCGAGCGCCAGCAGGACCGTCTCGGCCTGGTCGTCGCGGGTGTGGCCGAGCAGGACCGCGGCGGCGCCGTGGCGCTCGGCGACGGCGTCCAGCGCGGCGTAGCGGGCGTCGCGGGCGGCGGCCTCGGGGCCGCCCTCACGTCCGACGTCGACCCGCACGGCCTCGACGGGGTCGAGCCCGAGGGCGGTGAGGCGGCTGACGACCTCGGCGGCGCGGAGGTCGGAGCCCGGCTGCAGGCCGTGGTCCACGGTCACGCCGCCGGCCCGGACTCCGAGACGGGGGGCCTCGAAGGCGAGGGCGGAGGCGAGGGCCATGGAGTCGGCGCCACCGGAGCAGGCGGCGAGGACGAGCGGCGGGCGGTCGCCGGCCGCGGTGGGTACGGAGGCGGGCGGAGCGAGGGTGAGAACGTCGTGGAGAACGCGGCGGACCGCCAGGCGTATCGCCGCGACCGCGGGGTGTGGACCCATGTCCGTGTGTCCAATCGTTCCATTCGAAAGGGGGGTGCCGGAGCCGGCGCCGGGGCCTTGCCGACTCCGAGTATCAGCCGTTTCCGTCACGCTGTGTGCGTCGATGGTGACAGAGACGAGCCTTTACCCGAGCATCGCACGCCCACCCTTGGCACACGGTCCCTCGGACGGGTGATTACGGGAGCGTTCATCCGGCACCGGGCGTGCCGGGGTCACGCGTCGGTCCGCCCGTGCACCCGTGCGACCCAGTCCGCCGGTTTGGCGATCTCACTCTTGGTCGGGAGCGTGTTCGGCGATGTCCAGACCCGGTTGAAGCCGTCCATGCCGACCTCGTCGACGACGGCCCGGACGAACCGCTCGCCATCACGGTACTGCCGCAGCTTGGCGTCCAGGCCCAGTAGCTTGCGCAGGGCCGCGTCCAGCCGGCCCGCGCCGCTGGCGCGCCGCTTCTGGAACTTCTCCCGGATCTCGGTGACGGACGGCACCACCTGGGGGCCGACGCCGTCCATCACGTAGTCGGCGTGCCCCTCGAGGAGCGACATCACGGCCGTCAGCCGGGCCAGGATCTCCCGCTGGCCCGGCGTCTGGACCAGCTCGACGATGCTGCGGCCCTCCTCCGGGGGCCTGCCCCCGGCCAGCGACTGCGCCGCCTCCCGGACGCGCTCGAGCAGGGTGGCCGGGTCGACCTCGGTCTCCGCGAGGAAGGTCTGGATCTCGCCCTCGATGTGGTCCCGCAGCCAGGGCACGGCCGAGAACTGCGTGCGGTGGGTCTCCTCGTGCAGGCACACCCACAGCCGGAAGTCGTGCGGATCCACGTCGAGCTCGCGCTCGACGTGGACGATGTTGGGGGCGACCAGCAGCAGCCGCCCGCCGCCGTCCGGGGAACCGGGCAGGTCGCGAGTGATCGGCGCGAACGTCTCGTACTGCCCCAGGACCCGGGAGGCCAGGAAGGACAGCAGCATCCCCAGTTCCACGCCGGTCACCTTGCCGCCGACGGCCCCCAGCACGGCCCCGCCGGGCACGCCCGCGCGGCGGTCCTGCATCTTCGCCAGCAGCGGCCCGAGCACGGCCCGGAACCCGGCGACGTTGGCCTTGATCCAGCCCGCCCGGTCGACGACGAGCACGGGCGTACCGTCTCCGCTGCGCTCGGCCAACGCCATGCGGGTGAAGCCCCGTACGTGCTCCTCCGATGCCCGCGCGTGCCGCCGCAGCTCCGCGACCACCGCACGCGCCTCGTCCCGGCTGACCTCCGGCCCCGGCCGTACCAGCCGGGTCGCGGTCGCCACCGCGAGCTTCCAGTCGACCATCTCCGTGCCACCGACGCTCGTCATGCCTTCACCGTACGTGCTGCGCACAGCTTCCGTAGAGGGCTTCCCCGTTGGGACCTGGCACCGGGACTCCGCCCCGGGCCCCGGTGCCGGCTCGGCACCGCCGGACCACTGCGTGGGGGCTGAGCACCCCGGCGGAACAACCTCCGGGGCTCCGCCCCGGGCCCCGGGCGGGGGTGTGCCCGCAGCCGGTTGTGGGCAGTCGTTCCGCAGGGCGGAACGGGTGGGCACAACCGGACCACCGGGCCGCACCGGCCCCCGCACCGCGGTGCCGGGCCACCCGTCCGATCCGGCACCGCCCCGGCCCCGCCCCAGGACCGTCAGCCGCCCGAAACGGCCACCGCCGCCGCCAGGCGGTCGAGGGCCTGCTGCGCCGCGTCGGCGGAGCTGGTGTCCGACGCCAGGAACGCAAAGGCCAGCAGCCGCCCCGACGGCGTCACCGCCGTCCCGGCCAGCGTGTTCACCCCCGTCAGCGTGCCCGTCTTGGCACGCACGGTCGCCCGCCCGGCACTCTCCCGCGGATAGCGGTCCCGCAGGGTGCCGCTGAAGCCCGCCACCGGCAGCCCGGTCAGCACCGGCCGCAGCCGCGCCGCGTCCGGTGCCGCCGTCCGCGCCAGCAGCCCGGTCAGGAAGCGCGCCGTGACCTGGTCGGCGCGGTCCAGGCCGCTGCCGTCGGCGATGCGCACGCCCTCCATCGGCAGGCCCAGGCCAGCCAGCCG
Source organism: Streptomyces sp. NPDC053048 (assembly GCF_044547045.1). NCBI lineage: Bacteria > Bacillati > Actinomycetota > Actinomycetes > Kitasatosporales > Streptomycetaceae > Streptomyces > Streptomyces sp. NPDC053048. The sequence goes on from NZ_JBITZS010000015.1 coordinate 100,293, forward strand.
CCCCATGACGGCCTTCGCCGCGCCCTCGAAGCTCGCCGGCTGCCCGGAGGCGAGCGCGGTCTGGCGCGCCAGCGCCTCCGCGATGTCGTTGTCGCTGTTGGTCAGCGTCCGCTCGACCAGGTCGGCCAGTGGCGGCGACGCCACGGCGGCGACGCGGGCCGCCTTCCCGTCCGCCCGGCCCTCGGCCGGCTCGCCCTCGACGTCCACGCCCCGGTCCCGCAGCAGGCCGGCGAAGGCGCGCGCCGCGTCGCCCGCCGGATCGGACGTCCGCCCGGCTGGGCCGCGGTCGGAGTCGTCGAGCCTGCCCTCGTCGATCATGAGCGCGCTGACGGGCGCGATGTTGTCGTTGGTGCCGATGGGGTGCTGCGCGGGCCCCGAGTACCGCGAGGCGTCGTACGCGAGCCGGGTACGGGTGGTCCCGCGCGCCTTGAGCGAGCGCGCCGTCGCGTCGGCCAGGTCCGCCAGCGACGCGGAGCGCGGCCCTCCGTCCTTGCCGGGCGGCAGCGCGGTGAGCGTGGGGTCACCCCCGCCCACCAGCACGATCCCGTCCGTCCCGGCGACGACCGTGGTCTCGATCCGGTGCTCGGGCCCCAGCGCGGCGAGCGCGGCCGCCGCCGTGGCCAGCTTGATCGTCGACGCCGGGGTGTACGAGGTGTCCTCCCCGGACCCGTACAACTGCCGCCCGCTGGCCGCGTCCACGACGGACGCGGCGTGCTCCGAACCCAGCGCCGAGTCCCCCAGCAGCGGCTCCAGCGCCCCGGCCAGGCCCTCGCCCCGCGCCGCCGCGCCGCCGCCCCCGGCACCCCGCAGCGCCCCCAGCACCGGCGGCGCCCCGGCCTCCTGCCCGGCCCGCCCGGCGCCGTCCTCACCGTTCCCGGGGCGCACCCATGCGGCGGCGCGGGCCCGTTCGGCCTTACGCTGGCCTCCGTCCCAGGGGCCGGCGGCCGCCACCGCACCGGTCGCGATCACCACACCGGCCACGGCGGACGCGGCGGCGAACTGTACGGTCCGGCGCTGCGCCCGGGGGGCGTCCCGCCACCAGCCGATCTGCCAAGGCCCGGCTTCAGGCACCACGGACCAGCCCCTTTCGCCACCACACACCTACGTGGGGGACACTTAATCACCAGACGTATGTGTTGATCATGAAGGAGCCACCCGTGGAGTTCGACGTCACCATCGAGATCCCGAAGGGTTCGCGGAACAAGTACGAGGTGGACCACGAGACCGGTCGCATCCGTCTGGACCGCCGACTCTTCACCTCGACCTCCTACCCGGCCGACTACGGCTTCGTCGAGAACACCCTCGGCGAGGACGGCGACCCGCTGGACGCGATGGTCATCCTCGACGAGCCGACGTTCCCCGGCTGCCTCATCAAGTGCCGCGCCATCGGCATGTTCCGCATGACGGACGAGGCCGGCGGCGACGACAAGCTGCTGTGCGTCCCGGCGAACGACCCGCGCGTGGAGCACCTGCGCGACATCCACCACGTGTCGGAGTTCGACCGCCTGGAGATCCAGCACTTCTTCGAGGTCTACAAGGACCTCGAGCCCGGCAAGTCCGTCGAGGGCGCCGACTGGGTCGGCCGCGCCGAGGCCGAGGCCGAGATCGAGGCCTCGTACAAGCGCCTCGAGGCCGCGGGCGGCTCGCACCACTGAGTGTGACACCGAGCCCGGAGGCTCGCACCACGCGCGCGTGGTGCGAGCCTCCGGGTGAAGCGTGACGCGCGGCTTCCCCCGAACGGGGTCAGAAGCCGCGCGTCCGCTTCGCTGCCCTGCGCCCGGCCGCCTCGCCGGGCACCTTCAGGAACAGCCGGGCCATCTCGGACCCGAGATTCACCCCGATGGCGATCGCCAGCGCCAGGGCCGCCGCCCTGGTGAGGCTGGAGATGCCGGTGTTGAGCTCGTTCTTCGCGAAGTTCAGCAGGGCGAAGTACACGGCGCTACCCGGAAGCAGCGGACCGATGGCCGCCGTGATGTACGGCAGCGCCGAGGCGTGCCGGTAACGCGCGAGCAGCTGCCCGAAGAGACCCACCAGCCCCGCCGCCACGGCCGTGGCCGGCACCGGGTCGGCGCCCATCGTGGTGGCGAGCGCCCCGTAGATCACCCAGGCGACGCCGCCGTTGAGCGTGGTGACCCACACGGTGTGACGTTCCTGCTGGAGTAGCACCGCGAAGGCGAAGGCCAGCATCATCGCCGCGATGATCTGGATGACGGGCCGGTCCTGGTGCTCGAGCGCCGCCTCGGGGTTGAGCGTCCCGCCGCCGACGTGCACGCCCCCGTAGAGCACCACGAGCACACCGCAGACGATGCCGACAATCAGGTAGCCGACCTCCAGCAGCCGGGCGGCCGCGGTGATGTAGAAGCCGGTCAGGCCGTCCTGCACGCCCGCCACCAGGGCCCGTCCGGGGATCAGCGCGAACAGCCCGCCCGTGATCACCGCCGAGGCCTGCACGTCCACGTACGCGTGCAGGGCGCTCAGCGCCACGCCCATCGCCGCGGGCGGCATCGCGGCGGCGACGAACTGGTAGAACTCCGGCAGCCCGCGCCCCGCCGCCAGCCACGCCAGCCGGTCGCCGAGCATCGCCCCGACGGCCGCCGCGAGGAACACCACCGGACCACCGCCCACCAGCATGCTCGCCGCGCCCGCGAGCAGCCCGGACGCCAGCGTCAGCGCCCAGCCCGGGTAGGGGTGGCGGTTACGGCGTATCTCGGCCAGCCGCCCGTACGCCTCCTCGAGGGTGAGCCCCTGCGAGGTGATGTCGTGGACGAGCCGGTAGACGGCGTTGAGGCGGGTGTAGTCGGTGCCGCGGCGGCGGACCGTGCGGTTGGCGGTGACCGGGTCGTCGACGAGCGACGGCTGGTAGCTGACGGTCAGCAGCGTGAACGTCACGGTCGGCTCGCAGCGCCCGAGCCCGTAGGCGTGCGCGACGCCGAACATCGCCGCCTCCACGTCCTCGGCGCCCTCGCCGCCGGCGAGCAGCAGCTCGCCGATGCGCAGCGTCAGGTCCAGGACGCGCGGGACGGCCGGGCCCGTCTCCTCCTCCTGCTTGCCGGGACGGTCGGGGATCGGCCGCTCGGCGAGCGGCATGCGCAGCATGGTGCGCATGCGGTCCTGCCAGGGCGCCTCCTCCTTGATGAGGCTGACCTTGGGTATGCCGTAGGGCGGGGTGAAGGCGGGCGGCGCGGGCGGCGGCACGGGACGCGGCCCGGTGCCCGGCGCAATGAACGCCGACCCCTCGGGCCCGCTCTCGGGCTCGGCGGCCACGCCTTCGGGCAGCGCGAACTCGGAGGTGGGGTGCTCGTCCTCGGGCGGGGGCGGCAGCGGGACGCCCAGCGGCGGGGTGAAGGCGCTGTGCGCCTCGTCGGACTGCGGCTTGCGGTCCTCGGCCGGGTCCGCCGGGTCCGCCGAATCCGCAGGTTTCACAGGTTTCGCCGGTTTCGAACCGCCACCGCCCCACTGCCGATCCGCCACCGCGCGCTCCTCGCCAGTCCCTTGACGCCCTCCTGTTACGGCCACCATGCCTGATGCGCCCTACGGGCGCGCACCGGGGGCCGGAAATGCGGAACGGCAGCCTCAGCAGCGGGGCTGCGGGGGCTGCCGTTCGGCGCCTGTTGCTTTGGGGCTCTGGTTCTGGTTCAGCGGCGGGCGTGACGGCCGCGGGGGCCGGGCGGGCCGGGCGGCGGGTATCCGTGGCCGCCGTGGCCGTGGCCGCCGTGGCCGTCCTCGTCGGGGGCGTGGTCGCCGGGGTTGTCGTAGTGGCCCTGGTCGGCGTAGCCGCCGGGGGTACCGTAACCGCCGGGGGCGTCGTAGCCCCCCTGACCACCCTGACCGCCGTGACCGGCCTGGTCGCCGTAGCCGCCCTGCTGCTGACCGTAGCCACCCTGGTGCTGACCGTAGCCACCCTGGTGCTGACCGTAGCCACCCTGGGGGCTGTAGCCACCGTGCTGATGCTGCTGCCCGTAACCGCCCTGGGGGCCGTAGCCGCCCTGCTGACCGTAGCCGCCCTGAGCGACCGGGAAGCCGAATTCGTCGTAACCGCCCGCCGGGGCGGCCGGGGCGGCGGGGGCGGCCGGAACGGCCTCGGCGACCGCCTCCGCGTCCGCACCGGCCTTCTTCGCCTTGGAGCGGGCGCGCAGGAACTCGATGGCGATCGGCAGCACCGAGATCAGCACGATCGCGATCAGCATCGCCTCGATGTTCTTGTGGACGAACTCGACCTTGCCCAGCGCCGCGCCCAGCATCGTCACGCCGGCGCCCCACAGGAGGCCGCCGATGATGTTGAAGATGAGGAAGGAGCGGTAGTTCATCCGGCTCACGCCGGCGATGATCGGCGTGAACGTCCGGATCACCGGGACGAAGCGGGCCAGGACCAGCGACTTCGGGCCGTACTTCTCGAAGAACTCGTGGGCCTTCTCCACGTTCTCCTGCTTGAAGAGCTTGGAGTCCGGGCGCTTGAACAGCGCGGGCCCGACCTTGCGGCCGAAGAGGTAGCCGGCCTGGTCACCGAGGATCGCGGCGGCCACCACCAGCGTGCAGACCAGCCACAGCGGCTTGTCGATCTGGTCGGTGGTGACCAGCAGGCCCGTGGTGAAGAGCAGTGAGTCGCCGGGGAGGAAGAACCCGATCAGGAGGCCGGACTCCGCGAAGACGATGGCCAGCACGCCGATCAGACCGAATTGCTCGATCAGATAGTTCGCGTCCAGCCACTGGGGCCCGAGCGCGAGAGTGGTCATGGGGGTCACGGGTGACAGGCTCCTGGGTCGAGGGCACAGGCTCGTGCGAGGCCCCGCCACAGGCGGGGAAGGGCGGTGTGCGGCCCAAAGCTATCAACGCGGCCGCGTGTCCCTCGGTTCCACCCGAACGGCGCAACCCCACCGTCCCAGGGTGCGTCACGGACAAGGAACGGCAAAACTGCACAGACAACCGGAGGTGGATGCGATGGGCATCGACGAGTACGGCGGCGGCCAGCACGAGAAGTCCGATGTGTTGGTCGTCACGACCAACGACGTGCCCGGCTACCGGGTGGAGCGGGTCATCGGCGAGGTCTTCGGCCTGACCGTCCGCTCGCGCCACGTGGGCAGCCAGATCGGCGCCGGACTGAAGTCGCTGATCGGCGGCGAGCTCAAGGGCCTGACCAAGACCCTGGTCCAGACCCGCAACCAGGCCATGGAGCGCCTCGTCGAGCAGGCACGCGCGCGTGGAGCCAACGCGGTGCTGATGTTCCGCTTCGATGTGACGGAGGCGGCGGACGTCGGCACCGAGGTCTGTGCGTACGGCACGGCTGTGGTGATCGCCCCGCAGGCGTGAGTGGGAGTCGGGGGGGAAGCGGGCGGGGCGATATCCCGATCGATCTCCGCGACCTGATCAAGGTCTGACCGTGCGATCCCTTCCGTACGGGTGAACACGCGGCCGAAGCCGGGACGACGAGTCGGGCGCCCGGAGAGCATGCCGCCGTGCTCGGAAACCCGCCCATGGCGCACTGCGGCCGGTGTCAGAACCCCATGTTCTGGGACGTGACCCCAGGGCAACGCCCCACCTGGTACTGCTCCGTGTGCAACGCCCCGCCGGAGCGCAGGATCAACGCCGCCGCCGTCCCGGCGCCGTGCCCCGCCGGGTGCGTCACCCCGATCACCGAGGTACGGGACGGAACGCGGCGGCACATCTGTCACTAGGGGCGGGCGAGCGAGGCGAGGAAGGAGTCGACCATCGCGGTCTGCACGTCCACGGCGAAGCGGTCGGGGTCGAAGAGGGCCTGGACGACGAGGCCATGGGTGAAGGCGACGGCGGTGGCGGTGAGTTGCTCCGGGTCGGCGGTCGCGGGGAGCTCGCCCGCGTCGCGCGCGGCTTCCAGGTGGGGGCGGATTGTCGAGCGCAGCCGGGTGTAACGGCCGGCCTGCTCCGCGGCGAGGGCGTCGTCGGCGAGAGAGAGGTCCCAGGAGCTGACCCAAATGCGGTTGCGTGCGGTGTCGCCCGGGGTCAGCGGCAGGATGTCGAGGAGCATTGCGCGCACGGTCGCGAGCCCCGGCGCCGGGCGCGCTCTGCGGGCCCGCTGCGCAGTGTCCTTCTCCAGCAGATCCAGGGCGTGCGTAACGAGGGCCCGTTTGGTCGGGAAGTAGTGCATGAGCATCCCGGTCGAGACGCCCATCACGGTGGCGACGGCGCGCAGGGTCAGCCCGCCGAACCCCTTGTCGGCGAGGACACGCCACACCGCCTCGGACACATCCTTGCGGCGGGCTTCACGGTCTCCAGGTGCGGGCGGCATGCTGCTAGCTTACGTACCGAACAGTTGTTACGCACCTGGAGAGCGAGGCCCCATGTTCACCCTGCCGCTCGGCGACCATGCTCAGCTCCGCCCCCTGGAACCCTGGCAGGCGCCGGAGTTCCTGGCCCACATCGACCGCGCACGGGCCACCGTCGACCCGTGGATACCCTGGGCCTCCCTCAGCACCGACCTCGCCTCCGCCACGGCCACCCTCCAGCGCTACGCCGACCGGCAGGCCACGGACGACGCCCGGATCCACGGCATCTGGCTGGACGGCACCCTCGTCGGCGGCGTCATGTTCACCCGCTTCGACGACACCTCCGGGCTGTGCGAGGTCGGCTGCTGGCTGGAGCCGGCGGGAGAGGGGCAGGGGCTGGTCACGCGGGCCTGCCGGGCGCTGATCGACTGGGCCTTCGCACAGCGCGGGATGAGCCGGGTCGAATGGTGGGCCTCCTCGGGCAACGCCCGCAGCATCGCGGTCGCCCGCCGGCTCGGCATGAGCCGCGACGGTGTGCTGCGGCGGCACTCCGTCCACCGGGGCGAACGGCGTGACATCGAGGTGTGGTCGGTCCTCGCCGAGGAGTGGCCGACCGGCGATGGCGCGTCCGAGGTCACCGTCCACACCGAACTCGACCGGCTGATGGGTGTGTTCGTGGGCGCCTTCACCAACACCGGCGGCAGACGGCCGGACCTCGGCGTCATCCGTGACGTCTTCGTACCGCAGGGGCGGATCATCGCGAACGTCGGCGACGAACCCGTGATCTACGACCTCGACAGCTTCATCGCACCACGCCAGAAGATGCTCACCGACGGGACCCTGACGGAGTTCTCCGAGTGGGAGGTGGCCGAGCGCACCGAGATCTTCGGGTCGATCGCCCACCGGTTCAGCGAGTACCGCAAGTCCGGCTACCACAACGGCGAGTGGTTCGAGGGCCGCGGCCACAAGACCACCCAGTTCCTGCGCACCCCCGCGGGCTGGAGGATGTCCTCCCTGGCCTGGGACGACGACGCCCCCGCGAGGGCCTAGGAAGGAGCGGCTCCTAGGGGAGCCGCAGCTCGCACCAGACCGTCTTGCCGGTGCCTCGCGGCCGCAGGTCCACGTCCCACGCGTCCGCGAGCGCCGCCACCAGCGCCAGCCCCCGCCCGGTCTCCTCGTCCTCCCCCGCCCGCCGCAGCCGCGGGATGCCGGGCGCGGCGTCGGCCACCTCGATGCGCAGCCTCTCCCTGTCGACGGTGCACAGCGCCTTGATCTCGCGTTCCCGCGACACCCGCGACGCCCTGCACGCATTCGTCATCAGCTCGCTCAACAGCAGCACCGCCACCTCCGCCGTCCCGGCGGCGACCGGCCAGCCCCGCACCTCCTCCCGCAACAACCTGCGGGAACGGCCGACACTGCGGGGGTGACACGGGAAGCACCAGCCGACGTAGTTCAGCGGGATGCCGGGTCGTACTGCCTTCATTGACGTCCTCGGAAGCGGTGAGTTTCGGCGTTCAGGCTGAAACCGTGCTGGTCCGCGCGCAGGATCGGGAGTAACGACGTGGGTACAGACGTGGTTTGTACCCGCCACGCACCGGGAGGGGCAGTGCGGTGACGAACGAGAGCTCCCAGCCACCGATGGCCTGGCGGTACTGCGGCAACCAGATCAAGCTCTGGCGCACGCACGCCGGCGTCAGCCGGGAGGAGCTGGCCAAGGAGGCCGGGTACGGGTACGAGACGGTCAAGTCGATCGAGCAGGGGCGGCGACGGCCGACGGTCCGGCTGCTCGAGGTGGCGGACGAGATGTGCGGGGCGCATGGGAAGTTGGCAGCGGCCGCCGATTACCTGAAGCCAGAGAAGTTTCCGCACTTCTCGCTGGACTTCATGAGGTACGAGGCCGAGGCGATCGTCCACAGTTCATACGAGACCCAACTCGTTCCCGGCCTGCTTCAGACCGAGGAGTCGATGCGGACACTGTTCAATGCTCACTGGCCTCCGCTGGACGACGAAACGATCGACGAACGAGTCGTGGCCCGAGAAGCACGGAAAGCCCTGCTGGAGAAGCAGACCACATCGTTCAGCTTCGTGATCAGCGAGACGCCACTGCGCCACCCCCTCAGCAGCCACGGAGCTCACAAGCAGCAGTTGCTCCACATCCTGACCCAGGGGGAGCGACGAAATGTGACGGTCCAGGTCATGCCGAACGGCGGCGCGCACTCAGGCCTCAACGGCCCATTCGTCCTGCTGGAGACGCCGGAACACGAGCATCTCGTCTACGAAGAAGGCCAGACGACCGGCACATTGTTCGCAGACCCCGAGAAGATCAGCATCGTCATGCAGCGCCATGCCATGATCGCCCGGCAGGCCCTCAGCCCCGACGAGTCGGCACGGTTCATCAGAAAGCTGGCGGAGGAAACATGAGCACCAAGCTGGCTTGGTTCAAGTCCAGTTACAGCGGCACAGAGGGCGGTAACTGCATCGAGGTGGCAACCGGATCGGGCACCACCCACGTCCGCGACTCGAAGCTCGAGCTTCGGGGAGGCAGCCCCCAACTAGCCGTTCCTGCAAGAACATGGGGATCGTTCATAGCCGAGCTTCGGGCGTCGGGCCTCGAGCGCCTTCTCTAAGGAATGGGCGGTGGGTTAAACCCCACCCACCCTCCCAACCCCCGCGCAAGCACACGCAGATGACTTTGCGCAACCGAGTCGCGACAGCGCGCGCTCGGCGTGTAGCGTGCGCAGCAACAAGCAACCCCCGCCGGTGCGCCAACACCGAAACGGGGGTCTGACCATCTAGATCGAACAGGACTCGATCACGTGGCTGCCGCCAACTCTATCGTTGCCCCGCGCCCCCACACTCCCCCAATGGCCGCACCCGGCTACGGAAAACGCTCCGCACCGGACCAGGCACCCCGCGACCGGCGGACCTTCGCTCACCTGCCCGATCGCGAAGCGCACATCGCCGCCCACATCGACCGTCTGCCCGAAGGCGCGGCGATCGACGTGAAGACGCTGGCCAAGGAGCTGGCGGCCTACGGCCAGCAGGCGATCCGCTCGGCGCTCAACGCCCTCGCCCAGGCCGGTCACCTCTTCCGCAGGCGCGAAACCGTCGGCGACGGCCGCACGCAGTGGGTGTTCCGCTCGTACTTCTCGCGCACGCCGCGCAGCGACGCCTGGTGGAAGCGCTTCCTGAAGGGCGACGTACCCGAAGAGCCGCAGACGGCCGTCTCAACGGCACCACCCCATTCGGAGGCCTACGAGGCCCTGGCGACCGTCGCCCGTACCGACCCCCGCCTGCCGCTTTCGGCGGCGGAATGCGAGGACCTGGAGCCGCTGGCGGCGGCCTGGCTGGCACGCGGCATCCCGAAGGCGCAGCTCGTCCACGCCCTCACGGCCGATCTCCCAGCCGAGGTCCACGTCCCGGCGGCCTTCACCCGCGGGCGCCTGCTCAAGAAGCTCCCTCCGGAGCCGCCCCGCTCGCCCGCAACTCGGGCCGTAGGCCTACCGGAATGCATCAACTGCGGCACGCCGGGCCGCCCCGAAGCCTTCACCGACGGCCTCTGCCGCCTCTGCCACGGCGCGCCGGATCCACACGACCGGACCACCCCGGTGGACATCCGCGCCCAGGCCGCCGCCGCCAAGGCGGCCCACCGCACGGGCCGTTCCCGCTTCCTCGCCCGCCGCGCACGATCCTAGGCGCCCTCGTCGACGTGGCCAGGAACGGTCGGAGTCGGACCGGAATCGACACACTGTGCCGCCTTAACCGCCTTGCCAGATCACTAAGTTGGCTTAGACCTATGTCGACTCGCAGCACCGCAGTACGGGTGTAAAGTCATCGACGGCGCGCCGAGCGCGCCCCCCTTCAAAGAGGAGCCGACGACGTCGGGTTCGCGGAGGACCCGATACCGGGTTCCTCCGGTGGCGGTCACCGGATTTGGCCGCGCTGCATGAAGGGGGGCGCCCGTGGGGCGTCACCGGAAGATCCGCCCGTCGATCTGGAAGCGCATCGCGCAGAAAGTGAGGGGGTGGTTCGCAGGACGGTGACCGGCAGTCCTCAGCAGGATTGAGGACTCCCGGTCAATGAGCCGTCCTGACGGTTCAGGCCCTCGTCATGGAATTCGGCCACGGCGAGGGCCACTTCTTTCGGTTGCTCACGCCTCCGGTGGTTGACCACCCAACCGCAAGCGTTGCCGAGCACGGCACCCCCTCAAGGGCGACCGTTGAGCCATACCGTACCGCCACCCAGCCCTCGCGGCCAGCAGGCCTTGACATCCGCGCTAATCGCCCTCGGCGAACCCCGCCCACGGGTCGCCCTCGCCCGCCATCACGTACGCCCCGCCCTCCAGGCGGGCGACGAGGCCGCGGGTCCAGTCCGTGGCGGCGGATGCCGTGTGAAGCCACATGCCGCCGATCTCCGCGATGTGACCCCAGTCCTCGTGCTCGGACGGGGTCCAGCGGGCGCGGATGTCCTCGCGCCAGTCCTCCAGGCCGGCCAGGCGCCTTTTCAGCAGGGTGATCGCCTCCGCGCGCGGCAGGTCGACGAGGAAGCCCACGCCCGCCGTCAGGACGTCGGCCTTCGGGTCGACCGAGCACAGGGCCTCGCGCAGCAGGCGGAAGTACTCCCGCTCCCCCGGCTCCGTCAGCTCGTACTCGGTGCGCGGCGGGCCGCCCGCCTCGCTCGGGGCGATGTCGTGGGCGAAGAGGAGCTCCTGCTTCGCCATCGCCTTCAGGGCGTGGTAGATCGACCCCGGCTTGGCGTTGGACCATTCCTGGGCGCCCCAGAACTCCAGATCCGCGCGGACCTGGTAGCCGTGGGCCCGCCCGCGCCGGCGCACCGCGCCCAGCACCAGCAGCCGGATGGCCGACATCTTGCCTCAGCCTCCTTGACCTCGTGCGCCGGGTGTGCCCCTGTGCCTGGCGCCAGCCTAGACGCGGCCCGCTTCCCCCCGCTCCCGGACCCGCGCCTCCTCGTCCACCAGCTCGAACGCCGTCTTCCCGTCGATCGACTCACGGACGATGTCCGCGTGGCCCGCGTGGCGCGCGATCTCCTCGATCAGGTGGAGCAGCAGCCAGCGCATCGATACCCGCGAGGCCTGCGGGAGCCAGGGTGCCTCCGGCAGAGGGAAGGTGTCCTCCAGCGCGGCCGAGCGGACGAACCGCTCGGTCCGCGCCGCCACCTCGTCCCAGCGGGCCAGGAGCACCGCGACCGTCTCCTCCTCGCTCGGCCGCCAGCCCTCCTCCCAGCCCGCCATGGACTCCTCGAAGCTCTCGGGCGCCATGCCGCGCGCCCGCTCGACCCATTCGCGCTCGGCCCCGATCACGTGCTTGAGCAGCGCGCGCAGCGACAGCTCGCTCGCACTCGGCCGGGTCGAGGCCTGCTCGTCCGTCAGCCCCAGCACCGAGCGGCGGACGCCGCCGCGCTGGGCGTCGAGGAAGGCCAGCAGGGTGCCGCACTCGTCGGCGACGTTCTTCTCCACAACATGAGTAGGCATGAGGCTCCGCCGTTTCTCTCGTCGGTCCGTTCCCTAGCAACGGGTTCACCGTAGGAGTCATGGCGGACAGTTCCCGTCCTATATCGCCACCCCTAGAACGGGAATCTGCTCCTCCCGTGCTGGATCGAGATCCACTTCGTCGTCGTGAACGCCTCCACCATCGAGTCCCCGTTCAGCCGGCCCACCCCCGAGTGCTTCTCGCCCCCGAACGGCACGATCGCCTCGTCGTGCACCGTGGCGTCGTTGACGTGCACCATGCCCGAGTGGATGCGCTTGGCGACCCGTACGCCCCGCTCCACGTCCCCCGTGTGGACGGCGCCGCTCAGCCCGTACGGCGTCGCGTTCGCCAGCCGGACCGCCTCCTCCTCGCCGTCGAAGGGGATGATCAGCGCCACCGGGCCGAAGATCTCCTGCCCCAGGATCGGGGAGTCCTCCGCCAGCCCCGTCAGCACCGACGGGCCGACCAGCGTGCCGTCCGTCCGGCCGCGTACGAGGGCGGTGGCGCCGTCCGCGACGGTCTGCTCCACCAGCGTGGTGATCGCCTCCGCCTGGCCGGAGTTGATGAGCGGGCCGATGTGCGTAGCCGGGTCGCCCGGGTCGCCGACCTTCAGGGTGCGCACCTTGGCGACGAACTTCTCCGTGAACTCACGCTCCACCGACCGGTCGACCAGCACGCGGTTGGCGGCCATGCAGACCTGCCCCTGATGGATGAACCGGCTGAAGACGGCGGCGTCCACGGCATAGTCGAGATCCGCGTCCTCGAGGACGATCAAGGCGCTGTTGCCGCCCAGCTCCAGGATCGTCCGCTTGAAGTGGGCGGCCGCGACCGTGGCGACATGACGGCCCACCTTGTCCGAGCCGGTGAAGGAGATGACCTTGGGGACGGGGTGCTCGATCAGCGCGTCGCCTATCTCCGCTATGTCCGTGACGACGACGTTCAGCACACCGGCCGGAAGCCCGGCGTCCGCGAACAGCCGGGCCACCAGCCCGCCGCCGCATATCGGCGTGTTCTGGTGCGGCTTGAGAACCACGGCGTTGCCCAGCGCCAGCGCCGGCGCCACCGACTTGATCGACAGCAGGAAGGGGAAATTGAACGGGCTGATGACCCCGATGACCCCCACCGGCACCCGGTAGAGACGATTCTCCTTGGTGTCGTCCGGCGACGGCAGGATCCGCCCCTCCGCGCGCAGCGCGAGGTGAATGGCCTCCCGCAGGAACTCCCGGACCAGATGCAGCTCGAACGCCGCCTTGACGGCCGTGCCGCCGCACTCCGCCGTGATGGCCGCGGTCAGCTCCGCCTCGTGGTCGTCGATGATGCGCAGGGCCCGCTCGAAGACGAGCCGGCGGGTGTACGGGTTGGTGGCCGCCCAGCCCGGCTGGGCGCGCTCGGCGGCACGGTAGGCCTGGTCGATCTCGGTGACGCCGGCCGCGGTGATGGAGGCGAGCTTCTCCCCGTCGTAGGGGTTGAAGTCCACGATGTCCCAGGAGCCGCTGCCGGCCCGCCATTCGCCGTCGATGTACTGGTAGGCCAGGTCGGTGAAGATCGAGCCGTAACCGGGTTCGGATAACCCGGATTCACCGGTTCCATAGCCGGTCGATTCGTTCGAGCCGGTCGAGTCGGCCGATTGGGTGGAGGGTGTGGGGTCTGTGGAGTCGAAAGAGTCGTCTGACATGCGCCATCCCGTCTGCGAATAGCGGGGCGTTCGTGACGCCCGTAACGATTGCGTACTCCCGATGGGACGTCATCGTACTGATGAGTCAGAGGAGTTGAAGAAGACGTCCGATCAGCTCCCGGCTCCCGGCCGGGGAAAGGCTGTCGGCGTGCAGCCGGTCCATGACCCGCTCGTACTGGGCCACGTCCTCGCTCTTGTCCAGGTAGAGCGCACTGGTGAGCTGCTCGAGATAGACGACGTCGGACAGGTCCGACTCCGGGAAGCGCAGCATGGTGAAGGCGCCGCTCTCACCCGCGTGCCCGCCATGGGCGAACGGCATCACCTGCAGCGTCACATTGGGCTGCTCGGAGATGTCGATGAGATGCTGGAGCTGATTGCGCATGACCGTTTCACCGCCGTACGGGCGGTGCAGCGCCGCCTCGTCCAGGACGGCGTGGAAGCGCGGCGCCCGCTCCGAGAAGAGCAGCTTCTGGCGCTCCATGCGCAGCGAGACGCGCCGCTCGACCTCGGCGGCGTCGGCGTTGGGCTGGCCGCGCACCACGACGGCGTGCGCGTACCCCTCGGTCTGGAGCAGGCCGTGCACGAACTGGACCTCGTAGATCGAGATGTGCGAGGCGGCGCCCTCCAGCCCCACATAGGTCTGGAACCAGCTGGGCAGGACGTCGCCGTAGCTGTGCCACCAGCCGGCGACATTGGCCTCGCGGGCCAGGCCCAGCAGCGGCTCGCGTTCGGCACCGTCGGTCACTCCGTAGAGCGTGAGCAGGTCCTCCACATCACGTGCCTTGAAGCTCACCCGCCCCAGCTCCATACGGCTGATCTTCGACTCGGACGCACGGATCGAGTACCCGGCTGCCTCGCGCGTGATGCCCCGTGACTCCCGCAGCCGCCTGAGCTGGGAGCCCAGGAGTATGCGCCGCACCACGGAACCGCTCGACTCGCTCGTGGCCATCATGGCGACCTTCCTCTTCCGGTCCTGTGCCAAGTTTTTTGTGATCTCGTCGCTTCCGCACCCCTCTGGGGGCGACCCCCGCTACCCCCGGCGCCGAAGTCTGCCATCTTCGGGCACCGTTGAGTGCATGTCCGGTTACGCAGACAAGCCAACGGGCGGAGCGCTACAGAAGGAGGCGTAGGGAGAATTGCGCCCCAACCCCCCTGTGCGCCCCCAAAACCCCCTCGTGCACGTGCATCTGCCCTTGCATCCGCCCCGGGCATTGGCAACCATGGAGCTCGCACACGTGCACGTCACGTCCTCGATTGCCAGGAGTGCCTCGGATGGGTACCGAAGGATCGACTGTGCTCTCCCCGTTATGGAGAGGGCTGCCCCCGATCGACTCATCCGCCGTCTCCGGCTCTGCGTCATGCGGACTGCCACCCCGCTTCGAAGCAGTGGGAGCGGCCCGGCGGTTCACCAGATCCACCCTCGGTCAATGGGACCTGAGCGGGCTCTTCGACGATGTGGCGCTCGTCGTCTCCGAGCTCGTCACCAACTCGATGCGCTATGCCGTACCGGGAGACCACCCCGGCGTCGGTACGGAGTACGACCCGCCCGTACGTCTGCACCTGCTGCGCTGGACGTCGCGACTGGTGTGCGCGGTACGCGATCCGAGCGAGGCGAGCCCCGTCACGGGGGTCGCCGACGCGGGGGACGAACGCGGGCGGGGGCTGTTCCTGGTGGAACAGTTCACGGACGCGTGGGGATGGCATCCCCTCGCGGGGGCGTTGCACGGCAAGGTCGTCTGGGCGCTGTTCCGCCTGCCGCGCGACTGACGGCGCCGTCCGCGGCCTCGGCCGCCGCCCCGGTTCCCGAGCGCTCGTCACGACTGTCCCCGTTCGCGATTCGGGGGGCTAATCGCGAATGAGGTAGTCGAATTCCCCGTCCTTGATCCCGAGGAGCATCGCCTCGATCTCGGCCGGGGTGTACACGAGCGCCGGGCCATCCGGGTGGCGGGAGTTGCGCACAGCGACCCCGCCACCCGGCAGCTTGGCGAACTCGACGCAGGAACCCTGGGAGTTGGAGTGGCGGCTCTTTCGCCAGACGACATCCTCGATGTCCGAGGCGGCCATTCCGTTGTGCGCCTGGGGCACTGGACTCTCCCGGATCATTGCAGGGGGCACCCTCACTCACCCAGAACAGGGATTCGAGGATGGCAACTGCTCCGGATCATAGCCGCGTTCATGTGCTTATGCATGAGCCGATGCACGTGCACTCAGGGTGTTCCCGCCACTACTTCACGACTTCTTCGCGGAAGATGAACCTCCAGCGGAAGCGGAACCGGAATACGGCAGGAGTGCCATCTCCCGGGCATTCTTGATCGCCCGGCTCAGCTGTCGCTGCTGCTGCACGGTGACCCGGGTCACGCGACGGCTGCGGATCTTCCCCCGGTCCGAAATGAACTTTCGCAGCAGATCGGTGTCCTTGTAGTCGATGTAGGTGATTCCCGCGGCATCCAGGGGATTGGGACGCGGCTTGAGGTTCTTGCGGTTGCGGTGTTCGGGGCGGGGCACGGGAGAAGTCCTCCGGGTGGGTCGGGGGCGGGGGTCGGGCCGGGGTTTGCGCCCGGGGTCGGGGATCGAGTCGGGCTTGCGCCCGGGATCGGGCTCGGGTCGGGAAACGGGGTCCGGTCCGGTCAGGAAACGGGATCGAGGAGGTCGTCGAACGCCGGCGACAGGCGGCGCCACCCCTCCGGGCCCGCCCCGTATTCGGCGTCGGTGAGCAGACAGGAATCCAGCAGCGTGCGCACCCCGTCACCGTCCAGGCCGGGCGAGGTGAACGTGAGGTGCTGCCCGCGGTCCCCGTGCTCGGGGTGCCAGTCCAGGGCGGCGGCCACCCGGCGCTCGGCCGGTACGAGCTCCCAGGCGGCGTCCGGCAGCGCGGCCAGCCACGGCCCGGCGTTCTCCACGCACAGGGCGCCGCCCGCCGCGTCCCACGACAGCAGCGTGTCGGGCCGGTCGGCGAGCCAGAACCGCCCCCGGCTGCGGGCGGCGGCGCAGGTCAGGTCCTCCAGCGCCGCGTAGAGCCGACCGGGGTGGAACGGGCGGTGCCCGCGCCAGACCAGCGTGGCGACGCCGGCCGCGTCGGCCTCCTGCGGCAGCAGCGCGCAGGCGGGATGCTGCCGCGCGGCCGCGGCCTCCACGTCGAAACCGGCGACGGCCGCGGCGGCCAGCTCCACGGAATCGACCGGAATGCAGCGGGCGGCGGGAGCCAGTTGGTGCAGCAGCGCGTGGTCGCCGTCGTCCGCCCGCTCGTCCCCCTCGGCCAGGGCGAGGACGGACGGGTACTCCAACTGCCGGGCGAAGGTGTCACCCACCGTCCGCTGGTCGGTCGCGGCGGCCGCGAGTCCGGCCTCGGCGAGGTCGTCGCCGTTGCCCAGCACGTCCAGCACCAGGGCGGGGTCCACGGCCGTGAACACCCCCGTCAGCCGGGCCTCGGGAGCCGCGTGCGCGGCGATCACCTCGGCCATGGCCTTGGGCTCGACGGAGTCCCACAGCTCCACCACCGCGAGGCGGTGCGCGCCGGGGACCGCGGCGAGACGTTCCAGCTCGGGCAGCAGGTCCTCGCGCAGGGCGCAGCAGGCGCAGTCGTTGACCAGCGGCGCCTCGCCCTCGTCGAGGACCCCGCCGCGGTCGCGCACGGTGCGCCGGACCGTGCCGGCGGCGGCGGTCGACAGGTCGTGGTGCAGCGCGACGCTGCCCGGCACGGTGTCCAGCAGACGCTGGACGGTCGCGCGCCGGGCGTCGGAGTGCAGCCCGCCGACGAGGACGACGGGCAGGGGGACGGCGGCCGTCATCGCTGGGTTCCGGCCTTGCCGTAGCGGCGCTCGAAGCGCTCCACGCGGCCCGCGGTGTCCAGGACGCGGGCGGTGCCCGTGTAGAAGGGGTGGCTCGCCGAGGAGATCTCGACGTCGATGACGGGGTAGGTGTTGCCGTCCTCCCACTCGATCGTCTTCTCGCTCGTGGCGGTCGACCGGGTGAGGAAGGCGAAGTCCGCGGCGCGGTCGCGGAAGACGACGGGGCCGTAGGGCGGGTGGATTCCGGGCTTCATGGCGTTCAGCGCTCCTCTCGGAAGACCACGTGGCGGCCGACGACCGGGTCGTACTTGCGCAGTTCCATGCGGTCGGGGTCGTTACGGCGGTTCTTGCGGGTGACGTAGGTGTAGCCCGTCCCGGCGGTGGACCGGAGCTTGATGACGGGACGTAGTTCGTTGCGGGCCATGGGCGCTACTATACAGAAATGGTTTCCATTTTCATTAGGAGGGATCGGACATGTCCGCCCACTGCCAGCTGACCGGCCGCAAGCCCGGCTTCGGCAACACCATCTCCCACTCGCACCGGCGCACCAGCCGCCGCTTCGACCCCAACATCCAGCGCAAGCGCTACTGGCTGGCGAGCGAGGGACGCCATGTGCGGCTCACGCTGAGCGCGAAGGGGATCAAGACCGTGGACGCCATCGGCGTCGAGGCCGCCGTCGCCCGGATCCGGGCCCGTGGGGAGAAGGTCTGATGGCGAAGAAGAGCAAGATCGCGAAGAACGAGGCGCGGCGGATCGTCGTCGCGCGCTACGCGGCGCGGCGCGCGCTGCTCAAGGCGGTGATCCGCGACCCGAAGAGCAGCGACGAGGACCGGCTGGCCGCCCAGCGGGAGCTGCGGCGGCAGCCGCGCGACGCCAGCGCCACGCGCGTGCGCAACCGTGACTCCGTCGACGGCCGGCCGCGCGGATACCTGCGCGCGTTCGGGCTCTCGCGCGTGAACCTGCGCGAGCAGGCGCACGCCGGGTACCTGCCGGGGGTCCGCAAGGCCAGCTGGTAGCAGCAGCCGGCCGGAGTCACCCCGCTGTGGGAGCGGGGTGCCCGCCCCGCCGTGGGAGCGGGGTGACGTCGCGGTGGTTGCCCGTGCGGCGGCACGGGCGGCCCCACCGCGGCGGCCGGACCGGCGGGCACGCTTCAGGTGCCCGGTCCCACCTCGGGCCACAGCAGCAGTTCGTCCGCGTAGCACCAGGCCCACCGCTCGCCGGGCTCGAAGGAGCGGGCGAGGGCATGGCCCTCGGTGCGGGCGTGGGCGTCGGCGTGGCGGTTGGGGGAGCTGTCGCAGCAGCCGATGTGGCCGCAGGTCAGACACTCGCGCAGGTGCACCCAGGTGGATCCGGTGCGCAGACAGTCCTCGCAGCCCCGCGTCGTGGTCGGGGTGACGTCCCGGATCTCGCCCAGATGGTCGCAGGAGCGTTCCGTCGGACGGCCCTCGACGTCGGCCGCGACACGCCAGGCAGTCGGCTCGCTCATACCTTCGAGCGTAGGCCCGTGCGGGCCAGGGCGAAAGCGGAGGTCAGGGCCGTTGTCAGACCCTCCTGGCAGACTCACTTCCGTGAGCCGGGGAGCGGAGACGGGCGACGGGGGTGTTCGCCTCCGCCCCCGCTCACGACCTGCCCCGTGCGGCCCATTTCAGCGGGCAGCACGGCGCGTCGCCTTGCACGATGGCATGGAACCCCCATCCCATC
Organism: Streptomyces sp. NPDC053048; assembly: GCF_044547045.1. Lineage (NCBI taxonomy): Bacteria > Bacillati > Actinomycetota > Actinomycetes > Kitasatosporales > Streptomycetaceae > Streptomyces > Streptomyces sp. NPDC053048. The sequence goes on from NZ_JBITZS010000015.1 coordinate 119,185, forward strand.
AGCAACTCCTCGCGCAACAGGGCAGGTCCCACCATGACCCTCAGTCTCGACCAGCTGACCCGCTGCACCGTCGCCTTCGACCTCGGGGCGGCCAGGACCCGCGTCTATCTGAAGGACACCGGGCTGGTCGTGGACGAACCGAGCCTGGCCGCGGTCAACACCAGGACGGGTTCGCTGATCGCGGTAGGGGCGATGGCCGGCGGGATGGCCGGGCGGACGCCGGGTCACATCAGGGTCGTACGGCCCATTTCCGGTGGCACGGTGGTCGACATCGACATGGCCCAGCGGATGCTGCGCTTCCTGGTGCACGACAAGCTCCGCAAGGTCTGGCGGCGGAAGCCGATGCCGCGCGCGGCCGTGTGCCTGCCGCACGACGCCGAGCCGATCGCGCAGCGGGCGGCGGTCGAGGTGCTCAGCGCGCTCGGCGCGCGCCGGGTGGAGATGGTCGACACGCTCATCGCCGCCGCCGTGGGCTGCGGGCTGCCGGTCGAGCAGCCCGAGGCGACGATGATCGTGGTGTGCGGCGCGGCGTCGACCCAGGTCGCGGTGTTGTCGCTGGGGTCGATCGTGGCGGCCGAGAAGGTCCAGGTGGGCGGCGACGCGATCGACTACGCGGTCGTCCAGCACCTGCGCAGCGAGCACGAGCTGATGCTGCCCTCGCAGGGGCTGCACCCCTTGCACCTGGCGCTGTTCGACCCGACCCGGATCGGCACGGAGGCGGAGGTGCGCGGCCGGGACGTGGCGACGGGCCTGTCCCGCACGGTGCTGGTGAACACCGCCCATGTGCGCGAGGCCATCCACACCCCGCTGACGGCGGTGCTCGACGCCATCGGCCGGGTCCTGCGGGAGTGCCCGCCGGATCTGGTGGCCGACCTCGCCGAGCGGGGAGTGATGCTCGCGGGCGGCAGCGCGATGCTGCCGGGGCTGGACACGATGATCGAGCAGGGGACGGGCATGGTCGTACGGATCGCGGACAACCCCGATATCTGTTCCGTGGTCGGTCTCGGCGCGATGATGGAGGGAAAGATCCGGCCACTTCGGCTGGACCCCATGGTGAGTTGAGAGAGAGCCGAAAGGCTGCCGCGGGCTTTTCGCCCGCGATGGGCTTCCCGGCCGGGGACTTCCGCTTCCCGGCCGGGAACTTCTTTAACCCCCGGAACAGTTCTCCCTGTGCTACCCCCATTTCACAAGGAGATACCCGAACATGGCGCTCTGGGACCGGCTCAAGGAATCGGCCACGACGATGCAGGGCCAGCTGATAGCGAAGAAGAACGACCTGAAGAGCGGGGCGTTCCGTGACGCGAGCATGGCAATGTGCGCTCTGGTGGCGGCCGCTGACGGTTCGATCGACGCCTCCGAGCGTCAGCGCGTGGCCTCACTGATCGCCACCAATGACGTGCTGCAGAACTTCCCCGCCGACGATCTGCAGGCGCGATTCAACGACTACTGCCAGAAGCTCACCACGGATTTCGCCTTCGGCAAGGTGAGCGTCATGCAGACCATCGGCAAGGTGCACAAGAAGCCGACCGAGGCACGCGCCGTCGTCCAGATCGGCATTGTCATCGGCGGCGCCGACGGCGACTTCGACAAGTCGGAACAGGCCGTCGTCCGCGAGGTCTGCTTCGCGCTCGGCATCAACCCGGCGGAATTCGACCTCTGACCGCTGACCGCTCCGGCCCGCTTCCGCTCCGGCGGTTGACCGGTGACCGCTCCGGCGGTCGACCGGTGGCGTACCGCTGACCGCTCCGGCGGTCGGCCGGTGACGTGCCGCTGACCGCTCCGGCGGTCGGCCGGTGACGTGCCGCCGGCGCGTTGCGGCCGCCGGGCGGGACACCGGGGCGCCGCCGGTGCTGGGGGCGCTGTGGAGCGCCGGGCGGTGCGAGCCGGTTTTCATCGGCGGCCCACGCCGCCCCCGGCACCGCGGGGGCTGAGCGCAGCGATCACGCCGCCGGCTGGGTCACCGGGGGCGCGGCCGTCCGGCCGTCGCCGTTGCCGTTGCCGGTGGCGGCACCATGGCCGTTCTTCGCGATCCACGTTCCCAGGGCGATCTCGGCGGTGATGCCGGGCCCGAACCCCGCGATGATGCCGCGCGCCGCGTGGTCGGCACCGCCGTCCTGGAAGAGCCGCTCGAGGGCGTCGAAGATGACCGCGCTGGCGATGTTGCCGCGCTCGGTGAGCGTCTCCCGGCTGTAGCGAAACGTTTCCGGAGCCAGGCCCAGATAGCGGCTGAGGTCGTCCAGGATGCGCGGCCCGCCCGCGTGCACGATGTAGAAGTCCAGCTCGGAGACGTCCCACTGGTGCGGCTCGGCCATGTCGCGCATGGCCGGGGCGAGCATGGCCATCGTGCCGGGCACCCGCTTGTCCAGAATGAAGTGGAAGCCGGTGTCCCGTACCCCGTAGGAGATCCACTCCTCCGTGTCGGGCACCAGGTGGGAGCCGTTGCGCTCGATCCGCACCCCTGTGCCGCCCTCGCCGCGCACGACGGCTGCCGCCAGGGCGTCGCCGAAGAGCCCGTTGGAGAGCAGATTGCCGACGCCCAGGTCGGTGGGCTGGTACAGCAGTGAACAGAACTCGCAGGCCACGATCAGTACGTTCGACCGGGGATAGGCCTGGCAGAAGTCGTGCGCCCTGTTGATGGCCGCGCCGCCGGCCGCGCAGCCGAGCTGGGCGATGGGCAGCTGACGGGTCTCGTTGCGGAAATCCATCGTATTGATCAGCCATGCGGTCATCGACGGCATCATGAAGCCGGTGCACGAGACGTACACGATCAGGTCGATGTCACGGGTCGTCAATTCGGCGTGGTCCAGCGCCCTTCGTACGACATCGGGCACCCGCGCCTTGGCCTCGCGTTCATAGCGGGCGTTGCGCACGGTGAAGCCCGGATGTTTGAGGGTGTCCTCGATCGGTTGCACGAGGTGTCGTTTCTGCACGCCCGTATTGCCGATGAGCCTGAGGGCCAGCCCCAGCTGGGGATGGTCGGCATGCAGGGTGCGGGCGAGCTCCAGTGTCTCTTCCCTCGTGATCACATGCTCGGGGACGGCGATGGCTGGTCTGCACAAAGTCGCCATGACGGCCTCCCAGTCGCGACGGTATCGATGCTCGATGCCCAGGGCCGCCGAAATGACGCGGCAGCTTATGTCCAGTACATGCCGCATTGGGAAGAGCGACACACATATGAGTGGAAAGTTCACTCGAAGAGTGGAATTTTCCATACGTGTGGAACTGACCCCTCTGGATGCCGCCGCCACCGCGGGGAGAGCCGTGCCGGCCCACCTGACACGCCCTGGGGCAGGTCAGGTGGGCCGGTCATGCCCTAGTCCTTGATGGCGCAGATGACCGCGCCCGAGGAGACAGACGCGCCGACTTCGGCTGCGAGGTCTTTCACGGTGCCCGTGCGGTGGGCGTTGAGCGGCTGTTCCATCTTCATGGCCTCGAGGACGACGATCAGGTCGCCCTCCTGGACCTCCTGGCCGTCCGCGACCGCGACCTTGACGATCGTGCCCTGCATCGGGGACGCCAGCTCGTCGCCGGAGGCCGCCGGGCCGGACTTCTTGGCGGCGCGCCGCTGCTTGGGCTTGGCGGCCGGGGCGGAGGCCGTCACACCGAGTGACGCGGGCAGCGTCACCTCCAGGCGCTTGCCGCCGACCTCGACGATCACCGTCTCGCGCGTCTCGGGCTCGTCCTCGTCGGTGCCGGGGGCGGAGAACGGCGTGATGGTGTTGTTGAACTCGGTTTCGATCCAGCGGGTGTGGACGGTGAAGGGGTCGGCGGTGAAGGCCGGGTCGGTGACGACCGCCTGGTGGAAGGGAATGGCGGTGGCCATGCCCTCGATCTGGAACTCCGCCAGCGCACGGGCCGC
>NZ_JBITZS010000016.1:0-60551 GCF_044547045.1 Streptomyces sp. NPDC053048
CTGCCCGCCTAGGCCGCGAGGAAACCGGCGACGCGGTCAATGACCTCGGCCTGCCACGCCTGCGTCTGCGGGTGAAGGTACTCCGGATCCCCGTGCACGGCGCATCCGTGTTCGGCGCCCTCGAGCTCCATCAGCTCCGCCGGGCCGCCGAAGGCCTTCACGTAGCGGCGGGAGGAGTCGACCGGTACGAAGGAGTCCTTCGTACCGTGCACGATCAAGGTGGGCGCGCTGACCGCGGGCAGGAAGGCCTGCGGGTCGAGGTGGTGGACCTCGTTGAGGAGGGCGCGGCCCAGGGCGAACGGGCTGTGCTCGGTGAAGCCTTGCCCGTCGAGGGCCTGTGCGGCCTCGGCCGACAGGTAGCCGGCGGGGTCGGTGTACGGGCGGCTGGTGATGTACCGCTCGCGGTAGTCGATCCGCGGGTAGAGCAGGACCAGGCGCTCGACGTCGTCCGGCCTGTGCGCGGCGTGCAGCGCGGCCGCGCCGCCGGAGAACGAGGCCGCGATCACTGACACGGGCCGGTCGAGACCGCTCTCGGCACGCAGGTGGTCCGCGGCGGCCCGGATGTCGTTGGCGACTGCGGCGATCGTGATGTCCTGCGGCCGGCCACCGCTGGCGCCGTGGGCCCGCAGGTCGAAGCGCAGGCAGCGCGTCCCGGCCTCCGCGAGTCGGGCCGCGATCCGGGGGAGAAAGTCGCCTTCCCGAGTGACGCCGGCGCCGTGCACCAGCACCGCCAGCCGTTCCACAACCCCCTCCGGGACCGTCACCGTGCCCACCAGGGCAGTGCCGTCGAGCGAACGGAACGCGGTCTCCAGCTCCATGAGGCGGAGCGTACCGACTCCGGCCCGCCCGCACAGGAGATCAGCCCAGACGCCGAGCCCAGCCTGCCGCGGCCGCCCTGGGCGATGTCGAGCCGCTGTCCATCGGTCGCCGCCCACATGGCGCTGCTCGTGAACGCGACCGCCAGGCCGTAGAGACGGCTGCGCACGCCCTTGGTCGCGGTGCCGCGCTGCTGGAGGTCGAGGGCCTGCCGGGCCAGGGTGGCGGCGCGGGTCTCCAGCGCCGTGGTGCCGCCGTGCCGGTCGTCGCTGGCGACCGGGGTGTTGGGGCGGAGCCCCTGCATCGCTTGAACCGGCACTCCCACGGCCACCCGCACCACGAACTCACCTCTTACGAGGTGAGACAGCGTGCTGGTCAGCCGCCCACCAGGAAGGCGTTCCCGCCGGCGCAGCCGCGATCTCCCGCGCGGTACCGGCCGCGAACACTGAAGGGCCCGGTGCCGCCGTGGCGCCCCTCGAACGACACAGGAGCAGCAGGCATGACGGCGCTCGTCAGCTGGGCAGCGCGTTGACAGCGGCCTGCCAGGGGTAGGCGTCAAGGTCACCGTGGCGGGGTTTGTGCGGCATGAAACCAACGTCGCCGAGCAGCATGGTCACGCCCGCGCTGCGCAGGGTCTGAACGCTTGTGGGGACGGCGGGGTGGCGATCCTGGGCGTCGTTCCAGTGCGGGAGGGCGACGATCGGCAGGCCCAGGCCGATCACCTCGGTGAGCAGTCCGAGCGCGAGGGTGTCCGAGATCCCTGCCGCCCACTTGTTGAGGCTGTTGGAGGTGAGCGGCGCGGCGAGGATCGCGTCGGGAGGCGGCAGCAGATCGGGCTGGCTGGGGAGCTTGTACTGGTGCCGGACGGGGTGGCCGGTGAGCTTCTCGAGCACCTCGATCTGGTCGTCGGAGTCCTCGCTCGCCCACCGGTAGGCGGAGGGCGTGAAGATCGCGCAGGCATCCCAGCCGGCGGCCTGCGCAATGCGGATGGGCACGTCGAGGCGGCGGGCGGGGCAGCAGAGGCAACGAGGTAGAGCGTGCGCGTGGTCATCCGGGTAGTCCGCAGCGATCGGCCAGTGCCTGCAACCGCCCCTCCGCCGTGCCGGTCCCCAGCAGGCGCAGGTCTTCCACCATCTCATGCTCATAGCCTCCACAGCGGTTGAACTTGAAGAGCAAGCCGAGCGTGATGGCTTCGATAGGCCCATACGATTCAGTCGGCAGCCTGGGTCCTTCTGCGCCAGAAGGACCCAATTTGCATACCGGTGTTGGCGGGAGTCAACTTGCAAGTAAGGGGATTTAAAGACCTCATCACAGAGGAGGACTCATGCCCATACTTGTTCCAACCAAGGATGTAGCGGAACCGCAGCACATGTTCATCACCTACAAGAACGCCGACGAGGCGAACGCGCTGATGATCATCCACACCGGGACAATCTCATTTGTATGGGGCAGCGACGACGGTGAAATCCATCCTGAACAGCTGGTCTCCTACGTGCCATACGGCCGTGCACCCGGTGCTCCACAACCCGAACTCCCCATCGGAAAGATCCAGGACTTCTCCAACATCAACACGAGTCAGGTCGTCACAGCATCACTTGGAGCATTTCGGGTTGGACCCGAAAGCAGCGACGAAGACTCTCTTGTGGCTGTGGACTTCTCGGTGCTGGAATTCGCTACACAGAACCAGCCCCAGTTCGCCGCCCAGAATAACGGCAATGCTCCGTGGTGTCTCATCCTCAAGGCAAAGGTAGCCGCCAAACGCGGACACTTGTACAGGGTTCCCTACCAGGTGACAATCCAGGTAGAAGGTGAGCACGGAGTAGCCAGCATTCCGACTCTTACCCCCGCTCCTGCTGGCAGCATGCTGGATCCAGGTCTCCTGACACCAGTGGGCTGGACCCCCTTCTGACGAGTTGGTTCGTGAGCGGCTCGTGTCACGGTGGCCAGCTTTCAGACCGCGCCTCGCGCATACCCATGACCACCAGGTGTCTCTGTTCACAAAGCGTCACAACCAGCCCCACGCCGAACACCTGTATCAGGGATGGCCGATGAGTCAAAAGATCTCGACCGCGACGCAGTTGGGGTAGACCCGATAACCGATGGAGACTCGCGCGGCCTCAAAGACCAGCCCTCTCCGCGTTCGACCCACGGCCCTCACACTCATGTCCGACGTCGAGCGGCCGGGTCGCAAGCGGGCCGCGCACCGCTCGTTGACAGCTCGCCGATGCTCTGGTGGCAGACCGGCGACGGTGTCGAGGATCTCACGCGTATCCGGGTCGGCGGCGTTCCACAGGCCGACGACGCGGGCGGCTTGGTCCTCGTCGAGGTGCTGATTCGTACGAACGGTCTCGATGGTGAGCGTCTGTTTCTCCGGTCGCGGTTGCCGGGGCGGCCGGTCCGGGCCGCCCGCCCCGGGAAACGGGAAACAGGCGTCGGCTTCGCCGGGACGGACGGGCTGGTCTTCAGCGTCGGATCCATCACGCCCGATGTGGTGCGGGCCCTGGCGCCCCGATAACTAGTGACTAATTGTACTGTGTGTGACGACTGGCGGGGATCTGCCCGCCTCCCGTCTGCCCAGGACTTCTCATGCCGTTGTGCTTAGCCCTCGTCGCTGCGGGCGTCGTTCTGCGCCAGGTCGACCGGGTGTGGTTCACCCGTGGCCGTCCCCGTACCGCGCGAGCGACCGAGCTGATACCCCTTCAGCGGGCCCGCGCCAACAACTGGACCCCGGTGCTGCTGCTGGCCGGGCAGTGGCTGCAGATCGCCGGCTGGTGGCTGTTGGCCGCCCAGGGGCTCCTGCCCGCCGCCGTCGCCGCCGTCGGCGTCGCCGTTGCCTTCCGGCATCTGCAGGAGATCAGCCACTTCGCCGTCCACGGCGTCCTCGCACGCACCGTCGGCGCGAACCGGCTGCTGGGTGAGGTGTTCGCGCACCTTCCGCTCGGGCTGCCCCCGATCGCGGTGAGGCGTCGGCGGCATGTGCGCGACCACCACCCCAACGCGACCCTCGCCACCGACCCCAACATCACCGACCTCCGTGAGGCCGGACTTCACCTGGGCGTCGGCCGCATGCAGTTCGCCCTCGCGCTGCTGTACCCGCTGACCCCGCGCGGGATCCGGGCGACCATCACCGCCATCGCAGCGAGCCTGCGCCGCTCCCCCGGCCGCGCAGCCGCCGTCGGCGCCCTCCTCGCCACTGCCTTCCTCATCGGCGGCCCGGCCGCCCTGGTCTACGGCGTCCTCGTCCCGCGGCTGCTGCTCTACCCCCAGCTCGCCCACCTCAGCCTGCTCGTCGAGCACACCTGGTTCGACCCCGAGCCGCGTGCCGGCTCCCCGGCCGAGGTCGAGGCTGGGCGCTGCCTGCGCCTGTACCCGCGTCGCCGGCTGCTGGCGGCGCTCGCCGCCGCGACCTGGCTGCCGTACGGCGATCTGTACCACTACGCGCACTCCGCCCACCCCTCGGTGCGCTGGAGCTACCTGCCCGCCCTCGAGCGCCATCTGGCGCCTCCCCACTTCCTGCCCCGGGCCCTGCTGTGGGGCGCAGGTTCCGTCGTCCGCCGGCACCGGAATGCCCTCATGCCGCAACCCGCCGCCGCGAGCGCACCAGCGGGACGGCCCGTCGCCGCGTAGCCGGGAGAGACAATGCCGGAAGGCCCGGACCCCTGGGGGTCCGGGCCTTCCGGCATTCGTCCGGGCGGGCTTGGCGGGCGGTCAGGGCCGCCAGGGCGACGGCCGCCGGGCCCAGGGGCGCGGCACGCCTGGGGAGGTAAGGGTGACGGCTCCCTGGGCGACGATCGCGGCAGGGCCGGTGAGCTCGAGGGCTCCGTCGGCGGTCACCGTGACGTGCAGGCGGCCGCCGGGGAGGTCCACGGTGTAGCGGCCGGCTCGGGCTGCCGCGCGGCTGCTGCTGTGCAGGACGGCCGCGACGGCGGCGCAGGCGCCGGTTCCGCACGCGCGGGTCTCGCCGACTCCGCGTTCGTGGACGCGCAGCTGGAGGTGGCGCGCGCTGCCGAGCACGGCGAAGTCGACGGTGACGCCGTGAGGGTAGGCGCTGGCCGGGGTGACGGCGGGCGGGGTGCGAAGGTCCCCGGCGTGCTCGAGGTCGTCGATGATGACGACGGCGTGGGGGTTGCCCATGTCGACGTGGAGGGCGGGCCAGCGGCGGCGGCCGACGGTGACTTTGATGTGGCCGGGGCCGGGCAGGCGGGGGCGGCCCATCAGGACGGTCACCGGGCCCTGGAAGTCGTGCGCGCGGGCGGGGACGCGGGCGTGCCGGACGCCGGCGCGGGTGGCGATGGGGACGGTGCCGGGCGGGGCCAGGCCGCTGTCGACGAGGTAGCGGGCGAAGACGCGTACCCCGTTGCCGCACATCGCGGCGGCGGTGCCGTCGGGGTTGCGGTAGTCCATGAACCACTCGGCCTCGGCGGTCATCGCGGCGGCCTCGGGGTCGGCGGCGGTCCGTACAGCGCGCAGGAGGCCGTCGGCGCCGATCCCGGTGCGCCGATCGCACAGGCGTCGGACCTCGTCGGCGGACAGCACCAAGCGGTGGTCGGGGTCGGGCAGGAGTATGAAGTCGTTCTCGGCGCCGTGGCCCTTGAAGAAGGCCTGGGCGGCGGGGAAGAGCTGGAGAGTCACGGGCTGGTGCCCTTTCCCAGTTCGAAGCGGAGCCAGATGGTCTGTCCGGTTTCGGTCACGGTCAGGCCGAACTCGGAGCCCAGGTAGAACACGGGGATCGCATGGATCCAGTGGCGCAGGAGGGTCTTGGTGACGGGGATCTCGATGCGTACGGCGTTGCCTTCGTCGATGACGCTGGGCGGGACGCCGGACAGCGCGGTGAGCTGTGCGCTCGCCGAGTGGATGACGGCGATCTGCGGGTCGTAGGCCACTGCACCCCGATCGGCCCAAGAATCTGACACAGGGTGGTACTAGTCACTAGTTTTCAAGCTAGTGACTAGATTTGTCAATCGGTAGAGATCAACATTCCTGGGGCAGGAGAGGCATGAGCGACGGTGCGTCACGTACCCCTCCGCACCCCTACGAGCGGGTCGCGGCCGCCTTCCGTGAACGCATCGCCGACGGCACCTGGCCGCCGGGCCACAAGCTGCCCTCCCGCACGGAGCTGGGCGCCGAGTTCGGCGTCGGCGAGAACGTCGTCCGCCGCGCCCAGGAAGTCTTGATCACCGAGGGCCTGCTGGAAGGCCGCCCGGGTGCGGGCACCTTCGTGCGCCCGACGTACGACAAGCGCACGATGCTGCGGACCCCGCCGCCCGGCGTGCCCCGCCCCGGCGTGGCCCCGGCCGGCTTCGAGGGCATCTGGGAATCGGACAGCCTCGCCAAGGTACCGGCCCCGGCGGACATCGCCGCCCGCCTCGCGATCACGCCCGGCGATGCGTGCGTGCGGACGGTGTACGAGTTCCTCGCCGAACGGCAGCCGGTACTGCTGGCCACCAGCTGGGAGCCCATGGCCATCACCGACCGCACCGTCATCGTCCTGCCCGAGGGCGGACCCCTGGCCGGCCGCGGCGTCGTCGAGCGCATGGCCCACATCGGCATCACCGTCAGCCGCGTCACCGAGGTTCCGCGCCCGGTCCGCCTCGACGACGCCCAGGCGCAGCTGCTGGGGATGCGCGCCGGGGCGCAGGCCCTGCGCATCATGCGCACGCACTACGACACCACGGGGCGGCCGGTGGAGACCGCGGACATCGTCGTCCCGGACGAGCGGTGGGAGGTCACCTACGACATCCCGCTGCCCATACCGGCGAGCGGCTGAGGCGGGCAATCACAGCGTGGCCCGACCTGGGCCGAGGAGGGGGAACTCCATCGTGTCTGCACCACCCCAGCGGTCGGCGGCCCGGCCCATCGACGCCCTGGCATCGCCGGCCCTGACGAACCTGCTCGGGATCGTCGGCATCGTCACCCCGGTTGCGGCCTGGGCCACCGCCCAGCCGGACATCAAGAACCTGTTGCTCATCGTCGAGACAGTGATCGTCCTGGTCCTGGTCGGCACCCATTTATGGCTGCGCAAGCGGTTCATCACGCTGCGCCGGGCCAATAACCTCAAGTCCATGGATGACCCCGGCTACTACGACCTTGTCCGCGCGCACGCCGAGAGGGAGCTGATCTCCGAGTACTCCGAGATCGCCGACGGGCACATGAGGGTCTACGCCAGCGAAGTCCCCCGCCTGTCGGTGATGCTGGTCAAGACGCTCATCGAGGCCCAGTCCGAGCCCCAGAAAATCCTGGCGGCCGACCTGACCACCGACCCTTCCTTGTTGACCAGGCGCCGCGAGTACATGGCCGCGAACCGGCAGATGATCGAGGCCGGCGGCACCATCAACCGGCTCTTCATCGCCCACCGCGACGACCTCGCACGCGAGACCTACGCGCGCGACCTGCTCGCGCTCATCGCCTCCCACCGGCAGCTCGGCGTCACCTGCGGCCTCGCCGTCCGCGAGCACCTGCGGCCCGAGCAGGCCGTGGACTACATCGTCTTCGCGGCCGCCGCCGTTCTCGTCGAGGAAGAGCAGGGCGACGCCGAATACACCCGCGGGCGATCGAGCGTGTATTTCAAGGACTCGGCCCGCTGGCGCGAGCGGTTCGAATCCGCCTGGGGTCACGGCGCCGACGCCGCCCCCATGGCCCTGCAGACCTACGAGATCCTCACCCGCCCCATGCTCGAAGCCGGCACCTGGGACGCCGACCGCGTCAAGCAGAGCGTCGACGGCCTGTAGAGGGCATGCAGGAGGGGCCCCGGCGAGACGTACTCGCTGGGGCCCCTTCCCAGTTGTTCACCGTCCATCACGGTGGCGCAGCCGGACAGCTGCCGTCGCGCTCCGGGTCAGAAGTCGGGCCAGTCGTCCGAGACCACGATGCGGGCGATGTAGATGCGCGGGCCGTCGTCGCCCGGCTCGCCCTCGCGCACGTGGTACTCGGCCAGGCCGATGTCCCGGGCCAGCGGTACCGAGAACCAGCCCGGCCGGCCGGAGACCGGGTGCGCGAGCGGGGGGACCGGGTGCTCGCGCAGCTCGACCATCAGGTTCATCACGGCGGAGAACACCGAGGCCGAGGCCTCGGGGGCAAGCAGCGGAAAGACGGCGGGCGAGAGCTGGATGCGGTCCTCCTCGGCCTCGTCGCCGTCTTCCCACTCGTGGTGCTCATCGCTCACCGGCTATCAGCCTCGCGCGCCGCCTGGGCCTCACGCAGGACCGCGGCCGCCGGCCGTCCGGGAGCCGTCCCGTTCTCGACGGCGGTACGGACCGACTCCGGCAGGGGGTCGGCGTACATTGTGGCCCGCAGCCACCAGCGGCGCAGCACGCCCAGCAGCTCGTGCTCGTCCGCCTGCCCCATCTCCCGGTAGAACTCCATCCGGTCCGCCGGCGGCAGCGCCTCCGCCACCCCGTTCTGGGTGCGCGGGATCGACGGCGCCCCGCTGTCGCCGTAGTGCACGGGTTGTGCGCTCATCGGTGTGCCCCTTCCGTCTCCCCCGAGTCTGCCCTCTCCGGGGCACCCCGGTCGACCGGCTCGGCGCGGCCCGCCACGGTTCTGCTCTGCGTCGGGGTGCCGCTTCGTGCGAACGGTCTCGACAGTGATCACGCCTCGGCGGTCCCTGCCTTGCTGCCCGCTTCGGCCTCCCGGGCAGCCTTCAAGCGGTAGTACTCGGCCTCCTCCTCCGCAGTGGCGAGCTGGACGTCCTCCACCACGTCGACCTCCAGGATCGGCACGCCACCTCCGCCTATGCGGTACCGGACGTCCTTGACCCTGTAGAGCTCTCCGGACGCCTCCTGCTCGGCGAAGTACTCGCTGGCGGCCGCCAGGAGTTCTGAGAAGGGGTGGCGCTTCTCGCGGTCGAGGAAGCCGACGCTGTGCACGGCGGTGGTGTTCCAGCGGGCTGCCGTGACCCCATTGGACTGTTTACTCATCTTCTTTCTCCGTATCGATGACGGGCCGGGCCACCGACGTGCGGCGGCCCGGGGCACCGGGGATGAAACGTTGTAGGTTCTCGCTTTCGGTGTCATGTGCCGACGCTGTGACCTGGACGTTCCCCTCCAGTCTCACGACGTGTCGGCAGGCGGCTGTCTCAGATCGGTGTCATTTCCTCAGGCTGTCCAGCCGGCTGCGCCGGACCTCATGAGCCTGCATCGGCGGCCGTCCGTTCCATCCACTCCCGCACCTTCACTGCTTGCTCGATGCGGTTGACGATGTCCTTCTTGGACTCCGCGTCCAAGGTCTCCGGGATCTTGTCGAAGGTGTCGGGAAGGACGTCGAGGAGACCCCAGACCTGTTCGCCGGTGCTGACGGTCAGCAGCTGCTGACACCGCCACTGCAGCGACACCTCGGGACGGTGCGTGAGCCGCTGCACGAGCGTCGGGAACAGGTAGTGCGTCGCCTCTGCGGCGAGGTGCTCTCGTAGCCAGTCGACCGGGAGCCGCTGGCTGAAGCCATGCATGGCGGCCTCCTGGGCCAGGTCCAGGAGCTGAGTGGTGTCGACGGCTCGAACGGTGCGGGGAAGGGTCGGGGTCATGCCGCGATGATGCCAAGAAGCCTCCGCGGGGCCGAGCGGTCAGCCGGGCCGGGATGCAATCTGGCGACGGGCAGGACCCCAGACTTCCTCGAACTCCTCGAAGGTGAGTTGTTCGGGGGCGTGGCCTTCCCATTCCGAGACGGGCAGCTCGGCGGTGATCCCGAACCTGCTGTCGTACTCGTCGAGGCGGCCTGCGTCGCGGGCCCGCTGCCACTCGGCGAGGGAGGCAGCTGCGATCGGGGTCAGCTCAGGCCCGGTCGCGCATCGTCGCAGACCAGTAGGTCCCCGAATAGTGCCTCTGGCCCTTGTACCAACGGAACGTTCTCCATGGGATCGCCGCCGAGAGGACGGCGCTGCCGACACCCGTCCAGGTCTCGTCCTCGAAGGTCCGCCCTCGGGTACGGAAACTCACCGCCGTCGACTCGACAGGCATCAGACCACCCCCACTCCTCAGCGTCGGATCACGACGCTTCCAAGCAGCTGATGACAGCTTGAACCCGGCGGCGGTACCGTCGCCAGAGGTACTGGAAATCGCCCACACCATCGAGCGAACCGAGGGCCCAACTCCTCGCCAGTCTCACGACGATGTCGTATATGACAGCCATACGACATCGGCCGTGAGATTACGACACGGGGCGTGAGACCCTACACGTGAAGGTCAGGGGCGTGCCATGCTGACGAGGCGGGCATAGTGCCCCTGCATGGCCAGTGGAAATTTCCGGCCACGGGCGCCGTTGCGGTTCTTGGCGACGATCACGTCAACTTCGCCGGGGCGGACGGGCTGGTCTTCGGCGTCGGTCTCGATGTGCAGGATGAGCACGATGTTGGAGTCCTGCTCGATGGCGCTGGACTCCTTGAAGTCGGTCAGCGTGGGCTGACGGCCGGCGCTGCCCCGGTTGAACTGGGCGAGTGCGATCACCGGGACGCGGAAGTCCATGGCGATCCGCTTGAGGCCGCGCGAGATGGCGGCGACCTCTTGGGCGCGATTCTGGTTGCCGGCTTCCTTCTCGGCGTTCATGAGCTGGAGGTAGTCCACGATGATCAGGCCGGGTGTCTCACCGCGGGAGGCCATCCAGCGGGCGCGGGCGCGGATGTCGCCCAGGGTGGCGGAGCCGCTGTCTTCGATCTTGAAGTTGTGGGCGTTCTGCATGCGGTCGCTGACCTTGGCGATTTTCTTCCAGTCGTCGTCGGTTAGGCCCTTGCGCTGGATCAGCTTGGTCAGGTTGACCTTGGCTTCGGCGGCGGTCATGCGGGCCAGGAGTTCGGCGCCGTCCATCTCGAGGGAGAACATCAGGACCTGCTTGCCCCGGCGCAGGGCGGCGTGCGTGCCCCAGTTCACCGCCATCAGGGACTTACCCCCGGAGGTCGCCGCGCCGATCGTGATCAGCTCGCCCGGCTTGATCTCCAGGACCTCGTTGAGGTCCGCCCACGGGGTGTCGAGGGCATCGGGGTCGGCGCCCGCCTCCAGCTGGTCGACGAAGGACTGCCACCGGTCGGCCACGGAGGTCTTCGGCGCCTCGTCGGTGCCTGAGACCACCTGCTGAAGTTCGGCCTGCGCGGCGTCGTAGATGTCCTTCGGGTCGCCCTGGGCCGCGTAGCACCGCTGAGCAAGGCGGGTGCCGATCTCGACGCCGAGGCGCAGGACGGATCGCTCCAGGACGATCTCGGCGTAGTAGGCGGCGTTCGCGGCCGTGGGCACCTGCTGGACGAGGGTGTGCAGGTAGGGGGCGCCGCCGGCGCGGGTAATTTCGCCGAGCCGGGTCAGCTCGGCGGCCAGGGTGATCGGGTCGACGGGATCGCCCTCGGTCCACATGCGGTAGGCGACGGCGTAGATCAGCTCATGGGCGGGCCGGTAGAACACGCCGGGCCGGGGGGCCTTGAGGACCTCGACGACCTCGGCGATGGCGTCCTTACTCAGCAGCATGCCGCCGAGGACCGACTGTTCGGCGTTGACGTCCTGCGGTGGTACCCGATCGAACTGCCGGTCCTGCTGTTCGTCGAACGGCTCGGGGACCGCGATGTCGTCGCCGGCGCGCTGAGATGCGATGCTCATGGGTGGAGATCCTCTTTCGGGTTTCCGTCGCGGCGGCCGGGCTTGGGCAAAGGAATCCGGCCGCCGCCTTGTGTTGTCGGTAGAGCAGGTCAGACCGCTACGGCACGTGAGCGCAGGCAGGTGCACGCCATAGCGCCGTCCGGCGAGTCGAACCAGCCCTCGTCGCAGCCCTTCGGGCAAGGGCTACCGACGGGCGTCTTTTCCGGGGCTCTCGTGGTCGGGCGGGCAGCACGCTTGCGGTTGGCCCTGGCGTGCTTCGACAGCGACGTCCAGCCCTTCGCCGGGAGCTCTGCGGCAAGTTCGGCCAGCCCCTCGACGGCTGCGCCAGCTGCCAACAGCTCTCCCGCCTCCCGACGGACCAGATCAAGCTCGCCCGGCAGGGCTGGCAGCTTCAGGGCAGCGGCAGCAGCGGCATACGCGGCAACGACCTGTTGGGCCATCTCTTCCAGACCCCTGGCCCCACTCTGGGGCGGCACCGTGGTGGTCGGCGAAGCCTGGTCTCTCTCTCCCCGCGCAGCGGGCAGCGGAGACGCGGTCTGACCTGCGGCCTCAGCAGAGAGAGAAGATCCATTAGAAGACACCACGGGAAGATCGCGTTCCCGCAGGTCATCACGAGAGTCCTGGTCGGAATCACGACCACCGTGGTCGGAATCCCGACCAGCCTGGTCGGAATTCCGACCAGGCCCCTTCTTCTGGTCGGAATTCCGACCAGACTTCGGGGCAGCCTTGCGGGACGGCTTCGCGGCAGATGCGGGGGCAGGCTCCTCGGCTCGGGGACCGTCGGCCTCTCCGGCGGTGGCCTTGATGGCCTGGAGCTTCGCCTCGGCGTTACGCCACCCCTGGTAGCCCTTGGGCGCAGCATCGTTGATGCGGATGCGCAACGGCTTGTCGGCGGCCTTCTTACTGGAGGACGTCGTCAGCGGCTCCCCCTCGGGGGTGGTCACGAGACCGACAGCGGTCAGCGCCCGCAGCATGTCGCGGACACGTGTGAGGCTGGAGGTCTTCCCGTTCGGGCCCGGGATCAGCTCGCACATCTCGTTGAGCGTGAGCTTGCGGACGTGGTTGGCGAACTTCTCGATCACGAGACCGCGCAAGACCACGTAGCCACGTACATCGGCGTCGCGGAGGTCAGCGCACAGTCCGACCCAGTCCTTCACCCGGGTTTCGTACCAGCCGCCGTCCTCGGGGCCGTACAGCTCGACAACCTGCTCGCCGTCGGGGGCACTCTGCTGTTTCGGGATGCTCACTGGGCACCCCTGTCAGTTGTGCCGAGCCGGGAGGCCGCGGTCGGCATCCGTTCTCCGGAGGGGCGCTCAAGCAGGCCAACACGGACGCCGCACCAACGAGAGGCTGTGATGTGAGCAACACCACGCCTTGGGACTTCACCCAAGGGGGTGTCGGTGGTAAAGGGCATCCCCGCGGGGAAAAATGCCTGGTCAACCTGATCTTTCAGGCCGTGCAACCTGGTCGCCTTCCCGCGATCAGCGGAACAGGACGTCACACCTACTGCACGAACCCACGGCGGGCCCGCTATCGTGGACCCGCACGCGGTTCGACGCGAGCGAAGGGGAACGCTCCTGAGCCGCTACCGCGAACTCTGGCCGGCCGACTCGCTCTACTTTGGCGAGTGGGATCGAGTCTCCGGCTTGGTAGGCCCGGACCTTTTGGTCCGGGCCTTCTGCATTTCGTGTCACTCCAGTGATCTGGAGTGACGGTGCGCATCGTATCCCTCGACGTGTCGGCTGCCGGGCCAATACCAGCTCACCTGGGCGCGCCTGACACAACGTCCGTATTTGATGCGGATTAGACCCCCAGTTCGTAGACGAGGCGGTGTCGGTCGCCGGGGGCGATCGTCTGCACTACGCGGATGGGCGCGGTCTCGCCGTAGCCGATGCGCACGTGCTCGGCGACGGGTGTCCCGGGCGGGAGGTTCAGGCGTTCGGCCTCCTCCGGGGTCGGCATCCGCACGTCGATCTCGTCCCGCACGCGCTGTTGAGGGTGTCCCGCTTGGGCCAAGACGTTGGCGGAGCGTGCCACGTCCCGCTCCTCGGCGAGGGGGGTGTCCCTGACGACGGCGACGGGGAACCACATGGTGGCCAGCTGGAACGGTCGGCCATCCACGGTGCGGAGGTGCTCGCGGCGGACGACTTCCTCGCCAGGGTCGATGTGCAGCCAGGCAGCGACCTCTTCTGACGCGCCCTCAGCGGTGACGCTGATCGTCTGGGCGGGTTCTCGGCCGGCTTCCTTGATGGTGGTGGCCCAGTCGTCCATGACGGCCGTGCCCTGCGCCGAGCTGGTCAAGTTCCAGGTGATGGGCCGGGAGGCCCGTACGCGCCGCCGGCCACCTCGCTCGCCGACGACGAGCCCTTCGACCTTCAGCACATCGATGCCCGCGCTGACGGTCTTGTGTGAGACCCCATAGCGACTGGCGAGCTCCCGGCTCGTGGGCAGCACCGCGCCCGGCGGCAGCGTGCCGCCTCTGATCTGCGCCCGGATGTCGTCGGCGATCGAGCGGGCGGTGGCCCGTTGATCGCGCTTCGCCTTCTCCATGGCCGCTGAGTGTACCCACCGAACCCGACTTTGGTACACAACCGGACCGCGCCGACCCCTCTGCGCGGCAAGTTAGGTACGTAACTCTTGACGGAAGCCTGCCGTAGTCCAGTAGTGTCCTCCCCAGTGGCACAAGTTGCGTACCGAACTTTTGGATGTGGCTACGCCGGATCGGGCACTCCTGTGCCCGGGTGCGTCCTCGGAACCGGTCCTTCGGGGCTAGGCCGGGAGAACGTCAGTGCCTTGAGAACTCAACAGAGCGCGAAGAGAAGAGAAGAGAAGAAACGCCCTCGGTGCTGGTCACAGCACTTCCAGAGCCAGTACGAGGACGTCCAGACAGTTTCGGTCCGGCGCATCCGCCTCGACGGGGATGTGCCGCGGCCGTGCCCGTCTGGGCCGACATGCACCTTCCCGGCGCCCGTAAACGGGCGCGGCCCCGGCAGGCGTTGCACCGCCTCCGGGGCCACTTCGGAACCCATCTCATCCAAGGAGTGGATCCCGCATGCACGACATCATGACGGACCCGGTGGTCGTCCGGCGAATCCCGCCGGCGCTCACCGTCTCCGCCACGCGGATCGGCTTGTCGCTGGAGCTCGGCATCGACACCGACCTGATCACCGGCAGCGAGTACGACATCCCCGAGACCCTGAGCGAGCAGCAGCGCCGCGACGTGCTGCTCGCCTGCTTCACCGAGGACTTCGCCCGCCGTGAGGCGCTGGCCGACATGGTCGCCTCCGGCTTCCTGCCCCTCGACGACGTCGCCCACGCCGTTGCGCACCTGGAGGTCATGGCCTCGGTTCTCGACGAGATCGAGGACGAGGCGGTGGCCTGGGGGTGGGCGGCATGACGGACGACGAGCGCAAGGCCCTGTCCGACAAGCTCCGCGAGGCCAACCGCCGGTCGGCGGGCGGCGACGCGGGGAAGAACGGCCTGACCGCCGGATCGGCGGTGGCCCTGTGATCCGCGCCGAATTCACCCGCGTCTGGCGCCGCGTCGTGCGCGGCGCCGATGAGCTGCACCCGGCGGCGCTGGTCGCCCTCGTCGGGGTCCTGCTGGGCCTGGCCTACGGCGTCGGCCTGGTCCTGGAGCCCGCCCTGATCGCGGTCGTCACCGCGCTGGTCGCGGCGGTCAAGGCCGCCGCGGTCCTGGGGGCCGCCGGCCTCGCGGGCCGCTGCGCGGTGCGCGCCGCCTCCCACCACTTCTCCCGCCCCGGCACGCGCAGCCCTAAGGAGGCCCACGCATGATCCGGATCATCCGCGCCCGTCGGCTGGCCGCCCTGACCGTCCAGCGCGACCGCGCCGAGGCCCGCATCCCGGCCGTCCAGCTGCGCCTCGCCGGGATCAAGGCCGACCGCGACCAGCTGCTGCGCGACTTCGACGAGCGCGCCCTGCTCGCCCAGGCCCAGGCGGCCAAGCTGGAGCGCAACCTGCGCGCCGAGGAGCAGCGGGCCGAGTCCCTGGCCGCGCAGCTGAAGCAGGTCCGGGAGGAGCTGGCCACGCTCCGTACGGTCGAGCGCTGGCTCCAGAGCACGGTCGAGCACTACCTCGCCGTGGCGGAGGCGCCGGTGGAGGTCATCGTCCACGACGGTGTTGTCCGCGGCGTCGAGCGGTCACGAGAGGCCGCGGAGCAGGCCGTTCGCCGGTTCGACCCGGCGGTCACCTCCTGGTCGCCGGTCTCGCCGGACAAGGATCTGCGGGCCGGCTGGATTCTTGGCACCCGCCGCCTGCCGGAGCCGCCGCGGCCGCCGCACTACGCGGAACTCCAGGCGCACTACTGGCCCGACGGTACCGAGCCCGAGCAGCAGCCCGAGCCGGTCCGCAAGGAGGTCGCGCGCCGGTGACGACCTACAGCACCGAGACCCCGCCCACTCACAACGGGCACCCGTCGGCCGAACCGCCGTACGGGCAGGTGCCCATCGGCCCGTCGCCGCAGCGCGAGGAGCGGCGTCGGGACCGCAGCACCGAGCGGGCTGAACGCCGCGAAGACCGGCGGCAGGACCGCGAAGAGCGGCGCAAGGACCGCGAGCACCGGCGCCAGATGAAGAGTGACGAGCGCGACGCCAAGCTCGCCCGGAAGCACCAGAAGCGCGAGACCCGGGAGAAGTTCCGAAGTCGCCGTCGCAAGGACCGGCGCGCCGCCTGGCACAACGCCCAGGTCAAGATCGCCCATCACATGCCGCTGTGGGGCCTGCCGGTCGTGGCCGTGTCCCTGATCCTCGGCTGGACTGGGCAGGCGTCGGCGGCCGCCGCCCTCGGGATGGGTATGGGCGCCGTCGGTGTCCCGGTCCTGACCGAGGGCATGACCCTCACCCTGGCGGGGCTGACCGGGGCGGCCATCGAGCAGAAGAGCCCGCACCGGTGGCTGCTGCGGTCGACGGTGATCACCGCCGTCACCGCGGCGGCTATCAACGCGGCCGGGCACCTGATCGAGGACCACTCGGCCGCCGGCGCCTATCGGGCCGGTGCCTACGCCCTCGCCTCGCTGGCCGCCGTGGTTCTGTGGCTGGTGGTGATGCGCTCGAAGAAGGCGGCGCTGTCGAAGCAGTCCGCGGAGGAGGCCGACCGGTGGCGGCGGCTGAGTCGTCGTCACCCGGTCCTCGTCCGGCGCGCCCGGCGGCTGGCCGACAACACCATCGTCTCCATGGATACGGCGTACGAGACGGTGTGGACCCGGGCCAACGGGGCCGCTCCCGACGAGCCGTCGATCCGCGAGATCCGCGCCGCTCGCCGGGCCACGTACCGGCGTTCACTGGCCGAGTCCTGGGACGGCCGGCACCGCTGGATCCGGCGGGGCACACCCTCCGTCGCGGCGGTTCCCGAAGCGGCGGAGGCGGAGCCGGAAACGGTCGTCGAGACCGCGTCCGACGATGCGCTCGAAGAGGTTCCCGCTCCCGTCCTGCCGGTGGCCTTGGTGGTTCCCGGAGCGGATGGAGGGTGGGTGGTGCACCGCGTGCCGGTGCATCCGCTCACCGCTTCCCGCCCGCCTGCGGAAGCGGTTCCCGAAGAGGCCACAACCCGCTTCCCGCAAGGGGAGGACGCGGTTTCGGACCCCGTACGGGAACAGGTCGCCGACGACCGTCTGGAGACGGTCCGGGCCATGGTCGCCGAGGTCCTCGACGCCGGTGGGGACCTGATGAAGGAACCGTCCGCGCGCCGGACGGCCAAGCGTCTGGGATGCAGGCCGGGCACCGCCCGCGCGTTCCTCGCGACCGCGCTCGCCGAGCACGGAATCACCCGGCCCAAGCGCCGCTGACCCCGCCGCTTCCCTCTCCTCGGGACGCGCCCCGCCCCCTGCCGGGGCGCGTCCGGGGACCTTCCCCTCTTTGGAGACTTCGTGTCTGCCCGACTCCTGTCCGCCATCCGTTTCCTGGCCTCCGTCGCCGTCGAGGCCCTGGCGGTGGCCACGCCCCTGACCGCCGGCGGAATCGCCGGTCTGTACGCCCATGGCGACTTCAACCAGGTGCTCCCGGACCTGGTGCCCGTGCCCACCGGACACAGCCTCGGCCTGGCGCTCGGGGTGGCCATGTTCTTCGGTATCGCCGTCGAGGGGCTGACCGGCGCGTGGTTCGCCAGGATCCAGGCCCGCGTCGGCAGCAAGCCCTGGCACACCTGCCCGGTCTGCACCCAGCACATCGAGACCCCTGCCGACGAGTTCTTCCCCGTCCCGGCCCTGCCCCGCCGCAAGGAGGAGCAGTGAGCACCGCAACCACGGACGACCCCGCCCTCGACGAGGACCTCCACGAGGACCCGGACGGCGGCGATGACGGGGCCGACGGGCCCGAGTCCGCGCCGCCGGCCGCCCGTCCCTCCACTCCGACCCCGCACATCCCCGGCGGCATCCCCGCCGTACCGCTGACGGTCATCGGCGCCAACTCCACGGTCGCCGCGGTGTCCGCCGCGGTCGTGACGGCTGGGGCGGCGACGACCGGCCTGGCGGCCGCGGGCCTGGCCGTCACCGCCATGGGGGCCACCGCGCTGACCCGCCGCGCGGCCGCGAAGACCGCCGCGGGCCGGACCGGCGCCACCGGCGGGAAGTCCGCCAGTGGATCGGCCCGCACCCGCACCGGTTCCACCTCCGGCGGTCTCGGCGGCCGCCGCAGTGCGGCCGGCGGCGGCAAAGTACCTCGCGCCCGGAGCGGCTCCGCCTCCGGCTCCCGCAACAGCGGCACCGGCGGCCGCAGCGGTGCCCGCGCGCTGCGGGCCTCCGGCCAGACCGCCCACCGGCGGGCGGCCGCGGCCGGCGCGGCGAAGAACGCCCGGGGAGCACTCGGCGCAGTCAAGGCCGTCCGCGCCGCCCGGCAGGCCGCCGCCCCCACCCGGGCGCAGCGGCGAGCGAAGGACACCGCCGACGCCCGTCGGCTGAGCGACGCCCGGCGGGCGGCCAAGGCCCAGCGCAAGGCCGCACGCCGCGCGGCCAAGGGCAAGGGCACCGGCGGCGGTTCCGGCTCGGGCCGTACCGCGGGCCTGGGCCTGCGGAAGTCCCCGAAGCCCGCCGCCGCTGGAGGCGGCGGGCGGGCGACGCAGGGCAAGAACCAGGGAGGCGGCCGCCGTGGTGCGGCCGCCCGCCGGGACGGCGCTCGGCAGCTGTCGATGCGCGAGCGCGCCCGGCAGGCCCGGCGCCGTGCCCGGGACCGGTTCCGCCGGGCGCAGGACCAGCGCACGGCCTGCCGCCTCTCCCGGCTGCGGGACGTCCGGCGGCGGGCCCGTGCCCGGATGCGGATGTGGCGGCGGCTGACCGCCTCGGCGCTGCGCTGCTACGGCCGCAAGCTCTTGGCCGCCGGCCTGAGCATCCCCTTCTTCGCCATCGGCCTGATCACCCACCCCATCGGCGTCCGGCTCGGCTGGAACTGGCTCCAGTACCTCGGCCCGCGCGTCTACCGGCGCCTGGCCAACGCCGCTGACCGGGCCCGCGCGGAGCGCGACCGCACCATCCGCGACGAGTACGAGACGGCTGTCGAGGCCGCCGCCGAACGCGACGACCACCCCGTGGCGGCGCAGGTCCGCCGCGCCCCTCGCCACCACCTGAGCACAGGAGGTTCCACCAGCATGTCCACCCCCGCCGGCCCCGGGTTCCTGTTCAATGAGTCCGCCGCCGACATGGAAGCCGCGGCGCAGGCGTACGACCCCGACGGCATGATGCACGTCCACGACACCATCCAGGGCTTCCCCGACGCGCTGGATTCGGTGGCCAACACCTTCGCCATCCTCGCGAAGAAGGCCGACGAGGAGTTCCCGCTGGAGCCCGAGGTCGGCGCGGCCCTGGACGACATCTACAAGGCGCTCCAGCAGGCGATCGACCAGGCGGAGGAGGCGTTCAAGGTCTTCTGCGTCGTCCACGAGCAGGACATCAAGCGACACACCGACCCGCGCAACGGGGCCGAAGAGAAGTGGGACACCACCAACAACTAGCCCCCTCTGCCCCGCCGTTCCGCCGGGCCCCGCACACGACGGCGTGTGCGGGGCCCGGCCCCTTCACCCCCTGTAGGAGCTCTGGAAGATGAGCGAGAAGACGATGAGCCGCGACCGCCGCTCCCCCAAGGAACTCACCCGCACGAAGAAGAAGCCGGGCGACGACACCCGGCTGCCCCCGCTGGACTGGGCCCGCGGACACGGGCCGATCACCGGCGCCCTGTCGGCGACCACCGGCGCCGCGGCGGTCGCCCTGCTGGGCACCGCGACCGGGATGCCGGAAGGCTGGCCGCTGGTCATCGGCGCGGCCGGCGCGCTCGGCCACGGCATCGGCCACAGCGTCCGCCGCAAGCTGACCGTACGGTCCGTCGTCACCCGCGCCGCCTCGTGGCTGGTAGCCGGCGGCTGGACGACCTGGGCCATGGCCCACGGCCCGCTGTCCTGGGCGGCGGCCGGTTCCCTGGCCGCACTCGGCGTGGGCACCTGGGCCGCCGCCTCGCACACCGCCGCCTGGGAAGAGATCGTCGAGGAAGAGCGGTTCTCCGCCGCCGCCCAGGCCGCGGCCGCCGAACTCGACTCCAAGCGCCGCGTCATCGCCCGCGAGTGGCAGGACCGCATCAAGCGCGTCGCTGCCGTCGACGTCAAGGTCATCGCGGTGGAGTTCTGGGAGACCGGCGCCGGCTACTCCCTGGAGGCTGAGCTGCCCGGCGGCGGCGTGACCTGGGACCGCATCGGCGCCCGCTCCCGCGCCCTGGCCGCCGACGCCCGCCTGCCGCTCGGCTGCACCGTCCGCGTCGAGGAGGGCGAGGCCCAGGGCCTGGTCGTGCTCGACGTCATGACCCGCAACATCATGCGCGACGAGGTGCTGTACCCGGAGGACTACAGCCCCCTGTCCCTCCTCACCGGCATCCCGTGGGGCCTGCGACCCACCGGGGAAGAGATCGCCGTCTTCCTGCGCGAGGCGTGCGCCCTGATCCTCGGCCCGCCCGGATCCGGCAAGTCCACGTTCATGGACGTGATCATCGCGGGCTTCGCCCGCTGCGTCGACGTCGTCACCTGGGTGATCGACCTCAAGCAGGGCGCGGTCGGCATCCCTTGGGTGACGCCGTGGCTGGAGGCCCGCGGGCTGATCGAGCCGGACGACCCGGACGACAAGGCGCCCGCCGACACCCGGCCGGGCATCGACTGGCTCGCCTCCACCCCCAAGGAAGCGATCCGGATGCTCAAGGCCGCTCTGCGCATCAACAAGGCCCGCCAGCTGCACTACCAGAAACTGATGCGGAAGGCGGACACCACCCTCCTGCCCATCTCGCCGGACCTGCCGCAGATCGAGATCCTCATCGACGAGGGCGCCGAGATCCTGGCCCACGCCAACAACCGGCGCGAGCCGGAAAAGCGAGAGCTCGCCGAGCTCATCCGGGAGGGCATGCGCACCACCCGCGCGATGGGCATCCGCAAGGTGCTCACCGCCGTGGACGGCAACGTCTCCACCATCGGCGACACCGTCGTCAAGCGGTTCAGCCCCGTCTCGGCGGCGCTGACCTCCGGCGAGAACAGCGGCCACAACGTCGGCAAGCTCTTCCCGCGGGCCCGCATCGACACCTCCCAGCTCAACGAGAAGGGCGCCGGCATCATCGCCGACAGCGGCGCCAACGGCTTCGCCGCCACCGAGTTCAAGGGCTGGAAGTCGCAGCCGTCGATGGTCCGCAAGGTCGTCCTCGCCACCAACGGCCGCCGCATCGAGCTGGACGACATCTCGGCGCAGGCCGCCGGGGACGACTACCGCGACCGCTGGAGCCCCGAACGCGCGGGCTGGCTCGCCGCCGCCGCCAACGCCGCACGCCTCGGCGAAGACCCTGAGGACAGCGAGACCTCGGCGACAGCCACGACCACCACCATCCTCGACCGGACCGAGCCCCCCGCGGCGCCCGACACCCGCCGCCGCTCGCTGGGGTTGTCGTACGAGCGGAAGGGCACCGATGACCCCGACGTCCTCGCCGCACAGCTCATGGCAGAGATCGACAAGCGCTTCGGCACCACCGAGGAACCCGAGCGCCCCGCCCCCGGCCGGCCTGATCCGGGCGACGGCGGCAACGGGGACGACAAGACCGGCGGCCGCCCCCGCTCCCTGGGCCTGTCCTACGAGCGCAAGGCCCCCGACCACCAGCCGCCGGCGGACGCGACCCCGCACGAGGAAACCGCCGACCCAACGCCGCCCACCACCCCCGCGGCGGAAGGGCCCGACTGGCTGCCCCAGGCCCTGGAAGCGATCCAGGCCGCCAGCTCGGCGGGCATGAAGGTCGGCCAGATCGCCGGACTAGTCAAGCGTGACCGCAAGACCGTCCGCCAGGCACTGCAAGACGCCGTCGCCCGCGGACAGCTCGTCTACCGCGAGAACGGACCCCAGTCGGTCTACCTCCACCCCGACTACGCCTGACCGTCACCCACAGCTACTGAGTAGTGGGTAATGGGGCACACCCCACTACCCACTACCGGCCCCTACACCCTCGAAATGGGCTTCCACCTGGGTATTTAGTGGAGACCCCAGTACCCACCACCCACCCCACTACCCAGTACGGACACAGAACGTGACCCACATGTGAGCGGTCGCCACGACGCTCACCCCGGCCTCCAAGGACACCGGTGGACACCACCCGCGACCCCATCACCGTCCTCGTCGCACGTCGACGAGGACGAGGAGGGAGCCGTCTTCCCCGGCGCGTCAGGCGGATGTCGAGGTCCGGGCGGACGACAGCGTAGGCCGGGCTCATGACGGGGCCGGTGCCGGCCGCCCAGCTCGACGACGTGGACCTGATCGCCGTGTCCATCGCAGGCGAATCGTGGGCTGACGTCTACGCCGCGACCCTGGCGAGCCGCGCGAAGGCCGACATCAGCGGCGTGATGATCGCGGGCGGTATCGCCTCCCTGCCCGTCGGCGGCTCCGCAGCCCTCATGCTCTACGCCCTCGGCCAGGTCGACCCGGTCACCCTCGCCATCGCCGCCGGAGCCCCCATCGCCCTCAGCGCCCTCGCCCGCGGCCTCAAGAACACGCACACCGAACACCACCACCACACCGGCACGGTCTTCCAGGACCACAGCAACGTCATCAACCACTCCCGCGGCCTGATCACCCGCACCCACAACCACCTGCGCCGTTAACCGCTCAACTGCGTGCAAGTTGACGGGCTATCCACAACTTGGCCATCGCCGTGACACCTACGTGCCCCATGCCCCACCCATGAAGACCGGGACAGGTCCTGAGCGAAGGAGTTGCCCGCATGACCACTCTCGATTGCGTTTTCTGCGACGTAGCCGCCGGTACCGGCCCGGCCACCGTCGTGCGCCAGTGGGACGATGCCCTCGCGATCGTTCCTCTCGGCCCCGTCACCCCCGGGCACGTCCTGGTGATCCCGCGCCAGCACGTTTCCGACGCCACCGTCTCGCCCGTCGTCACAGCCGCCACCATGCTGCGTGCCGCAGAGCTCGCCCGGGACATAGGCGGCGACTTGAACATCATCACCAGCAAGGGCGCGTCCGCGACACAAACGGTCTACCACCTGCACATACACCTCGTGCCGCGCAGGGCCGACGACAGGCTGCCGCTCCCGTGGACACCCCAGCACCTCGCCACTGGCTGCTGGACCACCACGACCGATGCCGCGCACCTCGCCGACCCGACTCCGCATGAGGGCCTGCCGCATTGACCGGCCTCGACACCGAAAACGCTGACACCGGCCCGTCTCGGTATCGCGGGCGTCAGCACGACCGCCGACTGCGCTCCCTGGAACTGGACCACCACCACGGAAGGATTCCGATGACCCACAGCACCACCGACGCCCGGGCTGGACATCGCCGCCACGAACGTCCTCGCCGAGATCAGCCGCACCGACACCAAGGCTGGCATATTGCTCAGCGCGTTCTCGCTTCCGCTCGCCGCGCTCGTCGCCTCCGTCCCCGGCAACCCCTTACCGACCACCCCCGCCGTTCTGGTCGGCATCGGCGCCATCGGCCTGGTCACCGCCATGCTCGTCGTCCTTCTCGTTATCCGCCCCCGCCTCGGCGCCGGCGCCCGCGGCAACTTCCTCCACTGGGCCAACTGCACACCCGAGACCCTCATGGCCGATCTGCAAAACCCCGGCGACCGCGCTGCGGACGTCATCCGCCTCTCACAGATCGCCCGCCGCAAGTACCTGGGCCTGCGCATCGCCGGCGACATCACCGGTGCTGCCCTGATCGCCCTCGCCGCCGCCCTGCTCACCGCGCTCAGCTGACCCGCGACTCACCACGACCGAACGGAGACGAACGGCATGGCCTATCTCGAGGACCTGGCCAAAGCCAAGCGCGCTGGCCGCGCGTGGACATGCAGCTGCGGCGCAGACAACCCCGCGCACTACGACGCGTGTCACGACTGCCAGACCCCATCCTGGACCTGTGCCGCCTGTGGCACAGTCAGCCCCCAGCAGCAAGACGCCTGTATTGAATGCGACTGCACCACCGCCAGCGAAGCAATCGGCGACCGGGAAGAAGGCTTCGACCTGACCTACGAAGAGTGGGTCACGAAGCAGATCGGCCCGCGCCGGGTCGGCGGCCGCTACGACTACGGAAACGCCGACTCTGAGTACGAGGTCCTCGCCATCGAACGCGGCCCGCGCCCAACCTGGCCTACGTGGCAGATCACCGCGCGCGGAGCCGACGGCCAGGTAAGGGAGCACCACACGGGCTGGGATGCCCGCCGGGACCGCATCATCACCGAGGCGCCCGCCGACACCCAGGGTGCACCGGATCAGACCCAATAGCGTCCGCCGCGCAGCTGGTCCCCGCATGGCCGTGCTGCGCGGCGGCGAAGACCTGGCGGCCTCTGAGTAGGACAAGGCCCCGTCGCTCCCGGTCCAGACCGGGAGCGACGGGGCCTTTTGCTTTGTGTGTCTACCCGTCTACTGAGACACGTTCCAGGAAAGGCCCGTTCAGCTTGGTGAGCTGCCCATGTGTGAGGTGTTGCGCGAGACTGTCGGTGATCTCTTGGGGGCTGCCCAACGCGATCTTCATCTTTCGCACGGGCTCTGGACGCTTCTGCTTGGGTACCGCAGTTGCTTCGGAAGTCTTGCTCGGTTTGTTGTCCGCGGACAACGGCTTCGGTTGGTCAGCATCACCTGTGACGGTTGCTGATGGCTCCGCTGATCCGCTGGCCGGGTCGTTGTTGTCCGTGGACTGCGTTCACCCGTGCGCCGGAGGAGCGGTCGCATTATTACGCCGTAATGAAGGGCGGGATGGGTGACGAGTGTGCGTGTGCGGGCTGGATGCTGGAATCAGCCATGAAAGTAAGTAAGGTGACGCCATGGCATCTCCTTACCCCAGCGGAGACCGGGAAAAGGTAGCGTCGAAGCTGCCTGGCTCGCTCCGCCAAGAGCTCAAGATCCGCGCGGCGGAACTCTGCATCGACATCCAGGATGCGGTCACGGAAGCGATCAAGGCGTGGCAGGCCGATGACGGCGTCACTCCGGTCGTGGATACGACCGGAGCCGAGTCTTACAGCACCTGGCTTCCCGCCGGGCTGTATGACGAGTTCAAGGCGACTTGCCATGCTCGCGACATCTCCTACACCCAGGGCCTGGCACAGTCTGTTCGGCGCTGGCTGGACGAGAGCGCTGGGCATGGTGGA
The DNA here is from genome assembly GCF_044547045.1 of Streptomyces sp. NPDC053048. Taxonomy (NCBI): domain Bacteria; kingdom Bacillati; phylum Actinomycetota; class Actinomycetes; order Kitasatosporales; family Streptomycetaceae; genus Streptomyces; species Streptomyces sp. NPDC053048. Next base: position 25,005 of record NZ_JBITZS010000016.1, read on the forward strand.
GAGGCTGTAGCCGGTGTGCCCCAGCGCAAGATTGTTGCCAATCAGAAGGGTGGTGTCGGGAAGACCGCAGTTTCGGCCGGGATCGCCCAAGCCTACGCAGAAGAAGGCAAGCGCGTTCTCCTGGTCGACTACGACCCTCAAGGGCACCTCAGCGAACAGTTGGGCATCGAGCAGATCCAACCCGGCCAGGACAGCCTCGTCGCCCACATGTGCGCCGAAGGCAAGGGCGACCTCCGGGACCTCCTTGTCGTGGTCGAAGGCGAACGCTTCGGTAAGCGCTTGCAGGTACTCCCTGCCTGCTTTGACGGATTCCTCCTGGATGCGCGCATCGCAACGAACAACCGCATCCGCCGCCGGGAAACGACTCTCGAACGTGCTCTGGAGCCCCTGGAGCAGGACTTCGACGTCATCGTCATCGACTGCCCCCCAAGCCTCGGTATCGCCATGGACGCGGCCATCTACTACGGCCGCCGCAGGAAGAACGAGAAGGCCGGCGTCTCCGGTGTCATCATTCCGGTCCTCGCCGAGGACAGCTCAGCGACCGCCTACGTCATGCTCACCGACCAGATCGAGTCTTTGAAGGAAGACCTCGAACTGGACCTGGAGTACCTCGGTCTCGTCGTCAACCTCTACGACAGCCGCCGCGGATACGTCGCCACATCCTCCCTGGACCAGTGGAAGAGCCTCGTGGATCCGCCGGTGCTGGCGGTAATCGGCGACCTCAAGGAACAGCGCGAGGCGGTACGTCAGCAGAAGCCTCTGCTGGACTACGCACCGCTCAGCGGACAGGCCGAAGCAATGCGACAGATCGCGAGGGCCACGTCGTGACCAAAGCCGACACGATGGGTGCCAGCTCAGCCTTCAGCCGAGCTGGCACTGCACGAAGTGCCCGTGGGCGAGCCATCGACGAAGCACTTACCAGCAGCGCTCCCACTGAGCTTGCGCTTCACCTGCTCGGGCACAACCCACAGAACCCTCGAGAAGCGCTCGGTGACGTATCTGACCTCGCAGCCAGCCTTCGGGACCATGGGCAGAAACAAGCTGTCGGGATCATGACGCGGGACGCCTTCCTTCGGGCCAATCCGGAGCTGGAGGAGTCTCTCGAACCGCGGTGCATGTACATCGTCATCGACGGGAACCGGCGTCTCGCCGCCGCGCAGGAAGCTGGACTTGGATCGCTCAAGGTCACTCTGGACGACGAGTTCGGCGGCGACAGCGATGAGATCCTGGAGTCCGCCCTCGTCGCCAACATCCATCGTCAGGCCTTTGAACCTCTCGATGAGGCACGGGCGCTTGAACAACTCCTCAAGGTCCACCAGACACAAGAGGCCCTTGCCGCCAGACTTCACCGGTCCCAGGGGTGGGTGTCCCAACGCCTCGCGCTCCTCAGCCTGACCCCGAAGCTTCAGAAGCGTCTTGAGCAAGGAGCCGAGCCGGTCGTGCTCCTCCGCAAGGTCGGACGAAAGAAGCCCGAGGTCCAGGAAGCTGAGCTGGAAGCGCTCAAACAGCAGCAAGCACAGCGGCAAGCAGAACGAGCGGCAAAGAAGGCAAAGAAGAAGGACACCGGGTCGACGAAGCAGCAGGTGTCAGGGGAGAACAAGCCCACCCCGCCTAGCCCGGAGGGCAACACCCGCTTGCAGGGACAGACGAAACAGGATGAGGGCAACACTGGCGGTGCCGTGTCGCTGCCCTGGCACGACCCGACAGCCATACTGCGTATCCTCCGCGAGCACATGTCCGCTGCAGACTTCGAGATCTTGGTCAAGGAGGGTCTAGAACTGCTCTGACTTGCTGTGCTGTGCCCGTCACTGATGCCCGCTCCCTGATGGGGGCGGGCATCAGTGCTTCGGCCTGACTATTACGCCGTAATAATGCGCACCTTGACGTCGATCGCGACGACCCAGGCGGGGGCCAACAGTGCGGGCACCGAGGAGCCTGTCGCGACGGACCGGGGCTCTGGCTATGTGCCGCCCGAGCCGGTGCCGGCGATGCACCCCCGCTTGCACGCGTGCCGGACAAGGGCCGCCGGGCCGAGGCGCTGCTGCAGCGACTGCGTCACCGTGTCGGAGACGAGCGCTGGAACCGGTGGCCGGCTGACTGCCGTGAGGCGTTCGGCGCCGCGATGACGGACATGACCGCGAATCCGGACGGCACGTTGTCCTTCGGCGCGGACACACCCGTCCCGGCCTGGGTACGCCGGGAGTTCGACGGGCGGATGCACCGGTCGCAGTGCCCGAGCCTGGCTCTGGCCAGTACCTGGGAACCCCGCGACTGGGCGGGGCTGCTGGCCGCCCACCCCGAGATGCGGCTGACCAACCACTACTACGACACGCCTCCGGGCCCGCAAGCGATCCTGGCCGCGCACGAGCTGCTGCGCGAGCGCGGGCTTGAGCCGTGGCTCGACGTCGAGCTGGAGCTGACCCTGGTCGGCGGCCAGATCGTGCCCGAGGTGGGCACCGGCGCCCTCTACACCCCGTACCCGCTTTCGGGTGAAGTGCAGGCCGAGGTGTCCGCGCTGCTGGGCGACGGTGCTGCGCTCGTGCTTGACACCCCGACCCCTCGTGGCGAAGGCATGAACGGCTGGGAGTGGTGGTGAGCCTCCGAGGCAGAGGCCGGGCGAACTGGATGGAGGCCGCGTTCCTTTGTCGTGGTGGTCGGCGGCGCGGTCAGGCGCTGGCGAGGAAGTCGGCGGCGCGCTCGTCGAGTTCGGTGGCCGACCGTACGCCGCGGGCGCGGAAGCGGGCGAGGTCGCGACGCATGCTGGTGACGGCCTTGCGGGTGCGGACGGAGCGGATGCCGTCCATGTGGTCGAGGGCGCGGCTCCAGGTGGCGCATGCCTGCTCGATCTGGCCGCGCTTGAGCTGCATCTCGGCGCCGGCCACCAGGTCGAGGGCGACGATCCGCGCGTAGGTTCCGGCGGGGCGGGAGGCGGCGGCGCGGGCGTACTGCTCGGCGGCGGCCCGGTGGTCGCGAAGCGTCTCGTAGACCTTGGCGGTGCGCGAGTACACCGAGGCGGCCGGTGGTCCCCAGGCCAGGGCCCAGAAGGGCACTTCGTCGCCGGGGGAGGCGGTCAGCAGGTGGCGGGCCTGCTGGGCCTCGGCGAGCGCGGCCTTTGGCTGCCCGGCTTTGGCCAGGGTGTGGGCGTGGACGACGCGGAAGAGGGATTCGGTCTGCGCGTCGACCTTGCCCTTGGCGCGGTTCAGTCCGGTCTCGGCGAGGCCCTGGCAGTGCTCGGGCCGGTGGAGCTTGAGCCCTTGCATGGCCATCGTGCGCATGACGAACCCGTCGTGGCCGGTGATGCCGGATTCGACGGCGAGCGCGTAGGACTGAAGGTAGTACCGCTGGGCGAGCCCTTGCTGGCCTGCGTCGTAGGACTTCCAGCCGAGGAGGTGGACGCCTCGGGAGGCGGCGGAGAGCATGTGCTGGCGGATCTCTTCGGTGCGGAAGCGGCCCCGGCACAGTGGGGCGACGTCGTCGCGCAGGTACTGCACGAGGGCGCTGCGGCCGTGCTGTCCGCCGTGGCGTTCGTCCATCTCGGAGAAGACGCGGACCATGTCGCGCACGGCGGCGACCTCGGCCATGCCGACGATCTGGCCGGTGCGGGCGGCGGCCGTACGGTCGGCGATCTCCTGGATGTAGGACAGCGGCAGGGCCGCGGCGGCCACCGAATATGCGGAGGTGGTCAGGAAGCGGCGCCGGTCCAACTCGAACCTCCACATCGGCAGCAGGGCGTCGATCGGGTCCGCCCCGAGCGACAGGCCGATGCTGTCATCCTCTGGGCCGTCCTCGTCCGCCAGTCCGAGGTCGTGGAGGGTCAGCAGTCGGCCGAGTCGCCGGGAGAGGGCCACGGCGAGGTAGCGGCCGGTGTCGCCGGCGGGCGTGACGCCGGCGAGCCAGTGCTCGACGGTGGACTTGTTGGTCCGTAAGACGGTGCCGCACTCGGCGGCCACCGCGCGGACCGCCTTGGCCAGGGCCGCGTATGTCAGGCCGGATTCGGCGACGAGGTCCCGCAGCTGGTGGTTCGGCGTGCGCGTGGTCATGAGCACCTGCCCGTATACCCGATATACCGCTTGCCCTGCCCGCCACCGTACCGCCGGGCGGACCACGCGGGTTGACTGTTCATCAGGCCGGTCGGCCAGGGCTCGAGCGGCTTCCCGGGCCCATGCCACGTGGCCGTGCACCGCCCGTCCACCGGCGCCCGCTTCCGGGCGAGGGGACGGAAAGACCTGGAGGTTTCGATCATGGAGCAGACCACCACCCCCGTGTACTCCGCGCCTGTCGTCCTGGACGCCGGGGATGTCACTGAGGTGACGCTGGGGACGGAGAACTTCGACACCGCCGACGACACCCAGTACAAGAACGCCTGAACCATCGCTTGGCCCGGGGCCGGAGGGGTTGAGCGCCACGGCCGGCGCCGGGTGTGAGCGGGCGCTGGGCTGCGAGGGTCGTGCTGGCGCACGGCCGCAAGCGGCCCGGCGCCCGCTCCTTTTCCGACCACCGGAGTGATCTTCGAGGAGAGCGGGCGGCTGATGCGGTGGAGTACGGGTTGGTACGGAGGAAGCGGGCACGACCGGCGGCCGAGGAGCGGCCAGCCGGTGCCCGGACTGGGGGCGGCATGGACGGTTGGCTGGCCCGCCGGCCGGGTCCGGACGGCAAGCTCCGGACCGCTGGTGTTGGCGGTGGTCGGCGACTGCGGCGCCGATGACCAGCAGCTTGGGCGGGCGCTGGAGTGGGTACGGGCGAAGGACTGGCGGGCACTGACCCGCTGGCCTGGCTCCTACCTGGCCATCGCCCGCAGCGGCGAGGTACTGGCGGTGATCGGTGACCTGGCCGGTCAGCACCCGGTGTACTGGCGGCCCGAGGCCGCTGGAACATGGTGGTCCACGTCGGCCGGGGCACTGGCCGCCCTGGACGGGGCGCCGGTCGATCCGACCGCGCTGGCCGCCCATCTGGCGCTCGGACAGCCGGACGCGCTCGGGCAGCGGAGCCTGTTCCGCACGGTGAGCCGGGTGCCGACCGGGCACCTGCTGCTGATCACCCCCGAGCAGACCACTGCCGTGCGCTATGAGCCGGCCGACGCCGAGCCGGTGAGCCTGCGCGATGCCGCCCCGATCGTGCGGGCTGCGCTCGCCGAGGCGGTTGCCGTCCGGCTCGGCGACCAGCCGGTCAGCGCGGATCTGGCGGGGCTGGACTCCACCACGCTGGCCTGCCTCGCGGCCAGGAGCGGGCCGGTGGCCGCGGTGACGTTCGCCGACGAACGCCTGCGTGATGACGACCTGGCGTACGCGGTGCGCACTGCGGCCACGGTGCGGGGCCTCGCTCACCATACGGTGTCCGGAAGCCCTCAGACCGTGTACTACGCGGGCCTGGAGGACCTGTCGTCGCTTCCGGCCACTGATGCCCCGAACGCGTACGTGGTCACGGCCTCCATCAAGCGGGCCGTCCTGGACACGGTCGCCGGACAGCAGCCCGGGGGCGTGCACTTCACGGGTGCGGCCGGGGACGCGGTGCTGTCCGCGCCGTCCGCCTACCTGTCCGACCTGATGCGGACCCGGCAGCACCTCCGGGCTTTCCAGCACGCCCAGGCGCATGCCCGGCTGCGGCACACCTCAGCGTGGACCGTGCTCCGCCGGGCCCGCCCCGCCTCGCGCACCGACTTGCCGGGGGCCTGGCGCCAGCTGGCCGCCGTGCTGCGGCAGGCGCCGCGGGAGTGGGTGCCGCAGGCCCAGCGGCCGGTCGCCTGGACGCCGTTGCTGGCCACGGCAGACTGGATGAGCCCCGACGTGCGCGGTTCTCTCGCGAACGCTCTGGATGCGGCGGCCGACCGCAGCGCCGGGGCGCCCCAGCTCCTGGCGGCGTGGGCCGACCGGCAGGACCTCGCGCGGGTCGGGGCGGATACCAACGGGTGGCGCGAGATCGCGCTGGCCGGGCACGGCGTTGAGATCGCAGCCCCGTTTCTGGACAACGAGGTCATCCGGGCGTGCCTCGCTGTCCTGGCCGATGAGCGCGGTGCCCCGGGCCGTTACAAGCCCCTGCTGGCCGAGGCCTTCACCGGCACCGGCGTGCTGCCGGACTTCGTGCTGTCCCGGACGACGAAGGGCGGCTTTAACGCGCTCGCCTACGCGGGCCTGACCCAGCAGGCTCCCGTCCTTGCCGACTTGCTCGGTGCCTCCTCCCGGCTGGCTGCCGCTGGCCTGGTCGGCCACGCGCCGGTGGCGGGAATGCTGGCCCGCGCAGCGACGGGACATCCCACTGCCCAGGGCGCCCTGCACTTGGCCGTGGCCGCCGAGGTGTGGCTGCGGCAACTCGAAGCCGCCGATTCCCGTTCGTGGTGGGAGGTGAGTGCTCGTGCGACTGCGTGAGAGCGCCCACGCGGTGCTCACCGACGAGGGCGGCGCCATCCTCGACGAGTGCACCGGGCGCTGGACGCACCTGACGCCGACCGCGTCCGCCGCGCTCCTGCTGCTGCTCGCCGGCACCACGCAGGAGCAGGCCGCCAGCCGCTTCGCCGAGCGGTACGGCATCGGCGCCGAGCAGGCCGTCCGTGACGTGCGTACGGTCGCCGACACGCTCGCCGCCCAGGGCCTGGCCGCTGTCGAACCGGCGCCTTCACGTCGCAGGTGGAGGTGGTGGCGGTGACCAGCATGGAGGCGTACTCCACCGTCCGCACCGGCACGTATCCCGAGCGCCTGGCAGCGGCTGCGGGCCTCGCCCTGGCGCTGGTTCTACTGCGGCTGCCTTTCCGCCACACCGTCCACGCCGCCCGCCTCGCCCGGCGGATCGGACGACGCCCGCTCGACGCCGCGCGGGCCGAGGCGCTGGTCGGCGCGGTGCGGCACACCGGCCGGCTGTGGCCGGGACGTGCCGCCTGCATGGAGACCTCGCTGGGCGCCGTACTTGCCGCGGCCCTGCTCGGCCGCCGCCTGGAGTGGTGCCTGGGCGTGCGGTTCGCACCGCCGCCGGTGGAGTACCACGCCTGGGCCGAACTGCCCGGTGGCGGGCCGGTCGGCGAGTACACCGCCAGCGGCTGGCACCACCACGCCGCCCTCACGATCTGACCCCGGTCTGCGTTACCGGGCGCCGTGTCCTTCACCCGCCCGGAGCAGTTGACCGAATGCGCGTACCCGCACCCCTCTAAGGAGTGAACCCGTTGAACGCCGTCGCCCTGGCCACCGAGTCCGTCCCTGAGCGCCACTACACCCATCACGAAGGTCGCGGGCCGACGCCGCACCGCTCCAACCCGGCGGTCATCCACCGGGAGCTGACCACCCTGGACGTCCACCCCGGCCACAAGGTCGCCGAATACGGAACCGGCTCGGGGCTGTCCGGCGCCCTGCTCGCCCAGCTGGTGGGCCCGACCGGCTCGGTGACCAGCCTGGACATCGACGACTTCCTGGTGCGCTGGGCCAACCTCATCCACCACGAACGCGGCGTCGACAACGTCCGCTGCCACACGGCGGACGGCACGGCCGGCTTCGCCGAGGGGGCCCCGTACGACCGGATGGTGGCCTGGTGCACCCCGCCGCTGCTGCCCAAGGCGTGGGTGGACCAGGTCATCGACGGCGGCCTGATCGTCGCCCCGCTGCCGATCGCGGCGGTACCCAACATGACGGTCGTCGCGAAGATCCGCGTGAACGGCGGGGAGCCGGTCGTGGAGGCGGTGTTCACCGGTGGGTACATCGAGGCGACCGCCTCGCCCAAGGGCGACCTGGACCTGCCCGGCCGCTGGGTGGACTGGGAGAGGCGCGTCCCCGCCCTCTCCTGGATCTCCATCGCCTGGCGCAGGGACGACGACCCGCTGCACACCGGCGCCCGCACCGCGCTCAGCCGGCTGCTGAAGGACAGGCACACCGAGCCCTACAACGGCCGGGAGGTCGACTGGCCGTCCTGGCGCACGTTCGCGGCCGCCCTGGGCGATCACCGGCTGACGATGGCCGGACTGAGCCCGGACCTGTGGGCGATCGGCCACACCACGACGACCACGGCCGCCGTCATCCAGCAGGACGGCACGATCGTCGCCGACCGGTCCGACTCCCCGTCGCTGAACGTCCTGCGTGGCTGGCTGAAGCAGTGGGAGGACGCCGGACGGCCCGCGCCCGAGACCTACACCCCGGCCCTGATCCGCGCGGACAGCAACCACGGTGCGGAAGGCTGGCACCTACGGCTGTCCCGGTAGCCGTAGGTGCGCTCGGCGGCGTGACCTGGCAGCGCCCAACGTGTTGCACACCACGGCCCGTGCAACACCCTGTCCCTTGGGCGGCTGACGGCCCTGACCCCGCCCGGCGCCAGGGCCGTTGTCGTGTGCCCAGCATCACCGCTTGCTTCCGCGCCCTCGCCTCCCAAGGCCACGCCGCTATCGTTGGCATGATGCCGCCCGGTGCTGACATCCCCGTTCCCGGCCGTCTTCTGCGTCATGGCTGGACGTTGGCCGGCACCGTCATGGGGTCCGTACGCACCCTCGCCGACATCCCCCGCTACACCAGGCTGTTGCAGAGCCAGCACCTGCGCGCCGAGCCCCTGGTCACCTCGGTGCTCCCCCTGAAGCAGATCGACGAGGCTCTCCAGCGGGCGGAGGACCGCCACGGCGCCCGCACGCTGGTCTCCTTCTAGGCGGCGAAAGCCTGCTGCACCTCGTCCAGGTGGTCCGTCCACCAGTCGAAGAACCGGGAGGCCGAGAGGAACAGGTGGTCGCAGGAGTGATCACCACGGTCGTAGTGGACCTCCAGGTGCCAGTAGTCGCACATCCGCTTCCACCACAACCGGTGCACCGCATCCGCGAGCTCGCCGCCACCGACCTGCACCACCGACCGGTACCCGCGCACGAAGGACGACAGCAGACCCAGGTCCAGGTCACCCTCCTCCCGGCCGAACAGGAGGGTGGCCGACCGGGCCACCTCTTCACCCAACGGCCGCACACGGATCCGGTCCCAGTCCAACACCGCCCGCACCGCGCCATCGAGCCACAGCACGTTGAGGTGCTGGAAGTCCCCGTGGGTCCAGCCATGGCGGCCGGCCGCGACATCGCCGGTCGGCCGCTGCCCGGCGTACTTGCCCAGCAGGGTCTTCCGCTGCTCCAGGAACTCCGTCACATGCCCCGCAAAGGCCGATGAATCATCCGAGGCGAGCCTCAGGAAGCGGTCGGCCTCCACCACGGCCTGCTCAGCCCGCGGGACGGAGACGGTCATCGTCTCCGGCGGGGACGGCAACACGGCCGGGACCAGTCCGGCCAACGCCACGTGGATGCGACCGAGCTCGCACCCCAGAGCACGGGCCTGCTCGGCGGTCAGATCGACACCCCGAATGTGGGCACCGTCCACCCACGGGAACAACGCGTAGCTGTGCCCGGCGATCTGGGCGAGCACGTCGCCTTCCGCCGTCCGCACAGCAGGGCAGACCCGAACCCCCCGCGTCCCGAGCTCAGACACCACGCCCAGGTTCCGGCGAGCGAGCGACGGCGTGACGTCGACGATGCACTTCAGCACGAACTCGCCGCGGTCCGTGCGCAGACGCCAGTTCCGGTTCATCAACCCGTCAGCCAGGTACTGCACCGCACGGACTTCGCCCAGCCTGTACGCCTCTTGCGCCTGCCGCAGGTCCGCTTCCGTCAAGACCGGCCCGGCGCATACTGCATGCTCGACCACCCCCGCAGAGTAGAGGCAGGAAGACTTCCGTGGGGCCGCTTCAAGGCACCTCGCCCCACCCGGCTACCCCAAGCCACGTCGAGGGCGAGAAGTCGTGTTGCATAGCGGCGTCAGCACCCGTAGCGCCCGGCCCTTGTGCGGCTTCCCGCGTTCCGCGGGCGTCCCCAGGCTTGCGTGGTCTCGGTGGGCTGGGGCCAGTGGGCACGGGCGATGACAACGGTGCTGAAGAGCGGTGGGACTGGCCGTGACGTGGAACCTGTATGGCGTGGCTGCTGCCGGTGGGTGGTTCGCCTGGCCGGACCTGTGGCTGATGTGGGTGGCAGGTTGAGGCCGGCCGGACGGCTCCTGTACCTCCGCACGCCGGACCCCGGCATCCCCGGGACGGGGCTTCCGTTCTGTGGCCGGGGTATCAAGCGCGGTACGGGGCTGAGGTGGCGAGGGGGAGGCGACACGCCGATTCGGGGGGCGGTCCGGTGACGGATGCCGAGAGCACGGTGGGCGGCTGCCCCGCTTCCTGTATGCACACAGACAGAACCATGGCGAGATGCCTTCTGAGCTGCGGTTTTCGGTGGGGTGATCCAGTTCCTAGGATCGGATATGCAGATCGAGGGACCTGGATATTCCGCTCCTGCGGTCCGGATATCCGGACTCCATGAGCGGCAAGCATGTCCCATGAGTACATGTCGTGGAAGTTCAGGGATCCGGACGCGCGCTACGGTGTGCATGCACTCATAGGACATGCCGCACGACGAGCGGAGAGATCCGTATGGCGCGCCCTGCACAGCAGCCGCGAGGCAACGAGCCCGGCACTCCGCCACGCGTTCGTTTCGGCTACATCTCCGGCTACAGCACCGTCGACAACACGAGGCTGGAGGCGCTGGCGGCCATCCCCAAGGAGAAGGGCGGGCTCACCGACCGGGAGTTCCGCGTCCTCCAGTGGTACGTCGGGGCGACGCCCGGGCCGGACCAGCCGGTCATGAAGACCACGGCGCAGATCGCGGAGAGACTCGGCACGAGCCCGGATGCCCTCGGCCGGATTGTCCGCAAGCTCGTCAAGCGCCGGCTGCTGTTCTTCGTCGAGGAGTTCGGCCGTCAGCGCTTCTACAAGGTCTCGCCGTACTTCGCGAGCCAGCAGGAAGCGTTCGAGCAGCGCACGACCATCAAGTCCTACAACCCGCCGGACATCCCAGGACTCCCGGGCGCGACCCGGCCCGTGAAGGGGGAACTCGCATGAACAGCGGCGACCTGGCGGCCACGGTGCTGCGCCGCTCGCGGAAGCTCAAGCCAAACCAGCGGCTTCTGCTCCAGCTGTATGCGACGGCGCATAAGGCGCCCAACGGGGCGGTCCAGAAGACTGCCGCGGTCCTGGCGGAGGAGCTCGGATGGACCCCCACCCTCTTCTCCCGGGTCCGCAAGGACCTGGCCAAGGAGGGGTGGCTCGAAGAGGTCGACCGCATCTCCAACAGCCCGATCTACCGCCTGGGCGAGCTGTCCACCGGCGAGCGCCGGGTCGTCCCGCTGCGCTCGGCCTGATCCGTTTTCCTGCCCCAGCGCAAGTGATGGTGGGGCACGGCCGATGACGGCTGTGCCCCACCATGTTGTCCGGTAGGCGGTAAGAGCCTGCCGGTAATCCTTCAGCAGGACGGAACCTCGGAACCCCCTGGCCTTACGGCTTTCAGAGTTGCCGGGGACGTCCGGCCGACGAGGCCCGCAGTGGTGCCCGTGCCAGGGGCGGCCCGCAGGACCTCACGGTGTTGATCAGTCGCCAAGCCTGATCAACGGTTCTTGCGATCCCCTCGTGAATCGGTTTGAGTCAGCACTCGCGGGGGCCTTGGTGAGTCAGATACCAACTAACGCCACCAAGTTGATAAGGACTATCCCGGCAACGAACGGCATCGTGAAGCAAGAAAACCGGGACACAGGGTGAGCTAACTCTCGGCCCGTATCCGTTCGTGCAGGTCAGCCCCCACTTTGGCCCGCAGGCCGTCAAACAGGCGCCCTCTTGGACGGTACTTGAGCCAATCTGTGAACGGCTACGCGATACGCGTGGGGCCTGCGACGCTTTGTGATTACGGAACCGCGCACGAGGCGCCGCCAAGCACCTCGCGGTTCCGCCGTTCGAGCCACGACCGCGTACGAGGTGCCGCCAAGCACCTCGCGGTCCCCAGCTCGGTGAGTCAGCACCAGGTAGCCGGCGGCGGCCCACCCAGGCCGCCGCCCGGCCCGTCCCTCGGGGGTTCCCGTTGCAGCACACCGACCAGACACCCACCTCACCCGCCCCTTCGGCTGGCCGTTTCGGTATGCCGCATGCTCTCGTGCTCGTGGCCTACCTCGCTGCGGCCGTCATCCTCAGCCTCGCCGCCCGCATGCCGGTGCGTGACGTCGTCATCCTCCTGGGCGGCGCTGGCATCGTCGGCGTCACCGTCCTGCTGGCCGCCAGCGTGAAGGGAGGGAGGAGCACAGGCGGGAGACGAAGGCTGCTTCGGCGGCTGCTGACCGCCGCCCTGACCAACGGCTCGGGGAGCTGAGGCCCCATGCCCCGACCCGAAAAGCCCATCGATCACGCGGTGCCGGAGGTCGGCGAGCTCGCCGCCTACCTCCGCGCCCAGCGCGCCGCGTCCGGCCGGACCTACGCCGAGCTCGCCGAAGGCGCCCTGTGCTCGCAGGCCACCCTCAAGCGCGCCGCGTCGGGCGGCGTCCGCCCGCCGGACTGGGAGACGGTACGCCAGTACCTGCACCTGTGCGGCCACGGCGACATCAACGAAGCCCGCGCCCTGTACGAGCGAGCCCAGGACGCGGCGACGGCCACCGCACGCGACGCCCGCCGCACCACCGTGGTGCCCAAGCCCCAGTTCGTCCGCGACCTCGGCGACCTCAGCGGCGCCCTGCGCGACGCCTACCGCCGCGCAGGTAGCCCCTCCGTCCGCGAAATGGAACGGCACGCCGGTCCCGGACGGCTGCCTCACAGCACCGCACACGCCATCATCAGAGCCCGAACGGTCCCGAAGTACGTGCTCTCCTACATCGCCTTCCTGGAAGCCTGCGAGATCACCGGCCGCGCCCTGATCCCGTGGTTCGCTGCCTGGGTCAAGGTGTACGGAGTCGGCCGCATTCCGCCCGTCATCATCCCCGCCACGGCAGGGGAGGAACTCTTCATCGTGTGGGTGATCACGACAGGACAGGCCCGCCCCGTGGCCGATGAGGCCGACGCGGAGCTCGCGTCTGTCAGCGTCGTCAACGGCCAGCAGCGGCTCAGCAGCCTCCGCAGTTTCCTCAAGCCTGAGGTAGGCGGGATGGAGGTCGCTGCCTGACCACCCTGGGGTACCGGCTGGCCCCTTGGCGCGGGACGCGGGTGCACCGGCGGCGAAAGTAGCCCCGGGGATACGCGCGTCGGCAGCGGGTTACACGGGGAAGGGGCCGTCGCGTTGGGACAGCACGGTGGGCTGGGCGGTCTGCTCGAGGATCGCGCGCCGCCACGCTGTGCGGCTGGGGTAGTGGGCGGGGTCCAGGCGCTGGGGGTTGGCGCGCCATTCCGCCAGGTGCTGGGCTACGGCGTTGAGCACGGCGTTCGGTGGGTCCGCGGCTTCCGGGATGGCGGTCTGGTGCAGTGTGCGGACGACGGCCTGGACGGGCTCGTAGCGCAGCAGGAGCGAGGTCTCCTGGTTGTCGATGCCGTGCCCGAGCGCTGTGATCGCTTCCTGTGCCGCTTCTTGATCGGCCTCGGCTGGGGGCAGGGCCTCGAGCAGCCAGCGCAGCAGTGCTTCCGCCTCGGCAGCGTTCAGTCGTACTCCGTCACCGGAGAAGGTCTGGTGGAAGATGCGCAGGAGCACGTCCAGGCGGCGGGGCTTGGCCCGGCGGTCGTACAGGCAGTGCGTGCACAACCAGCCCATCCGGGCGAACCGGCGCCCGGCCGGCGCGTGGAGCCGACCGACCATATCGCCTTCTCCCACCGGGCTGGTGCACAGGTTGCAGGTCGACTCCGCCCGAGCCGGCCGGATGCGCATCGGCTCGGGCATGCCTCCCGGCACCACCTCCGCCTGGGCGGCGCGCAGATGCTCGCGGTAGGACGCCGGGGCCTGCACCCACGCCTGAGCGTGCAAGATCCCTTCACGCAGCTGCTCGTCGCCCGCCTCGCTGCGCCTCTCCACGCCCATCACGTCGTTGAGCCAGAGCTGCAGCAGCGGGATCCGTTCGCCGGTGGCCGCGGCGAGCGGCCCAACCCACTGGCTGAGCACTTGGTTCAGTTCCTTGCCGTGCAGTGCCTCGAGCTCCTCCTCGGACAGCACAGGACGGTGGCCGGTCCCCGTCTGCGGGAGCTGCGACGGATCGGCGATCCACCGGTCCACCAGCGTCAGGGCCTGCGCCAGCTGCTCCATCGACGCCTCACCCCGGTGCCGCACCCGCGTGGCGCGGTTGAGCAGGGTGTTGATCTCGCGTGCCGACCGCCGGGCGGCGCGCCCGGCCTCAGCGGCCTTGTCGTTGAGCACCTGCCGGGCCCGGACGTAGGTCAGCAGCGGGAGAGGCTCGCACGTCCGGCACGCCGCACCGGCCGTAGCGGACGGCCGCCGGCCGCACTGGATGCACACGAAGCCCGGGCATTCCCCGCACAGGGCATCCGCGTCCTCGGCCGCCCCGTCCACGTACGCGTCATCGGGGAGCTCGGCGCGCAGCTGCTCGCCGACTGACCGGCATTGCTGCGTACAGCGCTCCGTGGCGAGGTTGGCGCCCTCCTGGCACGCCAGGGCTTCGCGGGTGACTGTCAGCCCGGACGGCTGCGGGGCGGTGCCGAGGTGCTCGTGCGCGGCAGCGAGGTAGGCGGCGAGCAACCGCCCGTCGGCGGCGTTCGCGACCTTGTGGCGCACGCGGTCGTCGATGCACCCACACGGCAGCCGCTCCGCGTACCCCCAGAAGGTGGCGCCGAACATCCCGCACTCCGGGCACAGGGTCCACCGGTAGGGAAAGTCGCCCTCGGAGTACATGCCCAGGTCGTGACGGTGCCACGGGCCGTCGTCGATGCGCTCCTGGGACCGGGCGTACCCGTCGGGGATCCCGCCCAGGCACAGCAGGGCATGGCCCTGCCACGCTTCATCAACCTCGAACGGCGCCGGATCGGTGAACTGCTCGTCGTCGCAGTCCCTCCACGGATCCCAGACGCAGCCCTGGTTGCTGACGGCCGCGGCGAACCGTGCCCACCACGGCGGGGGAGTGTCCGCTTCGCAGACGAACCACAGGCGCTCGCGCGGGAGCCAGAAGGCCGGCGTGCACACGGTGCTGTCGGGGGCCTGAAAGGTCTCCGGCTCGTAGACGTATGGCACGTCGAGGTGATCGAAAAACACCGACCAGCGGGCGTTGAGCTCGGTACGGAACCTCGCCGTGATCACCTCGTGCACCATGAGCGCTCCCTGCCGAGCCCGTCGTCGCCTGGCAGCCCACGATGGCCCCGTCCGCGGGACCAGTCCGGCCGTGGCCACCGGTTCGGCCTACCGGCTTCGCTCCGTCGGGCGATACTGCCAACTAGGGATGTCGTTAACGAGCAGCCGACCAAGTGACAAGTAACCCGTCGGTAGCCTTCGGTTCGAAGGGGACTTTGCCGACCGCCACCGCCGCGCACTGGCCGCCGACTCCCGTGCTCAGGGCGTGCGGACGACGGCTCCGGAGACGAACCACTGCACCAGGACTGCGGCGAGGTGGACCCCGGCCCGGGCGACCTCCAGGGTCTCGGACACGGTCGCGGTCTGGGCGCCGTGACGCGAGGTCTGTCCCTCCCACAGTGCCCGCATCATGGCCTCCGCCGGGGCAATCGAGTCCCCGGCAGGGGACGGGATGACCGTGCTGAACTTGTGCCGGGCGTTCTTGATCTCGCCCAGCATGGTGCCGAGAGTGGCTTTGGCGTGGTTGGGCTGGATGACGGCGTGTGCTGCGCACTCCACCGCTTTGATGGCCTCGCTGTACGCGCGCACCGGGTCCGGGCCGCGCCCGTAGGCCGCCTGCCAGGCTGCAGCGAGATGATCGGCGGCCGACCCGACAGCAGGCCCGGCCGCAGCGTCGGCGATCGTCTGGCGGACCGCGTCGCGCACGGCCGGCGTTACCCGCTCTTGCAACCCATCCTCGGCCTCGTTGACCCGGTAGGCCGATCCGGCGTCGTCGAGGATGCTGCTGAGGGCCCTGACCTTTCACTCCCCCAGGGTTGGGGTGCGCAGAACCTCGTCCACCACGTCCAGCAACTGGGCGTCGACCGTCTTTGTCAGCAGCGGGAGGAAAGTCGAGCTGGAAAGGGAAAGCCCACCCTGGCAGCCCGGAGAGATGCGCAGCCGCAGGCAGACGGCACGGGCCTCGTCATCCAGCGGACGACCCTGATAGCGGAGTGCGTCATCGACCCACTCCTGAAGCGGCACGAGCAGGTGCCGGGGAACACCCTCGAAGGTGCCGTCGTGTTCCGGCGCTTCGGAGAGTCCGACACGGACGGAGAAGCGCGGACGGGAGCCGGTCGTCATGACGAAGACGGTAGCGGCGCGAGCCCGGAAGTCTCTCTCTGTTATCCCGAGACGAAGTGGCCGGGGCGACCTCCGCACAGCGACGCGCGGGCAGTGGAGGGCGCAGGTTCGTTTCGGCCGCCACCGCCGCGCACTGGCGGCGGTGTGCCTGAAATCATCACGCTGAGCTACTTGTCACTTGGCTGGCTGCTCGTTAAGGCCCTCGGGGAGCATCGGCGCGGTGGGTAGCGGTGGGGTCTTCAGTTTGCTGAACACCCCTGTGCTGCCCTGCCGAGCCTGGCAGGCTATGGCTGGTGATGAGCACGCCCCCACCTTCCATGCCCGGGGCGCCGTCCTGGCCGCACTGCGGTGAGCAGCCCTCCACCCCCGTCGGCTGCCGCGGCAGGCTCGTCCCCGACTACACCGCATGCTTCGCCCACATCTCCGACACCGACCGCGACGCCTACCTGTCCCACCTGGGCCCTGGCACCGCCATCGACCACCGCGGCACCCCCTTCACCGAACCCCTTCTCGATGCCCTCCTCAACGCCCTCCGCGACCCTGGCACCGGACACCCCCGCCTCGGCCACGCCCAGTTCGAATCGGCGACTTTCGAGGGCACCGCCTTGTTCGAGTCGGCGACCTTCGAGGACTGCGCCCTGTTCAACTCTACGATCTTCGAGGGCAGCGCTGAGTTCGGCTCGACGACTTTCAAGGGCGACCATGCTCTGTTCGGCTCGGCGACTTTCAAGGGCGCCGCCGACTTCGCATCGGCGACCTTCAAGGGCCAGGTCAACTTCAATTCGGCGACCTTCAAGGACAGCGCCCAGTTCGCTTCGGCGATCTTCGAGGGCAGCGTCGAGTTCAGCCAGACGAACTTCGAGTCGGCGACGTTCGAGGGCTACGCCGAGTTCGGCCTGACGACCTTCGGAGGCATCGCCAGCTTCGACAAGGTGACCTTCGAGGGCGGCGCTGGGTTCGCCTTGGCGACCTTCAAGGACATCACCGGGTTCGGCCAGGCCACCTTCAAGGACATCGCTGCGTTCAGCTCTGCGACGTTCGAGGACAGCGCCAGGTTCGGTTCGGCGATCTTTATGTGCGACGTGTGGTTCGAGGATGTGACTTTCGGGCGAACGGCCGGCCTTGGGCCGTTGGTATGCGACGGGACGGTATTGCTGTCCGGGGCAGTGTTCAGCAGCCCGGCGACTCTGTCGTTCGCCGCGCGCCGCCTGGAGTGTCAGCGGACCCGGTGGGAATCGACGGCGACCCTGCGTCTGCGCTACGCCACAGTGGACCTCAGCCACGCGGTCCTGTCCTCTCCCGTGGCCGTCACCGCACACCCCACCCCTTTCGCCGACGGAGACTCGCCGGGTGAGAGCCTGCTGGATGGCCGCCCGTCGTGGGTGCGAATGGCCTCGGTGCAAGGCGTGGACGCCGCGCACCTCGTTCTCACCGACATGGACCTGACCGACTGTCTGTTCTCCGGGGCCTTCCACCTCGATCAGCTCCGACTGGAAGGCCACTGCACCTTCGCCCCTACCCCAACCGGCATCCACCGCCGCCGCATATGGCCATACCGGTGGACCCGCCGGCGCGCACTGGCCGAGGAACACCACTGGCGTGCCCAGACCACTGGCCAGCCCGCCCCGGACCACACGCCTACACCCCGCCTATGGCGTACCGGGCCGCACCATCCCGACCCCAACCTCACCCCCGACCCGGAAGACGTCGCTGCGGTCTACCGGCAGTTGCGCAAGGCATCCGAGGACGGCAAAAACGAGCCCGGCGCCGCGGACTTCTACTACGGCGAAATGGAGATGCGCCGCCACGACCGCACCGGCACCCCGCCCGGCGAACGCGGCCTGCTGTGGGGCTACTGGCTGCTCTCCGGCTACGGTTTGCGCTCATCCCGCGCCTTCGCCTGGCTGCTTGCCGCCATGTCCCTGACCGTGCTGCTCCTCATGGGCTTCGGTCTGCCCACTGACGACCCCGATCCCGCCACCACCGGAACTCTCACTCACGGCAGGATCGCCCTCAAAACCAGAGCCCCCGACCCTGCCCTGACCAGCGGCTGGCGCCAACGCATGACGTGGAAACGCGCCGAGAAGGCGACCCGCGTCGCCGTCAATTCTGTGGTGTTCCGCTCCTCGGGACAGAACCTCACCACTGCCGGCACCTACATCGAGATGACCTCCCGCCTCCTGGAACCCACCCTCCTCGCCCTCGCCGTCCTCGCCGTACGCGGACGCATCAAACGCTGACCACACGCACTGGGTGTTGTTCTGCGAACTGAACATCCAACCGATACTCGCCGCCCCGGTACTCCCCGAGAGCCGGTTTGGCGTCTGGGCGGAGGAATCGTCCGTCAGGGGTGGTCGGGCGGCGGACGCGCCTGGGCCCTGATCTTTAGATAACAGCCCACCCCATCCTCCAGCCCGCACGCGCGCGCCCCTCGCCCCGCACTTTCCGGTACCACCGCAACCGCGACGAGTAGGGTGGCTGGGGTAGGGCTGTTATCTAAAGATCAAGGGCTGAAGCTGTGACCGTCCCCGGCCTCGACCACCTCCACCACTGGCTCACCCGCGGATACGGCCGCCCGCTCCGCGATGGCACCGCCCGCGCCCTCCAGGGAACGACCCCGGACCACTACGGCGAAGACATCGCCGACTGGCTCCGCTGGATCCACACCGCCGGCATCAACCCCTGGCACGCCGACCACACCCACGCCACCGCCTGGCTCAACCACCGCGGCGGCGCCCCCCGCTCCCGCAACCGCTACTTCAACGCCCTCCACACCTTCTACATCTGGGCCGTCTCCGAGAACCTGTGCCGGCACAACCCCTTCGACGAACGCCTCCGCCCCGACCTCCGCGACGAACCCGGCCTCCCCGTCATCGCCGCCACCCACATGACCGCCCTCATGCAAGCCGCCGACGGCCTCTACGCCCCCGTCACCCCCCGCAACCGCACCCTCATCTACGCCATGCTCGCCGGGCTCCGCCCCGGCGCCATCGTCCGCCTCGACACCGACGACCTCCGCCCCCGCGGCACCGACACCACCGCGAAGGTCTGGCAGAAGGGCGGTGGCACCCGCCTGATGGTCCTGCCCCCGCTTCTCGTCCTCGCCATCGACGCCTACCTCCCCCACCGCCTCGGCCCCACCCCCGGCCCCCTGATCACCACCCGCACCGGCGGCCGCCTCGACGCCCACGTCACCCCCCGCACCGTCCTCCGCACCACCGCCGCCCAACACCCCCTCCTCGCCGACTTCGCCCCCACCCTCCTCCCCGACGCCATCGCCAACAGCGCCCGCAACCACGGCACCTCCCCCACCGGCACCGCCACCACCCTGTAGCGCGACGCGCACCTGCGGCAGACTCGAGACGGTCACCGGGGGCAGCAACGGGGAGGGGCGCAGCAGGTGCAGGACGACTTACTGGTGGTCGGGTTCGATCTCGAGACCCGACGTGAGGTGCACGTCGCCGAACAACCGCCGGAGTACTGGAAACAGCGCGGATACGGCGGCACCGAACAGCTGGTGTGCTTCTACTGCTTCCACGGATTCGAGGCCGCTACCGGCACCCGGGTACCGCTGGTGACCCGCGGCCGGCTCGGCGGCAAGGTCCGCCGGCACTTCGCGCATCCTTCCGGAACAGCCCCCGACGGCGGCCACCACCCCGAGACCGTCTGGCACATCACCACCAAGCACGCCCTCGCCCGCTGGGCGCGCACCCAGCCCGGCGTCGCCGCGGTACGGCTGGAGCAGTGGACCCCGGACCATGACCGGCGCGCGGACGTCGCCGTACGGCTGGAGGACGGCACGCGCCTGGCGCTCGAGGCGCAGCGGATGCTGATGACCGATGACGCCTGGCGGGCCCGGCACCGCGACTACGCGCGGGCGGGGATCGTCGACGTGTGGTTCTGGCGGCCGGGCGTGCACTTCCCGCACGTGGTCCTCGACGAGCGTCTTCCCGTGTGGTTCTACGTCGCGTCGAAGGGCAGCGTGTGGACGGCCTTCGGCCGGCCGCATCCGCGCAGGCGCCGTTGGTGGGAGGCGCAGGACCTGGCGGTGTTCGGGCTGCATCATCCGCCGTGCCCGCTCGATGATCTGGAGCGGCAGGCGATCCCGCTCGGTGAGCTCGGCCTGGGCCCGCGCGGCGCGGAGCTCCCCGAGGCCCTGCACAGCAAGCTGCAGGAGTCGCAGCGGCAGGCCCGGGAGGAGGCGGCCACGTGGCGGGAGAGCGAGGCCCGGTACGCCCGTCAGGTGCGCGCGGCGAACCAGCGGCGGGCACAAGCCGCTCGCCGCCCAGCGCCGCCGCCTGCCCCCGTACCGGCGGGCGGACTGCGGTGCACCGTGTGCAGGCGGGCCTTGGCGCCCGAGCTCGCGAAGGCAGGTCGGCACATCCTGTGCTGAAGACGCTGCCGCGAGAACTGCCTCTACCAGCGGGCGGACGGTACGGCAGGCTCCTGGTGTGACCACAGCGCACCCACGTGGCCGCGCCCTCGGCCGGGGCCTCCACACCCTCATCACGCCCGGATCTCATGCAGCTGCCACGTGCAACCAACTGGGGACGTTGGGGGTCTGAGGCTCGGTAGTGTCACCGGGTTGAGAGGCTGGGGCGTGGTTCGTAAGCCGAATAACGACGTTGCGGACAGTTGCTTAGGCTGTCTCATGTTGGTTGTCATCGGGACGATTGTGCTTGTTGCCTGTAGTTGGGACAACAGCGACAAGAAGCCCGAACGCCATGCCGCCCCTGCCACGAGCGCTCCTTCCAATTGGTTCTTGGACAAGAAGGAATCTTTTGACCCGAGCAAGGCGTCGGTGTGGGTCGATATGGGCCCAAAGGGGCTGAACCTGCTCGACGGGGCTCGCGCCTCTGACCGAGGAGGAACCGTGAGAGTCGACGAGCTGGACGATGACAACGGCCTCACGCCAGCGGACGTCGAAATAAAGCTGCTCACAGAGCCCAAGCACGGAAGCTTGGAACTTCACTCATCGAGGGGAAGGGCAACCTACATCCCGTGGAACACGGACTTTCAGGGAAAAGACGACTTCACATACACGCTGAAGCTCAAGGGACGTCCGGAGGTCATCAGAGCAACCCAGTACCTCGACTTGGAATGGAGCCCTGGCGAGCGCTTCCGGCGAAGTGAGCCTGCTCAGCGAGCATTCGCCACCTGCGCTGACGCGCGAGCCCACGGGGCCGCTCCAATCCACAGGGGTGACCCAGGATGGGGCGAACACCTGGACGCAGACGGTGACGGCATCGGGTGCGAGCGGGGATAGAACCACGGCGAGGGGGGCTAGGGGGCGAGCGCGGTGAGCATCCACGGCCGTACCAGCACGGGCACCCGGGTCTTGGCCTCGTACTCCGTCAGCTCGTGCTCGATCCAGTAGTGGCGGCCGCGCCGGCGGGGGAAGCGGAGCTGAAGCTCTCCCGCCAGACCACCGACGCCTGTCATCGTCATCACGCACTGCTCCGCGTGATGCTGGTGACAGGTGCACCAGCGGTCGTCGAGCTTCAGGGGCATCCCCCACCCCGGTGCGGCCAACAGCCGGATGAAGCGGTCATGGTGTTCGCCATGCAGGTCCCGGGGCTCGTGAATGTGGTCGATGATCCACTGCTGCCCGGCTCCGGCGGGATTGGTCCAGGACGTGGTCGACAGCGGAACACCGACAGTGCGCCACAGGCCCACCCGGCGCAGGAGCCCGCTGGCCAGCCACGCGGTGCCGGCGGTCTGCCGCGAGCGGGCCCCGAGCCGGACCCCGGAACCCTGGAAGTAGACGCATTCCTCACGGGTCCAGGCGGCGGGCGAGCGGCGGGAGCATGAGGCCCAGCCGTAGTCGCGGGCGTTCTCCTCCTGTGCCGCGAGGGCGGTCCTCCACGCCGTGGGGCGGATCCCGGTGATCTGCACCCGCGCCGAGGTGCCGAGGAGGATCATGGTGATGCCCTGCTCGGTGGGCGGTGTGAAGCGGGCCCCAGGGATTCCGTGGATCTCCCCGTGCTCGTCCGCGCGGGGCCAGAACGCCTCGGCCAGTTCGCCGGCCATGTGGTCACCCTCGAAGTGGACAACGAGCTGACCGTGCTGCGGGTGCACGTACTCGATGCCCCACGGGCGGACCGGATCATTCGACGGCCAGGCGATCCGGTCCAGCAACCCGTGCTCCAGCAGCTCCTGCTGGGGTGAGGGACGCGGGATCAGCGCATCGCGGCGGCGGGCGTCCCCGGCGATGCGCAGGGCCTGCTGGTAGGGAAGGCCGGTGTAGAGGGCGAGCAGCTTGGCGTCGCGGGTCAGGGCGGTCTTCGCCATGAGGGGCTCCTTGGCGGCCGGCCCGACTCCGGCGCACGTAAGGATCCACAAGACGACAAGGGAGGATCATGCCGGCGCGGGCGGTGCCCGCTTCTGCCCAGCTTCGCGCTCCTGGAGTCGGGGAAGCGCCCGGGCACGACCTCCGTCAAGGGCCGCTGCCCGGTAGGTTCACGGCGCCCAGCAGCGTGCGGGCTGCGACACGCCGGGCCTCTCCCGCCAGATCCCCCGGTCAGCGGTGGCGTCCGGCACGATTCCCGGCTGGCTACCCCACTCTCCCTCCCCCGGCCAGCCCGCCGCGCTCCAGGGCGTGCAGGGTCTTCTCGCTGGCGCCGTCTACCCGCCCCCGCAAACGCGCGAAGACGTTGAACACTCCGTCCGGCGCCAGACCCGTCCCGATGCCCGGGGCCTGCGGCGAGGCCGCCCTGAAAGTTAAATCTTCAATGTGTTTTCCTTGGATTCGTCGACCGCTTCGCGCCGCGCCACGCGGCACGACCTTGAGGAGCCCCGCCGTGACCACACCCACCCCGACCGCTTCTCCCGCCGCTGCCGTCCCGCCGGTCGTCGCCATCGCCCATCACTCGGGCTTCGGGCACACCGCGGTGCTCGCCGAGGCGGTGCGCGAGGGCGCCGCCGGCGCCGGCGCGACCGTCCACCTGGTCAAGGTCGACGAGATCACCGAGGAGCAGTGGGACCTGCTCGACGCCGCCGACGCGATCGTCTTCGGCTCGCCGACCTACATGGGCACCGCGTCCGGCGCCTTCCACGTCTTCGCCGAGGCCACCTCGAAGCGGTGGGCGACCCGCGCCTGGCAGGACAAGCTCGCCGCCGGCTTCACCAACTCCGGCGCTAAGAGCGGCGACAAGCTGCACACCCTGCAGTTCTTCTCCGTGCTGGCCGCCCAGCACGGCATGCACTGGATCAACCTCGGCCTGCCGTCCGGCTGGCACTCCACCACCGCCTCCGAGTACGACCTCAACCGCCTCGGCTTCTACCTGGGCGCCGGCGCGCAGACCGACACCGACCGGGGGCCGGACGGCGTCCACAAGGCCGACATAGCCACCGCGGAACACCTCGGCCGACGAGTCGCCGCCCAGGCCGCGGTCTACGCCGCCGGTCGTGCCGCCGTCACCGTCTGATCCGCCTCCTACGGACGCCGGGCGCCCGCAGGGATGGGCGGGGCACCCGGCGCGGCGCCGACGGGCTCGCGGACTGGGCGCGGGAGTTCATCCGCAACGAGGGGTACCGGCTGGTCATGGCCTCCATGGGCCTCCAGCGGGCCGTGACGGCCTACCACCATGGCAGTGCGGCCCCGCGCTGGCGGAGCCGCCACGTAGCGGCCGGACGGGCCAGGCTGAATTGGTGGGAGACTCGTGCGGTGACCACTGACACGCAGCAGTCGGCCCGCCGTGGCCTGGCGAATTTCTACGACTCCGACACCATCAGTGCCGGGCTGGCCGATTACGAGGCGGTGCCTGTTCCCCGGGGGCTGCTGCGGCTCGTGGCCCGGATGCTCGTCGAGCCCGACGTTCCAGAGGACCAGGCCCGAAAGGCTGCCCAGATGATCGAGAAGCTCGCCAGCCCGCGCCCGTCGGCCTGACGCCGAGCCCGTGCCATAGCCGGCGAGCCCACCACTTCAACCACGGGAGCGCGGGCGGCAGGCCGTCCGGCTTCACGACGGATGGCCGTATCCGGCATGAGCTAATGCAGGGTATGAGCTACTTCATGACCGACCTGTCCGGCGCCTCGGTGGAAGAACCCGACGAAGCGACCATGCGCACCATCCTGGACACCCTCGCCGACGCCGACGACGAGCACCCCGACGTCTCGCTGACCCATGAGAGCGGCTGGTCGCTCAGCGCCTTCCCCAGTGGCGAGCTGCTCTGGCTGCTCTGGGAGAACCTCGACGAGGCCGACACGACTCCGCGCCAGATCGCGGGCGTGCCCCAGGACGAGGTGCTGCGGCTCTTTGGTCTCCTCGCTACGGGCGACACCGCGGAGATCGACCGCCTGGCCGGCGGGTGATGCGGGCTGCGGCGTGCCAGATCCGGTAGCAGAGCTTCTTCCGCTCGGCCGCGGCTGGCTCGCCGTCCAGCAGGGTTCGGGACCAGACGAGCAGGCCGATGGCGGTCAGGGACAGCTCCAGCCAGGGCACGGACCGTACTCGAGGGGCGCATCACTCTGCCCTCCAGGGGCAGAGCCGCTACCGTGGTGAGCGCGACGTCCACCCGGCCGGGCAGCCGGGGGCCGGGCCACCCAGGCACGGCCAGCGGGGCGTGGCGAAGCCCACCATCGCGGGCACGGTGGCGGGCTCCTTGGAAGAACCTTTACGGCGAGTGGTCCCTCACCAATACCTCTGGTGAGGGGCTATCGCCGGTGGCTCACCTCTCCAGCCACCACCGGAACGCCGCTACTGTGGTGGCGCCCAGCAGGGGCGCCGCCCAGCGGTAGATCCGGTAGAGCCGGGCCCGGAGGCGAGTGTGGTCCTTCTTTTTGCGATGGCGCATGTGCCGCGCCTTTCTCCCGGGGTGGGCAGTCGCCCACCGGTCACCCTCTCGACGGAGGGCTGACCCTGGGCGCGGCCACCCCCGGTTTCTCCCGGGGTGGCCGCGCCCCAACCAGCCCCCCGTGAGCGGGTGGGCTGACCGTTGCGGGCGTCCCGGAAAGACCGGCACGTCACTGCGTCATCACGCGGGAGCTTAGTGGCCGCCCGGCTCCAGCAATAACGGAACGCGCCAATTCAGCGACGCACAGCAATCGTGGTCGTTGTGCCGGGTATGACGTCTCCCGCTCTCGCCGCCGCCGGTGTTCATGCCCTGGCGCTGCCGGCGGTCCTGCATGGCGGTCGCCGCCGCATCACCCACCTCAGCGCGCGGTTGCTCGCCGCGCTCGCGCCGCACGTGCGGGCCGGGTGTGAGGCCGAGCGCAGCGCGGCCCTGGCTTCTCTCGTGGTGCTGGTGGCGGACGTCGACGCGGAAGGCCAGGGCGTCACCGAGCCGCATCTGAGCGGTGGGGTGCCGGTCGACTGCGCGGTGGTGCCCGCTCTCGGAGCGGGGGTGCGGCTGCACCTGCTGGCCAGCGGCGGGTTCCTGGCGGCCCTTGGCGAGGAGGCGGTCGCCTTCCCCGCCGGCCCGACCGGTGGCTGACCTCAGGGGCGAGCGGTGGGCCCGTCCGGGTGAACCTCCTGCGTGTGGCCTTGTGCGGGTGGCTTGTGCTCATCCACGCTGCGCGTGGACGGCAAGCGGAACCCTGCGCGAGGGATGCGGGGCGGTGCGTGGGGCGGGAGGCTGGTCTCATGCCGCGCAGCTTGTGGAGGGGTGCTATCGGGTTCGGGCTGGTGTCCGTGCCGGTGCAGCTGGTGCCCGTGGTCCAGGAGCACGATGTGGGGCTGCGGGAGGTTCACGACGCTGACGGCGGGCGGGTCCGGCGTCAGCGCAGGTGCGAGGTGTGCGGCGAGGTCGTGCCCTAGGAGCACGTCGCCCGCGGCGCCGACCGGGACGGGCGCAGAGCGGTCCTCACCGACGAGACGATGGCGCAGTTGCCGCTGCCGTCGAAGAAGCTGACTGATGTGCTGGCCTTCATCGACGCCGGCGATATCGACCCGGTACAGCTCGGCAAGCCGTACGTGCTGCAGCCTGACTCATCGGCGGCGAACAAGCCGTATGTCCTGCTGCGCGAGGCCCTGCGGCAGACCGGGCGGGTGGGGGTCACCAAGATCGCATTGCGCACCCGGGAGAGCCTGGCCATGCTCCGGGTCCATGATCAGGTGCTCGTGCTGCAGACCATGCTCTGGCCCGACGAGGTCCGCGACCCGGCCGGGCGCGCCCCGCCGGACTCCGTGACCGTACGGCCCCAGGAAGTGCGGATGGCCTCCAGCCTGATGGAGAAGCTCTCCGAGGGCTTCGACCTCGAAGGCCTGGAGGATGAGTACCACCAGGCGCTGCGCGACCTGGTCATGTCCAAGGTTGAGGTGCGGCCGGCCGGGACCGGCCGCACCTCGAGGGCTCCGGTTCCCGCTGATGTCGTGGATCTGATGGCCGCCCTGCAGGCATCGATCAACCAGGCGGAAGAAGGCGGGACGGCACCGCCGGCCGCCGATGCCCCGCCCGGCAAGAAGACCGGGACGGCGGCCAAGGCCGTAGGTGGGAAGGCGGGCGCCAAGTAACCGGCCGCCACGGGAGCGAAGAAGACCACGGCGAGGAAACGGCGGACCGACTGAGGGCCCGCGTTCGCCCGAACGGATGGTCCTTGCCTGGACGGCCGTGCGCAGAGGCATCCCTGAATCGAACACACGTATCATTTGCGGGTGGCTAACCCGTACGACTTCCCCGCTGACCTGATCGCCTTCCAGCAGGAGATCCACCAGACCCGCGCTGAGCTGCGGGCGCTTCTCGCGGCCCTCCCCTGGTCTGTCGAGGCTCACGAGGGCTGGGCTGATCCGGCCGACCGCTGGCACCCCACGCAGCGGCCCGCCACCCCCGGCTGGACGGGTGAGGAGAAGGAGGCCGTCGCCGTTCTGCGGGCCCGCGAGCGGGAGCTGGCCGCCCTCATCACGAGCCACCGCTGGTGGGAGGGCTTCTCCGGGAAGGACGTGGTCGACGCGCGCATGGCGCTCAAGCGCCTGACGCCCGACGACGGCACCGGGCCGGCCGCGGAGTGACCACTCCCCTGCCGCCCGACCTGTCCAGACTCCAGACACTCGAGCTTTACCTCGATCTGCAGCTGCAGGCGGTCCGCGACCGCATCGCCGCGCTCACCCCCGCCACGCTCTCCACCCCGGCGACGAGCTGGCGCCTGCAGCACATCCGCGGCGCCCCCGGACACCTCGCGGTCCTCCACACCGAGCACTGCCACATCATCGCCCGCGCCCAGCCCTCCCTCCCCCGGCTCGGCGAGCGCGAGGCCCGGCTCGCCCTCGACGAGCCGGGCGTGGAGCCCTGCGGCGGATGCACCCCCGAGCGCACACTCCGGGACGCTCGCGGCACACCGCGGTGACATCGGCGGACACCTCGAGCCCGTCGTCGGTGCCGAGAGCCTCAGGGTGATGACGCCGCCGATGTGAGTTATCCGGGGGCAAATAATTCGGGCGCCCGCCGTAATGGCGGGCGCCCGTGGCTTTGCCAGTGGTCTCGCGTGGCTGCCTAATTCGTGTTCTTTGTTCATGCGGAACGGTTACCGAGTAGCTCTTCGAGAGGTTGGCCCCAGGTGGCCCACTGCTCCAGACGCTTGTTGTCGATGAGGTGGATTCTCTGGCTCTCGGCGAACCGCACTGCGGGGAGCGAGAAGGTGCCGTTGGTCATGGCGATCACGATGTCCGCCCCGTGGACCGGGCGGGCGGTGCCGTTGAGGCGTTGGAGGACCGGGGATCCGACTGCTGTGCCGGACGTCGTGTGCTTGCACTGGACGACGACGGTTCCTCCGGGGCCTTCCGCTATGACATCGGCGCCCAGGTCTCCAGCCCCGCCCTTCGGCCGGACGACCTTGTACCCGTCCCGCTCCACCAGGCGCGCAGCCAGCCGTTCGAATTCGCGGTAGTCCATTGCGTCGATGCGCGGCAAGGTGATGCTGGCATCGGATTGGATGAAGGCCATGAGCCGTGCTTCCAGCAGCGCTATGCGGTGCAGTTCTGCCATATCGGCAGCCAGTGCGGCGTCGAGGCGTTGGCCGGCCTTGACGGTTTGGTGCCACAACGGCATGACGCTTTCGAAGCGGGAGGGGACAGGGGATGCCTTGGCGTCCTCGTAGAGATCGATGGGTTCGATTCCGTAGTCGTCGCGCATGGCCTTCCAGGCCTCGATGCACTCCCGCTCGGCTTGCTCTGCTTCGGTGAGTTCTGTTTCCAGGAGCTTGGACAGGCGGCTGGCCGCCGCCCGGCAGGCATCTGATATGGGCTCAAGCGTGTCCTTGTGACGCGCTTGAGCACGGGACGCGGCTTCCGTCAGTTCACGCTGAACGCGCTGGCGGTGTTCACGGAGCCACTCCCACAGTAGCCGGGTCCACACCCCTTCCTGGACCCACATCCATGCCGCCAAAAACTCGTCCGCTGTCGCCTTCCCCAGGTCACTTCCAATGACTTTGCGGAAATCCTTGTCTGCGTAGCGGTGCGGCCTGACCTCGGTGGCGTCGTTCACGATCACCCCCTGACCCTAGTCCCCGCCCCTGACTGACACGCCTGACCGGCTGCGGGCTGGCCCTCGAGGAAAGGGCCCGCCGTTCAGGGAGAGGCCATTCCATGGACGGGAACCTATGCGCCGTCACTGTCATAGGAGTCAGCGTGCACACCGGGATGGCATCGCGGACCGTCGGCATGGCTGTGGTGGTGGCGCGCGTCGGAGACCGGGCCTCGCTTGCGGGCGCCGGTCTGGGCCTCGGCCTTCGCGATCAGGGCAATGGTCACCGGATGGGCGTAGGCGGCCTTGCGCAGCCAGTGCGCGGTGACGCCGATCCGTCGGGCCACAGGGCCTACCTGCACGTGGTGGATCATCACCAGTTCCGTCGCCACCCGCACAGCTGCTTCCCGGCCCTCCTCGTCGCCGGAGGCGTCCGCCCGGGCCCGCAGAACGTCCAGCCAGGCCAGGGCCGCCT
This sequence comes from Streptomyces sp. NPDC053048, assembly GCF_044547045.1. Classification (NCBI taxonomy): domain Bacteria; kingdom Bacillati; phylum Actinomycetota; class Actinomycetes; order Kitasatosporales; family Streptomycetaceae; genus Streptomyces; species Streptomyces sp. NPDC053048. The sequence continues at coordinate 54,013 of NZ_JBITZS010000016.1, forward strand.
CGACGGCAGGGTCATCTCTCTTCGCCATGCCCCCATGTCAGCGCGCGCCGCAGACGGAAGGCAGTCCATCTTCCGGTGTTTCCCGTTTCCCGTTGCCGGTCGTGGGGTGCGGCAGCTCGAGGCGCGGTCACCGGCGTATGCGGTCGGCTCGCAGGCTTGGTGCCGGTGCCGTCATGGCCGGGGGGTGTCTGGGAGCTTGTTCCCGCGGGTGTCGTAGGTGTCGTCGACGAGGCCGAAGAAGGAGCGGGCCGCGGGACCGGGCTGTGATGAGCGCATCAGGTCCACCCAGCCGGTGGAGAAGACGTAACGCAGGCCGGCGAACAGCGTGTCCGGCCGGGGGCCGGACCTTCCCCAGGAGTACTCGGCGGTGGCGCTCAGCAGCCACTCCCGGGCGGTGTTCAGTTCCTGCAGCTCGTCCCGTACGAGGTCATAGGCCCACGATGGCGGTTCCTCCGCAGGGCCCTGGAGCGCGGTGTGGAGCTGGTCGAGGGCTGTGAACCACTGGTCCAGGCGGTCGAACTCGCTGTGGACCAGGCGGTCCACAGCCGGACCGCCGCCTTCGGCCGCGGCCTGCCGCAGAGCGGATTCCTGGACGAGCCCTTTGGAGAGGGCCCTGCTCTGGTCGACATAGGCGGCGACCTCCGCCCGGTACTCGGGGGGCACCGCGTCGTACGGAGAGGTGCGCCAGCCGGCACCGAAGACGTCCGCATGCCAGCAGGCGGAGTCCGGCTGAATACGCAGACGGACTTCCCATTCCCCGTCGGTGAGGGTGTGAAGGTCGCCGCCGACCTCGCACCAACTCCCCTCGGGACCGAAGTGCTCCGCGATGTCCTCCCTGAGTTCCTCCAGGTCTTCCCCCCACGCTCGTACCAGCTCGGGGGAAGCGCTGACCAGCCGGCGGTGACGAAAGGAGAGATCGCAGGCGGAGAGGTCCACAACAGTATCGGTCATAGCGGGCCATTCGGTGCATAACGGGCGGCAACTGCTGCACCATCAACGCCCCCGCACCACGCCGGATGCGTCCCCTGGTCCACCCGGGTGACCCTTCAGGACCGCGGCGGATGGTGACGCCTCCTCGCGGAGCATCTCCACCAGTAGGCGCTGAAAGCGCGAAGTGGGCCCGGGACGGATGCCAGGGCCCACGAACCGGGATGCCTACGCGGACTCGCCGTACTCGGCGATGTAGGCCGCACGGTTCTCCGCGATGATGGCCCGGCCGGCGTCGGCGGTGAGGTGGTCGACTGAGGAGACGGTCGGCACCTGCCGTCCGTCGATGGTGGAGGTGAGCAGTGCGATCCGGCGGGCCAGTTCGGCGACGACGCTGGGTGCCGACTCGATCAGCAGCCTCCCGTTGCGCCATGAGAATCGCGGTGCCCGGCCAATACCCGTGCTGCGGATGCTGGTCGCCAGGGAGCACGCGTGGCTGTACGACAGCTCCGGGTTCTCGGTCAGTAGCAGGTAGACCCGTGCGGTGTCGCCGCCGTAGCCGGCCAGGCCCGTGCACGGCTTGATCAGTCCGTCCGTGTCACGGGCCGCCACCTCGTAGACCCTGCACTCCGTGCATCGGAACGAAGCGCGCCGGGCAGCTGAAGGGGAGGAGAGGCTGCGGTTGCGCGAGGCCCTGGACGCCCTGGAGCGCCGTAATGAGATCGCCGAGGGCGTCATCGGCATCACCCACGCTTACCTGGCCACCAACGCGGACGCGCGCTTCACGGCCGGGGCCCGGGCCTACATGCGCCGGGCCCTGAAGGAGTACCTCGCCCCGGGGGGCGACCGACGACGGCGTTCCCGGACTGTCCATCGCCTGACCGGTTCAGTACGACAGGGGGCTTCCGCAGGCCTCTCGCCTGCGGAAGGGCCCCTGCATCAGCTGATTCATGCCTCGAACCGGGCCGCGGTCAGCCAAACAGGTGGCCGAGGACGGCTTCGAGGGGGCAGATCCCGACCGGCGCGCCGCCCTCACGCCGCGGACGGCCGTGGCGCTGCTTCCTGCGGACCGGCGAACATGCACAGAGCCTCGCGCTCGGTCGCGGCCGTCTCCGCATCGACGTGCCCCCACCCACACTTCGTCGCATTAAGTGATCTTGAAGTGACGTTACGTCAATATTTTTGCGAGGCGGACTGGACGCATCGGGCGTCTGGGACGGCATGAGGGGTGAGAGCACCTTGCTCTTCCCGGGCGTCGAGGGGGACGCGATGCCCGGGGCGAGAAGAACGGACAGCGTGTGATGTTCGACGGCACAGCGCCGCCTGAGCGCCGTGCGGGGGAGACCTCCGGCCGGCAAGCAGTACCGCCCCACCTTCACCATCGGCCGGTACCGGCCCGCATCGCGCTGGCCCGGCCATGAACGCCCGGCACGCCGTGCGGCGCGCGGCTGCTGGCCAGTACGAGGCGGAGTACGAGGACTTCGTCCGGTGCCAGCTGGAGGGCTACGCGAAATGGGCGTACTCCCGGCTCTACTCCTGGGAGGACGCGAGAGAGGCCGCGAGCGACGCCTTGTTCCGGCTGTATCGGCGGTGGCCTGACGCCTGGGGGCACGCCAACACCGAGGCGTTCGCGCACAAGATTTTGCGCAACGTCGTGGCTGACATGCTCCGCAAGCGCGACCGCCGCCCCTGCTTCGCCATCGGCCTGGCCTTCGAGGAGACCGCCCAGCCCGCCTTCGGCACGCCGCACGAGGAAGTCGAGCAGCTCACTACGCGCATGGAGATCTACCAGGCGGTCGCGCGGCTCCCCGGGCGTCAGCGGACCTGCATCTTCCTGCATGACCTTCTGGGCTGTGAGGTCTGGGAGATCGCTGGCATCACCGGCCTGGCCCGCTCCACCATCCGGTCCCATGTGAAGGCCGGCAAGGCCGCCCTCGCCGGCCTCCTGGGCGTTCCCGCCGCTGAACCGGCCGCCATCGAGAAGGGGTTATGACGTGATCGATCAGATGCTACGAGGGGCCCAGCTGCGCGTCCCCGTCTACACCAGCAAGGAGCGAGCTGGCGATGAGCGCCGGCTGTTCCAGCGGATCGACGAGCTGGAGCAGCGCCGCGCCCAGGCCGCCCCGGCCAAGAGCGGCTGGCTGGTGCCCACCTCCCCCGAACTGGCGGCACTTTTCTCCCCGGGCGCGGGAAGCGGTGCGTGCCCGCCCGGGCCTCGCGTGCGGCGCGACCTGAACGCCCTGTGCCTGCATGTCCTCGGAGCCACCGGCGCACGGGTCGCCGACTTCCTCGAGACCGACCAGCCCGTCGACGGTGTCGGGGCCCGCGGTCTGGGCTGCGCGACCTACCTCAGCGGCGGCGACGAAGGGGCCCGCTTCTGGTGGCGGTTCGCCGCCGGCACGGGAGATGCGACCGCCGCGTACCTGCTGTGGCTCGAGGCCCTGCTGCGGGGCGAGCCCGGCGAGGCCCTGCACTGCTTCCAGGTCCTGCACGGGAGCGACTTCCTGGCCGACGAGGACTGGGAGACCGCCCATTCCACTCCCCCGCAACAGACCCCTCGAAGCGGCGACCGCTGTTTCCACGAGCGGGACACCGCCTCACCACCCCCCATCGACGCCGGTCTCATCCGCCTGCCGCACCGCGCATCGGAGGCTCAATGCAGCTACTCACCGTGGGATACGCCCTCGCCGTGCTGATTTCCGGAGCCGCCACCCGGCTCGCCTACACCTGGCTTCGCGGACGTACCCAGGTGCGACTGGCCCGGCTCCACGAGCAAGGGCTAAGCGACCGCCTGCGGACCCTTCCCCCAGGAAGCCGGATGGCACACCGACGGCAGCACGAGGAGGAGGTGTTCATCGAAGTTGGCAGCACCATGAAAGCGGACGGCAGGTAGGCCGGGGCTGGGCTGGCCCGCTTGTACCGCTGTGCCCCAAAGCCGTAGATGGCCATGTGCGTGATCCCTACTCGGCAATCTTCGACAGGGACGGTCGGCTGATGTACTCCAGGGCGCCGGTGGCCTTGCGAGGCACCGAGACGGCTCCGTCGATCAGCCGCATGGCGTGCTGGTAGGCGAGCCGCCGCTCGTGCTCGGTGCCGCCGTCGTGGAGGGCGGACTCCAGCAGCTTCCGGGCCTGGAGGATCGCCTTCTGCTCGGCGGCCGGCAGGTGCTCGACGCCGGCACGGCGCGCATGCTCGTCGGCGGCCTTCCACGCGATCCTAATGCCGCAACCACTTCCGCAGATCGGCGACGGCTCGCACGAAACGCAGGCGTGCATGCTCCTGCTCTTGCTCCGGAGTCAACGCGGGGCGCGAACGGCGGCGGCGCAGGCGCTCCCGATGTTCCTGCTCCTCCTCATCGGCCTTCATGGCGAAAGCCTCTTCCTCCAGCTGATGCTCGGCTGCAAAGCGGGTCCAGATCATGGAGGCTGGGGGAAGCTCCTCACCTCGCAGATTGGCACCCAAGCAGACAAGCACCTCCCTGGACGCTTCGTTCACTACTCCATAGCGACTTGAGTTCACGACTTCTAGGAACGCTTCGTCGGCAGCGGCGTGCCTAGCGATCCTGAGCGCCTGATCCACTCGCTCACGCAATTCCGCGTCGCGCAGGGCGAAGACAGCTACCTCGGCAGGAGTCAGGGCGTCTCTGCCGAATCGACTCCAGTCGGTGGCGCTGCTCTCTTCCAGGGCTTCCTCTCGGGCTTGTACCGCTGCCTGGGCGATGATGGCGGTAGCTTCCCTCTCTTCCGCCTTGTCCTGAGCAGCCTTCGCTGCCGATAGAGCCTTGGATTGGGCAGCACGGGTTGCAGTTGCAGCCACGAGGGCGCCGATCAGAGTGCCAGCAAAGCCGAAGGCGGCGGGGAGAATCTCCATGACGAATCAGGCTGCCAGCCCCGCGATCCCACCTGCCGATCAGAGCGCCTCCAAGATCGCTGGATAGGAGTACCCGGCATGGGCTGCTCGATGCCACCCTCTGGCCGGGAGGCCGGGGCGGCGCGCTCGAGGCGAGGACCAGCTGGACGTTCCACCACACTGATCGGCGTCGTCATGGGTGTCACGGTAGATCGAAGTCATTCCCATCACCGGGACGGCGTGCCGACGTCCTGCTCGACCTCTACCGGATGCCTCCGAGGATCTTCGTCGCTCGGGTGCGGCGGGTCTCCTCCTTCTTCCGCGCGCGGTCGCGGGCGGAGCGGGCGTTGTTGTCGGCGCGGGCCTTGTCGTCGAGGGGGCGCTGAGGTGGGCACGGGTGACCATAATGAAAGGGATGGCCTTGCCTCTCTCTGCCGCGTCCGGGCCTGCAAGACCCATTAGCCGGTCGCCATAAAATCAGGGGCCGCAAGATCACACCTAGGAGGAGGGAAAGCAATGTTTGAGCTGCGATATGGTGCAACGCACGCGGAAAACTGCTCTTGCAGGGTGTTGCGCCGCCCCCGCTTGGGACACCGCCGAGCGTTCCTAAGGAAACTTGATGCCGCCGATTCCCAGGGGTTCGAGGTCCGGCCGCTGCACCTCGCCACCGGCGAGGCACCTCCACGCATCTTCCTTGCCAAGCCGCCGCCGCGCAGTAGTGAGAAGGGGTGGTCCTACGTACCCGGCGCGGCTTATTACGGCGACGTAGCGCTTACCTGCCCAGCGTGCTCAGAGATTGAAGACCGGAAATTTAAACTTCTCAACCAGCCTCCCCCCGCGATGGAGCCCTTGCCTGTATACGCCTCCTACCCGAAGCGGCGGATTTGGGTCAGGCCGTGGCGCCGCGCCCGGATGAGGCGAAGCATGACCGTCGACAGCACATGATCTGCGAGAGTGAACACAGGAGTTTCTAGGCCGGGCGACGTCGTCGAGGTTCTCGCGCCAGCACCGCCTGGACACCCCTGGACAGGCCGCCGCTTCACCGCCTCGTGGGGCGGCCGGGGTCTATCCAGCGGGGGGATGATCTCTGCCGTCGACCGGGCCGCCGCGTGTCGGTCGTGGTGTTGAATGACCGGGGTGGCAAAGGCAGTTGGGCGCGGGCGCGCCCGGACGAAGAAGAAGCCGGCCCGGCGGCGTGAGGTGGGCCCGCGGTGCCCGAAGTGCCGGGGAACGTACGTGCGGGTGTGGGTGCCGGGCCCGCACGTCGAGGTGCTGGTGGACGTCGCCCGGCCTGGGGCGGGGGTGCTGGCCGCGCTGGTCCACGCCGACGACATCCCGCTCTCGAACGAGAAACCGATGGCGCTGTGTGCGCTGTGCGAGGAGGACTTCGGCCGGTACCCGCGCCGGCACGGCTTCCCTGCCTACCGGACGGCCGTGGCAGTGACCGAGGAGGGCCCGTGGCCCCGGGCCCGGGACTGGCAGGTGCAGGACCTGCGCACCGACTTCTTCGGCACCGCGCTCCAGCAGCTGGTCGACGCCTACGACGAACAGCACACCGGTGAACCGCAGTTCCACTACGGCTCCCGGGACTATGACCCGCCGGGCCGCGGCGCCCCCGAGGAGGGTGGTCCACGCGTGGACCAGGACCCGTCAGAGATGGTGCCGTCGGGGGGGGGGGGGGGGGGGGACCCCCCCCCCCCCGGGGGGGGGGGGGGGGGGGGGGGGGGGGCGGGCCCGGGGGCGGGGGGGGGGGGGGCCGCCCG
>NZ_JBITZS010000016.1:60561-62017 GCF_044547045.1 Streptomyces sp. NPDC053048
CACCGGCGCGGGGGCCGTGCCCCGCCGGGGCCGGGCCGCCCGGGGGGGGGGTGGGCCGGGGGGGCCCCGGGCCCCCCCGCCCCGGGGCCGGGCGGGGGGGGGGGGGGCCGCCCCCCCCCCCCCGACGGTGGAGGAGGCGGTGGCCGGGGTGCTCGCGGCCCGGGCCGCGGAGGAGCGGTGGCTTCAGCTGCTCGGGGTGGCGCTGCGGGCGGAGAAGCAGGAGGGGGCGGGGGAGCGGGCGCTGTCGCGGCGCGCGGCGGCGGCCATGTCCCGGACGCTGGTCCGGCGGGCGCTGGGACTTCCCGAAAGCGGTGACGGGAAATAGCCTTCCCGAAACCGATTTCGGGAAACGCGGTGGGGGAATGCGGCCGGCGCGGTTTGGGCATTCTGCTGCGGGGCCCGGGGGTCCGCCGGTACGTTCTCTCTGGACGCATCGTCAGGGGCATTGGCTGGTGCGGGTTCCGGGGCTTTCCCGGTGCTCGTTACGGCGGGTGCCCCGCGAGGGCGCCCCGTAGGGAAGGGGGCTCGCATGGCCAAGCGTCCCGGCAGGACAAGGGAGGCCGGGCGCCGGCGACACCGGTGCCGATGCCGGTGCTGCGGCAGGGCGGACCGTTCCGTCTGCGGCAGCACCCTGGTCGGCCTGCTGAACACCGCATTGAACCTGGTCATCGCGATGATGGGCAGGTAGCTCCCCGGCCTGCTGAAGACAGGCCGGGGAGCCGCTGGGGGCCCGTCACACACCGTGCGGCGGGCTCTCGGCACGCGCATCGTCCCGCGTACCGAGGGCAGGTGACGGTTCGTCTTCGCATGTGCGTCGTCTGCGGATTCATTCTAGCTTCGGGTTCTGTCGGCGAAGACGTTTCCCGATTTTTCTTCCGCAGCATTTTTTCAAATCTCCTGCGGCATCTTTTTCAGGCTTCCGCCGTGAAGTTCAATTCTCGCTCCTCCGCGGATTCCCCCGGACATTTTCAAAGCTGATGCCGCCTCTCATAATTACCGGCACGATTCTTTCCTCGCGACTCTTCCCAGCGGCTTCTTCTGCTGCGTCGTGGAGGCGGGCCACTGCCCGACTTGCCCTTCCGGCGGCCGTCCGCCGCCGCGCGAGTCCGCCGGAACGGGCGTCCGGCCTGCGTGGCGCGCGCTGACAGTGCGCCGTCCCTGGGGTGTCGGGAAACCGGCGTACGGAACTTTTCCGGCGATGCGCCGGAAAAGCGACGCGCAGAACGGACCCGCGGGCGGCCGCTCGTCGGAGGGCCGGGGTGATCGGGTCCGGGCGGCCCGGAGAGGCCGCCAGCGGGCCGCACAGCGGTTCCGGCCCCCTGGCGGGGCCTCAGAATCGCGCCGCACGCTGGTTACTGACGGGTAGCCGGGTATTCTGCCTGGAATAACCGCCAACTCTCGGCGGGACGGATTCCGGCATGGACATGCCATGAATGGGGCGGACGGATGAGCGAGC
>NZ_JBITZS010000017.1:0-61454 GCF_044547045.1 Streptomyces sp. NPDC053048
CCACGGCCGTGGTGAGCTGACTGACCGCGGTCCCACCCGCGGGAACCTCCAGCCGGACCGTCATCGAGTACGAGACGCTAGGCGCCGTTGCCATGGCCGCTTTCCCCTGCTTTCCCTGTTTCGTTTGCCGCGCTCACTGAGACGCGATATCGGAGACGCGATGTCGATCGTCCCACCTACCGGCCAGTACGCGGTAACCAGCCCCGCATCCCGGAAGGAGCCTTCCAACATACGAGAAGGGCAGAAAAGCCTACGGGCGTCCCCCTCCCGGAGAACTCCGTGGAGGGGGACGCCCGTAGGGATACGTCTACGACACCGACCCGCCATGCTCGCCTCGCGGCAAGTGGTCGCTCGAAGCGACTAAGGTTGGGCCCGGGGGCTTGGATCGAGCCGGTGCCGTACCCAGGCTAACAAACCGCTCCCGGAAGTCATTCCGGTAGGGCATCTTCCATTTAGGGCACGTCGTGGGCACCTCCGGGGGCCCGTCCCGGCCACGCCGGGGAGCGTCAGTCCCGCAGCAGGTCCGGCACTCCGGCCCCGTCCGGATCGTCCCGCTCGCCCGACAGCACCGTCAGCCGCTGCGTGGCGCGGGTGAGCGCCACGTACAGCACGCGCAGGCCCGCGGGCGACTCGTCGGCGATCTCGGCCGGCGTGACCACGATCGTCGCGTCGTACTCCAGGCCCTTGGCCTCCAGGCTGCCCAGCACCACCACGCGGTCGCCGAGCCCGGCCACCCACGCGCGCGCCTCGGCGCGGCGGCACATCGGCACGACCACGCCGACCGTGCCGTCCACGTCGGCCAGCAGGTGCAGCGCCTCCTCCCGCACCGAGGCGCCCAGGTCGGCGCCCGCCACGGTGAAGCGGGGCTCGATGCCGGTGGACCGGACGGCCGAGGGGGACCGCATGCCCGGCATGGCCAGGGCCAGCACCTTCGCCGCCAGCTCGGCGATCTCCGCGGGGTTGCGGTAATTGACCGTCAGCTCGAAGCGGCGGCGCGGACGGGTGCCCAGCGCCTCGTCACGGGCCGCGCCCGCCTCGTCCGGGTCGGACCAGGAGGACTGCGCGGGGTCGCCCACGATCGTCCAGGTGGCGTGCCGGCCCCGGCGGCCGACCATCCGCCACTGCATCGGCGTCAGGTCCTGCGCCTCGTCCACGATGACGTGCGCGTAGTCGCGGCGCTCCTGCGCCAGCCGCTCGGCGCGCTCGCGGCGCGACTCGCCGCGCTGGGGCATCAGCTCCTCGAGCCCCGTGAGCTGGTCCAGCGGGTCCACGTCGCGCGGCTTCTTCGGCCGGTGCGGCACGCCCAGCAGCGTCTCGAGCTCGTCCAGCAGCGCCACGTCGTGCACCGACAGCGGGCCGCGCCCCTGCCCGTCCAGCCGGCCCAGCGAACGGGCCAGCTGCCGCACCTCGCGCGGATTGAGCACCCGGCGGGCCCAGCGCGAGAGCCGGCGCTCCTCGCCCATGGCGGCCAGCACCCGGCGCGGGGTGAGCTCGGGCCACCAGGCGTCGAGGAAGTCGATGAAGACGTCCTCGGTGGTGATGTCCTCGTCGAACGCCGAGCGTGCCTCCGCCGCGAGCTCGGGGTCGGTGTAGCGGCGGGGGCCGCCGGCCTTGGACCACAGCGCGTCCAGGATCAGCCTGCGGGCGCGCGGGCGCAGCAGGTTGACCGGCGCGGTGCCGCCGAGCGCGGAGTTGCGGATGCGCCGCAGATCCTCGGCCTCCAGCTCGATGCGGGCGCCGAAGGCGACCACCCGCAGCCGCTCGGGCGTCCCGGGCCTCTCCAGCGCCCCGCGCACCGCCTTGCGCAGCACCTTGAGCATGCGGGAGGAGCCCTTGATCCGGGCGACGGCCGGCTCGTCGTAGGTGTCGGCCTCGGCGCCGTCGACGAGGGAGCCGACGGCGCGGATCGCCACCTGGCCCTCCTCGCCGAGGGAGGGCAGCACGCCCTCGGTGTAGGCGACGAGCAGCGGCGTCGGGGAGACGACGAGGATGCCGCCCGCGTAGCGCCGGCGGTCCTGGTAGAGGAGGTAGGCGGCGCGGTGCAGGGCGACGGCGGTCTTGCCGGTGCCGGGGCCGCCCTCGACCTCGGTGACGGAGGCGGCGGGGGCGCGGATGACCAGGTCCTGCTCGGCCTGGATGGAGGAGACGATGTCGCGCATCGTGTGGCTGCGGGCCTGGCCGAGGGCGGCCATCAGCGCGCCGTCGCCGACGACCGGCAGGGCGCTGCCGCCCAGGGTGGTGATCAGCTCCGGGCGCAGCAGGTCGTCCTCGACGCCGAGCACCTTGCGGCCCTTGGAGCGGATGACGCGGCGGCGCACCACGCGGCCGGGCGCCACGGGGGTGGCGCGGTAGAAGGGCGCGGCGGCGGGCGCCCGCCAGTCGATGACGAGCGGCGAGTAGTCGGAGTCCAGGACGCCGATGCGGCCGATGTGCAGGGTCTCGGCGATCTCGGCCTTGTCGTCGCGCACGGCGTCGTCGGCCGGCTCGACGGAGGTGTACGCGCCGTCGGGGCCCTTCTTGCCGTCCTTGCCCAGGAGGAGGTCGATGCGGCCGAAGAGGAAGTCCTCGAACTCGTTGTTGAGCCGGTTGAGGTGCACCCCGGCGCGGAACACCTGCGCGTCCCGCTCGGCGAGCGCGCCCGGTGTGCCGACCTGGCCGCGTTTGGCGGCGTCGTCCATGAGGAACTCCGCCTCGTGGATCTTCTCCTCGAGGCGCCGGTACACCCGGTCCAGATGGTGCTGCTCGGCACCGATCTCACGGTCGCGGACCCCGTCGGGTTCCATCGCCGGTCCTGTCGCCACGTGCGCGTGTGTGGCGTTCTGCGCGGCCACCCAGGCCCCCTTCTGCTGTGCGTAGGGCAGCCGTCAACCGTACGCGAACAGGAGCGCCGAGCGCACCTGTCATGACATGAGGGGTTTGCCACGACAGTTACCTGTTGACGGATCACACCTGGACCGTCGCGAGGCGCCGGCCGTCGAGGGTGCGGACCTCGAAGCGGGCGATGTCGCCGCGGTCGAAGGCCGCGCCGCCGTGGGTGTAGAGGGGTTCCGCGTTCCACTTGGAGCCGTCGCCCTTGTCCAGGCCGTAGCCGGAGGCGGGGACGGCCCAGGTGGTGACGGTCTGCTCCCGGCCGTTTCTGCCGACGGCCACGAGGTCGCAGGCCAGGGGTCCCTTGACGTTGCCCAGTCGCAGCGCCACATGGGTGCCCCAGGGCTTGCGCTGCAGCGAGACGGTCGCGTCGGCCCTGGTGACCGGGTCGACGGCGCCGATCTTCTCGCCCTCCTCGTACATCGCCTTGGCCGCGCTCACGCCACTGTGGTCCATGCCGTCGCGCGCGGTGAGGGCGGCGCCGGCCATCGGTCCGGCGACGACGAGCGCGGCGGCCGCGGCAGCCAGGCACAGCCGGCGGGTGCGGCGCGCCCGGCGGACGGCGGTGACGTCGTCGAGCACCCGGTCCAGCAGCTCGGGGCGGGGCGCGGGCGCGAGGAGGCCGGGCCCGGGGGCGGACTCCCTGACCTCGGCGAGGAGCGGGGCCAGGCCGATCAGGTCGTCGAGCTCGGCGGCGCACCGGGGGCAGTCGGCGAGGTGCTCCTCGAAGCGGGCGGCGTCCGGCTCCTCGAGGAGGCCGAGGGCGTAGGCGCCGGCGGCGGTGTGCTCGTCGTCCCGGTACGGCCGCCCGGGGTGTGGTGCCGGGCCGTTCATGCCGTCACTCCTCGTTCCTCGAGCGAGAGCTTCAAGGAGCGCAGCGCGTAGAAGACGCGGGACCGCACGGTCCCGGCCGGTACGCCCAGCACGTCCGCCGCCTCGCTCACCGTACGTCCTTTGAAGTAGGTCTCGACCAGGGCCTCCCGGTGGGCCTCGGTGAGGTCGCCCAGCGCGTCGGTGATGGTCATCAGGCGCAGGGCCCGGTCGATGTCGTCGGCCGCGGGGATCAGCTCCAGGGGCGCGGGGTCGACCTCCCGGGGGCGCGACTGGCGGCTGCGGTGGTTGTCGATGACGATCCGGCGGGCGACGGTCACCAGCCACGGCCGTACGGAACCGGTGGTTCCGCGCAGCTGTCCGGCATTGCGCCAGGCGCGCAGCAGCGTCTCCTGGACGACGTCCTCGGCCCGCTGGCGGTCGCCCGCCACCAGCCGCAGCACGAAGGCGAGCAGGGGGCCCGCGTGCTCCTGGTAGAGCGACCGCATCAGGTCCTCGTCCGGACTCGTCCTGTCAGCCACGGCGGCATCCTCGCGCAAGCCATCCCCCTGGGTCGAGAGCTCGGGCCGGGCAAATGCCGTGGCGGGAACCGCAGTTGGCGGGCGGACCCGGGGCCCCTTTCGACCGTGAGTACGTACGCGAGGCACGTACCGCTCACCGTGCGGGGACGTACGCGAACGCCGCGCCGCAGGGCGCTACCGCTTCAGCGCCTGCCGCGTGCCCGTCTGCTCGCCGCTCGCCCGCCGCCGGTGGCGGGCCACGCGTTCGCGGTTGCCGCACACCTCGCTGGAGCACCAGCGCCTGCGCCGCCCGCGCGAGGTGTCGAGGTAGACCAGCGAGCAGGTCTCGCCCTCGCACCGCCGCAGCCGGTCCCGCTCGGCCGGGTCGGTGAGCAGTTCCACGGCGTCGCGGGCGATCTGCCCCACCAGGGCCCCGCAGTCGGGCGCGCCGGCGACGGTACGGACGAGGCCGCCGTCGGCGCCGCGGACGGCGACCGGCGCGGGCGGGGCGGTGGCGGCGAGGGCGTTGACGCGCTCGAGGTCGGGGTCGGCGGCCCGGCTGTCGATCTCGGCGTGGACCACCCGGTGCAGCAGGTCGCGGGCGGCCTGGAAGCGGGCCAGCCAGGCCGCGTCCACGGCGTCCAGCGGGGTGCCCGGCGGCACGATTCCCACGCCGAGCAGCCAGGCCCGTAATCGCCGGGGGCTGTCGAGCCGCTCGACCGGCTCCGCGGTCGCGACCAGGTCCAGGCACAGCCGCCCGGCCTCGAACCGCAGGTCGTAGGAGGCCGCTGCCGACGCCATGCGTGTCCCCTTTTCCCTGTGGGTGTCCCCCGCCGCCCCCAGGGTGCCCCGGCCGGGCGCGCCACCGGAAGGCCCAGGTCGGTCAGGCACCGGCAAACCCGTCAGGGAGCGGCGTCGCGCTCAGGGGCCGACGGCGGGCTCGGCGGGTGACAAGCACGGGGGCTCGGCGGTGATGACGGGCTCAGGCGCCGGTCGGCCGGGCGCGGCGCCGCAGGGCCCAGGCGCCCGCCGCGACCCCGGCCGCGGCCAGGCCCGTGCTCGCGGCGACGATCAGCAGGGTGCGGTCCGGGCCGCCGGCGGGGGCCGGGTCGGCGCCGGCCACCAGGAGGTGGCCAGTCCGCTTCACCCGGCCGTGGTGGCTGATGACGGTGACCGGGTAGCGGCCGGACTCCAGGCCCGGCCGGACGCGGGCGGGCCCGTGGTAGCGGGGGTCGTCGCCGTCGCCCGCCTTGCTGTCGTCGCGCCGCAGCGCGACGGGCCGCTCGAAGGCGGGCGAGGTGGCCATCAGGCGTTCCTCCTCGCCCGGATCGGGTGAGGAGTCGCTCCACAGGACGTTGACGGTCCCGCCGGAGCGCACCTTGTGGCCGTGCGTACGGGCCTCCTCGGGGCGGTCGGGGCCGGCGAAGAACGCGGGGCCACGCACCTTGCCCACGTAGTCGCGGTCGCCGGGCCGCGCCGCGCGGACCTCGAGGGGCTTGTCGTCCACGCGCCGCCCGTCCGGGCCGCTGAGGGTGACCTTGTAGGTGCCGTCGGGGACGTCCAGCGGCAGGGCGACGAGCGCGGTGAACATCCGGGGGTTGTGCCAGTGGACGCCACCGGGGTCGTGGGTCAGCCGCACCTTCGACCGGAAGGCCGGGGAGGACGCGGTGAAGGCCTCGCCCCGCTCCCCCGGATACAGGTCGTCGAAGGACAGCGCCAGCCGCTCCCCCGGCCGCAGCACCTCGCCCGGCGCGCTCGCCCGGAACTCCGGCCGCCGCGCCTCCGTGACCTCCACCTGGTCCTTCGCCACCACCTCGCCGCCGGCGTGGACGGTCAGGGGGTACGTACCGGGCCGCACGGCCATCGAGACGGCGGGCCGCGCGTGGTGGCCGGGGCCGTCCCGGTGGTAGCGGTCCAGGCGCACCCGGCGCGGGAAGACGGGCGAGGTGACGGTGACGTCGCCCCGGGCCCGTACGCCCCGCACATCGATGTCGATCAGTTCGCCGGGGCGGCTGCCGAAGGCACCGTTGAGCAGCAGGTGCACCCCGTCCGGGCCGTCGTCCGCCGTCGCGGCCGGGGCCGCGCCCAGCCACAGCGCGGCCAGGACCGGCGCGGCGACCGCCGTCCGTGTCCAGTCCACCGGGCCACCCCCTTCGGTCGCCCTGTAAGAGGGACGATCCGATCCGGCGGTTGCTCCGGCCCGGCCGTCCGGAAAAGCCCGGCGGCGGACACGACGAAGGCCCCACCGCCGCAGTGGCGGTGGGGCCTTCGCCTCACATGGGATGAGTGGAGATGGCGGGAATCGAACCCGCGTCCAACGGTGCGGAACCAGGGCTTCTCCGTGTGCAGTCCGCTGCGATTTTCTCAGCCCCGGAGATCACGCGGACAAGTCTCCGACGGGCTCAGTCACTGTTTGATTTCCCACCAGGCCCCGTGACCGGACCTAGTGGTTTAGTTCCCTAGCTGATGCCAGGATCCGGGTCGGGAACAGCCCCGGGCTGACACTTCGCAAGTCGCTACTTAGGCAGCGAGGGCGAAGGAATCGCGCTTGGTGTTGGCGATTATTGGTTGCGACATATGGTTTACGAGATCATTGCCGCTTCCTCGACACGCTTCCCCTGCTTCGACATCCGCTGTCGAAACCGATCATCCCCATGTTGTTTTTTCAAAGTACGCACGCGGCACCACCCGGTGTGCTGTGCGCCCATCGTACGTGACCAACGCTCGACGGTGCCAGTGAATTCCCCGGAAGGAGCTAGCCCCGCTGGACCCGCTGGGCCTGCTGGCGCCTGCGGGCGGCGGCGATGGCACGGTTCGACTCGCGCGTGTCCTGCTTCTCGCGCAGCGTCTGCCGCTTGTCGTACTCCTTCTTGCCCTTGGCCAGGGCGATCTCGACCTTGGCCCGGCCCTCCTTGAAGTAGATGGAGAGCGGCACGATCGTGTGCCCCGTCTCCTGCGACTTCGAGTCGAGCTTGTCGATCTCCGCCCGGTGCATCAGCAGCTTGCGCTTGCGGCGCGCGCTGTGGTTGGTCCACGTGCCCTGGGCGTACTCGGGGATGTGGGCGTTGTGCAGCCAGGCCTCGCCGCCGTCGATCTGGACGAAGCCGTCCACCAGCGAGGAACGACCCTGGCGCAGCGACTTCACCTCGGTGCCGGTCAGCACCATGCCGCACTCATAGGTGTCCAGAATGTGGTAATCGTGGCGCGCCTTCTTGTTCTGCGCGACCAGTTTGCGACCCGTCTTCTCTTTCTTTGCCATAGCGCAGTCATTCTCGCACTACGACCCACCCCCGAGGCCACCCAATACTGTGCGGGCCCGCTGCTCGGCGTCCCCGCCGGCGGCGAGGTCCGGGGTGATCCCGGAGCCGTCGACCGCCCGCCCGTCGGGGGTGCGGTAGTGGCCGACGGTGAGCTCGGCGACGGAACCGTCCGCCAGCCTGCTGGGCATCTGGACGGACCCCTTGCCGAAGGTCCCCGAGCCGACGACGACCGCCCGGCCACGGTCCTGCAGGGCGCCCGCCAGCAGCTCGGCGGCGCTCATGGTGCCGCCGTCGACGAGGACGACCAGGGGTCGCCGGGTGTCCCCGCCCCGGGCGGCCCGCAGGGCCCGCTCCTTGCCGTGGACGTCGTACGTGGCGACGAGCCCGCCGTCGAGGAAGGCCGAGGCGGTCGTGACGGCCTCGCTGACGAGCCCGCCGGGGTTGCCGCGCAGGTCCAGCACGATGCCCTCGCCGGGCGCGGCCGCGTCCACCGCCTCGCGGACGCGCTGCCCGGTGCCCCGGGTGAAGGAATCGACCCTGACCAGCGTGGCGGGCGGTGCGACGCCGTCACCGGCGCCGCCGCCGTCCTCGAGCCGGACCGTCTCGACGCTCTCGGTGACCAGCCGCTCCCGGTGCAGCGTCCGCTCCCACTGCCGCCCGGCGCGCCGCAGGACGACGCGTACGGGCGTGCCGGCGGCGCCCGCCTCGTCCCACGCCGCCGGGTAGGAGCGGGCGTCCCCGCGCAGCAGCGCGACGACCTCGGTGACCGGGCGGCCGGTGACCTCCGTGCCGTCGACGCTGACGATCCGGTCGCCGGGCTCGATCCCGGCGCGGTCGGCGGGGCCACCGGGCACGACGCTGCCGGCCTCCATCCGGCCGTCCGCGTCGCGCCGGGTGGTCAGGCCGACACCGACGTAGGCGCCGTCCAGGGCGAGCGCGAAGCCCTCGTACTCGCGGGCGCTGTAGACGGCGCTCCAGTCGTCGCCGCTGCGGCTGACCACCTCGGCGGCGGCCTCCGAGCCGGACCGGCCGTCCCGCGCGGCGGCCGAGGCGGCGGCCTCGACGGCCCGGCGGTCCACGCCGTGCCGGTCGGCGGCATGGCGGTCGACGGCCCTGGCGGCGGTGCGCGACGGAGCGCGGTATTCCGTCGGTGTCCGGCCGTCCCGCCCGTCCTCGCTCCAGGACCCTGTGGCGGCGCCCGCCGCCAGCACTCCGGCGAAGACCAACGTCAGGGCGGCTCCGTGACGGGCGCGGCGCTGCGGAACGGACATCGTCGGGCCGGGCATGCGCGTGAGTCTAGGACACCGGCGGGCGCCGCACGGGGAGTTGACCGTACGACGCCCTTGGCACATCTCACACCTTGAGGTACTTCCGCAGGGCGATGAAGGCCGCCAGGGCGGGCATCAGCAGGCCGATGGCGATCACGAGCGGGAGTTTGGAGAGCACCGCGTCCCAGCCGATGAACTGGATGACGTCGATGTGCTGGGCAAGCCAGTTGTCGACGAGGAAGTACTGGCCGCCGAGGAGCAGCAGACAGGCCAGTCCCGCGCCGAGCAGGCCGGCGAACGCGGCCTCCATGATGAACGGGATCTGGATGTAGAAGCTGGACGCGCCGACCAGCCGCATGATCCCGGTCTCCCGGCGGCGGCTGAACGCCGAGACGCGCACGGTGTTGACGATCAGCAGCAGGGCGACCACGAGCATCAGGCCCATCAGGCCGAGGGCCACGATGTTCATCATCTTCAGGAGGTTGAAGAGCTTCTCCAGCAGGGACTTCTGGTCCTGCACCACCTGGACGCCGGGGCGCTGGGCGAAGGCGCTGGAGATCACCTCGTACTTGGTGGGGTCCTTGAGCTTGACGCGGAAGGACTCCTGCATCTGGTCGGCGGTGAGCGAGCCGGCGATCGGCGACCTGCCGAACTGCTCCTTGTAGTGCTTGAAGGCCTCGTCGGCGGTCTCGAAGCGGACGCTCTGGACGACCGACATCTTCTCCAGGTCGGCCCTGATCTGCTTCTTCTGGCCGTCGGTGGCCACGCCCTTGGCGCAGGCGGGGTCGGACTCGGCGTCGCTCCTGCTGCAGAGGAAGATCGAGACGTTGACCTTGTCGTACCAGTAGCCCTTCATGGTGCTGACCTGCTCGCGCATGATCAGCGAGCCGCCGAACAGGGCGAGCGACAGGGCGACGGAGACGATCACCGCGAAGGTCATCGTGAGATTGCGGCGGAGACCGACGCCGATCTCCGAGAGGACGAACTGGGCGCGCATGGCGTCCTTTCAGTGCCTTCGAACGTGCAGTGCCTGCGAAACTGCTGTGCCTGCGAAGCTGCTCGGTTTTCGAGCCGGTCAGTGCTGGTAGCCGTAGACGCCGCGCGACTGGTCGCGCACGAGACGGCCCTGTTCGAGCTCGATGACGCGCTTGCGCATCTGGTCGACGATCTGCTGGTCGTGGGTGGCCATGATGACCGTGGTGCCGGTGCGGTTGATGCGGTCCAGCAGCTTCATGATGCCGACCGAGGTCTGCGGGTCCAGGTTTCCGGTGGGCTCGTCGGCGATCAGCAGCAGCGGGCGGTTGACGAACGCACGGGCGATCGCGACGCGCTGCTGCTCGCCGCCGGAGAGCTCGCCGGGCATCCGGTCCTCCTTGCCGCCCAGCCCCACCAGCTCCAGGACCTGCGGGACGGCCTTGCGGATCTCGCCGCGCTGCTTGCCGATGACCTCCAGGGCGAAGGCGACGTTCTCCCCGACGGTCTTGTTGGGCAGCAGCCGGAAGTCCTGGAAGACGGTGCCCAACTGGCGGCGCATGTGGGGCACTTTCCAGTGCGAGAGCCGGGCGAGGTCCTTGCCGAGCACATGGACCTGGCCGTGGCTGGCACGCTCCTCGCGCAGCAGCAGCCGCAGAAAGGTGGACTTTCCGGAGCCGGAGGAACCGACCAGGAAGACGAACTCGCCCTTTTCGATCTCGAGCGAGACATCCCGCAGCGCCGGGCGGTTCTGCTTGGGGTAGGACTTGGAGACGTTGTCGAATCGGATCACGAGTGCACCACGCGTCGACCTGGTAGCGGCACGGAACGCCGCATTCCGCGGCGGCCCCGTCGGGTGTGCGTGACCCTACCGAACCGTAGGAGCACGCGCAGTCGGCATCGGGGGTTGACGCGTTCCGACCAGCGCTCCCCCGGACAATCCCTGGACATTTGGCCCCCATTTCGTGGTTTGGGAGACCGCTCGCGCCGAACGGCGGGAAAGCTGGCACAGTGGTAGGGAACCGCTCGGCTCTCTCGCGCGTTGGACGTACCTGAGGAGGAAATCGCATGACATGCGACCGACTGGTGTGCGCCCATTGCGCGGCCCCCGTCAGCGAGGGCCGGTGCCCGGTCTGCCGGGCGAGCCGTGAGCGGCTGCAGCACCAGGAAGGCGTCTTCGGCGGGCTGACGCCGACCGCGCTGATAGTGCTGCTGGTGGCGCTCGTCGCGGTGGCGGTGCTCGCCCGTGGCTTCGCCGGGTGACCTCACGACGCGGACTCGACGCACTTCGCATACCGGGGCCCGGAGCGCATCAGCGCTCCGGGCCCCGGTCACACGGCTGAGTGCCGCCGGTCGCGGTCGCCCCTAGGGGTTCAGGCCGCGGTACCGCGGTTGATCAGGCGCGGCAGCATCCGGAAGCCGACGCCACCCGCGATCATCGTCGCGGCACCGGCCAGCAGGAAGGCGGTCTGACCGGCACCGGTCTGGGCCAGCTCACCGGGCTTGTCGGCCTGGGCGGGCTTGCCGGTCTGGGCGAGCTCTTCCTTGGGCTTGCCCTGCTGCACGGGCTTGGAGCCGGCGCTGTCGGTGCCGGTGTTGCAGTTGCCGTCGGTGTCCACCGGGCAGGTGTGGGCGTCGTCACCGGAGCCGCCGGTGCCGGTGCCGCCCGTGGCGGAACCGTTGTCGTCGCCGCCACCGGTGGAACCGCCGCCGGTCGAGCTGCTGCCGCCGGTCGAACCGCTACCGCCGGTGGAGCTGCTGCCGCCGGTGCTCTGGTCGCCGCCGGTCGAGCCGCCGGAGGTACCGTTGCCGCCGGTGCTGCCGCCGCCGGTGTTGCCACCGTTCGAGCCGCCGCTCGTGTTGCCGCCGCTCGAGGAGCCACCGGAGCTGCTGCCGCCGGAGCCGCTACCGCCGGTGGTGGTGCCACCCTCGGTGGACCCGCCGGTGGTGCCGCCCTCGGTGGAGCCCCCCGTCGTGCCGCCCTCGGTCGAGCCACCCGTGGTGCCACCCTCGGTGGAACCACCGGTCGTACCGCCCTCGGTGGAGCCGCCCGTCGTGCCGCCCTCGGTGGAACCGCCGGTCGTACCGCCCTCGGTCGAGCCACCCGTCGTGCCGCCCTCAGTGGAGCCGCCCGTCGTGCCGCCCTCGGTGGAACCGCCGGTCGTACCGCCCTCGGTCGAGCCACCCGTCGTGCCGCCCTCGGTGGAGCCGCCCGTGGTGCCGCCGGAGGTCGGGGGCTGCGGGATCTCGGTCGGGTCGGAGGTCGGGTCGGGGGCGGGCGCACGCACGCCCGCGTGGGCCTTCACACCGACGCCGCCGACCTCGACGTCGACACCGGCGGCCGAGGCCGCGCCGGCGGCCGTCAGGGAGGCGCCCGCGGCGATCATCGCGCCCGCGGCTATTCGCGCGACACGCAGTCGCGTCCTGTTCGTCATCTGCTGCTACCCCCAGTAGCCGATCTCGTCATTGGAGCAGCGCTGCACGGGGCGGTGGCCTCTGGGGGACGGCGTGACTGACCGGCCGTACGAGTTCGTACCGGCCGGGCCGCTCGCCCCCCCGCCACACGCGCCCCAGTGATCGCATGCCGCCCGCCAGCCTTCCCAGTTTTGGGGGCAGCGTCAAGGAAGTTACGGGCGTTATGCCCCGGTGCGCAGGGGGTTGTCGGCAGTTGTCGGGCGGATGTTTACTTCTCCGCCTGCTCCTGCTGCTTGCGCCAGCGGATACCGGCCTCCAGGAAGCCGTCGATCTCGCCGTCGAGCACGGACTGCGGGTTGCCGACCTCGAACTCGGTGCGCAGGTCCTTGACCATCTGGTACGGGTGCAGGACGTAGGAACGCATCTGGTTGCCCCAGGAGTTTCCGCCGTCGCCCTTGAGCGCGTCCATCTTGGCCTGCTCCTCCTGGCGGCGGCGCTCGAGGAGCTTGGCCTGGAGGACGTTCATGGCGGTCGCCTTGTTCTGGATCTGCGAGCGCTCGTTCTGGCAGGAGACGACGATGCCGGTGGGGAGGTGCGTCAGGCGGACCGCGGAGTCCGTCGTGTTCACGCCCTGGCCGCCGGGGCCGGAGGAGCGGTAGACGTCGACGCGCAGGTCCGACTCGTCGATCTCGACGTGGTCGGTCTGCTCGACGACCGGCAGCACCTCGACGCCCGCGAAGGAGGTCTGGCGGCGGCCCTGGTTGTCGAAGGGCGAGATGCGCACCAGGCGGTGCGTGCCCTGCTCGACGGAGAGGGTGCCGTAGGCGTACGGGGACTGGACGGCGAAGGTGGTCGACTTGATGCCGGCCTCTTCGGCGTACGAGGTCTCGTAGACCTCGGTCTTGTAGCCGTGGCGCTCGGCCCAGCGCAGGTACATGCGCTGCAGCCGCTCGGCGAAGTCGGAGGCGTCGACGCCGCCGGCCTCGGCGCGGATGTTGACCAGCGCCTCGCGGGAGTCGTACTCGCCGGACAGGAGGGTGCGGACCTCCATCTCGTCCAGCGCCTTGCGCACCGACACCAGCTCGGCCTCGGCCTCGGCGAGCGTGTCCGCGTCGTCCTCGGCCTGTGCGAGCTCGAAGAGCACCGCGAGGTCGTCGATGCGGCCGCGGAGGCCCGCAGCCTTGCGCAGCTCCGCCTGCAGGTGCGACAGCTGGCTGGTGATCTTCTGCGCCGCCTCGGGGTCGTCCCACAGCGAGGGGGCCGCCGCCTGCTCCTCGAGCACGGCGATGTCGGCCCTCATCCTGTCGAGGTCCAGGACGGCCTCGATCGACCCCATGGTCGAGGAGAGGGACTTCAGCTCTTCGGATACATCAACGACTGCCACGCACCCAGCCTAACGGCTGCGCCGGGCAACCCGGCCCGAAGGGGCTTCCCGAAAACGGGCGGCCCCCTCGCGTCCGCTCAGCGCAGCGGGGCCACCGAGCCCGTCACCGGGGCCCGGTCCGGGCCCGTGGACGGCTCCGTGCGGTGCACTCCGGGCTTGCCGCCGCCCGGCTTGGCGTCGCCGGGGTCGGAGCCGCCGCTCGTCGCGAACCAGCCGCCCACCCCGGCGACGGCCGCCAGCGCCACGACCATCGCACCGATCTTCACGCGCCGCCGCCGGGCCGCCTCCGCGGCCGTGCGGTGACGGGCCGACCCGGCACGCGGCTGGCCGGGCGCGCGCGGCGCGCGCGCCGTGCCGTGCGCTCCGCCGGCGAGCTCCTCCGGGCCGGGCACGCGCATGCTGGTGTGCGTGTCGCGGCTGGAGTCGGGGACGGCGCCCGGCACCAGCGGCACGGCACCGCGCCGGCGCGGCTCGGCGGGCGGGACGGCCGTGGGGGCGCCCCCGGCCTCGTAGCCGCCCTCGTGGTCCGCCGCCGGTCCGGCGGCCGGTTCCTCCTCCGGCTGCTCGTCGATGTCGAGCGGCGGGATCCCGGCCAGGCCGGGCAGCAGCTCGCGCAGCCGTGCCGCCAGCTCCGAGGCGCGCAGCCGGGAGGCGGGCGCCTTGGCGAGGCACTGGACGACGAGCTGCCACAGTTCGTCGGGGATGCCGGGCAGCGGCGCCACGGTCTCGGTGACGTGCCGGCGCAGGACCGCGCCGGGGTGGCCGCCGCCGAAGGGTGTGAAGCCGGCCAGCAGCTCGTACAGGACCGTGGCCAGGGCGTAGACGTCGACGGAGGCGCGCGGCGGCAGGCCCTCGATGATCTCGGGGGCGAGGTAGTCGGGCGTGCCGATGACGCTGCGCGTGGCGGCCTGGCGGCCGCCGGGGCCCTCCGCGGAGCCGGTGGTCTGGCGCTCGCGGGCGGGGCGCGGGGAGTCGACGAGCCGGGCGATGCCGAAGTCGGTGAGCAGCGCGGGGTGCGCGCCGGCCGGGCCGAGCGGGCCCTGCATGTCGAGCAGGACGTTCTCGGGCTTGACGTCGCGGTGGATGACTCCGGCGGCGTGCGCGGCGGCGAGCGCCTCGGCGACGTCGGCGACGATGGCGACGGCCGCCTCGGGTGCGAGGCGGCGCTCCCGGTCGAGCCGGGTGCGCAGGTCCGTGCCGCGGATGAGGTCCATGACCAGGGCGAGGTCGGCGCCGTCGACGACGAGGTCGCGGACGCCGACCACCCGTGGGTGGTCGAGACCGAGGAGGGCCGCGCGCTCCTGTACGAAGCGGCCGACGAGCTCCTGGTCGGAGGCGAGGTCCTCGCGCAGGAGCTTGATGGCGACCGGTCCGTCGGGACCTTCGCCGAGCCACACCGTCCCGGCACTGCCGCGTCCCAGGACCTGGTGGGCGGTGTACCGGCTGCCGATCTTCCGTGCCAAGACTGTTCCCCGACTCCTCCGTCATCCGACAGACGCGCTGGCGACCAAGCTACGCGGCTGACGGTGTGTTGGGGACACCGATTCGGCGCCAACCGTCACTTCTGCGGCAGAAAACACCCGTCAGGTGTCGACATATCGACGGACCAGCGGGCCCTCGAGAGGGCCCGCCGGTCCGTCTGCGGGTTCCTACTGGGTCTTCGACCCCACGTCGGAGATCCAGTCCTTCATGTCGGTGACCCAGTCCCAGGTGGCGTCCCAGAAGCTCTTGCCGTCGGCGACCCAGTCCTTGAGCGGGGTGAACTCCCACACCAGCCAGGAGCCGGCGATCAGCACCACGATCATGAACAGGCAGCCCTTGAGGCAGCCCAGACCGGGGATCCGCATGGGGTTGGCGCTGCGCTGCCGCGGCGGGCGCGGCTCGCGGCGCGGAGCGGGGGCCGACGCCGGGGCGGGAGGCGGCGAGTACGGCTGCGGCGCCTGGGGCGGCTGCTGCGTCCGGTGACGCGACGGCCGCCGGTCCGGCCGGCCCTGCGGGGCGGCCGGGGGCGCGTACCGCTGCGGCTGCGGCTGCGGGGCCTGCGCCGGGTACTGCTGCCGGCCGTACTGCTGCGGCTGGGGCGGCGGCTGCTGCTGCCCGTACTGCTGCTGCGGCGCGGGGGCCGGGCGGCGCGCGGGGCGGCGGCGCAGCGGGTCCTCGCTCGGGTCGAGGTACTGCACCTGGGTCTGGTCGTTGCGGTCGCGGGCCGCGCGCATCTGGGTCTGCCACGGGTGCGGGCTGTCGCCCTGCTGCGGCTGCCCCTGCGGGGGCCCCGGGGGGACGGGCGGCATGACGCGCGTGGGGTCGCCGCCGCCCTGCGGGCCGGAGCCGGCGGGCAGCACCTGCGTGGGGTCGGCACCCTGGCCGGCGCCGTTGGCGGCACCGAGGCCGGCGCTGGGCATGACGCTGGTCGCGGCGTTCGGGTCGTAGGAGGCCGGGGCGCCGCCGGCGGGCGGCAGCACCTGGGTGGGCTCGGCGTCGCCGGTGCCCGCCGCCGGGCCCGCGCCCAGGCCCGTACCGGGCACCTGGGCGGGCTGCGGGTCGGGGGCGAGCAGCGCGCCGACGCCGAGCGCGGCCTCGGCCTGGGCCGGGGAGGCGTGCACGCCGACGCCGGCGGCGACCACGCGCAGGGCGCGGGCGAGGTTCTCGGCGCTCGGCCGCTCCTCGGGCCGCTTGCTCAGGCAGCGCTCTATGACCGTCCACAGCGGCTCGGGAACGGTGGTGGGGCGGCGCGGCTCGGCGCTCAGGTGCTGGTGCAGCACCTCGAGCGCGGTGGCACCGGCGAACGGCGGACGGCCGGTGACCAGCTCGTACAGCAGGATGCCGGCGCCGTAGATGTCGACGGCCGAGGTCTGCGGGCGGCCCTCGGCGGACTCGGGGGCGACGTAGGCCGGGGTGCCGACGAACTCGTGGGTGCGGGTGAGGCCGGGCGAGTCGGCCAGGCGCGCGATGCCGAAGTCGGTGAGCATCGGGTGCATCTGCCCGCCGTCGTCCTTCAGCAGGACGTTGGCGGGCTTCAGGTCGCGGTGGACGATGCCGTCGGCGTGGCTGGCGGCGAGCGCGTCGGCGATCTGCGCGGTCAGCAGCGCGGCCGCCACCGGCGTGAACGGTCCGTTCTCGCGCAGGTAGCGGTGCAGGTCCGGGCCGTCGACGAGGTCCATGACCAGGGCGAGCAGGTCGCCCTCGACGACGAGATCGCGGGTGCGCACGATGTTGGGGTGGGTGAGCCGGAGCAGGACGGACCGCTCGCGCAGGAAGCGCATCACGACGTCCGCGTCGTTGGCCAGCTCCTCCTTGAGGACCTTGATCGCGACGGTCTCGCCGGGCTGGCCGGCCACCGCCGCCTCGGCGCCGGCCGACTCGCGCTGGCGGGCTCGCCAGACGGTGCCCGTGGCCCCTCGTCCGAGCGGCTCCTCGAGCAGGTATTTGCTGCCTACCGGCCGCACGTCATGCGCTCCCTGGTCGTGATCGTGATCCGATGCTCCGAGCTCTGTGGTCCAGGCTCTCCGAGGTGTTCGGCTTGGCGCCCACTGTAGTGCCGCCCTCCGACGGTGTTCGTCCGACGAATCCGGTGGGGCTCATGGGAAAGACGCGGGGTGCGGACCGATGGTTGCCGCGAGGCGGAAGCTCCCGTAACTAACGGCAAGAAACAGGTCGAGAGCGGACAACGTATTAAAGAAATCAACCATCGGCCGTCGCCGACCTGGAGCTTTCCCATACTCGGATGGTCGTTCAAGATCACGAATAGGCTCTCGCCGGGCGCGTCGCGGGCGGCAGGTGCGAGGATGCTCGCAGCACGGATGCGGCGGGGAGGGAGCGGTACACCCCGCGCGACGTGGTGACCTGTACGTGCCGACGCGCCCGTGCACGGTGGGGGAACGTCCGGCCCTGTCGCGCACCCGGGGCAGGAAGGGACCGTTGACGGCGATGCAGATCCGGCTGACCGTCCTCGGGCCGCTCAGCGGCCACACCACGTGCGCCTGCGATGTGCTCGTGACCGCCCCCACGGGGACCGCCCTCGCCGCCGTCGCGAGCGGCCTCGCGACGGCCGTCGCCGCGGCCGGCTCCGACCTCGGCAGCGGTGCCGTCGTGGTCTACGCGGGCACCGAACGGCTCGACCCCCAGCGCTGCGCGCTGGGCGAGCCGCCCCTGGTGGACGGCGCGGTGCTCTCCCTGGGCGCCCCGGCCGGACCCGAGCGCCACGCGGGCGTGCCGCTCGCCGGCGTCCCGGAGGCCACCGCCCGCCTGCACGTCGTCTCCGGGCCGGACGCGGGCGGCGTCCACCTGCTGCACGGCGGCGAGGTCCGCGTGGGCCGCTCGAGCTCCGCCGACATCCCGCTGGACGATCCCGACGTCTCCCGGCTGCACTGCGCGGTGACCCTCGCCGACGACGGCAGCGTCACGCTGCACGACCTGGGCTCCACCAACGGCACACTGCTCGACGGCGAAGCGGTGGACGGCGACCCCGTCCCGCTGCCCGCGGGCGCCCTGCTGCGGGTCGGCGAGACCGCGCTGAGCCTGCACGGCACGGGGTCGGCGGACGCGCTCGCGGCGGTGCCGGACGGCGAGGGCCACCTGCGGGTGGGAGCCCCTGCGGACGGCGCGCCCGGCGCGGGGCCCACGGACGGCACACCACTGCGCGCCGCCGCGGGCGCCGGTGCGCCCGCCACCGCCTACGGCGAGGGAGCCTGGCACGGACAGCCCGGGTACGCCCCGGCCGAGGCCGCCCCGCCGCCCGTGCCGGGCGCCACCACCAGCGCCGCCGGCTTCGCCGAGCTGAACCATCCCCCCGCCCCCGGCGACCGGCCCGGCCCGGCGGAGACCGCCGCGGCCGCCGAGCCCGCCGGCAAGCGCCGCGGCCGGGGCATAGGGGCCTGGGCCCGCCGGCTCGCCGGCGGCCTGGCAGGCCGGGAGGACGAGCCCGAGACGGCCGACCCGTCCACCGGGAGCCCGGCCACGGGCGACGGCCCCGCCGGAGCCGGTACCGCCACGTCCGGCGCCGCCGCCCTGCGCGAGCGCTGGCCCGACCCCGCCACCGTGCTGCTGACCGCCCTCGGGCCGGGCCCCCGGCTGTGGGAGCGCGGCCCAGGCCACCCCGACCTGCTGACCGTCCGCCTGGGCACGGCCGACCGCTACAGCCCCGACGGCGGCGGACCGCTGCCGTCGGTGCCGGTGACGGTCGCCCTGCGCGAGGCCGGCGCGCTGGGCCTGGCCGGCCCCCGGGCACGGCTGTCCGGGCTGGCCCGGTCCGTGCTGGCCCAGCTGGCCGCGCTGCACGCGCCCGCCGCGCTGGAGTACGTACTGATCAGCACGGACCGCGCGCGGCCCGTCGAGGAGCGGCTGGCGGAGTGGTCCTGGCTGGGCTGGCTGCCGCACGCCCGGCCCGCGCACGGGCAGGACTGCCGGCTTCTGCTGGCCTACGACCGCGAGCAGGCGGAGGCCCGTACCGCCGAGCTCGTACGCCGCCTGGACGACGGCCCGCTGGGCCCGAACTGGGCCGGCGCCTCGCCCGAGGCCGTCGCCGCGGCCGCCGGGCGCCACCGCGGCCCGTACACGGTGCTGATCGTGGACGGCGACCCCGGCTCGGCCGCGCTGCGCGAGACGGTCGCCCGGCTGGCCGTGGGCGGTCCGGCGGCGGGCATCCACCTGCTGTGCCTGGCGGACGCCCCGGCCACCACGCCCTCCTCTCCGGTGTCCGCGACGCTGGCGACGGCCGGGGCGGCCTCGCCCGCGTTCCCGTACTGCGGTGCCGTGGCGCTGTTGAGCGGCGACGTGGCCACGGTGGTCCAGGTGATCCGCCAGGTCCCGCTGCCCGCGCCCGTCGCACCGGGGCAGGGGCAGCCGGCGGCCCGGCCGGTCGTGGCGGGCAACGCCGGGCAGACCGTCATCGCCGCCCTCGATGCCGTCTCCGGCGCCTGGGCCGAGCGGTTCGCACGGGCGATGGCCCCGCTGCGGATGGCGGACGCGGCCGGCGACGCGCTGCGGGGCTCGCGCATCGCGGCGGCGCTGCCGCGCACCGCGCGGCTGCTGGACGAGCTGGGGCTCGCCCGCGCCACGCCCGCCTCGCTGACGGCGCACTGGGCCGCCGCCACCGACCGGGGCGCCCGTCCCGGCGGGCGGGCCCTGGCCGTGCTGGGGGCCGGGCCGCACGGGCCGCTCACCGTCGACCTGGCCGCCGACGGGCCGCACCTGCTGGTGGAGGGCGGCCGCGGCAGCGGCAAGACCGAGCTGCTGCGCGCGCTCGCCGCCTCGATGGCCGCCGCCGACCGTCCCGACCGGCTCTCGCTGGTGCTGGTCGACGGCGCGGCCGCCGAGCGCGGCGAGGGGCTGCGGGTGTGCACGGACCTGCCGCACGTCTCGACGTACCTGGCCGCCGCCGACCCGGTGCGGATGCGGGAGTTCGCGCAGGCGCTCAGCTCGGAGCTCAAGCGCCGCGCGGAGCTGCTGGGCACCCTCGACTTCACCGGCTGGCACGAGCGCAACACGGCCGCCGCGCCGGGCGTGGTCGCCCCCCGCCGTCCGGTCGAGCCCGCCTCCGGCGACCTGGAGTCGTCCACCGGCACGCTCAAGCTGCGCACTCAGCGGGGCGGTCCGGCGCGCACGGCCGAGACGGCGCTGCCCCGGCTCGTCGTCCTCGTCGACGACTTCGACGCGTTGGTGGCCCCCGCCCTGGGTGCGACGGGCCGGCCGGCGGCCGGTTCGGTCGTCCGGGCGCTGGAGTCCGTCGCGCGCGACGGCGAGCGGCTGGGCGTCCACCTGATCGTCGCGTCCGGCCGCCCGGACCGCACGGCCGACACGGCCGCCGTCGAACGGGCCGGGCTGCGGGCGACGTTGGAGATCGCACCGCCGTCGACCGACACCCCGGCGGCGGGACCGGACGGGACGGGCGCGGGCGAACCCGCCCCGGGTCGCGGCCGGTTGCAGCGCCCGGACGACGCGGCCGCCACGCCCTTCCAGGCGGGCCGCGTCACCGGCCGCATCCCCCGCACGGCGACACAGCGCCCGACGGTGGTGCCGCTGGACTGGCAGCGCATGGGTGACCCGCCCACCCGGCGCCCGCTGCGCGAGCTCGGCAACGGCCCCACCGACCTGGCGCTGCTGGCCAGTGCCCTGCAGCGCGCCGCCCAGTCGGCGGGCGCGCAGGCCGCCCCGCCGCTGCTGTGAGGCGCCACGGTCGCCATCTGCCGACGCGCGTTGCTCGCTGCTCGCTGCTGTGAGCGCGTCACATCCCTGTCACGATCGCCCTGTTGACCGCGAATACGGTATTGCGGCGATCCGTCACCGGGCGTAGGACTGTCGCACGGGAGTGCGGCCGTATGCAGGGGCAACGCGCGGTGCGGCCGCCTACGGGGACCGGGCACGGGAGGTACGGGCCATGCGTACGGCGACACGCACAACACTCCGCACCACACGATCCGCACGCGCGGCACGCGGCGCGCTGGCCCTGGTCGCGGCGGGGGCACTGGCCCTCACGGCGGCCGCCTGCGGCGACGGGGGCGGCAAGGACGACGACAGGAAGGGCACCGCACCGGCCCCCGGCCAGTCCGACGTCGACACCCACACCGTCCGGCTCCCCAAGCTCAACGGCCAGAAGCTCAAGGTGACCGCCGTGTGGACCGGCGCCGAGCAGAAGAGCTTCACCAAGGTCCTGGACGAGTTCGCCAAGCGCACCGGCGCCGAGGTCTCCTTCGTGCCCAGCGGCGACGACATGTCCGCCTTCGTCGGCTCCAAGATCGCCGGTGGCGATCCGCCGGACGTCGCCATGCTGCAACAGCCGGGCGTCCTACGGGAATTCGCGCAGAAGGGCTGGCTCAAGCCGCTCAGCGGCGAGGTGACCGGCCAGCTGAACAAGAACTTTGCCAAGGGATGGCAGGAACTGGGCTCGTACGAGGGCAAACAGTACGGCGTGTACTTCAAGGCCACGAACAAGTCCCTCGTCTGGTACAACACCAAGATCTTCGAAGCGGCGGGCGCCAAGGTGCCGGGGAGCTGGCAGGAGTTCCTGCGCACCGCGCAGGCCATAGCCGACTACGGCGTCTCCCCGGTGTCGGTCGGCGGCGCGGACGGCTGGACGCTCACCGACTGGTTCGAGAACGTCTACCTCTCGCAGTCGGGCCGGGAGAAGTACGACCAGCTCGCCCAGCACAAGATCAAGTGGACGGACGCGTCCGTGAAGGACGCGCTGACCACCCTGGGCCAGCTCTTCGGCAAGAAGGAGCTGCTGGCGGGCGGCAACGACGGCGCGCTGCAGACCCCCTTCCCCCTGTCCGTCACCCAGACCTTCACCGGCGGCGAGAAGGCGAAGGCCGCCATGGTCTTCGAGGGCGACTTCGCCGCCGCCAACATCACCGGATCCAAGGCGAGGATAG
The DNA here is from genome assembly GCF_044547045.1 of Streptomyces sp. NPDC053048. Taxonomy (NCBI): domain Bacteria; kingdom Bacillati; phylum Actinomycetota; class Actinomycetes; order Kitasatosporales; family Streptomycetaceae; genus Streptomyces; species Streptomyces sp. NPDC053048. The sequence goes on from NZ_JBITZS010000017.1 coordinate 21,868, forward strand.
GCAGCGACGCCAAGGTCTTCCCCTTCCCGGCGGTGGGCGGCCGCTCGCCGGTGGTGACCGGTGGGGACGTGGGCGTGGCGCTGAAGGACGGGCAGGCCGCGCAGGCCCTGCTGACGTTCATGGCCTCGGCGGACGCGGCCCGGATCTGGGCGAGGGAGGGCGGCTTCGTCTCGGCCAACAAGAAGCTTCCGCTGTCCGTCTACCCCGACGACGTGCAGCGCTCCATCGCCAAGGCACTGGTGGCGGCCGGCGACGACTTCCGCTTCGACATGTCCGACCAGGCCCCGGCGGCGTTCGGCGGCAAGCCGGGGCAGGGCGAGTGGAAGCACCTGCAGGACTTCCTGCGCAACCCGTCGGACGTGGAGGGCACCCAGCAGCGGCTGGAGGCCGACGCGGCCAAGTCCTTCAAGGGCTGACGGGACCGCCGCCGTGACCACCGCGACCGCTGCCCCGCCTCCGGCGAAGAAGCGACCGGTGACGAAGTCCGGGAGCGTGCTCGGCACGCGCCCGTGGATCGCCGCCTGCTTCCTGCTGCCCGCTCTGGCGCTGCTCGGCGCCCTCGTCGTCTATCCCATCGGCTACTCCGTCTACCGCAGCCTCTTCGACGCCTCCGGCGACGGCTTCGTCGGCGCCGGCAACTACCGCGAGGTCTTCACCGACGACCGCATCCGCACGGCGCTGCGCAACAACGTCATCTGGGTGGTCGTCGCCCCCACCGTGGCCACCGCGCTCGGACTGATCTTCGCGGTGCTGACCGAACGGGTTCGCTGGGGCACGGCGTTCAAGCTGGTGGTCTTCATGCCGATGGCCATCTCGATGCTCGCCGCGGGCATCATCTTCCGTCTGGTGTACGAGCAGAACCCGGACCGCGGCGTGGCCAACGCGGTGTGGGTCGGCGTGCACGACACGTTCGCCGCGCCCGCGCCCTTCCCGGGGGCGCGGCCGCGCCCGACGGGCGAGCTGGCGGCGAGCGGCGGCGGCGCGTACACCACCAAGGGCGCGGCGCGGACGGGCGCGGCGGTCGCGCTGCCGCTGGTGGCCGTCAAGCCGGAGGACGTCGGCGGGGCGAAGGAGGCGATTCCGGCGCGGGACGTGCCGGGCAAGGTCACCGGCACGGTGTGGATGGACTTCACCCGGGGCGGTGGCGGCACGGCCGGGAAGATCGACGCGGGTGAGAAGGCCCTGGCGGGGGTGAGGGTGGAGGCCGTCAAGGACGGCCGGTCCGTCGCCTCGGCCACGACGGAGGCCGACGGGACGTTCACACTGCCCGCGACGGCCGACGGCGCCCGGCTGCGGCTTCCCGCCTCGAACTTCGCCGCCGCGTACAACGGCGTCGACTGGCTGGGTCCGACGCTGGTGACGCCGTCCATCATCGGGGCGTACATCTGGATGTGGGCGGGCTTCGCGATGGTGCTCATCGCGGCGGGCCTGGCGAGCGTGCCGCGTGAGCTGCTGGAGGCCGCACGGGTGGACGGCGCGAACGAATGGCAGGTCTTCCGCCGGGTAACGGTGCCCCTGCTGGCGCCGGTGCTGGCGGTCGTGGTCGTCACGCTCATGATCAATGTGCTGAAGATCTTCGACCTGGTGTACATCATCGCGCCCGGCTCCAGCCTCGACAACGCCAATGTGCTGGCCCTGCAGCTGTACCAGTCGTCCTTCGGGACGGACGTCAACCAGGGCGTGGGCAGTGCCATCGCGGTCTTCCTGCTGCTGCTCGTCCTGCCGGTGGTGGTCGTCAACATCCGGCGGATCCGCAAGGAGAGGGAGGAGCGGCGATGACCACCAAGCGGACCACTGCCAAGCGGATCACCACTGGGCGGACCGCCGCCAAGCGGGCCACCGCCAAGCGTCGGACGGGCACGGGGACGAGCACGTCGGGCACCGCGAGCACAGTTGTACGGGCCGAGCAGTCGCTGCCGGCGCGGGTGGCCGCCCGGCTGGGCGGGGGCGCCGTGCGGGTCCTCCTCGTCGTCGTGGGGCTGTTCTGGCTGATGCCGACCGTCGGACTGCTGCTGTCCTCGCTCCGCGACAAGTCGGATATCGCGGCCTCGGGCTGGTGGCAGGTCCTCGCCCACCCGGCGCAGCTGACGACGGAGAGCTACAGCACGCTCTTCGCCAACGACAAGGTCACGCACTCGCTCCTGACCACCGCCCTGATCACCGTCCCGGCAACGGTGCTGGTGATCCTCATCGGGGCGCTGGCCGGGTACGCCTTCGCCTGGCTGGACTTCCCCGGCCGGGACTGGTGGTTCATGGTCGTCGTGGGGCTGCTGGTGGTGCCGGTGCAGGTGGCGCTCATCCCGGTGGCGAAGCTCTTCAACACCCTGGGGATCTTCGAGTCCACGGTGGGCGTGGTCCTCTTCCACACGGCCTTCGGACTGCCCTTCGCCGTGTTCCTGCTGCGCAACTTCTTCGCGGAGATCCCGCGCGAGCTGCTGGAGGCGGCACGGCTGGACGGCGCGGGCGAACTGCGGCTGTTCACCCGGGTGGTGCTCCCGCTGGGCGGGCCGGCCATCGCCTCCCTCGGCATCTTCCAGTTCCTGTGGGTGTGGAACGACATGCTGGTGGCGCTGATCTTCGCGGACAGCGGCAACCCGCCGATCACGGTGGCCCTGCAGCAGCAGGTCCGCCAGTTCGGCGACAACGTGGACATCCTCGCCTCGGGAGCCTTCCTGTCGATGATCGTCCCGCTCGCGGTCTTCTTCGCCTTCCAGCGTCAGTTCGTCAGCGGGGTGATGGCGGGCGCGGTCAAGTGAGCTCCTGCGACCGGTCGCAGGAGGCCGCCTGACGGACTGCCGAGGGCCGGGCGTACGGACGGACCGGGCAGAAACGTGGTGGGTGCTGGGTGATGCGTGCTCACCCATCGGGCGCGCCCTGGCGGCGCACGTGCAGTGACACCGCGCCGCCGCGCACGAACACCGTGGACTCCTCCCGGTACAGCGCGCCGAGCACCGCCGTCTTGGCGGTCTCGGCGCGCCGCGCACGGAACCAGGGGGTGCCGACGGTCGTCGTGTCCGCCACCACCCACACCCGCTGCCGCGCGGGCAGCCGGAGCAGCCGGTCGCGCAGCTCCGCCGCGCCGACCTCCTCCCCGAAGAGGGTGCCGGAGGCGGCGGGCGACCGTCCGAGCGTGAGATCGCGCAGCCCGGCGAAGTCCCGGGGGTAGTTCAGGGATATCCGGCGCTCGTGGAGCGGCAGGAACAGCACCGCGTCCCCCGGCCGGGCCAGGCGCCCGACCACCGCCGCGACCCTGGCCGGTTCGTCGCCCCGACTGCCGGCAAGCCGCTCCCGCTCGTGGAAGGGGAACTGCCAGACAAAGGCCGCCGCGACGGCCACGGCCCCGGCCGCCGTCACCACCCGCCGCCACGGCAGCGACCCGAGCAGCCGCTCGGCACCGGCGGCCGCCAGCAGCGGCACGCCCGCGAGACAGAACAGCAGGTAACGGTCGAGGAAGAGCGGCTGTCGCTGCGAGGCGACGTACAGCAGGACCGGCGGAACGAGCGCCAGCGGCAGCGCGAGCGCGCTCAGCCGGAGCGGCCCGGTGCGGGGCAGCGGACGCAGCAGGGCCACGGCCGTCAGCAGCAGGGTGACGGTCAGCACGAGCTCGCCGGGCCCCGCGAACGCGTACAGCAGGGCCTTGGCCTGCTCGTAGCCGGGCGTCCGGATCCAGGAGACCTGCTCGCTCTGGCGCCGCGAGAGCACCACCAGCGGGGCCAGCAGCCCGCACGCGGCCACCGCCGCCGCTCCCCAGCCGCGCCACACCCGCCGGCCGACCCGCGAGACGAGCAGCGTCACCGCGTGCGCCGCGAGCAGCAGAATCGCGAACTCGTGCAGCAACGCCGTGACCGCGACGACCGCCCCATAGGCGACCCAGCGGCGGTACGGCCCGGTCACCGCGGCGGCTGCCTCGGTTTCCTCGGCCACCCCGGTCGGCCGGCTCGCCTCGACCGCCCGTATCAGGAGCCAGGTCGCCAGCGCGGCCCCCGCCGCGACCAGGGCGTACGAGCGGCCCTCCTGCGCGTAGTGGCCGACGAACGGCGTGACGGCGTACAGCAGCCCGGCCCACAGGCCCACCCGTGGCCGGGCGAGCCGGCAGCCGATGGCCGCGACCAGGGCGGCGGTGGCGGCGGCCGCCAGGACGGACGGCAGCCGCAGCGTGATCTCGTCGGCGCTCAGGGCCAGCACGGGATGCATCAGCGCGTAGTAGAGACCATGAACGGCGTCGACCTCGCCGAGCAGGCGCCCCATCTCCGGCAGGGAGCGGCGCGCCACCTGGAAGGTGGCGCCCTCGTCCCGCCACATCGTGCCCCGGTCCAGGCCCCACAGGCCGAGGACGAGCATGACGGCGGCGGGCACGGCGAGCGCGCACACCACGGCGGGCCGCCGCCCCCTCGACACCGTCACCGGTGCAGCCCGTTCCATCGGTGCCCCTCCCTTCGCCGCCGCGACCCTCATGGCCGTCGCGACCGTCATGGCCGTCGCGACCGTCATGGCCGTCGCGACCCTTATGGCGGTATCGACCCCTGCGGCCGTCGCCCACACGGGCGCACAGAATGCCCTGGTAATTGGCATTTATTCGATAAGACTGAGTTTTGTGACAGTGAACGGGAGCGGAATCCTCACCGCACGGGTCGGCGTGATCGTCATCGGCTACAACGACGCCGCGCACATCGGCCACGCCGTGCGCTCCGCTCTCGCCCAGGGGCCGGCCGTCGCCGAGGTCATCGCCGTGGACGACGCCTCCACGGACCGCACCGCCGCCGTACTCGACCGCATCGCCGCCGACGAGCCGCGGCTGAAGGTCATCCACCGCACCGTCAACAGCGGTGGCTGCGGCACCCCGCGCAACGACGGCGTCCGGGCCGCGACAGCGCCGTATGTGATGTTCCTGGACAGCGACGACGCCCTGCCCCACGGCGCGGCCTCCGCCCTCCTGGACGCCGCGCTGCGTCACGACGCGCCCGTGGCGGCGGGCCTGTGCGTGCGCCGCGAACTGCCCCGGCGGCGCGACACCCTCTGGCAGGCCTCCCTCTACCGGAGGCCCTCCGTGCACGGCTCCCCCGAGGAGCACCCGGCGCTGCTGCGGGACACGCTGTGCGTCAACAAGCTCTACGCGCGCTCCTTTCTCACCGGGCACGGCATCACCTTTCCCGAAGGCCCCTTCCACTACGAGGACTTCGTCTTCAGTGCCCAGGTCCTCGCCGCCGCCCCGCGCGTCGCGACCGTGCCCGACGCCGTCTACATCTGGCACGTCCGGCGGGACGCTGCCCGCCCCTCGATCTCCCTCGACCGCGAGCGGGTCACCAACTGGCAGGCCCGGGTGCGGGCCCATCAGCGGGGGGTGGAGGTCTTCCGGGAGGCGGGCAACGCACCGCTCGCCCACGCCGCGCGCGTCAAGTTCCTCGACCACGACCTGCGCATGTACGTCCGCGAACTGCCCGGCCACGGGCCCGGCTACCGCCGCGCGTGGTGGCTGACGGCCCGCGACTGCCTGGCCGCCTTCGACGAGGCCGACCTGCGGGCCGCCCGCGCCCCCGCCCGCTGGATCGCCCGGGTGGTCCTGGCCGCGCCGGCCCCCCGCGACCTGGACCGCCTCGCCCAGCTGGCCGCGGGCCCGGCCCGGCTTCTCCCGCCGTACGCCGAGGTGGCGGGCCGAGCGGTGTGGGCGGCCGATCTGCCGCAGGTCCACCTCGACGGTCTCGTCGGCCCCGGCGCCAAACCGGCCCGCCGCCTCCCGGTGACCATCGACGCAAGCCTGTGCCCCCGCGCGAGGTCGCGCACGGGACTGCGGCTGCGCGTGCACGACCTCTACGGCCGCCTGGCGGCCGCCCGCCCGCACACCGCCGACATCGAACTGCGGCTCCGCGACGGGCACGCGGTGATGGAATCCGCCGTGCCGCTGGTGGCCGACGACGGTGCCTGGAGGGCGCGCATGACCGTCGACCTTTCCGAGCTGGCCGCCCGTGGCCGTGACGTCACCGACGCCCCCCAGGCCTGGGACATCCGCGTCCGGGTCCACTGCACGCACGGCGGCACCCTGCGCACGGCACTGCGGGCGGCCGGGGGCGACATGCGCCCGGTGGCCCTGCCCAGCGCCCGGCACGGGCTGCTGGTGGCACAGCCCTACGCCACCGCGAGCGGATCGCTGGCCCTGCGCCTCGCGCCCGGCGTGCGGTGTGCGGTCGGCGTCGCCCTGCGCAGGCTCCGCCGGTCCGCGCGCGGGCGCCGGCCGCAAGGCCACCCGGATCCTTCGTAGCAACGCCACGACACCGCGCTCCCCCGTCACCCAGCTCATCGGTCGATCTCCTCGAACAGCGCCTCCCACCGGTCCAGCACCGCCGGCAGCGCCAGCGGCGCCACGTGCTCGCGCGCCGCGCGTCCGTAGCGCTCGCGCAGCGCCCCGTCCCCCATCAGCTCCTGCAGCGCGTCCGCGAACGCGGCCGTGTCGCCGTGCGGGACGAGCGTGCCCGTACGGCCGTGGCCGACGAGTTCGCGTACTCCGCCCGACAGGTCGAAGCTCACGCAGGGCACCCCGGCGGCGGAGGCCTCGGCGAGGGCCATGGGGCGGCCCTCGCGCTCGCTGGTGAGGGCCAGGACGGACAGCTCCCGGTAGGCGGCGGCCATGTCCTGGACGCTGCCGCGGAAGCGGACCCGGTCGCCGATCCCCAGGTGCTCCGCCCGCGCCCGGAGCTCCGCCTCGCAGGGGCCGTCACCGAAGAGGTGCAGCTCCCAGCCCTCGTGCCGGGCGCCGGCCGTGGCGAAGGCGTCGAGCAGCCGGTCCAGGCGCTTGACGGGTTCGAGCCGGCCGACCGCGCCGACGCGCCGGGTGTCCAGGGGGGCGGGGGCGAGGGGGGTGAACGGCAGCGGGTTGGGCATCACGCCGGCGTTCGGCAGCCGCCGACGGCGGAACTCGGCCGCGTCCGGCTCGCTCAGGAACAGCGCCTTCTCCAGCTCCGGGTAGTGGCGCAGGATCAGCTGCAGGTTGACGGAGGCACGGGCCTGGGCGAAGGACTCGTGGTACTGGCCGATCGCCTTGAGCCCCGGTGGCCGGCCGACGCCGTCGAGCCAGACCGCGGCCCAGGGTGAGCCGATGACGACGTAGCCCTCGCGGGCGGCCGCCAGGCGCCGGGCCAGCAGCCGCCGGGCGCGGCCGCGCTCGGCCCGTTCGGCGTGGGCCGAGCGCAGCCGTGCCGGGTGCAGCCGCTCGGCGAGGGAGACGGCCTGCCGGGCCGGAGGGGCCGGCGAGCGGTGGAGGGTGGTGCGGCGGTAGGCCGGGTCGGCGAGGTAGGTGTGCGGCTCGGGGCTCGGCCGGATGCCGATCAGCTCGACGTCGTGGCCGCGCTCGGCGAAGCCCTGGGCGAGGGTGTGCAGCACCCGCTGGGAGCCGCCCATGGAATCGACGTCGATGCCGAGCAGAAGGACGGTGCGCGGGCTCACCGGGCGCTCCCCTCGAAGAACAGATCGGCCACGGCCTTGCTCGACCGCCCGGTCTCCAGCGGATTGAACCTGGCCTGGAACGCGGCGTGGGCCCCCGCCCACTGCTCGCGCACCGCCTTCAGGTCCCTCAGCGCCGCGGTCAGTTCGCCGGTCGTGGCGAGCATCGGGCCGGGGGCGATCTCCGCCAGGTCGTAGTACGTGCCGCGCGAGACGGAGCGGTAGTCCTCGTAGTCGTCGGCGTAGAGGAAGATGGGCCGTCCCAGGTTGGCGTAGTCGAACATCACCGACGAGTAGTCCGTGAGCAGCGCGTCGGAGGCGAGCATCAGGTCGTTGAGGTCGGTGAACTCCCGTCCGTCGCGCAGGGCGTGGCCCAGCTCGCGGGGCACGGTGAAGCGTTCGTAGTAGTGCGGGCGGACCACGATCGTCCATTCCTCCCCGACCACGCGCACCAGCTCCGCGAGGTCCACCCGGACCGACTCGCCGCTGCCGCGCGCCCCGTCACGGAAGGTCGGCGCGTACAGCAACACTTGGCGGTCGTGCGGGATCTGCAGCCGCTCCCGGGCGGCGGCCGCACGGTCGCGCTGTTCGGGGTCGTTCCACCGGACGAGCACGTCGTTGCGGGGCAGTCCGGTGCGCAACAACTCGCCGGTGTACGCGTTGGCCCGGACGAAGGTGTGCTCGAACTCCGCGCTGGGGCAGATCAGGGCGTCCCAGCGGTTCACCATCTCGCGGTGCTCTCTGCGTCGTTCGGGGTGGGCGAGGCGCAGCTCGGGGGTGTCGAAGCCCATGTGCTTGAACGCCTGGCCGTGCCAGGTCTGCAGATAGCGGGTGCCGGGCCGTTTGGTGAACAGCACCGGGAAGCCGTGCGAGTCCACCCAGTAGCGCGCGCGGGCGACCGTACGGGCGTACTCCCAGCTGCCCCGTCTGATCAGCTCCACCCCCTCGGGATAGGAGGAACGGCTGCCGCTGTACGACCAGACGGCGCGCAGCGGGAGCCCGCGACGCAGCAGTTCCTCGTGGAGGTAGCGGGGGCTGTCCGCGTAGCCGCGGCCCTCCAGGGCCTCGAAGACGACGAGTCCGTCGTCGATGGGCAGCTTCTGCAGCTCGTGGTAGGCCAGGGCCTTGGCGCCGGGCCCGGTCGTCCTGCGGGCGAGCCGCTGGGCGCCGCGCAGCACGGGCCCCAGGCGGGGCGCGGCGCTCTCGGCGTGCCCCAGGGCGCCCGTGCGCTCCCACGCGAGCTCGAGGCGGCCCGCGCCGCGCCCCTCGCACGCCACCCGCACCCGGTGCCGTCCGGTCCCGACCCGCAGCGGGGGCAGCCCGGCGGGGGCCAGCAGCGGGTCGGTGCGGGTCAGCCCCAGCCGGTCCAGCGTGATCACGGGATGCCGCCGACCCCGGAACCCCTTGAGCCCCACCGACACCCGCCGCAGGTCGAGCTCGACGTCGGCGGTCCGCACGCCCGCGCCCGCGTCCGGGCCGCCGCTGTCCTCGGCCGGCGCGTACCGGAAGGGAACGGCGAGCGGCTCCCCGGACGCGGCGACGCGTAGCTCCGCCGTGACCGGCACAGGCCCGCTCAGCAGCCGCCCCGGGTCGTAGGTGCGCAGGGCGATCCGCAGCCGGGCCCCGGAGCGCTGGAGCGCGGCCACCTCGTGCCGCAGCGGCCCGGTACCGAAGGGCTGCTCGCCGAGCCGCCATTCGCCGATGTCCAGTGCGGCGGCGGCCCGTTGGTCCTCGGGCGGGGCCGCGCCCCAGTGGACGCGCCCCTCGTCGTCCCCGACGGCATGGCGTGGGGCGAGCCGCGGGCGGTCCAGAGTGCGGGCGCACTCCGCGGCCTCCTCCAGCCGCCCCTCCATCAGCAGGTACTGACAGATCCGCTGCTCGCGCGGGATGGCCTCGAACGCCTCCGGCGCGATCCGGGCCAGGTAGGGGGTGACGGTGGCGGCGAACTCCTCGGTCCACCGGCGGTCCCGGAAGGGCAGGTCGCCGAGGTAGAGACGGAAGTCGTGCCGGAGGAACTTCGCGTCCTTCGCCGGTGCGAGGTCGGCGTTGCCCGTCTCCTGGAGGAAGTCGTCGATGAGCCGGGCCACCCCGACCCGGTCGGCCACGTTCTGGATCTTGTGGCGGCTGGAGGAGATGGACGGACCGGCGGCCGGGTCGCCGGCGAGCCGCCAGGTGTAGACGGACCAGGGCACGACGGCGAAGGCGCGGGCCAGGGTGAAGGCCTTGGCGGTGAAGAGCTGGTCCTCGTAGTGCAGGTCCTCGGGGAAGCGCAGGCGGTGCCGGGCGATGAAACCGGCCCGGTAGAGCTTGTTGGTGGACAGGTGGTCGAGGAAGTACTCCGGGGCGGTGCGGATGCCCTCGACGAGGCGGACGTCCTCGAAGAGTTCGGGGTACCACAGGCCCGTGGCGCCGGTCTCCTCGAAGAGCCGGGTGACCTCGCCGGTGACGAAGTCGGCGCCCGTCTCCTCGGCGGTCAGCAGCAGTGACTTGCAGGAGTGGTAGGGCAGTTCGTCGTCGCTGTCGAGGAACATCACATGGGGCGCACGGGCCGCCTCGATGCCGGCGTTGCGGGGCGCGCCGCATCCGCCGCTGTTGGACGCGAGCCTCAGAAGGCGCACCCGGGGGTCGGACGCGGCGAGCTCCCTGGCGACCGACGGCGTGGCGTCCGTCGAGCAGTCGTCGACGACGATCACTTCCAGATTGCGCAGCGACTGCCCGAGCACGGACCGCACGGCGCGCGGCAGCCTCTCGGCGTCGTTGTAAACGATCACGACGACACTGACGTCGGCGTCGGAACCGGCGTCGGGAACACTCGCGTCGGCGGCGGGCACGGGTCACCTCACTTCCGGGTCGGGCGGACGGGAGTCGGCTGAATCCACCGGGCCGGCTCCGCACAGCGAGTAATTTTCGCTACTGACAGTTACAACACCGTCGGCCCGCCGTTGGTTGCGCCCCCGCCAGGCCACCAGCGCCAGGACCCCCGCCAGCCCCCCGAACATCACGATGTCCTTGAACGCGTGCCGTTGCGCCGATTCCAGCCCCGGCCACGGCACCCCGCCCAACTGCGGCACCAGCGGCATCCAGAACCACACCGAGCGCACCGCTGTCCCCGGCACCACCGCCGACGCCACCAGCGAAGGGACCACGACCAGCGCGTAGTTGAGGAACGACGGCCGTGACACCACGAACGCGGCCAGCATCAGCAACGACGCGCACTCCACCAGCCGGGCCCCCGTCTCCCCTCCGTTCCGCCACCGCAGCCGGGCGCAGTACAGCACCGCCACCGCGGCCACCGCCGCCAGCCCGAACGCCAAGTGCTGCGGCACCCCCAGCCGGGGCAGCACCGACGGCCAGGAGGCGTCGTACGGGCGTGCGTACGCGTCCTGACCGTGCAACAGGAACGGCAGCGTCCGGGTGAGGAACAGGCCGGGCCTGGGCATCGCCGAGGCCGCTGCCAGCGACACCCCGGCCAGGACGGCCACCGCCCAGCCCAGCGCCCGCCACCGCCGGGCCAGGACGAACAGCATCAGCAGCGGCACCAGCATCGGCTTGAGCGCGATCGCCGCCCCGATCACCGCGCCCGCCGCGCACCAGCGCCCCCGCCGCGCCAGCAGCAGCGCCGCGGGGAACGCCACCACCGAGGCCGCCGTCCAGTTCCCCAGGAAGACCAGGCTGTGGAAGGGCAGGAACAGCGCGATCCCCACCATCAGCGCCGCCCCGAGCCGGCTGTCCGGCCGTACGTCGAAGATCCGCAGCGCCAGCACCGCGCCCACCGCCACCAGCACCCCGGTCACCACCGGCACCGCGTAGAACAGCACCCGCTCGGAGACCAGCGTCTGCGGCAGCGCCGCGAACACCGCTCCCGGCAGGTACAGGAACCGCTTGTCCGCGTACGGCGAGCCGCCCTCCAGCATGGCCCGCGCCGCGCGCACCACGACCGCGTTGTCGATGCCGATGCGGTCCTTGGCGTACGGACGGATCGAGCTCAGCACGAACAGCAGCAGCGCGGCCACCGCCACCGGCCACGAGACCCGGACGCGCAGCCACCGGGCCAGGCCGTCGCCGGCGGAACCACGGCACTCGACGGCCGCGAAGCCGCCCGGGAGCCCGCCGGAGGACGAGAGCCCGCTGGAGGACGAGGGTCCACCGGAGGACGAGAGCCCACCGGAGGACGAAGGCCCACCCGCTGACGAGCTCCCACCGGCTGACGAGGTTCCGCGGTCCGCGCTCACCGGCCGACGACCTCCAGCAGCGTGAGCCCCCTGGGCCCCCGGCCCGCCGCCCGCACCGCGGGGTCGTCCACGGGCAGGCCCGGCCTGCCGTTCTTCTGCAGCACCCATCGCACGCCGTACTCCTTGAGGATGCCGAGCCGTTCGGCCCGGGTGGTGGCAGGGGCGAAGTAGCGCCGGGTGGCGGCCCGGCGCCGTTTCTCGTCGGGAAGGAACACGTCGGGGTAGGCGGGCGCGACGGTGTACGGGCCGTAGGCGGGGAGCGTGCGCAGCGCGTAGTAGTCGTCCGTCATCACGGTCGCGCCCCTGGGCACCTTCGCCGCCGCCCAGCCGATCCGCGGCCACAGGGTGAGCGCCCGCACGTCGCGCAGCACCGGCGGGACGGCTTCCGCGCGCAGGACGTACGACAGGACCCCGGCCTGTGCCCACGCCCCCGCCAGCAGGGCGGCCGCCGTCGCCGCGACGGGCAGCCGGCGCCACCACCACTCGCCCTGTCCGCCGCGTCCGGCGGCACCCGCGGCCTCGGTGACCTCGAGGGCGAGCGCGAGCTGGGCGGCGAGCAGCGGGGCGGGCAGCACCCGTCCCCACGCGTAGTGTCCGCTCACCCATCCGGCGGCGAACACCGCGGTGCCCAGTGCGAACAGCAGGACCAGCGGATCCCGGCGGTCCCGCCGCAGGCGCACGGCCAGGGCCACGACGCCCAGGGCCGTCAGGCAGAACTTCTCGGCCGGCCCCTCGTACAGCTGCCGGTGGACGGAATCCAGCCCGCCGCCGCCCGCCAGCGCGAGGAAGGAGTAGTACGGCCAGCACAGCGGCCCCGCCACCGCCACGCAGGCCCCCGCCGCCACCCGCCGCCACACCACCCCGTCCGGCCACGGCCGGGCCCCCAGCAGCACGGCCAGCACACCCAGCACGGCGACCGCCCCGGTGAACTGATGGCACAGCAGCACCCCCCGCGAGCAGCGCCCCCAGCCCCACGAAGCCCGGCCACCCCCAGCCCGCCGTCAGTGCCCGGCGCAGCAGCGCCCACAGGTGGAGGGCGAGCCCCAGGGCGAAGGTGCTGGGGTAGGCGAGGGTCAGGCTCAGCGAGGTCAGACCCGGCAGCCCGCTCCAGGCGAACAGCCGCACCCCGTACAGCAGCAGCACGCACAGCAGCGCGAGCGGCACCGCACCGCGCCTGCGGCTGAACGTACGGACGAAGGCGGCGACCCCCGTGCCGAGGAGGACGAGGCCGGCGAGCCCCGCCAGCCGCAGCACCGCGAAGGTGCTCCAGCCGCTCGCCGTCGCCAGCAGGGCGAGGGCGACCGTCCAGGGCGAGTAGTAGGGGCTGGCCGTGTCCTCGTCGACCAGGGGGTTGCCCGGATGGAGCAGGTCCGTGCGCAGCCGCTCCAGGACCGCTCCGTGCATGCCGAGGTCGCCGGACCACGGCAGCCGCACCACCATGAGCAGCAGCAGCGCGGCCAGCAGCAGCACGGCGGCGGCCGCCGCCCGGTGCGCGGCCCGCGCGGTGCTGAGCGAGGCGGTCCCCGTCACGGGTCAGCGGGCCGGCCGGCCGGACTTCGCCGCGCGCAGCGCCTTCGACCGCAGCCGCCAGGGCATGGCGACGGACTCGAGCTGCACCGCCAGGTTCATCTTCGACTCCCCGGCGGCGCGGTCCTCGAAGTGGATGGGCACCTCCACGACGGTGAAGCCGGCCCGCAGGGCGCGGTACTTCATCTCGACCTGGAAGCTGTAGCCGGCACTGTCGACGGAGGCGAGGTCGATGGCCCGCAGCGCGTCCGCGCTCCAGAGGTTGAAGCCGCCGGTGATGTCGCGGACGCGGGTGCCGAGGATGCCGCTGGCGTAGGCGTTGGCCCAGCGCGAGAGCAGCTTGCGGTGGGCGCCCCAGGCGTCGGAGAGTGTGCCGCCGGGCACGTACCGGCTGCCGACGACGACGTCCGCGCCGGTGGCCAGGGCGACGCCGAGCAGCTCTCCGACCCGGTCGGCCGGGTGGCTGCCGTCGGCGTCCATCTGCAGGACGTACGCGGCGCCCTCGGTGACGGCCCGGTCCATGCCGGCCGCGTACGCGCGGCCGAGGCCGTCCTTGGCGGTGCGGTGCAGTACCCCCATGCGGTCGCGACCGGGCTCGTTGTACTTCTCGGCCAGCTGCTCGGCGATGGTGCCGGTGCCGTCCGGGCTGTTGTCGTCGACGACCAGCAGGCGCAGGCCCGGCAGGGGCAGGGCCATCAGCGCCTCGGCCATGGTGGGCAGGTTCTGTGCCTCGTTGTAGGTGGGCATCACCACGGTCAGCGGGGTGCGGCCCCATTCCGCGGGGAGCGGTTTCGCGTGGGCGGGGTTGCGAGGGGCGCTCATGGGCTGCGGTTCCTTGTCAGTACGACCGGCGGGGAGCCACGACCGGTGGGTGCGGATGGGCGGGTGAGGGGTCACACGGCGGAGAAGCGGATGGCGGCGTCGGGGATGGCCGTGCCGCACCAGATGCGGGCGCCCTCGCGCAGCTCGTTGTCCGCGCCGATCTCGGAGTGGTCACCGATGACCGCGCCGTCGAGCACCGTGCGGGGGCCGACCCGGGCGCCGGTGCCGACCATGGAGGCCCGCACGCGCGCGTGGGCCTCGATACGGGCCCCGTCGAGGACCACGGAGCCCTGGACATCGGCGCCGGCCGCGATGCGGGCCCCGGCGCCGACGACCGTGCCGCCGCCGAGCCTGGCCCCGCTCTCCACGTGCGCTCCGGGCAGCACGAGGTGCTCCCCGGGCTCGCCGGGAACGGCCGGGGATCGGACGATGCCGCGCACGAGGTCGGCGGAGGCCTGGACGAAGGAGGCGGGGCGGCCCACGTCCAGCCAGTACGAGGCGTCGACCACGCCGTGCAGCAGCGCGCCGGCGGCGAGCAGCCCGGGGAAGGTCTCCCGTTCGACGGAGACCGGGCGGCCGGAGGGAATGGCGTCGGCGATCTCGCGCCGGAAGACGTAGCAGCCGGCGTTGATCTGGTCTGTGACGATCTCTTCCGGTCGCTGCGGCTTCTCGGTGAAGGCGAGGACGCGTCCGTCGCCGTCGGTGGGCACGAGGCCGAACGCCCCGGGGGAGGCGACGCGGGTGAGGTGGAGGGTGACGTCGGCCTGCGCCCGCTCGTGGCGCAGGAGCAGGCCGCGGATGTCGACGCCGGTGAGGATGTCGCCGTTGAAGACGAGCACGGGATCACGGGGCCCGCCGTCCAGTGCCCGGACGGCGTGGCGGATGGCGCCGCCGGTGCCCAGGGGCTCGTCCTCGTGGACGTAGGTGAGCCGCAGTCCGTGCGCGGAGCCGTCGCCGAAGTAGGGCTCGAACACCTCGGCGAGGTAGGAGGTGGCGAGGACGACGTGCTCGACGCCGGCGGCTCTGGCGCGGGCCAGCTGGTGGGCGAGGAAGGGCACCCCGGCGGCCGGGACCATGGGCTTGGGCGTGTTGATGGTGAGCGGCTGGAGCCGAGTGCCCTTGCCGCCGACGAGCAGTACCGCCTCTGTCATGCCAGTTCCTCGCCCATAGTGGTCCCACGGTCGCACAGTGTCAGTTTTTGCGGCAATTTACACTACAATCGGTTGTCTACGTGAAATGTCCGCTAGGCGTGGCGACCGTATCGGGAGATGCCCTTGCGACCGACGCAATCGAGGGGGACAGGCGCACGCGGCCGGGACCGCCTGATGGCTCTCGGCCGGGAATTCGCGAAGTTCGGCACGGTCGGCGGACTGGGGATCTTCGTCAACCTCGGCGTCTTCAACGTGTGCCGGGGGGCCACCGGACTGCCGGTCGTGCGCTGCAGCGTCGTCGCGACGACCGTCGCCATCGCGTTCAACTACCTGGGCCTGCGGTACTTCACCTACCGGGACCGCGACAAGAGCCACCGCAGCAGAGAGGTCGTCCTCTTCGCCGCCTTCAGCGGCGTCGGGCTCGTCATCGAGAACGGCATCCTCTACATCGCCACCTACGGCTTCGGCTGGGCGAGCCCGTTTCTCAGCAACGTCTTCAAGTTCCTGGGCATCGCCACGGCCACCCTGTTCCGCTTCTGGTCCTACCGGGCGTGGGTCTTCCGGGCCCTGCCCCGCCGCGGGCCGCGGCGGGGCCGCCCGCCCGGCGGGAAGGACGACGGCGATCCCGGCGGCGATCCTGAGGGACGTCACGGCAATCCCGGCGGACGTCACGGCGAGCCGTCGAACAGCACGAGCAACCCGGCCGCGTACCAACCCGAGACCACCGCACCTCCACCGTAGAGACAGATCCGCACCCCAAGCGGAGCACGCGCGAGCGGCCGGGCCGCCAACAGCAGCAGAACCGGCAGGAACGGCAGCATGAAGCGTGGCTTCGAGAACTGCGAGCCGGGCGTCCCCATCATCAGCAGCCAGGCCATGCCGACCAGTACCGCCAGCTGCCACGGCACGCTCCGGTCCAGCGCCAGGGCCAGCGCCCCCACCGCCGTCAGCAGCACCACCGCGAACACCGCCACGTGGCGGACGTCGTCGACCTCCCCGTCCCGGTAGAGCAGGACCTCCCACAGGAAGCGGACCGTGCCGCTGCCGAAGTCGAAGGACTGTCCCCACGCCCGCTCCGCCTCGAACCAGCCGTCCCAGCGCCCCACCCTGCTGCCCAGGTACAGCCAGCCCGCCAGCAGCCCCAGCGGCGCCAGCGCCAGCGCCGCCCACGGGCGCCAGCCGTCCCGGCGCCGCAGCACCGCCCAGCCGGCCGCCACCACCAGCGTGGCGATCAGCACGGTGGCCGTCGGGCGCACCGCCCCGGCCAGCGCGCACAGCACACCGGCGGTCAGCCAGCGGCCCGCCAGCAGGGCCACCAGGGCCCACAGCAGGAACGCGCTGAAGACCGCCTCCGAGTAGGGCACCCACAGCGCGAAGGCGTACGGGGAGCAGGACCACAGCGCCACGCACGCGTACCCGGCGCCGACGCCCGCCCCGACCGCCCGCACGAGCGTGAACACCCCGGCCGCGGCCACCGCCGCGGCGCACCACGACAGGAGCATCCCGGCGTACGCGAACGGCAGCGTGGTGACCAGGTGCGTGCCGCGGATCAGGGCGGGCACGAGCGGGAAGAACGCCAGCCGGCTGTACTCGGGCGTGCCGTCGGGGCGGTAGGCGATGGAGCCCGGATAGCCGTGCTCGGCGACGTGCAGGTAGTTGCCGCTGTCCCAGCGGTGCAGCAGCCAGCGCACGTCGTGCCCGAGGCGTTCGTTGATCAGCAGCATCACGGTGCAGCCGACGGCCGCCACGGCCAGATGGAGGGCCACCGCGAGGGCCGTCTCCCGGCGCGCCGGGGTGGACACAAGCCGTGGAACGACGGTCATCCGTCTCTCTTAGCACGCGAAAGGGGCGACTCCGGGGGTTTTCCCCGGAGCCGCCCCTTTCATACCGATGCGGAGGGTGAGCCTCAGCCGTGCGTGCGCAGCAGCGTGCGCATCGTGCGCATCGCCACCGACAGGTTGGCCAGGTCGAAGGCGTCCGAACCCCGGATCTCGTCCAGCGTCGTGCGCGCCCGGCTCAGGATCGCGGCGTTGCGCTCCTCCCACTCCCGGAACCGCTCCTCCGGCGTGGAGGAGCCGTTGCCGGCCGACAGGACCTCGGCGGTGAGGGCCGCGTGGGCGGCGTAGAGGTCCTCACGGATGGAGGCACGGGCCATGGACTGCCAGCGGTCGGCACGCGGCAGCTCGATGATCCGGTCCATCAGCTGGCTGATGTGCAGCCGGTCGCCCAGGTCGTAGTAGACCTCGGCCACGCTCAGCGACTCCTTGCCCGTGCGGTCGGCCGTGGCGACGATGTCCAGGGCCGGGAAGACGGACGAGAAGCCCGCGACGCGCACCGCCAGCTCGTCGGGCACCTCGGCGGCGACGAGCTCGTCGTGGATGGACTGCCACCACTCGATGTCCGCACCGCGCAGCAGCTTGGGCAGCTCCGCCCAGACCGCCTCCACGCCGTCGCGGAAGAACTCGATGGTCTCCGCCAGCTGCAGCGGCTGCGGCCGGTTGTTGAGCAGCCAGCGCGTGCCGCGCTCGACCAGGCGGCGCGAGTGCAGCCGGATGCGGGTCTGGACGTCGGCGGCGACCGCGTTGTCGAGCGCCTCGACGGCGTCCCACACGCCGTTCAGGCCGAAGATCTCACGGGCCGCGGTCTGCGCCCGGACGATCTCCTCCAGCGAGGCCCCGGTCTCCTCCCGCAGCCGGTGCAGGAAGGTCGAGCCGCCGGTGTTGACGGTGTCGTTGACCAGGATGGTCGTGATGATCTCGCGGCGCAGCGCGTGGTTGTCGATCTGCTCGCCGAACGAGCGGCGCAGCGCCCCGGGGAAGTAGGCGTAGAGCAGCCGCTGCAGGTACGCGTCGTCGGGCAGCTCGGTGCCCAGCAGCTCCTCGGCCGTGGTGATCTTGATGTACGCGAGCAGGACGGCCAGCTCGGGCTGGGTCAGCCCGCGCCCGGCGGACAGCCGCTCGCGGATCTGCCGGTCGCTGGGCAGGAACTCCAGCGCGCGGTCCAGGTGACCCTCGCGGGTGAGCCGGCGCATGATCCGCTGGTGGGCGTGGAGCAGGCTCGTGGCCTGCTCGACACCGTTGGCCAGGGCGACGTTCTGCGCGTAGTTGTTGCGCAGCACCAGCTCGCCGACCTCGTCGGTCATCTCCGCGAGCAGCTTGTTGCGCTGCTTGACGGTCATGTCGCCGTCGATGACGAGCGTGTTGAGCAGGATCTTGATGTTCACCTCGTGGTCCGAGGTGTCCACGCCGGCGCTGTTGTCGATGGCGTCGGTGTTGACCCGGCCGCCGGTGGACTCCGGTCCGCCGGACAGCGCGAACTCGATGCGGCCGAGCTGGGTCAGGCCCAGGTTGCCGCCCTCGCCGACGACCTTGACGCGCAGGTCCTGGCCGTCGACGCGGATGGCGTCGTTGGCCTTGTCGCCGACATCGGTGTGCGACTCGGTGGACGCCTTGACGTACGTACCGATGCCGCCGTTCCACAGCAGGTCGACGGGCGAGCTGAGGATGGCCTTCATCAGCTCGGCGGGGGTCATCTTGGTGATGCCCGGCTCGATGCCGAGGGCCTGCCGTACGTGCGCGTTGACCGGGATCGACTTGGCGCTGCGCGGGTGGATGCCACCGCCCGCGGACAGCAGGGAGGTGTCGTAGTCGGCCCAGGAGGAGCGCGGCAGCTCGAACAGCCGGCGGCGCTCGGCGTAGGAGACGGCCGCGTCCGGGGTCGGGTCGAGGAAGATGTGCCGGTGGTCGAAGGCGGCGACCAGGCGGATGTGCTCGGAGAGCAGCATGCCGTTGCCGAACACGTCGCCGGACATGTCGCCGACGCCGACGACCGTGAAGTCCTCGGTCTGGGTGTTGTGGCCGAGCTCGCGGAAGTGGCGCTTGACGGACTCCCAGGCACCGCGGGCGGTGATGCCCATGCCCTTGTGGTCGTAGCCGGCCGAGCCGCCGGAGGCGAAGGCGTCGCCCAGCCAGAAGCCGTAGGAGACGGCGACCTCGTTGGCGATGTCGGAGAAGGTCGCGGTGCCCTTGTCGGCGGCGACGACGAGGTAGGTGTCGTCCTCGTCATGGCGGACGACGTCCTTGGGCGGCACGACCTCGCCACCGACCATGTTGTCGGTGATGTCGAGCAGACCGGAGATGAAGGTCTTGTACGAGGCGATGCCCTCGGCCAGCCACGCGTCGCGGTCCACGGACGGGTCCGGCAGCCGCTTGCCGACGAAGCCGCCCTTGGCGCCGACCGGCACGATGACGGTGTTCTTCACCATCTGCGCCTTGACCAGGCCCAGGATCTCGGTGCGGAAGTCCTCACGCCGGTCGGACCAGCGCAGGCCACCGCGGGCGACCTTGCCGAAGCGCAGGTGCACGCCCTCCACGCGCGGGGAGTAGACCCAGATCTCGAAGGCCGGGCGCGGTGCGGGCAGGTCGGGGATGGCCTGCGGGTCCAGCTTGATCGAGAGGTACGCGTGCGGCTCGCCCGCACTCGTGCGCTGGAAGTGGTTGGTGCGCAGGGTGGCCTTGATGACGGTGAGGAAGGAGCGCAGGATGCGGTCCTCGTCCAGGCTCGCCACCTGGTCGAGGGCGCCGTCCAGCTCCTCCTCCAGGCCGTCGATCAGCTCGGTGCCGGCGCGCTGGAGGGCCGGGGACATCCGGGCCTCGAACAGGTTGACCAGCAGCCGGGTGGTGTGGACGTTGTTGCTGAGGGTGTCCTCCATGTACGCCTGGCTGAAGGTCGTACCGGCCTGGCGCAGGTACTTGGCGTACGCCCGCAGCACCATCGCCTGCCGCCAGTCGAGACCGGCCTGCAGGACGAGCTTGTTGAAGTTGTCGTTCTCCGCGGCGCCGGTCCACACGGCCGCGAAGGCCTCCTGGAAGCGGCTGCGGGCGTCGTCGCCCACGATGTTCTCGGGCAGGCGCAGCCCGAAGTCGTAGATCCAGGCGGTGGTCCGGTCCGAGCAGCGCAGCTCGTAGGGGCGCTCGTCGACGACCTCGACGCCGAGCCGGTGCAGGACCGGCAGGACGGCGGAGAGCGAGACCGGCTCGCCCGTGCGGTAGATCTTGAAGCGGCGCTCGCCGGGGACCGCGCCGACCGGCTCGTAGAGGCTGAGGTCGAAGTCGCGGTCGCCGCCGGCCGACGTCAGCTGCTCCAGGTGACCGAGGTCGGAGACGGCGCTGCGCGGGTTGTGGTCGGCCTTGTAGCCCTCGGGGAAGGCCTGGCCGTAGCGGCGCAGCAGTTCGGCGGCGCGCTCCTCGCCCACCTCGGCGGTCAGCGTCTCGGCGAAGCCGTCGGCCCAGGAGCGGGCGGCCTCGACCAGGCGGGCCTCGATGCGCTCGACGTCGGCGTCGGACAGGTCGGGCAGGGCGGCGCCGGGCTCGACGCGGACGACGAAGTGCAGCCGGGAGAGGACCGACTCGGTGTTCCAGGCGGTGAAGTCGACGCTGGTGCCGCCGAGCTCCTCCTTGAGGATGTCGATCAGGCGCAGCCGGACGCCGGTGGTGTAGCGGTCGCGCGGCAGGTAGACCAGGGCGGAGAAGTAGCGCCCGTACTCGTCGCGCCGCAGGTACAGCCGCAGCCGGCGGCGCTCCTGCAGGTAGAGCACGCTGGTGGCGATGGCGCGCAGCTGGTCGGCCTGGGTCTGGAACAGCTCGTCGCGCGGGTAGGTCTCCAGGATCTGGAGCAGGTCGCGGCCGTCGTGGCTGTCGGGGCTGAAACCGGCGTCCGCCAGGACCTTGGCGACCTTGCGGCGGATGACCGGCACGCGGCGGACGGACTCGGTGTACGCGGCCGAGGAGAACAGGCCCAGGAAGCGCCGCTCGCCGACCACGTTGCCGTCGGCGTCGAACTTCTTCACCCCGACGTAGTCGAGGTAGGACGGGCGGTGCACGGTGGCGCGGCTGTTGGCCTTGGTAAGGACGAGCAGCTTGTGCTCGCGGGCCTTGGCGCGGGCGTCCGCCGGCAGCCGGTTGAAGGAGGTCGAGGACGGGCGCGAGAGGGGCGCGTGGTGGCCGTCGTGGTGCCCGTCGGGGGTGTGGGAGGGGTCGGAGCGCAGGATGCCCAGACCGGTGCCGGGAACGGCCGTGAGGACGTCCTCCTCCTCGCCGTCGGTGGCGACCCTCGTCAGGTCGTACTCGCGGTAGCCGAGGAAGGTGAAGTGGTCGGCGGCCAGCCAGCGCAGCAGCTCGCGGGCCTCGTCGATCTCGGTCTCGGCGACGTCGGCCGTCGGCTCGTCCGCCAGCCCGTCGGCGATGCGCAGCGCGGCGTCGCGCATCTTGCCCCAGTCCTCGACGGTCTCGCGGACGTCGGACAGGACGCGCAGCAGGTCGACGGAGATCTGCTTGAGGTCGTCGCGGTCGGTCTCGCGGTCGATCTCGACGTGGATCCAGGACTCGACGAGCGCGTCGTGCGGCAGCTCGGCGTCCTTGCCGGTGCCGTGGGCGTCGCAGGCGGAGCCCAGCACCTCGAGGAGGCGGCCGGTGACGTCACGGCGGACGACGACCTGCGGGTGGATGACGACGTGGATGCCGCGGTTCTGGCGGGAGAGCTCGTTGGTGACGGAGTCGACCAGGAAGGGCATGTCGTCGGTGACGACCTCGACGACGGAGTGGCTGGACGTCCAGCCGTTCTCCTCCACCGTCGGGGTGTGGACGCGGACGTTCGCGGTGCCTTGCGGCCGGTTCTCGGCCAGGCGGTAGTGCGAGAGCGCCGCACCGTAGATGTCGACCGGATCGCGTCCGGTGAGGTCCTCGGGGGCGGTGTGCAGGTAATAGCGCTGGAGGTAGGCGGTCAGGGTCTCGTGGTCGAGCCCGCCCTCGCCCTTGGGCCCGCCCGGTTGCGGCCCCCCGGCCGGACCGGTTTCAGCGACGCGGGCCGCCCGTTCGAGCAACTCGGCCTTGGCTTCGTCCAGCTTGGTCTGCATGTCCTCTGGCTCCTGTCGCGCGCCGTTGCGAGACATAGGTGGTGATGGCGTCACGCCACGACGCGGGGTCTCCGGTCGTCTTCGACGTTATGCCGGGATGCGCGGTGACCGGGGCGTTCTCGGTGAAGTTCATGGGAAACGCCCGGTTCCGGGGACCAGCGGCGACCCGGGCACGGTGGCGGCCCGGGAGCAGGACAGAGGCGTCGTCGCCCCTGCTGGATATCGCGCTGATCACCTGGTAAGGCTATCGCTCTTCCCCCGGATGACGTCACGAGCTGCTTTCGTACAAATCCTGGGGCAGAACTTTGACGCTCTGGACAGCGACGGCTCAGCCGACGAGGCGCTCGGCCTCGGCGACGGCCTCCACCAGGCTGTCCACCACCGGAACCCCAGCCTCCGCCAGCGACTCCCGGCTGTGCGACCCGCCCGTGTACAGCACCGCGTGCGCGCCGACGTGGGCGGCCGCGACGGCGTCGTCCACCGCGTCGCCGATGACCACCGTGCGCCGGGCGCTCACCCCCTCCAGACCCGCAACATGGCGGGCCATGTGCTCCGCCTTGCTGCCGCCCGAAGGGCCCATGCGCCCGTCCACCCGGATGAATCTGCGCTCGATCCCGAAGCCCCGCACCAGCGGCAGCAGGTCCTCGTGCCCGTACATCGACAGGATCGACTGCGTCCCGCCCGTCTCCTGCCAGCGCTCCAGCAGCGACTCGGCGCCGTCCGCGAGCGAGCAGCGTATGTGGTGGTCCAGGTAGTGCCGGTGGAAGACCACGTCCATGTGGTCCCACTCGGCCTGGGTGGGCAGGCGGCCCATCAGCCGCTCGTAGAAGCGCGGGATCGGCACGCAGTACAGCTCCCGGTACCGGGCCAGGGTGATGGGCTCCAGGCCGATCTCGGCGAAGGCGGCGTTCGTCGCCGACATCACCGCGTCGATGTCGTGGAACAGCGTGCCGTTCCAGTCCCACACAATGTGTGCCGCCTGCTTGCCCATGCTCCGCATCCCCATGCCAAGACCGTACCCGGGGGGTGTGACAACGCCCCCTGGACCGGCGTCCTCGGACCGGTGCCGTCGGACGAGTGCCCTCGGACCGGTGTCAGATCAGGTTCGGGATCTCCTGCACCCCGAACCACATCAGCTCGTGGTCCTCGGCCCCGTCCACCGTGAACTGCGCGTCGTCGTCCCCCTGGTCCGCCGCGCCCAGCGCGGCGGCCGCGGCGGCCACGTCCTCCTCCGCGTCGCCTGAGTCGACGTGCACGGCCGCCGCCTTCTTCAGCGGCACGGGGCCGGCCAGCCGCACCCCGCCGAGCGCCGACGGGTCCAGGCCGCGCTCCGGGTCGATGGTCACCGCGCCGTCGGGCACGTCCACCGCGACCACCACGCGCCGCCGCGGGGCCTGCGGCTCGGCGGCCAGCCGCCGCAGCGAGCCCTGGGCGGCACGGCCGAGCGCCGCGTACTCCAGCTCCTCGATGTCCTCGGAGAGGTACCACTCGCGCAGCGCGGGAGTGACGGCGTAGGCGTCCAGCTCCGCCGGGCCCAGCTCGCCCGCCTTGTACACCTCGGCGAGACCGGGGAGGGTCAGGGGGACGTAGACGCGCATGACCGCCGCTTTCCTGGTGACTGAGGGCTTACGAACAGTGCTGCCAGCATACGGGCGCGAGTCCCCCTTCGAAGTGCCGGTCACCCCCGACGGCCCGCCCCGCCAGAACCCGGTGTCGCGCCTTCCGCCCGTCCGGCACGGCCCCGCTCCCCCGGATAGGTGAATGCGGACGGCCGCTCCGGCGCCCCGGCCGCGCCCTTGCCGCCCTCCGAAAACGGCCGGTAGAAGATCACCGATCCGGCTACCGCCCGGTACGGAACACCGGGCCCGGCACCTCGGGGGGCGAGCGCGATGCACAGGACGAGAAGCGGTCTCAGGAGCGCGCCACCACGGCGCACGGACACCCGCCGTCCGGCGGCCGACCTGGCGGCCCGCCGCCGCGAGCGCGAGCGGCAGCACCCGCGCTACTGGTTCGCCGAACGGCTGCTGCTCACCCTCAGCGGACAGCGCCCGGTGCACTGGATGCTCGGCTACGCCCTCGGCCCGGCCTACGACCAGCTGGCCGAACTGGCACCGTACGCGCCCCTGCGCCCCGCGCCGCCCGGCCGCGCCGTCCCGGTCGTGAGCCGCTGCGGCGAGTTCCGGCCCCGCCCCGGGGTGATCGAGGCCTACGCCAGGATCACCTCCGGCGACCGGCTACGGGCGCTGGCCTTCCGTCTGGAGCACTGCCCGGACCTGCGCTGGCGGTGCTCGGCGGTCGAGCTGGGCGGGGCGGGACGGCCATGAGGACGGGCACAGTCGCGAGAGCCGACACGCCGGAGGGGCGGGACACACCGGTTGTCGCACCGGGTGTCCCGCCCCTCCGGGGCCGCTGTCGCGGACTACTTCTTGCGTCGGCGGCCGCCACCGCCGCTGCGCTGCGCCTTGCGGCGCTCGGCGCGGGTCAGGCCGTCCGCCTCGGAGCGGAACTCGCCCGGCTCGTCGTTGGTGAAGTCGCCCTCGACCACGCCGCCCTCACCGTCCACCGTGGGAGCGGAGAAGTGCAGGCGGTCGGGCCGCTGCGGGGCGTCGAGGCCCTTGGCGCGGATCTCCGGACGCGCGGCCGGCACCGTGTCCTGGACCTTCTCCAGGGACGGCCGCTCGGCGCTCTCGTCGACCGGGACCTCCTCCAGCTGCTGGTCGACCTGAACCTCCAGGTTGAACAGGTAGCCGACCGACTCCTCCTTGATGCCCTCCATCATGGCGGTGAACATGTCGAAGCCCTCGCGCTGGTACTCGACCAGCGGGTCCTTCTGGGCCATGGCCCGCAGGCCGATGCCCTCCTGGAGGTAGTCCATCTCGTAGAGGTGCTCACGCCACTTGCGGTCCAGGACGGACAGCACGACGCGGCGCTCCAGCTCACGCATGATGTCGGAGCCGAGCTGCTCCTCGCGGGCCGCGTACTGCTCGTTGATGTCGTCCTTGACGGACTCGCCGATGAACTCGGCGGTGATGCCCGCGCGGTCGCCGGCCGCGTCCTCCAGCTCCTCGATGGTCACGCGCACCGGGTAGAGCTGCTTGAACGCGCTCCACAGCCGCTCGAGGTCCCACTCCTCCGCGAAGCCCTCGACGGTCTCCTGGCGGATGTAGTCGTCGATGGTGTCGTCCATGAAGTGCTTGACCTGCTCGTGCAGGTCCTCGCCCTCCAGGACGCGGCGGCGCTCGGCGTAGATGACCTCGCGCTGACGGTTGAGGACCTCGTCGTACTTCAGGACGTTCTTGCGGGTCTCGAAGTTCTGCTGCTCGACCTGCGACTGGGCGGAGGCGATGGCGCGGGTGACCATCTTGTTCTCGATCGGCACGTCGTCGGGGACGTTGGCCATGGCCATCACGCGCTCGACCATCTGGGCCTTGAACAGGCGCATCAGGTCGTCGCCGAGGGAGAGGTAGAAGCGGGACTCGCCCGGGTCGCCCTGCCGGCCGGAACGGCCGCGCAGTTGGTTGTCGATGCGGCGGGACTCGTGGCGCTCGGTGCCCAGGACGTACAGGCCGCCCAGCGACTTGACCTCCTCGAACTCCTCCTTCACCGCGGCCTCGGCCTTCTTGAGGGCCGTGGGCAGCGCGGCCGCCCACTCCTCGACGTGCTCCACCGGGTCCAGGCCCATCTGGCGCAGCTCCGCCTCGGCGAGGTCGTCGGGGTTGCCGCCGAGCTTGATGTCCGTACCGCGGCCGGCCATGTTGGTGGCGACCGTGACGGCGCCCTTGCGGCCGGCCTGGGCAACGATGGACGCCTCGCGCTCGTGGTGCTTGGCGTTGAGGACCTCGTGCGGGATGCCGCGCTTGGCGAGCTGCTGCGAGAGGTACTCGGACTTCTCGACCGAGGTGGTGCCGACCAGGATCGGCTGGCCCTTCTCGTGCTTCTCGGCGATGTCCTCGACGACCGCGTTGAACTTGGCGATCTCGGTGCGGTAGATCAGGTCCGACTGGTCCTGGCGCAGCATCGGCCGGTTGGTCGGGATGGGCACCACGCCGAGCTTGTAGATCTGGTGGAACTCGGCGGCCTCGGTCATGGCCGTACCGGTCATACCGGACAGCTTGTCGTAGAGGCGGAAGAAGTTCTGCAGGGTGATCGTGGCGAGGGTCTGGTTCTCGTCCTTGATGTCCACCCCTTCCTTCGCCTCGATCGCCTGGTGCATGCCCTCGTTGTAGCGGCGGCCGGCGAGGATACGGCCGGTGTGCTCGTCGACGATCATGACTTCGCCGTCCATGACGACGTAGTCCTTGTCCTTCTTGAACAGTTCCTTCGCCTTGATGGCGTTGTTCAGATAGCCGACGAGGGGGGTGTTGACCGACTCGTAGAGGTTGTCGATGCCCAGCCAGTCCTCGACCTTGCCGACGCCGGCCTCGTGGATGGCGACCGTGCGCTTCTTCTCGTCGACCTCGTAGTCGCCGGTCTCCTCGATGCCCTTCTGCGGGTTGGCCGGCTCGCCCTTGGTCAGGCGGGTGACCAGCTTGGCGAAGTCGCCGTACCACTTGGTGGCCTGGTCGGCCGGGCCGGAGATGATCAGCGGCGTACGGGCCTCGTCGACCAGGATGGAGTCGACCTCGTCGACGACGGCGAAGTTGTGACCGCGCTGCACCAGCTCGTCCTGCGACCACGCCATGTTGTCGCGCAGGTAGTCGAAGCCGAACTCGTTGTTCGTGCCGTACGTGATGTCGCAGCCGTACTGCTCACGGCGCTGGGCCGGGGTCATGTTGGCGAGGATGCAGCCGACCGACAGACCCAGGAACTTGTGCACCCGGCCCATCAACTCGGAGTCGCGCTCGGCCAGGTAGTCGTTCACCGTGATCAGGTGGACGCCCTTGCCGGAGAGGGCGTTCAGATACGCGGGGAGGGTGCCGACGAGGGTCTTGCCCTCACCGGTCTTCATCTCCGCCACGTACCCGAGGTGCAGGGCGGCACCGCCCATGAGCTGCACGTCGTAGTGGCGCTGGCCGAGTACGCGCTTGGCGGCCTCGCGGACGGTCGCGAAGGCCTCGGGCAGCAGGTCGTCCAGGCTCTCTCCGTCGGCGTACCGCTGCTTGTACTCCTCGGTCAGGGCACGCAGCTCGGCGTCGGAGAGGTTGAGGAAGTCCTCTTCGATGGAATTGACCTGGTCCGCGATGCGGTGCAGCTTGCGCAGGATCTTGCCTTCTCCTGCACGCATGATCTTGCCGAAGACGGACACGTAGGCTGGCTCCTTGCCGGTCGGGCCTGGGCACGGTGGGGTGCGCGGGCACGACGGGACAGTCCCCGCCGCAACGGCCATCGTAAGCGAGGACCCCACCGCGCCGGGAGGTCCGTCGGCACCGAGGCCGGGTGTCACCCGCAGTGAGAACGAACGGCCCTCCCGGAAGGTGCCGGGGCACCGATATTCGGACGCGTTCCCCCGGAGCCGGTCCCTAGACTCCGGCCATGGAGCCCATAAGTCTGACCACCGAGCGGCTCGTGCTGCGCACCTTCACCCCCGCCGACGCGCCCGCCGTCCACGAGGCCTGCCAGGACCCGGACATTCCGCGCTACACGAACGTGCCCTCCCCCTACACCCTGGAGGACGCGCGCGTGTACGTCGAGGAGACGTGCCCGGCCGGCTGGCTCGAGGACTCGATGTACGCCTTCGGGCTCTTCGCCCGGGACGACGACCGGCTCCTCGGCTCGATGGCCCTGGTGCGCCTCGCGGAGCTGCGCGCCCCCGAGCGGCAGGCCGAGCTCGGCTACTGGACGGCCAAGCCCGCGCGCGGCCGCGGCTACACCGTGGAGGCGGCCCGCGAGGTGATCCGCTGGGCCTTCGAGAACCTGGGCGTCGAGCGGCTGGAGTGGTACGCGGAGGCCGGCAACGAGGGCTCGCGCGGCGTCGCCGTGAAGGCGGGTTTCCGGATGGAGGGCACCATGCGCTCGAAGATCCTCCACAACGGCGTCCGCCGCGACGCCTGGATCGGCTCCCTGCTCCCCTCGGACATCGGGCTGCCGACGCACACGCCCTACCTGCCGTTTCCCGAGCGCGACTGATCCCGCGCGGACCGTTGTCAGTGGCCGCCCCTAGGCTGCTCGGTATGACAACTACCGCCACCGCGAAGGGCCGTTCCGGATCCTCCCGTACGGCCGGGGCCCGCAGGCCCGAGGCCCGGCTGTCCGCCGACGAGGCGCGCCGGCTGGCGCTGCGCGCCCAGGGCCTCCTCGGCGCCCCGGACCGGCGGGCCGGGACGCGCGGTGTGCTGCGCCGCCTCGGCGCGGTCCAGCTGGACACCATCTCGGTGCTCGCGCGCTCGCACGAGCTGGTGCCGTACGCCCGCCTGGGCGCGGTCGGGCGGGACGCGGTGGAGTCGGCGTACTGGAGCGGTGAGCACGCCTTCGAGTACTGGTCGCACGCGGCGTGCATCCTGCCGATCGAGGAGTGGCCGCTGTTCGCCTTCCGGCGCCGCGCCATGAAAGCGCGAGGTCACCGCTGGCACGTGATGAAGGACTCCGAGCGCTCGTGCGCGGCCGTCCGCGCCCGCCTCGAGGCCGACGGGCCCCTGACCGCGGGAGCGTTGGGGGGCGCCAAGAACGGCGGCGAGTGGTGGGACTGGTCCGAGACGAAGATCGCGGTGGAGTGGCTGCTGGACACCGGTGAGGTGGTGTGCACCCGCCGCCGCGGCTGGAAGCGCGTCTACGACCTGGCCGAGCGCGCGGTGCCGGAGGCCCTCTTCCACGACGGCCTCGACGACGCCGAGTGCGTACGGCGCCTGGTGGCACAGGCGGGCACGGCCATGGGCGTGGCGACGCGCGCCGACCTCGCGGACTACCACCGCCTCAAGGGCGAGCAGGTCGACGCGGTCGTCGACGACACGGGCCTGGTGCCGGTCGAGGTCGAGGGCTGGGGCAAACCCGCCTGGGCGGACCCGGCGGCGCTGGCGGACGGCGCCCGGGGGCGGCACCGTACGACGCTGCTGTCGCCGTTCGACTCCCTGATCTGGGACCGGCCGCGCACCGAGCGGATATTCGGCTTCACGCACCGACTGGAGGCTTATGTCCCCAAGCCCAAGCGGGTGCACGGGTACTTCGCGATGCCGTTGCTGACGGGCGGCCGGCTGGCGGGCCGGGTGGATCCGGCGCGCGAGGGACGGACGCTGGTGGCCCGGCAGGTCTCGCTCGAGGACGCCAAGGCCGTCGAACCCATGGCACGGGCGCTGTGGGAGGCGGCCGGGTGGGTGGGCTGCGACGCCGTGCGCGTCGAGCGCTGCGACGACGCCGGGCTGGCCGCGGCACTGGTCGCCGCGCTGGACCGGGAGCCGTGAGACCACCGGGGCCGCGACGCCGGGAGCCCTGACGGCCCCGGAACGCCCTCAGCGAATCTCGAGGATCTTCTCCCGCATCGCGTAGACCACGGCCTCCATCCTGGAGTGCAGCTGCAGCTTCTCCAGGATGTTGCGGACATGGTTCTTGACCGTGTTCTCGCTGATGAACAACTCCTTGGCGATGTCACGGTTGTTCATGCCCGTCGCGACGAGCTTGAGCACCTCCAGCTCGCGGTCGGTGAGCCGGGGCGCCGGCACCAGCCGGCGCTCGTCGGTGCGCTGGATCATCGACTTGAACTCGGTCAGCAGCTTGGACGCCATCGACGGGCTGATCTGGGACTGGCCGTCCGCCACCGCGCGGATGGCCGTCGCCACCTCGTCGGTGGAGATCTCCTTGAGGAGGTAGCCGGTCGCTCCCGCCTTGATGGCGTCGTAGAGGTCGGCCTCCTCGTCGCTGATCGTCAGCATGATGATCTTCGCGCTGGGAGCCACCTCCTTGATGGAGGTGCAGGCCTCGATGCCGCCGCGCTTGGGCATGCGCACATCCATCAGCACGATGTCGGGCAGCAGGTCGGCCGCCTTGTCCACCGCCTCGGCGCCGTCCCCGGCCTCGCCCACGACCAGGATGTCCTCCTCCTGGGCGAGAACGATCTCCAGGCCGCGGCGGAAGAGCGCGTGGTCGTCCACGACCAGGACCCGGATCGGCTCCTCCCGCGCGGCGCCCCGGTCCGGGTGGGCGCCCTCGTCGTCATCGCCGGGCCCGGTCACGGGTCCGAACCTGTTCGCCATCGTTCCTCCCCCTGAAGGCCATGGCCCCTCGCGGTTGCACGGTCAGCGCCACCCCAACCGGTTCCGGCGGACCGGCGGTTGGCCACTCATGATTTCATGCCGGGCCGCCGGGCAGTGCTTTCCGTGGTCGCACGGCGATGCCCCGGGAGCGCACCGGCGCTCCTGGGGCACCATCACGGGTCCAACGGCTCACACGGGGCCACGGCCGTGCGTCACGGCCGTGGCCTCGCGCTTCAGCCTCCCAGCGCGCCGCCCGCGCCGCCGGGTTCCACTTCGAAGAGCGGGTCGGCGTTGAGGCGGATGACGCCGTAGTCATAGGCGTGCCGCCGGTAGACGACACTGGGCAGCTTGGACTCGGAGTCGACGAACAGATAGAAGTCGTGGCCGACCAACTCCATTTCGTAGAGTGCCTGGTCGAGCGTCATCGGGGCGGCGGAGTGGGTCTTCTCCCGGACCACCAGCGGCCCTTCTCCGCGTACCTCCAGCGGCCCCATGTGTGTGACGGGCACGCCGCCCGCCTGTTCCTCCGCGACCAGCCGGCCGTTGTCGTTGAGCTCCGCGGCACCGATGACGGTCGCCGCTACATCGCTTGCCGGGATCCGTCCGTTGCCCCGGCGGTCAAAGCGCTTGTCGTGCTGCTTGCGCAGCCGCGCCTCGAGCTTGTTCGCTGCGAGATCGAGCGCGGCGTAGGGATCCGTCGCTGCGGCCTCTGCCCGGATCACCGGTCCACGGGAGATCACCGTGATCTCCACCCGGTCCGACCGGTCGGCCTGCCTGGGGTTGGGCTCCTTGGACACCTCCACGTCGAGGCGAATCACCTTGCCGTCCAGCTTCTGGACCTTGTCCAGCTTCAGCTTCTCGGCCACGTGCTTGCGAAACCGCTCGGGCACCTCTGTCTTGCGGCCCTTGACGACGATGTCCACGCAGAACTCCGTTCCCGGATCGCTCCGCCGAAGGTTGCGGAGCGCATCCCTCTTGCATCAGGCCCCGGGGTTCCCCGGAGCCCCCGACTAGGCGGTTTTCACCTCCTCCTCCCCCGTCGACAAGATCTACACCCCACGGCTTCGAGCCTCATCGAGCTTCTTCCCAGCTTCGACGAAGGCATACGAAACACGCCAATCGGAGATATGAGGCATAGCTTCTGCCATTCCTCACAACCGAACATATCTCGCTGGGAAGCCCGTCGGTACCCCCTACCGCGACGTACCTCCATTCAGGTGTTTTCCTGCCGTTTCCCTCAGGAACGAGGGGCCTTCCCCGTCAGTTCCGGTGGTTTTCGAAAGCCCGCGGAGGGGCCGCGACCACGGCCGCCGCCGCGATCCGGCCACCCGCCGCGGAGACGGCACGCGCGGCCTCCGCAAGTGAGGCCCCGGTCGTCACCAGGTCGTCGACGAGCATCACCTGCTCTCCCTCCTGCCACAGGCGTCCCACCCCGCTCACTGCCCCCATCGCCCCGGCCACATTCGCCGAGCGCTGCCGGGCGTCCAGCCCCGACTGGTCCGCGACGGCCCGCCGCAACCGCAGTACGGCCGCCACCCGGGCGGGTACCCCACCGGCGCGCAGCGCACCGGCTGCCGCCAGCGCGATCCGCCGCCCGGCGTCATGCCCCCGCCCGGCCACGGCCCGCCGCGCGGAGGGCACCGGCACGAGCAGCAACGGGCCACTCCCGGCCCGTACATCCCAGGCCCCGCCTGACCGTCGCGCCCCCAGCACCGCGCCCGCCAGCGCGGCGCCCAGCGGCTCGGCCAGGCCCACCGCTCCGCGCTCCTTGTGCGCGAGCAGCACCGCGCGCACCCCGTTCGCATACCGCGCCGCCGCGTAGACGTCCGGCAATCCGGCCGGAACCG
This sequence comes from Streptomyces sp. NPDC053048, assembly GCF_044547045.1. Classification (NCBI taxonomy): domain Bacteria; kingdom Bacillati; phylum Actinomycetota; class Actinomycetes; order Kitasatosporales; family Streptomycetaceae; genus Streptomyces; species Streptomyces sp. NPDC053048. The sequence goes on from NZ_JBITZS010000017.1 coordinate 53,917, forward strand.
GCTCCGGCACCACCCGGCTCGGCCGCCCGCCGCACAGCCGTGCCCGGCACCCCTCGCACAGCGCGTGCCGTGGGAGGCCGCAGCCCGCGCACTCACCCGGCAGCACCAGGTCCGCGACGTCCCGCCACCACCCGCGCATGGCTCCACTGTCCCGCCACGCACCCGAGCCCGCCACCCCTGTGGAAAACCCGGCCGACGGCCCACGAGCAGCGGAAACACCACGCGCCCGAGCGCACGCGATCCGTCACCGTGGCCGTGGCCGTCGCCGACCCGCACGGCCGACAGTCCGACGGCCCAGCGGTCCGACAGCCCAACGGTCCGGCGCCCGGCGGTCCCGACAGCCCGAGCGGAATCACCCCGGATGGACCGGAGCCGAACCGTCCTTGCCCACGAGCTTCCAGTTCGTGTCCGGCAGCAGCCGGAAGATGCCGCCGTCGCCCTCCGCGACCAGCGCCTGCGCCTTGCCGGGAGTCTCCGACGCGGCGATGCCCCGTACCCCGGTGATGCCGGGCAGCCCCGAGTTGTTCGGCTGCGACCCGTCCGTCTCGACATACTGCAGCTGCTGCAGACCGCCCTGCTCGCTGCCCGCGACCAGCAGCCGGCTCGCGCCCGACCAGGAGACCGCGCCGACGTCCTCCAGCCGCGGCGCGACGGACCGCAGCTCCTGCACCGAAAGGCTCGGCCGCCCCACGCTGCCGCTCCGCTCGACCCTGCCGAGCTTGAGGACCGTGTGGTCGCCCCGCGTCACCAGCAGCGCGATCCGCACCCCGTCCGCCGCCACCCGCACGCCGGTGATCCGTCCGCCGTCCAGCCCGGACACCCGGACCTCCTCCGGCGCGCCCGTACCGCCCGGCAGCCGCAGCAGCCGGGGCCGCTCCTGATCCTGGTCGGCGACCCACAGATCGCCCAGGCCGTCCCAGCTCGGCGCGGTCAGCCCCGCCTTGCCGGAGCCGCCGCCGTGCGCGGTCAGCCGGGCCTCGCCCAGCGCGGCGCCCGCCTGCAGCGGCGCGACATACAGCGCCTGCCCATTGGCGGACACCCCGGCGGCCCGGCGTTCACTGCGGTCCACGGCGACCGAACGCAGCTGGGCCGCGCCGTCCGCGCCGAACGGCCCCGGCACCCGGCGCGGCTGCTCGTCGTTGTCGGCGAGGCTCACCATGCGGCGCTGGCCGTCGACGAAGTACTGCCCGTCCGGCCGCCCGGACGTCTGGTCCGGCGCGTACGACCTGGCCTGCTCCTTGCCGAGCGAGCACAGCCGGGAGCCGTCCTTGCGCTGCAGCGTCACATCCGTGACCTTCGCCGACTCCTGCACGGTGTACAGCAGCTGCGCGGCCATGCGCCGGCACTGCTCCTGGCCGGCGGCCGCGGCACGGTCGTTCAGGCGCACCTTGAGGGCATTGGAGTCGTCCAGCGACAGCCGCGGCTCCACCAGGCGGGTGCCGGTCGGGAAGGCCGTCCCGGCCACGGGGTCGAGCCAGTTGGTGGGCCCGTCCAGCAGCGCCTTGACCCCGGAGGTCACCGGGTCTATCCGCTTGCGCAGATAGACGGGATCGGCGACGAGCACGCCGCGGGCCCTGCCGCCACCGCCACCGTCCGGCCCCAGCTCGGCGAAGTAGTACTTATTGACCGACCGGTAGATGCGCTGGAAGTCGGAGACGCCCAGCACCAGACCCGCGTCCAGCGCGTCGATGCGCCACTCGCCGTTCTCCCGCGACATCTGCAGGGTGGCCTTGAACGCTCGCTCGTCCGGCTTGTACGCGTGCTTGGCGTCGACCTTCGCGATCTGCTTGCCGGTCAGCGTGACGGTGTAGGACTGCTCCCGGTCACTGCCCGTCCGCTCGATGCGCACCTGCGGGGTGCGGTCCAGCACCGTCGTCGACGCGGACGGGTCCCACTGCCGCTTCACGGACTTCGCCAGGTACATCCGGGCCGTCTCGTAGTCCGGATCGTCGCTCGTCGTCGCCTCCAGGAAGCCCGCGACGAGCTCCTGCGGCTGCTCGTTCTTGCGCGGCGGCACCCCGTACACCCGCACCTGCGCGTCGGCGTCCGCGCGCTGCGAGGAGTCGACCGGGGTCACCTCCCCGCTGCCGGGCATCGAAGCGCAGCCGGCCAGCAGCGCGCCGCCGACCAGAGCGATCAGGGCGCCCGCCGGACGGCCACTTCCGGTGATCCCGCGGAGCCTACGCCTGACCGTCACGGTCACCTCCGGTCGTCCCGCGGCCGCTGCCGCTGTCGGTGCCGTCGGCGGGCTTTTCGGCCGCCCTGTCGGCGCTCTTGTCCCCGGCGAGCGTTCCGCCGGTGCGCGGCACCACACGCGCCCCGCTCCCGGGCAGCGCGGTCGGATCCGCCGTCGGCCGTACGTTCCTGCTGTGCGGCGGTACGGGCGGCACCGGCGGTACGGGTGACTGCCGGCCCGGCAGCGCCAGGGGCACGCCCGCCTCGTTGACCCCGCGGTTGCGGCGCGAGTCCTCCGGCTCCAGCGGAATGGGAGAACCGCGCAGCGAGTCGCCCGCCGTGCGCGGCAACGTCAGCCGGAACTGCGACCCGCCGCCCGGCTCACCCCATGCCTGCAGCCAGCCGCCGTGCAGCCGCGCGTCCTCGACCGCGATCGACAGGCCCAGGCCCGTGCCGCCGGTCGTACGGGCCCGCGCCGGATCGGCCCTCCAGAAACGGTTGAACACCCGGGTCGCCTCGCCCGGCTTGAGCCCGACGCCGTAGTCGCGCACCGCGACCGCGACCGCCCCGCCGGCCACCGCCAGCCGCACCACCACGTCCCGGCCCTCGCCGTGCTCCACGGCGTTGACCACGAGGTTGCGCAGCACCCGCTCGACGCGCCGGGCGTCGGCCTCGGCGATCACCGGCTGCTCGTCACCGCGTACGAGCAGCCTGCTGCCCTTGCGGTCCGCGAGCGGCAGCGCCGCCTCGATCACCCGGTTCACGACGTCGCGCAGGTCTATCGGCTCGGCCTCCAGCGCCGCCGCCCCGGCGTCGAACCGGCTGATCTCGAGCAGGTCCGCCAGCAGCGACTCGAAACGGTCGAGCTGCCCGAACAGCAGCTCCGCCGAACGCCGCGTCACCGGGTCGAAGTCCTCACGCGCCTCATGGATGACGTCCGCCGCCATCCGTACGGTCGTCAGGGGCGTGCGCAGCTCGTGCGAGACGTCCGAGACGAACCGGCGCTGCATCCGCGACAGGTCCTCCAGCTGCTGGATCTTCACCTGGAGGTTCTGCGCCATCTTGTTGAAGGCCTCACCCAGACGTGCGATGTCGTCCTCGCCGGTGACCTTCATCCGCTCCTGCAGAACGCCCGCCGCCAGTCGCTCCGAAATGCTCGCGGCCATCCGCACCGGCGTAACGATTTGCCGCACCACCAGCCAGGCGATGGCCCCCAGCAGGACCACCACGAACACCCCGGCCGTCGCCAGCGTGCCCTTGACCAGGCTCAGCGACTTCTCCTCCTGCGTGAACGGGAAGAGGTAGTACAGCTGATACGGCTCGCCGTTGACGTCGTACATCCGCTTGCCGACGATCAGCGCGGGCTCGCCCTCGTCGGAACCGCTGCGCTTGATCGTCCCGGGCTTCTCGAACGTGCCCGTACGGCCATCCAGCTGCCGCCGCAGGTCGGCGGGCACACTGCGCTCCGGGTCGATGTCACCGGAGGCCCGCGGGCCGCGCGTGCCGCCGGCGCCCACGTACGAGCTGTCGCCCGCGGCACTCAGCGCCACCACGTGGTACACGCCCTGGCCACCACTGGCCAGCTGCTGCACCAGAGCGGTCAGCCACGCACCGGAGTCACGGTTGCCCCGGCCGCCGGACTGCGATCCGTCCTGGCCACGGCCCTCGGCACCCGGCTCGGCGGCGTCCCGCGCCGCCTTGAAACCACCCTCGGCCTGGCTCTGCGACGCATGGCGCTTCGCGTCCAGCAGACCGTTGCGCACCTGGCCGATGACCACCACACCGAGCAGCAGCACCACGCCCAGCGACATCAGCAGCGTGGTGGCGACCACCCGCAGCTGGATGTTCCGCCGCCACAGCCGCATCGCGGGCAGCAGCGGCCGCCGCACCCAGCGCGCGTACAGGCGCAGCAGCGGATGCACCGGCGCCGCGCCCGCGCCGTCCGACAGCAGCCGTCCCGCGCGCCACAGGCGCCGGAAGATCGATATGCCGCCCGGCGCCGCGCCGACGGGCCGCCCCGCGTCCCGCTCCGGAGCGGCACCGTTGCCCGGCATCTCAGCTCGGCCCCGCCTTGTACCCCACACCACGGACGGTCACCACGATCTCCGGCCGCTCGGGGTCCTTCTCGACCTTCGAGCGCAACCGCTGCACATGCACATTCACCAGCCGCGTGTCGGCGGCGTGGCGGTAACCCCAGACCTGCTCGAGCAGCACCTCACGGGTGAAGACCTGCCACGGCTTACGGGCCAGCGCCACCAGTAGGTCGAACTCCAGCGGCGTCAGCGCGATCGACTGGCCGTCGCGCTTGACCGAGTGCCCGGCCACGTCGATCACCAGGTCACCGATGGTCAGCTGCTCCGGAGCAGGCTCCTCCGACCTCCGCAGCCGCGCCCGGATCCGGGCCACGAGCTCCTTCGGCTTGAACGGCTTGATGATGTAGTCGTCCGCGCCGGACTCCAGCCCGACCACCACATCGACCGTGTCGCTCTTCGCCGTCAGCATCACGATCGGCACGCCGGACTCGGCCCGGATCAGTCTGCAGACCTCAATGCCATCGCGGCCCGGCAGCATCAGATCGAGCAATACAAGATCGGGTTTGGCTTCCCGAAAAGCAGCGAGTGCCTTGTCGCCGTCCGCTACAAACGACGGCTCGAAACCCTCACCACGAAGCACAATTCCGAGCATCTCGGCCAGTGCGGTGTCGTCGTCGACGACAAGGACGCGTCCCTTCATATCGACATCATCCCATTACCCGATCGTGACCTGGCACACAGCTCCGCCAGACCGGCCTCTGTCACGGGTGAAAGAACGCCGTTTTCCGTGACAATCGCGGTCACCAACTCCGGCGGTGTGACATCAAACGCAGGATTGTAGGCCTGCGCACCCAAGGGAGCCACGGACACGGAAGCCGCCGTCCCCACCCCGGAACCCACCGCCGGCAGGTCCGTCACCTCATGACCGGGCCGCTGCTCCACCTCGATCGCGGCGCCGCCCGGCGTACCGAGATCAACGGTCGTGGTCGGCGCCACGACGACGAACGGCACATGGTGGTAGCGGGCCAGCACGGCCAGCGGGTAGCTGCCCACCTTGTTGGCCACCGAGCCGTCCGCGGCTATGCGATCGGCGCCGATCAGCACCGCGTCCACCTCGCCCGCCGCGAACAGCGAGCCGGCGGCGTTGTCGGTCAGCAGGGTGTACGGCATCCCCGACCGGCCGGCCTCGTACGCGGTCAGCCGCGCCCCCTGCAGCAGCGGACGCGTCTCGTCCACCCACAGCCGCCGCAGCTCCCCGGCCCGGTGCGCGGCCCCCGCGACCGCGAAGGCCGTCCCCTCGCCTCCGGAGACGAGGGCGCCGGTGTTGCAGTGGGTCAGAATGCGGAACCCGCCGCCGGGCAGCAGCTCCTGCAGCAGGGCGAGACCGTGTGCCGCCATGTCGGCACTGGCCTCGGCGTCCTCGCGGTGCAGGGCTCGGGCCTGGGCCAGGGCGGCCGCTGCGGCCTGCTCGGCATCGCCGCCGCCCTTGAGGGCCGCGTGGTGGGCCGCGTGGGCGCGCCGCACCCCATAGGCCAGGTTGACGGCGGTGGGACGGGCAGCGGCCAGCATCTCGGCGGCCTCGTCCACGTCGAAGCCGCGCACCGCCGCCAGGGCGACCCCGTAGGCGCCCGCGACCCCGAGCAGCGGGGCGCCGCGCACGGCCAGGGAACGTATCGCTTCGATCAACGCGGGAACGTCGGTACAGACCAGCTCGGTCTCGTCAGCAGGGAGCCTCCGCTGGTCCAGGAGGACGATCACGGGCCCTTCCGGCAGGTCCTCCCAGCGCAGGGCCGGGACGGCAGGAGATCCGGAGCGGGACACGGGTGCCGCGTACTGATCAGCCATTGGTCCAGTCTGCCCCGCGCACCCCAACTATTGAAGGCCACGCCCGCCCGTCTCCCTCGTACGAGCTCTCCGGGGCCACGAGGGGCTTCACGGGTCCACGGGCGCGACAGGGAGGCCATGACACGATGGCCGACCGGTAAGGGATTCCGAAGGAGCTATGGAAATGAACGACTCTCCGGGCGCCACGCCGCCCGGCTGGGGCCGGGCCCGCGCGGACAGCGGCGGCGGCCGGGGCGGCGACGGTGGTGGCGATGGCGGCGGTCAGGGCGGCGCCGGCTGGGGCGGCCCCGGAAACGGACGCCCTGGGGGCGGCTGGGGCAGCCCATGGCAGCAGCAGGCGCCACAGCCCGGCGTCATCCCCCTGCGGCCGCTGAGCGTCGGCGAGATCCTGGAGGGCACCTTCAGCACGATGCGCCTGCACTGGCGAACGGTGCTGGGCGTGTCCCTGGGCGTGGCGGTCTGCACGCAGACGGTCGCCACCGTGGTCACGGGCCTGTGGTTCCCCGACATGTCGGAGAACCTGGACGCCCTCGACGAGAACGCCGAGCTGGACGAACTTCTTCGGACCTTCAGGAAGGGCCTGTCGGGAGCCGCGGCGGCCGGGATCGTCGGCCTGGTGGGCTCGATCTTCGCCACCGCGATCCTGACGTTCGTGGTCAGCCGGGCGGTACTCGGCCGACCGGTCACGATGCGCGAGGCCTGGGCGAACGCACGGCCCCGGCTGCTCGGCATGGCGGGCCTGTTCTGCCTGGTCCCGCTGCTGATCGTGGGCTCGTTCGTCCTGGGCCTGGCCCCCGGGCTGGTTCTCGGCGCGTCGGGGGCGGATGAGGGCGCCACAGCCTCACTGATGCTGCTCGGCGGAACAGCGGGGCTGGTCGCCGCCGTATGGCTCTGGATTCGCTACAGCCTCGCGGCTCCGGCCCTCATGCTGGAGAAGCAGGGCGTGATCGAAAGCATGCGCCGGTCGGCAAAGCTCGTACAGGGCGCGTGGGGCCGGATCTTCGGAATACAGATTCTCGCCGCTTTCCTCGCTTTCATGATCGGCGCATTGGTTCAGATTCCGGCCGCCCTCGGCGCGACGATCTTTACTGGTGATCTTGGTGAGGGCCTCGAGGGTTGGCCCCTCCTGATCTCCAATGGCATCAGCGCGACCATTGCCTCCACGTTCACTCTGCCGATTACGGCCGGCGTGACGGCTCTCCTCTATATGGATCAGCGCATTCGGCGCGAGTCCCTGGACATCGAGCTCGCACGCGCGGCGGGCGAGTAATTGATGCCACTCGTCCGGCTGTTCTCCGGTGCTGAGGCGCCCGGAGAACAGCCGGACGAATGACTCCTGCACCGGCCGTCCGGAAACGCAAGAAAGCCCTGGCGGGAACCGGAGTTCCCACCAGGGCTTTCTATTCAAAAGGAGTTCGGCGGCGTCCTACTCTCCCACAGGGTCCCCCCTGCAGTACCATCGGCGCTGAAAGGCTTAGCTTCCGG
>NZ_JBITZS010000018.1:0-56811 GCF_044547045.1 Streptomyces sp. NPDC053048
GCTCGCTCATCCGTCCGCCCCATTCATGGCATGTCCATGCCGGAATCCGTCCCGCCGAGAGTTGGCGGTTATTCCAGGCAGAATACCCGGCTACCTGTTAGTAGCCAGTGTGCGACGCGATTCTGAGGCCCCGCCAGAGGATCGGAAGCGCTGTGCGGCTCGCTGGCGGCCTCCCGAGGCCGCCCGGACCCGATCACTCCGGCCCTCCGGCGAACGGCCGCCCACGGGCCCGTTCTGCGAGTCGCTTTTCTGGCGGCCCGGCGTGAATTTACTCTTTAGGCGTATTGTCGGAGCCCGGTGGTAGCTCACGCAGCACCAGGGTGCGTGACATCGCCGGGGCGGCGCGCCGTGCGAGTTCGCGCCCTTTGCCTGGCGCGTACTCCGCCCGCAGCGCCACTCCGAGCAGCTCCAGCCACCGCGCCTCGGCGGCCCGGGCGGCCAGCACCCCGGCGACCGCCTCCTCCACGGTCGGCGGGTGGTCTACGCCTAGACCACCCGCCGGCGGCACTGCCTCTGACGGGTCCTGGTCCATGCGTGGACCACCTGCCTCGGCGGCGGCCCCTGACGGCCCCTGGTCCACGCGTGGACCATCCTCGCCTTCCTCCGGGGCGCCCCGGCCGGGCGGATCGTAGTCCTTCGACGAGCCGTAGCGGAACGGCCGCTCTCCGGTGAGGAGCTCTTCGTGTGAGTCGACCGCCTTGCGCAGCCGGGTCTCGTACCAGTCCGTGAACTGGTCTTCGACCTCCCAGTCCCGCGCCCGCGGCCACTCCCCCTCCTCCAGGACGGCCATCATCGCCTCGTAGAGCCGGTGCCCCCACTGCCGCGGGCGACTGCCGCAGTCCTGCTCGCACACCGCGCACATCACCGGCCATGGGTCCTTGAAGACCCCTTGCGGGAAGTCGTCCGAGTGGATCGACACGGCCAGCACCCCCGCCTCGGGGCGCGCGGTGTCCACCAGGACGTGCATCGACGGGCCGGGCAGCCACGTCTGCACCAGCGTCGACCCGCACTTCGAGCAGTACGGCACCGAGGTGTCCAGCCCCCGCCGGCGGCGCACCGTGGTGCCCTCGCTCGCCTTCCGCGCCGCCGGCTTCCTCTTCCTCCGAGCGCGCCCGCGCCCAACTGCCTTAGCCACCCCAGTCATTCAACACCACCACCGCACCCCCCGCCGGCGTCCGTGAGACCCGTCCGGCGTGCACGCCAGCGCCTGTGTCAGTGACGGCACGTAGGTTTCCCGTTTATGGACACCAGTACGACCCGTCTCACTGCTGGCGAGATCCGCGAGCGCTTTCCGGAACTCGCCAGGAGCCTTGAACGCCACGAGGAACCTTTGGAGGAGGCCTTCGACAGACTCTTCGGCCCGCCGAGTGACTGGCCCGAACTGCCCGACCAGCCGCATAGAACACAGGAGCTGTTCCCGACGGATCACGGCTACCCGCAGTCCGGGCACATACGCACCGAGAGGGAAGACGACCAGCTGAGGAAGGCACGGCTGGCCCGGCCGCGCCGGCACGTCAGAGACGTGTTCCAGGACGAGGCCAGGAGCTTCACACCCTGGATCGCCCGGAACTTGTGGCGGGTCGAGCGGGCTGCCACAGGCATCGACGAACTGGACAGCCTGTCCCTGGTAGAGACGGAGCATGTCGTCGGCAGGAGCCGCATTGACGTCCTCGCCCGGGTCGAGCGCCCCGGAAGACGCCGCAGCCACGTGGTGATCGAGAACCAGCTCACCCCCTCGGACGCCTCGCACCTCGGCCGTCTCGTCAAGTACGCCCAGCTCGTCGATGCCTACGCGGCGATCTGGATCTGTCCCTCCTTCACCAGCGAGGACCTGGACGCCATCGACGCCCTCCACCGCCACATGCCCGCGCGCTTCGCGGCCGTCCGGTGCGTCGCGACCCAGGCCGAGGACCCGGACACGGCGTACGTCGACCTCCTTCCCGCACGGGAGGACCGCCCGCGCCGGGACATCGACGACTTCCCCTACGACTATCCCGCTTGATCCCTCCACCGCCCGGCGCAGTACGTCAGGTGCCGAAAGCGGCTTCCTCTTGCGCGCGCAGGATCAGCCGGAACTCCGCGTCGTCGACGACGCGGAGGACCTGCCCGAGCTGGACTCCGCAGCGACTCACCAGGGAAGCGGCGACTTCGAGCATGGCCAGCTCGCTGGCGGAGGCCTTGAAGGCCCCGGGGCGTGACAGCATCAGCAGCCCGATGGTGTCCCAGTTCACCGAGGGGTGCACGCCGTCGCGGTCGATGATGGGCTGGTCGGCGGCCGCGCTGATCTCGGCCTCCTCCTCAAGGAAGCGGCGCAGCCAGAATCCGTTGCGGTGCGCGCCCAGCAGACGCGTCGCCGCCCGCATCCACTCGTTGCCCACGCTGTGCAGCAGGCTCTTGGCGAGCTCCGTGCCGGTCATGCCGTCGCTGGTCACTGTCACCGCTGGTCTCCGTCCGTGGTGGGGGCCGGGGGCGGCGGCCCCCGCCCCCTACTGTGCGCGGCGGACGATGCGGGATCTGTCGTACACGCCGGGCCAGTCGCCCACAGGGCGGCTCCGAGCCTATGTGGCGCGACCGCTCGCACTTGACGCCGCAGGTGCCCCTTCCCCTCGTTCGTCACCCGGCGCTGGGCTGGTTGCCCTGCCCGAAGGGCGGGGTGTCGGCGGGGGAGAGGTCAGCACGCAGGCGGACCCACCTCACGGGGTGGCGCCACTTTCCTCGGTCGACCGCGGCGTCGGCGCTGACCTCGGCGACCAGCTCGGGCGCTGCCAGGGCGACGACCAGTGACTCCCGGCTGCCCCACGAGGCGGTGAAGCGGCGGCCTGTCCAGGGGTGTCCGGGTGGTGCCGGCGCGAGAACCTCGGCGAGGGCGCGCACCTGCGGGGCGCTCAGCACGGTCGTACGGCCGACGTAGTGCAGCCGGTCATCGGCATCGAGGCGGCCGAGCAGGACGGTCTGCGGGCGGGCGAGGGACGGCGAGACGCCGCCCACGATCGCCTCGGTCGTCGACCGCACCCGCAGTTTTCTCCACCCCCTCTGCCCCGCCAAGTACGGCTGCTCCACCTTCTTGAGCAACAGGCCCTCGAGCCCGGCGGTGGCCCACTGCTTCCCGAGCCACTGCCGCGCCTGGGCTTCCTCGAGCGTCGACGGGCACAGCGTCCACGGCGGGGCGAGCCCGGCACACAGCCGCTCGAGGGCCGCGCGCCTCTCGCGATAGGGCAGCGGCATCAGGTCGTCATCGCCCAGGCGCAGCAGGTCGAAGGCCACGAAGTGCGCCGGCGCGGTCGCCGCGAGCCGTGTGGCCGTGGCCGCGCCGCTGCGCAGGCGCTGCTGCAGCAGGTCGAAGTCCAGGCGGCCGGCGTTCCACACCACGAGCTCACCGTCCAGCAGGCAGTCGCCAGGCAGGTCCCGCTCGGCGGCCGCCGCAACGTCCGGGAACGCCCGGGCCAGGGGCGTGCCCCGACGGGAGACAATCTCGACCCGGCCGTCCCGCGGCCGCCAGACGAGCGCCCGGAAGCCGTCCCATTTCGGCTCAGCTGCTACCTGTCCGTCGAAGGCGGGCAGCCGGTCCACGGGCGTGGCGAGCATCGGCTCCGGCAACCGCACACCCCACTCAACGAGCCGCTGCCGGTGACGGCACGGTCGCCTCCGTCCCGGGAGCGGGGGGGGTCAGGAGTCGTGTTCTTCGGCGACGGCGAGCGGGGCGAGGGCGGTGTAACAGGCGCGGCAGACCGGCAGGGGTTCGCTCGACTCCCCGGGCGTCTCCACGCGGATCAGGAGGCTCGGTTCGCCGGCCGCGGTGCAACCGCTGGCTGCGGCCGGGCCGGGCGTTTCGCGGTGGTAGAGGCCGCACAGGCACCGGCAGCCGCCGGGCTGGTGCTGCTCCCACTGGAACAGCGCGGCCAGACGCAGCACGAGCACGGGGTCACTCACCGGCCGCCTCCCGCACCAGGACAGACGGCGGCGCCTGCGGGATGGACGGGGGCGCTGTGGTCACGTGGGCAGTCTGCCGTATCCCAGCCGCGCCCGGGCCCTGAGGACGGAACTACATTCGAGGCATGCACGGCATTCCCCGGGACCAGCTTCCCCGCGCGCTCGTCTGCCTCGAGGGCGACCAGATCCTCGAGGTACGGGTTACGGCACGCCGGCATTTCCGGGGAACCTGGTGGTACGACCTCGTCTTGTCCCTTCCGACCAGGCGCGATACCCCTCGTGGCCCCGTCCCGGACGTCATGGAGGTGGAGTTCTCCGCCCCGTACCCCGCTGTCCAGCCGATCGCAGGCGAGGATTACGCGGTCTTGGACCCGCCTCCGGCCGACGAGCGCCGCCGGTGGCGGATCTCCGAAGCCCCGCCGGGGAGCGCCTACGAGGTGGTCGTGCACCGGCTCGACTGCGCCCAGGGCGCCCTGTCGCAGCAGCTCGCCACCGACCGCGAGGCCCTGCGCATGCTGGCCGACCCGGAGGAGGCCGTCACCTGCTCGATCTTCCCTGTTGAATCAGCGTGTTGAAGGCCATCGGGGAAGGGAACGCCATGGTCGGCTGGCGCGTGTTTTGGGTGTCGAAGCGTAGGGCGGCGGACGGAGTCCGTACGTCGCTGCTGGCGGGTTGGGAGGACCTGGCGAGCTCGGAAGAGCGTGTCGGGATCAAAGAAGGTGACCCGATCCTCCTCGCCCCTGATTACCGGGTCGATGAACTGCTTTCGTTGTATTTACGGAGTCGCAGATTTCGGAGATACACGACAGAGACCAAGCGCAACTACGTTACTGACATCTGCCTGTTCCTGAATTTTCTATGGGCGCGTGGATATGCCTGGAACCAGGCACTCGAAGGCGACCTAGAAGACTTCGAAGACTGGAGACGGTGGTCCACTGATAACCCTGAACGGATCGGTGGAGCGAAATGGGACCGAGAACTAGCCGCCCTCACTGGCCTTTACGCCTGGGCTGAGGGGCAGGAATTGATGCCTCGCAGTCCAATCGCGATGAAGCAGGTCATGGGCCGAAATGGCGACGTGTTGATGGTGCCCGTGGCAAAGGCGAAGGACGCGAAGAAGAGCGACGTGAGGTGGCTGACCCCACGAGCCTTTCGACGCTGGGTGGACGTGGGGCTACGCGGCCACACCGTCGCCGGGATACCGGCGGATGGGTGGGTCGGACGGCTGGAGGACCGCAATGCGGCCTTCGCGGATCTGCTGTATTCAACTGGCATGCGGCTGAGTGAGGGCGGATCACTTCTCAACTTTGAAGTTCCGTCCATTCGGCTGGCCGGAGGCCGGTATTACGTGGGCAGGATTGCTGCCGCCGTGACGCGGTCGAAGAAGCCGCGCACCTTCTATGTCGCCATGAATGTGCTGGGTGGAGTGGAAGCCTATCAGCAGGGTTTGCGGGCGGAGGGAGTTCGCAAGGCCAGGGCTGCCGGTCGATACGACACTCTTCCTGAAATGCGTTTGGTAACGCGGGTCACCAGTGGCACGAGGCGAGAAGTGCACTGGCGCGATCGAGACGGGGTACCTGGAAAGGAGAAATTGACAGATCTGACGGTTGAGCGACGCATGACGCTCTACACCGAGGGCCCGGATGGGCCTGAACCGCTGTGGTTGTGGCTGAACGAGCAGGGCCTGCCGTTCGCGCCTTCGTCCTGGGAGGGCGTCTTCCGCACGGCCAACAGACGCTGCCGCGATGTACTGGAGCCCCAGCCCGGCACCCCGGGCTTTGACCCCTACCGCAGCACCGCGCCGCAGGCCACGCCACATTCGGCCCGGCATTCGTTTGCACTCCGCATGCTGGTGATCTTGCACTACCTGATGGACCAGCGCCTGGGGCTGACACCCGAGGAACGGCGGGACTACCGCCTGCTCTACGGCGATCCATGGCGGATGGTGCAGGACTTGCTGGGGCATTCGTCGATTGAGACAACCCGGCAGATCTACTTGGCTCCGGTCGCTGACCTGCAATTGCGGTCGTTGCTGGACACGGCTCCTCTCCTGGGAGGCACGGGCGGAGCGGCTGAAGGGGCGATGGACGATCTCTTCGCACGCGTGGCCCGTGAGACCGAGGGTATTCAGGACCTCGACGAGCGAATGCAGGTGGCCACATGAGCCGCCGGGGACGCAGAGCCTCACTGCCGGAGGTCGTGCACCGCCGTCCCGAAGCGGTGACCGGTGACGGCCTGGTGGTGGAACACCGGGACCGCAACGGGCGTGCCCTCTCCTTCGACTTCTCCACCTTGCCGGCTGCCGAACCGATGCAGCGGTCCTTGGCCAAGTTGTTCGCCGCCCGTTGCCATCCCAACATCTGGGGGACTCACGACAGCAGTCAACAGGTCTGGATGCTCCTCAGGCAATTCACGACCTGGCTTTCGTCACTGCCAGAGCCACCCCGGGACATCGACAGCATCACGGTGGCCGTTTGGGATTCCTGGAGAATCAGCCGTGACACGACCACGGTCAGCGGCTACACGCAGATCCGCCGCGTCGCCGGGATCCTTCAGGACGACCCGCGCGTGGCGGGGCCAGTGGCAGAGGCGATGGCCAGGCGCCTGCCCAAGCCCCAGGTGAAGGAGAGTGCCTACTCGACAGGGGACTTCGACCAGATCAAGGTGGCGGCCCGCCGGACCTTCCGCAGCGCGCATTTGCGCATTCAGGAGAACATGAAGCATCTGGAACGATGGAAGGATGGAGAATTCGAGAAGGGGAGCCGGGACTGGCTGATCGGAGAGGCTCTGGAATGTCTGGCCCGCACGGGGCATGTCCCGTGCTATTCCCGCCCCGGCAACCAGATCCGCGTCGTTCGCGAGTACGCCCAGGCCCTGGGCGGGGAGAGGTCCGAGCTCACCTGGAAGCGGCTGTTCTTGACGCGGCTGGAGGCGGCGGCCCTCGGGGTTCTGCTGATGGCCGAGTTCGGGCTGAACCTGTCGGTCATCGACACCCTGGCCGTCCCTCGCGCGACGCCGGACAGCGGGCCGGACGGTCACCCTACCTACCGCCTCGAGCTGGTGAAGTTCCGGCGGGGGCCTGGACGCCAGCACGAGACGAGAAACGTCACCGACTTCGGTGCCGGGTCCTCGGGCCGGCTGATCACACAGGCACTGGAGGCCACCCAAGCCGCCCGCATGGCGGTGGCGACCTCGGACTCGGGCACCGACCGTTTGATCATCTGGCGGGCCGTCATGACCAACCGCGGTATCGGGGCGGACGAGCTGTTCCGCTTCGGCGTGACCAGGGGGGCGGGGAGGCAATGGGCTGCCGAGCAGGGCATCAAAGGGGCGGTGTTTCGGCGGGGGCGCCGCACCGTCAACGTGGTCGAGCGGCGTGAGCCCGGCCAGAACAGCCAGGACACCCACGACAGCGTCTATGTTCTTCCTGACCAACGGGCGAGGGAGGCCGCGGTCCCGGTCGTCGCGGCAGCGGCAGAGTCCGCCCGGCGGCAGGCAGAACAGGCCGTGCTGGTGGCTGAGCTGCGGGAGGAGCCGACGTCGGGCGATGTTGCGACTGCGACCGCCGACTGCCGGGACTTCGGCAACGGCCCCGTCACCGCCGCCGACGGGGTCTGCGGGGCATCGTTCCTGGCCTGCCTGGGATGCACCAACGCCCGCGTCCATCCCGGCCACCACCCCCGCCTGGCTCACCTGCACCAGGCCCTGACAAACCTTCGCAGTGTCATGCACCCGACGCTCTGGCAGTCAGACTGGGGCGACTCCCACGGACGCCTCGAAGAACTGCGCAGACGCCTCGGACAGTCAGCCTGGGACAAGGCTCTGCACGCGGTCAGCGAGGACGACCAAGAGCTGATCGACGACCTGCTGACGGGAGTGCTCGACTCGTGACCACCGCAACCGGCCTCACCGCCGGGGTTCTACCCGGACCGGCCACTCCCCTGTTCGGCCCACACCTGAACACCGCTGACTGCGACGGCCCGGTCGTTCGCTACGGCGATGACGTCTGGCCCCTGGCGCCGCTGATCGAGAACCCGAGCACGAAGAAGGTCACTGTCTACTTGCGAGCCTTCCCGGAGACCCTGCGGGAGGAGTTCCGGTTGATCGGCTGGACCTTGATCAATGGCGAGCTTCCGGCGAGTTTCTGCCGCGAACGCGCCCGCGCATGGCGGTCCCGCATCAGCCCGGAGGCGATGGGGCAGACGATCTGGCACTGGAGCAGATTCGCCTGGTGGCTGGACCAGCGGGGCATCACCACGCTGAGCTCGTGCGACGACGGGGTGTGGGAGGACTACGGCAGCAATCTGCGCGACGGCGGCTGGGCCCACAACAGTGTCTTGAAGATCCTCATCTCCTTGACTCGCCTTTGGGCCTTCGACGGCCTGACCGCCCGTCCTCTGGCCATCGCGCGCACGCCATGGGACCGGGACGGCTATGACGACTACCTGCCGCCGGCCACCTCGCACGGAGGGGAGAACCTCACCGAGGAGATCGCAGCGGCGACGATGGGACCGCTGCTGGTCTGGGCAGTCCGCATGGTCGAGGACTTCGCCGACGGCATCCTCGGCGCGATGGAGGAACGAGACCGCATCATCGCCGCGGCGCACAGCACTCCGCAGACCCCCGCCGGCCTTGCGGCCATCGATGCCTTCTTCGCCTCCGGCCAGCCGATCCCGACGTTCCTGCACGCCGGCCAGAGGCGGGTGTGTGCGCAATACCTCGCGGGAAGCCTGGGCGTCTCCGTCGACCAGGTTCATGGGAGGACCGTGACACCGGCCTGGGCTCAAGCGGCACGCGAGCGTCCGGGGCCCTGCCCGATGCGGTCCCCGGTTACCGGCGTGATCGGGAGCCGGCCCTGGCGCGAGGTGATGGATTTTGCCGAGGTCGTTCAGTTGTTCAGGCACCTGGGCACCGCGTGCTTCATTGTCATTGCCTACTTGACGGGCATGCGGCCGGGCGAGGTGCTGGGCTTGCGGACCGACTGCTGCCCGGACACTGAGCGGAGCGAGGACGGCAGCATGCCGCAGCACATGATCTACGGACGGGTCTATAAGACCGCGCGGGACGAAGACGGCAACCACCTGTCGGCTGGGGTCCAGCGAGAGGCGCCCTGGGTGGCGATCGCACCCGTCGTCAGGGCCGTTCGGGTCCTCGAACGTATGGTTCCCGAGGACTGTCTGCTGTTTGACAGTGCCAGCCACGACCCCCAGTCACGGTCGCGAGCAGGATCGCTGGGGATGACAACCATCCGGACGCGCGTCGAGGACTTCGTCACCTGGGCCAGCGAGGAAGCCGTCCGCCAGGGACGGTCATACGAGGTCGTCCCTCCCGACCCACAGGGCAAGATCGGTACGGAGCGTTTCCGCAGGACCTTGGCCTGGCACATCGCACGCCGCCCGGGAGGTCTAGTGGCTCTGGCGATTCAGTACGGCCATTTGCGGACCACCGTCTCGGTCGGTTACGCCGCCCGCAGCCGTGACGGCATCCACCATCTGCTGGACGTCGAGACCGCGCGGGCCACCGTCGACACCGTCACCGAGCTGCACGAGGACCTCGAGGACGGCGTTGGCATCTCCGGCCCGGCCGCACGGCGGGCCATCCACGCTTCCACCAAGGCGCCGCAGTTCGAGGGCACCGTCATCACTGAGCGCACGGCCCGCAGGATCCTGAACAACTCCGACTTGGCGGTCTATGACAACCCGAACACGCTGCTGATGTGTGTCTACAACCGCGACCGGGCCCTTTGCCACCGCGGCGACACCAAGGAGACGCCGAGCCTGGACCGCTGCGTGAGTTCCTGCGGGAACATCGCCCGGACCGACCGTCACGCTGACCAGCTCCGCCAGCGCGCGACCGCGCTGGAGATGCGGGCTGGGCGACTGCCGGGGCCGCTCGGCGAGCGTCTGCGGGGCAACGCGGCCCGGCTCCGCGAGATCGCCGACGAACACGAGAAGACCCGCATCACCCTCAAGGAGAGTGCACAGTGACGCCCGCAGCGGACGAGCGCGAACGCATCCGCGCCGCGATGGACCGCATCCTGACCGGCACCCCGCAGCACTCCAACGGCGCCTTGACCATCGTCGCCCTCGCCCAGGAAGCCGGGGTTCCCCGCAACGCGCTCACCCAGCGCCACCTGGATCTGAAGAACGAGTTCTACGACCAGGTCCGGGCCCGCGGGCAGATGCCGGACAGCGAGAAGCGGCTGCGGCAGCAGATCGTCAAGCTCAAGGAACTACGGGCCAAGGACGCCGAGGAACTCGCCCAGCTCCGGGCGGACGTCGAGGGCCTGGTCCGGGTCGTCCACCAGCTGACGGTGGAGAACCGGCAGCTGCGGACGGAACTGACCGCCCCCGACGCCCGAGTGCGGGTCCTGCCCACCCAGCCCCGGCCCCGGTGAGCGACTAGGCGGCGATCTGGAGGTCCTTGCGGGTCCGGTGGAGGAACTCGCGGACCGCCGGCTCGCGCCGCCAGGGGGCCAGGGCGGCGTTGAACTCGCGCACATAGTCCAGCGCGCGGGTGGACTTCACGCGGGCGAGGATGTCGACGGAGCGGTTGCCCAGCTCCAGGCCGTGGTCGAGGTCGCGGGCCTGGAGGTGGGCGGTCCCCACGATCGCCAGCCGCATGCCGACGGAGCGGGTGAAGACCCCGGGCTGCATGGCGGCTGCCTGCTGGTTCCAGGCCAGGGCGGCCTTGGGGTTCTTCAGGTCCCTAAAGACCTCGGCGGCGTCGGCGGACAGCCGCGCGTGGTGATAGAAGTCGATCCATCCCGGCTCGTCGCCGCTGTCCTCGCGGGTCCGCTCGAGGAGGTTTTCGGAGGCGGCCAGGGCCCGGGAGGCGGCCCGCTCGTTGCCGGTCCGCGCGTGAGCGCGGGCCTCGATGAGCTTGGTGAAGGCCAGCACCCGGGGCACCGCATGCTGTTTGGCGCGTTCGAAGGCGCCCTGGGCCATGTCGATGGCTTCCTCGGCGAACCCGCGCATGAGGGCCTGCATGGCCATGGTCGTCAGGACATAGCAGCCGAGCTGGACGTCCCCGCCGGCCCGGGCGAGGCGGAGAGCCTGGATGAAGTGCCGCTGGGCGACCTCGTGCTGCCCGACGTCAAAGGCCGTCCAGCCGGCGAGGCGGGAGAGCTCGGCGGTGACGGAGAACAGCTCGCGGCCGACCTCGTCGGAGAACGAGCCCTGCAGCAGCGGGACGGCCTGTTGCTCCAGGCAGGTGGTGACCGAGTTCGCCCGCCAGTTCCCGCCCCCGTATTTGGAGTCCCAGCGGCGGGCTTCGTCGGCCGCGTCCCGGAGCTCGTCCAGGTCCAGGCGGCCGACCTGCGTCCCGCCACGGTGATGGGCGGTGTCGTCGGCGGGGGTGACGAGCCAGCGGGTGACGGGGGTGGTGAACGCGGAGAGCGCGAAGCTCGATCCGGTCAGGAAGTCGCGGCGGTTCACACTGCTCCAGAACGAAGTGGCGACGCGGACGGCATCGGCGGGTTCCCTGGGGAAATCCAACCCCAGGTCCGCATCCGGTGTCTCGGCCTCGCCCATCCCGATCTCCGCCAACGTGACTGGGCGGCCGAGCCGTTCACCGACAGCCTGGGCCAGGAGCCGGGGGACGGGCCACTTCGGGGTCATGCCCCGGCGGCACCAGTTCGCGATGGAGGTATGCGAGTAGTCGGTCTGGATCCCGGCGGCCTGAGCGAGCTGGTTGACGCGGTGGGCGAGGGCTTTGTGACTCGCGCCGCTGGCTTCGATGAGCCGGGCCAGGTCCGCGTTGGGCGGACGGGTCCGGCGGACGGTCGACGCCACGGGCGTCCCCCTCTGCCGATTCCGGTGACCTTGCCGCGGATTCGCACACCTGGCTGAGCACAGAAAGCCGTACGCGAATCCCGCGCGTCGGGTCACCGAGGGTATTGCCTCCCCGGCCCGGGGTGAACCCGGTCTGCGAGTTGTGAGCCCCCCTGCGAGCCCTCCCCGCGATCTTTCCCGACCGGTGTGATGACGGTCCGGGTCGCGGCCGGGATCCGAGGACAGCTCTTCCGGCCGCGACCGCCGCCAAGGCATCCCAACACTCTCGGGGGTGAACCAGATGTGCGGAATCGCAGGACTGGCCGGACCGGACGCGGCCCGGCACCAGACGACGGTCTGGGCGATGGGCGTGTCCCAGTCGCACCGCGGACCCGACGGCACCTTGCACGCCGCTGCGGCGGACGGGCGGGCGGTGCTGGCCATGAACACCCTGCTGATCGTCGACCCGGCCGCCGAGCCCGGCCCCTATCTCGACGCCGACAGCGGGCTGCTGCTGGCCTTCAACGGCGAGATCTACAACTTCCGGCAGCAGGCCGCCGCCTGGGGCATCCCGCTCGCCGACCGCGAGACCGACGCCCACCTGGTTCTGCGGGCCTGGGCCAAGCTCGGGGCGGCCTGCCTGGACGGGCTGGACGGCATGTTCGCGCTCGCCCTCTACGACCCGCACGCCGGGGAGGCCGGACGGCTCTTCCTGGCCCGGGACCGGCTGGGCGAGAAGCCGCTCTACTGGCGGCTCGACGGCAGCCGGCTCGCGTTCGCCTCCGAGGTCACCACCCTGACCGGCTACGGCATGGCCCCGCTCGTCGTCCGCCCCGAGATGCTGGCCATCGAAACCCCCGTCGGCGTCGAGACCCCCTTCCAGGGCGTCCAGCTAATGGCCCCGGCGAGCCTGCTGTCCTTCGACCTCGCCTCCGGGTCGCTGGAGCACACTATCTGGTGGCGCCTGGAGGACCGCGAGCCCTGGCAGAGCGACTACGAGCCGGCGCTTGCCCGCTTCTCCGTCGTCCTGGCCGAGCAGGTCCCGCTGCGAGCCCCCTCGGGAGACTTCGCGCTGCTGCTGTCCGGCGGCCTGGACTCCTCCGTCCTGGCCTACCTGATGCGGCCGCCGGTCTGCGTCACCGTCCGCTACCGGGGCCAGGACCGGCTGGACGAGTCCCGGATCGCCACCGCCATCGCCCAGGACATCGGCGCCGAGCTGGTGGTCGTCGAGCCGGACACGGCCGACTTCACCACCGTCCTGCCCCACATGATCAACGCGCTGGACTACCCGATGGGCAACGCGGCCACCTTCTCCGAATACATGGCCTACCGGGCCGTCGCCGACCAGGGCGTCAAGGTCGTGGTCGGCGGGCTGGGTCCGGACGAGTTCCTGATGGGCTACGTCCGTCACGCCCTGGTCCTCTTCGGACCCGACGCCGTCCTGGACGCCGGGCTGGAGGCTTACCGGCCGCTCGCGGGCAAGCTCCTGCACCCCGCCGGGGAGCCCCTGGCCCCGGCGGAGGCCGCCGCCCGGCTGATCCTTCGCGGCCCCGATCCTGACGGCAGGGTCCGCGAGCTGGTGACCGACGCCTTCACCCGGTCGGGCGGCGACACCGCCCGCGCGCTGACGCTCGCCGAGCTGGCGACGGCCTGGCGGCCGCTGGTGATGACCAGCGACAAACTCGCCTCCGCTTTCGCCCTGGAGCGACGCTCGCCCTTCCTCGCCCGCGACCTCGTCGAACTGTCCTACCGGCTCCCGGCCGAACACAAGATCACCGCCCCGGCGGCGGGGAAGCGCATCCTGCGGGACGCCGCCAAGGCTCTGGGCCTGCCGCGCGAGGTCTGGGCCAGCAGGGACAAGCTCGGCTTCGCCTCCCCGGTCCCCGCCTGGCTGACCGGCCCGCTCGCCCAGTGGGCCGATGCCCAGATCCGCACCGCCCTCGACGACGCCCCGGCGACGCTGCGGCCGCTGCTGGAGCGCGGGCTGGAGCCGGGCGGGCGGTTCGACCGCTCCCGCATGCAGGCCCTGATGGCAGCGGCCTGGTTTTCTGACCAGACGGTGAAGGCTGCCGCATGACGAACCCTCACGTCACTACGGTGTCGGGATGCACTCCGACACCACCACCGCCAAGGGCCCGTCCACCGCCCGCGGGGCCGTCGCGATCATCACCAACCGCAGGGGCGACGTCCTGATGCACCTCCGCGACGACATCGACGGCATCGCCTGGCCCGCCCACTGGAGCCTCCTCGGAGGGGGCACCGACCCCGGCGAGACCCAGGCCGAGGCGATCGTCCGCGAACTCGACGAAGAAGCCGGCCTCACGGCCCGGGACCTGACCGAGTTGTTCGAGGTCCGCGATGAGGACGGCTCCGGCCAGCTCATCACCTTCTTCGCCGCCACCTGGGACGGCGACGAGAAGACCCTCCCCCTGGCCGAGGGCGTCAAGCTCCAGTTCTTCGCCCCCGAACACCTGCCGGTCCTGACGATCCCGCCGTTCATCCGGGACGGGATCACCCGCTATCTGGCCGCCCGGCCCGCCTGACACCCCGCCCTTCCGGACGGGGCAAGGGGGTGGGGCCGGGCGGCCCCACCCCTCCCTTTCGGAAGGACGAGCTCATGAAGCTCACCGTCATTGGCTGCGGCTACCTCGGCGCCACCCATGCCGCCTGCATGGCCGAACTCGGGCACGAAGTCCTCGGCATGGACACCGACCGCGACAAGATCCTCGCCCTCGGCGCCGGGAAGGCCCCGTTCTTCGAGCGCGGCCTGGACGAGCTGCTGGCCAAGCACACCGCCAGCGGACGGCTGAAGTTCACCGCCTCCTACGCCGAGGCCGCCTCCTACGCCGACCTGCACTTCCTCGGCGTCGGCACCCCCCAGCGAAGCGGGGACAATGCCTACGACCTCAGCGACCTCTTCGCCGCCGTCCGCCGCCTCGCCCCCCACATCCACCGCCCCGCCGTCGTGGTCGGCAAGTCCACCGTCCCCGTCGGCACCGCCCCGCGCGTCGCCGACATCCTTCGCGACAAGGCCCCGGCGGGCGAGCAGGTCGAGGTCGCCTGGAACCCCGAGTTCCTGCGCGAGTCCTTCGCCGTCGAGGACACCCTCCACCCCGACCGCCTCGTCCTCGGCTTCGCCGGCGAGAACACCCACGCCGAGACCGTGCTGCGGCAGTGCTTCGGCAAGATCATCGAGGCCGGGACGCCGACGATCACGACCAGCCTGGCCACCGCCGAACTGGTCAAGGGCTCGGCGAACGCCTTCCTCGCCACGAAGATCTCCTTCATCAACGCCATCGCCGAGGTCTGCGAAGCCGCCGGCGCCGACGTCCACCAGCTCGCCGAAGCCCTCGGCCACGACGCCCGCATCGGCCCGAGGGGCCTGCGTCCCGGGCTCGGCTTCGGAGGCGGATGCCTGCCCAAGGACCTCCGCGGCTTCATGGCCCGCGCCGACGAACTCGGCGCCGACCAGGCCCTCGGCATCCTCCGCGAAGTCGACGCGATCAACAACCGCCGCCGCGAACGCATGGTCGACCTCGCCCGCGAACAGCTCGGAGGCACCTTCAAAGGCAAGCGCATCGCCGTCTGGGGAGCGGCCTTCAAACCCGACACCGACGACATCCGCGACTCACCCGCCCTCGCCGTCGCCGCGAAGCTGCACCGGCTCGACGCCGAGGTCACCGTCTATGACCCCAAGGCCCTCGACAACGCCCGCAAGGCCCACCCCGAGCTCGACTACGCGGACAACTCCTTCGACGCCGCCGAACGCGCCGACCTCCTGCTGCACCTGACCGAATGGCCCGAGTTCACCGGCATCAGCCCCGAGCGACTCGCCGCCCGCGTCGCCCAGCCCAAGGTCATCGACGGACGCGGCACCCTCGACCCCACCCGCTGGCGCCAAGCCGGGTGGACCCACCGAGCCCTCGGCCGCCCCTGAACGCCCTAATGCACAACCTCGGCCCTGGTCACACTGACCGGGGCCGAGCCCGTCTTCCGAAGGGCGAGTAGATGCCATTTCGATAAGGTTCGCCGTCGCCCACCGCCCAGCCGCTCGGGAGACCCCGCCGCGTCCAGTCGAACCTCAACACGCAGGACTTGACAGGGAATCGATCTGCCGCCCCGAGGCGGTCCTCGGGCACCTCTTCGACTGACCAGGGTCCGGTTCGAGGTGTGGATCAGCCGCTGCAGGGTGCCCCCGCAGGCGGAGAGCCCTGCGGGGGCACGTGTGGTGCTGAACCGGTCAGGCGGTGGACAGCCCGGGAACGCCCTCGTCGATAGACCCGGGGGCGAGATACTCCGCCAGGGCCCGGCGCATGTACGCCTGCGCCCCGGCCGAGAAATGCGCATCCGGGTCGGTGGCCAGGTAGGCGTCGACGATGTCGATGACCCCCTCGGCAACCTCGTTACGGCGCTCCAGGGCATCCAGGGCCTCACGCAGCCGCAACCGCCCCTCCCCTTCGGCCGCACGGCGCGCAGTGTTCAGGGCGCGGGCGATGCAGGCGGAACCCGTCTCAAGGAATCCCCGGTACTCCTCGCCGCCGGCCCGGAGCCGCTCGGCCGCCTGCTCGACGGTCAGCGCTCCCCGGCTGCGCGCGGCGAGCGAGGCGACGAGGTGGTCCTCCTTCTCCTGGCGGCGGGCGTCGAACCAGGCGTCCCGTTCCGCATACGGCATGTCCGGGTGGTGATCAGTCAGCACGCGGCCTTCCTGCGTCCAATCGTGCGCCCAGGCATCCGGGTGCCGCGGGCCCCAGGTCTCGGCGAACGCGTACGGGCCGCCCGTGCCGACCCGCAGCCGCGCCGCTGCGAGGCTCGCGCCCGAGCGGCCCCCGGTGACCCAGGCGAATGACACCCATCCGGTGTCCTCGCGCCATACCTTCAGCTCGTAGGTCGGCGGGTGCTTCTCCCCGGGGTACCACGAGGGCTCGGGCGTAGGCGTGGCGGACTTCGGCCGCCCAGCCGGCCATGTGTCGAACGGAAGCTGCGGCGCCACCGGGCGGTCCGGTGCGGCGTCAGCACGGTGAACCCGGGCCGGCAAGGTGACGAGATTGGTGGTGGAGTGCCTCCACACCTCGGCCCGCAGGCACCCGAAGTCGCCGCCGGCGGGGCGTTCGCTCGCGCCGAGCCGGTAGGCGGTGAAGGCGTCGGCCAGCTCCCGGGCCTTGTCGAGGTCGGTGCACCAGGCCCGGGTCCACCAGCCGGGGGCACCACCCGAGTGGTCCTCTCCCAGGACGCCGTCCGGGACGTCGTATGTGCGCACCTCGTACGGCAGGTCGCGGCTCGGGCACATGGGGTCGAGCCCCGCCGGGAAGTCCCCCGGCCGCTCGACATCCCAGCCGTTGTGCACGAACCGCCAGAACGGCTCACTGTTGGACTGCCACACCACCGGCCACACCGCGGCCACCGCTACGCGTCCATCGGGTAGCCGGTGCGGCACCGGCACCCGCGTGCCCTTCTCCACCGCCATGTGGCAGTCGGGCACCTCCCGGATGACGTAGCCGTCGACGGCGGGCTCAGCCACACCCCACCGAACGCCGCTGTCCCGCTGGACCATCGTCCGGCGCGCCTCCTCGTCCCAGATCACCGTCACGGGGACGACACCGTGCTCGGCGACGATCTCGGACAGGGCGTCCACGGTGACTTCCGCCCACCCGTAGCGGGCCGCCTCCGTCGGTGCGGTGGCCGGCGCGGCCGCGTTCCGCAGGCGCCAGCAGGCATCGGTGTAGGAGATGCCCTCTCGGGCGGCGAGTTCGCGGGCGTCCTTCTTGAACTGCTTGTTACTGGTCACGGAATTCCCCTTCGGCCGGCGGAGATCCCACGCATCCCCACCGTGGGCGTCGTGACCACGGACAGACGAATGCGGTGCAGCACGTGAGTCGGAGCCCCTTCGTCCTCTGTCGCTTGGTCCCCCGCGTGGGTGGGGATCAGGCTCGGAGTCAGGCCGACGTGTGGCGGCCAACTGTCAACGGTAGCGGGAGCCACCGACAACGGTCGGGGTAAAACCCGAGTCCTCTACTTCGCGTGCCTGTCGCATCCTGGCAATTTCGTGACGTCTGTGACTCCGGTGTCGACGTGAGGACGGTGTCGGTGGAGGCCGCTACGCTGTACCGCAGCGGCAGGACGCGCGCGCCGCACGCCAGATCCGCCCGGTGCCCACGCCGCCCGGGGCGGAGGCCAAGGGCCCCCGGGAACACGAACTTTCCGGCGCGGCACCCGCGGAGTCACACACGACCGCCTTGACCGCCGTCATGCTGACGCACCCCGGCGGGATGCGTGGGGTCCTGCCCGGAGGACGACATGACGAAGAACGGCCCGAGCGGCCCGAAGAAGCGCGCCCGCGCCCGCCAGGAGCGCGACGGCAGCAAGTACACCCAGGCCCGCCGCGGAGAAGCCGCCGCAGAGCAGCCCACGCTGACGGTCTACCGGATCGAGTTCAACAACGGTGAGCCGGTCCCGTGGGAGGCGCCGCGCTCCTGGAGCTGCCACCACTGCGGCGCCACCGGCACGGACCTGGCCGGCACCGACGACGCGAAGTTCGTCCGCGCCGACGGCGTCACCTACCTGCGGCCCCACTGCCCCCAGTGCCTGCCCGAGCCGGAGACCAAGCGCTTCCCCGACGGCTACAAGTACGGCGACCCCAAGCCGGAGGAGTGGAAGATCTACGACGCCGAGGAGTGGCAGCGCTCCCGGACCCTGATCGATGCCGTACGCGCGGGCACCGTCACCGCCCAGTGGCTCGACATGTACCGCTGTTCGGTGCACGGCGGAATCTGGAACATCGGCCCCCGGGTGCAGCTCCCCTGCGGAGTGCTCTACGACTCCAGCACCGACCTGTACGAGCACCCGTGCTCGACATGCTGGGACAGCAAGGGCCGTGAAGAACTCGGCCGTGCCCACTACGAGCGATCACGCCAGATCTAGGACAGCACCGGGCGGCCCCTCGGCCCGCGCCCAGGGGCCCGCTTCCGACCACCGTGCCGGTCGTTGGGCACGTGTGACGATCTTGCCCGTACGCGACGCCGAACTGCTGCTGGACGAGTACCACGTCGGCGCCTGGACGCCCACCGACGCCGAGCGCGAGCTCGCCGAGTCCCTGGCCTTCAGCAGCCTGTCCCCCTCCAGCCTCCGGGCCGGACTACGCCACGCCCCGCCCGGCCGCCTATCGGACGTCCTGGCCCCGGTGACCACCGTCATGGAGACAACCGCCGAGATCCCCTCCGCGGAGCTGCTCCCCCTGCGGAAGCTCCTGGACGCCCTAGCGCCGCTGCCGTGAACGGCCACTGCCCGGGTACGTGACTTCGTGCCCCGTGGCCTTCACGGTGGTGGGCATGACGCCAAGGAGGACTAGTCCCACTTCGCGCATCACCTGGGAAAACGTGATGCGGCTCGCCCGCCACATCGTGGGCGAATACCCCCCGAGAAGCGTCACCCTTCGACAGGTCCACTATCGCTGTGCAACGGCCGGAGCGATCCCCAACACGACGTCCGCCTACAAACGGCTGTCGTCACTGATCGCCCAGGCACGCCGGGACGGCACCTTCCCGGACCTGATCGACTCCACCCGCGAAGTGCACCGCCCGCAGGCCTTCGCCGACGTCGGCGACATGCTGCGCTGCATGCCGGACTTCTTCCGTCTCGACCGCCGGCGCGGGCAGCGGGTGAACCTGTACGTGGCGGCGGAGAAGGACACGCTGCGGGTGCAGTTCACCGGCTGGCTGGAGGACTACGGCATCCCGGTGGTCATCGCCCGCGGCTTCTCCTCCCAGAGCTACGTCCAGGACGTCGCCGACGCCGTCCGGGCCGACGGCCGCGATTCCGTGCTCCTCTATGTCGGGGACCTGGACGCCTCCGGCGAGGACATTGAGCGGGACTGGCTGGAGCGGACCGCGTGCTGGGACCGCGTCGAGCGCGTTGCCCTGAACATGGCCCAGGTCCGCGAACGCGATATCCCGGCCGCGGTGGGCAAGCGCACGGATTCCCGATGGCCGGCCTTCGCCGCCCGGCACGGGCTCGACGTCAGGTATCCGGTGCAGTGGGAGGTCGAGGCGCTGCCGCCGGAAGAGCTGAAGCAGCTGGTGATGGCCGCGGTGCACCGGTACTTCGACCGGGCCGTGTGGGAGTCCGTCCTGGCGGACGAGGAGGAACAGCGCGAGCAGCTGCGCCGCTTCGTCGGCCGCTGGCGCCCCGCCGGGTGACCCCGGCGTCCTCGTTGCTGCCCACGCGTAGCGTGGGTACGGGCAGGCCGCTGGCGCAAGGCGCGAGCGGGCAAGGTCCCTCGAACGGGCTACCAGTCGTCCCCGGCAGGGGGCTTAGGCCTGAGCACCTTGCCAGCCGGGCCCGAGCCGGCGCCGCTCTCGCCGTACACCGCCGCCCGCTGGTGGAGGTGGCGGTTGCTCTCCCCGCTGCTGCTGGGTCTCCTCGAGGTTCTTCAGCAGGATCGCGGTCGCGGTCGGGACGTCGGCGAGGATCCGGGCGGTGCGGGGGCCCAGGGCGGAGAGCGCCTCGACGAGGTAGTCGATCGCGTCGACGGCATCCTCCACCGCGGTGACGCTCCAGCCTCCGTCGCGCGTGGAGTCGGCGAGGCGGCACGCGGCCTCGGCAGCAGCGTCAGCGTGCTCTTCCACGCCGGGGGCCGCGCTGGTGGTGAGGTCCATGGTCGGTTCGCCGGCGGCCGGTTCGGGGCCGGGCGATATGAGGGTGTGGAGGCCTCGGCCGAGGGCGCGGCCGCGCGGGTGCGCTGTGGTCACCCGGGCAGTCTGCCGTACCGTCCGCCCGCTGGTAGAGGCAGTTCCAGCGGCGGCGTCCTCAGCACAGAATGTGCCGACCCGCCTTCGCCAGCTCCGGCGCCAAGGCCCGCCCGCACACCGCGCACCGCAGTCCGCCCGCCGGCACCGGGGCAGGCGGCGGCGCTGGGCGGCGAGCGGCTTGTGCCCGCCGCTGCTCCGCGGCGCGCACCTGACGGGCGTACCGGGCCTCGCTCTCCCGCCACGTGGCCGCCTCCTCCCGGGCCTGCCGCTGTGACGCCTGCAGCTTGCTGTGCAGGGCCTCGGGGAGCTCCGCGCCGCGCGGGCCCAGGCCGAGCTCACCGAGCGGGATCGCCTGCCGCGCCAGATCATCGAGCGGGCACGGCGGATGGTGCAGCCCGAACACCGCCAGGTCCTGCGTCTCCCACCACCGGCGCCTGCGCGGGTGCGGCCGGCCGAAGGCGGTCCACACGCTGCTCTTCGAGGCGACGTAGAACCACACGGGCAGACGCTCGTCGAGGACCACGTGCGGGAAGTGCACGCCCGGCCGCCAGAACCACACGTCGACGATCCCCTCCCGGGCGTAGTCGCGGTGCCGGGCCCGCCAGGCGTCATCGGTCATCAGCATCCGCTGCGCCTCGAGGGCCAGGCGCGTGCCGT
Organism: Streptomyces sp. NPDC053048; assembly: GCF_044547045.1. Lineage (NCBI taxonomy): Bacteria > Bacillati > Actinomycetota > Actinomycetes > Kitasatosporales > Streptomycetaceae > Streptomyces > Streptomyces sp. NPDC053048. The sequence continues at coordinate 21,104 of NZ_JBITZS010000018.1, forward strand.
CTTCCAGCCGTACTGCGACGTCCGCGCGCCGGTCATGGTCCGGCGTCCACTGCTCCAGCCGTACCGCGGCCACGCCGGGCCGGGTGCGCGCCCAGTGGGCGAGGGCGTGCTTGGTGGTGATGTGCCAGACCGTTTCGGGGTGGTGGCCGCCGTCGGGGGCTGTCCCGGAAGGGTGTGCGAAGTGTCGGCGGACCTTGCCGCCGAGTCGGCCGCGGGTGACCAGCGGGACGCGTGTGCCGGGGGCGGCCTCGAATCCGTGGAAGCAGTAGAAGCACACCAGCTGTTCGGTGCCGCCGTATCCGCGCTGTTTCCAGTGCTCCGGCGGTTGTTCGGCGACGTGCACTTCACGTCGGGTCTCGAGGTCGAACCCGACCACCAGTAAGTCGTCCTGCACTTGCTGCGCCCTCCCCGTTGCTGCCCCCGGTGACCGTCTCGAGTCTGCCGCAGGTGCGCGTCGCGCTACAGGGTGGTGGCGGTGCCGGTGGGGGAGGTGCCGTGGTTGCGGGCGCTGTTGGCGATGGCGTCGGGGAGGAGGGTGGGGGCGAAGTCGGCGAGGAGGGGGTGCTGGCCGGCGACCGTGCGGAGGACGGTGCGGGGGGTGACGTGGGCGTCGAGGCGGCCGCCGGTGCGGGTGGTGAGGAGGGGGCCGGGGGTGGGGCCGAGGCGGTGGGGGAGGTAGGCGTCGATGGCGAGGACGAGGAGCGGGGGCAGGACCATCAGGCGGGTGCCGCCGCCTTTCTGCCAGACCTTGGCGGTGGTGTCGGTGCCACGGGGGCGGAGGTCGTCGGTGTCGAGGCGGACGATGGCGCCCGGGCGGAGGCCGGCGAGCATGGCGTAGATGAGGGCCCTGTTGCGGGGGGTGACGGGGGCGTAGAGGCCGTCGGCGGCTTGCATGAGGGCGGTCATGTGGGTGGCGTCGACGACGGGGAGCCCGGGTTCGTCGCGGACGCTCGGGCGGAGGCGCTCGTCGAACGGGTTGTTCCGGCACAAGCCGGTCTGGACGGCCCAGATGTAGAAGGTATGCAGGGCGTTGAAGTAGCGGTTGCGGGATCGTGCGGCGCCGCCGCGGTGGTCGAGCCAGGCCGTGGCGTGGGTGTGGTCGGCCTGCCAGGGGTTGACGCCGGCGGTGTGGATCCAGCGGAGCCAGTCGGCGATGTCCTCGCCGTAGTGCTCCGGCGTCGTTCCCTGGAGGGCGCGGGCGGTGCCGTCGCGGAGGGGGCGGCCGTATCCGCGGGCGAGCCAGTGGTGGAGTTCGTCGAGGCCGGGGACGGTGGTCACAGCACAACCCTTGATCTTTAGATAACAGCCCTACCCGAGCCACCCTAGTCGGCGCGGGTTGCGGTGGTACCGGAATGTGAGGGAGGGGGAGGGGCGCGCGCGTGCGGGTTGGAGGGTGGCGGGCTGGGGCTGTTATCTAAAGATCGCGGGTTGCCGGAAGGGGCCGGCTGTCAGTGGCGGGTGCGATCCTGTGCAAACCCGCGAACCCGCAGCTCAGCGGGGACACCCCCAACACCAGGAGAACGATCATGCGGACCAACTACAAAGTCCACTGGACCCCCGCCGACAGCACAGAACGCCGCACCTCCGTGGTCTCCTACGACCTCCCCTCCGCACAGCATCGCCAGACAGAGCTCGAGCACCAGGGCGCCCTCGACGTGGAGATCGAGAAGATCACACTCAGATGACCGACCCGCACGACCAGGCACCCCTCCCCGACGCCGAGCAGTACCACCTCGTCATCCGCTTCCACGGCCCCGACGGGCCAGCCGTCACCGGCACGTGGACCAGCGGCACCACCGCGCTCGAGAAATACCGCCGGTGGATCGGCACCCACGGAAGCACCCCCGGCGTGACCATCACCCTCGAGGCCGAAACCGCCGGCGTACGGACAACCGTCAAACAGTGGACCGTCGAGCACCCGCAGCACTGACCGCCACCGCCCCTCCCAGCCAGGACGTCAGGCCGACGGGTTCTTGGCGGCGCTAGCACGACGGTCCTCTCGCACCAAGGGTGAGCGAGTTGGCGAGTCACCTCTTAAGAGGTGAACTCTAGAAGCGAAGTGACGGCAGTGCTGAAACGGCCGTTTTGGCACTGCGGGCAGGAAAAACGGCCGGGCATCACCCGGCCGCCGCTCTCGTCTACCTGTGGTCGTCTGCGCGTCGGACAGGCAGGTGGCTGACCGTCGCCAGTGGCTGGTGGTCCGGCTCCATCAGCTCTTCGGCGATCTGGAATACCTTCGGGCCGGCCTTGTAGAAGTTCACGATGCCGATGGAGAAGGCCGTGGCCAGCCAGCCGTCGGCGGAGAGCTTCTTGACCCCCTTGGAGACGGTGCCCTCGGCGATGCCGATGGCCGCCGCGATGTCGCGGGCGGTCTCACGCAGGGTGTTCCCCAGCGGGACGGAGGTCAGGACGTACTGGAGGATCCGGTAGTGAGAGCCCGCATACCCGGCTGTCCTCAGAAGGATCTCCTTGCCGAGGTCGGACGTGTACGGCAGGGCGGCCGCTTCTTCTGCTGGAACCGTCATGATGCCCTGGCCTCCTTGTATGCCGTCACTGCCTGCTTCCTCGTCCGGGCCGGTGCCTTCTGGGGGGCGGGCACCACGGGGAAGCGTGCGTCCTTCACCGCTTCAACTTGCGCTACCGCAGGCCCGTCGAATGCGGCCCGGGGGTTGAGGCGGAAGAACTTGATCCTGGCGACCTGCTCGGCCATCAGGAGCAGGCCCCCGCCGTTCAGCCGTCCCACGCTCTTGCTGACCTTCGGTTGGCTCACCCCGAGCTTGGTGGCGATCTCCTTGAAGGTCATCCGCAGCGGCTCAGTCCCCTCGGGGGAGTGTGCAATGTAGAAACCCAGGATGTCACGATCGTTCTGGTCGTAACCGGAGTCCTTGTCCCATACCTTCTGCATCAGCACTTTTGCCAGGTTGGTGTGCCGACCGGGGTTGGGGTTCCAGTCATAGCGGACGACGACCTGCTTCTTCTTGGACCCGTCACCCTCGAACGTATCGTCCTCGCTGAAGATCTCCAGCTGCACGATCTCGCCCGTCGCCATGTCTGCGGCTCTCCGGGATCGGCGTTGCGGCGGCATACCCCTCCTCACCTCGCCGTTTTCCTATAGGCAAGTCGAATGCGGCACAGACTATCGCCACCTTGCCTATAGGCAAGCACCCGGACCAACCGGCGCGCCGAAAGCGGGGCATGCGAACAGGAGACCTTTCCTGTAGGAAAGGTCAATGCGGCTGAGGCGCATTGGAATGTCGCCGGAGACACCTGCAAAAGCCTCTGACCTGCGAAAACGCCAAGCCCTTCTATATACGTCATAGACGCACGTCCCGGCCCAGCAGCACGACTCACTCGGGGACCACGGCAGTCCCCCCGGGGTATCGCCCGCTTCCCCCTCCTCAGCTCTCTCAGTTCCTCTGCGACACATCAGCCACAGAACGGAAGCCCCGGCTTGGGGATGCCGGGGTTCCGGCGTGCGGAGGTACGGGAGCCGTCCGGCCGGCGTCAGCCCCCACCGGCATCAGCCACAAGTCCGGCCAGGCGAACCACCCACCGGCACCAGCCACGCCTTACCGGTTCCGCGTCACGGCCGGTCCCACCACTCCTCAGCACCGGTGCCAGCCTGCTCAGCTCGCGCGAGGGTAGCCGCAGCTGGACTAAGCGCTGAGGCTGAGAAACTGTCGGACGGCCCGCACGTGACGGTGCGGCATGAGCTGCGAGCGAATGCCGTCCAGGGCGTCGGAGGGACGGGAAGAGTCCACGCCGTCGGTCTGGGTGAGCGCCTTGGTGGCGGTGGCACAGGCGGCGTCGAGATCGCCGAGGTCGAGGTGGGCCTGGGCGGCGCGGGTGAGGTAGAGGGCGTGGTCGCGGACGTAGCCGTCGGTGGCGTAGGCGGCCTTGTACGCGGCCTCGAAGTAGTGGAGAGCGGTCCGAGGGTCGCCGAGGTCGAGGGCAGAGGAGCCGGAGAGCATTTCGATCTCGCCCGCGTCCAGCCAGTACGACCAGGGGGGATCGTCGTCGTGGGTGCCGTGGGCGTAGGCGTCGCGGGCGGCATCGAGCTCGCGCGCGCAGGCTTTGCGGTCACCGGTCTTCGACAGGGCCCGAGCGGCACGGGCGTGGAGCATGGCGCGTACGCGGGGTGTGCTGTGGCCTGCGGCCTGTTCCTGGGCGGTGCGGACGAGGTTGACAGCGTCCTGGGGGTTGCCGGTGGAGTAGGTCTGGATGGCCATGAAGGCCAGGATGTTGGCGCCGGTGGCGCGGTCGCCGGCGGTGGCGGAGGCGCGCAGGGCGGTGATGTAGAAGCTCTGGGCGCCTGCGTGGCGGCCGGCGTCGAAGTGGAGCCAGCCGCACATGCGGCTGGCCTCGGCGAGAGCGGCCAGGAGTCGGCGGCCGACGTCCTCGGTGTAGGTGGCGTCGTTGGCCAAGGCGCTGAGGAGCTGGAACTCGGCGGCGGCCGCGGGCCGGAGCTCGCCGCCGCCGAGGACGTCGTCGAGGCGGCGTAGGTCGTCGAGGCGCTGTTCGAGTCGGGTGATGGTGTCGGCGGTCAGCCGTCGGCGGCCGCGGGTGGCGGCGACGGCGTGGGTGGTGCTGAGCGCGTCGGTCCAGCCGGCGGTGACGGCGGTGAGGGTCGTCCCGCTGGCTATCAGGAATCCTCGTCGGTCCACGGAGCCTCCCCTGGCGGCGGCCGCTACTGACCTGACCGTACCCATGGGGGTCCAGGGGCTATCCAGGATCGGCCGGTCGTCGGGGAAGGCGATCAGTAGCCAGTGGGGCCAGCCCATGTCGTCGACGGCTTCGCGCGGAACGTTGTGGAAGGCGGCCATGGCGTACTGGGTGACCGTCTCCGGTGCGTGGATACCCGACTCCCACCGGGTGACCTTCTCCCGGCGCGTGGAGAGGTGGCCGTAGCCGAGGGCGGCGTGGACCGGGGAGAGCCGGTCCAGGTACTCCTCGGCGGTCAGGTCCAGCTCGTGCCGCAGGGCGGCCAGCGGGTGCCGGAAGGGCTTGTCGCGCACCGGGCTCTCCTCTCGCGCAACGGCCTGATGCCGCGTCACCGTAGCGCCCCCCTCACGCACCGTGCAGGCGCTCGCGGAAAGGTCCGCAACAGGTCCGCAACAGCCCGGCTCTATCCCCGGCGGTGCCGGTGGCGGTGACATGTGCGGCGTCCCGCTCGTACCGCCCGAGGAGGAGCCGATGCAGGACCCTGCCCCGCTGGTGTCGGTGGTGGTCAGCGCCCGCGGCAACACCGCATCGCTGCTGATGTTGCTGGAGGCCCTGGGCCAGCAGACGCTGACCGATTTCGAGGCCGTGATCGTCGACAACGACCCGCCGGGGCCGGTGCGCCCGATCGGCCGGGCGCTGGACGGCAGCGGCCCGTGGCCGTTCCCGCTGCGGGTGCTCTACGAGCCGTTGCCCGGGTTGAGCGCCGGCCGCAACAGGGGGATCTGTGCCGCCCGTGGCCGCTTCGTCGCCATCACGGACCCCGACATCGTCCCGGCCCCCGGCTGGCTTCAGGCCCTGGTGGCGTGCGCCGAGCAGGAGGGCGTGTTCGCCGTCGGCGGCCGCACCATCGTGGAGTACCCCCAGGGGGAGGTCGTGCCGCTGACGACGGCACTGCGGGAGTGCCACGGCGCCGTCGACTGGCCCGCCGACCGCACGTCGGCCGCGTGGCCGTACTGGGTCACCGGCTGCAACCTGCTCTTCGACCGCAAGGCCGCCATGGAGCTGGGGCTCTTCCGCACCGACCTGGGGCGTACGGGCCGGTGGCGGCTGGACTGCGAGGACCTGGAATTCGTGGACCGGGCCCGTCAGCACGGCCTGGAGACCCTCATCGAGCCCGCCGCGGTGGTCACCCACCCGATCTACCGGCGCGAGACCACCGCCCGGTACTACGTCGCCCAAGGCATCGGTCACGGCATCTGCGTGGCCCGGATGCACCTGAGCGTGCGCGTGGAGCCCGCCGCGATCCGCGCCGGCCGCGCCGCCGTGAAGGACGCCGTCACCGGCCTCGTGCAGGCGTGGACATTCCTGGACCGCGCCCGCGCCGTCGAGTCGGTCCGCGATCTGACCCGCATCGGCGCGTACCACGCCGAGCGCGGCCGCCTGCGCCTACTGGGCCGCCGTCCCATCGCCCTGGCCGACCTGTCCGAAGTCACCAAGAAGGAGAAGGAGCGCACCGTCTGATGGACATCATCACCACCACCGGCCTGTCATCAGCCCCCGTGGAGCTGGTCGAGCGCAAGGGCGCCGGCCACCCCGACACCCTGGCCGACGGCGTCGCGGAGGCCATCTCCCGCGCCTACAGCCACTACTGCCGCGACTACTTCGGCGCGATCTTGCACCACAACACCGATAAGACCGCGTTGCTCGGCGGCAGCGCGAACGTGCGGTTCGGGCACGGCGAGATGACCACCCCCATCATCGTGATGGTCAACGGCCGCATGACGCCCCGCCTCGGGGACGAGCGCATTCCCGTCGAGGACATCGTCACCCGGGCCGCCCGCGAATACCTCGCCGACGCGCTGCCGCTGCTGGACGCCGGGATGTGGGTGGACGTCCGGCCCCGGCTCACCCAGGCGTCCAGCCCGGGAGCCGTGGACGGCACGTCCGCCCAGGCAGACGCCGCCCGGCAACGCTGGTTCGCCCCGCGCAGCCTCGACGACCTGGCCGAGCGGCACCGCGCGTTCGCCAACGACACCTCCGCCGGGGTCGGATACGCACCGCTCGGAGTCGCCGAGGAACTCGCCCTCGGGATCGAGAACCACCTGTGCGGTGAAGCGTTCCGCAGCGACCACCGGTACTACGGCACGGACATCAAGCTCATGGTGGCCCGCAACGGCCGCCGCGTGCACCTGACCGCGTGCGTGCCGCAGATCGCCCGGCACACCCCGGACCTGGACACCTACGTCGCCCGCCGCACGCAGGTGCGGCAGATCATCGAGGAGCAGGCCGCCCGGATCGCGCCCAACCACCAGATCACGGTCTCGGTCAACACACGGGACGTCGACGAGCGGCCGGAGCTCTACCTGACGGCCACCGGGTCGAGCATCGAGTCCGGCGACGAGGGCGTGGTCGGCCGCGGTAACCGGGCCAACGGCGTGATCAGCATGCTGCGGCCCTGGTCGGCCGAAGGCGTCTCCGGCAAGAACCCCGTCTACCACGTCGGCAAGCTCTACAACCTCGCGGCCACCGAGGTCGCCAAGCGCCTGCACGCGAGCACCAACCGGGCGGTCGCCGTCGCGCTGGTCTCCCAGTCCGGCCGTGATCTGCACGACCCGTGGCAGGTCATCGTGCAGAGCAGCAGCCGCCAGCCCCTGCCGCAGGCCCTCGTGCAGAGCACGGTCGACGAGGTCATGGGCGACCTGGACGAGCTGCGCGAGGCCCTGCTCGCCGGAAAGGTGGCCACCGCATGAACGCCCCCGTGCCCACCGCCGTGCCGCAGTTCACCGCCTGCCTGAACCCGGCCACCCTCAGCGGCATCCCGCTGCCGCGCTTCCTCACCCTCGCCGCCCAGGCCGGCTTCACCGCGGTCGAGGTGTCCATCCAGCAGGTGGTCGCGCACGGCCCGCAGCAGATCCGCGACATGCTCGACCGCCACGGCCTGCGCGCGGTCGCGGCCTCCGGCATCCTGCCCGCCGGGCCCGTCCTGCCCGCCCCGCTGCTGATCCCCGACGAGCAGTACGCCGAGCTCCTGGACGACCTGCCCCACCGGCTCGCCGCCTTCCAGACCCTCGGCTGCCCGACAGCAACGATCGTGCTCAACCCCTTCTCCAGCTGGCCCCGGCCCGACGCGCTCGCCCGCGCCCGCTCCCGGATCACCCAGCTCGCCGACGCCGCCGCCCCCTACGGCGTCCGCCTCGCCCTGGAGGCCGTCAGCGTCACCCGCGGCCTGCCGCCCGAGCTCACCGGCGAGCACCTCGTCCTGGGGGACCTGCCCAGCCTCGCCCGCCTCATCCAGGAGACGGGCCGCACCGACGTCGGTGTCCTCGTCGACTCCTTCCACTGGGCGGCGGCCGGCGCCCACCGCGGCCACATCACCGGCCTCGGCGACGGCGCCGTCGGCCACGTCCAGATCGCCGACCTCCCCACCGGCGTCACCCCTCAGGACGCAACCGACGAGATGCGGCTCTTCCCCGGCGACGGCTCCCTCCCCTGGCGCACCTTCGGCCAGGCCCTGGCCACGGTCGGCTACACCGGGGCGGTCTCCGTCGAGCTGTTCAACCCGGCGCTGCGGGCGCTGCCCGTCGGCGAGATCGCCGAGCGCGCCCAGCACAGCGCCGTAAGCCGCTGGAGCCTTGCGGAGGTCACCTCATGACGCACCCCACCCGGCAGTGGCGGGTAGCCGTGGCCGGCTGCGGCGCGGCCGCCTTCGGCCTCCACCTGCCCACCCTCGCCGACCACCCCGCCTTCGACATCGTCACCGTCCACGACCGCGAGCCCGAGCGCGCCCGCCTCGCGGCCCGCCGCTTCGCCGTCCCCCGCATCGCCCACAGCACCGAGCAACTGCTGGAGGGGGCCGACATGCTGGCGGTCCTCACCGGCGTGCACGACACCCTCATCGACCAAGCCCTCGACGCCGGCCTGCACGTCTTCACCGAAAAGCCCGTCAGCCTGGACGTAGAGCGCACCCGCGCCCTGATCAGCAAGGCACGCCGTGCCGGGCGGCTGCTGGAGGTGGGGGCGATGCGCGCCCACGACCCCGCCCTACACGCCCTGCTGGCCGCCGTCCCCGACCCGGCCGGGGGATGGCTGATCAAGGCAGACGGGGCGGACGAGGCCGCCCGCCGCGCGGTGCTCCCGCCCGGGCTGGCGCCGTACACCTTCGCCGCCGACCCGCCCCAGCCCACCCCGGCGCACCTGTCCGACGACCAACTGGCCGCGCTGCGGATCCTGCTGTGGCAGGGCTACCACCTACTCACCGCCCTCGTCCTGGCCGTCCCCGACGCCCGCCCCGGCGCGTGCACGCTCGCCGCGCACGGCCAAGGGCTAACCGCCACCGCCCACGGCCGCGCCGGCGCCCTGTTCACCCTCGCCATCGTGCCCGCGACCCCCGGGGACTTCCGCGAGCAGATCCACCTCGCGGGCGGCGACTTCACCGCCACGCTCGACTTCGCCCGCCCCTACGAACCCGCCGCGGGCACCCGCCTGACCACCCGCCCCAGCCTCGATAGGAACGCCGGGTTCGGCGACCCGTTCACCGCCATGTGGAACGCCGTCGGCCAGCGGCTGTCCGGCCAGCACCCCGCCGACCTCCCCACCAGCGCCGCCCTAGCCCTGCGCGTCGAAGAGCTCGCCCTCGCCCTGGCCGCCACCACCACCGCCCCTGAGCCCCACCACCAGGAGGAGCAGCATGCCCGCCGTTGATGTGCCCGTGCTCGCCGTGGACGGCCCGCCCGGTGCCGGAAAGACGTCCGTCCTCGCGCACCTGATCCCGCACTTCGGCAGCGCCGCCGCCTGGTTCACCGAGCCGAACGCGCGCCTCGCCCAAGGGCTCGACGCCCCCACCCACCCCTCGCCCGCCGGACACTCCCTGTGGTTCCTGCGGCACGAGCAGGCCAAGGCCCGCGCCATGCCGCGCCTGGCCGCCGACCCCGCCACCCGCCTCATCCTGTGCGACCGCAACCACCTGGGGGCCCTGGCCTACTGCTACGCCACCCACGCCGAGGACTCCCTGCCCTACCGCACCGCACGCGACTTCTACGCCCGCCACGTCGCCCCCGCCCTGCCCGAGCGCGTGCTGACCGTCATCCTCCTGGTCAGCCCCGCCGAAAGCCTCCGCCGCCGCGGCGGCGCCGCCGAGCTCCCCCGCTGGCGCCAGTGGTTCGATGCGGACCTCCTGGAGCGCCTGCACCACTTCTACACACACATCGCCCCCAGCCTGTGCCCGTCCCCGCCCCTGATCATCGACACCGACCACGCCAGCATCCGCGACGTCCTCGGCGAGGTCGCCGAGCACCTGCGCGCCGCAGGCGTCACCGTGCCGGGCGACCCCACCGACGTCACCGTCGCCCGCAACCCCGAGCAGGACCCGCTCTTCGCCCGCGCCTACGAGCAGCTGGGCGGGCTGGAAGCCTTCGGCCACCCCGCCAGCGAACCCTTCGACTACCGGCACGGCACCGTGCAGCTCTACCAGCTCGGCGCCCTCCACCGCACCCCAGACGCCCGCACCATCCTGTGGAACCCCCTGACCGACAGCCCGACCCTGCGAGCCGCGTCATGAGCACCCGCAACCCCTGCGTCGTCGGCCTCAACCTCGGCCACGACGGCGGCGCCGCCCTGATCACCGAACACACCACCATCGCCATCGGCGAGGAACGCCTCAACCGCACCCGCTACAGCCCCGGCTGGCAGGCCGCCCTCCTGTACTGCCTGCACACCGCCGGCCTCCAGCTCGACGACGTGGACCTGATCGCCGTCAGCGGCATCGGCCACGAACCACCCGCCTGGGAGGAGACCCACCTGGGCCACTTCGGGATCTGGCCGGACCGCACCGTCCCCGTCGACCACCACCTCAGCCACGCCTACACCGCCTACTGCCTCTCCCCCTTCGAGCAGGCCACCGTCCTCGTCGTCGACGGCGGCGGCAACGGGGGTGACACCGAGACCCACTACACCGCCACCCCCAAGGGCATCGAGCGCATCGGCGGCAACGCACCCACCCGGCGGCGGGCCGGCGGGATCGGCGCGACCTACGAGGCCGTCACCAACTACCTCGGCTGGCACGAGCAGGAGGCCGGGAAGACCATGGCCCTCGCCGCCTACGGCAACCCGAACGCCTTCCCCGACCCGCTCTTCGACCTCGACGGCACGCACGTCCACGGCCGGCTCCGCCACACCCACGCCCGCGGCATCGCCGACCTCGCCACCCGCACCGGCTGGCAGGTCGGCCCGCCCGACACCCGCGGCGACCAGCTGCACGGCGCGGACCTGGCCGCCTACCTCCAGGCCCAGACCGAGCAGATCCTCCTCGCGCTCACCGAGCAGGTCATCACCACCACCGGATCGCAAAACCTGTGCTTCGCCGGCGGCGTCGCCCTCAACTGCGTCGCCGCCGACAAACTCCGCCGCCACCCCGCCGTCACCGGCTACTTCGCACCCCCGGCCGCCTCCGACCGCGGCCAGGCCCTCGGCTGCGCCCTGTACGGGTGGCACCGACTCACCGGCGAACTCCCCCGCCGCCCCCTGACCCACGACTACTTCGGCCGTACGTACACCGACGCCGAGATCGAGCAGGCCCTCCGCCGTGACCCGCGCTCCGGACTCGTCGAACGCCGCCGCACGCCGTTCCAGTGGCGCCGAGAGTCCGACATCGCGGCCACCGCCGCGCAGCTGCTCGCCGACAGCAAGCTCATCGGCTGGTTCCAGGGCGGCGCCGAACTCGGACCCCGGGCGCTCGGCCACCGCAGCATCCTCGCCGACCCCCGCACCCCCGACAGCTCCACCGCCCTCAACAGCCGGGTCAAGCAGCGCGAGCCGTTCCGGCCCTTCGCCCCCGCCATCCTGGAGCAGCACGCCGACCAGTGGTTCGACCTCGACGGCGGCACGTCCCCGTTCATGCTGCTCGCCTCACCTGTACACCCCGAGCAGACCGACGCGATCCCGGCCGTCGTCCACGCCGACGGCACCGCGCGCGTCCAGACCGTCAACCCCGACCACGCGCCGGCGTTCGCCGGAGTGATCGAGCAGTTCCACCGGATCACCGGTGTCCCCGTCGTGCTGAACACCAGCTACAACCAGCAAGAACCCATCGTCGAGACGCCCGCGCACGCCCTGGCCACGTTCCAGGCGTCCGGGCTCGACGCCGCATGCATCGGTGACTACCTCGTCGAACGGGCCACACTGACCCCATGACCCCACCCATTCGCCAAGCGGCTCGCGTCATCGCGCTCGACGACCAGGACCGCGTTCTTCTCCTCCGTTACGACGAGGGCGGGGGGTTCTGGGCGACGCCCGGCGGGTCACTGGACGAGGGCGAGGACCACCAGACCGCCCTCCGGCGGGAGCTGCACGAGGAGCTCGGCGTCGATGACGCCGAGCTCGGCACGCAGGTCGCCGAGCGCAGCCAAGAGCATGAGGTCGGAGGGCAGACCGTCCGCCAGGTCGAGCGGTACTACCTCGCTCGCCTCGCTACCGGCGCCGCGAACCTCGCCCGAGCCACTCTGCCCGACACGATCCGCTCCCTGCGCTGGTGGACCGTCAACGAGCTCCGCACGACCAGCGAGACCGTCTACCCCGGCGAGCTCGGCGACCTCGTCGCCAGGCTGCTGTCCAACGGAACCCCGGCAAACCCCATCACTCTCGGCAGCTAGCCCGCACAGGCAGCCTCCGAATCGAGTACAGCGAAGGGGCCTCCCAGATCTGGGAGGCCCCTTCGTCATGCCAACCCTAAGGGGGCTTGCGATCACCCCGGGTGGCCTTGCACTGTGGGCACCACCAGTAGCCCTTGAACGTCTTGTCGCCGGGCACGGTGATGGTCGCGCACATCTGGCAGACCGGGGCGGGCCCGTAGACCTTGAGGGCGTGAAGGCCCTTCTTCTGGAACGCGGTGGCCTGCTTGAGGAAGTCGGCCGCGGCCGCGGCGTAGTCCTCCTGGCCGGGTACACCGACCTCCAGCCGTTGCCCGACCAGCTTCCCGCGTGGACCGCCGCGGCGGGCATCCACATCGCCGCCTGGCGGCAGGGCGTACTTCCCTGGCCCCCCGCCCTCGAACAGGCACAGCACTGGGCTGGCGTCTCCATGATCTGACCCTCCCCGACCGACCCAGCCACTACTGTCCCCTTCGTGCATGCACCGAGGGGACAGCAAGCCGCCCACCCAGCCAGCACCGGACCGACGCCGCCCCTGGCGCTCTTCGACCTGGACGGAACCCTGCTTGACCGCGCCGAGGGCCTGCGGCACTGGGCGGAGGAATTCGCCCGGGACCGAGGACTCGGCCCGGGCACCGTCGACTGGCTCGTCGGAGCCGACGCCGACGGCCTCAAACCCAAAGACCAGTTCTTCGCCGAGGTCCGAGAGTACTTCGCCCTCGACGAAAGCCCCGACGCCCTGCACGACGAGTACCAGCAGCGCTACCCGTCCTTCCTCCGCTGCCCCCAACACGTCCTCGACCAGCTCGCGCGCCTGCGCGCCGCCGGATGGCGAGTCGGCGTCGTCACCAACGGCCTGACCCGCACACAGACGGCCGCCCTGGAGCACACCGGGCTGACGAAGTACCTCGACGGCTGGGTCATCTCGGAAGAGGCAGGCGTCCGGAAACCGGCTCCCCGGATCTTCGCCCTAGCCGCCGAGCGCTGCGGGACCGACCTGACCGCCGGCTGGTTCTGTGGTGACTCCCCCGAGGCTGACGCCATCGGCGGCCAGCGCGCCGGACTGCGGACCATCTGGATCCGACGCGGACGCACCTGGCCCGCCTCCATGCCGCCACCCGACCGAATTGCCGACGACATCACCCAGGCCCTCCAGTATCTGCTCACCCCGGCCCCGGCCGTACGCCCCGCCGCCCGGGCCAAACGGTGACACCAGTACCCGTCCGTAGACCCGCCCCGTACACGAATCCGGCTCGCGCGGCAACGTCCTTCGACTGCAAGCCCGAGTTCCATGCCCGGCTGGGAAGGCTTCTGGGTGTCTGTCTTCGTCCTCTACTGACCAGCATGAAAGAGTGTGTCTTCGTCGTCCGCAGTAGGTGCTCCCGATGAGCAACGAACCAAGCTGACGACACTCCGCAGTACCCAATCGCTTTGGCGTGCGGGGAAACATACGGAAGGAACAAACGTGGCAGAAGTCCGCGTGCAATTCGCCCAGAAGGGCGGGGTCGGCAAGACCCTCATCGGAATGAACCTCGCCGCCGTCAACGCCCAAGCGTATGGCCGCGACGAGAACGGTGATGCGCAGGTAGCCGTGGCGGTCTGGGATCCGCAGTCCGATGCGCTCTGGTGGGCAAACCGCATGGCTGACCAGCCCTTCGACGTCATCAACATCGCTCACGATATGGATGCGATCAACGACCTCAAGGACTGGCCGTACCGATACGTCTACGTCGACACGCCGGGTTTCATCCCCTTGAAGCCGGAGCAGGTCGAGGCCGGAATGGACCCGCTGTCCGAAGAACCGCTGGGCGACATGCTCCGCGCGATCCTCGATCAGGCCACTCACGTCATCGTGCCGATGGTCACAGAGCCGCAGTCCTTCAACGCCACCTGGCGGACGATCGAGCTGGTGCTCAAGCCCTATGGCAAGGACTTCACCGTGGTCATCAACAACTGGCCCCCCGCAGAGGGCGAGGTCTACGTCGATGACACACGCAGCTTCTGTGCCGACAACGGCTGGGAAGTGGCAAACACTGTGATTCGGCGCTACCGCGTCCATACAAACGCGTCGGCCAACGGCCAGGTCTGCACCCAGTACAAAGCCAACCAGGTAGCTCTCCAGGCTCGCGCTGACTTCCTGGCCCTGGCGAACGAACTGTCGCTGCACAGCACCGATCGGCTGCAGGACGAACTCACGAAGCTGCGTGCGCAACTTGCTGCCAAGACGCCAAAGCAGAAGCAGAAGGCAGCGAAGGCGGGGGTGACGGCGTAGTGGCTTTGAAGGTAAGCGCCAACGACGTCGGTAACCACAGCACGAAGCAAGGCCCTGCGAAGCGTCCTGACGAGAAGACGCCAGCACCCAAGCCGGACAAGGTGCTCTTCCAGCTCCCCGAGCAGGTCCGCACGAATCTTGATGCAAAGCTGCCAGACGAGAGCGCGGACCCGGCCGCCATCATTCAGGCATGTGCGCTTCGCATCGACGCGGCCCTCACGGTCCATAAGGCCATTGAGCACTATGGCAACGAAACCCTGTTCCGGTACGCCGGGCCGGCCATACGGCTGGCTCACCGCACGAAGGCGTGGCAGGACGATGTGAACCCGGAGACCAACAAGCCGTTCCGTGGGTTCAATCCTTGGTGCCGCCATATGGGGATCTCCAAGAGCCAGGCCTACCGGATGGTCAACGAGGAGCCTGTCGCAGACGCCCTGCGCCCACTGAACCCCGGGCAGCTGAGTACCAAGCAGGTGGATGTCCTCGCCCCTGTATTGCGTCAGCATGACGCAGCGCGTTGCCGTCGCGTGTGGGAGGTGGCAACCAAGATGGGTGCAACGGACCACAAGACACTCTTGAAAGCCCGCGATTCCCTGGACCTGGCCATCGCGGCAGAGCAGGAGGAAGACGACCGCCAGTCGCTTTCCACTCCTGTACCTGTTGTTCGGTTCCAGGCCGGTCGCTACGACCGCGATTCGGTGCGCACCGCAGTGCGCTCGGATCCCGAGCTCGCTCGCCTGCTGGCTCGCGACATCCTGGACGAGCTGAAGCAGCTAGAGGGGGACGAAGGCGCTGGCGACTGACCCGCAGCTACTAGCGGCAGCGGATCAAAGTGTCCCGCGCGGGACACTTTGAGCTGAGCTAGGTGTCCCGCGCGGGACACTTCTGCCCCCGCAGCCCCCAGAACGCAAACAAGGTCCTGCCCCGGTTGAAGTCAACCAGGGCAGGACCTTTGTGGTCGCTCCCTCGTGCGGAGTCCGGCGTCCGGCGGTGAGCCGAGTTGGGATGCCTGCATCTACTGCCCCGAAGGGCTCACCGACAGCAGGGTGGAGACGAGGAAGGATCCGGGGGATGCCGTAAGGGTGGCCTGGCTACTGCCAGCGGCCGGCCTCGTTGCCAAGAAGGGCGGCGATCTTCGGGCCGACGTGGGTGTTGATGAGCTCCGCCAGGCGCTTCATGGCGTTCTTGGCATCGTCGGTCAGAGCCTCGCCCTCCAGTTCGCCGGACGGCTCCCACAGGGCCCACTGGGCGGCGGAGACGCGCAGGGTCGCGGTGAGCAGCAGCGCGGTCTTCGATTCGTTCTCCGGCTCGATGCGTGCAGGGTAGTCGTCGGCGCCTAGGACGTGGGCGGTCTCCCACGTGGCGACCCGATAGGGGGGCCGGTGCTCCTTGGTGAGAGCGTCATGGTGGAGGCGCACGTCGACGAGGACGAGGAGCGAGCCGTCTTCCTCTGCGCGGGTCAGGCGGATGTCGAGGTCCGGGCGGACAACGGCGTAGGCCGGGCTCATGACGGGGCCGGTGCCGGCCGCCCAGGCGAACCGGCTGAAGACGCCAGGGTCGCGGGCCTCATCGTCGTCCAGGAACCACTTCTTCGGCTCCTGCTGGCGGAGGTAGACGCCGTAGCGGGAGTGGCCGTCGCTGGCGCGGTCGCGGTCGGTAGCCTCGTCGATCTGCACGAGCGTGGTCGGGGTCCAGTGCACGGGGTGCTCCTATCGGATGGGTGGCGGAGGCCAGGTGTGATGGTCCTGGCCGAGGTGACCGCGAGGCCTGGGCCGGTGTCGGCGGCTCCGGGCTTCATCCTGCCGTCCCGTACGGTCAGCGGGGGCAGGAATACCGGTAGAGGCTGCGGCTACAGGAGAGCGGCGAGGAGGGCCAGGTCGAGGGCGACGAGCGCGGCCACGGTGGTGTTGATGGCCAGGCGGGTCCTGCGGTGCTTCTCGCGGGCAAGTTTGGCGAGCCGGATGACGTCCTCGGCACGGTGGTCGTCGAGTAGGTCGTCGATCAGGTCCTGGGGCCGGGACGGGTCGAGGGTGGCCCAGTAGAGGAACGTCCCGCGGGGGGCTCCGGTGATGCGGGGCCGGATGGTGAGCAGGACCGCGATCATGGCAGCAGCCAGCCCGAGGGCGCCGATGGCGACGAGCACGGCGGCAGCCGGCGGGAGGTGGTGTCCGGGGATGGTGGCGACGAGGACGGCCAGGGGGAGGCTGAAGGCGCTCAAGATGGCGCTGGCCTTGGGCTCGCTGCGCTCGATCTCCTTGTGCACGGTGCCGTCGGCTTCGGCGAGGCGGGCGTCGAGGCGGGGGTCGGTAGTCGTCACGTGGCGCTCCCCGAGGTGATCTCGAACAGGGGCCACTGTGCCTTCGCAAGCTGCAGTTGACGTGATTCCGCGGCGCGCTTGCGGGCACGGTCCCGGGCGTGGTTCCAGCAGGGGCCGCACCAGGGGCGGAGGTCCGTCTGCGGGACGTTCGCGTTCTGGAAGTCGGTGGCGCGGGCGGGGTACGGGGCGGCGGTCAGTTCGCGGGCGGAGTTACAGGTGCCGGCCGGGTGAGTCCGGCCGCAAGCTCCTTCACATCCGCAGCGTCGGCCGCAGCGGTTGAGGACGTCTTGTAAGAGGGTCACGGGCTTCCCTTCGCGAGGGGTGCGGGTGGGTTAGCTGAGGCGGTCGGGGTACCAAGTGGCGTACTCCTGGCGGACGTAGCCGCGGCCGCCGTGGTGGGTCCACACCGGGTGGTCGTGGCCGTAGAGGCCCGCGGTGACGTCGTGCTGGCGGTCGTGTCCGAGCAGCTGCTCGGCGGTGCGCTCGGCCTCCTCGATGTCGTGCTGGTCGCCGGTCTTCTCGGCCTGCCGGTCGGCGAGCGCGGCGTAGCGCAGCAGGTATTCGCGGAGCTCGTCCGGCGTGTTGCCGGCGTCGCCGACGAGGGCCTGGAGCCGGGTGACCGCGGCGGCCTCGTCGAGGAGCCGGGGGGCGCTGCTGTAGGCATCGCGGAAGGTGAAGGGCAGGGGCAGGACGGGTGCGAGCGCGGGCTCGCCGTTGTGCGGTTCGCCGGTCAGGACGGCGCGCAGGGCGTGGTTCTGGGGGATGTCGAGTTCGTCGAGCAGCTGCAGGGTCTGCTGGATGCGGTGTTCGGCGGTGATCGCGCGGTTCTTCTCGGAGACGGATCGGTCGTGCAGCTCCCCGATCGTGCTGAGGAGCTGCCGCTTGGTGCTGCTGCGGATGAGGTGGAGCATCTGGTGTTCCTCCGTCGTGTGGTGGGTCTGGCCGGGCGTTGGAAGGTGGTGGGTTAGTTGTGCAGTTCGGTGCGGTTGCGGAAGAGGAGCCCGCGGGTGTGGGTGGTGACCTCGTTGTTGTTGATGACGGTCCCCTGGTAGATGTGCTGGGAGGTGCTGGCCTTCGCTATGGCGATGGCGGCGCCGATGGCGGTGGCGACCATGGCGATGCCGGCGAACGGCGCGACGACGGCGAGGACGCCCCAGAGGGTGACCGCGGCGAGGCCTTTGAGGAGGAGCCAGGCGCCGCAGCCGAGTCCGGTGATGCCGGCGCCGACGCCGATGGAGGCGACGGCGACGCCGGCCGCCCAGGCGGGCACGATGCGCTGGTCGGGCTGGGCGACGGGCGGGGTGGGGCCGATGGCCGGGGTCGGGGTGGGGTCGCGGTAGGAGGTGGCCATGGACGAGGGCTCCCGGTATGCCTCGGCGATGATCCGGCGTGCTTCGGCGGCGGCTTCCGATTCGCTGAGCGGCGGGCGGTGGGTGGCCGGGGTGGGCTGGTCGTGCTCCATGGGTTGAGCTCCTTGTCGAGGAGGCGGCCGGGCCCGGAAGTGTTCTCCGGGCCCGGCGGGGCGCGTGTGGTGTTCAGGGGCGCGGGGTGAGGGCCCAGTAGCCGTGGCGGGGCTGGATGACGTCGCCGGCCGCGGCGAGCTTGGAGAGCCAGTTGTCGACCGTTCCGGCGGCGGGCCCGTCGGGGGTGCCGACGCCGACGGCGGCGCGGATCTCGCGGGTGCGGTGGGGCTGTTCGTCGGCGAGGGCCTCGAGGATCTGGTCCTTGATCGACTTCGGCGCAGTCGGGACGGACGGCGGCGGGGTGGCCAGACCGGGGTTCTTGCTCTTCCGCCGGCGCTTGCCGCCCTCACCGTCTTCGTCGTCGCTGTCGCCGTCGGGGTCCTCGCCGGCGAGGAAGCGTTCGCCGGCGAGGAGGGCTTCGGCGTACGCGTGCCGGAAGACGGCGTCTTCCTCCGGGCTGAAGCCGGGGATGCTGGGGGCGCGTTCGAAGAGGGTGATCAGGTGGGGGTAGGTCTTGTCCTTCTTGAGGGCCTTGAAGACGCGCATGAGGGTGGCGCGGCCGCCCTGGAGGCCCCAGGCCATGCCCGCGGTGATCGGGCCGGGCGGAACGTCCTTGCCGTCCCAGGCGGCTTCGAGCTCTTCGGAGACGGAGCCGAAGAAGCGGCGGATGGGGGTGATCTCGGTGCCGTCGTTGACCATGTCGGTGGCCATCGACTGCGTCATCGTGGAGTTCACCCGGCCCATCCAGACCGTGCCTTGTTTCGCGTTGGCGCGGATCTTTTCGGCGTCGCCGAGGTCGGCGACGTGAATGGACTGGCCGGCGAAGCGGATCCCGAACCCGAACTTGCGGCCGGTCTGCTGGAGGCGCGCGATCATCATCACGAGCCACTTGGAGAACTCCTTGGGGCAGATGGCGTGCTCGCCGATCGCGAGGTTGATCTCGTCGAGGGTGACGTTCGCCAGCCGCCACGGGTCGCCCAGGACGAAGGAGCCCCAGCCGTTGGCGGCGCTGATCTTCTCGCGGTAGTCGGCGACCGCGCAGGCCCCGGCGAGGGTGGCGCCCATGGCGGCCAGGCCGGCGCCGAAGTGCCGCACCCGTCCGTTCGCCTCCGGCAGGGACATGCCCGACTGCGCGTCGGCGACGAGCGAGATGACGCCGCTGAGGCGTTCGGCGATCAGCACGGTGAGCAGGAAGACGCTCTTGCCGGAGCCCATGGCGCCGACGGCGAGGTCGGTGAGCGCGCCCATCTCCGGGTCGTACAGCGGCATCCGGAAGGGCCGTCCGTCGTGGCGCAGTCCGATGGTGATCCGTCCGTCCGGGCCCATCGTCAGGTCTTCGGCGGTGGCCTCGCGGATGTTGATCAGCGGGTGCTCGCGGTAGACGGTGACCACGCCGCGGGCCAGGCCGTCGGTCTCGACCATGAGCAGCTCGGGGTCGTCCATGTCGAGGACGCGGGCGAGCTTGAGGCGGGGCAGGCTGATCAGCTGGTCCTTGCCGGCCTCGATGAGGATACGGACGCGGTCCTCGCTGATGCGGTAGTCGACCAGGTGCATGCCCGGCGCTGCGCCGCCCGGGTTGGAGACGCGTTCCTCCCACAGCCCGGGCAGGCCCTCTTTGCGGGTGGCCTGCTGGGGCTGGGTGGGGGTGACGTGGAGGATGAGGCGGCCGGGGCCGTATCCGTCGGCGTCGAGGAGCATCACGGCGGGCGGTGGCACGTCGAAGGCGGCCCCGACCGAGGCGGGGGTCACGGTGGAGGGGACGGCTTGCCCGGCAGGGGCGAGGATCAGCGCGGTGAAGTCCGCCTGGCCCGGGGTGTGCTGGCGGATCGCTTCGAGGGTGGTCTCGCCGGTCGCCGGGGAGCGCTGCCACATCTGCCGCACGTGGTCCTCGAACGTGGTGGGCGCGGCCACCACGGTGGCGGGTTCGGCGGTCTGCTGGGGGAGTTGCTCGATGGCGCGGGCCAGGCCCCGTGAGCGTGTCCAGGGCATCATCGGGACCATCACGAGCGTCCAGGCCGCCGAGGCGAGCAGCGGCCAGCCCTCGGCGTAGCCGGCCACGGGGGCGAGGAGGCCGGAGGTGTAGGCGCCGGACCAGCCCAGCACGGGCAGGGCGCGCAGGGTGGACAGCAGCAGCCCGGGCCCGTTGTCGTCGGCGGTGCGCTTCCACAGGCGCCGGCCGGACAGGCCACCGACGGCTATCACGGGGGCGTGGGCCCACCACGGCAGGTCCAGCTGCGGGCCGAGTGCGGCCCACGTTCCGGCCGCGCCGTACAGGACGCGTTCCGCGGTTGCCAGGCGGCGGGCGGTCTTCGGTGTAAGCCCCCGTTTCCCGGGGGTGGGGGCGGCCTCGTCGGCCTTCACGATCTCGGTGGTCATAGGTGCTCCCGGGCACGGGGTGAACAAGGGGGAGTGAGGGGAGGGGCCCGGCGAGGTTCGCCGGGCCCCTCAGGGGTGCGTGAGCCGTGATGCGGACTCAGCGTTTGCGGTAGAAGCCCGGCTTCGCCTGCTGTACGTCGGAGGCCTGCACGCGCTCGTAGATGCCCCGGTATTCGCGTTCGTGCGCCTCGTCGAAGCCCTGGGCGTGAGCGGCCATCGCGTCGGCTGCGCCGGCCAGCGAGCCGGAGGCTTTCGCGATGTTGCGCAGCGCCTTGGCCGCTTCGTGGATCAGTGCGGTGAAGCGGGGCTCGACTTCGGCCTCGGCGCACATCTCGGCGATCCGGTCGGCGTCGGCGGCGTCCTTCTCCATGCGGCGCTGAAGGAGGTGCAAACGCTCCTTGAGAGCGAGCGCCGAGGCGGTCAGGGTCGTCACCTTCGCGGCGAGGGTCATGAAGGAGAGTTTCTCGCCGCGCGCAGGGAGTTGGGGGGCGGTGTAGGGGATCAGGTCGGTCATCGTCAGTCCTCGTTGTGGATGCGGGCGGAGGGCATGACCAGCCCGGCGTCGAGGGTGGCCTGCTGCACAGGCCGGTAGGCGTCGTGCATCTCGTCGTGCGCGACCTCGACGGCCTCGGAGGCGGCCAGCGACTCGGTGCGCATCTCTTCCGCTTTGGCCTTGACCAGGTCCATGGACTCCGCCAGCCGGTCCATCGCGGCCGAGGTGAGCCTGCCGATGATGTTGTTGCGCTGCGCCAGCTCCACGGCGAGCTCGCGCAGCGCGTCGCGCAGCTTGGACGCCCGGTCGGCGAGGACGGCGCACTCGTCGTACGTCGTCAGGCACTCGTCCTTGGAGTCGACCAGGGCGTCCAGGACGTCGTCGAGGGTCACCTCCGTCAGGTGCTCGGCGGACGCCATCGTCCGCAGCGCGGGAGTGCCGGATGGTGCTGCGCTCACGCGCGCCCCCTTCACGGTGGTTGTGGTGGTGTGGGTGCTGCCGGTGCTCCGGGGAAGGGCCGGGGTGCCCGCGGTCACCGCGGCGGGCTCCCACCGGCGGGCCTGCGTGCCCGGGTAGTCCGTCCGCTCGACGGTCCACACGGTCTCCGCGTCGTCGGCGGCGGTCCGCATCGAGTCCCAGGCGCTGCGCCGCTCTCCGCGGGGCGGGGGTTCCCAGAACCCCCAGTCGGCGCCTGTGCCGCCGGGATCGGTGGTGCTCTCCTCGGCCGTCGCCCGGGCTTTGGCCTTCTCCTGCATCCGGCGGGCGCGTTCCTTGCGGCGGGCCTTGCGACGGGCAGACGGCCCGCCCGCCCCGGGGGGCGTCTTCGGGTTCACCCGGGCCTTCTTCCTGCCGCTCCCGCCCGCCTTGGGCTTCTTCTTGGTCAGGTCGACCTTGGGCGCTGCTGCGCTGCGGTCCGGCTTGGCCTTCTTGGTGAGATCGACCTTCGGGGCGGTCTCGTCGGCCGCGCCGCCGCCGTCGTTGTCGCCGTCGCCCTTGGCCTTGCGGTCCTTCTTCTTCGGCTTCTTAACCTTGCTCACCACGGGCGGGGCCAGGTTCCTGCGCCGCTTGGCCAGCCGGCGCTGGGCTTCCTCCCCGACGGCCTGGCCCAGCGTGGTGCGGTCCGTCTCGCCCGCGGCCTCTTTCTTCTCCCTCTTGGCCTTGGCCTGGGTCTCCTTGGCCGCGCGCCGGGCCTCCTTCGCGGCCTGCTGACGCTCCCGGGCCTGCCCGCGGGCCTGCGAGCGGTCGGCGAGGGCGACGGCCTGCCGGGCACCGCGCCGTTCCTGACGGGCGGCCTGCCGCGCCGCGGCCCGTTCGTTGCGGCCCTTGGCCCGCTCGAGCGCCGGACTGGAAGCGTGCGAGCTCTGCGCCTTGCCGCCGGTCGGTGACTTGATGCCCTTGCCCTTGCCGTCCGTGGACGGCGACTTCGCCCCCGCGCCCTTCCTTCCAGCCGCGCCGTGGCCGCCGGTGCGGGCCCCCGTCGAGGCCGAAGACGGCTTCGACGAGCCCTTGGAGCCGCCAGAGCCAACCGGGCCCGACTTCGAGGCCCGGCCCGGCCCGGCGCCGGACCCCTTGCTGCCGCCGCTGGAACCGTGTCCGCCGGAGCGGCCGGCGCCCGAGCCCCGGCCCCCGCCGCCAGCGCCGGCGAGGGACTTGCGGCCGTACTCGTGGCTGCCAGGGACCTTGGCGGAGCGCTTGGCGGCCTTGTCGCCGAGGCCCTGCATCGCCAGACCGTGCTTGGCGCGCGCCTCTTCGGCGGCGAGCTGGTGTTTGAGGCGGGCCTCGCGCAGCGGCGCCGTCTCCGCGGCGCGTTCCAGGCGCTGCTGGCGCCAGTCCTGCACGACGGTGAAGGTGCCGCGCAGCGCCGCCAGCGCCACGGCGAGGGCCGCGGAGAGCCCCAGGGCTCCCAGCCCGGGCCCCTCCGGGTCTTCGTCTGCCGCGTCGCCAGTTCCCTCGGACCGCAGGGCGGCGGGCGCCGCGGGGGCGGGGAGGGGCGGTAGGCCCGGGGGTTCGGCCACCAGAGTCGCCAGGGAGTCGGCCGCCGACCGGCGGGTGCGCGCCGGAAGAAGAGCCGCCCCGTCATCGTCCGGCTCATCGTCCGGAGGCGGCGGGGCGGCAGGCGCCGCCGGAGAAGCGGCGCCGGGAAGCGGGGGGAGCCCCGGTGGAGCCCCGTCCCGAGAACGGAAAGTGATCACTGTCCCGTCGTTGTCGTCATCCACGGGTTTCTCCAGAGGTGTTGACAGACAGTCACCGGACCGGGCATCCTCGCGCGCCCGCGCGCCCATGCGCCCGCGCGCCCGCCTTGGGAGGCCCGATCCGGCTCGTCCGCCGTGATGATGATGAGAGTGATGACTACTGCGGGTAGCGGGCGCAGAAGTTCTGGAGGAAGCGCGTCAGCTCGTGCCACGCCTCCTCGTCGCCCGCCGCGGCCCGCTTCACGCAGATCGACCGGGCGGTGTCCCACCAGGCCGCCGCGACCCCCTTGGGGCCGCGGGCGGCCTGTTCGGCCTGGCGCTGCTGCGCGTGCCGCAGCCGGTTCTCTGCCCGGGCTTCCTTGATCGTCGCCATGGCGTCAGGCTCCCTTCCGGCCGCCGCCGAAGAGGTCGTTGATGCCCCTCAGCTCCCCGCCCGGCGGCGCGGCCGGCTGCGGCTGACCAGGGGCTTCGCCGTCCTGGCCGTCCTCGGGGGTGTGCGGGGCCATGGCGAGCGTCGTCTTGTGCAAGGACTTCGCGGCCAGTGCGCCGACCGCCTGCCGGCGGTGTGCCTTCTTCGCGGCCTTCTCCGCATCCTTCTTCGCGCGCTCCCCCGGCAGGGCCTCGACGAGGGCAACGTGGGTGGCGTAGGTGGTGCGCAGGGACTCCGCGGCCGCAGAAGCCTGCCGGGACGCCTTGACCAGGGCCTTGAGGTGCTTTTCGACCTTCCGGGCCCGCAGGACGGGCGACCACCGGCCGTCGCCGTCGACCCGCTGCTTGCGCAGGGCGGTCTGAAAGGCCGCCAGGGCCGCCTCGTAGTGCGCCGTGTCGGTGTTGTGCTCGCGCTGCCGGTCCAGCGTCCACCGGCTCAGCTGGTCCACGTCGAGCAGCGGCCGGAAGTCCGGGGTCACGGAGTTGACGATGTCGATGTCGGTCATGGGGATGGACTCCTTGTCGGGAAGGGGCCCGCCGTCTTTCGGGGGCAGATGGCGGGCCCGGCCCGCGGCTTGCTACGCCGCTTCGGCGGCGGTACGGACGGCGCGGATCTGGTTGCGGACCCACTCGGGATCCACGCCGCCGAACTCGGCGGCGAGAGCGGTAGGCGAGGGCGTCTCGCCCGCCGCGAGGAGAGCGGCGGCGCGGGCCCGTACGGCGGCGCGCTGCTCGCCCGTGGGCTTGTCGCCACCGGCACTACCGGGGCGCGGGCGGCGACCGGTACCCGGTCGCTTACCGCCCCGGTTACCGCTACCGGTAGGAGGCGGGTTACCGGTGCCGGTGCCGCCACCGGTAGAAGCCGGTTTACCGCTACCGGTAGGCGGCGAGTCACCGGTACCGGTAGAACGCGGGTTACCGGTCTCGCTACCGCCACCGGTAGACGCGGGCTTACCGCCACCGGGGGAGGGCGGGATACCGGTCTGCTCCTCCGGCTTACCGGGCTCGTCGACGGGGGCCTCGGGCGCGACCTCGGGCGCCTCCGGCTTGTCGTGGTCGATGAGGTTGTGCACTCGCCAAACCAC
Organism: Streptomyces sp. NPDC053048; assembly: GCF_044547045.1. Classification (NCBI taxonomy): domain Bacteria; kingdom Bacillati; phylum Actinomycetota; class Actinomycetes; order Kitasatosporales; family Streptomycetaceae; genus Streptomyces; species Streptomyces sp. NPDC053048. The sequence goes on from NZ_JBITZS010000018.1 coordinate 46,036, forward strand.
GGTGACGAAGACCAGGACGACGCCGACGATCAGCTGCTGCGGACCGCGGGCGTTCGGGTCGGCGAGGTGAGCGGCGATGTTGGCGGCCGCCATGATGCCCAGCGCCCACGGCACGTCCGTGCGGCGGCGGAAGGCGGTGACGGCGTAGATGTCGATCGCCGCCGGCAGCAGCGGCGCCGCGTACGGGTGGATGCCGACCAGGCGGGCGAGGTGGTACTCGCCCTGGGCGGTCAGCCCGACCGCGGACACCAGCCCCAGCCAGGGCAGCTGATTCCAGAACTGGCGGACCACCGTCCGCCGCCACGACGACCGCGACGCCTTCCGCCTCTTGGCAGCAAGAGCCTTGCGGTACGTCTCCTCGGCGGCGCGCTGCTGGTGTTGGGCGCGGTTCATGGCCTCAACCGCGTCCGCCATCAGCTCGCTCTTCTGATCCTCGGCACCGGCCAAGATCGCCTCCGCACCGCGGCGAGCCTCCGCCTCGGCGCTCCGCTGCATCTGTTCCAGCTCTCCGGCGAGCTTGCGCACCTTCTGCTGATGCTCACTCTCGCGGCGCTCGACCCGCGCCCGGAAGTCGGCCTCCAGGGCATCGCGGCGCCGTTCGAGCTCGCCGTCAATCTCGCCGCGACGAGCGACGAGTTCCTCTTCCAGCTCGAGGCGCGCCCGCCGGCGGATCATCTCCACCTCGGAGTCGGCCGCCGCCCGCATCGCTTGGGCCTCGGCCGCCTGCGCCTGGGCCTCCGCCACGATCTTCGCGGCATCGGCCAGAGCCGTGCGGTAAGCGGCCTCCGCCGCCTCCCGGCGCAGCGCCGCCAGTTCAGCGGCTTGCTGCGTGGCTTCAGCGAGCAGTTGCTTGGCCTGTTCCTCGGCCTTGGCCTGGATGGCTCGCGCCGCGAGGGTTGCCTCGGCACGGTGCCGGGCCGCCGTCGCCCGCGCGGAGGTGACCGTGTTCTTCGCCGTCTGCCGGGCGTCGTCAAGGACTTCGTTGGCCTGGTGCTCGGCCGCGCGCCGCACCTGTTCAGCGTCGACGGTGGCCCGGCGCAGCCGGTCCCCGGCTTCCTCGCCCGCCTCGACCAGCACCTGGCGAGCGCTCGCGGCCGCCGCGCGCTGGGTCCGGTCGGCCAGGTCCTCGGCGGCCGTCGTGATGTTCTGTGCGGCCCAGGCCGCGTCGGCCCGGGCCTCTTCCAGGGTGTGCTGCGCGTCCAGGCCGGCGGCGGCGCGCATTTGGTGCGCGTCGGCAGTAGCCCGGCGCAGTCGGTTCCCGGCCTCGTCGGCCGCCTCGGCCAGCACCCGGCGGACGTCGGTGGCCGCGGCCTGGCGGATGAGCTCGGCCTGTTCCCCGGCGCGCCGGGTGAGCTCCGCTGCCTCCGTGAAGGCCGCCATTCTGGCGGCGTCCAGGATGTCCGCGGCACGGTCGACCATGTCGGCGGCCCGGTCGCGACTGTCCGCGAGCAGGGCGTCCGCCTCCGTTCGCTGCGCCGAACGCGGCTCCGGATCCGGCGGTGTCGCCTGGGGGCGGGGGAGGGGTGTCTTCGCAGCCGGCTTGCGGGTGGCCGGCTTGCGGGGCTTGTTGCGGGTGGCTGTACGGGCCGCCACGCGACAACTCCTTTCGTGCAGACGGTGGCCGCCGTCGGCGGCCACCGTGGGGGCGTGGGGTGCCCGTCATTCCTTGGCGAGGCGAGCCGTCATCCGGTCCACGGCGTCTTCCAGGGGTTCGAGCGCGTCGGCCACCCGCGCCGCGAACTCCTGGTCGCCGGACCTCTTGCAGGCGTGCTCGGCGTCGTCGAGCCGGTCGTCCACCCAGTCGAGGTGGCGCTCGAGCCAGTTCCACGTCCGGCCGCGGGCGCTGAGCACCTCGCACAGGACGTACCCGGGGGTGGCGTAGGCGACGATCGCCACGACCATCAAGCGCCGCTTGACGACGCCCAGCCGGCTGGCGTCCCTCGCGGCGAGCGCGATCAGGGCGAGGTTCTGGTGCACCTCGTAGTCGACGGCGTTCCAGGTCGCCACGTCGCCGTGGGCTTTACGGAACGTCCGAACGGCCTTGCTGCTGCGCAGAGACACGGTCATGGGGTCGCCTCTCCAGTGCTGGTCAGGGCGTCGAGGGTGACGCTGATCTGCTCGGCTACCGCGGGCTGCTCGCGCTGGAGCTGCTGCAACAGCTCGACGACGAGGGCCTCGCGCGGCATCGGCTCCGGACGGTCGTCCGGCGGCAGGACGCGGTGCGAAACGAAGAACCCGTCGGGCTCGGAGGCCAGCCGCGTCGACGGCACCCAGCGAGCGGGGTCCGCCGGCACGGCCGGATCGATCGCGTGCGCCCGGCGCGTCGCCGCCCGGTAGGTGCGCTCGACGCTGAGAATCTTGGAGCCGCGCTGCAGGACATGGACGGTGGTCTCCCCGTGGCGCACCACCGCCAGCTCCGCGGACAACTCCCGCGCCAGCTTCTGAGCGCCCGCCAGGTCGTCGAGCAGCTGTCCGCGCTGAGTGCGGTGGAGGCGCGCGTCCTCTTCAGCGGTCTTCAACTCCGACTGCGCATCCGCCAGGAGTGCGCGGAGCCGGTCGATTTCGGCGCGGCGGGCCCGGCTGGCGCCCAGCGCCGTACCGAGCCGACCGGCGAGCACCTTCCGGTCCGCGGCAACGCCCTCCAGCTGGGCGGCCGCAGCGTCGACGGCGTCGAGCAGTTCGCGGTATCGCTTGCGGCTGATCAGCTTCACCGACGGCCTCCCACTCCGGAGACGGCCCGGCCGTGGCGCTGAAGGTCTTCCTGCGACTGGCGGCGGGCCTCTTCAGCCCGCCGCGCGGCGTCAGCCGCCGCTTTGGCGGCCGCGGCCTGCTCCTGCCGGGTCACAGCAGGCGGGAGGGGTCGGCGGACACCGTGCCGGTCAGCACCGCGAGCTCCTCGGGGGTCACCCAGCCCTGGGGGATGACCACCTTCAGCAGGACAACGCCCTCGCACATGGAGCCGGTGACGACCATCTGACCGTTGGGCAGCGAACCGGGGCGGGCGTCGTCGATCTCGGCGAGCAGCGCGGGCAACACGCTCACGGCGGCGGGCGTGACGGTGATGGTGACGATGATCGTGGACGGGGCAACCTCGAAGGCCACGCGGACGCCGAGACGGGCCAGGCCCTGGACGTCCTCGAAGAGCGGGAAGACGGTGGCAACGGCGTCGAGGACGTCGTTGGTGATGCCGGTGGCGTGCAGCGGCATGTCGGACGGCATGATGGACATGCGGATCAGCTCCCTGTGAGATCGGGCTTGGTCCGTGCAGACCCCCGGCACACATGGCGCTCCAACGCCGTGCCGGGGGTCGCGCCGTCTGTGCGGCGCGGTGGGCGAGTAGGGAGTCGAACCCCTCCTCCGCAGAGCCCCGCCTGGGCTCGCCCGTGGATCTGCCTCCGCCTCGCCCCCATCACCTCCTCCGGAGGGGCTCTCGGCGGGATCCCGTACATCGCACTCTGTTGAGTTCTCAAGGCCGCGGACGCTCCGCTCGCCCGGCCTGCCGCAACCTGTGCGGCGGTCCCGTTGGGTGGATCACGAGGGGCGTTTAGGCATGGCTGTGCCGACAAACAGGTGGCACTCGCTCCCATCAACTTCGTGTCCGAAGTGGGAACGGGGACGACCGTAGCCCCGTCGAAGCGAGATCGTCAACCACTTCAGACACGAAGTCGAGAAAAGGCATCCGGCCTGGAAAATTGGGTCACATCTGCGATTTTTAGCCGGTGACGTGCGGCCATTGCCGACTTCCGACCTGAAGAATGACGGCTCTGCCGACCCTTCGGACACGAAGATGGGCTATGGTGCGGCCCATGCCACCGAAGAAGTCAGAGCCGCCGCCGACACGCGGGATCACCGAGGATCTGCACCGCCAGATCTCCTCAGGTGAACTCCAGCCGGGCGACCAGTTGCCGAGCACCCGGGAACTGGCCGCGCACTACGGCGTGGCAGAGAAGACCGTCTACCGGGCCATCGCCCTGATGAAGGCCGCTGGCGAACTGGAGGCCAGGCAGGGCAAGGGAGTGTTCGTCCGGGGGAACCACCCCCTCGAATGGCACCTCCACCGCTTCGAGCGCGGCGACCGCCGCGACAGCCCGGAGATCGGCCGCGACGACTGGCAGGCCGCAGCCATCGAACAAGGCCGCACCCCCTCCCAGGACACCCCACAGGTGTCCGTCGAGGCCGCGCCGGCCGACATCGCAGGCTGGCTCAAGCTCCGCCCCGGGACGTTCGTCGTCGCCCGACGCCGCATCCGCCGGGTGGACGGCGAGCCCTTCCAACTCGCCGACTCTTGGTTCCCGACCCAGATCGCGCTGGACTCGCCGCTGATGGAGCAGCGGGACGTCACCATGCCCGGCGGCATCCTCGCCGCGATAGGACACCCCCAGCGGTACCTGCGCGACGAGATCAGCTCCTGGCCCCCCACCAGTCCCTCCGAGGCCGAGCGTCTGGAACTCCCGGACGGCGTGGGCACTCCCATCACCCGCCACGTCCGCATCGGCTACGACCAGGACCGCCAGCCGATCCGCGTCATGGTCACTGTGGCTCCCGGGCACCTCAACCGGCTCATCTACGAGATGGAGGTCTGATGCCCGACCTGATCATGCGCGAGGCCACTCCCTCCGATATGCCCGCGCTGATGGGCCTGCGCATCGAGGCCGAGCAGTGGCTCGCGGCCGCGGGAGTCGACCAGTGGCGCGACGCTCGCACGCGCGGGCCCGCCCTCAAGAAGTGGATGGCGGACATCGAGGCCGGACGCACGTGGATCGCGGTCACCAAGGCCGACGACGTGCTGGGCACCGTCACCCTCGCCCGCCCCGACATGGACTTCTGGACCACCGAGGACCAGCCCGACTCGGCCGCCTACGTCGGCAAGCTCATCACCGCCCGCGCGGCTGCCGGCCTCGACCTCGGCGACCGCATCCTCGACTGGGTCGGTGCCACCGCTCGCCAACGCGGACTTCCCTGGGTCCGGCTGGACTGCTGGCGCGACAACACCCGCCTCCAGAACTACTACCTGCGCAGAGGCTTCCGCCACGTACGGACCGAGGCCCCCGCCCACCGCCTGAGCGGGTGGCTGGCACAGCGCCCCGCCTCGACCATCACCCGGCCGGGCCGCCCGCTCGTCTCCGCCCGCGCTTCAGCGGAGGCGCAGGGGGCGGGGGAAGCTCCAGCGCAGGTGAAGGCCGAGGTCACGTCAGGCGCGCCCGGCTGAGCTGGTATTGATGCGGCGGCTGACACGCCGGGCGATACGATGCGCAACGTCCCTTCGTACTGACGGGACGCAGAAAGCAGAAGGCCCGGACCAAAAGGTCCGGGCCAACCAAAGCCGAAGACTCGTCTCTCTCGCCAAAGTTTGATCGAGTCGGCGGCCAACGTCGCGGTAGCGGCTCAGGAGCATCCCCTCGCTCGCGTGAACCGCGTGCGGTCCCACGATAGCGGGCCCGGCGCCGGTTCGTGCAGTAGGTCTGACTTCCTGTTTCGCTGATCGCGGGAAGGCGAACACGGTGCACGGCCTGAAGGCTCGGTTTGACCAGGCGATTTCCTTCGCCGGAGGTCCCCCTATCATCACCACCCCCTTGGGTGAAGCACCAGGGCGTGGTGTTACTCACATCACTTTCTCCGGTCGGGGCAGTGCCCGCGTCCTGCCCGGGGGTGTCCGGTGACGAACAAGCGCCCCCGCGAGACGTGGGCACGGGCCATCGAGCCGGAGCCGAGCGTCACGATCACCGAGGAGACGTTCTTCGGGCACGGCTGGCAGCCGCTCACGATCGCCGTTCTTCAGGCTCTGTGGTTCATGCCGCCCGGCGAGGAGTTCGACGTCCCAGAGCTCGTCGGCTGGTTCCGCGCGATGGGCTGGAAGTCGGGAAACGGTAAGCCACTCGGGGAGGACGCTGTCCGCCGCGAGCTCGCGCTGATCCGCAAGGCCGGCTACATCCGCACGTACCGCGTCCGTCTGGAGGGCGGGACGCTCGGAGGCGCCCGGTACGAGATCTCGAAGCGGCCGAAGGCGCCCCAGGAGCAGATCGAGTACATCACCAGCGAAGCAACAAAACCGCAGGTCACACCTGATGCCTCCAATGGAGGAGTCAGGCCCGGACCTGATGCCTCCAATGAGGAAAATCGCAGGTCAGACCTGATGCCTTCATTCACCGGGTCAGGTGGATTGCCTGGTCAGGTGGATGCGGCAAAACCGCAGGTGGCACCTGTTGCCTCCAATGGCGGTTCCCCCCCCACACCCCCCCTGGAGGTGGTGGTAACCACCTCCCCCAACCCCCTCACGCCTCACGGCGTCCCCGCGGAGCACACCAATCCCGCTGCGCGGGAGGAGGCGGAGGAAGCGTTCGACGCGGAGGCCGTTGCCACCGCTGAGGAGTTCCTTCAGGAGATGCCCGCTCCGTGGGCGGTCGGACGCCCGACCGCGCGCCGGTATGCCCCGTTGTTGGTGGAGAGCATCACGGCCCAGGGCTGGGAGTTGGATGACGCCCTGATTGCTGAGCTGACCAAGGGCCCCTTGCCCCACAACCCGCAGGGCGCGCTGAAGTCCCGGATCGAGAACCTGGTCCGGCGGCACCGTGCCGCGGCGACCGCACGCGCCGTGCCCAACCAGGCCCGTCCCTCCGCGCAGCCCGCTGCCAGCCTGCCCGGGTACTGCGGGGACCTGGACTGCGACGAAATCACTCGGATGCGGACCATCGAGGATGAATCCGGCATGCGCACCGTCGTGCGCTGTCCGGACTGCTTCCCGCACTTGCGCCCGGCTGTCGCGAGCGTCTGACCCCAAGATCGCGAACGGCCGTCTGGCGGCCTGAGTGGTCACCGAAGGGTCGGATGGGCCCGAGGACCCCTCTCGGTGCGCTGAGGGGCGCTCAGGTCCCTTCGCGGCCTATCTGATCAAGCATGACGGCGGCCGGAAATCCTCGCCAGGCTCCGGCCGCCGCTCGAAGACTCCCAGAACAGGAGCTCTACCTATGAGCATCGCAGAACTTCCGGGAACCACCGACCCCGACCTTTTCCCGGCCGAGGGCCCCCGCCCCGCGGACGGCGGGTTCGACCGCACGCCGCCGCACGACAATGACGCCGAACAAGCGGTGCTCGGCGCGATGATGCTGGCCACCCAGAGCAGTACCGCCCGCGTCATCGACGAGATTGACTCGGAGCTGCGCGACCCGGCGGACTTCTACAAGCCCGCCCACGAGACGATCTACCGCGCGATCCTCGACATGTACGGCTCGAGCACGGGCGCTACGCCGAGGATCGACCCGATCACCGTGGCCGCCGAGCTCACCAAGCGAGGTGAGCTTGCCAAGATCGGCGGTGCCCCCTACCTCCACACCCTCGTCCAGACCGTGCCCACGACGGCGAACGGCCCGCACTACGCCGCGATCATCCGCGAGCGTGCGGCGCTGCGACAGATCATCCAAGCCGGCACCCGCATGGTGCAGATGGGATACGCCGCCACCGACGACGCCGACCGGATCGCCGCGGACGCCATGGCCGAGGTTCAGGCCGCCGCGACCGGGACCACCGAAGCTACGCCGCCCCTGTCGGTCGCCGACCGGTGGGAGACTTTCCTCGACGAGCTTCAGGCCGGCGAGGACCCCAGCGCGCTGGATACCCCGTGGCGGGACCTCAACGACGTCATCCAGCTCAAGCCCGGCCAGCTGATCACGGTCGGCGCGGCCACCGCCGGTGGCAAGAGCTTGTTCGGCATGAACCTTGCTGCCCACGTCGCCCTCAAGCGCAACCGGCCCGCCCTGGTCATCAGCCTGGAGATGGGGGGCGGTGAACTCATGGCTCGGCTCACCGCCGCAGAGGCGAACATCAACGTCGACCGACTGATTCGCCGCCAGTGCACCGAGCAGGACTGGGAACGCATCGCCAAGGTCTCCGACCGCATGGCCAACGCGCACAACTTCGTCCTCGACGACTCCGCGCATCTGACCCTGTCGAAGATCCGGGCCCGTATCCGGTGGATGACGGCCCGCGGGCACGCACCTGCGATCGTCGTCGCCGACTACCTCCAGCTCATGACCCCCGAGGGCACCAGCAAGAACTCCAGCCGTGCCCAGGAGGTTGCTGACATCAGCCGGGGCCTCAAGGTGATGGCGATGGAGTTCGGCATCCCCGTCGTCGCCCTCGCCCAGTTCAACCGGGGCGCTGTCGGCCGGCGCCCCCTCGTCTCCGACTTCAAGGACTCCAGTGCCATTGAGCAGGACTCCAACATCATCGTCCTGCTCCACCGCGAGCTTGCTGAAGACGGCACCGACACCGGCCCCAAGGCGGGCACCGTCGAGGCCATCATCGCCAAGAATCGAAATGGGGCATCTGGGCGAATTGTCGAACTGGCATTCCAGGGGCATATGGGGCGTCTGGCCTCTATGGCACGCTGACTGACCTGCGCGTTTCCCGTTTCCCGGGGGCGGCTCGACCGGCCGCCCCCGGCACCTGAGACCGGAGAACACAGATGCTCACCATCGAGACCGTCCGTACGAACCGACACCTCGACGAGGACCAGGCTGCCCGCGTCGTCGACCTGTGGAACGCCGCCTACCCGGGCATGCGCGAGATCCTCGACACCGTGATCCGCGCTTGGCGTGAGGTCGGCGACGACCGCGTCGAGAGCCTGGAACGGGTACGACGCGAGCTCGGGCAGATGGACCGGGGTACGTACCGGGACTGCAAGCGCAGTGCACCCGTCTTCATCCCGTCCCACTCCCGGAGCCACCTCCTCGCCGTCCTCAACGTGACGTCCATCGGCAACCCGCACGCCGGCAGCATCCACCGCCTGGCCGCCGAGCTCGCCGACCTCACCGTCGCCCGGCACGAGCGCCTCGGTGCCGAGACCGCCGCCCGCCAGCAGACCAGTGCCTCGGCACCGGCCGGTGCCGCATGACGAACAGCAGGCCCAGCAAGACGACGGCCGGGAGAGCCCAACCCGCCCCTCCCGGACGCCGGGATCGAGCACACTGGACACCGACAGCAGGAGGAGGCTCCCGATGAGTGCACAGCCGGCCGAGGCGCCGTACCCGACTCGCTCGCCGTACCGGATCGAGGCCGACGAGGGCCCGCAGAATCTGGCGGAGCTCAAGGCCGCGCTCGCGCCGTGGCCGGAGCACCTGATGGCGTTCACAGCGCGCTTCGAGGCTGCCGAGTTCGGGAAGCTGAAGGACCTGATCGCCGAGTACCGCATGGTGTGGCTGTCACTGGTCCACCCCGTCCTTCGCGCAGCCTCAGCCGACGTGCAGGGGGCCAGCGCCGGGGCCGTGCCGTGGGATGAGGTCATGGCCGACTACGACCCCGAGACGTTCGAGCTGCTCCCGGGGGCGCGTCCGTGACCTACAAGGTGATGGTGGGCCCCGATGCCCGCCGGGGCATGGCCAGTCTGGCCCCAGAGCAGCGGCGAGCCGTCAACGACGCGGTGCGCGGCCCGCTCGCGGACAGGCCGCTCGACGTCGGGCAGGAGCACGAAGGGCGTGGGCCGGGCGCGCTGAGGATGCTCGTCCTGGAGCGCGCGAGAGTCTCCGTCGGCTACCGGGTGTACGTCGACCGCGTCGAAGTCGAGATCGTGTGGCTCATCGGTCACCCTTGACCTTGGCCCCGTCGCATGAAGCCCTCGGACACCGCGGAAGAAGCGGTCTTCGAGGGCTTCATGCCGTCGTCGACCGGGGGAGGGGCCGCGGACCGTGCCCCGGTGGGCTGATTGTGACAACGACAGATAGGTCCGTCAGATCGATGGGTGGCCCGACTACGCGAGCCCTGCTTCCCGAGCGATCCAGCAGGCGGCGGTGATCCGGTGATGGACCTCCGCGCCGGTGCGGTCCTGGAGGCCCTCTGGCAGGTCATCCATGCTGCCGGTCAGGATTTGATCGGCGCGTGCCATCACGTGGACGTACAAGGTCAGCGCGGGCAGCGTCACCTCGCCGAAGGCGGCCGTGACTGTGTCCCGAACGTCCTGGGCGTAGAACTCCAGTAGCTGCTCGCCCCGGTGTCCGAGCGAGCGGAAGTCGTCGATGTTCTGCCCAGCGGCGTTGTCCAACCAGTCCCGGAGAGTCGGCCACGTGTCGTTCATGTCTTCAGTGTTCGCGAGCTTTGCCGTGCTGCTACGGAAGCGCGCCGAGGACGAGACCGGGGCCACCTATCGGTCCTCTCACAGGCCAACTGCGATTCGTTGAAACTCACTCACCTGCGGGATCGGCGGGGGTATGAGGCCATCTACTGGTCGCGGTCACACTGATCTCCTGTGCGGGCGGGCCGGAGTCGGTACGCTCCGCCTCATGGAGCTGGAGACCACGTTCCGTTCGCTCGACGGCACTGCCCTGGCGGGCACGGTGACGGCCCCGGAGGCGGCTGCGGAGCGGTTGGCGGTGCTGGTGCACGGCGCCGGCGTCACTCGGGAAGGCGACTTTCTCCCCCGGATCGCGGCCCGACTCGCGGAGGCCGGCACGCGCTGCCTGCGCTTCGACCTGCGGGCCCACGGCGCCAGTGGTGGCCAGCCGCAGGACATCACGATCGCCGCAGTCGCCAACGACATCAGGGCCGCCGCGGATCACCTGCGTGCCGAGAGCGGTCTCGACCTGCCCGCGACCGTGATCGCGGCCTCGTTCTCCGGCGGCGCGGCCGCACTGCATGCCGCGCACCGGCCGGACGACGTCGAGCGCCTGGTCCTGCTCTACCCGCGTCTCGCCTACCGCGAGCGGTACATCACCAGCCGCCCGTACACCGACCCCGCCGGCTACCTGTCGGCCGAGGCCGCACAGGCCCTCGACGGGCAAGGCTTCA
>NZ_JBITZS010000019.1:0-38812 GCF_044547045.1 Streptomyces sp. NPDC053048
CCACGGCCGTGGTGAGCTGACTGACCGCGGTCCCACCCGCGGGAACCTCCAGCCGGACCGTCATCGAGTACGAGACGCTAGGCGCCGTTGCCATGAGAGAACTTCTTCTTTCTGTTTCAGGAGCCTGTTTCAGGAGCGGACGGCCGTGGCGGCGGTCCGCGCGTGGGGGCGGGCGAGGTTGTCCGGGTGGAGGATCTCCTGGAGCCGGTCCTCGGTGAGCAGCCCCTTGGCCAGGACGAGGTCGTGGACGGCGGCGCCCGTGGTCAGGGCCTCCTGGGCGACCGCGGTGGCCTGCTCGTAGCCGATGTGCGGGTTGAGGGCGGTGGCCAGGCCGATGGACTGGGCGACGAGGCGCGCCAGGTGCTCGCGGTTGGCGGTGATGCCGGTGACGCACCGTTCGGCCAGCGTCAGGCAGCCGGCGCTCAGGTGACCGATGCTCTTGAGGAGGCTGTGGGCGATGACCGGCTCGAAGGCGTTGAGCTGGAGCTGGCCGGCCTCGGCGGCGAAGGTGACGGTCACGTCGTTGCCGATGACCTCGAAGGCGATCTGGTTCACGACCTCGGGTATCACCGGGTTGACCTTGCCGGGCATGATGCTCGAACCGGCCTGGACGGGCGGCAGATTGATCTCGGCGAGGCCGGCGCGCGGGCCGCAGGACAGCAGGCGCAGGTCGTTGCAGGTCTTGGAGAGCTTGACGGCGATCCGCTTGAGGACGCCGGAGAGCTGGACGAACGCGCCCATGTCCTGCGTGGCCTCGACGAGGTCGCCGGCGACCGCGAGCGGGATGCCGGTGATGATGCTCAGGTGGCTGCAGGCCAGCCCGGGGTAGTTGGGGTGGGCGTTGAGGCCGGTGCCGATGGCCGTGCCGCCGAGGTTGATCTCGCGGATGAGGGCGCAGGCCTCGGCCAGGCGGGCGCGGTCCTCCTCCAGCATGACGGCGTAGGCGGCGAACTCCTGGCCCAGCGTCATGGGCACGGCGTCCTGCAGCTGCGTGCGGCCCATCTTCAGGATGTCCGCGAACTCCTCCGCCTTTCCGGCGAAGGCTTCGCGCAGCACGTCCATGGCCTGCAGCAGCCGCTCGGCGGCGAGTTGCAGCGCGACCTTGACGGCGGTCGGGTAGACGTCGTTCGTGCTCTGCCCGGCGTTGACGTCCTCCAGCGGGTGCAGGTGCCCGTAGTCGCCCTTGTCGTGGCCGAGGAGCTCGAGGGCGCGGTTGGCGATGACCTCGTTGGCGTTCATGTTGGTGGAGGTGCCGGCGCCGCCCTGGATCACGTCGACGACGAAGTGGTCGTGCCACCGGCCGGCGCGGATCTCCTCGCAGGCCTTCACGATCGCGTCGACCTTGCGGTCGTCGAGGAGGTCGAGGTCGCGGTTGGCGAGCGCGGCGGCCTGCTTGACGGAGGCGAGGGCGGTGACGAGGTCGGGGTAGGCGGAGATGGGGGTGCCGGTGATGGGGAAGTTCTCGACGGCGCGGAGGGTGTGGACGCCGTAGTAGGCGGAGGCGGGGACGTCGCGTTCGCCGAGGAGGTCGTGTTCGGTGCGGACGGGACCGGGGACGGCCGACATGGGGGGATCCGATCAGGTGCGGTGGGGGGAGGACGGGGGAGGAGGCCGGGGCCGGCGAGGGGCTAGGCGGCGGCCGGTACGGGCGCGGCGAGGGCGTGGCGCAGCGCGTGGGTGCGGCCGGCCGGGTCGGTGGCGGCGAGGGTGGCGGCGAGGACGGCGATGCGGGCCTGGCCGGCGCGCAGGGTTCCGGTGAGCACCGCGCCGGCGGCGGCGAGGTCCACGGCGCCGCCGTGGGTGTAGATCTCGGCGACCGGGCCGGTGGGGACGCGCGTGGTCAGGGCGACGAGGACGCCGCGGGCGACCGCCGCCTCGACGGCGGCGGCTATCTCGGGCGTGGCGTTGCCCGCGCCCGTCGCCACCAGGACGATGCCCTGGGCGCCCGCCTCGACGGCGGCGTTGAACAGCAGCGGATCCCCGTCGCAGTGGTGCATGACCATGTCGACGCGGGGCAGCGGGGCGTCGGCCGCCGGCAGGGGCAGCGGCGCCGGGCGCTCGGGGCGCCGGTGCACGACGACGCCACCGGCCTCCACGTCCGCGACCCGGCTTCCGGACGGGTCGGCGAACGCGTCGGCGGCCAGCGTCTGCACCTTCACGGTGCCGCGCGCGGCGTGCACCCGTCCGTCGAAGACGACCAGCACGCCGAGGTCGCGTACCGAGGCCGCCGTCAGCAGGGCGTCGTGGAGGTTGCGCGGTCCGTCGCCGTCGGCTGCCTCGAGCGGGAGCTGGGCGCCGGTGAAGACCACGGGCCGGGGGTCGTCGTGGTGGAGGTCGAGCAGGAAGGCGGACTCCTCGAGGGTGTCCGTGCCGTGCGTGACGACGATGCCGTCCACGGCGGGGTCGGCCAGCACCTCGCGGACGGTCCGCAGCAGGGCGAGCTGGTGGGCGGTGGTGAGCCGGGCGCTGTTCACGCTCATCAGGTCGACGACCCGCACGGTGACGTCCTCGGGCACCACGGCCGTGGCCAGCACGTCCCCGCCCCGCGCGTCGGCGGCGAACCCGGAGCCCTGCCAGCGGCTGGCGATCGTCCCGCCCGTACTGATGACGACGACCTGTCGCACGTTGCTCGCTCCTTTTGCGGATCATCACTGCCGCGCAGAGGCGGACAGCCCTGTCAGCCGCCCGCGAACGCGGACGACGGGCAGCAACGATAGGACGAATCGAACGCAATTGGATCGCCGATTCGGGCAGGCAGGGCCGCGAACCGTGGTGGATAATCGCGCCGTGGACGAGATCGACAGAAGTATTTTGCGTGAGCTCCAGAACGATGGTCGGCTGACCATCCAGGAACTGGGTCAGAGGGTGGGCCTGACCCCCTCGCCGTGCATGCGCCGCGTCCGCCAGCTCGAACAGGACGGCGTCATCCAGGGCTACCGGGCGGTCATTAACCCCGAGGCCGTCGGACGCAGCTTCGAAGTCCTCGTCTCCATCGAGGTCAAGCGCGACCGGGAGGCCGTCGAGGCCTTCGAGGCCGCGCTCCAGGACATCCCCGACGTCATCGAGGCGTACCGGCTCTTCGGCAGCCCCGGCTGCCTGCTGCGCATCGCGGTCGCCGACCTCACCGCCTACGAACGGCTGTGGATCGAACGCCTCACCACGCTGTCCGGCATCACCGAGGTCAACTCGCAGATCATCATGAAGCGGATCAAGGAACCCCGGGGCCTGCCGGTCGACGGCTGAGGCCCCGGGCGGCCGCCGTTCCGTCCCGGCCGCCGGGCTCCCCCGGAGGGGGGTTTCGCGGGACACTGCACGTCCACGAATCCCCGGCCGACGCCGCGGCGCCGGCCGGAACCTTGCGAGTGGGGTGGTGTGGGTGAAGGGCCCGGCGCGTGATCCCCGGCAGGTCGGCCGCTACCGCATCGAGGGGCGGCTCGGTTCGGGCGGGATGGGACGGGTGTACCTGGGGCGTTCGCCGGGCGGGCGCGCGATGGCGGTGAAGGTGGTGCGGCCCGAACTGGCGGCCGACCGGACGTTCCGGCGGCGGTTCGCGCGGGAGGTGGAGGCCGCGCGGGCGGTCGGCGGGGCGTTCACCGCCCCGGTCGTCGACGCCGATACGGACGGCGATCCCCCCTGGCTGGCGACCGTGTACGTGCCGGGACCGTCCCTCGCGGAGGCCGTCCGCACCGACGGACCGTTCCCCGGGGAGCAGCTGTGGCCGCTGGGAGCCGGCCTGGCGGAGGCCCTGCAGGCCATCCACGGCGCCGGCGTGGTGCACCGGGACCTCAAGCCGTCGAACGTCCTGCTGGCGGCAGACGGACCAGGGTCATCGATTTCGGGATCTCGCTGGTGGGAGGCGTGCTCGGGCTCACCCTGCCCGGAGTGGTCATGGGCACGCCGCCGTTCATGTCGCCGGAGCAACTGGAGGGCGCGCGGGTGGGGCCGCCGAGCGATGTCTTCTCGCTGGGCGGCGTGCTGGCCTTCGCCGCGACGGGCCGGGACGTCTTCGGCGCACCGGTGACGACGCAGGACGAGCCCCCAGCGCCGCCGGTGCTGGCGGCGCTCGTCGTGGCGCTGGCCGTGGTGCTGGTGCTGATCCTGGTGATCGCGTCGCAGACGTGACGGCCGTGCCTCGCCGACCGGTGCGCCGGGGGTATGTCAGCCCTTGCTCTTCCTGGCCTCCTTGATCACCTTGCAGACGCGGCCGTGGAACCGCGGCTGGGGGTTGTCCTCGAGCTTCTCCCAGCCCTCGGCGCAGATCTTCGTGCCGTCGGGGACCTTGCGGCCCAGCGCGACGGTGTACTTCGAGCCCTCGTGCCAGTGCCTGACCGCGCTGGGGAGCTTCCGGCCGGCGATGTCCAGCTGGATGAACCCGTAGAACGCGGCGTCCGCCGGGACCGAAGCCGTCACCTTGGCGACGTACAGGCCGCTCCCCTCGACCTCGAGGCAGGTCTGTCCCGAGCAGTCGGCCCCCTCCGCGGACACCGCGGGGGCGGCGGCGGTGAACAGGGCCAGGGCGACCGTCCCGCACACGATCGTGCGCAGGGACCGACGGCTTCTCACAGCAGTGCGCTTCATGAACTCCGTACTCCGTACTCCGCTCTCGGCCGGGCCGCGCCCGGCTGGACACCTGGAACGCGTTCACTCTGCCCACCGGCCGGAGGACCCAGCCACCGACACGCCCTGGCTAGGGCGGGATGGGAAGGGTGAACATCACCTCGAATCCCGCCGGCTGCCGAGGACCGGCACGGAAGAGTCCGCCGTACATCCTGACCCGCTCCCGCATGCCGATCAGTCCCTGACCACTGCCTGTTTCGTCGCGGAAAACCCCACCGGGCCGCCCGCCGTCGTCCGTCACCCGGACGGTGAGCAGCTCCGCCGCGTAGGCGAGCGATACGGTCACCCGGGCCGGCCCCGCGTGCTTGAGCACATTGGTCAGCGCCTCCTGGACGATGCGGTAGGCGCACAGGTCGGCACCCGGCGCCAGCGGCCGCCACCGGCCGTCCGCCGTGACCTCGACGACGACGCCCGCGGCTGCCATGCGCTCGACCAGTCCGGGCACATCGCCCAGCCCCGGTGTCGGACCGAAGGGCGAACCGCCGGCGACGTCGGTGCCGTCGGGCGTGATCCGCAGCACCTGCAGCAGGCCCCGCATGTCCTCCAGCGTCTGCCGGGCGGTGGTGTTGATCGTCTCCAGCGCGCCCCGGGCGGTCCCCGGATCGGAGTCGAACACATAGCGGGCCAGCCCGCTCTGCACGGAGAGCACCGACAGATGGTGGGCCACCACGTCGTGCAGCTCCCGGGCGATGCGCAGGCGCTCCTCGGTCACCGCGTGGCGCGCCCGCGCCTCCTGCTCGATCTGGAGCCTTCGGGTCAGATCGGCCAGTTTCGCGTTGCGCAGCCCGAGTTGGCGGACGCTCGCGCCGAATCCCCAGGCGATGCCGAGGACGAGCACGGTCTGTCCCACGCTCACCGGGGCGGAGAGGACGCCGGTGAGCAGCGAGCCGTACGTCCATACGACGGCGGTCGGTACCGCCGCGGCCGCCACCACCCGGGTCGGCTGAAGGGTGGCGACGGTGAAGAAGGCGAGCACCGGCCCCCAGACGTTGACCGAGAGCGGGTAGCCGGCGGCCGAGTAGGTGAGGTAGCCCGAGCAGGAGACCGCCAGTACCGCCCACGGCAGCTGCCTCCGGAAGGCCATCGGCAGATAGATCACCGCGGTCAGCGCGACGGCGGGCCCGTCGAACGGGCGCCATCCTTCGGGGGCTTGCTGCTCGAGGGCGAAGACGACGGTCAGCGCGGTCAGCGCCAGCGCGATCATCACGTCGCCGACGCGCCGCAGGAAATCACCACCGCGCCGGAGAACCCGCGATCCGCCTGTCCGCATTGCCGCAGCCTATCCGCGCGGAATGGGGCGTTCGTCGGGCAGGGGGTTGATGCCCTCCTCCACCGCAGGGTTGAGGCGGACTTCCTCGTACCGCGCCGGGTGGAGCACGGGCCGGGGCGGCCGCCAGTCCATCGCCGCGCAGGAGGGAAGACTTACCCGGACACACGACAGCCCCCGGCGCTCCATATCGATCCGCAAGTCCCCAGTCGTCGCTGACGACTCCGTTCGATATGTGCCCTTCCGGGGGCCTAGCCAGTTTGCCGAGATGGGGGTCACTCGGGCCGATGGACGTCTCCACCGACGGTGCGGCTCTCACCGGTTGTCTGGGTAATCGCAATTTTCCTCCTTATTTGTCCGAAGTCAAGGGGTTTGTTTCCGAGGTTTAAGCGCCCATCGCGATCCGCTTTCGGTCGATTGCACAAAGTAGCCACCGGCCCTCGAGTCTCCCGACTTGAACGCGTTCAAAAGCAGGTCTACAGTCCTCACCGACAAGCACTTTTGAACACGTTCAAGAAGGGTGGGGGACGTGGACCTCACAGTCGTCGCGTACGTCATCTATCTGCTGATCAGCCTGGGTCTCACGGTCTGGGTCGCGCGCACGCTCAGCCGGAACGGGAGGGTCTTCCTGGCCGACGTCCTGCACGGGAACGAGAAGCTCGCCGACGCCGTCAACCACCTGCTGGTGGTCGGCTTCTACCTGGTGAACCTGGGGTTCATCGCCCTGTACCTGCAGGACGACACCACGATCGCCGACGCCCGCGGCGTCTTCGAGGCGCTGTCGCGGAAGCTCGGAGTCGTGCTGCTCGTGCTCGGCGTCATGCACCTCGGCAACGTCTACGCCCTCAACAAGTTCCGCCGGCGCGGAATGATGGCGCTGGACCGGACCCCTCCGGTACAGCCCCAGGGCTACGCGGGCCCGCAGGGGTCGTGGGCCCCGCCGGCCGCCGGGCACTGAGCCCGATGGCCGCCCGAGCCGCCGCCGACCGGGATGCCTCGCGCGTCCCGGTACGCCGGATCACCGTGCTGTACGACGCGCAGTGCGCGCTCTGCGTCTTCGTGCGCGACTGGCTCCGCGGACAGTGGCAGCTGGTGCCGCTCGATGCGGTGCCGGCCGGATCGGACGAGGCCCGGCGCCGGTTCCCGGAGCTCGACCACGCGTCCACCCTCGTGGAGATCACCGCTGTCGACGACAGCGGGCAGGTCTACCGAGGGGCCGCCGCCTGGGTCGTGTGCCTGTGGGCCCTCGAGAAGTACCGGCCGCTCGCGTACAGGCTCAGCACCCCCTCCGGTCTCCGGCTCGCGCGCGGCGCAGTGCTGACCGCCGCCCGGTACCGCGGCGCCTGGTGGCAGCCACGCTCCGCGATGGGCACCTGCGACAGCGGCTGCGCCGTACCGGATTAGGCTCGGACCGTGCCAGCAGAGAACGAGCCCCGACCGGCGGAGAACGAACCCCGACCGGCCAAGAGCGAGCAGACCCGCACCCTGATCCTGGAGACCGCTATGCGGCTCTTCCAGGAGCGGGGCTACGACAAGACCACGATGCGGGCCATCGCCAAGGAGGCCGGGGTCTCCACCGGCAACGCGTACTACTACTTCGCCGGCAAGGAACACCTGATCCAGGGCTTCTACGACCGGATCGCCGCCGAGCACCAGGCGGCGGTCCGCGAGGTGCTGGAGCGGGAGACCGATCTGGAGGCGCGGATCGCCGGAGTGCTGCGGGCCTGGCTGGACATCGCCGAGCCCTACCACGAGTTCGCCGCGCAGTTCTTCAAGAACGCCGCCGACCCCGAGAGCCCCCTCAGCCCCTTCTCGCCCGAGTCCGAGCACGCGCGCGAGGCGGCCATCGCCGTGCATCGCGAGGTGCTCGCCGGTTCCCGGGCCAAGGTGCCGGCCGAGCTCGTCGATGTGCTGCCGGAGCTGTTGTGGCTGTCCCAGATGGGGCTCGTCCTGTACTGGGTCTTCGACCGTTCCCCCGACCGCGAGCGCAGCCGCAGGCTGGCCGACCGGGGGGCCCGGCTGACCACCCGCGGCGTGTCGCTGGCCCGTTTCCGGGTGCTGCGACCGCTCGTCCACGAAGTGCACGAGCTGTTCACGGACTTCCTGCCGGGCATGGCCCGGACGGTCGTCGCACGCACCTCCCGCTGAGCGGGCCCTGTCCGATCGTTCGTGACGGATCCGCGACGAATTCTGGACAAATGTTTGATTGACTCCTATTCGATCAAGTAATCAACAACACGACGAACGGGGCGGGGCGACCACATGAGCGCGGCGGAATTCGCGGAATGGACCGAGCACTTCGTCGAGGAGGCCGAACAGCGTCGCCGGATCGGCGACCCCGACTGGACGACGGGCGCCGCCCTGCCCGACGAGGTGTGGCGCAGCCTGCAGCGCTTCCAGGTCGGCGAGGACGGCGACGGGGCGAACCTCATCGGCAAGGCGGACCGCGCGGGCGACGCCGACTACGCCGAGGCGGTCCGGCTCTTCGTCGCCGAGGAGCAGAACCACGCCCGCCTGCTGGCACTGTTGCTGGCGGCCGGCGGGCAGCCCACCATCGACACCTGCTGGAGCGACCGGGTGTTCGTCCGGCTCCGCCGGCTGCTCGGCCTGCGCATGGAACTGCTGACCCTGATGGTCGCGGAGCTGGTGGCCGTGCGCTACTACCGCGCCGTACGGGACGGCGCGGACGACCCGCTGGTGGCCGAGGTGGCGGCCCGCATCCTGGCCGACGAGGAACGCCACATCCCCTTCCACTGCCGCCGCCTGCGCGCTTCGGTGGCCGAGCTGCCCGCACGCCCGCTGCGTTCGCTGACGATGACGGGCTGGCGCGCCATGATGCTCGGCGCCTCGGTGTTCGTGGCCGCCGACCACGGCCCGGCCCTGGGACGGCTGGGAGTGGGGCGCGGACGGTTCGTGACCGACGTGATGGCCTCGACGGGCCCGATCGTCAAGGACGTCCTGGACCCCACCCGGCCGCTCGACGTCCCGCCAGTGGACCACGCCCGGCCTGCCACCCGGCCGACGGCGGCGGCCGCAGGGGTCTGAGCCCTCGAGCCGCCCCGGGAACCCGCCGCCTGCCCCGGAGGCGACCCCGCCGGAGCGCTGCCCTCCGGGCGTCCGCGATGATGGGTGTATGCGGATCATGTTCGTCGGCGACTCGATGACCATCGGTAGCGCCGGTGACCTCACCTGGCGCTACCGCATGTGGCAACACCTGTGCGCCTCCTACGGCGGCCCGTTCCGGATCGTCGGCCCCCGGCGGGAGCTGTACGACCCGGCCGCCGACGCCCCCGGATCCCTCGACTACGGCGCCGCCGGCTTCCCCGAGCGCGCCCAGGCACACCTCGCCGGGTGGGGAGAGGGCTGGTTCCACATGGCTCCGATGGTCGGCGACGCCGTACGCGCCCACCGGCCGGACACCCTCCTGATCTCCCTCGGCCTCATCGACCTCGGCTTCTACACCGACCCCGAGCAGACCGCCGGCAACGTCCGCCGCTTCGTCGCCGAGGCGAGGGCCGCCTCCCCGCGCGTACGGGCCGTGCTCCTGCCCGTCATCCACAACGTCCGCGCCCGCGACGAACCCGACTTCGCCGCTCAGATAGACCGCTTCAACGAACTGCTGGCCAAGACCGTCGCCGACCTCGACGCGCCGGGGTCGCCCCTGCTGCTCGCCTCCGAGCCGCCCGGCTGGGACCTGGAGCGGGACACCTACGACGGCACCCACCCCAACGCCGAGGGCGAACACCGCATCGCGGCCGCCTTCGCCGACGCGATGTACCAGGCCTGGGACGTGGCGGGCCCGTACCGGCGCGCCGCCGGGCACTGACGCGGGGAACCGCCCCGGCCCACGGCCCGTTCCCCTCGTGACAGCCGGAAGGCGCGGACCGGGACAGCGGGCGGGGGATGAGCGCGGCGGTGGCGAACCAACTGACGGCCGGGGCGAACCAGGCGCTGCCCCCGGGCGCGCTCTCGATACGGGTGCCCGGCCCGTTCGACCTGTCGGTCATCGTCACCGGCGCGGACGGCCGGGTGGCAGGCGACGACGACTTCGTCTTCTTCAACCAGCCCACGGCGCCCGGCGCACGGCTGGACGGCGCCACCATCAGTGTGGACCCGGCCCGGCTGCGCCCCGGAGCGGCACGGGTCACGGTCGTCCTCAGCCCCGCCGACGCCCGTACGCCCCTGGCGTCGCTGCCCGCTCCCGTGATGACCGTCGTGGACGGCGGAGGCCGGCCGCTCGCCCGGTTCGCCCCGCCGCGCCCGGCCGCCGAGACCGTACTGCTGCTCGCCGAGCTCTACCGGCGCGACGGCGGCTGGAGGATACGGGCCCTGGGGCAGGGCTACGCGGACGGGCTGGCCGGAGTGGCCCGCGACTTCGGCATCGACGTCGAGGACGACGCCGACGCCGACCTCGACGACGGTCCCGGCCACGCGGACCTTCTGGCCCTGGTCAACGCCGCACGGTCCCGGGCGGGCCTGCGCCTGGTGACGGTGGACGCGCGGCTGGCCGCGGCCGCACGCGCCCACGCCGCGGAGATGGCCTCGCACGGCAGCCTGTCCGCCGAGAGCCCGACGGGCATCTCGCTGTTCCAGCGCGTCACCTCTGGCGGCTACGCCTATCTCGACCTGGCCGAACACCTCGTCTCCGGGCCGCGCACGGCCGCCGAGTTCGTGGACTACTGCCTGTCCGGGCACGATCGCGGCAACCCCTTCCGGAACGAGGCGTTCACGCACCTCGGGCCCGGCCACGCCGTGGACGACGCGTCGGGCCTGACGTACTGGACGGTGCTGTGGGCGCGTCCCCACTCGGCGGCCGGCCTGGAGAAGGCGGTGGCCGACGTACTCGCCCTCACCAACCGGGAACGCACCGCGGCCGCCCTGCCCCCGCTGGCCGCCGATCCGCGCCTGGCCGCGGCCGCACGCGCCCACAGCACGGACATGGTCGCCCGTGACTTCTACTCCCACACCACACCGGAGGGCCGCGAACCCTGGGACCGGGCACGGGCCGCCGGTGCCCCCCACCGGGCGATCGGGGAGAACATCGCCTGTGGCCAGCGCACGCCCGCCGAAGTCGTCCGCGGCTGGATGGACAGCCCCGGCCACCGCGCCAACATCCTCACCCCCGGCTTCACCCACCTCGGCGTGGGCTACGCCACCGGCGGCCGCGCCGGCACCTACTGGACTCAGCTCTTCGGCGGCTCCGTCTGACCATAGGCCGCCCCCCAACGTTCCATGCCACTGATCAAAGGCGGTCGTCACCGGTTCGGCCCAGCGTGCCGCTCCCGGCCGGGCGTGACGCGAACGGATCCCGCATCGTGGTCTCAAGCCGGGCGATCCCCCCGGCGCGAGGCTGACCACCGAGGGCGGGAGGAGTGAGCACGTGACGATCAAGACCTTCCCGGGGTCCGACGACGACCGCCCCGAGGCGCTCGCCTCCGCCAAACGGTCCTGCACCACGGAAACCGGCGAACCCACCCGAATATCCGTTGTTGTCCCGGCCCGCGACTGCGCCCGGACGATCGAGGGGGTGGTGGCGCCGATCGTCGAGGACCTCGTGGCGGCGTACGCCGTCGACGAGGTGGTGGTCGTCAACCACAACTCCTCCGACGACACCGCCCGGCTGGCGGCCCGCGCCGGGGCACGCGTGATCGACTTCTCGGAGGCCGGGCCGATCACCGAGATCCCCGACTCCGGCAAGGGCTCGGTCATGTGGAAGGGCATCTGGGCCAGCGACGGCGACATCGTCGTCTTCATCGACGGCGACCACCTCAGATTCGACTCCTCCAAGGTCTCCCGCCTGGCCGCACCGCTGCTGGCCGATTCCTCCCTCCAGCACGTACGGGCCTTCTACGACCACTACGAGGGCGGCCGCACCACCGAGGCCATGGCCCGGCCCGTGCTGTCCCTGCTGCATCCCGAGCTGGCCGGCATGCGCCAGCCGCTCAGCGGCGAGCATGCCAGCCGGCGCTCCGCTCTCGCCGAGCTCGTCTTCCCCGTCGGATGGGGCACGGAGTTCGGCATCCTCGACCAGCTCAGCCGCCGGTACGGTGCCGACGCCATCGGCCAGGTGGACCTCCGGTACAAGGAGCACGTCAAGGGGGACTGGGCGCACATCTCCCTGCAGGCGTTCGAACTGCTCTACGTGGCCCTGCGGACCGACTTCCGCGCCCAGGGCCAGGTGCTGCCCGAGCACTGGGGCAACGTCGTCATGACACCCGGCGACCGGCCCGGCGAGGTCGTCCGGCGCGCCGCCCGGATCGCCGAACTGCCGCCGCTCGTCAGCCTGCCGGGCTGGCAGGACCGTGAGCGGGAGCGCCTCGCCTCCCGGCCGGTGCCGTAGCCACGCCGCCGCCGCTGTGCCTGCGGCAGTGGGCATCGCGCACGCTGTCGTACGCCGGGGTCCGCACGGCCGCCAGGGTCGCCGCCCAGGTGACGGCGTTCGTCTCGATGGCGCGGGTGACCGCGCGCGTCTGGCCGGGGGTGCGGGCGGCCACGAGGCGACGGGCGTGGTGCCAGGCCTTCTGGCGCCACAGGACCATGAGTTCGTGCCCGGTGAGGTGTGCGACGGGGTTCCACCGGTCGTCGGCGAGGTGGAGGAGCGGGTCGTACCGGACGGCGATGTCGCGTACCGCGGGCCCGTACGTCCGGTCCAGGACGGCCTGGAAACGGTCGTAGTCGGCCTTGCGCGACGTGCCGTCGGCGCGGACGAGGCCGGACGTGGCCAGGGCGTAGGGCATGTCGTACTGGATGTGGGCGCTCATGCCCAGCAGGGCGTCCTGCCCCGCGTTGGTTCCGCCCTGGCGCGCCGCGTCGAAGGCGATGCGCCACGGCTGTGGGACGAAGTGTCCGGAGCGGTCGGCCTCGTACGCCGTGAGGTAGCGGCCGACGAAGGCGGGGTTGATGTCGCCGGCCACCCAGGACGGCTCGGTGAAGAAGCCGGGCCGGCCCACCAGCGTGTCACGCAGGGTGCGCTGGAGGACCGTGTACAGCGCCGGGAAGGGCGCGCGGTGGTCGCAGCCGAGCCCGTCGCGCACCGAGGCCAGGGTCCGCTCGAGCTCGGCCACGCACTCGGGCAGCGGTGCGTGGCAGGACGCCGCACTACGGGCCGGGGGCCCGGCGGCCGGCGACAGGGCGTGGGGCCGGTCCGGGCCGCCCGCCCACAGCGCGGCGGCCGCGAGCGACGTCGCGACGGCTCGGACGGGACGGGCGCGGAGCACGCGAAGCCTCCTGCTGAGGGGAGGGGCTGGGCGCCCTGGCCAACGACGTGGCTGACGACGGGTCACGCGGAAGGTGGGCGGCCCACGGCTCTGCGAGGTGCCGGCTGCGGTCAGGCGGCGGCACGGCTACCCCTTGTACTCCTGGTCGTCGACCGGCGCGTCCGGCAGCTCGTTCTCCAGCGATTCCCGGTAGCGGACGCAGCCTCGGAGAAAGCGCGGCCACGGCGGCACCGCCACCTCCGGTTCCATGCGCTCCGGCAGCAGCCCCCACAGTTGAGGGTGGTGCCAGCACAACTCGTGCCCGGTGCTGTCGCGGTGGGCGCGGATGCCCGCGCGCAGCCGCCCCACTTCGGCCACCAGTTCGTCACGGCTCAGCCGTCCCAGGTCCTGGTCCAGATCGAGTTCCATGGTCGTGCCGGCCCTCAGGGCCTGCGGTGGACGCCGCTGACCCGTGCCATCAGCCCCTCGAGCCCGGAGACGGAAGGGGACAGGCCGCTGGCGGCCGACTTCACGCGGTCGCTGACCGCGTAGGGCACCAGGGCGTCGAGCCGTACGCCCACCCGGGCGTCCGTCCCCAGCGCGTAACGGGCCCTGGGACGCGGGGTGACCAGGATGCGGTGGATGGCCTGGGCGGCCTTCTCCGGGGCGGGGAACCGGGAGGAGTCCCGCAGGGACCGGGCCGCCGCCCGGTAGCAGTCGGTGTAGCGGGAGCAGGACGAGTCCCGCCGCTCGAAGGCGTCGGCCGCGTTGCTCAGCATGTCGCTGGCGTGGAAGCCCGGTTCGACCAGCACGACCCGCACCCCCCACGGCGCCGCCTCCATGCGCAGCGCGTGGGTCAGCGCACTGACCCCGGCCTTGCTCGCGCTGTACCAGCCCGCGAACGGCATGACCGACCGGGCGGCGACCGAGGAGACGTTGAGGATGCGGCCGTCGCCGCGACGGCGCATGGCGGGCAGGACCAGCCGGGCGATGTGCGCCGGCGCGTGCAGGTTGACCGCCATCAGGCGGCGGGCCTGCTCCTCGTCCACGTCCTCGATCGCCCCCGGCAGCGCCGTTCCGGCGTTGTTCACCACAGCCCAGGGGCCGCCGCCGGTGCGTTCGGCGATGTCGGCGAACACCTCGGCGCACTGCGCGGTGTCGGTGACGTCGAGTACCGGTGTCCGCAGCCGTTTCCCGGTCGCCTTCTCCTCGGCCTCGGCCCGCAGCTTGTCGCCTTTCTCCTCGCTCCGGACGGTCGCGAACACCTCGTACCCGGCGCCGGCCAGCAGCAGGGCGGTCGCCTGCCCGATACCGCTGCTCGCCCCCGTGACCACCACACTGCGCGACATCGCTTCTCCCATCACCGCGGCGCACCGGCGGCGGGAGCGCGCCGGGGCTCCTCACTCTGGGCCACCGGTCGGCCAGGCCACGCAGGTCACCACACCATCCGGAAGAAATACATCCGGATGTACCAGGAAGGGCGGGCCGGGGCGTCGCTCAGGAGGCGCCCGTCCCGTCGCCGGCCAGGAACGTCTCGGCGACCGCGCAGTACACCGCCGTGCCGACCGCCATCGCGTCCTCCTGGTACACGACGTGGTTGGAATGGTTGTCGGGCGCCGACTCGGGTGTCCGGTCCGGCGGGCAGGCGCCGAGGAACGCCATGGCCCCGGGCACGCGCTGCAGGACGTACGAGAAGTCCTCGCCGCCCATGGTGGGGTGCGGGGACTCGTGCACCTTGCCGGGGCCCGTCACGGTGGTCGCCGCCCGGTGGGCGAGGGCGGTGAAGGCGGGGTCGTTGTGCAGGGCGGGGTAGCCGTCGATGAGTTCCACCTCCGCGGTGGTGCCATGGGCGGCGGCCACGCCGTGGGCGACGCGCAGGATGCCGTCGCGGACCGAGCGCCGGCTCGCCTCGGAGAGCGTGCGGTACGTGCCGTAGAGCTCGGCGGTCTCGGGCACGACGTTGCACGCGCGTCCGGCCGTGACGCTGGTGACGGTCACGACGGCGGGGTCGAAGACGCCGACCGTCCTGGTCACCATGGTCTGCAGCGCCTGGACGATCTCGCAGGCGACGGGGACGGGGTCGAGCACCTTGTGCGGCGCGGCCGCGTGCCCGGCGCGGCCGTGCACGGTGACGCGCATGACGTCGGCGGCCGCGAACTGCGGTCCCGGCCGCAGATGGACGGTCCCGGCCGCGTGACGGGCCGTGATGTGGAGGGCGAAGGCGCCGTCCACCGGCGGGCCGCCGGCGGGGGCCAGGACACCCTCCTCGATCATCACCTCGGCGCCGCCCGCGAGCTCCTCGCCGGGCTGGAACATGAAGACCACCCGTCCCGCCAGGCGGTGCCGCCGGGTCGCGAGCAGCCGGGCGGCACCGGCGAGCATGGCCGTGTGCGTGTCGTGCCCGCAGGCGTGCATGACGCCCGGCACCTGCGAGGCGAAGGGGAGCCCGGTGTCCTCCTGCTGCGGCAGGGCGTCCATGTCCGCGCGGAGCAGTACGGTGCGCCCGGGGGACGCCCCCTCCAGGACCGCCACCACCGAGCTGAGGCCCCGGCCGACGGACACCGACAGTCCCAGGCCCTCGAGTGCCCGCAGGACCGTCTGCTGGGTGCGGGGGAGGTGAAGGCCCACTTCCGGCGTGCGGTGGATCGCGCGGCGCACCGCCACGATGCCGGGCAGCAGCGTCCGGGCCTCGGCCAGCAGGGCGGAGGGCGCGGGTGTGGGCGTGGGCGTGAACACCTGGGTCCGGTCGCTCATGAGGACGCTCCTCGGCGGGGGAGGGGAGACGGGGCGCCGCCCCGTCGTGTCCTGTGCATGCCGTGCCGTACCGATGGTGGCACGACGCCGCCGCCCGGAGGTCCGAAGGCCCGAAAGGCATGGAGGCCGAAAGGCATGGAGGCCGAAAAGCGCGGAGGCCGGTCCATCGCCCGTTCGGGCGGTGGACCGGCCTCCGGTCGGCCGGGTATCAGGCCTCGACGAGGAATCAGGCCTTGACGATGCCCGACTTCGCGATGGTGACCTTGGCCTTGGTGGCGCCGCTCTGCGTGCCCAGGCTCTCGATCCGCGTCACCACGTCCATGCCCTCGACGACCTCGCCGAAGACGACGTGCTTGCCGTCCAGCCAGCTGGTGACGATGGTGGTGATGAAGAACTGGGAGCCGTTGGTGTTGGGGCCGGCGTTGGCCATGGAGAGCAGGCCCGGCTTGGTGTGCTTCAGCTGGAAGTTCTCGTCGGCGAACTTCTCGCCGTAGATGCTCTTGCCGCCGGTGCCGTCGCCCCGGGTGAAGTCGCCGCCCTGGAGCATGAACTCGGGGATGACCCGGTGGAAGCTGGAGCCCTCGTAGCCGAAGCCGTGCTGGCCGGTGGCGAGCTCACGGAAGTTCCTGGCGGTCTTGGGGACCACGTCGTCGTACAGCTTGAAGACGATCCGGCCGGCCGGCTCGTCGTTGATCGTGATGTCGAAGAACACGTTGCTCATGAGGACAACTTGACACGCCCCACCCCCTCGGGCGCAAACCGGCCCCGTGTTCCCGAACGTTTCACCCGATGTCAATGGAATTCGGTTTCGCCATGGGCGAAAAATTCGTCCTACGTCCGCCCGACGGCCTCCTCCGTTTTCTCCGCCGCGTGGTCGAGCGCCAGGAGCGCGGCACCGATCCACCCGGCCTCCGGGCCGAGCCGGGCCGGGGTGATGTCCGGCAGCTCGCGGCTGGCGGCCGCGGTGACGAAGCGCGCGAAGCTCGCGCGGAGGGGGTGAACAGGGGGGCGCCGACCGCGGCGACACCGCCGCCGATGACCACCAGCTCGACGTCGAACAGGTTGACCAGGGTCGCGATGCCGATCCCGAGCCAGTGGCCGAGCTGCCCGAACTGGGCCAGGGCCACCGGATCGCCGGCACGAGCGGCCGCGGAGACGTCCTCGCCGGTCACACGGGCGGGATCGCCCGCGAGGCCGGCCAGCATCCCGCCGGGATCGGCCGCCGCGGCCTCCCGTCCGTACCGGCCCAGGGCCGTCCCGGACGCCAGGGGCTCCAGGCACCCGGTGATTCCGCACCCGCAGCGCGCGCTGCCGCGCGGATCGACGAGCATGTGGCCGACCTCCATGCCGATCCCGCTGCGGCCGCGGAAGAGACGGTCGTCGAGGACGATGCCGCCGCCGACCCCGGTGCCCACGGTGATGAAGGCCATGTACGAGGCGCTGTTGCCCTTGCGGTATTCCGCCCAGCAGGCGGCGTTCGCGTCATTGTCGACAACGGCCGGCAGTCCGGTCGCATTCTCGAGCAGTTCCTTGAGCGGCATGTCGCGGTAGGAATTGTTGGGAGCGGTACGTATGCGCCCTTCGGGCCAGTGGACGAGGCCGGCCGCGCCGACACCGATAGCGGTGATGCCGGAATGGCGGGCCCGCAATTCATCGACGAGAGCGCAAATCGTCCGCAGCGTGGCGGCCTGGTCGGTCGCGGGGGAGGGCAGCGCCGGGACGCGCTCGACGACATTCCCCCGGGCGTCGACCACACCGGCCGCGATCTTCGTGCCTCCGATGTCCAGCCCGACGGACAGCCGGCCCGGCTCGTGCAGCGGGTTCATACGGCATTCTCCTCAATACTCGATCAAACGTTCGGTCAAATATTCGGCTGAGCATTCGGTAGCCGGACGCCGAAGCAGTTCTGCAAGGCGATGAGCGCGGCGCCGTGCGCCCCGCGGAAGGCGTCCAGCGGTTTGGTGACGATCCGGCAGTCCCTGCTGATCGGAAAGGTGTGCGTGGGAAATTGCCCGACCGCGCGGAGGAAGGTGTTGGCCGCGCGTCGCCCCGGTCCGCCCGTGATCAGGCCCTGCGCGGCATGGATCACCACATGGCTGGGGCCGAAGGTGGTGAGGAGGGTGGCGATGCCCCGGGCCATCGACGTGCCCGCCTTGCGGAAGGCGGCCGCCGCCTCGAGGGCCTGCGCCTCGTCGCTGTCGGCGAGCGCGAGCGCGGCCTCGAGCCCGTCCAGCTCCCGCCCGGTCCGTTCCTTGACGACGGCGGTCAGCGCACGGTTGCCGACCTGGCTCTCGATGCAGCCGCGCATCCCGCAGTCGCAGACGCGCCCGCGCTGCCACACCTGGAGGTGCCCGAATTCCATCAGGACCCGTAGCCGTTCGCCGCGGACGACCAGCCCGGCTCCCACCCCGTCGCGGATCAGGACGACCGCGAACGTGGGGCTCTCGCGGCCCACGCCCAGGATCTGCTCGTAGGCGGCGAAGGCGTGCGCGTCGTTCTCCACCGACGTGATGCAGCCGGTCATGGCGGTGAGCGCGGCACCGAGCGGGAATTCCACCCATTCGTAAGGGGGCGGTTTGTCCTCGCCGTGGTCGTCCGGACCGTTGCGCAGCCGGCGTACCACCCCGGTGTCGGGGTCGACCGGGCCTCCGACCTGCACCCCCAGGCAGACCCTCGTCCTGGGGAAGTCGCAGCCGAGGCTGTCGGCCACCAGTCGCCCGGCCAGTTCGGCGACCCGCTCGGCGACCTCGGTCGGTTCCATGATGGTCAGATGGCGACGGGACCGGGCCGTCACCGTTCCGCCGGAGTCGACGACGACGCCCGCGAGTCTGTACGGCTGGATCTCGATGCCGACCGCGTAGTGCCCGTGGTCGAGTTGGTGCGAACGCCGCAGGATCCGGCGCACGGTCACGTCGTACACGCTCATGTGCCACCTTGCGTGGGCGGTTCCCCGCCGTGTCGGCGGATCAGGTTATGGATGACGGTGGGACGGCGTCCGGGTACAGCCGGGATGCGGCGCGGATGGCGGCGGCGGTAAGGGTGACGATCTCTTCGGTGCCATTGCCGGCCTCCTCGTCCTGGTCTGCCGCTCGCCGCAGTGCTCGTGCCTCTCCGGTGGCCGCGCACTCCCAGAGCACACGCACCAGGTCGGCGCCCCCCGGGTTCTCGAAGCCGTCGAACTCATCGAACCCGGCCTGCTCGGTGCCGAGGTGGTGGCTCCGGTGGGCGTACGGCAGATGACGTACGCACTCGGTGAGGAATGCCGTCTTCAGGGCACGGGTGGCCGCGCCGGGAGCGGGAAGCGGAGGCTGCTGCCGGTCCCTGAAGCTGTTCACCGCCCGTGCCACCGCCTCCTCCGCGATCTTCTGGGCGTCCCGCCGGACCGGTTCGAGGCCGGGCCGTCCCGCCGTCGCCACCGCCGCGAGCCACAGCCGCGCGGCCCGGTAGCCGTAGGCCGCCCAGTGGGCCCGGTTCTCGAAGGGCACGGGGTCCGCCGCCGTGGGGTCCTGGCACGGAGCCGGCCCTCGCGCCTGGGAGGCGAGCAGTTGCCGCAGACGGTTCTCCACCACGTCCGGGGGGAGCCGGCTCTCGACCTCCTCGCGGACCGCGCGGAGAAAGCGCTCGAACGCCGGGTGCACGTCGAGTTCCGGTGCTCTGGCCCCGGCCGCCGGACGACGTCGTGTGCCGAGGATCCGATCATCCCGCCTGTGCATGCGAACCTCCCTCTTTCCCTTCGTCGCCCGCCGGGGAGACGAATCCGGCCTTGGTGTCGTATCTCTCGAGCGACCTGCGGATCGTGGCGACCGCGTGCCGCAAATTGCTGCGGACGGTGCTGGGTTTCACGCCGAGGAGTTCGGCGATCTCCTGGGCGGAGTACTCGTCGTAATGCAGGGCCAGTACTTGCCTTTGACGGGGCGGCAGATCGCGCAGGACGCGCATCACCCTGTCCCGCTCGTCGGGTTCCATGCGCACCGCCGGTTCCGGGCCCGTGAGACGTGCGTTCCGGGATTCCAGTTCCACGCGTTTTCGGTTACGGTCGGCCCTTTTGCAGAATGCGTGCCAGGCGGTCGTCCGGACCCAGCCCGCGTGGTTCCTGCAGGTCGGCCAGGCAAGGAGGAGCGCCTGCATGGCATCCTGCACCGCATCCTCGGCTTCCTCACAGGTTGCCCCCGCTCTCATCAGACCATGAACGACCCGCTGGTATTCCTGTGTAAAGAAATCGGAGAAGCCCGGCCACTCCACGGGAATGGCCCCTTGATCTCCTCGGGGGCTCACGCAGCCACCTCCTCAAGGTCGGTCACTCCTAAGGTCCGTGGGGGTGCGCGTGTGTGCAATGGCCCCGCCGGCCCGTCCGCATACGGCCATTGCTTGCACAATGCGCGGGCCCAACGCCCCTTCTTCGGTGAGGACCGAGGAAAGCGAGGGCATCCGCATGAAGCACGAGACCGGTGAACCGCGGACCGACGGCGGTCACCCCATGGGCCCGGAGCGGGAGCCGGGGCGGGAGGGGACGGACAGGCCCCGCCGTCCGATCGCCGCCGAGGTCGTGGAGCTGATCAACGGCATCATGGCGAGCATGGGAGGCGCGCACCTGCTGACGTCGTCGGTCCTGGTCAGCGTTCTCACCGGGGTGATCGCGGCCGTCCTGGCGGCGCTGTACCTCGTGTTCGCCCGCTGACGCACACCGCAGGCCCGGAAGCCCTGGGCCTTTACCACCCCGGCCGTCCCGCAGCGAAGCGTTTTCGCCATCCTCGGGAACGGCACGGCCCAGGGCCCGCACGAGGCCGGTACCCGCACGCCGGCCGGCGGAAGGGCCGCTGCGCCGGCCGAACGGACGGGCGTGTTCACCTCAACAACAGGGACCGAGTGCGCGATTGACCGAGTGCCCAGAGTGAACCAGGGGGCAATGGAGGTTTCCGAGACTGCTGCGAAACATGTGGCGTAAATGTGTCGCCATCCGCCCGTCTCTTGTCGACCGGCGTCCTCGCGGGCTGATTCACTCCCCGGCGGAGTGTCGTCACCGCAGGTCGCAGGCCCTGCCGGGAGCGTTCCACAGGCCGTCAGGGGCCCAGAGACGGAAGGACCAGGGATGTCGACCGCAGTGACGCCGGAGCAGCCGGAGCAGCAGGAACCCACGGGGGGCCACGCGCAGCTCAGCCTGGGCATCGCGGCCGCCCGGAACCTGGCGACCACCACCAAGTCCGTGCCGCAGATGCAGGGCCTCAGCTCGCGCTGGCTGATCCGCATGCTGCCCTGGGTGCAGGTGAGCGGTGGAACGTACCGGGTCAACCGGCGCCTGGTGTACGAGGTCGGGGACGGGCGGGTGACCTTCGTCCAGGAGGGCGCCCGCGTCAGGGTCGTCCCCGCCGAGCTGGCCGAACTGCCGCTGCTGCGCGGCTTCCAGGACCGCGAGGCGCTGCGCGCGCTGGCCGACTGGTTCGAGCAGCGGGAGTACGAGCCCGGCCAGGTCATCGCGCGGGAGGGCCGGACCGCCGACCACGTCCACCTCATCGCCCACGGCAAGGTCGAGAAGGTCGCCACCGGCAAGTACGGGGAGGAGACCCGGCGGGGCCTGCTGGCCGACGGCGGATTCCTCGGCGGCCAGGTCCTGGCGCCGGAGCCCGGCGACTGGGAGTTCACCGCCCGCGCGCTGACCGCCTGCACGGTCCTCGCGCTGCCCCGCCAGGCGTACGAGGAGGTGGCCGCGCGCAGCGAGGCGCTGCGCGCCCACGTCCGGCACCGCCGCGGCGAGCAGGAGCGCCCGCGCAACAAGCGGGGCGAGGCCGACATCGCCCTCACCGCCGGGCACACGGGCGAGCCGGTCATCCCCGGCACCTTCGTCGACTACGAACTCGAGCCGCGCGAGTACGAACTGAGCGTGGCCCAGACCGTCCTGCGCGTCCACAGCCGGGTCGCCGACCTCTACAACGACCCCATGAACCAGGTCGAGCAGCAGTTGCGGCTGACCATCGAGGCGCTGCGCGAGCGCCAGGAGCACGAGCTCGTCAACAACCGCGACTTCGGCCTGCTGCACAACGTCGACTACAGCCAGCGCATCCAGACCCACTCCGGCCCGCCCACCCCGGACGACATGGACGAGCTGCTGAGCATGCGGCGCCAGACCAAGTACTTCTTCGCCCACCCCAAGGCCATCGCCGCCTTCGGCCGCGAATGCAACAAGCGCGGACTGAGCTTCGACACCGCCGACGTCAACGGACACCGCATCCCCGCCTGGCGCGGCGTACCGATCCTGCCCTGCGGCAAGATCCCCGTCTCGGAGGAGGGCACCTCCTCCATCCTGGCGATGCGCACCGGCGAGTCCGCGGAAGGCGTCATCGGCCTGCGCCAGACCGGCATCCCCGACGAGTACGAGCCGGGCCTGAACGTCCGCTTCATGGGCATCAACGACCAGGCCGTCATCTCCTACCTGGTCAGCACCTACTACTCCGCCGCCGTCCTCGTGCCCGACGCGCTCGGCGTGCTCGAGAACGTCGAGGTCTCCGGGGCGTTCTCCTGACCCCGGCCGGCATCCGCCGCCGCTGACGGGCACCCGAGAACGGAGAAGACCGGTGTCACTGCTGTCCCGCATGCACGCGCCCGTGGCCACCCATGACCTGGCGAGACTGGTGGCCGGCCTGCTGTCCCACCGCGGCGGCGCCGCGCCCCTCCTGCCCGGCGCGCCCGCCGCCACGGCCGCCGTACCCGAGCGGACCGCGCGGCGCGTGGCCGGCAAGGTGCCGGCGGGCCCGACCGGGCTCGGTACCTCGGGCCTGCGCATCCCGGCCCCCCGACCGGCCGCCGACGCGCCGGGCGAGCCGCACGGCGCGTCGGCCGGTCCGGTCCCCGAGCTGTACTGCCCGCCGCCGCTCCGCGACGACCCGGCGCTGGCCGACGAGGTCAACGACCGGCTGATCGGCTGGGCCCAGGAGACCGGCATCTACCGGGACCGGCTCGACCGCGTCCGCGCGACCGGCTTCGGGCGGCTGATGATGCTCGCCCACCCCGGCACCGACGACCCCGAGCGGCTCCTCGTCGCGGCCAGGTGCGCGCTCGCCGAGTGGGCCACGGACGACTACTACTGCGACGACGAGACGACCGGGTCCGCACCGGCCCTCCTCGGCTCGCACCTGGGCCTCGCCTACCCGGCGACGGACCCCTCCCACCCGCCCGCCGGTTACGCCCCCGAAAGCGCCGAGGGCTTCCGCGCCGACCCCGTCCGCGTCGCCCTGCGCTCGAGCTTCGAGCACCTGGCGCGGTACGCGGACGCCACCCAGACGGCCCGGCTGCGCCAGGAGATCGCCGTCCTGTTCGTCGGCTACGCCCAGGAGGGATCCTGGCGCAGCTCCGGCCGCGTGCCCGCGGTCTGGGAGTACCTGGCCCACCGGCAGATCAACAGCTTCATGCCCTGCATCGCGCTCGTCGACGTGGTCGACGGCTACCGGCTGTCCGCCGCCGAGTACCACGATCCGCGCGTGCGCCGCGTCGTCACGATGGCCGCCACCGCCTCCACCCTCGTCAACGACCTCTACTCACTGGCCAAGGAACAGGACTCCGGCGGCGTCGAGTTCAGCCTCCCCACGGTCATCGCCGAGGAGTCCGGCTGCTCCCTGCACGAAGCCGTCGAGCGCAGCGTGGCGATCCACGACGAGCTCGTGCACACCTTCGAGCGCGAGGCCGCCGCCCTCGCCCTGACCGGTTCGCCGGAGCTGCGCCGCTTCCTCGCGGGCGTCTGGGCCTGGCTCGGCGGGAACCTCGAGTGGCACCGGGGCAGCGCCCGGTACGCCTCCTGAACGCAGCACCACAGCACCACATCACCACCGCACACCGTCCGTAAGGAGCCCCCCGCATGACCACCGCCCCCACCGCCCCCGTGCTGCGCACCGCGTACCAGCAGGCCGTCGCCGACTACTGGAACAAGGAGAAGGACCCGGTCAACCTCTCCCTCGGCGACGTCGACGGCCTCTACCACCACCACTACGGCATCGGCGACTACGACCCGTCCGTCCTGGAGGGCCCCGCCGAAACCCGTGACGCGCGCATCATCGAGGAGCTCCACCGCCTGGAGTCGGCGCAGGCCGACGTCCTCCTCGACCACCTCGGTCCGATAACCCCGCAGCACCGCCTCCTCGACGCCGGCTGCGGCCGCGGTGGCACCAGCATCATGGCCAACCAGCGCTTCGGCTGCGAGGTCGACGGCGTCTCCATCTCGCAAGCGCAGGTCGAGTTCGCCAACGACCAGGCGCGCAAGAGGGGCGTCGACGACAAGGTCCGCTACCACTTCCGCAACATGCTCGACACCGGCCTGCCCACCGGGGCCCTCCAGGGCAGCTGGAACAACGAGTCGACCATGTACGTCGACCTCTTCGAACTCTTCGGCGAGCACGCCCGGCTCCTCGCCCGCGGCGGCCGCTACGTGGTCGTCACCGGCTGCTCCAACGACGTCTCCGGCCTGCGCTCCAAGGCCGTCAGCCGCATCGACGAGCACTACACGTGCAACATCCACCCGCGCAGCGCCTACTTCAAGGCCCTCGCGGCCAACAACCTGACCCCCATCAACGTCGTGGACCTCACCGCCGCGACCATCCCCTACTGGGAGCTGCGCGCCAAGTCGTCGGTGGCCACGGGCATCGAGGAGGCCTTCCTCACCGCGTACAAGGAGGGCAGCTTCCACTACCTGCTCATCGCCGCCGACCGGATCTGACGGCGAACGTCCCGCGTCCTAGGTCCAAATGTCGAGGCGGGCACCGTCTCCGGGCAGAGGCCCGGCGGCGGTGCCACCGCTTACGGTCGTGATCATCACAGCGACCGAGAAGCGAGGAACCACGATGGAGACGGACGACCGATCCCGCGGCTGGAACGGCGACCTGCTGGATCTCGACGCCTACCTGGACCACATCGGCTACCGCGGGGACCGGACGCCCACCCTGCGGACGCTGCGCGCCCTGCACCGGGCGCACGTCACCTCGATACCCTTCGAGAACATCAACGCCGTCCTGGGCCTCCCGGTGCTCCTGGACGTCGAGGCCGTCCAGGACAAGCTGGTGCGCGGGCGCCGGGGCGGCTACTGCTACGAGCACGTCGTGCTGTTCGCCGCCGCCCTGGAACGGCTGGGCTTCGAGTTCACCGGCCTGAACGGTCGGGTCACGCTCGGTAACGCCAAGGTCCTGCCCGCCACCCACGCGCTGCTGGCCGTGACGGCCGCCGACGACGAGCGGCTGTGGCTGTGCGACGTCGGCTTCGGCTGCGGACCGCTGGAACCGGTCGAGCTCGCGGACGGCACCGAAGTGGACTTCGACGGCTGGAGATTCCGGCTGGAGCGGCGTCCGGGCACCTTCGGCGTCGACGACTGGTGGCTGCACCAGTACCGGGCGGACGGCTGGCAGGACCGGCACACCTTCACCCTGACCCGGCAGTACACGATCGACTACGTGGTCGCCAGCCACTTCGTCTCCACCCACAGCCGGTCGCCCTTCGTCCAGCGCCTCTTCCTCCAGCGGTTCGCCGCCGACCGCCACGAGCGGCTCGACGCGACCA
The DNA here is from genome assembly GCF_044547045.1 of Streptomyces sp. NPDC053048. Taxonomy (NCBI): domain Bacteria; kingdom Bacillati; phylum Actinomycetota; class Actinomycetes; order Kitasatosporales; family Streptomycetaceae; genus Streptomyces; species Streptomyces sp. NPDC053048. The sequence goes on from NZ_JBITZS010000019.1 coordinate 25,369, forward strand.
CGTGGACCACCTTCCGCCCCGACGGCTCGTTCACGGAACGGAAGATCGACCCGGACGGGCTCGGGCCCGTCCTGGAGGAGGGGTTCGGGATCGTCGTGGACGACGAGGTCCTCGCCCGTCTGAGGGAGGGGCTCGACTCCGCCTGACCCGCTCGCCGCACGCCCCGCGCACGTCCCACACCGTCCCCGTACGCCTGCTGTCTCCGCAGGTCGGAGCGTGGGACGTCCCGCGGAGTCCCGTCACGGCCGTGGCTCTTGAGGTACGAGTGGCCGGAGGGCAAAGCTGGCGGAGGCCGGTCGCGATCGTGCGACCGGCCTCGCAGCCCTTTCCGCCCACGGACACCGGAGAGCATGAAGTGAACGAGACCGCGGTCATCACGACGCCCGCGTCGAACGAACCGCACTGGATGCCGGCCCTGCAGCGTGTGGACCGTCTGACTCCGCGCGAGAGGGAAGTGTTCGTCCTTCTCGCCGAGGGCCTGAGCAACGATCAGATGGCACGCCGCCTGTGGGTCTCCGAACGGACGGTGCGCGCCCACCTGTCCGCGGTGCTCGAGAAGCTGGAACTCGGCTCCCGGCTGTGCGGATGCCTGGCCTCGTACGCCTTCAGGACGTCCGGGACGCACCATCGCTCCCGGAGCGCGTCCCGCGACCGTCCGGCTGGGTGAATACGTCGGGAATACGCCGTGGGTCCGGTACCGGGCCCACGGCGCGGGCCGAAGACTGGGAGGCACCGCAGCCCGCCGGACCCGCAGGAGCCGCCATGCCGCACGACCCCGCCGACGCCGCCTCTCCCGTGAGCAACTTCCTCAGCACCGCCAACACGCTCACCCTGGCGGAACGCCGCCTCCTGGTCGACCAGGCGCTGGTGATCTTCGAGCAGAACTACGTCCACCTGCCGCTGAAGACGGCGATGCATGCGGTGAACCCCGTCCAGCGGCTGCGCGTGCTGCGCAGGCGCCTGGAGCGCCAGACCGAGGACACCATGCCCAAGGAATGGATCTTCCACGCGGAGCTGTCGGAGATCTTCCACTCGGTCAGGGACCTGCACACCAACTACCTACTGCCCGACCCCTTCGCGGGGAAGGTCGCGTTCCTGCCGTTCCTGATCGAGGAGTGCACCGACGACCGGGGAGCGCACTTCCTGGTCACCCACGTCGCCCAGGGATTCTCCGCCCCCGGCTTCGCACCGGGCACCGAGATCACCCACTGGAGCGGCATCCCCATCGCCACGGCCGTCGACCTCAACGCCGCCCGGTACGCGGGCAGCAACACCTCCGCCCGTCACAGCCGGGGCCTGCAGTCCCTCACCGTGCGGCCGCTGCGCATCCACCTGCCGCCGCTGGAGGAATGGGTGACCGTCAGCTACACCGACGCCGACGGCGAGCGCCGCGAGCTGCGCGAACACTGGCGGATCGCGGACAACCTGCCGGCGTTCGTCGACACCGACACCCTCAGCACCGCCGCCGCCTGCCAGGGCCTGGACCTCGACGCCGACGAGACCGGCCGGGCCAAACTGTTCCTGTTCGCCCCGCGCGTCATCGCACAGGAGCAGTCCGTGCGGGAGGGGACCTCGGACCTGGAGGCCATGCCCGGACTGCGGCAGGGCGAGGTGCCCAGCACCATGCCGAAGATCTTCACGGCCCGTGAGGTGCACACCTCCTCGGGCACCTTCGGCCACATCCGCATCTTCACCTTCGCCGTCCGCAGGCCGGCGGCCTTCGTCGAGGAGTTCGTCCGCCTCGTGCGCCTGCTGCCGCAGAACGGACTGATCGTCGACGTCCGCGACAACGGCGGCGGACACATCCACGCCGCCGAGTTCCTGCTGCAGACGCTGACCCCGCGCCGGATCGTCCCCGAGCCCGTCCAGTTCCTCAACACCCCGCTCAACCTGCGGATCTGCCACAGGCACCGCGACGACCCGGCCATCCACCTGGGGGCCTGGCTGCCGTCGATGGAACAGGCCGTCGAGCTCGGCTCGACCTTCTCCAGTGCCTTCCCCATCACCCCCGAGGACGGCGCGAACAGCATCGGCCAGCAGTACTTCGGGCCCGTCGTGCTGATCACCAACGCACGCTGCTACTCCGCCACCGACATCTTCGCCGCCGGCTTCCAGGACCACCACATCGGCCCGGTGCTCGGCACCGACGACACCACCGGCGCCGGCGGCGCCAACGTATGGACCCACCAGCTGCTCACCGACCTCCTCCAGGGCGAGACGGCCGTGCCGTACGCGCCCCTGCCGAAGGGCGCGGGCATGCGGGTGTCGATCCGCCGCACCCTGCGCGTCGGCGCGCAGTCGGGTACGCCCGTGGAGGACCTGGGCATCGTCCCCGACGAGCGCCACCGCATGACCCGGCGCGACCTCCTCGAGGACAACGCCGACCTCCTGGACCGGGCGGGCCTGCTGCTGCGCGACCGGCCCGTGCACGCGGTCACCGTCACCGACACCGCCACCGGCGACGGGGCGCTGCGCCTGCGGCTGCGGACGACCAACGTGGACCGCGTGGACGTCTATCTCGACCAGCGGCCCCGGGCGTCGGTGGACACCGCCGACGGCCGGACCGACGTCACCGTGCCCGCGGCCGCCGGGGCACTGACGGCCCGGCTCGACGGATTCTTCGGCGGACGCCTCGTCGTCAGCACCACACAGCGTCTCCCGTAGCCGCTCCGCCGCCCGCCTGGGGAGGGCGGCGGCTCACATCCCGCGCAGGCCGGCGCTCACGGCGCGGCCCGCCCGGGTGACGGCCTGGGCGAGCCGTCGCAGATCCTGCGAGGGGCCGACCATCGCGCACAGGGCGGCGACGGTTTCGCCGCCCGTGGCGGTCACCGGCACCGCCGCACAGCAGACGCCCGGAATCAGGTCCTCCCGGTCCAGGGCCACCCCGCTCTCCCGGATCCTCGAGGCCTCCCGCCGCCACGAGCGCGGCAGCGGCCCCCAGGGGATCCGGGCCGGCGCGGTGGCCACAAGCGCCTTGCCGGCGGCGGTGGTCCACGGCCAGGAAACCCCCGGCTGCACCGGGGCCAGGTGATCCACCATGCCGGAAACACCCATGACGGCCAGCGTCCGGCCCTCCCCCAGCACGCAGATCCCGGCCGTGGCACCGGTGACGGCGGCCAGCCGTCGCAACGGCCCTCCGGCCGCGGCGCGCAGCCCCGGATGTGGTTGCCACCCGCTGCCCAGCCGGAACATCCGCCGGCCCATCCGGTAGTGGACGCCACGGCGCTCCACGGCGCCCAGCTCGGCCAGTTGCTCCAGCAGCCGGTACGCCGTCGCCTTCGGCAGCCCGCTGCGCGCCGCCAGCGCGGTCAGCCCCGCCTCCTCCGCCGCCTCCACGGCCTCCAGCAGGGCGAACGCTCCCTCCAGGACTCCCCGTCCCGGAACGGGGCGCTCGCCGGACTCCCCGACCGAGGATCCGGTCATCGGCGGCCCCCTTCTCTCCGCTCCCAGTCCACGCCACCGCGATAAACGGTGCCTGAATGCCCACTGAACGCGCTCGCCCCCGTGCCCGCCGCCGCGCCGCCTCACCGTTCCCGCAGCCGCGCCGCCAGCAGGGCGATGTCGTCCTCGGCCGCACCGTGGACGAGCTGGGAGAGCACGACGTCGAGGATGTTCTCCAACGAACTGTCCGAGGGCAGGTTCAGGCGCGTCAGCCACTGCAGCGATTCGTCGATGTCCACACCCCGCTGCTCCACCAGGCCGTCGGTGTACAGCAGAAGGACGCCGTCGGCGGGCATGCGCGTCGTGTACGTCCCGCAGCCGCACAGGTCGGTGCCCAGCGGCGGGCCCGGGGGCACGGGCAGCAGGTCACCGGGTCTGCCGGGGCGCAGCAGCACGGGCGGCAGATGCCCGGCACTCGCGGCCGTGAGCGTGCCGGCACCGGGATCGATCAGGACCAGCAGGCAGGTGGCCACCCGGTCCAGGCCGATGCGCGCGACGTACCGGTCCGCCCGCTCCAGGATCGCGCCGGGCGACGCGTCGGACGTGGCGACGGTCCGCAGCAGCGAACGGTACTGGCTCATGGCCACCGCCGCGGTGAACCCGTGCCCCATGACGTCCCCCATCACCTGCAGGGTGCGTCCGCCGGGCAGGGCGAGGGAGTCGTACCAGTCACCGCCCACGAGCGCGCTGCGGCCCGCGGGCAGATAGCGGGAGGCCGTCTCGATGTCCGGGTGCGGGCTGCCGGGCTCGGACAGCAGGGCGCGCTGCAACTCCAGGGCCATGGTGTGCTCATGGGTGTACCGGCGGGCGTTGCCGACCGTCACGGCCGCTCGCGCGGCCAGCTCCTGCGCCACCACGATGTCGTCCTCGGAGAACGGCGGCGACGACCCGGCCCGCACCAGGATGAGCGTGCCCACCGGATGCCGGGGCGCCGGCAGGGGCACCACCAGCAGCGAGTGGATCCCCGCGGCCCGGTAGGCCTCGACCCGTCGGGGGGTCGGCGCCATCTTCCGGAGCACCTCGTCCGAGGCGTAGTTGCCCACCCACGGCCGCCCGGTCTCCAGGCACCGGCGGATCGCCGAGCCGCGCTGGACGTCCACGTAGTCCCCGGCCTTCCCCAGCGGTGCCACGTGGTGGACGAGCTCCGGCACCGCCGCCAGCGCCATGCGGCGCAGCCGCAGCGTGCCCGGCGCCGGCGGGGGCGTACCGCTCGGTTCGTCCTCGACGACCTCGATGCCGGCCGCGTCGGCCAGCGCGGGCACGAGGAAGTCGGCCAGCTCGCCGCAGGTGGTCTCCGTGTCGAGAGTGGTGCCGATGCGGGTGGTGGCCGTGTCGAGCAGGGCGAGCCGCTGGTGGGCCGACTCGAGGTCCTCCGTGTACCGGTGCAGACCGCTCACCTCCACGCCGACGCCGCACACGCCCACGGTCCGGCCGTCGTGCTCCAGCCGGTGGAAGACGGTGCGCCACTGCCGCTGCTCGAACGGCGAATGGGCAGGCGTACGACCACTGACGGCGATCTCCCGGGGCCGGCCGTCCAGCAGTACCTCGCGCAGCACGGCGTCGGAGCGCCGGATCTCGGGCAGCACCTCGGCGAGCGTGTGGCCGATGAACTCGGCCGCGGGAACGCCGCACATCCGCGCCATCGCGGGATTGACGTAGAGGTAGCGCAGCTGCGGATCGAGAACGAAGACGGAGGCCGCCGTGCCGTCCAGCACGTTCCGCCACATCGTGTGCTCACACGCCTCCGCGGCGCAGCCGGGCGTGTCCTCCGCGAAGAGCCGCCGTGGGGGCGGCGCGTCAGCGGCCACCACTCCTCCTCGTCTCGCCCCCTGCCCGTGGCGCCCACCTTCCATGCTGGCCCGCCGTACCGCCCGCCGCATCCGCAGCCCCCCTCCGCTACCGTACGTACGCGATCTTGAGGACTGGCACGAAAGGAACCCCATGGACGCGTTGGCCGAGGACGAGATGCACGACGAGTTCTTCCCGCTCGTCCCGGCACCGGAGGACGGCGGGCCCTGGCAGGCCCCCACCGACCTGGAGCAGAAGCTGCACCGGCTGAGCCGGGCCGACAACGCGTACGCCTACCTGCGCACCCTCGCCATCGAGGGCGTCTACTACCCGGTGCGGCTCGACGAGGCGCGGGCGGCCGGCGAGGACGAGTACCCCATGCTGACCATCGAGACCCCCGACGGGCGCACCGTGGCGCAGGTCTACACCTCCGGTCTGCTGCCCCGGCCCCACCCGTTCCTCGTCTACGAGCACGCCACCCTCGGCGCGCTCGCGGGGATCGTCCCCGAGGACGTCGAGGTCCTCGCGGTCAACGCGGCCACGCCCTGCGAGCAGTACTTCCTGACCACCGGCGACGAACGGGAGACATGGCTGGACCTGCACCACGAGCTGTTCTCGTCGGACGAGCTGATGGACCGGGTGGTCACCCGGCGCACCGGCGCCCCCGAGCCCGGCCTGTTGCTGCACGGCCTGGCCTGCGGGGCACACCTGTGCTTCCGCAACGGTGACGCGTGGAACACCCCGCACTGGCACGGCATGGGCTACCGCGGCGAGGTCGAGCGCATCGCCGACGACTGGGGTGTGCACGGCCGGGACGACTGGCTCGTGATGGAGGAACGGCTCCTCGGCAGGGATGTGAGCCCCTGGTACTGGGACTTCGTGCTGGGCGCGCGCAACGCCCTGGCCGCCGCGCACGGCCCGCGCGTCGACCCCGAGGAGTGGCGGAACACGGTGGAGGGCACGCTGCGGGTGCGTGCCCGGGAGAGCGGCGCCCCCACCGACGACCGCGAGTTCGGCGAGTTCGTCGCCCACCTGCGCGCGCTGGTGGGCAAGGTGCTGCGCTACGAGGCCCGCTTCCGCGCCGACGAGCTCCTGCCGCCCGACGGATACGTCCGCACGATCGCCGCCTGGGACATCGGGCGCGCCTCCAAGATGGCCCGCTGGGGCCGGGGCGCCCGGTACGCCACGGAGGCCGAGATGCACACGGCGATCGAGCGTGCGGCCAAGGAGGCCCAGGCCGCGTACGGCTCGTGGGAGGAGTTCTCCGCCGGATACATACTCGGCCGGTGCCTGCACTTCGACGAGGAGGCGTTCGGCCGTTGGTACACCACGGTCCTCGACGCCCACCGGGCACTGACCACCGACCCGGAAAGCCCGTGGCGCACGGTGCCGTTCGCCTCCTGACCCTGGCTTCCGACCCGGCCGTCCCCCAGCACGAGGAACATCAGCGATGCCCCCAGCACGAGAGCGAGAACCCCTGAGACCGGCGGACCTCCCCGCCCCCTACGGTCCGGACGACAGCGGGGAACCGGGCGAACTGGGCTGTCTCCGGCTGGTGCTCGGGGTGCCGCTGGTGATCCTGCACCTGCTGTCGGCGGCCTGTGTGACGGGCGCCTATATGACCCGCCCCAACGGCGTCTGGGACGACGGCGCCTACGCGGGCATCTCCGCGGTCTGCCTGGTCGCCCTCGCCCTCAGCGCCCTCGCGCTGCTCCTGACGCTCACCCCGTCCGCCCGCCGGATCCTGGGCCTGTGGTGGATGGCGCCGCCACTGGTCCTGATCGGCCTCGCGATCCTGCGGATGAAGACCCTCTGACGCGGTCGGCGCGGCAGCGTTCCGTAACAGCCGCTCTCGTCGCCACATACGTAGTTTGACAGTAAGCCCATACGAATCGAAGCGATTCAGGAGAGAGTAGGGGAGGCCGGGGGAGGGCAGGCGCGGTGCCGGCCTCGGTCCGCGTCGTGTGAAGTGCCGGACAGGGCGGGTGTTCGTGAGCAAGGTGTTCATCAGTCACAGCGCGAACAGGGATCCGCATGCGCGGGCGCTCCGAGATCGGGTTGCCGCACGATTGAATGCCGACAAGTACGAGGTCCTCCTGGATGCCCAGGAGATGCGGCCGGGGGAGGAGTGGCGCCCGAGGCTCTACGAATGGTTGCGGGAGTGCCGCGCCGCCATAGTTCTGCTCAACCGCGACGCTCTGGAGTCGGCGTGGGTACGTCGTGAGGTCAGCATCCTCATGTGGCGCCGGAGCTTCAACCGCTCGCTGTTCGTCATGCCGGTGCTCGTCGGAGATGTGACCGTGGAGGATGTGCAGGAGGCGGGCATGTCGGACCTCGTGACCGTCCAAGTGGCTCGTGCCCGGCACATCCCGTTGGCGGCGTCGTACTCGGAGACGGACGTCGCGGAGATCCTCGCCGACTTTCGTGAACTTCCCGTCTACGACCGCAGAGATCCCGTAAGTGCGTGGACGGGCAGAATCGAAGCTCAGCTCGCCAGAGTGTGGGACGCGCGTGCCCTGGTGGAAGTGGGCAAGGCGCTTCGACTCCCGGAGCGCGGACCGGCCGTCGCGGGCGCGGATCTGAGCTGTGGCCTGCTTGCTGCGCAGATGCTCCATACACATGCGGCTGCCCAGCTGAGGGACGCGGTCGGGAAAGTGCGCGACTTCATGGAACCCACGGTGTTCGGCAACCTCGTCGAGCTCGTCCTGCCTGTGTGGGTCGACGCGGCCTCTGCTCGTTACGTCCTGCCCGTCGGCCACCGGGCCCTGCGACATACCGTCGTGCTGAAGGCCTCTCACCCCGACACAGGTGCGTACTACCTGGGCCGCGCCTTCTGTATGGATGCCACTCGCTATATCTGCATGTATGCCGATGCCGGTCCGTGGGGTGAGGAGGATCCGGAGGCAGAGCTCAAGCGGGCATGCGAGGACACGCTCAGGGCCACACTTCACGTTCAGCCCTGGAAGTCGCTCGAAGAGGTCCGGGAGACGCCGGGTTGCGTGACCTTTCTGGTACTGGATGCCCAGGCCTGCTCCCTTGAGCAAGCCGAACGCGTCGTGGATTGGCTGCATGACCGGATGCCCTGGCTATGCGTCCTGGTGCTGCCACATCCCACGGAGCAATCGAGCGACGGACGCTTTGCCGCGGCGGTGGACATCGCCCCGCCCTTCGGTGAGGCGACGGAAGAGGAGTCGATCAGGGCTGCGGCCCAGATGATCAGGTTTGTCAACCGGTCCGTTCAAGGGATGAGGGACTGGGGGCGGAGAGGATGAAGACGAAAGGGACTGACATGGGGGGATCGATCGCGTTCGGAAGCGGCGGATTCGCACCGGACCGCGGTGACGGTGCGGTCTATGTGATTTCGGCGGAGATCGAGTTGGTGGTGAAGGTGGCGCGGGCGACCGGCCGACCGCTCCTGCTCCGCGGAGGTCCGGGATCAGGCAAATCATCGCTGGCTCCCTATTTGGCGCGGGAAAACGGCTGGCGCTACTACGAACATGTCGTCACGCAACGCACACAGCCCCGGGACCTGTTGTGGACGTACGACAGTGTGCGCAGACTTTCGGACGCACAGCTGGCCGGCGTGCGATCGACGAGCTCGCGCCTGGTCGAACTGGACGACGCTGCGTACGTGCTCCCCGGGCCGCTGTGGTGGGCCCTGGCGCCCGAGTCCGCTCGGCGTCGGGGCCGGAGTCCCGAGCACGAGCCCGACCCGACGTGTCGGGAACCGTTCGAGGAAATCAACGCGAGCCGCAGGGGGTGCCCGGCGATCGTTCTCATCGACGAGATCGACAAAGCCGACCCGGACGTGCCCAACAGCCTGCTGGTGCCTTTGGGCTCGCACCGTTTCACAGTGACCGAGACAAGCACCGAGATTCGCGCCGAAGCAGGCCCCGACACGGGAGACGCCCGCTTTACCCGGAATCTCGTAGTGATCACGACCAACGACGAACGGGAGCTCCCCCAGGCATTCCTACGGCGCTGTGTCGTCCTGGCCCTGCCGGAACACGACGAGCCCACACTCGCGCGCATCGCTGTCCGGCACCTTCAACAATGGTACGGAGAGGTGCGCCCGGAGCACCGTGGAATCGCCATGGCACTGGCACAGGAACTGAGTGCGGTGCGCAGCCAGGCCAAGCAACTCGGCCTGCGTGCACCGAGTACCGCCGAATACCTCGACGCGCTCCGGGCCTGCATTGTGCTGGGCATCGACGTGGCCGATCCCGAATGGGAGTGGCTCAAGGGCAGCGCGCTGCTCAAGCGCCAGCAGGCCGTCGGGGAGGAATGGTGATCGGCCAAGCGTGGCTGGCCGACGTCGCACAGGCCGCAGCAGTCCTTGAGGCCGACTCCGCCGAACAATGGCATCGCATTGCTCGATGCCTCGGGCTGGGCGGCCACAGGACCGCCGTGGCTCCTGCGGGCGTCAGCCCCGTCCTCGCCCCCCGGCCCCCCGGCTCTGATGAGCCGTTGGCGGACGAGACCGTTCACGGCACGGGTGAGCCACCGCCGGAATCGGTCCGTGAGGACGAGATAGCCGGTGGGTCGGCGATCGCCCTCCCGGCGGTGGAGAGCCGGCCACCGGGCTTCACAGGATGGACGGTTGATCCGCTGCCGGGACCGGTGCCGTCCGGATCTCGTGCCGTGCCGGCTCATAAACCGCTCCTCGCGCCGCGCTCGGCCACGGCGGTGCTGTTCACAGCGCTGGCACGAGCCACGCATGAGGGAGAGCCGGATATGGCGGCAGCCGTCGAGCAGGTGGCCAGGGCGCAGCCACTGACCGAGTTGCCCCGCCGCCCCATCGTCACCTTGCGCTACGGAGTCCAGGTCCTCGCCGACATCTCCGTCTCGATGGAGCCCTTCGCGCGCGATGTGGAAGAGGTGGTGGGACGGGTACGTGCACTCGTCGGTGTGGCGGGCACGCAGATCCTGTATTTTTCCGACTCGCCGCTGCGGGGGGCGGGCGAGGGGCCACGGGCGAGCTGGGTGGCGTACCGTCCCCCACCACCCGGTACCACCGTGCTGATCCTCTCAGCGCTCGGATTGGTCGGTCCACTGTTCAACCCACACCGGGCCGGCAGCAAAGAGTGGCTTGAGACGGTGCGTCTGATCCGGTTGCACGCCTCCCGGCCCGTGATCCTCATCCCCGTGCCCGAACGCCGCTGGCCGTACTGGCTGCGCTCTGCACTCCCCGCGGTGGTGTGGGACCGCGGAACCACGGTGGGACACGTGCACGGAACCGTCCGATGAACGGTGGGCGGCCGGACCGGGAGCTGGCTGTACTGCTCAGTACAGCGACCCGCATCGAACCCGAGCTGATCCGGTCAGTACGACTCACCGTGGCTCCTCGTTTGGACGTCGCGGCCGAAACGGACCTCTGGTTCGGCGACCTGGTGGAACGGCGTGGAGCCGGTCATATCGTGCTGCGCCGCGACCTCCTGCCGGACTTGCGGAGCGAACTGGCGGCACTGTTGCGAGCAGCGAGCGGTGACGCCGCTGTGCACCGGTTGCCCGGTCTTGTCGACGAGGTCCACCGTCATGGGTCACCTGCGCTGCACGCCGAGGAGCAGGCCGTCTGGCATGCCGTCCAGGGCGGGCCGCACAGCGAGAGCCAAATCGAGCGGGCGCTGCTTCCCGCCCTGCGCGCCCTGGTCGACGAGCGTCGCGACGGTATAGCCCGCTGGTTCGCCCATGCATGGGGCCGTCTGCCGGATCCCGTCCGGAAGGCCAAGACCGCATGGCAGTTGGCGACCGTGACGAAGGCGCTGAACAGGGCGGCCGACTCGGCCGTATCCATCCGGCCGTACACTCCGGACGGGCTGCTGCTGGCAGATGTCGGTTTGATCGCCGCACGGCTGCCACGGGCGCAGTTGTACGCGCTCCGCAACGGAGCGCACCTCGTCCTCGGCAAGGACGCCGCGGTGACCGGGGCATACACGCTGTCGCTGCCGGACACGGACCCCGCGGTGCTGGAGATCACGACGCCCACAGGACCTGCGACGGTGCTGGTGGGCCGTGGCGAGAGCGTGACCCGGAAAGTCGGAGGCGGAGCGGTACGGCTGACGGTGGCCGACGGCTCGGTGTATGTGATCCCCGCGACTCACCCGGTGCCGGCCGAACGCGCTGGCGAGGACGGCTCCGTGATGGCGGCCGAGCACATTCTGATCAGCTACGCGGGATTCCATCGCCCCTGGGCCGGCTGGATCGCCCACTGTTTGAAGAGTCACGGACTGCGCATCACCATGGAGCGCTGGGATCCGCGCCGCGAGACGTCTCTGGAGACGGCGATCGGCGATCTCCTGCTGAGGACCCCGGGGCGGATCTTGCTGGTGCTGAGCGACTGGTTCTTCGCGCTGGGGCCGCGTCGCGCAGATGAGTGGAGCGAAGCCTTGCGCGGCATTGTCGCCGCCAATGCCCAGCGCTTCGCCGCCGTCAACCTCACCAACCGCACCCTCCTGCCCGTCACCGCCGTCCTGGAGCCGGTGGACCTGTGGGGCGTGGGCGCCCAGGAGGCCGAGCGCCGCCTGCTGGGCCGCCTCGGCCTGCCGACGGCGCGCGCCCGCCGCCCGCTGCCCGCCGGCCCCCGCTACCCCAACGACTCGCCGGCCGTCTGGGGCGAGGTGCCCCGCCGCAACGTCCGCTTCACCGGCCGCGACGACCTGCTCGACCGGATCCAGGAATATCTGACGGATGCCGAGCAGGGCACCGCCGCCGTCGCACTCCTGGGTATGCCGGGCGTCGGCAAGACTCAGATGGCCGCCGAGTACGCGCACCGCTTCAGTTCCGACTACGACGTGGTGTGGTGGGTGAACTCCGACACTCGTGGCACCTTGCGCGAACACCTCAGCGAACTCGCTGTCGAGCTCGGTCTGGTCAGTGGATCCGAATCGGGTGAACACATCCGTGCCGTCCGAGAGGCACTGCGCCGCGGTGAACCGCATGCTCGGTGGTTGCTCGTCTTCGACGGATGGGACGATACCGAGGATGCGGGCGAGATTCTTCCCAACGGACCCGGGCACGTGCTGATCACTTCCCGCAACAGGACCTGGAGCGGCGAGGGCGTGGCCACGATCGAGGTCCCCAACTTCCGGCGGTCCGAAAGCATTGGCTATCTCCTGCGCCGGGCGCCCCGTATCACCGCTGAACAGGCCGACGAGGTCGCTTCCGAGCTGAACGACATGCCTCTGGTGCTCGTCCAGGCTGCAGCCTGGCTCGGGGAGTCGGACATGGGCGTCTCCGAATACCTGCGCATGATGCGCGACGGTGCGGCTACCGACCCGGGAGACTTCGATGGCGTCGTTCGCTCTTCCCTTACGTCCTGGACGATATTGATCAACCGGCTCCGCGAGTCCCAGCCGCACGCGGTGGAGATCCTGACCTTGTGTGCTTCCTTCGCGCCAGGGCGGATCCCCATTGGGCTTGTGCGCCACCTCCGACCGGACGAGCTGCCCGAGGGCTTGGGGTGGCTCGCCTCCGACCTGCCCACCTGGACGCGAGCCTTGGACACGCTCGTCAATTTCTCCGTGCTGTCCAGGGATCATCCCGGAGGCTACTTTCACGGTGATCCGGGTCCTGAACAGGAGTCCGTGCACATGCACCGGCTCGTTCATGGCATCGTCGCTCGCCTCACATCGCCCGATGTCCGGGTGCTGTTCCAGCGCGTCGCCTGTCGGACGCTCGTCACAGCAGACCCGGGCAATCCCCAGGACTCGAGTTCCTGGCCGCGCTACGCCGAGTTGCTGCCGCACCTGGAACCTGCCGGGGCGCTCTCTGCTGATGAACCCGACGCACAGCGTCTGGTGCTCAATTGCCTTTCCTACACTCTCGCCTGCGGTGCGTACGGAGTGGGCGCCGGTCTCGCCGAACAGGCGCGGGCCGAATGGGCGCAGCTGCTGAGGCCCGACGACCGGCGGATGCTGGACCTGACACTGGCCCAATGCGGCATCCTTCGCTCGCTCGGCCGGTTCCGGGAAGCGTACGAGCTGGACCGGGCCACCATCGAGGGGCTTCGCGGTTCCGCCGGTCCCGATACGCTGTCCATGGTCCATGCGGGCAACTCCCTGGCGGCCGACCAGCGCTACCTCGGCCAGTACACCGAGGCCCTGCAGATGCAGCGCGAGGTCCTGGAGACCTCCCTCGAGCTGCTGGGCCCCGACGACTACCTGACCCTCCTCGCCCAGCACAACCTCGGCGTCGGCCTGCGCCTGGTCGGCCGCTA
>NZ_JBITZS010000020.1:0-36844 GCF_044547045.1 Streptomyces sp. NPDC053048
GGTAGCCGGGTATTCTGCCTGGAATAACCGCCAACTCTCGGCGGGACGGATTCCGGCATGGACATGCCATGAATGGGGCGGACGGATGAGCGAGCAGACGCGCAGCGACCAGCGGGACGAGACGGAGCGTGCCGCCACGGCGGAGGACACCGACGGCGGCGGCGCGGAGATGACCCACCCGGCCTGGTGCTCCCCCGCGCACTGCACCGCCCCCGCCCGCCGGCCGGCGCGCGGCATCTCCGTCGCCCGCACCGAGATGGGCGCGGCCCACCGCTCCTCACCGGTCCCGGTGCCCCGCGGGTCCGTCGTCCTGCACATGAACCTCCTGGCGGTGGCCGCCGCCGAGGAGCTGTCCGCCGGCCTCAGCCAGGTCGCCGACGCCCCGTGGGAGTGCGAGACCTTCGTCGACCTGTACGCGGGCGGGACCGCGCTGCTCAGCATCCCCGAGGAGACCGGCCGCCTCCTGCTCGGCGAGCTCGCCGCCCTCCTGGACGGCGCCGCGGACCGGTCCGGACGGTGAACACCGGCAGCACGACGGTGGAGGGCACCGGAGACGGTGACGACGGCGTACTGGAGGGCGAACTCCTGTCGGCGGACGCCCTGTTGCCGCGCCCGCACCCCCCGGCCGCCGGGCCGGACGGCGCCGGGCCCCGGTACCTCATCACCCAGCACACCATGCTCGGCCCCGGCGAACTGCCGCAGCGCGCCGACTGGCGGCCGCCGTGGACGGACGCCGACTTCCGGCTCTCCGACGAAGACCTCGAGGACCTGGCCGACGAAGACCTCGCAGAGAACACCCTGATCAACCGCGACTCCACGGTGCGGGCGTTCGAGGCGTGGTGCGCGGAACAGGACCCGCCGCGGCTGGCCTACCCGTGCACCACCGCCACCTACACCGCCTACGGCCTGCACCTGATCCGCGAGGGCAAAAAGGGCGCATACGTCCCGGACACCGTCGGCCAGTACATGAGCCGGATCAAGAACTGGCAGCCGGTCGACTACCGGCCCGACGACACCCGCATCAAAGGCCGCATCCGCGCCTGGCGGAAGACGTGGGTCGCCGCCGGCGGCACCGTCGACCGCTCCGCCGCGGTCACCCTCGAGTACAACCTGCGGATCATCGACGCCATCGACGAGTCCACGAACATCGGCAAGCGCGACGCGTTCCTCGCCGCCCTGGCCTACTCCAACCTGCACCGGGAGATGGAGCTCGCCGACCAGCTCACCAAGCGCGTGCGCATCTACGACACCGGGCTGCACGTCACCACCGCGGTGTCCAAGACCGACCAGGCCGGGCAGGGCTCCAGCCGCTTCATCAAGGACCGCCCCGACCTCCAGCTGGTCCGCCGCGCCCGCGCCTGGCGCGCAGTGCTCGAGGGCTTCGGCGCCGCCGGCCCGGACGACCCGCTCTTCCGCGCCCTCACCCGGGGCGGCAACCTCGTGAAGTACCCGGCCGACCGCAAGCGCGGCACCCGCATGCGCCCCGGCTCCCTCAACGAGCGCCTGCAGTACCTCGCCGAACAGGCGGGCGTCCCCTACATCGACGGCAAGAAAGTCACCAGCCACTCCTGGCGGGCCGGCGGCAACACTGACCTGGCCGAGGCCAACGTGCCCCTCGCCGAGCGCAACGTCGCCGGCCGCTGGGCCGGTGGCTCGCACACCGCGGACACCGTCTACGACCGCCGCCACGGCGTCGGCACCCGCGACCCGCTCGACCAGGTGCCGCTCTACGGCGAGAAGCACGCGACCACCGACTAGGCGCGCATCGGCACGAGGTCCTGTGCCGCGTCGGCGGCGGCGCTCAGGAAGGTCTCGATGTCCCCGTCCGTGAACCTGGTGCCCAGGATGGTGTGCTGGGCCTGCAAGAGGGCGCAGGCCCAGGTGAACAGGTCGTCGAGCTTGTTGCCGAAGACGGATACCACCGGCTCATGGACGTAGGAGAGGTAGGGCAGACGCGATCCTTCCGCCCCGCCCGCCTGCTGGTAGCGGTGGAAACCTTCGACGGCACAGGCCAGGAAGGGGGCGTAGTCGTGGCCGAGGATCTCGCGCATGTTCCCGAGCAGCGGCTCCGCCGCGTGCAGGCCCTGGGACCTCATGTCATGGGCTCTGTCGAACCCGCAGCGCTCCTGCAAGTGCCTGATCAGAGCGGCGCTGTACTGGATGTCGTCATAACGCGTCATGACGGCCATGCGTAGCCGAACCGCCCTCCTGCCGCCCGGCCAGAGGGGACGGCGCGCCGCTGCCCTTCCCTGATCGGCCCAGTGCAGCCTCCGCTCCGGGGGCGACTCGTTCTTCACTTCTCTAACGTCCGGGCCGCCGAGCCGGTCACGCCCCTCGACTGCCCGGCTTCAGCGCTGGTTGGGCTTACGCCCGCGCTGCTAGTCGGTGCCGCCGCCGTGTAGCGCCCGATCCGCACTGCATCAATCCCCTTAAGGGGTCAGGGATCTTTATAATCAATCCCCATAGCAGCATGACGGATCGTTCGATACCGTTGGGGCTGTCCCGCCCCGTCAGGGAAGGTGTGAAAATCCATGCTGCGGATCCGCCCAGGTGCCCGTCTCTACGACCCGGACGACCACCCGTTCCTCACCCGCGAACTGCGGGGCTACGACCCCACGATGACCCCGCTCGAGGTCCTCCACGCTGCCCGCGGCTGGTGGGTTCTCGCCGAGGCCGCGGAGAACGAGAAGTTCGCCGTGGTGGTGAGCCGCAACACCGGCCTGGTCGTCATGGCCGCCGCCATCGAGCGCTGGGAGCAGGACGAGGAGGGCAGGCGCGCCTTCGCCGGCCGCATCCTGCCGCCCGGAGACCCGGTCCACGACCGCTACGTCGGCCAGCCGGACCCCACGCCGAACGCGGTCCGCAGTGCGGTTACGTACTTCACCGACGAGGAGTTCGACAGCCTGCCCTGCCGGTGCGGCTGCGGGGAGCCGACCCGGGCCCCGTGGCGCCCGGGGCACGACCAGCGGGCCCTCCACACGCTGATTCGCACCGATTTCGACGGGTCGGTGGCCGCCTTCCTCGACTGGTACCAGGCCCGCCGCCCCGCGCCGCAGAACGCCTGATCATGCCTACCGACCCCAGGAGACGACGTCCCTTGAGTGCTTCCGCTCAGCAGTCCGACCCGTACGAGAACACGCCGACGGCCATGGTGTACGAGGAGTTCGCCGAGGCCGAGTCGCAGCTCAGCGCCCAGTACATCAGCCTGCGCCGTGCCGCGGCCGACGAGGCGGAGCGCGCCCGGCTGTGGCAGAAGGTCATCGGCCTGCGTGACGCCAAGCGCGCCGTGCCCGCGCAGGACCGCGCCCAGCTCATCACGTTCATCCGCATATGGCGGGCAGAGCTGGAGGAGCTGAAGGCCGGCCGTGGCTGAGGCGAAAGACTTCTTCCTCTCCGAGACCGAGCTCGCCAACATCTTCGCCACTGAGGTTCGCGACTTCGTCTTCTCCGGCTACGCCCCTCAGCGTGACCCGGTGCTGGTGCTGCTCGGCGGCCAGCCCGCCGCGGGCAAGAGCCAGGCCATGGCTGCCGCGGAACAGCGTCACGCCGACCGCCAGTTAGTGCCGCTCACCGGGGACGAGCTGCGCAGGTTCCACCCCCGCTACCAGGAGCTGCTGGAGACGCAGCCGCTGCTGTTCCCCAACGCCACCGGCCAGGCCTCCGGCGCGTGGGTGCGGATGAGCATCGAGCACGCCCTGGACCACGGGTACAGCCTGATGCTGGAGGGGATCTTCCGCGATCCCGCGATGACGGTCGCCACCGCGGAGCGATTCGCGCGGGCCGGCCGCAGCGTGGAGGTCATCGGGCTGGCGGTACCGGAGGAACGCAGCCGGCTGGACAGCCTGCACCGGTATCTGGCGGCAGGCCGCTGGACTCCTCCGAACGCCCATGACCTGGCCATTCGCATGATGCCGGAGACGATCGCGGCGGCCGAGGCCAGTGCGGCGGTACGCCGGATCACCATCACCAACCGGGCCGCCGAGGAGCTCTACGTCAACGAGCGGGGCCCCGACGGCCGCTGGATGGGCGAGCCCGGCGCGGTCCAGGCGCTCATGGCCGGGCGCGCCCGGCCGCTGCCGGCAGACGAGGCCCGTGGATGGCTGGTGCGCCACCGCGAGGTCGTCATCGCCTTCGCCGGCCGCGCAGAGATCGACGACACCTCCCGCCCAGTCCTGCACCAGGTGACCGTCGACGCCGAGTCCATCGCCGTAATGGCCAATCCCGATCCCCGCAGCGCCCTGCGTAGCGCGCATGCGGGGGAGCTGACGGTTCTGCGGGCGGTGGTGTCCGAGCCGTTGACGCCGCGGCTCCCGCTGCGGCTGCTGCCGGGCAAGGAGCTGGACACGCTGCATGCCCGGCTCAAGCGCGGCGAGGACGCCGCGCTGCGCCTCTCGCGCCCGCCGGAACAGCGCGCGGTCGACGCGGTCCGGCTGCTGACGGAGCAGGGGGCGTCGCCGGAGCTGATTGCCCGGGCGCGGGTCTCGGCGGCGGAGGACCGGCAGTACGCCGAGCGGCGGGCCTTGGCCGCGGCAGGGCGGGCGGACCGGCTGGGGGGCCTTCGGCGGCAGGTGGCTGCCGAGCTCCAGCGGCGCGGCCAGCTGCCCGCTGGGCAGCGGCGGGCCGAGGAGAGTGTGCGGCGGCAGCTGCATGACGTCCTGCGCCCGGCCCGACGGCGGACCCAGGCCGTGCCGCCTCCGGGGCTTCCGGCGCCGCGCAGGAAGGGTCCGCAGCACCCGCCGGGCGGGCGCGGCCACGCGTTGTAGGCGGGTCTCGGAACTCGAATATGGTGCTGGCCTGCGGATACCCCGGGCCGCAGGCCAGCACCGCGCCGAGTGGCTACGCCGACATGCCGGGCGGACGCGCGCCGGCGTTCGGCATAGTGGCCGCCGCGCGCGGCCGCGGCGGGGCCTGCTGGGCAGCGCCGGGCGTTGTCACAGCAGCACGGCGGGAAGGCGCCGCAGCCCCTGCCCCGCCGCCGGTCGCCGTCTTCGCCAGGCGCTTGGAGTGAGCTCCCGCGCTGTCGGCGATGGCCCGCAGCGTCTTGAGGTCCGCGTCGGCGAAGCGGCCCGACTCCGCCGCCTTCCGCCACAGGGCCCGGGCCGTCTTGGAGACCTCCCCGTACGGGACAGTGGCCGGGCCCGGGCCGGTAGGAAGCTCCGCCGGCGGAAGGCTCTCCCACGCGTTCTTGAACGCGATCAGCCGCGGGTGTTTGCTGGCCACCAGCTCTTTCCCCATGGGGGACTCGACCCACGTCCGGAAGTGCTGCACGACCTCGGTCGAGGCCTGCACCGCCTCGTCCTTCGAGGCGTAGGGAAGCGGCCCGGCAGGTCCCTTGGCCGGCGGCGCCTTCTGAGGTTCGGCCGGTGCCGACTGAGCCTGGGCAGGCGGCTGCTGGACGCCGGTGTCGGCCTTTACCTGCTCCGCCTCGGCGGCCTGCTGCACATCGGCCTGCGCCTTCGGCAGGGCTTGCGGCGTGCTCGCGCGGGCCGCGGTGCTGTAGGCGAGGCTGGTGTCGCTGAGCGCCATGAGGGCGTCCGCGGTGGGGAGGTCGCCTGCGGTCGAGCGGCGGATCTTTTCGGCCCCGGCGGTGGCCAACTCCGCGATCTTCTCGCACACGCGTATGGAGACGGTCTTCCAGAACCCCTGGAAGCGGGTATCTTCGCGCAGGGAGTTCCAGAACGCCCCGGCCTTCTCCTTGAGCATGTCCCACAGGTGCCGGGCGGCACCGCGAATGGTCTGCAAGCGCTGCCACTCGGTAGAATCCCGGAGGCCGGTGGTGGTGTGCTGGTCGACCTTGTCCAGGGCCGCGTTGACCGCTTCGGCGGCCGCCTCGGGCTCTGCTTTGCGTGCGGGTGCGGCTGCCGCTGGCCGAGCAGGCTCGGCGGGGGAGGCGCCTTCCGCCTGGAGCTCCTGGCGGAGCGTCCGCAGGTCGCCTTGTACTGCCGCCCAGGCGTCTTCGGGAGTGCTGAGGTCAGCGGGCACGTGCTCCTGCCAGGCCTCCATCACCTCCTCGAACCCCGCCCACAGGTCCCCGTCCGCCGGAACCTCCGCCGGCTTCGGCTCGGCGGCGGCCACCGAAGGCGGCACGGGCGGTTGCTGGGCAACGGTGCCCGGCTTGAGCTGCCACATGGGCCGGCCGTCGAAGTAGTCGTGCAGGACGTCGCCGCGGCGCTCCCACTTGCCGGTGGGCAGGTCGTTGCCTGCCCACAGCGGAAGCTCAGGACGCAGGGGCGCCAGCTCGGGGGCGGGCCGCGTCGCCGAAGCCTGCTCCGGATCGGTGGCGGGCGCGGGCGTGGCCATGGTTGTTCCCTCCATGTTCTCTGATCCGGTGGTCGTCAACTGCTGCGGCCGGGCTTCCGATTCTTCCAACGGGGGTTCAGCAGCCAAGCTATCGCTGGTGCTGTCGACGGTGTCCTGGGGCGGCGGATTGGCTTCTTGGTCACCGGCGGGGACGGGCGTCTCAAGCTGGCGTTCTGAGCGCGGAACCGGGTCGGCAACGTGGCTTTCAGCGGCGTCGAGCTGGTCATTTACCGGCTCGACGCCGCTCTCCTCGACGGTGGAGCGGATCCGTGCCCGCAGGTGCTCGATCTGCCCCGCCATCCGGGCCAAGGAAAAGCCCAGGAGGGCGCGGGGCTCGCCCGACAGCGATGCCCGCCAGCTCGCGGCAGAGTCCTTGAGGAGGTGCAGGCGCAGGGCCAGCTCAAGTGCATCGGAGGGCGTCGCAGCAGGGCGCTCGGGTGCCAGGATTCCGGACGCCAGGGTGTTGAAGTGCTGCTGCTCGGCGCTTTCTGCCTGGCCGGGCCAAGCCCTGCTCGCGGCTGCGGTGATGCGCTGCTGGTTGTCCTGCACGACCTGCCGCACTTCGGCGGCCATGACCATGGGGACGGCGGCGTCCCCTCGCGCGCGGTACGGGTGCACCGGGGCAAGGGGCTGGCCAGCATCGACCGCCCACAGGCCCAGCACGTCCGCGACAGCCGCCTCCGCGCTCTCCGCCTCCGGGGTCCGCTCGTCGGCCATGCTGGCGTTCCACGTGCCGGCGGACGTGACGCGCAGTGTGGCCAGGACCTGCCCGTCAGGGAAGGTGACCAGCGTCTGGTCAGGGTCTCCGCCAGGCGGGCCCGCCTGGACGAGGACAAATGGCTGCCCGTGGTGGGTGACCGGGCTGTCGATCGGCTTCTCACGCCGCCACCGTGGTGTCCCGGCGGGCTCTGAGGCCTCCTTCACGTCAGCGGCAGGAGTGGTCATAGCGGGCGTTCCCTCCATGCGGTCAACTCCCGCGTCTGGGGATTGGCCAGGCGCCCCGTCGGCCGGGTCTGCGGGCGAGGCGCTATCAGGCGCACTACTCCCGGGGTCCGCCCCGGTCCTGGGACGATTCGCCGCGCTGTCGTAGTCCGGAGCAACTTGCTGCTGACCGGCTGGTGCCGCTGCGGGCGGGTCCGGCTCCGCAGAAGGCTCATGGACGAGCGCGGCAGGGGCGGTCGATTGGCCGAGCTCCTCCGGGTATAGCCGTTCGTACTCGGGCTCGATCTGGTCCTCCACCTCCTCGGCACCGGTGTTCACTCCCCCTTGGTCCACCGCCACGGTGAGGGCGCCAGGCTCCTGAGCCGCGCCGGCGCTGACGTCGAGGGCTGTCTGTTCAGCTGGCGGGCCCGCCAGCATGTAGGCCCGTTCCTCTTCCCGATATTCAGGCAAGGCCGAGCCTCTCGTGTGCAGCCTGGCCACCATTGGCTCCGGGACACCGGGGTGGGTGTGATACCAGATGATGGAGCTGTCGAACGGGCGGCCGAAGGTTCGTCCAACCAGCTCCCCGCTTTCGTCGATGATGATGCCGTTCAGCGTTGCCCGGCTGCCACGCATCAGCTCGTCCGGCAGGTTTGTCGCGGTGTACGTACGGCCCTGATAGCTGTACTCCCACCACCCGCTCGCGCCCGGCCGGGAGGGGGCCAGCGTCCTGCTGGTGACCGGGGGCATGTCCTCCTCCGCAGTTACTTCGTGCGCCGGAAGCACTGCCCCCGCAAAAGTGTGCACGGTACGGCCGTCCTCGGACATGGCCTCGACGGTGTGACGCTGGCCGTCGTGGTAGACACGTGCATGGGCCTCGAAGTGTGGCCTAGGAACGTCGACCGCGGCCTGCTCCACGTCGGGAACGGCATCGGGTTGCGCAACGGCCGGTCCCTCGCCGGTGTCAGCAGCCGCGGTGTTCGAGACGCCTGCGGCCTCCAGCATGCCCGGGTCCGCTGCATCACGACTCTCCGTACCTGGCCCTTGCGATGGTGCCGCCGGTTTGGAAGCACTCTGTGCCACCTCGGCATCGACCGGTTCGTCGCCCGGGCGTGCGGCATCGGGCAGCTCCGCAGCTTTCGGCTCCTCTTGCGGTGCCTCGCTGCTGGGGGCCTCGGCCGTCTGCTGCTGGGGGGCCTCGGGTGTTGCGGTCGTCGTCTCGTTGCTGGCCGCAGGCGACTGTGTTTGCGTCGCGGCAGCATCCTCTTGGGCGGGTCGGCCCGCCGCGGTCGTTGGTGCGTGGGTGGCTCCTGCGTCCTGTCCCGGCGAGGCAGGCAGGTCGAAGAGGAACTCTGGTTCCTCCCCGGGGGTCAGGGCAGGAGAGGAGGGCTTCGTAGCAGCCACTTCTTTGTCCTTGTGACGGGCGGTCAGCTGGTCCTGGCTACTCAGGCCGGCGGAAGGCTCAGCAACGGCGGCGCGTTCCTCCTCGCGCTGCTCGAGGTGGGTGATGTCCGCCTGCAGCCGGTGGACCTGGATGTCCAGGTGCTGGCGGAGCTCGTGCAAGGGCTCGCCGAGGTGTCCGTTGTAGAGGGCGGCGGTGTCGGCTGCCTCGAAGAGGGCCGTGGCGGCGGCCGCAGCGGTCTCCATGGCTGCGGCGTTGGACCGGTAGGCGTCCGTGCCCGGCCCGTCGGCGTCGACGGCCTGAATCGCGTCCCGGAGCGTCTGGAGCTCGGTCTGCGGGCCGCTGCCGTCCGGCCACTGGCGGGCCGCCGCTTCCCTTAGGGCGGCGTACCGCTCGTGGGTGTGCCGGGTCTGGGCGACCGCCTCGGCGTGGCTGTGGTGCCGGCCGAACACCTCGGCGTAGTCGGCCGGCAGGCGTCGTTCACGGGGCACGACGAGGACCTGGTCCGTGTTGCGCAGGGAGAAGCCGTTGGCGGTCCCCTTGGCGACGTCGCGGGTGGCGAACCCGGTGGCTCCCAGGGGATTGTGGGCGTAACGGACCTCGGTGACGGTCTCTCCGCGAGTGCCGCCCTCGGCGATGAGGTCACCAAGGCGGATCTGTGTGACAGTGCGGGACTCGGGCCGCAGGTCCTCGCGGTGTCCGGCCGGGGCGATGTGCACCTGGTCGGGCATCGTCTGCACGGTGACATCTGCCCCGCTGGTCATCTCGTTGCCCTCGGCGTCGTGGATCACCGAGTCGAGCAGGACGGCGCCCCGGTGGTAGTCGCGGTACGCCGGGTAGACGGATCCTGTGACGGACACCGCCCCGGGAATCTCCCTGTCAAGGTGCGCGACGCCGGGCCCGTCCAGCGTGATCGTGACCAGGTCGCCGGGGGCCACGGCCGCGCGGTCTACCAAGCGGGGCTCGTCCGGCGCCGGCGCGGCGGCCTCCGGGACCACCGGTTCCTCGGCCGGGGCGGGCTCGATGTCCGTCTGCGGCTCGGGGACGGTGCGGGTCGCCATGATGCGCCGCGCGGTGCCCAGCTCCTTCACCTCGCCCACGCTGACGTCGAGGGCAGAGGCGATGTGCGGGGCGCACGTCGGGTCTCCGCCGTCGACCCGGTACAGCGGTTGGGCCTCGGTGTCACCGTCGAACTGCCGGTGGCACTTCGCGCACACCCCGTCTTCGGCAACGTCCAGGGTGTGGTTGCGGGAGCGGGCGTAGAGCGGCTTGTCGGCGAGCTCGCGGGCCTGACGAGCCGCGCGCACCGCCGCGTCGATGGCGGCCGCGCGGGTCTCCTCCCGCCACAGCTTGACCACGATCTCGCCATCGACTTCGACGCGCAGCGTGTAGAGCAGGGTCGCCGAGGCGTCGTGGTGGTCGACCTTGACCACAAACGGGATGTGGTCGGCGGTGACAGGGAAGACGACCTCCGCGGGCTGGGAGCGCACCTCGTCCGCGCCGACGATGACGGGCACCGGCTCGCGCACCGGGGCCATCCCGTCCTTGGGCACGTAGTCGGCGTACGACGCGAGGGGGCGGGCGGGGACGGCGTCGACCGCCGGCAGGCTCTCGAACGGCAGCGGCTCCGGCGGCCCGTCGGCGGGCCGGAGATCGGTCGTCGCGCCGTTGATGCTGTAGCTGTAGCCGGTCTTCTTCTTCCCGCTCCGGCTGAGCACGTGGTACTCGCCCGTCACGCCCGTACGGTCGGTGCTGACGTAGAAGGTGTCTGTGCCCGCGCCGGGCGACATGACCTGGCCGGTCACCTGTGCGCCGGTCTCCGTGTCCTGCCAGGTCACCCAGGAGCCGATGGCGTACTCGGCGGGTTGCAGGCCCAGGCCGTCCGGGCGCCGGGTCAGTCGTAGTGACGGCAGAGGCCTCCACGGCTCCAGGCCGTTGCTGGCCTTGTAGCTGCGCTGCCACTGCGCCAGCTCCTGGTCGCGCTCCTCGCTGCTCTGGGCGTTCTGGGCATTGCGGGTCTCTACGGCGGCGGCCAGCTCGTCGCGGCGCCGCCGGTATCCCTCCACGATCTCGGGCCGGACATCCTCGGTAGGCACCCGCAGGAGGGTGAAGGCCAGTTGCCCGTCCGCGCTTGTGAGCCGCTCCCGCTGATCGTCGCTTGGCGCCGGCTCGGCGGGGATGGGCTGCGCCTCATCCACGGTCATCTGGCCCTCGGGGACGCTCTCGGGCTCCTCCTCCGGCTCTTCGGGGGCGGGGTCGTCCTGGGGGGCCGGGACGCGCTCGGGCCGGGCCAGCCCGAATTCGTCGAACAGGTTGGCCGTTCCGTACGGGTCGGCGTCCGGCTCGGGGGCGTCCTCGGTGGTGCCGGAGTCGTCGGCCGCAGGCGGCGGAGCCGGTGCGGGCTCCGCTGCCTGCGTCTCCGGGTCCGGGAGCTGTTGCTCGGTCTGCTCGTCGACGGGCGCACCGTCCCCGCGGGGACTGGCCTCTTCGGCCGTCTTTGGGCTGCCGATGTGCAGGTGTTCCGGGGCGGGCTGCGGGCCCATGGCGGGGGCCGGGGCTGGGACTCGCTCGGGCGGAGTCAGTCCGAGCTGAGGTTGCTCGGTGTCGCCGAGCGCGGAAAGGCGGAGGGAGACCTCAGCGTCGTACCCGTGAACGATGAGGTGTGCGCGCAGGAGGGCGGCCTCGGCCTCGCGCTGGACGGGGCTGTAGGTGGCGGGGTCCTTCCGGGGGCCGGCCTCATCCATGTCGCGCAGTACCGCGCCCGCCTCGCTGAAGTCCTCGGCGGCGGGTTCGGCGGCGAGGCGGTCGAGTCGCTGTTGCAGGTCGTCGCGGCGGGCGGTGGCCTCGCGGCGGCTGGTCGTAACGGAGGCCGGTTCGTCGCTGGACGGCTTGCTGATCTTGTTGAGCGTGGCCTGCGCGGCGACCAGCGAGTCCACCAAGCTCTTACGCTCCCGGACGCGGCCGAGGCTGGGGACCGGGCCGCGCAGTCGCTCCCGGTCGATGAGCAGCTGATCGCGGGTGGTGCGCTTGGCCGCAAGGTTCCCTTCGTCTTCGGTCTGCCGCTCGGGTGCGTCAGTGAGGGTCTTCACCAGGCGCCGGAGTACCGTCTCGCCCTTGAGTTCGGCGAGTTCGGCGAGGGTGGAGCGCTGGACGATGCCGGGCAGGCCGTCGAGGTGGAGGCGGACGACAACGCTGCCGTCGTCCTCGCGGTAGGCCACGGCGACGAGGTCGAGGCCACCCAGCCGCCCCAGCCTCGCGTCCGGGGTGGTGGCGCGGCCGTCGGGCAGGCTCTGCCCGACACCGGTCAGCAGCTGCATCAGCGGCCCGGCCGCGTCCTTGTGCTTGGTGTACTGCGCCCCGGCGAGGGTGATGTGGAAGTCGTCGCCGAGGACAGGTTCGAGCAGCGGCAGCGCGCGGGCCCGCCGGGGGATGTCGTAGGACAGGTTCTCGATGTCGATGCGGAGCTCGTTGAGCCGCGTGCCGAGGATGGCGCGCTGGGTGGCCCGGTTGCGCTGGTCGAGGTCCAGGGTCCGCAGCTGTTTGCGGAGCTCTTCCTGCTCGATCAGGTAGGGGTTGCCGGAGATGATCGCCATGGCCTCCTCGTAGGGAAGGTTGGCGTCCTCGACCTCCATGATCTCGTCGTTAGTCGCGTCCACGCGGGCCTTGTAGAGCTGGTTGAAGCCCTTGGCCTTGGTGGCCAGCAGACCGTACATGCGGGAGTCGAAGGTGCCTTCCGTGGCCATCCAGACGATCTCGACTTCTTCGTTCTGGTTGCCGTTGCGGACGATGCGGCCGTCGCGCTGGGCCATGTCGGAGGGTCGCCAGTCCGGGTCGACGTGGAACAGCGACACCATGCGGTTCTGCCAGTTCCCGCCCTTTCCCATGCGCATGGTGGAGCCGACCAGGACGTTGATGCCGCCGTGATTGGCCTGGTGCGACAGCTTCAGGCGCTGGTCGGCGCGCTCGGCGTCGTGGATGAAGGCGACCTTCTCAGCGGGCATGCCGCGGGCGACCAGGAGGTCCTTCAGCTCCTGGTAGGCGTTGAAGTTGCCACGGTTGTTGCCGCCGGGTGTGCCGTTGTTGAGGAAGACGCCGATCAGCGCGCCCGGCACGGGGTGGGGGCGCTGATCGGTGGCGCTGTAGGTGTAGCGGTTGTCCTTGGTCTCCTCGTACTTCGCGATGATGCGGTCCGCGAGGGCGACGAGCTTGTTGCCGGGCTCGGCGTCGGCGTCGATCAGCCTGGAGTCCATGGCGATGACGCGGGCGTCGTTGTTGATCGCCAGGGGGTTGTCGATGCTCTTGTCGACGCCCCCTTCGTGGAAGGCTTCGTAGCGCTCGCCGAGCTCCTGCATGCGCTGGAGCTGGTCGGCGGTGGCCGGCACGAGCATGAGCTCCGGCTCGCCCCCCTTGATGGCGGGCAGGTCCAGGCCCAGTTCTGCGGCGCTCTTGAAGTCGACGAGCGGGTGCCACAGCTGCCGCACGAGGCCGGAGACGTTATGGAAGGACGCGAACCGCTCGACGGACTTGAAGCCCTTGCCGTCGGTGGTCATCTCCATCCGCTCGACCAGGCGGCCGTACATGCTCGCCCAGGCGTCGAAGGTCTCGGCGTCGATGTCCCGCAGCAGGTCGGGGTTGGCCATCCGCACCACGGTGTGGAGCTCGCCGATCGCGTTGGACAGCGGGGTGCCGGTGGCCAGCACACCGATGGGGCCGGTGGGCTTGTTCAGCCGGGCCCACTCCAGGACCGCGTGCAGGTGCTGCGCCTTGCCGGAGCCCGCCACGCGGGCACCGGGGATCTTCGAGCGGACGGCCAAATTTTTGTACTCATGAAACTCATCGACCGCAAAGAAATCGACGCCCAAGTCGTCCAGGTAGACCTGGCCGGGGGTGCGGACGGCGGCTGCGCGGGCCTTGAGCTCCTCCTCGAACTGTGCGGCGCGCTCTTCGAGCTGCTTGAGGCTGACCGACTTCCCGTCGCGCTTGCGCTCGCGGGTGATCTGCTCCCGCAGCAGGCGGGCCTCGTCGTTGTTGTAGACCTCGTGGAACTCGGGGGAGAGCGGAATCGAGTCGAAGAGGCTGTGGGAGGTGATGATCAGGTCGAAGTCGTTGGCCCGGATGTACTCCAGCATCCGGTCCCTCTTGCCGTCCTCCAAGTCGGCACTGGTCAGGGCCAGGATGCGGGCGGTCGGGAAGAGGCCGCGGACGGTGCTCTCCCACTGCTCGACCAGGTAGTTCGGCACCGTGACCATGGGCTTGTTGATCTGCCCGGTGTTGCGCATGGCCATCATGCCGATGGTCATGGTCGCGGTCTTGCCCGCGCCGACCTCGTGGGCCAGGACAAGGCAGCGCTCGTGTGCCATGCGGGCGGCGGCCGCCAGCTGGTGGTCGTACGGCGTGAAGTCGGGATCGAGTCCGGCCAGGGAGGGGGCGGAGCCGGTGAAGTCGCGCACCGCCCGCGCGTTCATTCGCGCGTTGTAGACCTCCGCGATCCGGGCCGCGCGCAGGGAGTCGTCCAGGGCCCAGGCCTCGAAGGCGTCGCGGAACTCGTCCGCCTTCACCCGCACGGCCCGCGCGGCTTCCTCGTCGTCCGCCGGCCGCCCGGTCATGGCCCCGCCGTTGAGGACCTTGGCCACCATCGCGAGGGGGCCCAGCCCGCCCGCGCTGTGGCGCAGCTCGTCCTCCTCGGCGAGGTTGCGGCCCTTCAGGACGTGCCAGTTCCCGCCGCCGGAGTGCTGGATCGTCAGGTGGGCGTCGCCCAGGTAGCCCCGGAAGAACTCCTGGACCATGTCGTCGGGTATCCACGCCGCACCGAGGCGGATGGCGAACTGGCCCGGCAGGAGCTCGCGCGGCTGGACCCGTTCGAGCTCGGCGACGTTGGTCTCGTAGGCCCGGTCGCGGCGGGCGGCCTGCTTGGCGATGGCCAGCTTGGTGCGGACGTCGCCCGAGAGGTAGTCGGGGCTGTGAATCAGGTCGCCGGTCAGCGGGTCGGTGAACACCGAACGGGCCAGGAGCCGGCGGGCTTCGGCGGGCTCGACCTGGAGCATCCAGGCGATGTGGTCGAGGTCGACGTGGCCGCGCTCGGCGACGACCGCGGTCAGGGCCTGCTGCGGGTCGTCGGTGTGCTGCCCGAGCACGCTGCGGCGCGTGGCCGGGGCCCGCTCCAGAATCTGCGAGACGTGGACGGTCTCGGTGTCCGCCTCCCACCACTCCAGCGCCAGGACCTCGTACGCGGAGGGGTCGTTGAGGAAGTAGCCGTAGCCGGTCAGCCGCTTGCGTTCCTCACCGTCGTCGGTCTTGACGGTGGCGTTCTGCTGCTGCCGGGGCCGGGTCAGGGCCCCGTACTCGTTGACGTAGCGCTGGTAGGCGGCTTTGGTCTGGCGGCGCTGGGCGTCGGCCAGGGCCGCGTCGGTGCCGCGGCGGTCGAGGTCGTTCAGGCCTCGTACCAGGTCTTTGAGTTCGATGAGCGCGGTCAGCTGGGCGTGCTCGGCCTCGGGCAGGTCGATGGCGACGGGGTCGCTGTTGCTGTTGGCTTGCCACAGCTTGCCGTCGGCGTCGGCCGACAGGCGTCCGGTGAAGTCCGTGACGGACGCGGCCGGCCGCAGCCGCAGCGGGGGCCGGTGCGGGCCCTCGGGGTGGGGCTTGTACCAGCGCCGGTTCAGGACCGCCGTGTCGGTGACCTGCCGCAAGGCTGTGTTCAAGGCCACGGCCACGTCCGGGTCGCCGTCGACGGCGACCTCCGGCCCGTGCGCGCCCATGCGGCTGGTGAGGGTGCCCAGGACGTGCTCGGGGTGGGCGGTGAAGTAGTCGGAGACGGGCAGCGTGTGGCCGTCGAGGTCCTGCCGAGTGGAGGTCACCCAGCTCGCGTCGCCGGGCGTCTCGTCCTCGGCGCGGCGGCGCAGGATGAGGATGTCGGTGACTACGTCGGTGCCCGCGGAGCGGGCGAAGGCCTTGTTCGGCAGGCGGACCGCGCCCAGCAGGTCAGCGCTCTCAAAGAGCTCGCGCCGGGCCGCGTCCCGCTCGGCGTCCATCGTGTGCCGGGAGGTGATCAGGGCGACCACGCCGCCGGGCCTGGTCAACTGCACCGACTTGACCAGGAAGTGGTTGTGGATGCGGTGCCGGGACCGGTTGTGCTTCGGGTCGAACAAGGTGACGCGGGCGAAGGGCACGTTTCCGACCACGGCATCGAAGGCGCCGTCCGGGACGATCGTGTCGGCGAAGCTCTCGTTCAGCACCGTGACGCCGGGCGCGAGGAGGCGTGAGATCGCGGCGCTGGTGGGGTCGATTTCGACGCCGGTCAGCCGGGCGGAGTCCGGGGCGGTGCCGAAGGTAACGCCGGCGCCGGAGCCGGGCTCCAGGACCTCGCCGCCGTCGAAGCCGAGGTCGGCCAGGGCCTGCCACAGGGCGGCGGTGATCTCGGGCGGGGTGTAGTGGGCGGAGAGGGTGGAGGCAGCGGCCGCGCGCCACTCGGCGTCGTCCAGCAGCTCCCGCAACGGGTCGCGGACGTCAGCGAGCGCCTCCCAGCGGGCCGCGGCCGCCGCATAGCCACCTTCCCGCTCGCCACCCGGCCCGAAGACCGGATCGTCCTGCTGCGGGCGGGCCGCGAAGACGTCGGGCACCGAGCCCCACCCCGACCAGCGGGCAAGGACCTGCTGCTCGTCGGGGATGGCCGGGCGCTCCTCGGCCTGGACCTGCTTGAGGGTCCTCACCGCCGCCAGGTTGGCGTGAGCCTTTGCCCGCTCCCCCGCCGGCGCGAGGTCGTCCTGCGAGGACGGGCGGAAGCGGGTCGCTACCGGGGCAGCTCCGCGTCCCGGCTCTCCTCCTCCGGCTCCACCAGCACGATCTCCCTCAGTGCTTGCTCCCGGGCCATCTGCTGCGCTGCCTTGAGCTTGCCCGCGCGCCGCTCGTGGTCCGTCTCCTGCATCGCTTCGCCCATCCGCTCCTGCGTCAGCTCCGCGATCCGCTCCTGCACCGCCACCGCCAGATCCCGGAAAAACTCCTCCGGGTCCGACATCTGGGCCAGCTCCCTGGGCCGGTACGTCTCCCAGTGCCGGCGGGCCGTCGTCTCGTACTCGCTCACCGTCTGTCTCCCCGTCCTGCGGCGCCCCGGCGGCCGCGTTGGTCAGCGGCTCAAGGCCGCGTGCCTGCATTGTCTCGCGGACGTCGTCCAATCCCCGCAGCACGGCGGGCCTGGACCGCTTGGCCCGCTCCCTTGTCTTGCGGTCGTCGGAGTCCAGCTCCTCGTCGAGCATGCCGACCAGGCGGCGCCCCAAGTCCTCCAGCACCGGCAGGGTCCGCTCCGGCAGGTCCAGGAAGTGCGCCATGTATTTGTTGCCGCGGTGGTCGAAATTCTGGCTGCGTGGGGACTCAGCCATGCGTTCAACCAGGTACCGCTCGGCCTTCCCGGTCAGGGGGGTGAACTCCTCCACGGCACGGGAGACAAACGCCGGCGGCAGCTCAACCTCAGCCACCGGTCCCCAGGTGCGGGTGTCGCGGGTCTGCGGCGAGGCCTCGTACTGCTCGATCAGCCAGCTCAGCGCCTCCGTGCGCCAGGCCGTGTTGTTCTGGGCGCCGCGGCCGAGCAAGATCGAGACCTTCCAGCCGGGATAGGCCTCGGTCAGGTCGGCGTACCGGCGGCCGTCGATGAAAACACGGACGTCGTCCTCGCGCACACCAGCGGTGTAGGAGCGGCTCTCCAGACGGATCCGGCCGTCGGACTTGAGCAGCGCCTCGAACGCGGCCGTGTCGCGTTTCTTCTGCTCGTCCCGCAAGGCCTCCAGGCGCGCACCGTGTACTTGCTCGATGCGCTGCCTCGAGGCGTAGTGGCCGGCGAACGCGGTGTCGTACAGCCGCTCGGAGCGCAGGGCCTCGATCGCCTCGGTGAGCTCGATGTCGTCGAGCTCACCGACAGGGGCCTGTTCGGGCTCCCAGGTCCGCAAGTGCCGGTCGGCGATCTCCACGCCGACCGCCTCTCGGCGGACGTCGAAGGCCTCGCGGGCAGCGCCCGGGTGAGTGCCGTAGCGGCCCTTGGCCAGGATCTCGCCCTCGGCGCGGAGGTCTTCGTCGGTCATCTGGAGGACCGGCGGCCGCGCTTCGAGCTCCGCTGCGAGACGGCGGCCGTGCTCGGCTGCCAGCAGATCAGCGCGTTCCTGCCGGGCCACCTTCACCGGGTGGTTGCCGTGGTCGCCACGCAGGGACTCCGCCAGCGCCTGCCGCTCGGCGATGATCTCGTCCACCGTCATCCCGGCCGGGTCGGCGCGCTCCTGGTACGAGACGACGATCCGCCTGCGGTTCTCCTCGGTCAGCGGGGCAAGCTGCTCGTCGAGGCGACGGCGGCGCGTGCCGCCGTACACCGCCGCGTCCCGCTCGCGCGTCAGCCGGGACAGCTCTGCGGCGAGCTGGTCGTCCGTCAGGTCCGTGGGCGCCAAAACCGGCTTGGGCTCCGGCGCCTGCGCGGCGGCGGTGGGGGCGGGGACCGGCTTCGCGGCGGCCGCTGCCGTGCCGGGGGCGGCGGGGGCGTGGATGCCGCGCAGTCGGTCCTCGTCCGCCCGGATCTCGACTGCGCGGCCCTCCTCGTACAGCGCCCGGGCGAGCCGGTCCACGCTCTGAGCCCGGGCCACCGGGCGGGTCGTGCCCGCGGTGACGTAGGCCTTGGCGTAACCGGACCAGGTGAACCCGGCCGAGCGCATGACCTTCTTGAGGTCGGCGTCGTACCGGTCGCTGCCGTGCACCATGGCGCGGTCGGCGGTGTAGTGGATCCAGAGGTCGTCCCGGTCGGCGGGATCCTGCTGGGCGATGAGGTGCTGCTGGACGGCGTGCTCTACGAAGTGGCTTTCCCAGCGCCCGGCCAGGCGGCGCCCGTCGCGCATTTCGCCGATCCACGCGTCTTTCCGGGTGTTCGCGTCGAACCGGCTGGCGGCGCGAGCGATCAGCAGACCTCCGGGTGCGAAGACGTGCAGCTCGCGGTCGACCTTGGCGTAGGTGTAGGCCTGGCCGTCGTCTGTCTCGTACGTCTGCGTCTCGGCCAGCGGCGACGCCGCCCAGCGCTCTCCTGGCTCGCGACCGCGGGCCTGGTCGAGCATGCCGCGCCCGTACGGCGACCGCAGCCGGTCGGACAGGCCGTCACTGTCCCAGTCGAAGGGCTGCCCACTCTCGGCGTCCCGCCATGCGTCGATCGCCTCCGCGAGCGCACGGGCCTGATCGGCATCCTGGCCGGACTCCATCATCGCCACCGGCAGGGCGGTCCCCGTGTGGAAGACACCCCATCGGTACTGGTCAGCGGTGGGCAGCTGTGTGCGTTGGGCGCGGGCGATGACGAGGGCTTCCCCGACGAGCTCTTCGTCGTGTGCCCGGTCGGCCCGGGAGCGCGCGGCGGCCCTGCGCTGGTCGGCTTCGGCTTTCGTCTCGGAAATCCGGTAGGTGTCGCCCCCGCTGAGCCAGTGCTCGCGCACCTGCTCCGTCGTCGAGAACCGCTCCCCCATGTTCATACTCCCGTTGGTTCATCCCCGGTCTGCTCGGGCGCGCGGTCTACCGTCCCGCCCCGTCGTCCAGGCGGGCTGGCGCAGGCGCCTCCGTGTGTGCTGGCTACAGGGGCGGGTCGGCCGCCTCGGCCATCCGGTCCAGCTCGGCCTGGGCCGGATGCCGGGCGGCCGCGGTGGTCGCCCCGGACGTCGACAGGTACAGCTCGAAGGTCTCGGTCGCGCCGGGTGGTGGCGGGACGACCGGGGGCGGTTCCTGGTGGGTGCCGGTCGCGCAGGCGGCGAGTTGGAGGCGCGGGGTGAAGGAGTGCAGCGTGTTGATCCAGTCGGCTTCGGCCAGTCCGGCAGGTGGGTCGCCGGCGTAGACGCGCAGCCACCCGGCGTAGAGCGCGGTGAGGTGCTCGACGACGGGCTGGTGCATGTACCAGCACCGCGGGATGGCGTTGTGGAGCTCGAAGGTGGTCCGGAGCCAGTCGACCCACTCGGCGAGCTCACGGAGCCGGGCGCGGCGCTCGGCCGGCTGCATGGCTGCCCACACCCACCGCTGGGGCTCCGGCTCCTCCGGCTCTGCTCCGTCTTCCTCGTCCGGTGGTGAGGGCCACTGGCCCGCGAGGTCGTCCAACGGGTCAGACACGGCTGATGACCTTCCTCAGCATCCTGCTGGCCTTGTTCGTGGGTTTGGTCAAGCTCATGCCTCCCTGTGCCGCAGCGGGGTTGAGGAGTTTCTTGAGGTCCTTGTCCCGGAATGTCAGGCGCATCCGCACCTTGATGGGCGGCAGGTTCGAGTACTGGGCGATGGCGGTGAAGTCGGGCAGCTGTTGCAGGGAGTGGATGGGGGCGAGGTCGGTCTCGGTGGTCGATGTGTTGGTGGAGTACTGCCCCTGGGAGTGGCCGACGGAGGTGCGCAGGGTTTCGGTGCGCCCGTAGAGACCGGAGAAGTAGCGCAGGGTCTCCAGGTCGCCGCAGCCGGGCAGCAGCATGCGCAGACCGCTCGCGGACAGCACAGTGTTCGCCTTCTGGGTGCCGAGCCGCTCGCGCAGCTGGGAGAGGTCGTGCCAGACGGTCAAGAGGTCGATGCCCATGCCGCGCCCGGTGGTCAGGATGTTCGGCAGGCGGGGGTAGCGGAGCATGTTGCCGGCCTCGTCGACCATGACGCCGAGGGACGGGTCGAGCGGTTTGCCGGTGCTGTTGTAGCGGACTTCGGCGCCGTGGATGATCGACGCGATGATCGAGGTCAGCAGCGGCGCGAAGCGCTCGGCGTCAGCCTCGCTCGCGATCAGGCACACCGTGCCGTTCTGCTCCAGGAGCTCCTCGACCGTGAAGTCGGTGCCCGAGCACGTCTCGCGGACCTCCTCGTCCGCGTACACCCTGGCTAGGACGTTCAGGGAGAACTGGATGCTGCCGATGCCGTCTTCGTGCAGGCGGAGCCAGGGTGAGGCGTAGTCGTCGGCGACGTCGGTGTAGCCGTGTTGGAGGAGGACGGCGCGGACATGGTCGACGGCGTCCTTGCCGAGGCCGAGCCACTTGCGCATGCCGTTGATGCCGCCGCCGGACAGGTGCGAGGCGAGCAGCACACCCTTGAGGACGTTCTTGGCCTGGTCGATCCAGGGGGCGGCGCGCTTGTCGTCGCTGGAGGAGGCGGCTTCGGCCATCCAGGCGGCCATGCGGTCGGCGGCCTTGGCGTCGGTGCAGTAGTCCACCGGCGACCACTTCTGGGTGGGCCGGCCAGGGATCCCAGCCGGGGCGATCACCCAGACCGGGCCCAGGGCCCGGCGGCGGGCGTAAATGATGTCCAAGTCGGCGGCTTTGGTGGTGGTCACCACCAGCGGGCCTTGCCACTCGGCCGCGTTCGGCAGCACCAGGCCGGTCGTCTTGCTGCTGCCCGGCACGCCGAAAACGGTTGCGGAGATGTTCGGGCGGGACGCCACGATCTTCTTCGTGGTCATGCCGCGGCCGGCCGTGATCTGGTTGCGCCGCTTCTCGGGGTCCTCATCGACCTTGAGCTTCCGCTCGACACGGGCACCGCCCCACTGCGCACCGCCGTGCTGCGGGCCTCCGAAGCGCTTCCACAGCCACAGGCCAGCCCAGCCCAGCACTGCCCACACCAGGATCGTCAAGGCCCAGAACAGCCAGCCAGGCGGACCCGGAGTCCAGGCCTGCTCGGGGCTTTGGGCTACGGCCTTGATGACGGTGGTGGCCGGGTCGGCGTCGGCAGTTGCCCAGCCGCGGCCGGACAGCAGCGCTGCCGCCGGCCCCGTGACCAGCGTGCAGCCCGCGACCCCGATACCGCCGAGCAGCAGACTCGGCGCCAACAGTCCCCCGCTGCTGGCCGACTTCCCTCCCGTACTCATGCCGTCATCCGCTCGTCTGTATGGAACAACTTCTTCTCCAGCGCCGTCAGGTGCAGCTGAACCGGGTGCGATCCCGCTTTGCCGACCTTCCACAGGGCGCGTCCGGCGTGGGCCTTGCCCCAGGAGCTGATCAGCTCGTACTCCGCGTCGGTGAGGCCGACGGCTTCCTGGATCGCCTGGAGCGGGCGAGAGTCCTGCGCGAGCTGAATGCGCGTCTCGCAGCTGCTGATCATGTCCTTGGCGATGGCGACCGCCTCCGAGTCCGCGGCGCCCACCGACTCGAAGTCGGTGAGGCGGTGGGTGGCGAGGACCTGGATGGTGCCGTCGGCGCGCGACAGGCGCAGGTCTGAGTCGATCTTTCGGACCATGGAGGAGCCGCCGGAGCGCATCGCCCGCCACAGCTCGTCACGGACCACCAGCCGGGGCGGGCCCGGGGTGTCGATCGCGGCCTGCGCCCAGGAGCTGACGCAGGTCAGGATCATGCTCACGATGTCGTCGCCGTAGGACTTCATCCGGGAAATGTCGACGCACTGGATCGGGGCGGAGAAGTCGAGTTCGCTGGAGGTCTCGGCGTCGAAGAGGCCGCCGAGGTGGCCGTTGACCATCGCGCCGAGGGCGGCCCGGATGGAGCGGGTGAGCTCGCGCGTGGTCTGGATGTCCTCGTCGCGGACCCGCAGCTCGTACGCCATCGCCTTCGTCGGGTCCTTCAGCGCCGCATGCACGGCCGGCAGCGTCGGCGGGGTCAGCCTCGTCTTCCCGGCCAGTTCCCCGGTGACCTCCCGGATCGCCGCCGAGACCGCCTCTTCCTCCTCCGCCAGCAGCGTCCGGCGCAGCTGAAGCTCGAGCAGGGCCTTCAGGAGCGACAGCCGGCGGCGGTGGATCTCGGTGAGGCGGGTCATGAGCTCGCCGCGGTCGGTGACCTTGTCCAGCCCCTGGCCCAGGGGTCCGGCGTCCAGCGGGTTGAGGCGGCCCTTCATCCCCGGGCCCAGGAGGAGAGGTTCGTAGCCGAGGTAGCGGCACAGGTCGCCGTACTCGCCCTTCACATCCCCGGCGATCAGGGTGTGGGTGCCGAACGCCATCAACCGCAGGGCCAGCGCCTTGATGTGGGCGGACTTCCCCGAGCCCGGGATGCCGGTGATCATCACGTTGGGGTTGGTGACCAGCCCCTCGGCCACCCACACGCTGGGGTGCGCGGAGAACGCCCGCATGCTCAGCACGTTCCAGCCGATGTACGCGCCGACCGGCGGCAGGCTGCTCGCGTGCAGGAACGGGTACAGGCCGGAGACTTGGGAGGTGTCCGCGCGGTGCACCTCCGGGTTGGCCTCGTTGGCGGCGCGGCCGGCGTAGGCGGCGTTCACGCCGCGCCGCGGCGGCACGAAGCCGATGCCCTCGCGCGCCATCTTCTTGCTCTTGGGCGCGGGCGCCGGGCGGGGCCGGCCGTCGCCGAGGAGGTGCTCGAAGCGCTGGGAGGGCAGCGAGGTGTCGTCGTCCCGGTCACGGGAGCGCAGGAACGGCAGCGCCATGTCAGATCACCGCCCGTCGGGCGGGCAGGCCCTGACCGAGCGGCAGCGCCGCGGCGGCGAAGCCTGCGTCCTGGGCGCCCCACATCCGGCGCAGCTCAAGGCCGGCCGCGGCGCCGTCCTGCTGGAGTTCCGCGCAGGCGGTCTCCAGCTCGTCGGGGTCGGTGACGGTGACGGTGACCAGGCCGGTGAAGCGGACGATGCCGTGGCCGCTCGCGCGGGCCATGTCCTGCTCGAGGGCGCGGGCCATGTCGGCCCGCTCGTCCATCGACTCGATCCGGCCCGTCTTCGCCCGCAGCCGGCGCGCCACGTCGCGCTTGGTGCGCTCCTTGGACAGCTCGGCGCGGGCCCTGCGCGGGCCGAGCGGCTCGTAGGCCAGGGTCAGGGACCGGCGTGCGGTGGGGCGGGGGCGCAGGAGGGATTGCAGGCAGGTGGCGTAGACGGAAGAGGCGGGCCAGCTGCGGACCTGGTAGGTCACCGATATCGCGCCGTCGTGCTGGTAGGTGCCCCAGGCGGTCTGGGCGGCGGCGGGCCCGGCGAGCTCGGGGTCGACGCCCGGCTCGACGCCTTCCCAGGTGCGCTGTTCGGCGGCACCGTTGCGCATCGCCATCTCGCTGACCGCGTCCGGGTCGTAGCCGGTGCGGATGACCTGGGCCAGCTCGCGCGGGTCGAGCCGGCGCACGACCGTGAGGTCGGCGGCCGCAAGGGCGGAGTGCATGGCGGTGATCTCGCGGACCAGGACCGCGCAGGCACCGAGCCGGCCGCCGCCCGCGCCCTTGATCGCCAGGCGCGCCCGCGAGGCGGACAGCGTGATGGTCAGGAAGGTGGCGCGGGTGTTGGCCACGGTCCCGCCTCGAGCGGCGAGCTCCTTCACCACGGCGACCGCGGCGCGAGGGGCGGCCGGGTCGGTGTGTGCCGCGGTCCAGGACTGCAGCGCGGTGCCGTCGTCCGCCTGGGACCGCTCATGCACCGCGATCCGCACGATGGGGCCGCCTTCGACGCACTGGGCGCGCAGGAAGGCGCCCCACGCGGCGACGCGGCGGTTGATCTGGTCGGTGTCCTCCAGCGCGAGGCCGGGATAGCGGATCTCCAGCACCGCGCTGTAGGTGTTCTCCAGCGGGTCGTAGACGACGGCCAGCTCTTCCTGGCCGCCGGTGGGGGCGGCCAGGATCCTCAGGCGGGCCAGGACGCCGGGCAGGTCCATCGGCTGCTGGTCGTCCGTACGGCGTCGGGGGGCGAACACCCCGCTCAGGAACACGTCTCTGCCTCCAGCCACGTTGATCTGATGACGGATCGCCAGCGAGGCCCACTCATCCGCGGTCATGCCGTAGATGCGGACCGTGGCCAGCGCGACCAGGACGATGGCGAGCGGCACACCGATCAGCTCGCCGGAGATGTCCTGGGCGTAGATGGGGATCAGGATGGACAGGGCGGCCGCGCCGACCAGCACGCAGCCGGTCAGCGACATCGAGCCCATGAAGCCCTGGCGCTCGGACTGCCACCCCGAATACACCAGTGGTCGGTCCTGGCTCATGTCGTCCCCCCACTCTCACCAGGCCCCTGCTTCGGGGGCGGTGGCGCGGCTGGCGCGGAAGGCCAGCTCATATCGACGTCCTGCGGCTGCGCCGGCTCCGACGGCCAGCTCATGTCGGTCCGTGCCGCGGGCGGCGTCGACGGCCAGCTCATGTCGACGGGGTCCGACTGCGCGGCACTCGCTTCGGCCGGTGCTTCGCCTCGCGGCGACGGGGCGGGCGGCGGCTCCGCGCTGTCGAGCGGAGCCGAGGGCGGCGGCCCCGAGCGGTCCGCCGGTCCTCCCGGCGGGGGCGAAGGCGGAGCAGTTCCTCCGCCCCCGGTGTCGTCCGCGGGGGCCGGGCCGGCGGGCGGCTCGCCGCTGCGCGGGGGGATGCTGATGTGCCCGCCCATGTCCTTGCCCGGGCCGAGGTCGGCATGGGCGGCCATGGCCTCCATGCTGCCCTCGGTGAGCTCCTTGCCGGCCTTGGCGACCTGGAGTGCCATGGCGGCGGCACCGAGCTTGCCCAGGCCCGCCATGCCCGAGGCCATTCCGCCGGCGCGGGCTCGGCCTGCGGCACCGTCCTGGGCCACCGCACCATCGTTCTCGGCCTCCACGGCCTGGGTGAAGGAGCGGCCGTTGCCGACCGCGCCGGCCCCGGACGGAGTTCCGCCGCCGGTACCGAAGAGGCTGGCGGCCGTGCCGCCCGCCGCACCGAGCAGGCCCGAGGCGAGGGAGCCACCGGCGCCGACGGAAGTGAAGGTCATGAATTTGGCCAAGGTGGGCCATGCCACGGCTGCCAGGACGAGGGTCAGGAGGCCGACGAGCATGTCCTTGAGGCCCTTGGCCTCCCCGGTGGTGGAGAACCCGATCACGAAGATCAGCACAACGACCGGCTCGATCAGGATCAGCGCGATCAAGGCGCTTCTGGCCTTGGGGAACCACTCCTTCGTCGCCTGCATGATGCCGCCCGTACCGACGATCGGCATGCAGGCCACCAGCACCTGGATGGCCGCCTGCCGCAGCAACATCTCGCCCCACAAGACCAGCGAGACCAGCGCCGCGAGGATCGCCAGGAGCAGCACCAGCGCGGTGTTGGTGATCCCGTCGAAGCTGAAGGCGTGGTTCAGGGAGTCCTTGAACGCCTTCTCGCCGCCGCCGTCCCGGTACTGGTCGATCATCCACACGCTGATCTCGTGCGCTGCTCCGAGCGCGGCCTGCGTGACGGCGAGCGAGGCAAGGGTAGTGACGGCCCATTTGGCGAGACCGGCGATGGCCGTGGCGGCGGCGACGCCTTCACCGCTGTAGCCGGCCTTCGCGAACTGCCAGATCATCAGCAGGAGCGCCACCAGCGAGGAGAGCGCCCAGGTCATGCTGTAGACGTTGAGCAGACCCTTGTTGTTCAGGTCGATGACCGCCACTTTCAGGAATACGTCGGTCAGACCGTTCAGGATCTCCGTTGCGGCCTTTCCGAAGTTTCCGGAGACAGCGTCGAATGCGGCTGTCGCGAGGGTTCCGGCCGGGTCCTTGGCGAAGTCTTCGACCTTCTTGGCCGTGTCGCAGATGTCCGCGATGATGTCGGCTCCACGGCCCTCGCACTTTTGCCCGGACTCAGGGACCTTCTTGCCCAGCATGAGGGAAAGGAATTCTGTGCACTCCTTCCCCTTCCACTTTCCGGGGTTGTCGCCGCACTCCTTGCGGACCGTCTTCGTGCAGTCGGCCGCCTTCTTTTTGTCCTTCTTGAGCTCGCCGTCTTTCCAGAGCTTTGTGCACTCAACGACTTCGCTGAGGTTCTTTTCAGGCTTCTTCGGGTCGTCGGCGAACGCGTCGGCGGAGGCCGTCAGCAGGAGGGTGACGAGAACCATGAGCGTCGCGGCAAGCCTCTTCATGGCGTTACTTCTCATAGGAGAGGCCTCGCCATCCTGCTTCGACAGCCTTGGCACTGCCGGGGGTTTCCGGTGACGGCTTCTTGTCAGGGAGACCTGTCAGGGTGTCGAAGCTCATCTTCCAGTCGCCATCCGCCCAGATCATGATGGCGCCCCGGACAGCAGTTGCGTTCTCGCTGACGCCCTTGACGGAAATGGTGGAGTCCACGAGGAGCCAGACCGTCACCTTGTCCGGCTCGGCCGAGTCGATGACGTAGGCACGGGACTGGTTGGCGTAGAAGTTCGCGGTGTCTGATTCCCCGTTTTCCGGAAGACCGCGGGACTTTCTGGCCTCTTGGGCAGACATCCGCGCGTAGCTTCCGATCATTCCGAGCATGTTCGGCTCGGCAATGACGCGGGCCTGCCGCTCTGCCGCGTCGGGGGTGAAGAGGTCGTTGGCGTCCGTGTAGTGCGCGGCTGCGGAGATGGCGCCTTCCAGGGTGTGGGGGTAGCCGACGGGCACCCCTTCCTTCACCTCTTTCGCCTTGGGCAGCAGGGTCGGGGTGTTCGATCCGCCGCTCGGGATGGCCACGGGTGCGGATGCAGACGGGGCGGCCTCGCGCCGACCGTCGCCGCTTCCGGAGCCGTCCGAGCCGAGGACGAAGAAGGCCGTGATGCCCGCGCCGGCTACGAGCACTCCGGCCGCGAGGAGGGCCAGGCGGCGGCGCGCGGCCCGGCGTCGTTGGTCGAGCGAGGCGAGGGACATGGGCCTCAGCCCTGCCCGATGTTGTAGAACGCCTTGACCAGGCCGAAGACCGTGCCGACGCCGGCGGCGGCGACCAGGGACCACAGCACCGACCGCTTGCCGCGGGCGGCCATGTCGGGCCTCTCCGTGTTGTGCCCGACACCGATCAGCGCGCAGCCGAAGATGAAGCCCAGCAGGCAGGCGATCAGCGCGCCCGTCAGGGACCAGCCGATCAGGTTGTCCGTGGACGTGCCTATGTTGCCGGGGAGGTTCTTGGGCTGCTTGGGGCTCAGCGGGTCGTCAGCAAGGGTGATCAGCGGCTTGAGGTGCGAGGCCACGGTGCGTGGTTCCTTCCGTGTAGGCGGCGGGGACGGCGGCGT
Organism: Streptomyces sp. NPDC053048; assembly: GCF_044547045.1. Classification (NCBI taxonomy): domain Bacteria; kingdom Bacillati; phylum Actinomycetota; class Actinomycetes; order Kitasatosporales; family Streptomycetaceae; genus Streptomyces; species Streptomyces sp. NPDC053048. The sequence continues at coordinate 27,470 of NZ_JBITZS010000020.1, forward strand.
GCGGGAGCATCTCGCCCCAGGACGTGTGCGCCGATGACAAGACGGCTTCCGCCAGCTGGCGTCCGGCCGCCAAGGTCCGGGGTTTGAGGCGGGCGGCGTCGCGCAGGCCGTGCGAGCGGATCCGCTCGTCGTACGGCACGTGGACGATCGAGCCGACCTTCGGCTGGAGCATGGTGGCGCCGGCTTTGACCGGGGCAGGCAGCCGTCCCTCGCTCATGGCCACCACGGCCACGACCATGCGGGCCAGCGGCAGCCCCTCGGCCTCGGCGGCCATCACCGCGGTCTGCAGCGCGGCCATCCCCTCGCCGGTTGCGGCGGCGCACAGCACGGGGACCGCACACGGCAGGGAGCACCAGCGGGCGCCGAGCCCTGCGGTGCCGGTGTGGCGGGAGGTCATCACGTCCTGGGTGAACCGGTGCTCGGTGTCGGCGATGACGGCCTGCCAGCCGCCGAGCGCGGCGAGCTGGTGCCACGCCTCCGGCGCGTCCGGCAGCACCAGCGGGGCGACGTGCCAGGGCAGGTGATCGGTCATCACCTGCCAGGGGTGGCTGCCGGATGCTGCGGCCGCCGCGGCGGCCGCGCGGGCCTGAGCTCGGGTGGCGGGCCGGTCCGGCGGGAGCGCCGCAAGGCCTTCGCCCGCGGTCGCGACCCATCCGGGCCAGGGCGACGCGAGGCGGGGGGCGGTGTCGAGCAGGACCGTTTCGCCCTGGAGGGCGAAGGCGTCCGCGAGAAGGCCGGCGACCGTTGAACGGCCGTTGCCGCCGTCGGCGGCCATGACGGGCACTACCAACCGGACGTGCGGTTCGAGCTGTTCCGGTTGCGGAACCCCCCTGGCCATAGCTGCACCGCCCCCAACGTGCCTCGATGCCTGCGCTCGCCAGGCGCAAGGTGATCAAAAGCCATGTTTAGCAAGGGGTCTCTGAGTCTGTCTATGACTTTTAGTGACTGTTGTTTACTGCTGTGGTTTCAGCTGTGACTTGGTACGGTCCTTGATCAAACCAGGATGTCCGTATGTTTGGGAGGCCGTTGGTGGCACCCGTCGGAGCCGACGACGCCGGTCAAGACCGCGAGGACGACACCCCGTCACGTTGCGCGTGCAAGGCACAGAAGCAGGAGTGGCCCGAGGTCCTCACCGCAAAAGAGACCGCCGACTACCTACGGCTGGACTACCAGCTCGTGATGCGGATGACGCGCGCCGGAGACCTGCCGTCACTGAAGGCGGGACGGACCTGGCGCTACCACCGGCGGGCTCTTGAACAGGCCATGGGCGCGGATGCCATACGCCGGTAGGCGACGGCAGGGGAGGGAACGGGGGGCGGGGTGGCCAAGAAGCTGCTGATCGGCGCGGGCGCGGGGGCGGCCGCGTTCTTCACGCTCATAGCCGGGGTGACGATCCAGACCACGACATCAGACGTCGCGAGTGCAAACCCGAACGTCGGGGCGATCGGCGGTGGACTGAAACCAGGGTCGGTGCCGCCCCAGTTCGCGCCGTGGATCGAGAAGGCAGCCGGCGCATGCCCCGGGCTGCCGGCGCCGATCCTGGCGGCGCAGATCGAAGCAGAGTCCAACTTCGACCCAACTGCCGAGTCCAGAGACCCCAAGACCGGCGCGGTGATCGCCCAGGGGCTCACCCAGTTCATCCCGGAGACCTTCCGCAGCTACGGCAAGGACGCCAACGGCAACGGCGTCATCAGCGTCTTCGACCCGCCGGACGCGATCATGGCGCAGGGCGCGTACATGTGTGACCTGCTCAAGGACGCCAAGAAGTCCGGCTACCAGGACGACCCGATCAAACTGGCCCTGGCCGGCTACAACGCGGGCTGGGGAGCGGTAATGAATTACCGCGGCGTCCCCCCGCCGTCCTTCGCCGGGGGCCAGACCTACGGCTACGTCCGCGACATCATGGCCAGTGCGAAAAAGTACACCGCACCCACCGCGCCCAGCGGGCCGGTGGACCTGCCGAAGGACTTCTCCATCCCGGCCAACGCCCCCGACACCGTCCGCAAAGCCGTCGCCTGGGCCCTCTACCAAAAGGGCGGCTGGTACCACCTCGGAGGCGACTGCACCAACGCGCTCGGCTCGAACCCCGCGCACTGGTGCGACTGCTCCAGCCTCATGGAACAGGCCTACCGCGCCGCCGGTGTGACCATCAGCCGCACCACCTACACCCAGGTCAACGAGGGCCAGGCCGTGAGCATGGATGCGCCTCTGGCCGGCGATCTCGTCTTCACGCCCGGCTCGGGCGGCTCTGCCTCCTCCCCCGGCCACGTCGGCATGTACATCGGCAGCGGCCTGATCATCGAGGCACCCCGCACCGGAGTGCAGACCCGGATCGTGCCGTACAGCAGCTGGCGCAACAGCAGCAGCCCGATCACCCGCATCGTCGCCGTCCGCCGCATCGTCCCCCAGTAACCGGGAGCACCATGAGCACCGACCAGACCGTTCACGCCCCCTGGGGAATCGTCACTCCGGCCTTCTGGCACACCGCCGACTCCGCCACCCCGGCCACGGCGGCGCCCGCCCCGGCCGATCCGGGCACCGCGCCGGCCGCGGTGGGACAGACGGAGGTGCCGCCACCGCCTGCGGAGTACCGCTGGCGGATCGCGGCGATCACCGCGGCGTGCGTCCCCCCGATCGACCCGCAGCGGCTCGCCGCGGCGAACGTGGAGGCCGAACAGATCGACGCGGAGTTCACGGCCACCTTCGGTGCCGCACACTCGCACACGATCAACGTGCGGGAGCTGCGCGGCTGGATCGCCCACCTGATGGGACAGCCGGCGGCGGCCGCCCGCTGGTACCTGCACACCACCGGCCTCCAGGCCCACGTGTGGGGCCTCGAGCATGAGTTCACCCGTGCTTCGGCCGGCCGTGCGGTGCAGCAGTGGAAGGGGGTCACTGACCCCGCCGAACGGCTTGCGCTCGGCTCCGAGCTGCTGCCCATGCTCCGCGCCGTCACCGGCGAAACCAGCGACGCCACCCTCGCCGTCCAGGCGGTTGTCGAGTCTCCTGCCTGAGCGCGCCGCGCTGAGCTCAGGTCACCCTCTGGCCGGGGGAATCGGGCCGGAGGACCAGGTCGGGGCCCTGCCGGTTCTGCTGAGCGCCAGCCGTTTCCGCACGGCGGGCCGGCGGCCGCGTCGTCTGCCGGGCGTCGTGCTCCGCCTGGTGCTGGCCCTGGGCCTGCGCTGCGATCTGCTGGCGCAGCTCCCGCTCCGCCCGCAGCGCGGCGGCAGTCGTCCGCAGCGTCTCGGCCCGGGCGCGCAGCCCGCTCTCCCGGCCGCGGGCATGCTCGATGTCCTCGGCGCGCTGCGTATCGACCTGCCGCGCGAGGGCCGGCAGGAACTCGCGCATCGCGGAGAGCCGCTCCTTCATCTCCTCGAGTTCGCGGGGCGCGGCACCGGTGGCGCCCTGATCCCGGAAAACTCCGGCGTACGGAGACAGTGCGACGGTCTGCCACGCTTCGCGCTGCGCGGCCTGGGCAGCCTGGCGGGCGCGCTGCTGCTCTTCGTGCGCGGCCGCCATCTGCTCGGTGTACTGCGCGATCAGTTGCTCCTGCTCGCCGCGGGATGTGCCCGCGGCGCGCAGCGTGATCCGGTTGCGCCCGGCGGCCGTCTGCGCCTCCTGGCGCATCGCCCGGGCCCTGTCCCGCTCGTTGCCGACCCGGTCGGCGCTCTCCGTCTCCTGCTCGGCGAGCACGAGGAGCCGGTCCGCCTCACCCAGAACGGCGGCGGCCTCATCGGCGATGCGCTGGCCCGGTGAGGCGTGTGCGGTGAGTTCGGCGGCCGCGCTCTCCAGTTCGCGCGCCTTGTCGGCGGCCGCGCGCTCGGCCGCCGCCGCCTGCTGCGCGGCCTTGGCGATTTTGGTGTCGAGAAGGGTGTCGGACAGCGCACCGTACGGGCGTGCCACGGTGTCGTCCCACGCCGGAAACTCCGGCTCGGGCTCCGGCACGGGCGGCGCGACGGGATCGGGTGCAGCGCGCAGCTGGTCGCTGACCATCTGCGCCGGGCGGTCCTGCTGAAGCAGCGCGCCGTACGCGTACAGGGCGCGGTCCAGGAGTTCGGCCTCGCTGCGCGGCTCGCCGAGGGTGGTCCGGGTCTCCTCGTCCTCCAGCGCGGCCGCGGGCAGCCACAGGTGGTTCTCGCCCTTGGCCCGGGTGATGCCGGGGTAGAGGCTGAAGCTGTTCGCGCCGAGGCCGTACATCAGGCTGGTCTGCGCGGTCAGGCCCTGGGAGGCGGCGATGGTCATCGCATAGCCGAGGCTGAGGGCGCCCTGGCTGATCTGGCCTGGGGTCAGCCATGCCTGCTGGTGGCTGACGGTGCCGTCGGACTCTTCGCGCCGCCAGGTGATCTGCACCCTGCGGTCGGCGGAAATGTCGGTGACCACGGCGCGGTAGCCGTTGAGAACGTCGGGGCCAGCTCCGCGGCGGCGCGAGCGGTAATCGTTCTGCCGCACGCGCACGACGTCCCCGACCGCCAGGGTCAAGCTCTCGCGGCGGGGCAGCACGAAGGTGCGCGCGGGGCCGAGTTCCCCGGCCGCGCGGCGCAGGGCCTGGGCGCCGGCGTTGAGGCTGTTGACGTCTTCGTTGCGGGCGGCCAGAACGACGAGGTTGGCCAGCGCTTCATGCGCGTCCGGCCAGCGCGTGCGGGCCTGGTTCCAGGCGGCAAGGATCTCAGCGCGGGCTTCGTCAGCGGTGTCGGTGGCGTGCACGCGGCCGCCGTCGGCGAGCATCCGCAGCGCCCGCTCGCGCTGCGCCGCACCCTGGCGCCACACCTCGAGGGCGGCTCGCTCGCCCTCGTCCTTCTGGCGGCGGTTGTCGGCGAGAAACTCGCCGCCCACCAGGCGGTGCACCTCTTCGAAACCGCCGCCGGGGCCGATCGCCTGGAGCTGCTGCGGGTCACCGATCGCGATGACCTTCGTGCCGGTGCGGGCCGCCTCCGTGAGCAGCACGGCCATCGCCCGGTCGTCCGTCATGGCGGCCTCGTCCAGGACCAGGACGTCCACGCCGCGCAGCCCGTTGCCGCCCTCGATCCGCTTGAGCCAGGACGCGATGGTGCTCGACGGGATACCGGATCCCTCGTGCAGGTTCTGTGCGGCGACGGCGGACAGGCAGGCGCCGGCGTAGGTCAGGCCGACCGCGTCCCAGCCGATCCGGCACGCCTCCATCAAGGTCGTCTTGCCGGAGCCGGCGACGCCGATCACCGCGTCCACGCCGTGCCCGGCGGTCAGCAGCCGCTCCACCACACGCCGCTGCTCGGCCGACAGCTCGAAGCCGGCTGCCACCTGGAAAACGCTGAGCGCGGCCGCGGCCTGGTCGCCGGTCAGGCGGGCGGAGCCGTCGGCGTAGCGGGCGCGGGCCTGGTCGACGATGACCTGCTCGGCCGCGAGGATGTCGTGCGTGGTGTAGCGGGCGGTGTTCGACATCAGGGCCGAGCCGCGGTGCGGCAGCGTCCGCGCGTACCCCTGCACCTTCAGCACCTCGTCGGCGAGGCCTTCGAGCTCGCCGTCGCCAAGGCCGTGCGGGCAGGCGTTCGCGACCGCGGCGAGCAGCTGCGCGTGGGTGAACGTCTTCTCGTGCGTGGTCAGACCGCGGGTAGGAGAGAAAACCTCGGCCGCGATCTGCGCGGGCGGCGGCACCTGGGGGCCGCCGCCGGGGCTCACGGTCAGGCCGCTGTCCGGCCCGGGCGGCCCGGGCGGCCCGGGCGCGGCGGCCGCGATCATCGCATCGACATCGATGCCCAGGCCCTGCGCCTGCTGGCGCCAGTTGGCCCGAAGATCCACGGTGCCGGTGTCGTGTTTGGCGTGGCGGGTCTCGGCGGAAACGCGCTGCTTCTCCTCGCGGCTGGCGTCCGCACCGGCGACGGCCTCGACCTGGGCGGCACGGCGCGAGTAGTGCTCGCGCAGCGCCTCAGGGATGCCGACCACGTTCCAGGACCGCGTGGCCGCGTCGCGCTCGTAGCGGACCCCGAACCGCTCTCCGGCCAGGGCGCGCACCCGGGCCTTGAAGAGGGCGTCGAAGGCGCGTGCGTGCCGGTGGAGGTCCATGCCGCCGTTGGCTATCGCGCGCCACTGGCCGTCCTCGCAGCGGGCGAGGTTGGCGATGACGATGTGGACGTGCAGGTGCGGGTCGCCGGGGGTGTCCTCGTCGACCGGGCGGGCTGACTGGTGCTCCACGGTCCAGCCCAGCAGGCCGCCGGTGGCGATGCGGTGGAGCTCGCCGTCCTCGCTCGCCAGGCCGTAGCCGATCCACTTCTCCAGCTGTGCGAAGGCGTCGCGCTTCGCCTGGTGAACGAGCTCACGAAACGCTTCTTCGCGCTGCTCGGCGAGGAGCGCCCAGAGCACCGAGTCGCCCTTGGGCAGGTCCGCGACGAGGTCGTAGGCGCGCACCCGGACGTTGACGCGCTCGTCCTCGTGGGCTCGCGCGTCGGCGAGTTCCGCGGCCTCGTAAATGTCGTCGAGGTCGAGCCCGGCAGCGCGCGCGAGACGGTGAAGGGAGCCGACCTGAAGCCGGTGGCGCTCGCCCTGCTGGTGAACCATCCGCGCGAGCGTCTCGTACTTCTTCTGCTGCTTGGGCTTGCCGCGGAAGAGGTCCTTGGGCTCCACCCCGGCGGCCGTGACGGCAGCCTCAACGGCTTCAACGAGCCGGGCACCGGTCAACTGCGAGCGCGGGTGAGCCCGGAGCTCGGCGCGCACCAGATGCTCGCCGGTAACCGGGTGAACGCCGTTCGCCAGCGCGCGGGCCGCGTCCTTGCCGGCCTCGTCGAGCACGGTTCCGGCGACCAGACCGGCGTCCGGCAGGCCTTCACCGATCCACACCAGGCCGCTGTCCTCCGCGGCCTGCATGCGGTAGTCGACCTGTGCGTCGGTAGCCGGCGTGGCTATGCCCTCGGCCTGGTCTTGGACGTAGCAACCGGAATTGCCGGAGAGGCGGTACTCGACCTGCTCCATGTCCACGATGCGCGTGACCCAGGCCATGTGACGCCGCCCCCTCCCCCCGGCCTTTCAGCGGCGAAGCCGCGTACGTCCCCGCAGGGGACGTACCTTTGTCCATCCGTTCTTGATCTTTTGGCCTCTGACGGTAGCTCTGGGACAGATGGCAGTCAACGGAATGAACAGATGCTGTTGAGACGGATGAGGGGTGATGTGAGGGGATTTGAGGTTGATGCCGGGGAAACGGAATGCGCTCTTGCTCAACGAGCGTTCGGGGTTCGGGGTGCGGCGGGACTGTCTAGGGGAACGAGGAATTCATCTGCCGAGATGGAGGGCTTCGGACCTGACCTCGGCCTACGACGGCCACAGCGGCCGGGGCGAGGTATCGCGCCGGCCCGACTCGATTCCTTCCTGACCGGTCGACAACTACGATCCGATCATGGCTACAGCAGAAGAGATCATGAGGCAGGCGCAGGAGATAAATGCTGCGCGTGAGACCGCCCTGGCCCCGCTCGCCAGCCTCCTGGCAGACCGGAAGAAGCTGCGGGACGAGTTCGAGAAGACCGAGGAACCGTACGGCCGCGCCTACGTGGAAGCAGAGGCCGCCGGCTGGACGGCCGAGGAGCTGAAGGGCCTGGGCGCGGAGGAGCCGAAGCGCCGCCCCAAGGGGCGCCCCCGGAAGTCGAGCAAGCCGACCGCCCCGAAAAATCCGGCGTCCGCAGCCTCGGAGACGGCACCGAAAAATGCCCCGGCACCCGACGCCGCCTCTCCGGAAAACCCGCTTCAGTAGGTGCCCTTCGGCCCCGGAAAAACCACCGGCCCAGCCTGCTAGATGCACGCCCGCGGTCACGTACCCGGCTCGGAGAAGTTGAGGAGGAAGCAGCTCCTCGACGACGCGCCGTGCCTCCGCCCCAGTACGTGAGAGAGCCCCGACAGATTGCTGTCGGGGCTCTCTCACGTACTGGTCAGTCCGTGGTGATCTGAGTGAACGCCGCACCATGCCGAGGACCTGTGATCACTACGGCGGGTCTGGCGCCGCACGGACTCCAGCAGAGCTCTGGGGCAGGGTCACCGGGCACTCCACCGGTCCGTCGCCGCGCCCGCCGGCAACAGCTTTGACGTGCTCGTGACGGCGCGCGTGGTGCCAGCCTATGTCTCTACTTCAGGTGCTTCCGGGCCTCGGTCAGGATGCGCTTCCAGGTGTGGACGGACTGGCCGTGCTCGTCCGCGAGGGCCGTTGCGATGTCGCCGACGGTACGGCCGGGGTGCGTGGCCAACGCGTCGACGGCGATCTGCACGCGTGGGTCCGGCTTGGAGGCGACCGGGCGGCCGGCGGTCCCGATCCTGTTGGCTGTGTCGTGGTAGTCCCACAGCTGCTGTCGAGTGCGGAACTCCGTCACGCCTTTGGGATGCGGCTCAGTACGAACGGGGCCCGGCCACCCCTTCGGTGGGTTCTTCCGGTACTGGCTGATCATGTTCCGGGGCAGGCCAAGAAGCTTCGCCTGGGCGGACGGCGGGAGCTCTTCGTCGGGGTCGCCGCTGCGATCGATCTCCTTCGCCTCGTTGCGCCGCTTCCGCTGGAAGTCGGCGTACCACCGGTCCCACTCGTCCAGGTCCCAGTGCATGATGCCGTCGATCTCGTGGGCGGCCGGGTGATCGTTGTCGTCCCGGTCCTTCCACAGATTGGCGAGGGTGGCGCGGCTGTAGCCGGTGTGCTCGATGAGGTCCTTCCGGGAGCCGTACCGGCGGCCGTCGATGATCTGCATCAGGGGTGCGCTCTCTCCGTTGATCGTCGTCGGTACCATGTTGACGCGTTCGGTTTCGCGGCCTGGTTGAGGGCCCTCGGTAACCGAACGCCGAAGCGGCCGACGAGTTTCCCCGTCGGCCGCTTCACTTCTTCTTGATCTTCGTGGATTGCCGTGCCGGGGCGAGCAGGGATCCCCACTCGCCCCGGCGTTCATCACACGGCCCAGACCTTCGCGGCGGTGCCGCCGAAGTAGATCTGCTGGCCGCTGGCGGTGTACCCGTACCGGCTCCCGCCTTCCGTCGTCAGCCGGACAACTTTGACCGGCGTGCCGGTCAGCCGCTTAGGGTCGCGGGCGAGCCAGACACGGCCGTCGTCCTGCACGTCGCCGTACACGAAGAACGGCGTCGCGACGCCCTTGAGGGTCCGCCACTCGGCCGCCTCGGCGAGGCACAGACCCCACGTGCGGGCGATGGCGAGCGCGGCCGCCTCCTTCGTGGTGAAGAACCCGACGACGCCGTCTCGGCGGGATGCCTTCGGGGACCATGCGGCCCATCCGCCCCGGTCAAGGCGGGCAGGGGTCTCGTCGAAGATCACGCCCAGGTGCTCGACGCCCTTGAGCACGTCGTACTTCATCGTGCCGACCTCGTCAGGGACGACGCGCAGACCGGTGCTCGCCGGGGCGATCCACTCGCGCCGGTGGGCGG
>NZ_JBITZS010000020.1:36940-38379 GCF_044547045.1 Streptomyces sp. NPDC053048
AAGCGATGTACTCCGCGATGGCGCGGGCGCAGTGCGCGGAGTCCTCGGCCAGGGACGAGCCCTCGGGCGCGGCGTGCAGGGTCTCGACGTAGTCGCCGAGGCCGTCGTAGAGCGAGGCGCCCCACGGCTCGTCGTGCTGGGACAGCGGGCGGCGCGCGTCCTCGCCGGAGGAGATCAGAAAGTGCGGTTCGAGGCGGGCGGACTCCTCGGTGGTGTGCGGGTTGAACGGCACCACGAGCCAGCTGACTCCGCCCTCGCCGCCGTCGTACGCGGTGAGGCCGTAGGTGGACAGTGCGCCGCGCAGGACGTCGGCCTCGGTGAGCGTGGACTCGTGCTCGTGGATGTAGGCGATGACGGCCTCGGCGACGGCGGCGGTGTCGGCCGCGCACTCCTTGTCCTCGCCGTCGGAGTCGTAGACCGTGGCGAAGTGCTCCTGATCGGCGTCGTTCCAGTACGCCTGCCAGCTGCGGTGCTCGTCCACCTCGTGGTGTGCATGCACTTCCGCCCCGTCGGTGGTGGTCGCGCTGATGCCGATCTCCGAGGCGTCCGCGAGGGTCAGCACGACGTAGGTGCCCGCGCTGTCGCCCCACATCTCGGGGGACAGTCCGGCGGCCTTCAGCTTCTCGAACAGCGGGCGCTGCGCGGGCGCGGTGGTGGTCTGCGTGGTCATGGTGGTCGTACTCCTGGTTGAGGTTTTCGGTGACGCGTGACGGCGGCGCGGCCGATGCCCAAGCGGCGGTGCTGCGGCATCGTTTCCCGTGGCCGCGCCGTCGTCCGGCCGCACGAGGACGTGCGGCCGGGGCGGTGGAAGCTGTCGGCTACAGGTGGCACTCGTGGCGCGCGATACCGGCGGCGTGCGCGTGGCTGACGGCGAAGATCGGCGTCACGCTGCCGAAGGCGTCGTAGGCGTCCCAGTGGAGCTCGTCGTAGAGGTCCTGGGCGTCGGACTCGTCCGCGGGGGCCTCGACGACGTGCCAGATCTCGTAGTCGTCGACCCCGTCCGTACCGACGACGAAGAACTCGCGCTCCTGCTTGGTGAGGTCAACGGTCGGCAGGGACGGCTTGGCGCTGAAGTCCCACGGCCACAGGCCGCCGACGAGGTACAGGCCGCTGTCGTCCGGACGCACCGTCTCCGTACCGGCCTCGCCCATGTAGTCGCTGCTCCACGTGAACACCAGCTCGTCGCCGTGCCACTCGGCACGCAGACCGCAGTCATCGCGGGTGAGGTCCTCGACGATCTGCTGGGCCGTCGAGCGGCTGAACGGCAGGCGCATGTAGGCGTCCTGGACCCGCGTGGTGTTCAGCGCACGGTACGGGCCGTAGGAGCTGCCTTCCACGGTGACGAGCTGAGCAACGGGCGTGGGGGTCTCGGTGGCGATCCCCTGGGTGATGGTGTTGGACACGTCGTCTCCTGGTTGAGGTTTTCGGTGGTGGCCCGG
>NZ_JBITZS010000021.1:0-16958 GCF_044547045.1 Streptomyces sp. NPDC053048
ATAGACGAATTCCCGAAAGGAGAAAGGGAGGAAAGGAGCCGGGAAATGGTTCGGGCCCGACGCGGTAATTCCCGCATCGGGCCCGAACATCCCACTTTCAACACTCCGTCAAATTCGGGCGCTATTCGGCACTGTGATCTGCCGTAATGCGCTCCTGGAGTTCCTTTGGATCGCGAGGGATAGAGGAATTTTCGGCGTCCTCGAAGGTGCCTCGGAGTTTGTTCACGGCCTGTCGGGAGATACCGGCCTTGCGTCCCAACTCGGCGTCGTTGTTGCTGTGCTGGGGGTCGTCCCAGCTGATGATCTGGGCGAGGCGCCCGGCAACCGCGGCCCGGTAGCGCTTGAGGGCGCCCTCGGCCTCGTCGCGGGCGTTGGCGAACAGCGTGAGCTCGTCCACGAGCGCCTGGCGGAGCCGCGCGCGGTGATCGCGCAGGGCGCGGGCGGTGCCGATGAGCTTCACGCCTTCGGAGGCCGCCGTCTGCTGGAACTCGTGGGCGAGGGTGTTGAGGTAGGCGTCGGTCGAGTCCGGGGTGACGCGCCGAGCGAGGCTGAGGCGGGTCTGGACGAGCCAGTGGGCGGCGTCGAGGGGGCGGAGGCCGGCGGCCTGGTCCGCGCGGTACTGGTAGAGGTGGGCCCGGGTGCCGACCAGGCCAGCGTGGTACCGATGCGCGTCCTCCTCGCTGATCTCGTAGTACTCGGCGAGGTTCGGGAAGGGGGCCCCGGCCGGGATCAGGTCCATGCGGGAGAGGTATCCGGCCTCCTCGTCCAGGATCTCGTCCGAGGCGTCCGCGAGCGAGGGCGAGACCAGGTCGGGGAAGGGGCCGACTGCGTCCGCGAGGTCGATCAGCCACGGACGGCGCCCCTCGGGCGCCTTGCGGGAGCGGTGGCACGCCTGGTCGATGTCGAGGCCGGCAGACGCCGCCTCCGCGGACCAGTCGAGTTCGTCGGTTCCGGGGACGGGCAGCAGGGTGTCCAGCAGGCGCTGGGCGAGTGGCGCCAGCTCCTGGGCGAAGCCGTTGCCCTCGGCCACGTCGTGGTACGGACGCTCGTCCACCCCGGAGTCGATGACCCAGTAGAGGGCCCGGGGGACGCCCTGCCAGTGGCTGGGGGCGAACAGGGCGCCGGGGTAGTAGTCCTTGTCCCGGTCGCTGCGGCGGTAGTCGGAGCAGTGGAAGGACAGTTCCCCGGTGACCGTGTTGAGGACGATGCGCTGGTAGTGCCCGGCGCCGGTGCCGAGCGGCTGCGGGCCGTTGGTGCCGTTGCTGTCGAGCCAGGCGTGGATGGCGACCTTGTCGGGGATCGGGGGCACGTCCGCCTCGGTGACCTCGCGGACGGTAACGGTCGGGGCCTTCGGATTCGACTTCATGTCAATCAGGTTGACGTGTAGACAGTCTGAGGCGCAACCAGGTTGACACGCTTCGCTGAGGTTGGCGGAAAAGGGTCGCTGCGGCTCTGTAGAGCCAGAGCTTGTAAAAAAGGACGCAAGCAAGCTTGCGTCCTTGGAAAACGGCTGCCCGGTGAGGCTAGGTGAGAGTGGCGCGGAGGTAGGCCGCGGCCTCCTCGGCAGCCTGCCGGGTGTCCTCGTCCTGGGCCTGCGGGGCCAGCTCCAGGAGCAGGCCCGCGACGGCGTCCAGCACGGCGTTGGGCACCTCAGACGTCTGCACGGCAGCCAAGGCCGCGCGGGCACGGGCGGCCGGCGTCTGCGGGGCTCCGGGCTCGGGGATCACGGCGTTGACGCCGCGCCCCAGCGCGCGATCACGGGAAATGTTCGGTGTGGTCATCAGGACAGTCTGACGGCCGCTCAGGGGACCGCCAGACCGGCCCTGCCGGCCGTCCTCCCCAGCGACGGCGAAGGAGGACGCACCGGATCAGTGCTGGCGGAGGTGCTAGGGGTGAGCGCGGGCCCGTTCGAGGGTGGGACGCTCCCGGACGACTTCACCGGCGATGATCGCGCCCTCGGGGGGGATCACGTGGCACCGGTCGCCCATGTTCCGGTCGAAGTCATAGTGCCCTGTGTCCCTGGCGTGCTCGCCGATCCACCGGTGCATCGTGCCTTCGTCGGGGAGGTTGCCCGAGTGGGCATGGCAGTTCCCGAGGTCACTCACGCACACCGCCCCGAAACGGGGCAATGTGTCGGGATCGCGGACGATCTCGAACTCGCCGAAGCGGAAGTAGCGCGTCACCTGGTCCCGCCCCTCGTCCGTGCGTGAGGGTGCCTGGCGATCTCCACGTTCGTGTCCGTGACCTTGGAGCGGTTGCCCCGCCTGCGGGCCTCTTCCCTCTGCTTGGCCAGCGCCGTGCACACGTCGCAGCCCTCCGCAGGGGTCGGCTCTCTCGTCATGGACAGCATGGCCGTTCTCGGCAGCATCGTCGTCATCTGCGCGACGCTATGCACAGTCGCGACCACGGACAGGGACAGACTGTCCCCCTCAGCTCGCCAGTACCTGTACCTCTTCGGCGAGGGCCATGGCATCCGACTTCAGCGGCCCGCGGGCCTCCTTCGCCAGGTCGTACACCAGGGTCCGGGCGACCGGGGTGAACCTCACGGTCTCCGGCGCCACCTCGACGGCGCGCTTCATCCAGTGCAGGGCGCCGGCGTGGTCCTTGCGCTGCTTCTGCGCGCGCCCGAGCTCGATCAGCACGCGCGAGCGGCGCTCGACGCTGGGGACCGCGTCGAGGTCCACCGACTCGGCGCGGCTCATGGCTGTGCCTGGCGTCCTGAGGTCGGTTGCGACGCTGACGGCGTGGATGTCGGCGTTGCCCCTGCCGAAGACGGTCCAGGAGTGGGCATACCCGGCGGGCAGCCGGTCCGCGGTGCGGTCGGCCTCGTCCCAGTGCCGCCACGCGTCGCCCTCGGAGCCCTCGCGGGCGTGGGTGATGGCGGCGTGGAGGTGCAGGGCCCCGTAGACGCCCCGGAGGTCGTTGGGGCCCGTCTCCAGGTAGGGCTTGATGGCCTCGGCCGCCTCGGTGACGACGCGGATCGCCTCCTCGGCGTAGCCGGACTCGCGCAGCCCGTTGGCCCAGGTCCAGGACGCGCCGGCGAGGCACAGCGGACTGTCGGCCTCCTGCGCGGAGTTCCTGCCCCGGTCGGCGATCAGCCAGTACAGCTCCGGCTCGACGGCGAAGGCGACGGCCTGCTGGGCGAGGTGGTGAACGTCGGCGAGAACGGCGTAGGCCTTCCGGCGCTCCGGGCCGTCGAGACGGCGGGGGAGCGCTGAGGCGTCGCGGATGAGGCCGGGGAGCAGGGCGGAGATCTCCGAGCGCTGGAAGCGGGAGGAGTGCCACAGCCGCCAGGCCTCGGCCACGCGTCCGCGGAGCACGTCCACGGCCGGCGGCTCGTCAGGAGCGGCGAACAGGGGGCCCCGCAGGGCCTCCCGGATCTCGGCGACGCCCGGCAGCATCAGCCTCGAGGACGGGCCGACCGGGATGGGCACGGAGTCCCCGGTCAGGAGGCTCAGGTCGCTGAGCTTCAGCGCGGTCGCGAGCCGGACCAGCAGGACGTGGTCGCGGAGCTGGCGCTCGCCGGCCTCGACCTTCTTCAGCCAGTCCGGGCCGCGCCCGACAAGGCCGGCGAGCACGGGCCGTGTCATCCCGCGCCGTTCCCTGTAGAACCGGACGCGCTCCCCAGTGGTCATCCCGGCCGGGTTCGTCATTGCCGCTCCCTGTACGAGGTCAAGCCCTTCTGACCAGCGTACGCCGCACCAACCCGCGCGAACGAGCCTTGCTCAGCCACCAGTTGACGCCCGGTCGGGTTCTTCGGTTACAGGGTGGGCGGATTCTTCTTCAGCCATTCCTCAAGCGCCTGCGTCACCGCGTCTTTCAGCTTCACCTGATGCACGGCGAGGGCCACGCTCAATTGCCGCCGAAGAGGCATGGGAATGGTCGTCGTGATCGCCGTCTCGGAGACTTTCTCGGGCTTGGGCGATTGCGTGCGACGGCCGGAGAGCTGAGGTTCTTCAGAAACGTCCTCATAGGCAGGCATCAGGCAGCACCCTTCATCACGGTCTCAATACGCTCGCGGCTCCACTTGTACACGTCGGTGAACAGTGCCGCCATTGCCTTCCCCTGGCCGTCGATCTCGGCGAGCGGGCGGGCGAGTTCCGCCATGTTCTTGATGGCGACGAGTTCCGGCAGCCGTGTCGGGCAAACACCTTCGGCTCCCACGATCTTCGCCATTTCGTCGGCGCGCTGATGATGGACGGAAAGGCTCGTGCGGAACCGGTTGACGATCATTCCGGCAATGGCGAGATCCGGGTTGAGGATGTCCCGGTCGGCCGTGACCCTTTCCGCGATACGCCGGGCTGCTTCTACCGCGTCGTATTCCCCTTCGCATGGCAGCAGGAGAACGTCACTGGCGGTCCATGCGATGTCGATCTGATGGCTGAGCAGATTCGGGGGGCAGTCGATGAGAACGAGGTCGAAGTCCACGACGACGCCCGCGAGGGCCTTCAGGAGCCGGCGCTCGCTGGCGGCCTGGGCGGCGCTGCGCGGCAGCAGCTCCAGGTCGAGGTGCGCGGGCGCGATGCGGATGCGGTCGCTGTAGATGCCGCCGTAGCCGCAGGGGACGAGCACGCGCTCGATCTCGCCCCGGGCGGGGCGCTCCAGGACGGAGGCGAGGCTGTTGCGCTGGCGCTCGTCGGGGTCGGCGGAGACCTGGGCCCGCAGGCGCCGGGTGAGGTTCCCCTGGGCGTCCATGTCCACGACCAGGACGCGGTGGTCGGCCTCGGCCGCGGCGACCGCGAGGCCCTGGGCGGTGCCGGTCTTGCCGACGCCGCCCTTGTGGTTGGCGATCGAGACATGGGGTGGGAGTGCTGTCATACCTGCCTGCTCCGGGGGTGAAGGAGTCGTTCGTCAGGCCAGACAGTGGCAGCAAGTTTCCAAGCGAGCAAGTTTGCAAGCATCCTTCGGCAGGTCGCCCTACGAGTTGCCTTACGAGTTGCGCTACGAGGCGCCCTACGAATTTCCCTACGAGTTGCCGTACGAGTAGCCCCCAGCCGTCGCCAGTCAGGGGGTGGTCAAGGGGTCTGACCTGCGGGTCAAGGGGTCACGGCGGGCCCCCGGCGGGCGCCGACTACTTCTCTGCAGAGGGGTCTGAGCGAAGCCGAACCCGTAGCCGACGTCCGATGCGGCTGTGAGCAGGGCGCCTGAGGCATGCCCGGCAGTCAGCCGAACGGCCGTTCCTGCCGACGCCACCGCCGGGCAGACGAGGCAGCCAGTTTCCAAGGAACCAAGATTGCAAGCTTCCTTGGATGGTTGCTTACCAGGTTGCTTTTCAAGTTGTTTGTCAGGTTGTGTTTGAGGTTGTCCGTCAGGTTGCTTTTCAGGTTGTCTCGGCCCTGCCCGGCGGGCGGAGAAAGCCGCAGGTCACGAGCTATGACAAGCCCTGCTAGAGCTGCCGACTACTTCTGTATGAGGGTCCGTGCACCACACGGAGCCTCATACAGAAGGTCCGGACCCGTGCCGTCGTCCGCTGCGGCCTGTTTGTCGAACGCGTGAGGCCCCGCTCCGCCGATTCCGGAGCAGGGCCTCAGCTTCTCGCGCTGTGCCAGTGTCAGAGCAGGTCGTCGTCCGCGTGCGGGATGACTGTGCGGCAGTAGTGGCAGCGCGCGCCTTCGGTGGTGTCCATGGTCCGGCCGGTACAGGCCGGGCACTCGCCGCGTTCCAGGACCGGGCCGCGTCCGGCGACGCAGGCCGGGCAGGAGTGGCCGGCCTTGTCCTCGAGCACCCACCCGGCGAGGTCCACGAGCTGCTCGAAGTCGAGGACGTCCTCGGCGCGGGTCGGTTCGTGGTCCAGGCCGGGCGCGGCGGTCGGGTCTGCGACGGGTTCGAGGTAGATCGCCATGCAGTCGTCGCGGTCGCAGGTGATGGCGTCGCGGATCATCGGGAGCCCCCTTCGTTGGGTTACGGAGCGTGGTCGCCTACTGGGTAGTGGGTACTGGGTAGTGGGTACTGGGGTGCCGTTGTAGAGGGGTTTTCCGGGCCGCGGGCGCTGGCGAGGGGGCTTACCGGGTAGTGGGGAGCACCCCACTACCCACTACCCGGTAGCTGTGCGTGGTCAGGCGTAGTCGCGGTGGACGTAGCAGGAGTGGGGGCCGTTGTCCCGGTAGACCAGCTCCTTGCACGCGCGCAGGGCGGTGCGGACGGTCTTGCGGTCGAGGCCGACGATCTCGGCGATGGCGCCGACCTTCATGCCGTCCGCCCCGCTCGCGCGGATCGCCTCGATGGCCTGCGGCAGCCACGCGGGTCCGGCCGGCTTCTCCTCCTCCGAGGGCTCGGGCCGCTCCTGGCGTGGTGTCGGCCTGTCGGCCTCGGTGGCCTCGGGGATCTTGTCGAGGGCGGCGAGGAGATTCGACAGGTCCGCATCCGTCAGCGGCCGGTCGTCCTGCGGCTGCTGAGGCTCTTCCTGCTTCGGCGCCTGGGTGGTCTCGCTGCCGTCCACCGGTCGGGAGGGGAGGTTGAGGGTGCGGCGGTATTCGATTTTTCCGCGCTTGGTGGTGCCTGCCGGGCTGCTTTCGCTTTCCGTGGCGCCGATGGAGGAAAGAAGCTGGTTGATGTTCTCCGGGGACCACCTTTCGAGGTAGGCGTCTCCGGCTGCTTCTGCCGCCGACTTTTCGAGGGTCGGGCGGAAATGGCGGGTTCGGATGGCGATTTCGCGGTGCAGGGTGGAATCGGTGAGGAACGTTCGCATGGCGGTGGGATAGATCTCGGTGTCCGGGTCTCCGGTAACGGCTCCGATGACGCCGGAGCCCTTTGAGCGGAGCTGGCGGGCGTCGATTCCCTTTACGCGGCTGAACAGTTTTGCCACGGAGGCTCCTTCGGAGTCGGTGGCGGTGAGGGCGACGCGGACGGGGGAGTATTTGCGGATGGCGCTGTCTCCGAGGCTGGAGACGTTGCCGTCGGTGGCGGTGAGGATCAGGCGGATGCCCATGGCGCGCAGGGTGCGGATCACGGCCACGATCTTCGTGCGGACCCGGTTGCGTACGGGGTCGCGGCCCTCGTAGGCGAGCATTTCGGCGCCCTCGTCGATGATGCAGAAGATCATCGGCTGCTGCGGGGTGATGTGCAGCAGCTTGGTGTTCGCCGCGTCAGCCAGGCGCCGTTCTCCGATGGCCAGCAGGGCGTCCAGCATCGTCTCGGCCTCGGCCAGGGTGGTGGCCATCCAGTCGATGACGGGTTGGGTGTCCTCCGGCGGGCGCGCGCTGCCCGCGGGCGGGTCGATGCGGCCGGCTGCCTCCAGCCAGGGGCGGTTCCAGTGCTTGAAGTCGGCGCACCGCTTGCCGACGTCCATCGCCATCACCAGCACGTCGTTGCAGCGCGCGAACGAGGCGACGATGCCGTCCAGGAGGGTGGTCTTGGCGCTGCCGGGTGGGCCGATGATCAGGGCGCAGGCTTCGCGCAGGTGCAGCTCGATGGGGTGGCCGGAGCGGTCCACGGCCCAGGGCACGGGCCCGTTGACCGTGAGCGGGCTGCCGCTGGCCTCCTCGATGGGGTAGCGGGTGGTGAGGGCGGACATGTCGTGGGTGTCGATGTCCAGGATGAGGTGGCCCTGGCGGCCGGCGCGCTCGACGCGGACGAGGCATCCGGTGGGCAGGCGGGCGGCTTCGGCCAGGGCCTGGGCGTATCCGGCGATGCGGTCGGAGGTGATGCCGATCGGGAGGCTGATCTCCATGGCGAACCCGGAGCCGTTGGGGCGCCGGGTGAAGCCGCCTCCGAACTCGACTGGCACGCGGGTGACCTGGCGGATGAGGGCCATCCAGGCGTCGATGGTGGCCCAGTCGGCGCGGGCGATCTCGGCCTCGGCCATGGCGGCCTGCAAGGCGCGGGCCGCGTCGTCGGCGGCTTCCTCTTGGACCTCGGAGGCGTAGGCGGCTCCGCCGATGCCCACGGTGATGGCGGCGAGCGCGGCCAGCGCGGTCCATGCCTGCTGTCCGGTCCAGGTCGCGGGTTCGGAGGCGATGACGACGGAGGTCCAGCCGGAGGACAGCAGCCAGCCCGCGGCGCGGGTGGCCAGGCTGAAGCGGCCCAGGCGCTTGCGGAGGCCGGCGCCGATGCCGTGCGCGGCGGCGCCGACGACGCCGACGGCGAGCGGCCAGCCGGAGGGCATGTGGGTGAGGGCACCGGTGGAGGCCACGGCCATGGAGGTGGTGGCCATGGCGAGCGGGCCGGATACGGGCCCGTGCCGGGCGGCCCAGTCCAGGGCCAGGTGGGCGCGGTGGTCAGCGGCGGTCTTCCGGGCCATGAGGACTCCCTCGTTCGGTGGGTGTGGTGGTGCGGGGCGGGCGGACGCGCCGGGGCGCGCCCGCCGGGTGGTGCGCGAGGGGGTGCTACTCCTCGTTGCGGCTGACGTCCCACATCTCCTCGGCCGTGCGGCCGTCGGTGTGCCGGGCGATGTCCTCCTCGTGGTGGGTGTGGAACAGCTCCCCGACCGCCTCGGCGGCGTCCACGCAGCTCACGAGCTGCTTGTGGAGGTCCTGAAGCGCGTCGTTGACCGCCGGGTGGAGCGGCATGTTGTCCGGCGAGCAGGTGGCCGCGACGGTCGCGAAGGTCTCGGCGATGGCGGCCATGGCCTCGGGCAGGGTCTCGATCTGGGCCAGGACCTGCATCATGCCGCCGGGCTCGGCGCTCTGGGCCTGGGTCAGCATCTCGGCCGCTGCCTCGCGGAAGTCGAATCCCTGGGTCATGTCTGCCTCCTGTGTGGTGGTGGGTGCGACCTCGCCAGCGCGGCGGGGCCGGTCAACGTCGCCGGGCCTGGGGCGCTGTTCCCGCGCCCGGTCGGCCTCGGCCTGGTCGTGCTCCTCGTAGGCCGCGACGTCCCGCTCGACGCGGGCCTGGGTGGCCGCGTGGGACAGCCCGCGCCACACGGCACGGCCCCAGCGCGGCGGCCGGATGCGCAGCAGCTTGGCCAGCGGCCACAGGACCATCGCCAGCACCCCGAGCGGGGTGGCGGCCAGCGCGGCCAGGGCCCGGCGGGCGTGGAAGCGGGCCGCAGACCGGCGCAGGGCCCTGCGCCGGTCCCGGGTGCGGGCGCGCTCCTCGATGCGGGCCTGGGCCCGGCCGCGCCAGCGGTTGCGCATCTGGTCGCGCGCTTGCCGGTACGCGGCGCGTCGGCGGGCCAGGAACCCGCGCGGCTCCTGCTTGTTTGCCCTGCCGCCCGTGCCCTTCGGCGTGGTGCCGCGCGACTTCGGGGCGGTGGTGGTGGCCCCGTTCTGGCGGCGGGCGCGGGCCAGGGTCTGGGCGGCAGCGCCGCGCCCGGCCCGCAGCATCCGTCCAACGGCCCCGCCACGGCCCCCGGATGCCCTGTGAGCGCTGCGCTGGCCCCCACCCGGCGTCCGGTGCCCGCCGGTTGCCGCCGTGCCCTTGGACAGGGACAGGCGGCCCCGCCCGGTCCCGGTTCCGCGGTTCTGCTGCTGGGCGCGGCGCTGCTGCCGCGCCTGGCGGCGGGCGTCGGCCAACTCCCGGCGCGCAGCCGTCTGCTGCACACCAGCAGCGGTCCGGCCCACGCTCGCGGTCTGCGACGCGCCCTGGCGGCGTGCCTGCCGCACCGCGGCGGCGTGCTGGGCGGCGCGGCCCAGGCCGCTGCCCAGCCGGCCGGAGCGCAGCGCGCCCGAGCCGAAGCCTGCCCCCGACCCGCGAGTACCGGAGCCGGAGCGGCGAGGCGCGGCACCGGCGGAGCGCAGCAGCGAAGTGGCCCCCGGGCGGGCGCCCGCTCGCTGGGTGGGGACACCACCCGGGCGGCCGGGCGTCCGAGGGCGAGCGCGGCCAGCAGCGCCAGCCACCCTCGGGGCGCGGGCGACCGCGACGACGGCGGGGACCAGGACGAGCGCCCCGGCCAGCAGCAGCGCCGCACCGCCCCCGGCGGCCAGGCCCGTGGCAGAGACACCGGCGATGGTGCCTGTGGTGCCCACGGTCACCGCCGGGACCACGGGTAGACCGCCCGGCGTGCTGACCTCCTCCGGATCGGGCGCGGTCTCCTCAGGGGTCTCCTGGGGGACCGCGGGGACCACCGGCGCCGTCGGAACGGCCGGTTCTGAGTCGGTCCCGTTCAGGGCGGATTGTGGGGCGGGTGTAGGAGTCGCCATGCTGTGCGTACCTCCAATGCCTTGACTGGCAGTCATGTGTGGGAGGGGCCCCGGCGGGGGGACGTCCCGCCGGGGCCGTCACGGAACCATCACGTCCCGTGAGGGTAGGTGCCGGATCGGACACCCTTCCAGCGATATGCAGATCAGCAGTTCGTCGGGAACTCGCCCGACTCCTGCCGCAATACGGGCAGTTCGGGGCGGATAGTGACCAACTGGCCGTGGTAGCTGGTCAGTGCGCGGCGTACCGGGCTGTGCTCCGGCGGCATGTCCGGGTCCAGGACCACAATGAGCAGCCGCCCGTCGCCCTGCCGGTTCACGCGTAGCCGCCGGTCATCCGGCCGTCGTGCGGCCGGTCCGGCCCCTTGGCGCTCGCGGCCTTCTTCGCCTCGCGTACGTACCGGTCCACGCTGGCCACCTTCGGCATGCCGCCGAGCACCGGGGCCAGGTGCCGGGCGATCACTGCCGCATCGGTGATGCCCATCGCGTAGAGCGCGTGCACCCCCGCCCGTAGGTTCGCCGGCGGCTCCTCCCCGGCCTGCTCCAGCGGCTGCGGCCGGGCGGGCGGCTCGGGACCGGTCCCCGGAACCTCCGCCATCTCCTTCCGGAAGACTTCCGACGGTTCCGGCCCGCTGACCTGCGCGGATACCGGGGTCTCCGGAGGTTCCGGAACCTTCCGCCGGGGCGCGGAAGGCCGGTAGGACTCCACCTGCTCCAGCACCCGGTGGGTGGGGAACCCGGCGTCCATGGCCTCCTGCATCGAGGCATCCGCCTGCGCACAGGCCGCGTGCCACGCAGGCCCGTACCCCTCGCTCGCGGCGATCTCCCGGGCGTAGAGCTGATCGGCGACCGCCTGCCGCAGCACCTCCTGGTCCGGCTCAGGCTCCGGCTCGACGTCGATGACCTCGCTCGCCCGGTGCACGTCGTGCGTGGCACCGGGCCCGTAGAGCCGCTCGACGGCCAGGCGGTGCGCGGCGGCCTTCGCCCGGGAGCGGGCAACCCGCCGGTCCACCCCGGCCAGTGCCAGCTCGGCCGCGGCGGCGTCCTGCTCGGCCGCGACCCACCCGGCGGCGCCCGGGGAGAGGTCGCGGTGGACGAAGCTCAGGACGCCCAGCCACAGCAGCTTGGCCACCAGCGAGACCATCGCCCCGCAGACCGCGAGGCCGACGTCGTCCTGCTTGATGCCGTCCCCCGCCAGCGCTCCCATGGTCAGGACCAGCAGGACCCAGCCCAGGATGCGGGCCGACTTCCGGCGCCGGCGGTCGTAGCGGCCCAGGAACTCCATCAGCAGGACGACGATCCACGACGCGTCGAACACGCTCGCCGCGACGTAGCCGACCCCACCGTGCAGCAGGTTGCCGATGCTCACCGTGGACCACACCACCGAGGCCAGCGTCAGGCCACCGGTCACGACCAAGGCCGCCGCGAGCGCACGCTGCTCCCAGTCCGCCGGGATCGCGGGCGGGGTAGGCACGGGCATTTCCATGGGCACCTGGTGCGTCTTGCCGCGCAGGGTCACCGGGACGACGCGCCGTTCGGTCTGCCTCCTCATCACGCCTCCCCCTCCGTCTGGACCGGGGGGAGGGGCACCGCCACGATGTCCCACCCGCGGGGGGTGAGCGGCGTGGCTGCGGGCCGCTCCGTCCAGGCGTCGCCCGGCGCGCCGCTGTCCTCTGCGGCGGTCCGGCCTTCCTGGCGGGTGCTGTGGATGCTCATCGGTCGGCCGGCGTGGCACATCACGTAGAACCAGCGGGCACCCCGGGTGAGGGCGGTGGCCTCCTTGAGCTCCTGGCGGAGCCGGGTGGCCTCGGCCTCGAGAGTGGCCAGCTGCTTGGTGGCCGACTCCTCCGCCTCGATCGCGCCGCGCAGCGACTCCCGCAGCATGTCGGCCTCGATCTGGAGCTCCTCGGCCCGGTCGCGGGCGGCGTCGACGTCGTCGCGAAGCACTTCCGCGGAGGCCTCGGCCTCGCCGACGCGGCGGTCGACCCTCACGAACTGCTTCTGCCAGTCCGCGCACTCCATCACGTACGCCGCCACGTCGGCCTCGGCCTCGGCGACAGCGGCCCGCAGGGCGCGCAGAGTGCGGGTACGGGTGAGCCGGATCATCAGCGCACCCCCTGCCCGCCGCACGCGGAGCAGGAGCGCCACGTCTGCCGGACGACGTTGCCGTCCCTCTCGGTCTCGGTCGCGCCGCGCGCCCCCTGGCAGGTCTCACAGGTGCGGGGCTCGTACTGACTGATCACGCCCATGGGCGTGCCGGTACGATCCATGACGGATCGCCTCCCTGATGTAGCAGGTAGGTGGTCAAGGCCTCGGGCATGGGTGGTGACACACCCTCCCGAGGCCGCCCTCGTTTCCGGGGCAGGGCTCCAAGATGACACAACTCTTGCCGGGAAACAACAGCTATGTTTGGAGCCGAACACCCTGATACGCTGTCCGCATGGTTGAGCTACCGGAAGAGCAGCGGGCCACCGCGCTGAGACACCTCGCTGAGATCGGGCAGCGCCGTACCCAGCTGCTTGCGGAAGCTGAACGACTCATCAGTGACCTGCGAGCGGCAGCCATCGAGGCTGACCGCGTGGGTGCCAAGCGGAGCCGCATAAGCGAGCTGGCCGGCGTCAGCTCCAAGACTCTCTACAGGTGGCTCTCAGACGCAGGCGTGGAAGTCCGAACCAAGAAGGGGGTGGGCTGAACATGTCCGAGGACCCGATCAGCCAAGAGATGGCTCGTCTCGTCAACGAGAAGCTCCAGCGAGTGATCGACAGACAGACCGAGCACACCATCGCCCTGGCCAACCACACCTCCTCGCTCGACCGCCTGGAGAAGGGCCAGGAAGAGATGCGGGCAGCGCTCTCTCAGCACCAGACGACGCTGGACGAGATCTTGCGCATCCTGCGTCAGCAGGGCTCCGGAGACTGATTGAAGGAAGCGACCCCTTGACCGCCTACGGATCGAAGCTGGTCAAGGGGCTGATCACCTGGAGATCGGAGACGCCGCTGGGGGTGTCCCCTACAGGGCGTAAGCTCTCCGCTACTTGATCCAAAAACGCGAGAGACCCCCGGGTCATCGGTGTTGGTAGCACCTACCCGAAGGGCCTCGCGTGAACGCGTCTCGTGGTTCGTTGTCGAGTGTAAGGGAGATTTCTCCTCCCCTGCCAGACAGCGGGCCACGGCATTGCCAGAAAGGCCCGATACATGCGCAAGCGTCCCACCCCTACGGATGAGGGCGACGCCTCTTCTCAGCCCAGATCATCTACGTTCGGCACCCTTGTCCCGATCCCGGGAATGCGTGCCGGGTGGTACTACAACCCGATCGACCGGGCGATCATGCACAGCAGCACGCGTGAGGGTACGCCGCTCGTTGTCGGCTTCGTCCCCAAGGTCATCGGCCTGATTACGGCCCGTTCCGAGGACGGCAAGCACAACGGCATCCGCTACCTCGTCGACACGATCGAGGGCCCGCGCCGGGTGAGCGAGGACGAACTCGACAACGGGACCTGGGCCGGGAAGATCGGCGTGCAGAAGCCGTCCGGGCGTGACGCCGTCCAGGCGTTCGCCACCATCATCCGCAAGCAGTCCCTCGACACGCCCGAAGTTCCCTCCCGCGTGTCGCGCGCTGTGGACGGCTCCCTGGTCATGCCCGAGGCGGACGCCCAGGACATCGGCTACCGCGTCACCTGCGGCGAGGAAGAGCCCGCCCGCGACTTCTGGGCCATGGCCGGGTACTTCGCCCACGAGCACGGTCCCACCGCCCTCATGCTCGGTGCCGCGTTCGTCGCCCCGCTCCTCGAGGTGCTCGGCCTGCCGGCCTGCGTGGTGAACCTGTGCGGTGACGGCCAGTGCGGCAAGTCCACCACCCAGGTCGTCCAGGCCTGCCTCTACGGCTCGATCCGCGGCGACCTCCAGGAGCTGATGCGGGGCTGGGACACCTCCAAGCAGGGCCTGCCCCAGCTTCTGCGCGACGCGCGGTTCCTGCCCATCTTCCGTGAGGAGTTCTCCAGCCTCGCCCTGAACCTTGCGGCGGCTGAGCAGCTGCTGTCCGCCATCGTCAGCGGCGCCACCCGCACCACCGGCGGTAAGGACGGCTCCGTACAGCCCGGACGGGGCCGCTTCCACTCCATGCTGGGCTCCAGCTCCAACCGGCCGCTGCGCCGCCCCGGGCAGACCGAGGACCTCGCCAGCCGCCTGTACGAGGTCTACGGCCCGTTCTGGAAGAACGCGTTCGTCAACGCCGAGGGCCAGGTCGTGGAGCCCAACCCGGAGGCCGAGCACCTCTCTCAGTGGCTCAAGCGTCAGGCCGCCGATTTCGCGGGCTGGCCCTTCGAGTGGGCGATCCAGGCCGGGGTGTACTCCGCGGAGTCCCTGGCGAAGTGGCGTCGGCTCCACCGGCGCCTGGCCAACGCCTACGGCGCGCACGTCGGCGGAGTGGCCGGCACCATCGCCGGGATGCACGCGGCCTGGGTAGTCGGCGCGCACATCCTCGGCGAGGTCATCGAGATTCCCGAACTCGCCCAGGCCGCCGACGCTGGCGCGCGCGAGCTGCTCGACGCCGCCACGGTCTCGGCGGTCGCCGCGCACCTCCCGGCAGGTCAGCGGCTCTGGGACGCGCTCGACGCCTCGCGGGTCGCCCCCTCGGAATTCCCGGCGATCGAGGAAGTCCCTCGACTTCTCGGAAGCGAAATGCGGTCACAGATCCAGGGGTTCACCACAAAAGATCAGTTGTGGGTTATCCCCGCTTGCCTCGAAGTCATCGCACGGAAAGCGGAAATTGAAAACGTGTCAGCGTGCCTCGCGGACATGAAGAATCGCAAGGTGCTTATCCCGGGCGATGGCCGGAACGATCGCAAGCGGATTTCCCGCACCCTCCGGGACCACACCGACCGCCTTCCCCAGCGCATGTACTGCTTCGCCGTCTCCAAGGCCGAGGAAGCCTACGGCGGGCCGGACGAGGACGAGGACCAGGAGCAGCAGCCCGGCGCCCAGCACCAGGAGCACCGGCAGCAGTCGGCGGCCGAGACGCCGCAGCAAGGTTCCAACGAAGTCAGCTTCCAAGAACTCTTGGAAGCTGACTTGCAGGGTTCCAAGGATGCTTGCAACCTTGCAAACCAGGAACCGGCTGCCGAAGCGGCCGTGCCGCAGCAGCGGCCCCAGCAGCGCCCGGTGCAGGCGCCGGCCGAGGTCCCGGACCTCATCGGTCAGCGCGTGGCCGAGGCGTTGGAGAAGCACGGCGGCGACGTCGAGACCGCGACCGCGGCTCTGGTCAAACGCGCCATCCCGGACGCCATGGCGCTCCTGGATGTCTGCCGGACCGGTGCCCGGTACGAGCACACCTCCTACCTGCCCTCGCTCGACATCCTGCGCAAGAAGTCGTCCAAGGACAGTGACCAAATCTGGGAGGCCCGCCCGAAGTTCCACCGCAAGGACCTGATTCGCAAGGGCCCCCGCAAGACGGTTACTGCGCTCGATATGAACGGCGCCTACCTGTCCGCCCTCAAGACGCATCTGCCGATCGGCGCGTTGCAGCACAGCACCGACGGCACACATAACCCGCGCCGTTCGGGAGTTCACCTCATCACGCCGCCGGAATGGAATCACCCTCACCTTCCCAACCCTCTCGGCGACCGCGAGGAACCGGGTCAGGTCTGGATTACCGAGCCCACCATGCGCCTCCTGCTCCGGATTTCCACGGAGAAGTACGGACGCCTGTGTGAAGCACCGGTTATCCACGAGTCGTACACCTCAGGTGCCAGTGAGAACCTTCTGGAGAAGTTCCGCCGCACTCTGAGGGACGCGCGAGAGGGTGCCATCGCCTCTGGTGACGAGGTGACCCTGGAATACGTCAAGTCGATGTACTCCAAGTTCGTCTCCACTCTGGGAGAGTCGAACGCCAATCACGACATTCGGCGCCCGGACTGGATGCACATCATCCGTTCCCAAGCTTTCTCGAACCTCTGGATGAAGGCAATGAAGGCCCACAATTCCGGGCTGACGATTGTTAAGATGGCGGGCACCGACGAATTGCACGTCGTCGGTGACTGGCAGCAGGTCTTTCCCGAGGGCCGGGGGGTTTCCCAGGTCAAGGTGAAGGACTCATACGAAATCGGGGAGAGTGAGTAATGCCGGGGAGGGTTCGCGACTTCGGCAAGTACGGCGCCCGCGGCCTCAAGTCCAGTGAGGCCGTCGCCATCCAGCTCGACATCCTGGCCGCCGGCATCGCGTCCCCCGTGGACAGCGAGCGCGGCTTGGCCGCCCGCCTCCGGTACCTCACAGGCTCCGCGGGCGGCTACGAGGCCATGGAGCGCGCCGGAATCTCCGTCAGTACCCGAACCCTCTTCGGGTGGCTGGCGGAGACCCAGACGCCTAACAGGGCCAATCTGGAGAAGATTGACAACGCCTATTGGGACTACCGGCGCCGGAATGTCGCCAAGGATCTCCTAAAGCGGCTTAATGCCGGTGGCGGTACTCGGGTAGAACTCTCGCCCATCGACCAATCCGCCGTTCCCTCCGTCAATCGGCAAGGCCAACCCCCTGGCCGACGGCGGGATATCGGGCATCGCTCGCTGAATGTCCGGCGCTGGGATGAAATCGTGGCGTGCTGGGCCGAAGACGACATGGACGGCCTGGAAGACGAGTGGTGCGACTGGCTCATGGATCTCGGCACTGACTGGGGTGAATACCACTACGTGAGCACTGTGGGTTTCTCCGCCTGAGTCAAGGGTTATTTCCGAGATTCAGCGGGTATCACCCATAGAAAGCGGGGGGTTGGGGCCGACGCGGGAAATATCCGCGTCGGCCCCAACTCTTGTTCTGAGGGACGCTGCGCCCCCTCAGACTCCCCAGCAACCCCCTATTCACCGCTTTTCCCTTTTCGGAATTCGTCTAC
>NZ_JBITZS010000022.1:0-4505 GCF_044547045.1 Streptomyces sp. NPDC053048
CCTGTGGGAGAGTAGGACGCCGCCGAACTCCTTTTAGAAAGCCGTGGGCTTCGAGACGAAGAAATTCGCCTCGAAGCCTACGGCTTTTTTGCGTTATACCGCCACCACCTGCCCCGTGGCCTCGCCGTCCCCGTTTTCGTCCCCGTCCTCGTTCTGGTTCTCGTCCTCGCGCCGGACCGCTGAATTGCGTTCCGTCCAGCCCAGCAGTGCGGTGTGGCAGGCACGGTCCATGTGCCGCAGCCCGCTGAGGTCGAGTTCCACGGCGCGGCCGGCACGCGGGAGCGCGTCCAGTTCGTCCAGGAGCTTCGGCAGCCGCAGGAAGTTGGCGTTGCCGAGCACACGCACCCGTACGTCCCCGCCCGGCGTCGTCGACGTCTCGATGTGGACGTGCGAGGTCTCCCAGGCCGCCTTCACCACCGCCATGAGCAGGCCGATGATGACGCCCTCGAAGAGATTGGTGACCACGATCGCGACGGTGGTCGTCAGCAGCACCGCGACCTCGCCGCGGTGGTCACGCCACAGCGGGCCCAGTTCCTTTCCCGGCAGCAGCTTCCAGCCCGCGTGGACGAGTACGCCGGCCAGGGCCGCGACAGGGATGAGCTCCAGGGCCCAGGGCAGCAGGGTCGCGAAGACCACCAGCCATACGCCGTGCAGCACGCGCGAGGCCTTCGTCCGCGCGCCCGCCCGTACGTTGGCCGCACTCCTGACGATCACGGCCGTCATCGGCAGGGCGCCGAGCGCGCCGCAGACGGTGTTGCCGGCGCCCTGGGCGATGAGTTCCTTGTCGTAGTCGGTGTGGGTGCCGTCGTGCAGCCGGTCGACGGCCGCCGCGCTGAACAGCGACTCGGCCGACGCGATGAGGGCGAAGGCCAGTACCGTTCCCAGCACTCCGAACTCCGTCAGGCGCGCGAAGTCGCCGCCCGCCGGTGGCTGGATCGCGTCGAGGAGCCCCCGCACCTGGACCCTGTTGACGGGCAGGTCCAGCACCGCCACCACGGTCGTGGCCAGTACGACCGCGGCCAGCGGGCCGGGGACGAAGCGCTGTGCCTGCTGCCAGCGCGGCCACAACACCAGTACGGCCGCGGTGCCGGCGCCGACAGCGACGGCGGCCATGGCGTCCGCCGAACCCAGCGTCTCGGTGAGGAGCGTGACCAGGCCGCCCAGCTTCTCCAGGCCTCCGGCCGGCGCTTCCGCGTCGGCGAGCGCGTACAGCTGTCCGGCGATCAATACGACCCCGATGCCCGCGAGCATTCCCTGCACCACCGCGACGGAGATGGCCCGGAACCAGCGCCCCAGTTTGAGCAGCCCCATGGCGACCTGGAGGACGCCGGCCGTGAGTACCAGTACGCCCAGGGCCCGGAGCCCGTACTCCCGCACGGCCTCGTAGACCAGCACCGTCAGCCCGGCCGCCGGGCCGCTGACCTGCATGCTGCTGCCCGGCAGCAGACCGGTGAGCAGTCCGCCGACGATGCCGGTGACGAGCCCCAGCTCGACGGGGACGCCGGACGCGACGGCGATGCCGACCGAGAGCGGCACGGCTATGAGGAACACGACGAGCGACGCGGTGAAGTCGGCCCGGAGGTTGGCCCTGAGGTCAACTCGGGACGCGACATTTCGGGCATGGCGGAAGAGTGTCTTCTGCATGAGGAATGCCTCCAGCGCGCTCGAAGGCGCGCGCAGCGATGCGGTGGGGATCGAGGCGATCGTTGCCAGACAGGTGGAGTGTGGAGTGTGAGGTGGGGAGTGTGGCGGAGCAGAGCGGAGTGAAGCGTCACGTCACGCAGGGGCGGACGGCGGCGGCACGGTTCGCAGTACGGAACACGGACAATTGCCGTCGTTCCTGCCGGCGCCGTGCTGTTAATCACTCGACCATATTTTGGCCAAGTTGTGGTGCGTATCCGCGAGTTGATTTGTAACCACGGTGTAAACGCGGTGTCGAGCAAGGTGTCGAACAGCAGGAACGGACGGTTCCCATCACACCGGCGGACGCCTCCGAAGCCACACGGGGAACACCGCACTCGTCGCACCCCACCCGTCCCACACCATGGGCAAAGTCCCCGCACCGCGCCCCCGAAGTGCGAAGATGACCGGCCTACGACCCGACGAAGCCCGGCCGGCACCCACCGCCCCGCCCGCGAGGCACGGCGGCCCGGCCCGGCGCAGCGAGAAGGTGAGCCCCGTGAGCCCCGTTGCCCAGAAAGTCGCCGTCCTCGGCACCGGAAAGATCGGGGAGGCCCTCCTCAGCGGCATGATCCGCGCCGGCTGGTCGACCGACGACCTGATGTGCACGGCCCGCCGCCCCGAGCGCGCCGAGGCCCTGCGCACCCGCTACGGCGTCGAGGTGGTCACCAACACGGAGGCCGCCAAGGCCGCCGACACCCTCATCCTGGCCGTCAAGCCGCAGGACATGGCGACGCTCCTCGAGGAACTCGCCCCGCACCTGCCCGCCGACCGGCTGGTCATCAGCGCCGCGGCCGGCGTGCCCACCGCCTTCTTCGAGGAGAAGCTGCCGCCCGGCACCCCCGTCGTGCGCGTCATGCCCAACACACCCGTCCTCGTCGACGAAGGCATGTCCGTCATCTCCGGCGGCTCCCACGCCACCGAGAACCATCTCCTCCGCACCGAGGCCATCTTCAAGCCCGTCGGCAAGACGCTCCGCGTCCCCGAGAACCAGCAGGACGCGGCGACCGCCCTCTCCGGCTCCGGGCCCGCGTACTTCTACTACCTCGTCGAGGCCATGACCGACGCCGGCATCCTCCTCGGCCTCCCCCGCGACAAGGCCCACGACCTCATCGTCCAGGCGGCCATCGGCGCCGCCGTCATGCTCCGCGACAGCGGCGAGCACCCCGTGAAGCTGCGCGAAGCCGTCACGTCTCCCGCCGGTACGACGATCAGCGCGATCCGCGAGCTCGAGAGCCACGGAGTACGGGCCGCCCTGATCGCCGCCCTCGAAGCGGCCCGCGACCGCAGCCGCGAGCTGG
Source organism: Streptomyces sp. NPDC053048 (assembly GCF_044547045.1). NCBI lineage: Bacteria > Bacillati > Actinomycetota > Actinomycetes > Kitasatosporales > Streptomycetaceae > Streptomyces > Streptomyces sp. NPDC053048. The sequence continues at coordinate 2,982 of NZ_JBITZS010000022.1, forward strand.
CGTCGGGCGACGCCTGAGCCACAGGGGCCGATGCCGCTGGTCCGTCCGACTCGGACCGGCGGCATCGGACGTTCAGGCGGGCGGCATCAGGCCGATGGCCCGGTACGCCGCGTCCACCGTCGGACGGGCCAGCCCCCGGGCCCGCTCGGCACCCGCCCGCAGGACCTCGTCCACATAACTGGGGTCCGCACACAGCTGCGCATGACGCTCCCTGACCGGACGGCAGAGCTCCACGACCGCGTCGGCCGTGTCGCGCTTCAGCGCGCCGTACGAGGCATAGGCTCCGGCCAGCTCCAACGGCTGCCGACCCGTGCACGCGGCAAGGATCTCCAGCAGGTTCGTCACGCCGGGCTGCGCCTCGCGGTCGTACGTCACCTCGCTGCCGCTGTCGGTCACCGCGCGCATCACCTTCCTACGTGCGACATCGGCCTCGTCGAGCAGATAGACGATGCCCGAGCTCTCCGCGTGCGACTTCCCCATCTTGGACGTCGGGTCCTGCAGGTCCATCACCCGTGCGGCCACCTTCGGAAGCACCGCCCTGGGCACGGTGAAGGCCGGCCCGTAGCGCTGGTTGAAACGCACGGCCAGGTCGCGCGTCAGCTCGAGGTGCTGGGCCTGGTCATCACCCACAGGAACCTCGTCGGCCCCATAGGCGAGGATGTCCGCCGCCATCAGCACGGGATACGTCAGCAGCGACAGCCGTACGCTCCGGCCCGCGGCCTGTTCGCGCGCGACCTTCTCCTTGTACTGGATCATCCGGCGCATCTCCCCGTCCGTGGCCGTGCACTCCAGCAGATAGGCGAGCCGGGTGTGCTCGTCCACATGGCTCTGCAGGAACACGGTGCAGCGCTCGGGGTCGAGCCCGGCCGCGAGGAGGAGCGTCACCGCCTGCCGGCTGAGCCTTCGCACGCGGGCGGGGTCGTGGTCGACGGTCAGCGCGTGCAGGTCGACGACGCAGAAGAGGGCGTCGGCGCGGTGCTGGTCCGTCTCCACCCACTGGCGGATGGCGCCGAGGTAGTTGCCGAGTGTGAGGTGGCCGGTGGGCTTGATGCCGCTGAAGATCCGTGCCGTGTGCGCCATGGGTGTCTGCACTCCTTGGAGGTGGGACCACCGCCACGGACAGCAGAACGGCCGCCGAGGCGGCGGCCGGGTCGCGATTGCATGCGCAGGTGGTGGGCCGCCGTCAGGCGGCCCACCACTGCTGGACGAGCGCATGCTGGGTCATGCGGCGACGGTACGTCGCCGAAACCCCCTTGCGCCACCGGTTTGATGACGCATACAGGAGCGTGTAGAGTTCTTCGAGTTGCCGCGGCGTCCCTCGGGACGGACGAGGCAGCACTTCGAGCCGCACCGGCGGCACTCACCACTTGCACGGCCCTTGAACGGGATGAATTTCGGCGTGCCCGAAATTCTGAACGGGATGGCCTGGGACTCCGATTAGGAGTCACCGGGAAAATCCGCTAAAGTAGTGATCACGCCGGAAGGCGCGAAACACCCCGCTCCAACAGGGGGCCGGAAACGGAA
>NZ_JBITZS010000023.1:0-2746 GCF_044547045.1 Streptomyces sp. NPDC053048
CGTCTTCCCATCAGCACACCAACGGCCATTGTCAGAATGCACGGGCCACGCTCTGGCCTTAGGGTCGGCGAGTAAATGTGCTCAGCCTCTCTGGGGTGCCTGATGTGGAAAAACGCCCTACGCGCACTCGCCGCCGTGTTGCTGACGGCCGTGATTCCGGTCGGACCCGCAACGGCTGCTCCGAGCCCGTCGCCCAGCCCAAGCGACAATGCGATGTGCAAGACCGCGCGCAGGAACCTCGACGCTGGTTATCTCGATCGCGCGCAAAAGCTCTACAGCGACGTCCCGGTGACGGCCGACCCCACAGGCTGTGCGGAGGAAGGACTTCAGAACGTCGCCAAAGCCCGCCAGGACGCCGTGGACCTAGCTGCAAAGGGTCAGCGTGAATTCCGCGACGGGGATCTCGACGCGGCCGATAAATCTTTTCATGAGGCGCTCGCAAAAGACAGATCCAATGTCGCAGCCCAGGATGGTGTATCCCGAGTGGACGACTTGCAGGGGAGGCCGATCCAGAAGGCGTCGTCCAGATGGGACAACTTCTACGACAACTGGATCTTCACGATCGCGAAACTCGTACTCTTCATGGTGGCGGGGACCTTTGTCCTGCTGTCAGCCAGCGGACTTCTCTCGGGGTTCATTGTCAAGGTCGGAGCCATAGCGTGGTCAGAATCCGAGAGGAAAGTTTCCGCAGGAGTCGGACTAGCTCTCATTATTTTCACTGCTGGCATATTCCCCGCATACGTCATGTTCACGCCGTTCACCCCAGGAACACCGCTGCTGTGGGCTGCCGGCATAGTCATCCTGGCAATAGCCGTGCTCATCTTCTACATGGTCGCCCGTGTATCCAAACGGCTGACTAAGCAGGTGACGCCTCGTCAGGGATCACAAGTGTGGCGAGATTGGGCCCCGATGTTGCTCGCGCTCGTTGCCATCATCCTGTTGGGTGTACTCCTGTCCTGTACCGAACTCACAACCCCGCAGAGACGCCTTATGGGCGCCTATGCCGTCCTCGTCGCGTTCGGGATTCTGATCACGGCGGCGGCAGCCGGACAAAAGCTGCGATTGCAGGTCGAGGCACAGTTCGAAGGTTCCATAAATCAGGCCTTCACTGATTACCTTCTCGCCAGAATGCAGGGCCTGGGAACCGAGTCACCTAAGCGTTTCCAGGCCGCAAGCATCCTAGACACAACACCTCTGAGCAACCTCACCATGAACGAACTAAGCGCGCTTCCGTCGGGAACATTCGCGAGCCTTCTGTCCCGCATGTTTTTCGCTCTCAATCCAGGCTACACCTGGCGTGCTCGGGCAGTAATCGTGGACGACAACCGGGTCGCAGTTACCATTTTTCGGAACGGCCAACATGCCGATAGCAGCATCTTCAGCCGCCTAGACCTCGATCTCCCCTCACTCCAGGCTGACCCTTCGGAGGAGAATGCAGCCGACCCGTCTCAATTTGCCACCCACAGTGCCCGAGACCGGGCACGCGCCCAGCTGCTCACAGGAGCAGCGGCTTTCACCCTGCTGCACCTGAGCCGGGTGCATTTGAACCTCCGTGACAGCCTATGCGGTGCGCGAAACTGGAAGAGCGTCACCCTGCAACTAATTGCCACAAGCAAGTCGCTAATAGACCCGCAAGCGAAATCGATTAGTTTGCTGAACAGGGCCATGGACGAGGACCCGGGTTATGTCCTGGCTCGTTTTGAATACCTCTGGGCCCGTTACCGTGAAATACCGACGGAAACCACGGACTACAGGAGCTTCGCGGAGAGTATGGAGCGGCACTACCATCACCCAGAATACGGCGTGAAGGACGGGGAGGGGTGGGTGCCGTTGCGAATCCGCGTACTGTACAGCATCGCAACGCAGTGGCTGAACTACTTCATCATCAGCGGTAAAAGTGATTGGGATGCTCTGCAGCATGCCGAATCCGCCACCACAGAGCTTCTTGAGGTGTGCAAAGCAACCCATAAGGCAGGCCAGGTAGCACTTCTCGCCGAGCGGATGCTGCCATTCGCCCGCAACTTGGAGCGCAGTGTTTTCGTACTGGGGCGGAGGATGGGTCCACTTCCGCCTTTCCACCCTCACTCCGAGGACCCTCCTTCTCCCAAGCTTACGTATGATCACGCCTGCCTGGACTGCTTCCTTCTGGAAGCGCGAGATATCGGCAAAGCCGACGACGCTGTCGAGGATCTCCGGTTCGCTCTTGCCACTGACAGGGATAAGAACGATGCCCGTCATGACCCTTGTTTCAGGGATCTTCAGTCTCACGAAGGCTTCCAGCAGATCGTACATTCCAATGAGTTCCTGGACCTGCCGGTGTTCGTGCAGCACAAGAAGCGTCTGGAATCCGCTGGCCTTACATCCTCGCGTGAACTCGCCCGCCGGACCGATGACGAGGCGCAGCGATCCGCAATGGCGGACTATCTCAAAAGCTCCCCGGTCCTCGTCGACCAGTATCGGGACCTGGCCCTGCTGGCCCAGGTCCATTTGAGTCTTGACGACCCCCGCATGCTGGACATCCTGTGCGCCATTGGAGTGACGTCTCCGGACGGCCTTTCCCAGGCAGCGCAGCGCGATCCAGGGAAGCTGATCTTGAACGTCCGCCAAAAGGCCGCGGAGTACGGCCTCACTAACCTCCCGGGCGTGAGCAAACCTGTTGCCTGGCTGGTGCAGGCGGGAGTGACCAAGCGCAGGGCCCTGGCTGCGATGGTTCAACAACGCCTACGTGATTATCGAGCCGGACACT
>NZ_JBITZS010000024.1:0-1448 GCF_044547045.1 Streptomyces sp. NPDC053048
ACCGAGCGGGTCTCGACGGGGTCGATGACGTCGTCGACCAGACCGCGCTCGGCCGCGTAGTACGGGTGCATGAGCTCGGCCTTGTACTCCTTGACCATGCGGGCGCGCATCGCCTCGGGGTCGTCGGCCTCCGCGATCTGCTTGCGGAAGATGACGTTCGCCGCGCCCTCGGCGCCCATGACCGCGATCTCGTTGGTGGGCCAGGCGTAGGTGAGGTCGGCGCCGATGGACTGGGAGTCCATGACGATGTAGGCGCCGCCGTAGGCCTTGCGCAGGATCACCGAGATGCGCGGCACGGTGGCGTTGCAGTAGGCGTACAGCAGCTTGGCGCCGTGGCGGATGATTCCACCGTGCTCCTGGTCGACGCCGGGCAGGAAGCCGGGGACGTCCAGAAGAGTGATGATCGGGATGTTGAAGGCGTCGCACATCTGGATGAACCGCGCGGCCTTCTCGGAGGCCTCGATGTCCAGGACGCCGGCCAGGGACTGCGGCTGGTTCGCCACGATGCCCACGACCTGGCCGTCCAGACGGGACAGCGCGCAGATGATGTTGGTGGCCCAGCGCTCGTGGACCTCGAGGTACTCGCCGTCGTCGACGAGCTCCTCGATGACCTTGCGCATGTCGTACGGACGGTTGCCGTCCGCCGGGACCAGGTCCAGCAGTGCCTCGCCGGTGCGGTCGGCCGGGTCCTCCGGCGTCACGCGCGGCGGGTTCTCGCGGTTGTTCTGCGGCAGGAGGGACAGCAGGTAGCGGACCTCCTCCAGGCAGGTCTCCTCGTCGTCGTACGCGAAGTGCGCGACGCCCGAGGTCTCGGCGTGCACGTCCGCGCCGCCCAGGCCGTTCTGGGTGATCTCCTCGCCCGTCACCGCGCGCACCACGTCGGGGCCGGTGATGAACATCTGGGAGGTCTCGCGGACCATGAACACGAAGTCCGTCAGCGCCGGGCTGTAGGCCGCGCCGCCGGCGCAGGGGCCGAGCATCACGCTGATCTGCGGGATGACGCCGGAGGCCTTGGTGTTGCGCTGGAAGATCCCGCCGTAGCCGGCGAGGGCGGAGACGCCCTCCTGGATACGGGCGCCGGCGCCGTCGTTGAGCGAGACCAGGGGCGCGCCGGCCGCGATGGCCATGTCCATGATCTTGTGGATCTTGGTGGCGTGGGCCTCGCCCAGCGCGCCGCCGAAGATCCGGAAGTCGTGCGCGTAGACGAACACGGTCCGGCCGTGCACCGTGCCCCAGCCGGTGATGACACCGTCGGTGTAGGGGCGCTTGGCCTCCAGTCCGAAACCGGTCGCCCGGTGCCGCCGCAGGGGCTCGACCTCGTTGAAAGAGCCCTCGTCCAGCAGCAGATCTATGCGCTCACGAGCGGTCAGCTTTCCCTTGGCCTTCTGGGCCTGGGTAGCCCGCTCACTCGGACCACGCCGAACCTGCTCGCGAATGGCATGCAGCTC
>NZ_JBITZS010000025.1:0-1413 GCF_044547045.1 Streptomyces sp. NPDC053048
CTGAGACCTGATGCCGAGCCGATTGTGGTGAAGTGGATGATCCTATGCTGTCGAGAAAAGCCTCTAGCGAGTTTCATGGCGGCCCGTACCCTAAACCGACTCAGGTGGTCAGGTAGAGAATACCGAGGCGTTCGGGTGAACTATGGTTAAGGAACTCGGCAAAATGCCCCCGTAACTTCGGGAGAAGGGGGGCCATGTCCGGTGATCGGATTTACTCCGTGAGCTGGGTGTGGCCGCAGAGACCAGCGAGAAGCGACTGTTTACTAAAAACACAGGTCCGTGCGAAGCCGTAAGGCGATGTATACGGACTGACGCCTGCCCGGTGCTGGAACGTTAAGGGGACCGGTTAGCTCCATTTCGGTGGGGCGAAGCTGAGAACTTAAGCGCCAGTAAACGGCGGTGGTAACTATAACCATCCTAAGGTAGCGAAATTCCTTGTCGGGTAAGTTCCGACCTGCACGAATGGCGTAACGACTTCTCGACTGTCTCAACCATAGGCCCGGTGAAATTGCACTACGAGTAAAGATGCTCGTTTCGCGCAGCAGGACGGAAAGACCCCGGGACCTTTACTACAGCTTGATATTGGTGTTCGGTTCGGCTTGTGTAGGATAGGTGGGAGACTGTGAAGCATGCACGCCAGTGTGTGTGGAGTCGTCGTTGAAATACCACTCTGGTCGTGCTGGATGTCTAACCTGGGTCCGTGATCCGGATCAGGGACAGTGTCTGGTGGGTAGTTTAACTGGGGCGGTTGCCTCCTAAAGGGTAACGGAGGCGCCCAAAGGTTCCCTCAGCCTGGTTGGCAATCAGGTGTTGAGTGTAAGTGCACAAGGGAGCTTGACTGTGAGACCGACGGGTCGAGCAGGGACGAAAGTCGGGACTAGTGATCCGGCGGTGGCTTGTGGAAGCGCCGTCGCTCAACGGATAAAAGGTACCCCGGGGATAACAGGCTGATCTTCCCCAAGAGTCCATATCGACGGGATGGTTTGGCACCTCGATGTCGGCTCGTCGCATCCTGGGGCTGGAGTCGGTCCCAAGGGTTGGGCTGTTCGCCCATTAAAGCGGTACGCGAGCTGGGTTTAGAACGTCGTGAGACAGTTCGGTCCCTATCCGCTGTGCGCGTAGGAGTCTTGAGAAGGGCTGTCCCTAGTACGAGAGGACCGGGACGGACGAACCTCTGGTGTGCCAGTTGTCCTGCCAAGGGCATGGCTGGTTGGCTACGTTCGGGAGGGATAACCGCTGAAAGCATCTAAGCGGGAAGCCTGCTTCGAGATGAGGACTCCCACCCACTTGATGGGGTAAGGCTCCCAGTAGACGACTGGGTTGATAGGCCAGGTGTGGAAGACCGGTAACGGTTGGAGCTGACTGGTACTAATAGGCCGAGGGCTTGTCCTCAGTTGCTCGCGTCCACTGTGT
>NZ_JBITZS010000027.1:0-1345 GCF_044547045.1 Streptomyces sp. NPDC053048
CATGGCAACGGCGCCTAGCGTCTCGTACTCGATGACGGTCCGGCTGGAGGTTCCCGCGGGTGGGACCGCGGTCAGTCAGCTCACCACGGCCGTGGAGTCCTCCGGTGGCTCGGTGACCGGTCTGGACGTGACCGCGTCCGGTCACGAGAAGCTGCGGATCGATGTGACCATGGCGACCACCTCGACCGAGCACGCCGACGAGATCGTCGAAAAGCTCCGCGGCATCGAGGGCGTCGTCCTGGGCAAGGTCTCCGACCGCACCTTCCTGATGCACCTCGGCGGCAAGATCGAGATGGCCTCCAAACACCCCATCCGCAACCGCGACGACCTCTCCATGGTCTACACCCCCGGCGTCGCCCGCGTCTGCATGGCCATCGCCGAGAACCCCGAGGACGCCCGCCGCCTGACCATCAAGCGCAACTCCGTCGCCGTGGTCACCGACGGCTCCGCCGTCCTGGGCCTGGGCAACATCGGCCCCAAGGCCGCCCTCCCCGTCATGGAGGGCAAAGCCGCCCTCTTCAAGCGCTTCGCCGGCATCGACGCCTGGCCGATCTGCCTCGACACCCAGGACTCCGACGCCATCGTCGAGATCGTCAAGGCCATCGCCCCCGGCTTCGCCGGCATCAACCTCGAGGACATCTCCGCCCCCCGCTGCTTCGAGATCGAAGCCCGCCTGCGCGAGGCCCTGGACATCCCCGTCTTCCACGACGACCAGCACGGCACCGCCATCGTCGTCCTGGCCGCCCTGACCAACGCCCTGCGCGTGGTCGGCAAGCACATCGGCGACGTCCGCGTGGTCATGTCCGGCGCGGGCGCCGCCGGCACCGCGATCCTCAAGCTCCTGACCGCCGCCGGCGTCAAGCACGCCGTGGTCGCCGACATCCACGGCGTCGTCCACGCCGCCCGCCCCGACCTGCTCTCCGCCCACCCCGGCACCGCACTGCGCTGGATCGCCGACAACACCAACCCCGAAGGCATCACCGGCACCCTCAAGGAAGCCGTCCGCGGCGCGGACGTGTTCATCGGTGTCTCCGCCCCGAACGTCCTGACCGGCGAGGACGTCGCCGCGATGGCCGACGACGCGATCGTCTTCGCGCTGGCCAACCCCGACCCCGAGGTCGAGCCCGGCATCGCCCGCCAGACCGCGGCCGTCGTCGCCACCGGCCGCTCCGACTTCCCCAACCAGATCAACAACGTGCTGGTCTTCCCCGGCGTCTTCCGCGGCCTGCTCGACGCCCAGTCACGCACCGTCAACACCGACATGATGCTCGCCGCCGCCACCGCCCTCGCCGACGTCGTCACCGACGACGAACTCAACGCCAACTACATCATCCCCAGCGTCTTC
>NZ_JBITZS010000028.1:0-1098 GCF_044547045.1 Streptomyces sp. NPDC053048
CGAGGAGGACGCGGTGCGCCGGCGTACGTTCCTAGGAGTGCTGGCGGGCGCGCCACTGCTCGATGCGGCCGCCTTGGAGCACCTCGCCGCGGCGGTGGACAATGCCCGGCGCTACAGCGACACGATGCTGGTGACCCACCTGCGCACCGCGTTAGACAAGGCCGCCCGCACCGACAGCCATGCCGGGCCGCGTCAGGTGCTGCCCGTCGCACTCGGCCTTGCCGGCGCCATCGACACCCTCGCCCGCGAAGCGCGTCCCGCGATCCGGCAGGACCTTCTCGCGCTCGGCGCCAGAACCGCTGAGTTCACCGCCTGGGTGCACCGCGACAGCGGAGCACCACCGCAGACCACGACGTACTGGCACGACCGGGCGATCGAGTGGGCGACACTGACCGGCGACGGGCCGATGCACGCCTACGTCCTGCTGCGGCGGGCCCAGGCCACCGACCGGCAGGACGCGGTCCGGATGTACGACCTAGCCCACGTAGCCGCCCGTGGGCCCTGGACGCTGCCGCCCCGGGCTCGTGCCGAGGCTCTGCAGCAAGAGGCCCGGGCGATGGCGCTCACCGGCGCCGGCCACCGCGACGTGGCGCGCACGCTCGACGAAGCCCACGACGCCCTCGGCGACGCCGCGCCCGCGCAGCCGGCGACGTGCACCGGCCCGCTCTGTGAGGGATACACCCGCGACCGGCTGATGGTGCAGAGCGCCATCTGCCACCGCGAAGCTGGACAGCCCGGACGCGCCGTCACCCTGCTGCGCCAGCACCTGGCGAAGGGGGCCTTCCCGACGAGGGACCGGGCGTTCTTCACCGCCCATCTCGCCGGTGCCCTGGCCGCCGTGGGCGAAGTCGACGAAGCAGCCGCCACCGGCATGGAAGTACTCCGCCTGGCCGCCGGCCCTCACTTCGGGCAAGCGCTCAGCGAAGTCCGCCGCACCGTCACCGCCCTGCGCCCCCACGCCCGCCGCACACCAGTGCGGGAACTGCGGCAGGCACTCGCAGCGCTGCCCGCCTAGGCCGCGAGGAAACCGGCGACGCGGTCAATGACCTCGGCCTGCCACGCCTGCGTCTGCGGGTGAAGGTACTCCGGATCCCCGTG